>UQMB01000029.1 GCA_900541925.1 uncultured Bacteroidales bacterium | reverse complement strand
GCCTCCTGCTCAACACAAAAGCATCGCAGGAGGCTGCCTGTTCCCGGGCGCCCGCTGCCATAGTGCCGGGCCCAGAGCCTGAGTTACACGACGCCGGTGTGAGCCGATTCGGCGAAAACGGCTCACACCTGGAGGAGACGGGTGCCGCAGAGAGCCATGCAGGGCAGGTGGAAAGGTCAGGTGTGAGCGAAAATGCCGGAATAGGCTCACACCTGGCAGCGACGGATGCCGCAGAGGGTCTGGCAGGAGGCGTTCCTCCGGGAGTGAATGAGAGCGGGCAGGTCGGACGCTGGGACGTCGGGAAGGGCAAGGCACGCGCGGCACTTTCCGCCAGAAAATGCCACCAACGATGCACACAATATGTCCGGTGTAACAGCATTTCTACGGACAAAACTGTGTTCCTGAGCCTTTTGGCCGGCGAAACGCGACTTTGCCCGGACAAAAGCCCGATGCTCAGACGCGCCAATGCTCATCAACTGCCGCTCGGACGGGGGAATTGTTTGACAAAAGCCCGATGCTCCCTCTGCCGACGAGGACGACACACGTGTCTGCTCGACCGGCGACAGATAAGCGCCTGATAATGAGCGAAATAATGATTTATCCTGTCTGGTTTTGCTGACAGGTAAAGTGCTCTTTTGCTTGATTGTAAGAGTGTTATCTGCCACCGCCGAACGGCAGAATTGTGCCCGAACAGTCTCGCGACCCGAGAAAAGTCAACCTTGCTGCGAGCGGTAATCTCCGTCGGCATGTGAAGTGACGGTAACATCGGGCCTGCCGAGAACAGCAGGCGGAACCATTTAGTAAGCGGCAAAAAATAAGTTGCCGCAGATTCGGCAAAGATGCAACTTGTTTTTTGACGATTACTTAGCCGGCACCGCCGCCGGAATGTACGGTATCCAGCGCCCGACTGTTGCTCGCGTTGTTTCCCGTGCTCTCATCCAAGATGTCACCCCCTCCCCTCTCCTGAAATGAAATCCATCACCCGAGATGCCCGAATGACATCGCTGTCTCCCGAAATGTCAGTATGGCTTCATTGTACCGGATGCCGGTGAAAGCGCGGAGACATCGGCGGTATGGAAGAAGGGATGGGCGGCGGTGATTGAAGACGTGGGCAGGCGGAAGAGAGGAGGCGCTGATTCCGGAATTATTGAGATTTCGCGTACTAAAGAACGGAACTGTTTTGAAGCTTTTGCACTATATTTACATCCTAAAAATTTCCAAAATGAATTTCACAGGTCTGATTATAGGCGTAGCCGCATTCTTGATGATAGGGATATTCCACCCGATAGTAATCAAAGCCGAATACCACTTCGGCACGAAATGCTGGTGGGCATTTCTCCTCGCTGGGTTGTGCGGCTCCGCGGCCTCGCTGCTGACCAGCCATTACATATTGTCAACCCTGCTCGGGGTCTTCGCGTTCTCCTGCTTCTGGAGCATACTGGAAGTCTTTCAGCAGAAGAAACGGGTGGAGAGAGGGTGGTTCCCGGCAAATCCCAAACGCAAGAGATAGCACGCCCATCATTGACGGCACAGAGACTCCCTCCGTGCCGGGGACCCCTACTGTGCCAAACTAATCCTCCTCCGAATCCAGTTTGTACGAGAAAACCTTGTCTTGCCGAACCAATCCTTCACCGATCCGGTTCTGTACGGGAGACCACGGCCTTGCCGAACCAAATCGGAATCACAGGCTAGCACCTCACAACTCCGCCAAGCAGACAGGTGCCAAGGCAAACGCAAGACGCTCGCCAGACCAAGCAGCGCCAAGGCAAACGCAGGGCGCTCCTAAGGCAGCCCGCCAGGGGAAACTCCCGCCACAACTCCGCCAGCAGACAGGTTCCAAGGCACGCGCGGGGCGCTCGCTAGACCAAGCAGTGCCAAGGCAAACGCAAGGTGCTCGCTAGACCAAGCAGTGCCAGGGCAATCGCAGGGCACCCATCAGGACAAGCAACGCCGAGGCAAGCACCCGCCGAGCAAACCCATCCGGACAAGCAACGCCAGACCAAGCAGCGCCGGGTATACAAACCGAAATCGCCAGCCCCCAGGGAGACCGGCGATTTCAGTTGCAGAGATCCGGAACTATTAGTAGCGGTCCTCTGAAGAAACTGAGAGTTTCTTGCGTCCATGAGCGCGACGGGAAGCAAGTACCCTGCGTCCGTTCGCTGTGCTCATACGCTCGCGAAAGCCGTGCTTGTTGACTCTCTTGCGGTTTGACGGTTGAAATGTCCTTTTCATTATCTTATTCTATTTTAATTATTCGAATTCGGGAGGGCAAAGATAGGATTTTCCTATCTCAATTACAAATTTTTCTGCGAAATAATCATCTTGAAGCCAATCAGATATTCTCCAGCTCCTGACATTGCGCGGATCGAGACGGCATTTATGCAGCAATCCGGAGATCTCCTCCTCCACATCTCCTCCCTTGAGATAGAGTATGCTCCGGCTGAATCTGCCCTCCACCCAGGGGTAGAATTTCTCCAGTGACGTGACCGCCCGCGACACTACCCAGTCAAATTTCTCCGGGAGAGACTCGGCCCGCGCATTGACGCAACGGACATTCTCAAGCCCTATCCCGTCGGCGACAGCACTTGCCACAGTGATCTTCTTGCCTATCGAATCACAGAGCGTGAAGCGCGTCTGCGGGAAATTCATCGCCAGCGGAATCCCGGGGAATCCTCCTCCCGTACCGACATCCAACACGCTCGCCCCATCCCAGATCCCCGCCGGATAAAAGCGCTTGAGGTACTCCGCAATGGCGAGGGAGTGCAGGATGTGGTGCTCATAGATATTGTCCATATCCTTGCGGGAAATCACATTAATCTTGGAATTCCACTCGGTATAAAGCCTTATCAGTTCTTTGTAATCAGTCATTGTCTTCAGAAGATTTCATTTCATCTATCATGGCCTTCGCGCGCCGGATCCGGGTACGCACCGTGTTGAGCTCCATACCGAGTTCCTCGGCTATCTCCTTGTACTGCAGGCCGTCCACAAGACGGCGCCGCGCGATCTCGCGGTACAGGTCCGGCAATGCCTCTATGCAGGACTGGAGGCTCTCCGCGTCTTCATCCTTGATTATGCTGTCAAGCGGAGTCGCCTCTGCATCCCCTATGGTCTCGACCGCGGCTCCGGCCGTCGGGTTGTCGTCTATGGACACCCACTTGCGCTGCGCGCGCGTCTCGGACTCTATCGTGTCGAGCGCCGTGTTGCGCGCGATGGCCCTGAGCCATGTGGAGAACATGCTCTTGGACGGGTCATAGCTGCGTATCTGCCTGAAGGCCTTCTCGAAACTGCGCGAGCAGACATCATCGATATAGAAGTCGTCAAGCTGCTTTATAGTCCCGGCAAGATAGGCCTTGAGGGAATCGATATTCGTATCCCACAACTCCGTGAAAGCCGTCCCGTCGCCGATTATCGCCCGGCGGACAAGTTCATCAGTGGGCGTCAAGCCAGTTTTTGCCATAGTTGCATTCTGCTGTAAGTGGAACTGAAAGGCTCACGACTCCCTCCATGCAGGACACGAGCAGGGCGCGCACGGCCTCGATCTCGGACGCAGGCACCTCAAGCAGGAGCTCATCGTGGATCTGGAGCACCATCCTGGACTTGTAGCCGCCATCCCGCAACTGCCTGTCCACACCTATCATCGCCAGTTTGATGATGTCGGCGGCCGTACCCTGGATCGGGGCGTTGACGGCATTGCGCTCCGCGAGGGCGCGCACGGTGGCGTTGGAGGAATTGATGTCCGGGATATACCGTCTCCGCCCGAACAATGTCTCCACATAACCGTTCTTGCGGGCCGAGGCGAGGGTGTCGTCGATATACCTGCGTATGGACGGGAAGGAGGCGAAGTAATCATCAATTATCTTCTTGGCTTCCTGCCGGCTGCATCCCAGACGCTGGCTCAGCCCGAAGGCTGAGATACCGTACATTATCCCGAAATTGGCCGTCTTGGCGACGCGCCTCTGGTCATGCGTCACCTCTTCCAGGCTGACACCGAATATCTTGGCAGCCGTAGCCGAGTGGATGTCCTGTCCGCTCCGGAAAGCTTCCGTGAGATGCTCGTCCCCGCTGAAATGGGCCATCAGCCTGAGTTCAATCTGGGAGTAGTCAGCGGACATCATCACGCTGTCAGGAGCCCCCGCGACGAATGCCCGGCGTATCTCGCGGCCCAGGTCCGTGCGAACCGGGATGTTCTGGAGATTCGGGTTCGAAGAAGACAGGCGGCCCGTGGACGTCATCGTCTGGTTGAAGGTGGTATGCACTCTCCCGTCGACCGGAGAGACATACCCGGCAAACGGTTCGATATAGGTCGAAAGCAGCTTGCGCATAGCCCTGTAATCCAGGACAGCCTCGATTATCGGGCTGCGGTCAGCGATGGCCAGCAGGGTCTGCTCGTCCGTGGGCCAGTTGCCGGAACGCGGCTTCTTGGCTTTCGGGTCGAGGGCCATCTTCTCGAACAGCACGACACCCAGCTGTTTGGGGGACGCGACATTCAGATCCGGCACCCCAGCCAGCTGGCGCACCTGAGCCTCCCGCTCGGCGATCTTGGAGCGGAGCATCGCGGCGAAGCCGGAAAGCGACTCAAGGTCAACCTTCACCCCGATCCTCTCCATTCTGGAGAGCACCCCGATCAGTGGTTCTTCTATCGTTTCATACAGTTTGCGCAGGCCCGCCGTGGCGTCAATTTCACTGTTGAGCCGCCCGGAAAGCATCAGCTCGGCAAGAGCCGTGCGGGACAGTTTGTCGGCAGACTCCCCTTCCGGCTCATCGAAGAGCGAGGCCTCCACCTTCTCGCCGGCATCGAGGTCAACCCCGAGATAAGACAGGGCCAATGCGCTGAGGGAATGGTTGCGCTCCGGATTGAGGAGGTAGTGCATCAGTTCAACATCTTCCAGATGTCCGCCGAGAGCGATTCCGGATGCCGCAAGGGTGTTCATCGCGGACTTCAGGTCGGCCCCGGCCTTGATGACGGAGGCATCCTCCAGCAGGGCCTTGAACTCCTGAAGGGCGGCGCAGGCACATTTCCCGCCGGCGGCCATATAGACCTGCCCTCCGTCCAGGGACAGCGCCGCCCGGGAATTCTCCCGCGCCAGGGCAGAAAGCGCCTGAGGGGAAACCGTCTCCACGTCCATAGCCCTGGCCTGCGCCGCCTCAGGCATCTCCTGCCCGGAAGCGGCCGCAATCCGGGAAAGGGTCCTTTTGAGCGACGGCATCTCGTACTCGTCGAGCAGTGCAGAAAGAGTCGGGGTGCAGCACGGCCTGAAAACCATCTGCTCCAGGCTCAGGTCAACGGGAACATCCGTGCGTATGGTGACGAGTTCCTCGGAAAGCTTTATATGCGGCCTGGCGGCATTGAGCATCTCCTGCTGGCGAGAGGTGAGCTCCGATATATGGGAATACACGCCGTCAGTCGTGCCATACTTGGAAAGAAGTTTGGCGGCGCCCACGGGGCCGATTCCCTGCACCCCGGGGACATTGTCGGAAGTATCCCCGCACAGGGTGAGGATATCCCGGACCTGCGCAGCGTTGGAGATTTTCCACTTTTCGCACACGGCGGTCTCGTCCAGCACCTCGTTGTCCGAGCCGGACTTGCCAGGCTTGTACTGGAATATGTGCGGGGCGACGAGCTGGCCGTAGTCCTTGTCCGGTGTCACCATGTAGACATCCGTCTCATCTGAGGCGAACTTCCTGGCCACTGTCCCTATCACGTCGTCGGCCTCGAACCCGCTTACCATCAGCACAGGGATGTCCATCGAGCGCACAATGGCGCTCAGAGGCTCCAGCGCGTCAATCACGAGTTGCGGGGTCTCGCTGCGGTTGGCCTTGTAAAGCGGGTAAAGCTTGTTGCGGAACGTACCTCCCGGAGGATCGAAGCTCACCGCCAGGTGGGTGGGCTTCTCGCGCTCCACCAGTTCAAGAAGATACTTGGTGAATCCGAAAAGGATCGAGGTGTCTGCGCCCTTGGAATTCACCATGGGCCGGCCAAGGAACGCATAGTACATCTTGAAGATGAGCGCGTGGCCATCGATGAGGAAAAGTTTCATTAGACAAAGATGAAACTTTTTTTGAAACTTCGCAAGCGGCGGAGACGCCCGGCGAAGATGCTGCTGAATGGCTTGACTAGAAAGTGCTCATCAGAGCACCGGCGCGGTCGCGGGACTTTGCAAAGCAAAGTCGGAAAGCGACTCCCGCAGGGGCCGCACAAGCGGCGCGGCGGAGCGTCAGCGAGATGTCGCAGACATCGAAGC
>UQMB01000028.1 GCA_900541925.1 uncultured Bacteroidales bacterium | reverse complement strand
ACGGAACTTGACATGGTGCTGCGCAACGATTATGCGCGCAAGGAAGGCGAGGCAAGAGGCAAAGCCGAAGAACAATCCGCCATCGCCAGGCGGATGCTGGAGGAGAAACTGCCCATTGATGTCGTCGTGAAATGTTCCGGGCTCAGTGAAGACGAGGTCCGAAAGCTGATGTAGCCAGCACCCAGTCCCCGCTTAGGCCGGAGAATGGCCATGGAGACAAGGACAAACCGACAGTGCAAGGAGTAGTACATGAAAACGGCAGGTCGGGGTTCCGGCCTGCCGCAAAATCAATCACTCTACCTCCCGTCAATCCCAGCCAGGGTTGTTGTGGAGTTCCTTGTCGTTTGAAAGGGAATTCAGCCAGGAGAGCGGGATAGGACGGAGGCTGAACTTGGCGTTGGTCGCCGCGCTCAGGTCAGTCTTCATTATGCCGCCATAGATGTTGTTGACATCCCAGTTGTACTCGAGAACCCTCTCGGCAAGCTTGCCGGTGCGAGTGAGGTCGTTCCATCGGGAAACCTCCCCGAAGAGCTCGAGCGCCCTTTCCTGGAGCACGTCATCGATGGTGACAGTCCCCTCATAAAGCTTAAGGCCCGGCTCCGGAGCATCGAAAGCTGCCCTTTCACGCACCTTGTTGATATACCTGAGGGCCTTGTCATTCTCCCCGAGATTGACGGCGGCCTCGGCTGCGATCAGGTAGGTCTCGGCAAGACGCGCCAGATAGATGTCTCGACTGCCATAAGACACGGTGCCCGAAGAATTGAACTGGGTATAGCAGTCCTTGAACTTCCACGCCGGGATCCACGTCCTGGAAGAAGCGTTGCCGCTCTGATAGCCGGTAATGTAGTAATCATCATTGCCGGCATCACGGTATGACTTCTCAGCAAGCGAACCTGTCGGATAGTTGTAGATATAACGGCCCTCAGCCTGTGCTGCGCTCTTCTCGGAAGCGGTATAGAAATGGTTGTTGTCGAAGCTGACGCTTGAACCCTCTTTCTTGGAGAAGGTCTTGCCATCCTGCGGCACAGGGAACAGAAGCACAGGGTCACCTTCCGGAACATTGCCGTTCTTGTTGGTGCTCTGGAAATAGTTCACACCATACTGACGCCCGTCGATCGAAGTGGCCGCATCCCCGTTGTACGGAGACATGAATGTCACCTCAGCCCTGTGATCCTTCTTCCAGTCGAAGAGCAGATAGGCATACTTGGTCGGCATCACAGAAGCCCAGTCATTGCAGTAGATTGAAGAGAAAGCTATATCCTGCCAGCCTTCACGATAAACGAAGAGATAGAACTCGCTCCAGATATTGGTATATGCGCCCGGAGCATTATTGAAGTTGAGGCAGAAGATAATCTCGTCATTAACCTCATTGCTCTGGCGATGAACCATAGCATAGTCATCAAGAAGGGCGTGCCCGGACTTCTCTATCACCATCTCCGCATCATCGAGCGCAAGCTTAAAATCGCTCTTGCCCTTGCCATAGGACTGGTAGCCACGGGTCAGATACACCATGGAGCGAAGATGCAGAGCGGCAGCCTTTGAGGCCCTACCGTGCTCGGAGGCCGGCTGTTTCATCGGAAGTTCGGAGTCCAGGACATCCTGAAGATCAGAGAGAATCTGATTGTAAAACTTCTCAGGCCCATCAAGTTCCGCAGTGGTGGAAGGAGACATGGTCTCCTCGAGGATGAGCGGTCCCTGACCGAAATTGCGTACAATCTCGAAAAGGAAAAGCGCACGCAGATACTTCGCCTCTGCCACTCTCCTGGCAACAAGTGACGCATCCATGCCATCGCGAGGATCCGTCTCCTTGGTGATGACAGAAGATGCCCGTCCTATGGCAGCATTGGCATTTTTCAGAGCAGCATATAATGCATTCCAATAGGAACTAACCGTAGGATTGTCGCTATAATATGTAACATACTGGTTGAGCTGGTTCGTAGAATTCCCGTTGTTCTGGGTTGAGATGTCCGTCCCGAGCTGGCTCAAAGAGTACCAGGTAGTCGTGTTGTATATCTTGGCCAGGCCGTTGTACGCCCCCCGGACAAGACTCTCATATCCCGCTGGCGTCGCGAAATACGCTTCAGCTGACTGATTCGATATATTCTCCTCATCCAAGAAAGATGAGCATGAGTTTACCGAAACGACGGTTACCAGAGCACTTATCAATAAGTATTTGATTTTCATTTCTGTACTTTTTTAAAATCCGACATTGACCCCAAAGATGAGGTTGCAGGTCATAAAGTCCGTGGTGTTAATGGAGGTTGTCATCTGCTCCGGATTGAAGCAAAACCTGTCACACCAGATATATGGATTCTGGACTGTCGCGTACACGCGGAGATTGCTGAGCTTCACCTTGTCAAGAAATCTCTTGCCGAAAGTATATCCAAGAGAAGCATAGTTGAACTTCACAAAATCTGTCTTGGAAAGACGATGAGAAGATGTCGCCTTGTTCTCGTTGTTACCCCATGTGGCACTGCGATAATTCGCATAAATACCCGCATTGCTCGGCTGATGCCGCTCGTTGGAAGGATTCTCAGGAGTCCAGTAATCACCCTTGAGATTGTTGAAGTTCTGGGTATTGCCTTCAAGGGCATACGACACATAGAATTGATTTCTCGTTTTCGCCCCGCTTTGGAATGACATCTGGAAAGAAAGGTCGAAGTTCTTGTAACGGAAGGTGTTCGTCATACCGCCCGTCCAGTCCGGAGTGTGCTTGCCGTTGATCACACGGTCCTCATCGGTGATCTTGCCGTCCTTGTTGAGATCGAGCGGCTTGTACTGTCCCGGAGTACAACCGTACTTCGCTGCCTCAGTCGCCTCATCAAGTTGCCATATGCCGACTGTCATGAGGCTGTAGTTGATGTCTATAGGCTGACCGATGATCCAGAGGTTCTTGTAGTCTCCCTCCATGCCCTTGAGGGACTCGCCGTAGGTAGAGAGGTCCTCCTTGAACTGGAGATCCACTATCTCGTTGCGGTTGTACGCGAAGTTAAGCTGGGTAACCCAGGAGAAGTCGCTTGTGCGGATGTTCTCGGTGTTGAGGAGCACCTCCACACCTGAGTTGCGGACAGAGCCGACATTAGCCTTGACGGAAGTATACCCCGTTGTAGACGGAATGGTCTTGTTCATGATGAGGTCGGAGGTGAGACGGTTGTAGTAGTCCACGGAACCGGAAATCCTGTCTTTCAGGAAACCGAAGTCCACACCGACATTGACCTCGCTCGTGCGCTCCCAACCCAGATCAAGGTTTCTGAGATTATTCGGGACATAGGCGGTGTTGGTGGAATTTCCGAAAGTATAGTACTGCACGCCGCTGATAGAGCCCTGGGTCTGATACGGGGAGACATTGTCATTACCCGTCTGACCGTAACTGAGGCGGAGCTTGAGATTGTTGACCCATGAGAGATTCCTCATGAAGTCCTCCTGCGTCACCCTCCATGCGAGAGCCACTGACGGGAAGGCGCCCCACTTGTGCCCGGATGCCAGCTTGGATGAGCCGTCGTAGCGGACGCTCGCGGAGAGGTAGTACTTATCGGCATAGATGTAGTTGGCCCTGAACATATATGACATCAAGCTGTACTTGGAATAACCGGAAGTGGCGGAGTTTTCCTTGGCCCCACCCTTGAGGTTGTACCACAAAGAATTATAACTCAACCCATTGCCCACACCGCGAAGAGCTTCGTATTCGTTCTGAGCCATGGAGAAGATACCGGACACGTCAAATCTGTGCACGCCAATCTCCTTGCGGTATACAACCTGGTTGTCCCAAACCCAGTCGGTTGTGGAATTCTTGGCGTAGTTGCTGGTGGCATCATTAGTGCCCTTGTTGGCCTTGGTATAACGTCCCCTGTACTGACCTATCTCTGCTATGCGGATATTCGGAGAGAAAGTAGTTTTGAGAGACAGTCCCTCAAGCGGGAGGATTTCCAGGAATGCATTGCCGAACATGTTGTACGTCTTGGTCCTGTTGGTCTCATTCTGCTGGGTGACAAGAGCATTGTACTGTCCGTTGGAATAAGCCCACTCATCTTCTCCCGTGACGAGGTTGGTCGGATGGTAGGTCGGGCGAAGACGTACGGCATCCTGGAGGAGGTCGGAGTTGCCCGTATTGCGCAGCGAATATGTACCGTACATGTTCACTCCGAATTTGAGATAATCCACAGGCTTCACATCAATTGCAGCCCTGACATTGTATCTGGAGTACTCCTGCGGATCGACCATGCCGTCCTCGAAGTAGTAACCGGTCGAAAGAGAGTATGTAGCCTTCTCGCTTCCGCCGGAGGCGGAAAGGGTGTGGTTGGTCATCGCGGCCGGATGGGAGATGGCGTCCACCCAATCGAAGTAGTTGTGGTCCTGGATGGCCTTGAGTTCAGACGCGGTAAATATCTCGCTGTCCGGGGCGTACTTGTAGGTGGTCTTGTTGCGCTTCGCCTCGCGGGCAATCTGCACATACTCGTCACCGGACATCATCTCAGGCATATTTGTGTACTGACGCACTCCGACATAGCCGCTGTAGTCGATCTTGACATCACCGGCCTTGCCGCGCTTGGTGGTTACGAGCACCACGCCGTTGGTGGCACGCGAACCGTAGATGGCGGTCGATGATGCGTCCTTGAGAATGTCTATGCGCTCGATGTCGTCAGGGTTGATGCTCGAAAGGGATGCGCCCTGCACGCCGTCCACGACCACAAGCGGAGACGTGCTGCCGCTGATGGTGTTGAGGCCTCGGATGAGGATGTTGTACTCTCCGCCCGGCTTGCTGTTTGAGCGCTGGATCTGAACTCCAGGGAGCGTGCCCTGCATCGCGCCGACAGCATCGGCCATACCTCCCCTGACAAGGCTCTCATTGGATACGGAGCCGACTGAACCTGTAAGATCTATTTTTTTCACGGAACCATACCCCACGACCACGGTCTCTTCGAGAAGGGTGGAGTCTTCCATGAGCTTGACGGTCATGCCGTCTTTGAGTTTAACCCGCGCGTCCTGATAGCCCAGGATGCTTACAACAATAGGTGCGCCCTCGGCTGCGCGGATGGTGAACTTGCCGTCAAGGTCGGTTGAGACTCCGTTGGATGTCCCTTCGACTATCACGGCCGCACCGGCCACGGGATTGCCTCCCGCGTCGATGACCTTTCCCGAGAGCTGACTCTGCGCGAGAGCCTCCACCGACGGCAGCATCAGCGCCACGGAAAGCATCGCAATCAGAGTTTTCTTGATTAAAATCTTCATACTCTTTGGTCTTTGAAGTGTTGATTATAATATGGTCTTGAGCCTTATCAGGGCTTCAATATAGTAATAATCGGCATAGCTGATCGATGCGTCGATCTCGTAGCCGTTAGGCAGGTGGCCCGTGGCATGCAGCAGGAAGGCCGAGCACTGGTCGCCTGCTCTGTACGGTGCCGCAGAAAGGGTCTTTATGGTGCGCCTCGCCTCCTTGAGGTAGCGCTTTGCTTGATTTTCAGGAAGATAGCTCTGGAGTTCAAGAAGGGCAGATGCGACAATCGCCGCCGCGGAGCAGTCCCTCGGCTGATTCTCGAGCTGTTCGCCGGCATCGAAATCCCAATATGGAATCCCGTCCTCCGGGAGCCGCGACAGATAGGCGTCGACAGCATGCACCGCCGTCTCCAGAAAACGCTCGTCCCTGGTGAAACGGTAGGCCATCGTGAACCCGTACACCGCCCAGGCCTGGCCGCGTGCCCACATGGTCTCATCTTTCCAACCCTGGTGGGTGTGCCCGGCGATGAACTCTCCCGTATCAGGATCGAAAACGGTCACATGATATGTTGACCAGTCATCGCGGAACTGGTATTTCATCGTGGTCTCGGCATGCCGGAACGCTATCTCATAAAGGTCGGGACGGTCGCAGTTCTGCGCCACCCAGAAGAGGAGCTCAAGGTTGAGCATATTGTCGATGATGGTGTTGTGCCTCCAACCCATCTTCTTGGCCATGTTGGGCCACGAAAGGATTGATCCGACCTTGGGGTTGTACAGCGTGACAAGCGAGTCGGCTGCGCTCACGAGCGCGTCGAGATACTTCTTCTCCCCCGTGAAGCGGTAGGCGCTGCCTATGCTCGGCATCACCATGAAGCCTACATCGTGACTGTGCGGAGTGCGGTACGCGACTGGAACGATTGCATCTGTAACCTTCAATGCGTTGTCCCTGAACAGGGTGTCGCCGGTACCTTCATAGAGATACCACAGCTCCCCGGGCCAGAACCCGCAGGTCCAGCCGCCCGGACGCGTGAACTTCCAGGTGGATGACCCGGCATCCACCGAATTCGGAATCATATCCGGAGATGAAACAACTTCCAATGTCCGGGCGGCCTGCTTTGCACAGTAATCAATCGCCGGCTGCACAGGGGATGAGCACCCCTGCGCGACGGCGAACCAACCAATAATATTAACCAAAATCAGAATCCTTTTCATATACTCATTCTAACTGTATTGCGTTTTGACTGTCCGGCGCACATCGCACCTCGCGCGGAAGATGTGGTTCTCCACAGTCCTGCGGCTGATATCCAGGCTGTCGGATATGTCCGGCACCGACCACCCGCGGTGCACATACAAGACAAACACCTCCGCCATCTTCGCCGGCATCTTCTTTATACAGTCGGCCTCGATACGTTCCAGCTCATCGGCGACGACCTGCTCCTCCGTGACGGAGGCGTGCCTCTGCCCGTGCAGAGCGAAATACTCCTGCGCCTTGCGGATATGAGCATGATGTCGAAGGAAATCGATGACCTGGTTGCGGGCGACCGTGTAGACCAGACGCGGCGCCTGCTCCGCATCAAGCTCCGCCCCGCTGACAAGCAGGCGCACGAAGGTGTCCTGCGCGAGATCCTCCGCGTCGGCCTGATGCTCATCACCGATACGCCGGAGTATATAGCGCCGGACGACATCGTACATTCGCTTGTAGATGTCAGCTATAAGTTCAGAGCATTTCGCCTTGTCTGTGGATAAACTGTCCATCGTGCCATTAATCGTGTGGTGCAAAATTGGCCGTATTTTCCCTGACGGACATTCATGTTTTCGAACAAACAAAGGGTCATTTCGTAACTCGGGGCCCCGCCACCGTGCAGGATGCAAAAGAAGGCGACTAAAAAGTCGAATGACTGATAGTCG
>UQMB01000027.1 GCA_900541925.1 uncultured Bacteroidales bacterium | reverse complement strand
CGTTGATTGTCACACGTCCCATGATAGGGACAATTCCGTTTCTCTCCTTGCTTCCGTTTACATAGAAGACTGTCTTGAATGTACTTCTCATAATTCCTTGCTTTTTGTTCTGTGCAAAATTAAATCATGAGAGTTGCATGGCAAATTCACAACCTGTGCAGAATTGAGAAGTAAAAACCGAAGCCGTTAAAAATGCTTATTAGAGAGTTTCTTTGAGGTAATGACTTGAAAGCGTTTCTACTTCTCAAATCCGCCATTTTCGCATTTCCTCACGAACGTCACTTAAAGCCAACAACTGCCACAACCACTTGAAACTCAAAACAAAAGCCCAAATCTGCTATTTTTTGCTTTTTTAGTCATTCTTTTTCGTACAAAATCACTATCTTTGCCGCCCCGTCCGCGCCAGTCAGAGTTTTCGACCGGAGCAGCACAAAAACGGCTCGGCACAAAAAAGCAGATTCTCCGGCCAGGACAGAATCTGGAACTGCCATCCGGCAACCCCGAAAACCGCTGGAGATTGCAAGACAAAAAAGACGAGACAACCGTCAGTTCAAACGGGACGGGCCAACTTGTCGAGTAAGACAAGTCCAGCCAGACTTGCCAAACCGGCGGGGATGCAAAGTAAAGTAGTGTATTTATAATATGGTGTTCAGCCCTAAGTTTTTCCACCTCTTCAAGAAGGGGCGGTACAGTCGTGAGCGTTTCGTCTCCGACCTCATCGCAGGTGTCGTAGTAGGAATCATCGCCCTGCCTCTCGCGATAGCATTCGGTATAGCCAGCGGCGTCTCCCCGCAGCAGGGACTCATCACCGCGATAGTCGCCGGCTTCCTCATCTCCGTCTTCGGAGGCTCCCGGTTCCTGATCGGCGGCCCGACCGGAGCGTTCATCGTCATCGTCTCAGGCATCGTCGCCCAATACGGCATACAGGGCCTCACGATAGCCACGATCATGGCCGGTGTAATCCTCATCGCGATGGGGCTGTGCAAGATGGGGGCCGTGTTCAAGTTCATCCCCTACCCCATCGTGGTCGGATTCACGAGCGGCATCGCCCTCACCATCTTCTCCACCCAGATGAAGGACTTCTTCGGCCTCGGTGACGTGGCCGTGCCGTCAGGCTTCATCCCGGAGTGGATCTGCTACTTCCAGAACATCTCACATATCTCATTGACGGAGACCGCATTGAGCGTCTGCTGCCTGCTGGTTATCATATTCTGGAACAAGTGGGGGTTCCACAAGATTCCCGGCTCGCTCATCGCCATCATCGCCGGTACGGCGGCATCGGTCCTGCTCAGCCGTTTCACCGGGCTTGAGTTCGCCACGATAGGCTCGAAGTTCCCGGAACTTGCCGAGGGCTTGCCCATGCCCAAGCCTGTAGCCCCGGCGATGGATTTCCAGACCGTCAAGAGCCTGGTTTCACCGGCCTTTACCATCGCTGTGCTCTGCGCCATCGAGTCCCTGCTGGCCGCCATGGTCGCAGACGGGGTCACCGGCAAGCGGCACGACTCCAACACGGAGCTGATCGGCCAGGGCATCGCCAACATCATCACTCCCCTCTTCGGGGGCATCCCGGCCACCGGCGCACTTGCCAGGACGATGGCCAGCATCAACAACGGGGCCCGCACCTCCGTGGCCGGGATCATCCACGCGGCCGTCCTCCTGCTCATCTACCTCTTCCTGATGCCGTATGCCGTCTACATCCCGCTCTCCTGCCTCGCAGCGATTCTCGTGGTCGTCGCGTTCAACATGAGCGAGTGGCGCAGTTTCCGCTACCTGCTCAAGGGTGACGCGCCTGACGTGGCGGTGCTGCTCATCACGTTCTTCCTGACCGTGATAGTGGACCTCACCGTTGGCATCGAGGTCGGAGTGGTGCTCGCCATTGCCATGTTCGTGCGCCGAATGATGCAGACATCCACCATAGAAGTGCTTGACCAGGAGAAGATTGCGGCAGCGGAGGATGACGATGTGGCCGCCAAGGACGACGTGGAGATGCTCGACATCCACAAGGGCGTGGAAGTCTACGAGATCAACGGCCCGTACTTCTTCGGGCTCGCAAGCCGTTCCGAGGAGTTCGAGCGGCGCAACAAGGACACCCGCGTGCGCATCATCCGCATGCGCAAAGTACCGTTCATCGACTCCACTGGAGTCAATAATCTCAAGAACATCATCGACATGGCCCACAAGCGCGGGGTGGAAGTGATTCTCTCCGGAGTCAACGGCCGGGTGCTCGGCACGCTGCGCAAATTCGGGGTCGACGAGCTCATCGGGGAAGGCAACATCTACCCCAACATCTTCCCTGCCCTCGCTCATGCCAACGACGCGGCTGACCGCTTCGTGGAGGCGTAGTCTTCCCCGGCACCGGCACTCCCGCAGCACGGGATCCAGAAAAATCGTTTTCCGCTAAACGGCATATTTTCCTCTGACGCATAGGCAACGGGGCTTTCAACACAAAAAGTCCCGCAGGCCACTTGCAAGTTCAAAAGCTTGACCGTACCTTAGAATACTAAAAACATACTCGAGATGAAATACGGAAACAGGCAAAACTACTACCCGCCCCAAGCTGAGACGCTTGAACTCAATCTTGAAAGAATAATATGCCAAAGCGGACTGACGGGAGTCCCTACAGTCGACGATCCGTTCGGTGGCACAGGAGATGACCTTGTCTGGTAAGAGGAGGACAGAATCATGAGAAAAGCAGCAATCATCCTGGCGGCCCTCGCGGCAATCGCCTGCAGCAAGACCTCGACAACAGTTGAAACACCGGCGACACCGGACACCGGAGCGCTCAAATTCGAAATAAGCGTGGCCGACATCGACGGCACCAAGGCCCCCAAGAAAGGTTGGGAGAAAGGCGACATCCTCAACATCTGGTTCGACAACTGGAGAGGGTACAGCGGCGATTACACCGGCGTAGTCGAAATGGTCTCACAGTTCATGCTGATGTACGATGGAAGCAAGTGGAACATATTTGGTTATCCTTCGGAGACCACAATCGCACAACTGAAGGAAGAAGGCTTCATCACTGCCATATATGAAGGCACGAACACTCCACATGAATATACGACCCACATCGGCTACAATACCGAAAACCCGAGAACGATACGGTTCTATCCAAAATATGTGGAAGTCAATGACACCGAAGTCGGGTTCACCAAACACAAAATAGATATCCGCCCGATGCAGGCCTATACGCGGTATGACGGATCCGTCTATACCTCCAGCATATATAAATTCGACAAGGCTGCGAATACCCTGTCGGTAACAGTAAGAAACTGGGCTGTCTCAACACGGTTGAGAGTACTTGTCAAAAACGATGATGGCGGGTTGAGCGGCGACGCTTCCGACTGGTGCATGCAGGTAGTTAACGAGACGGACAACACATATCCTGATACAAAAGCCAGCATAGCATTCTTGATCTATGATCCAAATCCCCGGAAAACCCCAATACTCAAAGACCGGGCATCTCTTAATGTCGTCACAGATTATCAATACCGATACACAGAGAAAGGCTACACCATCGGCGTGCAGGAAGGCAGTGATGTCGCATTCTACTACGACTCCCTCACCGCCACAAACGCCACTATCAAGTTCCGCCTCATCAATGTCAAAAGCGGAGAGATCAAGAGTTACACGGTCACAGGCAAGACACTCGCAGACAGCGGCAAATGCATCGGCATCGCGCTGAACCACTCAAGTTTCAAATAGCAGGCGGCCGCCTGTACAGATGAACTTGGTCCGGCAGACCTGTAGTTTGCCGAACCAAGTTTTTATCCGGTTTCGCGGGAAGTGGTTTAAGGTAGCACGGGCTCGCCCATTGCGGAGGCGTCCTTATCGGAGGCGTCGAGCTTGTAGACCATAAACTTCCGGTTGCTCTCGCCGTACGGGGCCCACTCGCCGCCGTCGCGTCCGTTAGGGTCACCGTATTTGGCGAAATTGGACCACGCGGAGAAGCGGCGGGTGCGGACTGAGGCGATGTGATGCCGCCTGCGCCCACGGATGATGTTTCAATTAGTTTTATCCATGTGCCGTATGCGGTATATGCGTTATAACGGCACCGGCCAAACATTATATTTGCGACATCATGAAGAAGAAACTCATCACAGCACTTTCGCTCCTCGCCGCGCTCTGTCTCCATGCGCAGCCCCAAGGGGAGCCGGCCGGAGGATTCGGAGGATTCCAGATGCCGGAAATCAAGATGGAGTATTCACGGAAATACGCCGATGTGGACTATGCCGGAGACGGCGAGGTCTATCACCGCCTCGACATCTATCTCCCCAAAGAGAAGAAGGAGAGTTACCCGGTTGTCGTCCACATCTACGGCAGCGCGTGGTACAGCAACAATTCCAAGGGGATGGCCGACCTCGGCACCATCTGCCAGGCTCTGCTCGATGCGGGCTATGCCGTGGTGACCCCGAACCACCGCTCAAGTTCCGACGCGAAGTTCCCCGCCCAGATTGAGGACATCAAGGCCGTGATACGGTTCATCCGGGGGAACGCCGCCAGATATGGATTCGACACCTCGTTCATCGCCGCCTCAGGATTCTCGTCCGGAGGACACCTCGCCTCACTTGCCGCCACTTCCGGCGGAGTCGCAGGACTCGAAGGGACAGTAGGCGACTTCCTGCAACTGAGCAGCAGCGTGGATGCCGCCTGTGACTGGTCAGGTCCGATCAACCTGACCAGGATGGACTGCGCCGGTCCGAGGAACATGGCCGTAAGCCCGGAGGAGGATGTCATCGGACTCAAGTTCTCCCCCGACAACGAGGCCGCATTCGACAGGCTCAGCCCTATATATTATATAGACGGCGACGACCCTCCTGTCATCATCTTCCACGGAGTCAAGGACAATGTCGTCCCGTGCTGCCAGGCCACGGAGTTTTACGAGACCCTCGACAAGGCCGGAGTCAAGACTGAGCTGACCCTCGAGGAGGAGGGTGGTCACGGTTTCAACATGTACAACGAGAAAAACCTCCGCGCCATGGTGGACTTCCTCGACGCGGCCCGCAGCGCGAAATCAGCCCGCAGACCCGCCGCGCCGCGCCGCAGCATCAACCCCGACGGGAGCGTCTCATTCGAGATCCGGGCAGACGGCGCATCCCGCGTGGCCGCGGACATCTGCAATGTGAAATATCCGATGAAGCAGGGCGCCGACGGGGTCTGGAGGGTGACTTCAGCCCCGCTCGCACCCGGATTCCATTACTATTTCCTGGAAGTCGACGGGGCGAGGTTCTCCGACCCGCTCAGCGAGAGCTTCTACGGCTGCGGCACGATGGCCAGCGCCGTGGACATCCCGGAAGAAGGGACTGACTACATGAAAGTGCAGGATGTCCCGCACGGCCAGGTGCGGCTCGTCAATTATTTCTCGTCCGTCACGGGAGAATGGAGACCGCTGCAAGTCTACACCCCTGCCTCCTACGAGAAAGGCAAGGGCCGATATCCGGTACTCTACATACAGCACGGAGGCGGAGAGGACTATCGCGGCTGGATGCAGCAGGGCCTGACCGCCGAGATAATGGACAACCTGATAGCCGAAGGCAAGGCCGAACCGATGATAGTCGTGGCCGCCGACAGCAATCTCCCGGGAGCGCGGGGCGGCTACAGCTGGGAAGGCATGCAGCGCTTCCGCGACGAGCTGGTAAACTGCGTGATACCGTTTGTGGAGAAGAACTTCCGCGTGAAGACGGGGGCACGGAACCGCGCAATGTGCGGGCTCTCCATGGGAGGCGGCCAGTCCTTCTATATAGGACTCCGCACCCCGGAGGTGTTCGGCAACGTGGGGCTTTTTTCCTCGGGAATCTTCGGAGGCATAGCAGGCAGCGGGGAGATGGACTTCGAGAAGGAGATACCGGGGATGCTCAGCGACACCGACAAGTTCAACCGCTCGCACAAGGTATTCTATATCAGCTGCGGAGAGCAGGATCCACGAATCGGCCCGACAACCAGGGCAGTCGAGCGCATGCGTTCAGCGGGAGTCGAGGTCATCTTCGAATCCTATCCGGGAGACCACGAGTGGCAGCCTTGGCGCAAATCACTCCACAGCTTCGCCCAGAAGATATTCAGATAGCCCGTCCACGCACCCGGCACCACGGACCACGCGGCAGGGTTCTGGCACGGCCTGGCAGAGAGGCCTCGCGGCGGAACCCTGGCACGGCCTGGCAGTGGGGCCTCGCGGCGGAACCTTGGCACGGCCTGGCAGTGGGGCCTCGCGGCGGAACCCTGGCACGGCACTGCGGCATACACCCGCGGCAGGGCACTGGCACGGCACCGCGGCACACACCCGCGGCAGGGCACCTTGTGCTTTCTGATTTAGTGGACTCGGATTTCATTTCAGGAATAAGGTGTGGAGACAATTCGGATGACAACGCGGGCAACAGTCGGGCGCGAGGAGAGCCTTCGGCGAGCTCCCCGCAGCGCCCGATCTGTAGCCGCCGGATACCGTACATTCCGGCGGCGGTGCCGGCTCAATGGTTGCGTCTGATGTTTTCGGCAGGCCTGATATTAAATGCTCACATCACATGGGGGCAAGGATAACAATCTCGCGGCAAGACAGACATTTTTCCCTGGGCGCGCCGCATCGCCCGATAGCATTTCGCTTCCATAAAAGTTTACTTTTTTTTGGTAAACTCTTTTCAGGACGACACAGTGGGCGGTGGCAGATAACACGCTGACGATCAAGCAAAAGAGCATTTTACCTGTCAGCAAAACCAGACAGGACAAATCATTATTCTGCTCATTATCAGGCACTTGTCCGCCACCGCTCGAATCGGGCATGTGTCGCATCTGCTCTGCAGCCACCTCGCCATCATGGACTTCCGTCGCACCTGCGCCACTACTATCCGCCACCAGCTCCCGCTTGCGCCCGCCGCCCGTTCTGCACGACGACCTGCGCTGCTGCCACCGCCGCGTGCGGCCCCGGCGCTAAGATGAACCTCGCGTACGCCACAGGGCCGTTTTCTGTACCGAACTGTCCGGCGAGGCCGTCCCGTACGACAGACGACCTGATTCTGTACGGTGCGGTGGGGTGTGCCGCCACAGTACCGCACCGGGCTCATTGCTGAAGTCCGTCGCTTCCAGGTGTGAGCCGTTTTCGGCATTTCCGCTGCTACCTGGACCGCCAACCTGCCCCGCGCGGCCCTCTGCGACATCCTCCGCTGCCAGGTGTGAGCCGTTTCCGGCATTTCCGCTGCTACCTGGGCTGTCCACCTGCCTCGCATGGCCTTCTGCGGCATCCATCGCTTCCATGTGTGAGCCGTTTTCGGCATTTCCGCTCATACCTGACTCGCCCATCTGCCCTGCAAGGCCTTCTGCGGCACCTTCCCCTGCCAGGTGTGATTCAGGCTCCTGGCCCGGCACTATGGCAGCGGGCGCACAGGAACAGGCAGCCTCCTGCGATGCTTTTGTGTTGAGCAGGAGGCCGCCCGCTCCCGGTGCGCCGCCCAGCAGGACATCTCCGCTGTGCCTTATCGCTAAAGCCCTCCCCGACTCTCTCCGAACCACGGCCCGGTGACCTCTTGGCCGGGACTGCCGCGGCAACTTCCGTCCGGCTCGGTCAAGGACACCCCCTCCAGACAGCGTTCTGGCCGGGGGCGGCATGACCGACGGGGTCTGGCAGGGTGGGTCGGTCATGAGCACACTGCGTAAAGGGCCCTGCAGAGCCTCCCGTCATGACCGAGGCCTACGGAAAACTCTGTGCGCGCCTTGCCTTACCTTACCGACGGCCCCCGCTCTTGTCTGCTCTCGCCGGAACGCCATCTGCCCAGCATGGTCCTCTGCGGCACCTTCCCCTGCCAGGTGTGAGCCTATTCCGGCGTTCCTGCTGATACTTGCATGCGCTATCGCCAGCGCCCGTCCGTGGAACATCCGCCAGCGCGTGGAACATCGCGGTGCGCACCAGGGGCGTTTTCACTCACCGCGATGTTTTTCAGAAGCCCGCGTGCGCAGAAAGGGGCCTGGTGCGCACGGCGCGGGGCCGGCAGGGGCGGATGGACACAGGAAGGCGCAAACGGAGACTGGTGCGGGAGCGGGGCGAGACTAAGCGACAGAAGCTCGGAAGATGAAGACAGCACGGGCGGATGTCTCCGAGAGGGATGGGAACCAGGCCGGGATGATGTTGACTTGAGCGGACGGGCGGGAGATGGAATAGGTTGGAATCGATGAAGAAACGGGATGGGCAGAGGACGGAAAGCGACGACAATCGGGATGGAGGAAAGCAGGGAAAGGCCGAGGGACGGGGCGGAAGGGCGCGGGGGTAAAAAAGAGGTCAAGGGGCGAAAAAGCCTCAAAAAAGTGCTCCAATATGGCTAAAAGAGCACAAATTGCCTCTTTAGCCATATCAAGGGGGGGGGCAAAAAGACTATATTTGCGACGGGCAGAACATCTGGAGCACAGAAGTATAGCCCCGAGGAGAAGGAGAAGGAGGAGTGGCAAGATTGAGTGGCCGGAAGAAAATGAAAGATAAGATAAAGAAGGAGTCCCGGAGGGATTGACCGAAGGGCGAGAAATGGAAAAGAGGCAGGATAAGGACAATTCAAGATGCAGAAAGATAGCGAGAGGCAGCGAAGGGGAATGAAGATCGGGGCATAGGCAGAAGACATAAAGAGACCGGCTGAAGCAAGGCAGAGGGTAAGATTGAGAGGTAGTGAGACCGGAAGAGGATGCGGACGGGATGGGGAAAACGAAGGAGGATGGAGATGAAGACG
>UQMB01000026.1 GCA_900541925.1 uncultured Bacteroidales bacterium | reverse complement strand
ATTTCATGATGATTGTCTCTTTTTTTGAGTCAACCATTTTCAGTCCAATACAGATCACTCTCGAACGAACTTTTCTCCGGCAGAACGTCATTTGGCCGGACAAAGTCAGCGACTCTCTTCAACTTCGAATAGGAGGCGGCCTCTACTAGAGCAGCGCAGCGTGCCGGGAACAGAACGGGTGGGTGGCAGCGGCTCCGGACCTCAGGCCTCTACCAGAGCAGCACGTCGCTCGGGACACCGGTTAAAGCGCGCCGGGGCAGGCGGCACATGCGAGGCTTTGTGCTGAGCAGGTTCCACCTGACAGGAGAGGGGGCCGCAGAGAATGCCGCCAGAAGCCCGATAGCAAAAAACCGGACAGCAAAAGCCAAACAGCAAAAGCCAAACAGCAAAAGCCAAACAGCAAAAGCCAGACAGCAAAAGCCAGACAGCAAAAAACCCGGGATGTCGAAACATTCCGGGCTTTCGCTCTTATCTCAGGCCAGATGCGCAGCTGAGCGCATCAGGCGATGTTAGCTGAAGTCCGGCTGAGGGCCGTCCTGAGGGCCTTCCGGCCCCTGAGGATTCTGCGGCCCCTGTGGCCCTTCCGGACCCTGGGCGCCACCCTGTGCAGCCTTGGCCATATCCTCTGAAGCGGCGTGCCAAGCAGCCTCAAGTTCAGAGCTGTAGCGGTCGATGTCAGCGATATTCTTCTCCTCCACGGCCTTCTTCAAGCTTGCGCATGCAGACTCGATGGCTGACTTCTTCTCAGCAGGAATCTTGTCTCCATACTCCTTGAGGTTCTTCTCGGTCTGGAAGACATTGGCATCGGCGCTGTTGATCTTGTCAACCTTCTCCCTCTCAGCCTTATCTGCGGCCTCGTTGGCTTTGGCCTCGTCACGCATCCTCTTGATCTCCTCGTCGCTGAGTCCGCTGGAAGCCTCGATACGGATGTGCTGCTCCTTGCCTGTTGACTTGTCTTTTGCGGACACGCTCAGGATACCGTTGGTATCGATATCGAAGGAGACCTCAATCTGAGGTATTCCACGAGGCGCCGGAGCGATGCCGTCGAGGTGGAACACGCCAATCTGCTTGTTGTCTTTCGCCATCGGACGCTCACCCTGAAGCACGCGTACCTCAACAGAAGGCTGATTGTCGGCAGCGGTGCTGAACACCTGCTCCTTGTGTACAGGGATGGTGGTGTTGGCGTCGATAAGCTTTGTCATCACACCGCCGAGAGTCTCGATACCGAGAGACAGCGGAGTCACGTCAAGCAGAAGGACATCCTTCACGTCACCTGCAAGCACGCCGCCCTGGATAGCTGCACCGATGGCCACAACCTCATCCGGGTTGACGCTCTTGTTAGGCTCCTTGCCGAAGAAGTTCTTAACAAGCTCCTGCACCTTAGGGATACGGGTTGAACCGCCGACCAGCAGGACTTCATCAATGTCGGAAGCGCTCAGGTGAGCATCCGCGAGGGCCTTGCGGCAAGGCTCGATCGACCTCTGGAAGAGATCGTCGCAGAGAGCCTCGAACTTGGCACGGCTGAGAGTCTTGACCAGATGCTTAGGCATACCGTCCACAGCTGTGATGTAAGGCAGGTTAATCTCTGCGCTGGCTGCGCTTGAGAGTTCGATCTTCGCTTTCTCGGCAGCCTCCTTAAGTCTCTGGAGAGCCATCGGATCCTTCTTGAGGTCGATGCCCGCATTGTCCTTGGCGAACTCGCCGGCAAGCCAGTCTATGATGGCCTGGTCGAAGTCATCACCTCCAAGGTGGGTATCACCGTTGGTGGACTTCACCTCAAACACACCGTCACCGAGTTCCAGGATAGAGATATCGAATGTACCGCCACCGAGGTCATAGACGGCGACCTTCATGTTCTTGTTCTTCTTGTCCAGACCATAAGCGAGGGCTGCGGCCGTAGGCTCGTTGATGATTCGCTTCACATCGAGGCCCGCAATCTTGCCGGCCTCCTTGGTGGCCTGACGCTGGGAGTCGGAGAAGTACGCCGGCACCGTGATGACGGCCTCCGTAACTTCCTGACGGAGATAGTCTTCAGCCGTCTTCTTCATCTTCTGGAGGATGATGGCAGAAATCTCCTGTGGAGAATACGGATGTCCGTTGATGTCCACACGAGGGGTGTTGTTCTCACCGCGCACTACCGTGTAAGGCACGCGTGCCACTTCCCTGGACACCTGGTCATATGTCTCGCCCATGAATCTCTTGATTGAGAATATGGTGTTCTTCGGGTTGGTGATAGCCTGACGCTTGGCCGGGTTGCCCACCTTGCGCTCCCCGTTCTCCGTGAACGCAACCACTGAAGGAGTGGTGCGTGAACCTTCATCGTTGATGATTACGGTCGGCTGGTTACCTTCCATAACGGCCACGCAGGAGTTCGTGGTACCGAGGTCAATTCCTATAATCTTTCCCATAATTATTTGTTATTTTTAATTTCACTTCAACTCCCGCCTCTTCCGGGACGGGACGCACAGAGAAACATCAAAACATTTGCCAAGCCTCTCCCCGTGACAAATTGTCACAAAAAGGCCCGGCTCCAGTGACGGAGCCAGGCCTTGAAAACTGCTGTGAAGCGCGTCCTACTCGACGAAAGCGACAATCTCGCCCTTCGCGACACTTTTGCCCTGAGGGGCTGTGACGGCGACAATCCGCCCGTCAACGGCAGGAACGATCTCCTCCATGCCGTAATAGGTCTGGACATATCCACATGGCGCGCCGGCCTTGACGGCAGTTCCGGCGACAGGCGCAGTGGAAGCGTCCTCCACATCTATCTGCCAGAGCATCTTGCCCTTGGCCGGAGCCTGTACCGGGGTTGCCTTAGGATACTTGGCCACATAGCTGTCAATGTCAAACTCCGGCATCTCGACAACGGCGCGCTTGACCACAATCGGGGCGCCTGCCTTGGCCTTGAGTTCCTCGAGTTCCTTGGTAAATCTCTCTTTGGCGACTCCGCTCCTGTAATCACGATACTGACGCTCGTGCATGGCGAGTTCGAAGAGCTCCTCATCGTCCTGGCCGCAGTCCCATCCCTCTTCCTGCATCATCTTGCGGAATTTAGGAAGCTCGTCAGGATACTCGTCCTGCGGGTTGCCGGTATAGAATTCCATGCCCTTCTCCTTGGCGAGGGCGACGATTTCCGGTGCGAGCTTGCCCGGAAGCGTACCCATCTTGCCGAGAATCATACCCCATGTATCCTTGTCTATCGTGCTGAAACGAGGCTTGTTCTGGCTCAACGCGAGGAGGTTCATCAGCGCCGTGTTCTTGACATACTGGCTGAAAGGGGTCACAAGAGGAGGATATCCGAGGCGAGGCCATACATACTCAACCTCATTGAACAGCTTGACCATCAAAGTGTCGAGGCTGCTTTCCGGCTTGCCGTTGGCCCTCTCCGACGCGTTGATCGCCGCCTTGAATCCCTTGAGGTCGGCCATCATCGAACCCATCATTCCGCCAGGCAGGCCGCAGCCCACAAGGAGCGATGTCATCAGAGAGTTGCTGGAGTTGATCCAGTATCCGAGGAAATCATCTATGAACTCCTGGGTCAGACGGCGCACTTCCATGTAGGCATCCATGTTGATGTCCTTCACCTGGAAGCCGTCTGCGCGCAGCATCTGCTGGATGGTGATCACATCCGGATGAACCTTGCCCCACGCAAGCGGCTCCACGGCCACATCGATGTAGTCGATGCCGGCGCGTGCGACCTCCAGCATTGATGCCGGAGAGAAACCTGGGCCGCAGTGCCCATGGTACTGGAGCTTGATGTGAGGATATTTTTTCTTTATGTCGGAAGTCAGCTGTGCGAGGAACGTCGGGCGTCCCACTCCAGCCATATCCTTGAGGCATATTTCATCTGTGCCATATTCTACCAGATGGTCAACGACACCCATATAATAATCCACGGTATGCACCGGGGAATGGGTTATGGAAAGCGCACCCTGCGAAATCATCCCCGCCTTCTTGGCGAACTCGACGGAAAGCTTGAGGTTACGGTGGTCGTTGAGCCCGCAGAAAGAGCGGGAGATGTCAGTGCCCTGAGCCTTCTTGACCTTGAACATAAGTTCGCGGACATCAGCCGGTACCGGGTTCATTCTCAAACCATTAAGACCGCGCTCCAGCATATGTGTCTGGATGCCGGCCTTGTGGAACGGAGCCGTCCACTTGCGCACTGAGACATTAGGATTCTCCCCATAGAGGAGATTCACCTGCTCGAACGCTCCGCCGTTGGTCTCGACACGGTCGAAGCATCCCATATCAATGATGGCCGGAGCCACCCGGACAAGCTGGTCCACACGAGGCTGATATTTGCCCGAGGACTGCCACATATCCCTATAGACGAGGGAAAACTTTATCTCTTTTGCCATATCGTGTATTTTCTGACATTAATCCTGCAAAGATAATTGTTTTTTCCGGTTTATTTTCCGAGTTTATCTGTCCGGAAGACTTGCACAGTTAAAAAATTATTCTCACCTTTGCAATCCAATTGACACGGTGCGATTAGTTCAGTTGGTAGAGCACCAGATTGTGGTTCTGGGTGTCGTGGGTTCGAGCCCCACATCGCACCCCAAATGGGGAAGAGAACGATTTTTCGAGTCGTTCTCTTTTTTCTTTTCCCTGTAACTGCTTGGTACTGGTGACATAATTGATACGCCAGAGCCCGGTCCCGGAAGACGGCGCGCCTCGGCGGTCTGGGCAATCCCGGCAGTCTCGCCCCCATCCCGTGCGCACTAGGCCCCTTTCTGCGCACACGGGCTTCTGGGAATACATGCGGTGAGTGAAAACGCCCCGGGTGCGCACCGCGATGTTCCACGCGCCGCGGATGTTCCACGGACGGGCGCGCCGGCAAGAACGGCTGGTCGTCCATCTTGAAAGCATCCACATCACCGAAGGAAAGCCGTTTGTTAACAAAAGAGCATAATCCATAGGGGTGTTATCATTACATCTGGACGAAAAACCGGAACAGCCTGAAAGATTGATACAAAAAATAGCTATCTTTGAGATGCTCACACAAAATAGCAATTGATAATAACACATAACCATAACCAATATGAAAGCGCGATTTTTATATTTTGCTGCACTTGTTTTGCTGACTTCATGTGGTCCAAGCACAAAGGAGTATCGTGAACTACAGGCAGAAAACGAGAATCTAACCAAACAGAACGAGTTTCTTGCAGGACAAGTGGAGAATTATAAGGCAGAACTGGGAAAATATCAGCTTTCTCCGAGTGTATTATATGCGAAAGCCGAGGAGCATATAAAAGCAAAAGACAGAAACGCCTTGAACAATGTATTACAACAACTCAAGAAATACCACCCATCTTCCAATGAGTATAAAAGAGTTGATAGTGCATTAGCCGCATTAGATAAAGAAATCGCCAAGGAAAAAGCAGCCGAGGAAGCAAGACAAGCGGCAGAGAAAGCAAAGAGGATGCAGGCAGTGAAAAAGTTGAAATCTAAATATGATGATGTAAGCGGCACAACATGGTATTATAATCCATATTTTACTCATTATACTAACTCGAACCATGTTTCTGTCTATATGGGGAAAAAGAAGGATGGTTCCCCGTGGCTTCGTTTGTTCATGTCATATTATGGAGATGATTGGATTTTCTTTGAAAAGGCATATCTCTCTTTCGATGAGAACACATTGGAAATCCCATTTGACAAGTATAAAGACAAAGAAACCGGCAATGGTGGCGGCTCTGTCTGGGAGTGGATAGATATCTCCGTTACTCGTGATATTCGTCAATATTTGGAACAATTATCAAAGGGAAAAACTGCAAAAGTTAGATTTACGGGGAAGTATTCCCAAACACGAACTCTGACTACAAGTGAAGTAAACGGAATTAAGGATGTCTTACTTGCGTACGATGTTCTTGTAAACGAAGAATAGATATAGAATAAAACACACAAGCGCCTGTCAAGTGCCCCGTCTGCAACTCTGAAAATATTGCGACTAAGCACTTGGCAGGGACGCGCCGGAAACGGCATGCGACCGGAGGCGGCAACTCGCACACGAAGAAAACACAAGCACAGGCTTTGACCTTATAGGGAGAAACGCTATATTTGTATGTCGTCCCCGGACGGCAGACATGCGGCGAGAAGTATTTCGCGACAAGGACACTTATTCAGAACTTATGAGACAAGAACTTATCCAGTCATTCCTCATGAAGAACGGGGAGTGCTTCGAGACATTTAGGCTTCCGGAAATCCAGAAGCGGCTGGAGGCTGTAGATGACTCCTCCTCAGGAGTCGTTTTAGGCCTCAGCCTCCAAAAACCGACGATCATCCTCATCATTGCAATTCTCCTCGGATGGGAGAGGTTCTTCCTTGATGATATCGCTCTCGGCATCGTGAAGATCATCACTTGTTATGGCTGCGGAATATGGTGGCTGATCGACATATTCACAGCAAAAAAGCGAACATATGATTACAACTACAAGAAACTGAACGAAGCGTTGATGCTCACCAAATAACGACACCATGGAAGACATACAGCCACAAGCCACTCAAACAAACGGGCAGCCGCAAAAACCCGTGCAGGAGATTATTCTCCCGCCTCACAGCAACAAGATGATCATGTCCATAATATGCACGGTTTTCTGTTGCCTTATAAGCGGCATCATCGCCATAGTCAAATCATCAAGATCAAACAGCCTGTATAACACTGCAATGATTACTTCCGACAACAACCTTAAGCAGTGCTTTTATCTACAGTCTGAGCAGGAGAACAAATCCGCGCAGACATGGATTACCCTAAGCCTTATTTCCGGAATCCTGTATATCCTCCTGATCATCATCGTGGCGGCCACCGGTGCCCTCGCCAGTTTATAATGAATATGTCCAGGAGAAGCGTCGTGCTCGTCACCGTGGTGACGATCCTGGGCATTATTGCATATTACCCGCTTGACCCCTCAGAGAGTGTCCTGTTCCCCAAATGCCCTTTCTTTTGGCTGACCGGTTATAAATGTCCCGGATGCGGCTCGCAAAGGGCGCTGCATCAATTACTTCATCTACATTTGAAAGAGGCTGTCGAATACAATGCCTTCATGGTTTTCTCCATCCCTCTACTGCTCTTCTTGACAATTGCGGATATCAACAGATCAAAGTGGCCCCGATTGTATCTTTATAGCCGGAATCCTGTTTTATCCTGGACAATATTCGCATCTGTACTGCTCTGGTGGATTATCCGCAACATCTTCTCGTTTTAGCAGAGTGAAAAATAAACTGCCACAGATTTGGCAAACACTTAATAGAAACAGCCTTGTACCAGACTGTACTTTCCTGATTTAGGTCGACTCGGGTTTATAGATTATTACTGGTATAAGTTGATTTTTCGTCGTTATCCCTGAGATGGGTTTACCATCCGAGCCTTATCACTGTCAGGGGTTGACTGGAGGCCGTAGGCCGGAAGGAGACACCTGACACTCCGGCAAAGGTAAAGAGTTTTCAGAGATATCCAAGTTATCCCTGGATTTTATTGCCAGATGCCTGTAGCTCATCCATCTCATATCCTGTCGCCGGTTGACTCGGATGCTTCAGTCGGAGTCATCATTCCGATGCTCATGTGAGGCCTTCAGTTGTTGTAGAAGTCCACGGCAAGAGCGACTGCTGCAATGACTTCTTCGATACTTCTGAAGACTTTGCCCTTCAGCAGCTCGTTCTTCATCGTGTTGTTGATGCGCTCCGCTTGTGCGTTGTCCTTAGGATCTCCGGATTCGGTCATGCTTTACCGCGCGCGAGAAGTAGACACGGAAAACTGTCGGCAATTGTACCGCGAGAGCAATTGGCAAAGAGGCGTCCGCAGAGTATTGAAACTCCACGGACGCCCCTCAAACAACTGTCATACCAAGGAATGCGTCAACCGGTTTCCGTCACCACGCCACGAGATGCAGTTGGCCACATGCCCAATGGCATACCGGGCGGTCAACGCCTCCCGGCGCTATTCGAACTTGCCCTTGTCGATTACGATTCCCTTGATGCTCTTGCCATCCGTCACGAGCGTCTTGCCGGTGAACTTCGGGGTCTTGGCGGTTCTCACGAAACTCCCGCCCGCGTCCTTCTTGAAAAGACGGAACTCGACAGTAGCACTGCTGAAGTTGCAGGAGTTATAATAGAAAGCGACCCCATCCGCATCCAGAACTCCGCCGACACCGCCCTTGTAGTTTCCACCGGAATTCAAAAATTCAGGGAACTCTGATCCGGGATTGACACAGAATCCGCCAAAAGTATTAGGATACTTTTCCGCTCCCGAGGTTGTAACATCCACAGTCTGGAGAGCATAGTCACCGGCCGCCGCAGGATCCAGCCCCTTCACCAAGACCTTGAATGCAGAAGGCGTATACCAGTCCGCAATGGCCGCCGTCAACTTGTTGCCCGAATAGGTGTAGCTGACATCTTCCTTGCGGTAGATCATGTGATAATAATTCACCCTCTCCCCTATTTCAGCTACCCACTGCGCAGGATATACAAAGAACTGTTTGCCCACATGCCAATAAGAACTGCATGCGGACAAGTCATTGCCACCCTCATATAAGACCGAGAATTTGCCGCTCGGCTTCAGGCTCCGGCCGGCGGCGAGGGCCCCGGCGGTCCACTTCGACCCATCATACGTGATGACGAGGTCAGGAATCGGGTTGTCCGCCTGCGCGGTGTAGTTCCAGTCGTCGAACCACAGGTTGAGTTTGTCTCCGGCCGCCCAGCCTTTCTTTACTGCCTTGGTGTCTCCGGCACCGTCGAATCCGGCGATGTTGAGGTCAAGGATGATACCCTCGCCCGGGGACG
>UQMB01000025.1 GCA_900541925.1 uncultured Bacteroidales bacterium | reverse complement strand
TAATTTCATGATGATTGTCTCTTTTTTTGAGTCAACCATTTTCAGTCCAATACAGCCCCGGTCTCCGCGATGGATTGGTTCGACAAGGCCGGGGTTTCCCGTACCGGTCTCCACGATGGATTTCTCCGGCCAAATGACGTTCTGCCGGAGAAAAGTTCGTTTGAGGGTGATTTGTCCGGCAGAAGGTCGTTTCAGCGGAGAAAATCGTCTGCTAGCCCAAATCCGGCCAGAGCCGGGTTTCGGCGGCCAAATACATGCTAATAGGGAATTTGTACGGCAATGCCGGGTTTCCCGTACCGCCACGGTCTCCGCGATGGATTGGTTCGGCAAGGCCGGGGTTTCCCGTACCGAACGAGGCAGATGAGACGAGGAAGAAGAGAAAAACCATAATTGACAGGGGAGGGGGCTGATCAATAATTAGATACATCACCTCACATTCGTCAAACCTCCGGCGAATTAGACCTCAACAATCAGTCGGTGATATCAATGTGGTCATAGAGCCCCGGGCCATCTCTTCTTTCGGCAGCACTTCGAAGATGATGATGCCTAGGTTGGATATTTAGTCAGTTTGTTGGCCTATTCTTGAACGCATTGGAAAACCATCACCTTATTGACTTTCAAGCCTCAGGCAGTTCTCCAAGGAGGTATTTCTCGAAATCTGACAGTCCGGACCACCATTTCGAAGAGACAGGATGGTACGGGTTGATGATGGCGACATCATAATCCATCCCAGGCACCCTGATGTGACAGACATAATATTCTGTATCTTCAAGTTCCTTCTTACCATTATCAACAAGATACTTATTGTCTTCTTTCACGGCACTAGCGATAGCGCAACCCCATACTATCACTATGTCAGGAGATAGGTCCTTGACAATTTCAATAAAGGCATCAAAATCTCGATCTGAAGTATCAGTATAATATGTAGGCCTGGAACGTCCATCATTCGCAGGAAGAAAAAACTGGACATAATTGGTAAAGGCCATGCGATTCCACACATCAGCATAACAAGTATCTCCGGATATCTTCTGCATAAATGATCCGAAAATCTTATAAGCGCGATAATGATTACCTATATTAAACTCCGGTTCCTGCCTAAGAGGATATCCACCATTGAATTCACATCGAGTATCATATGCACTTGAATCCTTTTTTATCACATCGGTACAGTCTTTAAAGAATTGACACCGCGAGCTCACATTACAGTAAAAACTGGCACCGACCACAAGAATCTTCTTGCCCCTGATTCCTTCTAAATAGTTTTTCCCCACAAAAGGGTCGAAAAAATATTTCCCCATAATTACATAAGTTATTGATTATTCTGGCTACATACAAAAAAGTGTGAGACCTGAAGTCCGGTTATTGAGTGGAAGGCTGTGGAAGAGCCCGTGACAGCAATAACGGGACAGAGCCTCACACTCGGATAGATATATGGACGGCGGCCCAGAAGAGGCCGAGCCGATCCGCTGTCTATACAAGAAATGAGTGCTGTCCGTTGTCCTGCTGTCTTGAAAAACTTCCACATTTTCCACCCAGGGCAGTGCGAAAAACACTTTCTTAAGTAAGCGGCAAAAAATAAGTTGCCGCAGATTCGGCAAAGATTTTTGAGGATAGATTTCTTTTTGAAGAAGGAGTGTGCCGGTGGCACATGACTGATGAAAAAAGGAATATTGACCAAAAAGATTGCCTAAGGTGATGCAACTTATTTTTTAACGATTACTAATATGTCCGCCGGTTTCCCGACGCACCAAATATACATATTTTTCGTTTTTCGAACAACACTCAAATCTTATTTACACTCAAGAAGATTCGTCCCCACATTCCGCGGCTGCACAGACCGCCGCAATGAACCCTGGACAAACCTTCACGGCGCAAAATTATAGTTCCCCGCTAAAAAAATCAGGCAGTAATCTCCCCTGCCGCGACCCGGGCCACCGGACGGGCATTCCCCAAAACATATCGCTCAAAAGAATCGCCACTGCCACATTTTTTCAGTAAGTGTCATTATATTCGCATCAAAAAAAGAAAAAATATGGCAAAGAACTACTTTAAACGCTACATCTGGCTGATCGACCTTCTGAACCGCAGGGGGCCTATATCCACTCAGCAAATCAAAGAAGCATGGCTGCACAGCCCCCTCAACCCACAATGTCAGGAGCTAAGTGAAAGGACCTTCTTCAATCACAAAGACGCCATCCTGGACCTCTTCGGAATCCATATCGTCAACGACCGCACGCTCGGTTTCAGCATCAAAGATTTCAACATGGGCGACGACGCGATGGAGAACTGGATGCTCCACCTGCTCTGCCTGAACAACATCCTTCAGGAAAACTCCGACATGAAGGACAGGATCCTCGTGGACAATGTCCCGTCGAGCGAAAGGTTCCTCACGGAAGTCATCAGCGCGATGCGCAATTCAAAAGTCATCCACCTGTACTATAAGAGTTTCCGGAGCCAGGTCACCAGCGATTTCGATGTCGAGCCATACTGCGTCAAGCACTTCAAGCAGAGGTGGTACATGCTCGGCAAGAGTTCGCTTGGGCTCAGGGTCTATTCTCTCGACCGCTTCGTAGACATGGAGGAGATCCAGGAGGAGTTCGACCTTCCCGCCAATTTCGACGCGGAGATATTCTTCTCAGACTATTTCGGCGTCATCGTGGAGGAAGAACCGGAGAGCATCAAAATCGCGGTTTCCCCGGACCAGACGGATTATTTCCGCACGCTCCCCCTGCACTCCTCGCAGAAGGAACAGCCGCAGGAGGACGGAAGTTCGATATTCTCATATCACCTCGCCCCGACATACGATTTCGTACAGGAACTGCTCTCGCACGGAAGCGATATAGAGGTGCTGTCCCCGCCCGACCTTCGCGGGCAAATCGCACGGATTTCCGCAGAGATGAACTCAATGTACAACGGATAACCGGCGCGGTCGCAACGGCGCGGCACGGCTCCACGCCACGCCAAGGGAGTTGAAATTACGGCCAATCTTGGTTATATTTGCATCGGATTACGGTAAACCGGCCCGCGCAAGCGGTCCCGGTTTCAGAAGCCGCCGCGGAGCCGGGATTCAGGGAACTGGACACCGGAGACAAGGCGGCTGCGCCAAGAGGGAAGCCGGTCAAATGCCGGCGCTGTGCCCGCAGCTGTAGACCCGCACACAACGGTCACGGAATATGCCATTGCCGACAAGGCGACAAGTTTTGATGCACAAAACCAAAACGCCCGGTGAGAAGGCCCGCGACCTGGGACAAGCCAGAAGACCTGCCGCAATCAAGTCAAATACGGAGGCTCGGGGGCAAGCCGCCATTTGGACGACACGACAGATGAATATCGCAGCAATATTGTCTGCGTTGTGGCTCTGCGCCATACCGGCAGACCGCACCCGGCAGCCTTCCCAAGCCGCTCCGGGGATATTCGGCATAATGCCGGCCGCAACCGCCCCACTGACCGCAACTCCCACCTACCCGGCATCCGACACCCTTGAGGTGGCCAGGATCTCTGCAGAACGCGATGTCATGACCTCCCGCACAGCTCCTGTCCAGACCCTCGGGAGAGGCGCCATAGAACGTAGCGGTGCCGCAGGGCTCAACGAGGTCCTGCGCACATTCGCCGGGGTGAGCGTCCGCGACTACGGCGGCATAGGGGGTCTGAAGACCGTCTCTGTCCGCAATCTCGGTGCCCAGCACACCGCCGTCAGCTACGACGGGACAGTGGTATCCGACGCCCAGACCGGCCAGGTGGACATCTCCCGCTTCGGTCTGGAGGACCTCTCCGAAGTGTCCGTCGAGACAGGCGCCTCCGACGATATATTCCGCAGTGCCAGGCTCCTCGGAGCCGCAGGCATCCTGAACCTCAAGACAATACAAGCCGCCGACAGGATCTCCGCCCGCATCCGCTACGCCTCGTTCAACACCTGGAACCCGGGGCTGTCCCTGAGCAGGGCCCTCGGCCAAGGCTGGTCCGCCGGCGCATCCGCAGAATGGCTCAGCTCCGACGGGGACTACCCGTTCACCCTGATTAACGGGAACTACAGCACAAGGGAAAGGCGCCTCGGCGGAGACGTGAAGACCCTCAAGGCCGAAGCCAATATCAGCGGCAGCGCCGGCAGCAGCGGCAGACTCCACATAAAAGCCAGATACTACCGCTCCGACCGGGGCCTCCCGGGGCCGGTCATCTACTACATACAGGACCCCACCGAACGCCTCGGCAACAGCGACGCCAGCCTCTCCGCCGACTACACGGCCAGCCTCTCCGGGCGCTGGAGAATCCGCGAGAACCTCAGCGGCAGCTGGAACGGAACCCGCTACACCAACGCATCCTCATATCTCCCCGAACCGGAAGACGACCGCTACCGCCAGCGCGAATTCAGTTCATCCACCATCATCGAATACCGTGCCTCCGGAAAGCTGCGCTTCACCCTGGCCGAAGACCTGTTTACCAGCACCCTGCACGCCACCATCCCCGAATGCCCCCAGCCGTCAAGGCTCTCCTCCGTCTCGGCAATCTCAGGACAGTGGAAAGATGAACGCACCACCATAACGGCAAGCCTCGGAGCCACAGCCATACGCGAGAAGACCGAATCAGGAGAAGCCGCCGCACCAATGTTCCGCCTCTCCCCCACTATCAGCATATCCACCAGCCTGTCAGGCGGCATCCGCCTGAGAGCCTCATACAAAGACGGTTTCCGCGCCCCCACCCTCAACGACCTATACTACTCGCGCGTCGGCAACACTTCGCTCCGGCCCGAGAAGGCAAGACAGCTCAACCTCGGTCTCACATGGGCACGGCACGGCACGGGGCGCGATGCCGAACTCACAGCCGACATCTACTACAACTCGGTAGAAGACAAGATTATAGCCATCCCGACCATGTTCATCTGGAAGATGCGCAACCTCGGCAGAGTCCAGATGGCGGGGGCGGACCTGACAGCAGCCGCGGGCATAGACATCTCAGAGAGAACATCCCTGCAGATGCGCGCCAACTGGTCATACCGCTACGCCGTGGACATCACCGACCGGGACTCGAAAATCTACAGGCACCAGATACAGTACACGCCGCGGCATGCCGGCAACCTGCTGCTGAGTCTCCAGACAGCCTGGCTGGACTGCGCATACACGCTCAACGCCGTCGGCAGGCGATACAGCCTCCCGCAGAACATCTCGGACAACGAGATGCCTGCCTACTTCGACCACTCCGTCTCGGCCGGCCGCAGTTTCCCCATCCGCGGCGCGACCCTGCGCATCAGCGCGGAACTGATGAACCTCGGCGGCGACAACTACGAGATAATCAGGTACTACCCCATGCCGGGCAGAAACTTCAGAATCACAATGAAAATCACATATTAAGATGAAAAGAATCATTTACGCGGCCCTCGCGGCCACACTCGCGCTCATCGCGGCATCCTGCGACAAGCAGGCGCTCACCCCCGAAAAGAAAGACGTAGAAGGCGTCTACATCCTCAACAACGGGTCTATGGACATGAACAATTCCAAGATCACCGTCTACGACCCGCAGACCAAGACGGCTGTGGCCGACATGTTCGTCGCAGCCAACGGCAAAGTGCTCGGCGACACGGCCCAGGACATCCTCGTGGACGGGGACGACATCTACATCAGCGTCAACATCTCCAGAATCATATTCGTCACCGACAAGAACCTCAAGATCAAAAAAGAGATCAGGGCCACCCTCCCCGACGGTACCGTCCTCTCCCCGCGTTACCTCGCCAAGGGCGGCAACGGGAGGGTCTATGTCACCTATTATGAAGGTTATCTCGGGGAAATCAACCCCGATGGCTACAAGGTCAGCACCACGGCCGTGGGCGCCAGCCCGGAGGGCTGCGCATGGGCAGACGGCAAGGTGTTCGTTTCCAACTCCGGCGGCGCCAATTACCCGAACTACGAGAAGACCGTCTCCGTAGTTGACCCGGTATCGTTCAAGGAAACATCGAGGGTAGAGGTCAACATCAACCCGGCCACCATGGAAGCATGCGGGGACAATGTCTACATCTTCAGCCTCGGGGACTACGGCGCCACACCGGCCAAAGTCCAGCGCCTCGACGCCAAGACCCTCAAGGTCAACGACCTCGAATACTCCAGTCCGACAGCCATCGCCCTTGAGGGCGAGACGCTTTACGTGATGTGCGGAGGATACGACAGCAGCTGGAACCCTCTCCCCGGCACTGTCTACAAGCACGACGCCAAGCTCAACTCCAGCCTCGGGACCTTCGTCACTGACGGCACCACCCTCCCACAGGCCTACTCCCTCTCCGCAGCGGGCGGCTATGTCTGGGTCGGCTGCTCAGACTACAAGACCAACGGGGATGTGTTCGTATTCTCCCCTGACGGCAGGCTCTATGACAAATTTGATTCCCAGGGCATCAACCCGATAGCCGTGGCTGCCCGATGATGCTCAGTCTCCTGTATGTGCTGCTCTCCGGCATCGCCCTTCCGGTGGGCGGAATCCAGATGCAGTACCTGTGGCGCAACCAGCTCGGGGACGTGTACTCCCTCGGGCTGGGCTCCGCCGCCTGCCTCGGAGCCGCCGCCGCCACGATGTCGGGATGGTGCTCGCTCACCGTCGGCTCGTTTATCTGCACACTGGTCTGCACGCTGGTGTGCTTTCTCGTCACCCTGAAGATCTCCACCCGTAACCTCATCACTTTCGGCATCATCTTCGGCACTTTCATCGGCTCGCTCGGCACCATCGTGGTGACCAACGCCCCCAACGGAGATTTGCTCAAGCAGTACTACCTGTGGGGCGCGGCCAATTTCAGGCTTGAGGGGGTGACATCCGGAGACATCGTCTTCTCTCTCGTGCTCTTCGCCGTAGGGCTCGGGGCGGCGCTGTGGACCCACCGCGACCTCACCCGGCATTTCCGCGAAGAGATTGAACTCTCAAATGTCCGCAAAGCCGTGAGCCTGCTGATGATAATGTTCCTGGTGACCTCGGCCGTCAGCATCTGCGGCCCCATAGGATTCATCTCCCTCGGGGTGCCCAACCTGAGCCGCGTCATCTGCAGGAGCGACGACATACGCAAGCACTACCTGCTGTCCTCGGCAATGGGGACGGGGCTGCTGCTTGTCACCTACCTGGTGGTGGAATATGTCAATTTCGGGATTTACCTTCCCATCAGCGCCACGATGGCGATCATCGCACTGCCGCTGACGGCGTTCCTGTTCGTCCGGCAGAAGCAGTAGAGGTCAGGCCTGCGGCAGGAGCATGGAACGGAGCTGCTCCACGGTATCGGCCCTGAAATCAGCCGTGCGGGCGGCATCCTCGGGACGGAAGCCCCAGGTGACACCTATACTGCGGATGCCGCCATTGGATGCAGTGGCCGTGTCGGTCGCGGAATCCCCCACCATCACGGTCTCTTCCCTCCCGGCACCGGATTGCCTGAGGATCTCCCCGACGACCTGCGGATCTGGTTTCAGTGGCACCCCGTCCCGGCCCCCGAGCACGGAGACGAAGTTGATGTCAGGGAAATAATGGCTTATCAGAGCCTGCGTGCCGGCGATGAACTTGTTTGACGCCACCGCGATCTTGACCCCCGCCTCCTGAAGGTCGGAGAGGAGTTGAGGGATGCCCCCGTAGGGCCGGGAATGCACCGTGATGTGGGCCTGATAGTACTTCAGGAAATCGGCAAGCAGGGCATCCAGGAGGATGTCGTCACCCTTGGACGCCTCAGGCATCGCCCGCTCTACCAGCTTGCGCACACCGTTGCCCACCATGTATTTATATTCCTCCAAAGTATGCAAGGGAAGGCCGTGCAGGGAAAGCGCATGGTTGACGGCCGCGCCGAGATCCGCAATCGTGTCGATCAGCGTCCCGTCAAGATCGAAAATGACAAGTTTCCATTTCATGACGCGAAGATAACGCGATTTCGCTTGCAGTGAAAGATAATTTCACTATATTTGCATCCGCATTCGGGGTATTAGCTCAGTTGGTAGAGCGTTTGAATGGCATTCAAAAGGTCAGGAGTTCGATTCTCCTATGCTCCACGAAACCCGCTGATAATCAGTGTAGTTACAAAAATGGGGCCGACTAAAAAGGGTCGGTCTCTTTTTTATGAGCGGAGCTCCGCAGCGGCTCTACTGCAATGTACTTTCTAAGATTATGTGCAAGAGCCACAAGCCCGAACTCGACCTTGACTTTAGTGTTGGACTTCAGTTTGAAGCGCTTGAAGCCGTGATTCTGCTTGATGTCGCCGAAGACCGCCTCTGGCTCTATTGGACGATTGCTTCTGTAGACACTTCTTTAGAAGGAGGAGGCGTATTGTTGGACTGATTACAACTAGCTACAAAAGAAAGAATAGCAGTGATGATGCAGAAATAAGATAAGAATCTTTTCATGGCGTAATGGTTCAGTTCCTATAAAGATAAGAAGTTTCTGTCATGAATTACGTCACGGTCCAGATAATTATTTCATCCATTCTGTCCAAATAAACATTCAGACTCTTTATATTTCGGCATTCCAATACATCTAATCTGCGATTGCGTGGAAAAAGACCAAAGAAAAATCGTATCTTTGACATTGTATATTATGGAATTATACTCCGTCATATTCGGAATAATTGCACTCATCGGGCTTTTCTTCCTTCTCCGATGGCTAATTCCGTCGAAAGGCAAGGTGGGAGAAAAGATCGTGGCAGGCAAACTGAATCGCCTGCCGAAAGACCAGTATCTAGTACTGAATAATGTCACCATTCCAACGCCTAAAGGGAGTTCCCAGATAGACCATCTTGTTGTGTCAATCTACGGAATCTTTGTGATTGAGACCAAAAACTACAACGGCTGGATATATGGTGGCGAGCACGCTGAATACTGGACACAGAACATCTATGGTAACAAATACCAGCTCTACAATCCGATCCTGCAGAATGCCGGACACGTTAGGGCATTGAGGCGCGTGCTGAAGGATTTTGAACCGCTTCCTATCCTGTCCATCGTAGCCTTCTCCGGTAAGGCCGACATCAAGGTCAAGGTGGAAGAGGCTTGCGTGATCTATTGGAGTCAGATTCGGAAGGTCATCAACCAGTTTGAGGAAAAGCGGCTCACCTGGTCACAGGTCAACGCAATTTGTGATGCGATCCAGGCTTCCCAGATTGAACCGAGCCGTGAAACCGATAAGCAGCACCTGAAAGATATACGCAACGCTCATGAGCAGAAATATAATTCCATTGCATTAGGCCGGTGCCCCCGATGCGGCGGCACCTTAGTGCTACGTTCTGGCAAATTCGGCCAATTCTATGGCTGCTCCAGCTATCCCAAGTGTAAGTACACCCATCCTGCCTGATCCTATGAAGTTGGAAGAAGCCATAGTCTACCTCCTAGCCAGCTCTGGCCACGGCATGAAGACCGAGCAGATCGCCCGGGAAATCAATGCCCGCGGGCTCTACACGCGCAAGGATAATTCGCCCGTGACTGACAAGCAGGTCTATGCTGTAATCATGTCCCATCCGGATACTTTCGTCAAATCGGAGGGGCGAATTCGATTAATGATATAGCAATGCAAACCGTTGATGGCATACACGAATTCTTCGAAGGAGATGTCCAATATCCATTTGCCGATGTTGGAGAGCCTAATTTGATGCATATCAGCGGAATCACGCAGGAAAACCGCCGGTCCTACACCTATACTTGTCCATACTGCAAGAAAGGCCTGCGTCCACGCCTGGGCACCAAGAAGGCCCACTGCTACGCTCATAAGCCCTGGGAGAGTTGTGAGCTGGATCGGTACATCCATACTACGGCAAAGCGGCTACTGAAGGAGAAGTGGGACCGAGACGAACCATTCGAAATCACGATGAAGGTCCGCACGGAATGTAAGGAGATAGACAACTGCTTCTTCCTGACTTTATCACTTTTTAGGCATTTTTCTAAAAATCGGCCTTTTGTG
>UQMB01000024.1 GCA_900541925.1 uncultured Bacteroidales bacterium | reverse complement strand
CGCCGGCAGAATCTCTCTTGAAGTTTCCCATTGTAAAGAGTTTAAAAGTTACGCCCGCAATGATAGCGATTCCCGGGGCGCTAGACAATAAAGAAACTTCAAAAGAGATAAGAAACAGAAAAACCTGCACCGATTATCACAAAAAAGAGGGGCCGGCCAAAAATTACTTTCAGCCGGCCTCTCTGGGGTTATGCCAGTAAACTTATTCTCGCCGCTCGCTTATGACAACTTCCTGATTTTCATTGTGAATCCGCCTGACGGAATCAACTTGAAGTCCAAGACGGACTTTGAGGAGACCCTCTTGCGGCTTATCTCCACACTCCCGTCCTTGCCGTCCTGATATATGATGGCCTCGAACTTGCCTTTCCCGAGGAACGAGCAGTCGAGAGTCAGGCTTCTCGCGTTGGTGTTGGTGATGCCTCCGACATACCAGAGGTCTCCGCTGCGGCGTGCCACAACAGCGGACTCTCCAATCTCTCCGCTGAGAAACACTGTCTGATCCCATACTGTCGGCAGGTCTTTCCAGAACTCGAGTTCCGGGCGGTAGTGGTCTTCGCCGAGGCGTTCGTTCCAGAAGAGGAACTGTGCGGGGCTGTAATATATTACAGCGAGTGCAAGACGGTGTGCGAAACTTGTCTGAAGGGTCTTCCTGGCGAATCCTGGTGTGAAGTCTCCGGCCCCGATTGTGTATCTGGTGTACGGAAGCATCGTCGAGTGGTCGGCATTCGGCTCCTGTTCTGTGCCGTGGATGCCTTCCTGGGTGAGAAGGTTAGGCCATTTGCGGCTCAGACCGTCCGGGCGGTAGGCGTCGTGGATGTCTACGAGCAGGTGGTATTTGGCAGCTTTTGCCACGAGTCTTTCGGTCCATTCCTGCCACTCCTGTGTCCCGACACTGACAAAGCCCGGCTTGATGCCTTTGATTCCCCATTTTTCATAAAGTGGAAAAATGTCATCTGCGTATCTCTCGCAGCCTTCGCGGTTGACATACAGGAAGATGCCGACATTATGCTCCTGGCCGTACTTTATGATGGACTGGAGGTCGAGTCCGGGATGGTTTGGACGCGGTTCCCCCGTGGACGGATTTGTGACATTGACCTCGCCCGGGTAGGCTTCCTGAGAAGAGGCCTTGCCGTACCAGCCCCAGTCGAAAATCATATAATCAATCCCCATGGATTCGCAGTAGTCTATCATTTTGTAGGCTTCGGGCGTTGAAATGCTGGTTTCTCTCATGGCGGTGCCCGGCTTGATCCAGTCTGTATCTTCTATTGCGCACGGCTCGCTGAGATTGTACAGCAGGTAGTTGTTGATCATGAGATCTCCCGGCTTGTCGGAAAGGCTTATGACCCTCCACCCGCTCTTGAGCCCGTTTTCTCCTTTGGCTTCCCCACGCAACCTGATTCTCAAAATGCCGGTGCGGTGGTAAGGGGCGTCCACATAGGCTCTCGGGTAGTGGTTGCATCCGGCCTCCATGATGGCACCGTAGATTCCGTCCACTGTCTTACAAGTGAGCGGGAGTTCGCATCCGGGGGCGATCTCGGAAGGGTAGACCTTGTAGTATTTGCCTTCGTGGCCGTGGGATTCCCAGACCGAGGCGAATTTCGGGAATGAGAATTCCGTATTCTCCCCGGTCAGCACGACCTTCTCAAGTCCGGGCTGGGAAGGAATCTCGTAGCGGAAGGCGGCGCCCTCATCGTAGGCGCGGAATACGATGTCGAGCCGGCGGCCAGGGTAAAGCGTCTCCTTGAGCGAGACGCGCATCTCGTTGTAGTTGTCCGGATATGAAGATTGTTCCCCATAGACGGGAGCCCAACTGCCCCGGTGCTCTGAGTATTTGACATCTTCTACCGTGAGGTAGTGCTTCAACTCGGCCGTCCCGCTGAGGTTGAGCTCAAGGTGGGATGGGAGCAGGAACGGTTTGCCGTCGTACTTTATTTCGTAAAACGGGGAGTCGCCCGGGTATGCCGGGCCGCCTGAAGGAGCCTGACGCAGCAGGGAGAATCCAATCTCGACCTTTCCGTCAGGAGATGTCACCCGCTGCGCCGTCGCCCCGGTGCATAAGCAGACGAGGCAGGCCAATAACAAAGTTCTATTCATAAATCAAAAATGTTCTTCTTACAGGTTCGGCAGTCTTCACGGGATCTTCGCCGGTGCGGCCGTACTGCCAGGCCACAATTGACACCTTGACGGGATATTTGGCCTTGGGCGGCATCTTATCGAAGACGAGCTTGTCCCCGTCCACGCGCACTGGGCCGCATTCGGCGTAGAAGCCGACTTTCAGCCCGCTGTCGGAGGAGGCGCAGAGCTGCATGGACTTCACCCCTTTCTTGACATCAGTGAGAGGAGCGAAACTGATATGCTGCTCCTTGCCTTCAGTGAGCCTTATAGGCAGGGTGATACGGGCCTGCTGCACGGCCGGGCGGTATTGCCTGTCTCCGTCGTGCTTGATGCAGAAATCGATGAATACCTCTCTTTCCTCCCATGTCGCCATTCGGTTCCAGGATAGCGAGAGGGTAGTGTCACTTGACACGACGGCCGGCGCTGCGATGATTTCGAGATAGGGTTCTCCGGACGCGTGCCCGATCGGGGAGCCGGGGTCAAGCCTGCTCCACGCTTTGTGCCTCGGGCTGCCGCCGTCCACCTTGTCGTAGAAGAATGTTTTCAGATGTATCGTCAGTCCGTCTTCTTCAGTGCGGAGCGATGGGTGAAGCTGCATGTGGGTGCTCTGCTGTCTCACCGGCACGCCGTCCTACATCACGCCTACAAGCTGCCTTTTGAGTCCTCTGAACCGTGCCCCGTATTCTATGGTGGCCTGTGCCATCTCTTTGTCAAATGTCCAGAAAGCCTCCGACGGGTCGCCCTTGTATTTGCCGACAGGAGCCGGGCTGAAGGACGGGGCCTCGTCACCCTTCCATCTTTCGACGAGCCATCCTGTCTTGGTCGGATCCTGGTGGCCGTACTTGAGTGCTTTCCTGATGAATAGCGCGATGAAAGCGTTCTTCTCCTTTGATGTCGCGAAATGCCCCTCGCCCGGGCAGGCGAGCATTCCGAGCGGTGTCAACGGGTGTTGTGTGCGCTCGCGGAGCCCGTTGAACGCCCAGTTTTGTGCCGCTTCATATTCTCCCATGGTCTCAAGACACGGGATCATGTCGACGGTCCGGTCTCCCCAGATGTCAGGACAGAAGTTGCCGTCGCGGTAGTATGGCCACTGCCCGCTGGTGGAGATGCAGGCGAGGACCCTGTCTGGGCGGGATGCGGCCATATAGTATGGGGCGCTGGCCGCCGCGGAGTGTCCCAGGCCGATGAGCGGTGCGGTCTCCAGTTCCTTATATCCGGAAATCTCCGCCAAATCTCCGAGTGCCTGGTCGAGGCCCTCCCATGCCCCGTCAGAGAAGTCGAAGAAAAGACTGTAGCGCGGACATATCCACAGCTCGGCAACGCCGAGACGGCTCATCTCCTTGCGGAAATGCTCATCTTCGAGGATGCTGATCTCCTCCATGTTGTGCTGGGCCACGATGACGGCCTTGACTTCCCGGCAGTTCTCCGGAATCCACAGATATGCTGTCGGATGCTTGTATTTCGGGGCCTTGGATGTGTTCTGGATATCGACCATCCACTGCCAGACCCCGTCCTGGGCATGAACGCCTGCGATTGACAGGGCCAGAAGTGCCAGGGTGATTATGGCCTTTTTCATAATGTCTGGTTTTTATATTTTTTCAGGGTTCCGGTGCTTCCCGCCACAGGGATCAGCCTGATGGCCGCGCCGCCGCTGTCGCGCAGATTGAAGTGGAGCGTGTCGGCGGAAGAGACCAGGCAGCTTGATACACGCACCTTGGTGCGGGTCGGGACGGACTTGTCACCGTCGGCGTAGATTTCGGCCACGAACTTGCCCTCCGGGAGGAAGTCAAGTCCTACCTCCGCCTCCCGGCCGGCATTCGTTATGGTGCCTATGAACCACTCGTCCCCGTGCCGGCGGGCCATGGTCACGTATTCTCCCGGTTCACCCTCGAGAACTTTGCTTTCGTCCCATACCGTGTAGACATCATCAAAAAACTTCAGCTCCGGCTCGTCCTGGCTGTCAGCCGGCTTGTCGTACCAGTAGAGAAGCTGGAGAGGGCTGTAGTAGATGGCGGCCAGGGCCAGCTGATGCGCCGGAGTCGTCTTGATTGTCCTTGAACGCGGCACCCCGTGCGCATCCGCGTCGGAGTTGAGCTTCCCGAAATCCTGGCGGTAGTAGCAGATCGTGTAGTCCGCCGGGCCGGCCACGAAGCGGGTGAACGGGAGCATGGTGTTGTTGAACGCGTCAGGGAACTCCTCGTTGCCCCTCACGCCTTCCTGGGTCATCAGGTTCGGCCAGGTACGGCTCACACCCGTAGGGCGGTATTCATCATGGATGTCTACCATCAGTCCGTATTCGGCGCACTTGCGTACAGCCTTGTGCATCCATCTGGTCCATACCTGCGAGCCTACCTGCACGAAGCCGAACTTCACGCCTGCGACACCCCAGGATTTGTAGAGCGGCAGAATCTCGTCCAGCTGCTGCTGGAGGGCGCGCTGGTTGACATACAGGAGGACGCCGATGCCCTTGGAGCGGGCGTAATCGATCACTGCCTGGAGGTCAAGCGCGTGCGGATCGGGGTTGCGGCGCGGGTCGAGGGTCACCGTGGTGGCATCCGAAGCCTTGTCATATTCGAATCCGTACCAGCCTGCATCGAAGAGCACATACTGGAGATTGTGCTTCTCGGCGAAGTCCACGACATTCCTGCCGCCTTCTGTCGTGAGGGTTACTTCCCTCATCACCTTGCCGGGCTTGATCCATGAAGGGTTCTTGATGGCGCAAGGAGGGTTCAGGTTGTAGAACATATAATTGTGCTCGAGGATATCCCCGGCTTTCTCTCCGTACATGACGAGCCTCCACGGGGCGTCATAGGGCGCCACATCCTCCACAGGGCCGTACATCGCTGCCCGGACGGTGCCCGGCTTGTCCGGAGAGAGTTTGAATTTCGTGCGCACATAGTCCACGACACCGGCCTCGGCGAGACAGGCGAAACTTCCGTCCGGGAGTTTGAGGAGCAGCGGGCGGTCGGACTCGCCGTCGCCCGGCCAGTCACGGAGCGGCAACACGGAGTATTCTGTCTGAGCGCGCGGCGTGAAATAGGCGAGCGTCCCTTCCGGGAGTGTGTATTCTGTAAACTCATCAGTCACCTTGAAGTATCCACCGTGGATGCGGTAACGGAAGGCCATGCCCTCGTCATAGGCCCTCACAATGATTGTGAACGCCTTTTTGTCTCCGGAATTGACATCAAATTCCCAGCTGTTGTATCTGTCCGGAATCTCGGCCCTCTCGCCATATACGGGGCGCCAGCTTTCATCATGCTTCCCGAGCGCGCGGACGCCGGCTATCTTGAGCCCGTCAAGCATCGGCTTCCCGATCTCAAGGCCGAGACAGGAGGGCTGGATAATCATCTTGCCGCCCCATGCGATGCTGTATTCTATCCTTCCGGAATCATCCTTGACCGTGAGAACCCCTTTCCCGTCGGGTGAGGTCATCTGCACGGTCTCCGCCCGGGCCGACAGGAACGCTGCCGCGCAGGCGCATATCAAAAGTATCTTTTTCATTTAGAGAATGTTTTGGTCCCCCATTTCTTGTTTGGCGTGGTGCCCATGTCAAGCACGAGAGTGCCGCCCTTGACCAGTTCGGCATGAGGCACGGCGCAATCGTTCCATACCTTGCCGTTGAGGCTCGCCCTGCGTATATACATGTTCCTTTCGGAATTGTTTCTCGTGATTATCTCGAACTTCTCTCCGGGGTAGTAGTCCCGGTTGAGGCGTATCGTCACTTTGTCGAACAGAGGCGAGGTGAGTTCGTAGGCGGGGGTGGTGCTGCATCCCCCGTCCACCTCGAAGAGGCCGATTGCCATCAGCACGCCCAGCGCGCCCATCTGTCCCTGGTCCTCGTCATCGCGGTAGCCTCCGTACGGGGTGATGTCCCCGTAGGCTGCCTTGACCTTCCGGACCCATTTCTGGCTGAGCCACGGGGCGCCGGCACGGTTGAACATGTGAGCCATCCCGGTGCCGGGCTGGTTGCCGTAGTCTGTCCAGTTGTACTGTTTCATGGCCGGGTCGGAAGAACGGAAGAACCCGTTCGGCTCGCTGAGCCTGAACTGCTCGTCGAGTCGCTTTATGTACTTGTCCCTGCCGCCGAAGAGCTCCATCAGTCCCGGGACATCGTGAGGCACGAAGTGCGAGTAGATGGCGGCGTTGCTCTCGCAGAACCCGTCTTTCTCGGAGATTTCGAGAGGGTCGAAGTCCTTGAAGAATTCCCCGTCCAGGCCGCGTGCATTCATGAATCCTACGGACGGGTCCCAGACATTGCGGTAGTTGCCGGAGCGGGCCATGAAGAAGTCATAGTCATCCGTCTTCCCGAGGGCCTTGGCCAGCTGCGCGAGGCACCAGTCCTGATAGGCGTATTCGAGGGTCATGGAGGCCCCTGTGGTGTGCATGGCTTTCAGATTGGGCCTGCCATCGGGCACATAGCCGCGCTCCTCGTAGTATTCCATACCGCCTGACACTGCGTCCTTGCGGTGGTCGTAGCCTGCGTGGTCGCGGATTCCGCCGCGGAGAGCGTTCTTGCGGAGCCCTTCGTAGGCCAGCAGAGCGTCATAGCCGCGTATGCCTTTGTTGTACGCGGCGGCGAACACGCTCACGGCCGGGTCCCCGATCATCACATAGGTGTAGTTGCCGCCGGACGGACCGCGCGGGATCAGACCTCCGTTGCGGTAGTAGTCCAGCATGGTGTTGCAGAAGTCGTCAACTATCTCGGGGTAGGCGAGTGTCCAGAGTATGTCCAGCGACCAGTGGCTGCCCCACCACGCGTCGAAGTTGTGGTGGTTGTAGAGCGGCTTTCCGTCCTGCCCGCACGGGATTCTCCTGATTGCCGGGGCATCTCCTGTGAGATCCAGGTAGTGCCCGTCGGCGTCGCTCACTATGTGCCTGCCCAGCAGGGCATGCCACAGGTCGGTGTACATCTTGACCTGCTGCTCGTGCGTGCCGCCGCTGACATCGATACGGCCGAGTTTCTCGTTCCACTCGTCGTATGCGGCCTGCCGTGTCCTGTCGAAGTCCCAGCCGGGAAGTTCGGCGCGCATGTTGGCCCTGGCGTTCTCGACGCCCGTATAGGAAACGGCCACTTTCATCAGCACCTGCTCCCCCTCGCCGGTGGCGAACCGTACCGCGAGTCCCGCGTTCTTGCCGGATACGCGTGCCGGTGCCGTGTTCTTGATGATACGGCCTTCTTTCCAGCATGTCACCTCTTCTGCCGGCTTTGAGAGCTCGGCCCAGAAATACACGGGCGTGTCTTTGGGCCGGCGGCCGGTGGCTTCCATTATCTCCCATCCTGCTATGGTGCTGTCATTCACCTGCCACACCTCCGAATAGCAGGTCGGCCCGTGCGCGAGAAAGGCTCCGCTGTCGAAGATTATCGTGCTCCCGCCGCTCTGCGGGAAGGTGTAGCGGTGCAGCCCGACCCTGGTCGTGGCAGTGAGTTCGGCGGTGATCCCGTAGTCGTCAAGATGTATCTTGTGATAGCCGGGTTTCGCGGTCTCGCCCTCATGGCTGAATGCCGAGCGGTAGGCGTCCATCCCGAGATGACCCTTGAATTCGCCGGTGGTCGGCATTACTGCGACCCCTGACATCTGCCAGTTGTGGATGTGGCTGAAACAGCGTACATGCAGGGAGTCGTAGAGATATCCGGAACCCCATGAGTGGGCGGTGCCGGTATCGGGACTGAGGCTCACCATCCCGAGCGGGAGGGAGGCCGAGTCGAAGAAGAACCATCGCGAGCGGTGGCTGTCGATGAACGGGTTGACTTTGTCTACATAGCCTTCTCCGGCAATGGCCGGCAGGGTCAAGGTGAGACAGATGAGGGTATATAGTAATCTTCTCATTGTATTTTGAATGAACTCTTGAGTCGTATGTCGGTCGAGGAAGCCCCGACAAATACTTCGAACAGGCCAGGTTCAACGGTGAACCGCATCTCAGAATCCCAGAGCCCGAGATCCTGCGGGGTCAGGGTGAATGTGACATCGCGGCTTTCTCCCGGTTTGAGGCTGATGCGCTCGAAACCTCTCAAGACTTTGGTGTAGGTCGTGACGCTGCTCACGACATCGTTGATGTAGAGCTGGACAACTTCGTCTCCGGCCAGTCCGCCGGTGTTGGTGACGGTGCACCTGACTTCTATGTTGCCGTCCGGAGTCTGCTCCTGCGGGCTTATGGAGAGATCGGAATACCCGAATGTCGTGTAGCTCAATCCATGTCCGAAAGGATATAGGGCGCCCCATACGGAGGTGCTGCAAGATTCGTCGGAGCCTGGCTTGAACGGGAATGCGAAAGGTATCTGTCCCACGCTCTTGGGGAATGTGACAGCGAGGCGCCCGCCCGGGTTGTTGTCACCGAAAACGGTCTCTGCTACAGCCTGCCCGCAGAATTCTCCCGGGAACCAGCCGTGGATTATGGCCTTGACATTGCGGCCCGCCCAGTTGATGGTTGATGCCCTCCCGTCGAGCAGCACAAGGACCACAGGCTTCCCTGTGGCGACGACGGCCTCCATCAGTTCCTGCTGCCTGCCCGGGAGATCCAGGCTGGTGCGGGAGCGGTCTTCCCGTACTGTGAGTTCGTTGCCTCCGAGCACGAGGATGACGGCGTCGGCTTTCCTGGCGGTGGAGACCGCCTCTTTGAGCATGCGCTTCTCTTCAGGAGTCTTTTCGAAATCCATGAGTTCGCTTTCCGGGAAATGCGGATCTATGATGTCGCATCCTTTTGCATAGGTGACTTTGCTCTCCGGAAGCAGCTCGCGTACACCCTCGAGCACGGTCTTGACCGGCGCGGCTGCCGGGCCGTATCGGCAGATGAGCTGTTCTCTCTCATCTGCATTGGGGCCGATGACGGCGATGCGCTTGATGTTCTTGGACAGAGGGAGCATGCCGCCTTCGTTCTTGAGCAGCACCATGGACTCCCTTGCCGCGCGCAGCGAGAGCGCCTGATGCTCCGGGCTGTGTACTTCTTTGAGGGCAAGTCCGGCGTCGCCCCGGTACGGGTTGTCGAACAAGCCCAGGCGGAACTTGACCCTGAGGATGTCGGCGACACGCGAGTCGAGAGTCTCCATGCTGATCTTGCCGTGCCTCACGGCGTCCCTGAGCGGCAGCACGAATGATTCCGGTGTGCGGAATGTGGTGCGTACATTGAGTCCGGCATTTATGCACTGCGCCACGGCGTCTTCGTAAGATTCAGCGACCTTGTGCTTGTCGCTGAGGAACTCGACCGCCTCGCTGTCGGACACTACATAGCCTCTGAAACCCCACTGTCCGCGCAGCAGGTCGGTGAGGAACCACTTGCTGCCGCTGACAGGCACCCCGTCATAGTCGTTGTAGGAGCTCATCACCCCCAGCGCTCCGGCTTCGGTGAAAGCCACGCGGAAAGGATCCAGATAGAGCGTGCGCATCTCGCGCGGCGCGACCTTGGGGTCGGTGCGGGTCTTGCCGTCGCGACCCCCGACCGGGATGCTGTAGACGGCGAAATGTTTCGGTGTTGACACGACACCGCCAGCCTGCAGAGACTGTATCATCCTCTTGCCGAGCTGTCCCGCGAGGTAAGGGTCTTCGCCGTAGGTCTCCACGCAACGCCCCCAACGCGGGTCCTGCGAGATGTCGAGGATAGGGGAGTATATGTTGGTGTAACCTAACAGGTATGCCTCCCTGGCTTCGACCTTGCCGATCTCGGATATGAGTTCCTTGTCCCATGTGGCTCCCTGGCCGCATTGGGCCGGGAAGTATGTCGCTCCGACGCTGCACAGCCCGCGTATGCCTTCGTTGGTGAAGTCCACAGGTATCCCGAGCCGTGTCTGCTCCACGAACCATCTCTGGATTGTCTGGAGCGCCTCCACATGCTTTGTGAAATCGGCGGCATAAGGCGAAGACGGGTTCTTGACCCCGTTGTGCTCCTCGTCTATGTTGCCCACTCCGTCTTTCCATATCTCATTGCTCCATTCAGGAGTCGGCAGCTCGTCCTTGAGCACGCGGCCGGTGCCGTAGAGGGTCACCATCTGGCATGTCTTCTCTTCAAGCGTCATCTTGGAGAGGAGGTCCCTGATCCTGTCCTCTTCCGGGGCGGAAGGGTCCTCGTATATGTCTTTGACTCCGTTTTTGTTGAAGTCTATCCAGCCTTGCCTGTATATGCCGCCGTCTCCGAGCCAGAACAGGAGTGAGCCGAATCCCGGATTGTCGCAGGTCCATGCCTTGCCTTCCGGGCGGATTCTTTCCAGAACTGCGGCGGTGTACGGCATCTTAAGGCCTTTGCGCCCGGCGTAATGGGCGTAGGCGATTTCGAATACGGAGCGGAACTGACCGCGCGCCTGCGGGCTTATCTTGTCCCAACGGCAGTATTTGCCGGTCTTGTCCTTCCAGGTGAAGAACGGGAGGTCGTCATTGCCGAGGTTATAGCGGGAGAGGTATTCGTAGCAGGTCAGCAAGCGCTTGTCAAGTGCTGAGTAGAGGTCTCTGCCCTGTTTCCAGGCCACTTCGCAGATTTCAGCCATGCAGCCGAGGGCGAGCATGCAGTGCGCCTGGTCCCGGCCGCTCTCCTGAAGCTGTCCGGACGGGGCGGTGTAGTCGGGCAGGGAACTGTTGTCGCTGCCCGGTTCGAGATACTTCCTGACAGCATCTTCATAGAGGTCGCGGTCATCGAGGAACACCCCCATCCCTACCATGCCCTTGAGCACGGAGAGCCCCCAGTTGCCGTTGGTGTAGGCCGGGGTGGCGTAGAACTTGGTGAATACCGGGATGAACGCCTCGCGCAGCATGGTCTCCATCGCGCGGGTGTCGCCGTCCGTCCAGCCGTTCTTGTAAGTGTTTGACGGATAGGTGTAGCGCATCAGTTCGGCCGCGTTGGTGATGATGAATCCCTGGAGCCCGGCGCATAGAGGATCGTCCCTCGGAGTGATCTTCCTCAAGACGGCGGCATATTTGCGGATTATCTCCATCGCCTTGTCGGCGTGGGCCTTGTCGGCGGTGACCGTCCATATCAGCGCATTATAATAAGCGGCGTTGAAGTCCTCCTCGCAAGGCTTCTTTGTCCATGCGTACTCGTCCGCTCTGGAGATGATGGGGAACGGTCCCTGCACCTTATAGTCAGCCGATGATTTCGGGTCGGAGATGAGTTTCTCCCATGATCCGTATGCCGGTTGTGTCTTGTTTTCCACATATGAGCGTATACGGATCAGGTCTTCTTTGCCGTGCAGGATTCCCGGGTGCACAAACTCCTGTCCCGCAACCGTAATGGATGTCAGGACGGACAATGAAATCAGTATTCTTTTCAGTTTCATATCTACATATACGGACAAGGCCGGTGTTTTACTCAGTGATTATTTATGGCCGCTTGCCAGCTGCACTCCGAAAATAAAAACTTTTTAAGTATTTTTACGCTGTCGCGCGTAATATGGATAAAACCAGTTTACGATGAGAATGAAGTTTTTCACCACATTGGCGGCAGCCTTGTCACTTGTGCTGCCTGCCGCTGCCCAGCGCAGCGCTTTTCGGCCAGGGGAAATCTGGCCTGACGACAAGGGTGTGCACATCAACGCCCACGGAGGCGGAGTGCTCCTGCATGATGGCGTATACTATTGGTTCGGCGAGCACAAGACCGCCGGACGCGCCGGCAATCAGGCTCATGTCGGGGTGCACTGCTATTCTTCCATGGATCTTTATAACTGGAAGGATGAGGGGGTCGCGTTCAAGGTCAGCAAGGATCCGGAATCTCCGGTGACGGACGGATGCATACTCGAACGCCCCAAGGTGATATACAATGCCGCGACCGGCAAGTTCGTGATGTGGTTCCATCTTGAGCCTAAGGGGGCCGGTTATGGTGGTGCCATGGTCGGGATCGCCCAGGCGGACCGGGTGACCGGGCCTTATCAGTTCATAAGGGCCACCAGGACGGTGATCCGCACCTGGCCTGTCAATGTGCTTCCGTCTCACAAAGTGCGTCCTGAGGGGGCGGACTGGCGGGATAGGCCGAACCTTGCCAAGGGGGAGCATCCGGATTCCGTCAACACGCTCGGGCGCGACTTTGACAGGGGGCAGCATTCGCGCGACATGACTCTATTCGTCGATGATGACGGCAAGGCGTACCATATCTGCTCGTCGGAGTCCAACAGCGTCATCCATATTGCGGAGCTGACTGACGATTATCTCGATTTCAGCGGCAAGTATGTCAGGGCGTTCATAGGAGACCGCATGGAGGCGCCGGCCATTTTCAAGAAGGACGGGCTGTACTATTTCATGGGTTCTGAATGCACCGGATGGCGGCCTAATCCGGCCCACTCCGCCGTGGCCCCTTCTATCTGGGGCCCGTGGACGCAGCTGGGCAACCCTTGCGTGGATGCCGACAGCGAGACCACGTATCATTCTCAGAGCACTTTCTTCCTGCCTGTGGCCGGTAAGAAGGACGCTTTCATATATATGGGGGACAGGTGGACTCCGGACAATGCCATAGACGGCCGCTATGTGTGGCTGCCTGTCGAGTTTGAGGACGGGCGTTTTGTCCTCCGTTGGAGGGACGAATGGGACTTGTCTGTCTTTGACGGGGAATGAGGCGTCTTGCAGTCATATCGCTGTCTCTCCTGCTGCTCGGGTTTTGCGTCCATGGGGCGGAGAAGTCCTATGCCTTCCGTATGCTCGACGCTTCCAAGGGCTTGCCGGAGAACAATGTCAGGGATATGATGCTGCTGCCGGACGGACTGATGTGCATCCAGACTTCTTCTTGGCTGTGCTTCTATGACGGGGCGGGGTTCAAGAACTGGCGCTGGGATCCCGTGCGTGTGCCTTATGCCGAGTATAGCGGGCAGGACCGTATCGCTTATGACGCTGATAATGACAGGGTTATTCTTCACACGCGTGATCATGTGTGGGCGTTTGATAGGAAGACGGAATGTTTCGTCTACGATATTCAGCAGCCTGAAGCGGTGCCACATGACACATTGAGCCAGTTCTTCCGGGGCGGCGACATGAGCCACACCCAGACGGCCGAAGCGTCTTCCGGGCTGCGCTGGTTCATGTCCGACAAACATCTGGTCAGTTTCGATCCGCGCGATGGGAAACTTGCCGCTGTCGAAGATATTCCGGCGGGAAGCGACGATCTTTTCACTTCGATTGCCGTAGATGGCCGGGACAATCTCTGGGTCGGGTCGGCAAGGTCCGGTGTGCGCTTGTTTTATAGCGACGGCACTGTCCTCCGTTTCCCGTATCTCCAGAGGATCGGCGCCAAGCCGGTCTATCCCCATCTTGACATATCAAGAATCTATGCCGACCCGAAAGGCGGTGTCTGGATAGCTACGCAGCAGGAAGGACTGCTTTTCTGGCATCCTGATCTCGTCAGGATAAATACGGTCAACGGCTCCACTCTCAAAGGCGGCGCCATGCCTGACGAAAGCGTCAAGTGCCTGGCCGAATCATCCGACGGGAAAGTTCTTGTCGGCACGATACACGGACTGCTCAGATACGATCCGGTCACTCAGACCATGGAGGCCCCGTGGCCGGAACTGAAGGACGAACTCGTCATCGGGCTGTTCGTAGATTCTCTCGGGAGAATCTGGGCCGGGACTTTCTACAACGGGCTCTATTGTATAGACGGCCGCCGTGTGCGCCACTATACCTGGCCGCAGAAGTTCGCCGTCGATGTCGCCTATCAGAAAGCCATGCCCAACTTCAATTGCGTCCGAGCCTTGACTCAGGATGCCGGCGGGCAGTACTGGATTTCCGTCTATGGAGGATTGGGACGCTTCGATCCGGAAAACGGGGGCATCTCCCTGTTGAAGGATTCCTGTCCTGGGCTTGAACGCTATATGATGGTCCGTGACATCTTCCTCATGAAGGACGGTTCCATCGTGGCTTCGGGTGATAACGGGCGTTTTCGTTATGACCCGCTTGCCGGTGAGGTCGTGGATATCGGGGAAGAAGACTCTTTCACTTTTACCAATCAGGTTTTCGAGGACACTTCCGGCCGTCTGTGGCTGGCGGAATCGGGCGGCCTTTATCTCAAGGAGGGGACATCTGAACCGCGGTGCATAATGTCTTCCGGGGTCATAATGGGCGTCGCCGAGGATGATGACGGTGTGGTGTGGGCCATGTCCACCAGCGGCATATCCGGCATCATGGTAGAGGCCGACGGTTCGGTACTGCGGACCGATTATGGCGTGGATGACGGCCTTGACTGCGGGTCATTTTTCCCTAAGTCCGTGCTGAAGCATTCGGACGGCACCATATATTTCGGAGGTTCATCAGGCATGTGCGTGATACCTCCCCGTTCCCTGAGGATTCCTGATTACGGCGTGCCTCCGAGAATCTCGTCATTCACCGTCGGTGGCGAGGAGATGTCTCTGAAGGACATCAGGCTGCCGTATGACAGGACATCCCTGCGTTTTACCTTCACGAATCTCAATTATGCAAATCCGCGGCACAGTCGCTACCGTTACAGGCTTGCCGGGTTTGAAGATGAGTGGCAGATGTCGGCCTCGTCTCCGCTCGGGGAGGCCGGGTACACGTTCCTGGAACCGGGGAAATATGTATTCGAGGTGGAGGCTTCCAACAATGGCGTGGACTGGAGCCGGAGCGTTTCTGTCCCTGTCCTGGTAAGGCCACCGTTCTGGCGCTCCACTGCGGCGATGTTTGTCTATGCCGCCCTGCTGATGGCCGGCATCTGGATTGCCGTGACGTTGTTCTACCGCCGGGCTCGTCATAAGATGGCGTTGCAGAGGGCAGAGGAGCAGCGCTTGCAGGAGGATGAGCTCAACCAGATGAAGTTCAGGTTCTTCACCAACATCTCCCACGAGCTCAGGACACCTCTGTCCTTGATAATCCTCCCGCTTGAGAGTCTTATGAAGGACAAGAAGGGGAGTGACGAATACACCAGGCTGGACACGATGCACCGCAACGCCAAGGCGCTTCTGGATATGGTGAATCACCTGCTTGATTTCCGTAAGCTTGAGATGGGTGGCGAGAAGCTCCAGTTGCGCAACGGCAGCATCTCGGAGTTTGTCGCCGGGGTGATGGAGACCTTCCGTGACGGTGCCGAGAAGAAGCGCATACGTCTGAGCCTGGTCGATGATGCGGACAATTGCCTTGTGGCCTTCGACAGCACCATGATGCAGAAAGTGATCAACAATCTCCTGTCCAACGCCCTGAAGTTCACCCCTGAGGGCGGTTCCATCGAACTGTGTCTCTCCAGGATGGACGACGGCTCGGTGCGCATTGATGTCAGGGACAGCGGCATAGGGATACCGTCTTCGGATCTGCCTCATGTCTTTGACCGTTTCTACCGCAGTCCCGATGCCGGTTCTTCGACCGGGTCAGGTATAGGTCTCAATCTTGTCAAGCAATATGTGGAGATGCACAACGGCACTGTGTCCGTCACTTCCGAGGTCGGTAAGGGGTCGGTGTTTTCTGTCGTTCTCCCGCAGTCGCTTCTTGATGTCACTTCTGAGGCTGACGATGCCGGGGATGATCCCGCCGCCATTCAGGCAGACGGCAGGAAGTGCATCATGGTGGTTGATGACAATGCGGATTTCAGGCATTATCTCCGCGATGAGCTTTCACACAGCTACAAGGTGTGCTCGGCTTCAGACGGGGAGGACTGTCTGGATAAGCTCCGTTCTGTGACTCCGGACATTATAGTATGTGATGTCATGATGCCAAAGATGGACGGGTTCGAGTTGACTAAGCGCATCAAGAACGATGTCGAGACCTCGCACATCCCTGTCGTGCTTATCACGGCCAGGATGTCCGAGGATATCCGCATCAAGGGCTATGACTGCGGTTCGGACGCATATCTCTCGAAACCTTTCCGGATGGAGATGCTTGAGGCGCGCATAAGCAATCTGCTCGAGGAGCGCGAGAAGCGCATGCGCTCGTTCTCCGCCGGGGCGGACGTGTCGCCCATGCATGTGACGGTCACGACGGTGGACCAGAAACTGATGGCGCTGATAATGGAGAAGATAGAGGCTAATATGGGCAATCCGGACTATTCCGTGGAGGATCTGGCCTCGGATGTGTGCATGCACAGGATGAGCCTTTATCGCAAGATACAGTCTCTTTATGGGATGAATCCTTCTGTGTTCATGCGTACCATGCGGCTCAAGAGGGCGGCCCAGCTGTTGTCCGCGGACGCGGGACTGAGTGTCGTCGAAGTCTCCGAGGCGGTGGGTTTCGGCACGCAGAAATACTTCGCGAAGTATTTCAAGGAAATGTTCGGCGTCTCCCCGTCGCAGTACAAGAAGCGTTGATGCAGGCGGCGCTGGTTTCTGGCGTTGGTGATGTGGTTGGCGCACGGTTTTCCGGCGCCGGTGATGCGGTCGGTGTGTGGCTTCTGGCGTTGGCTGATGCGGTTGCTGCGGGTTGATGTGTGGTGTTGCCGGGGCTGCTGGCTTGATTGGCGCGTGGTTTCTGGTGTTGGTGATGTGGTTGATGCGGGTTGGTGTGTGATGTTGCGGGGCTGCTGGTTTGATTGGCGCGTGGCTTCTGGTGCTGGTGATGCGGTTGGCTCCGAGCTTGCCTGAAAATAGTTGACTCGCCGTGCGCACCAGGCCCGTGCGCCCAAGTGCTGTCCCGTGCGCACCAGGCCCCTTTTTGCGCACGCGAGCTTCTGAAAACCGGCGCGGTGAGAGAAAACGCCCCTGGTGCGCACCGCGATGTTCCACGCACAGGCGAATGTTCCACGGACAGGGCGCCGGACGAGGATTGTAATCAGCAACTTTGAATCCCCGAATTTTCACAAAGCTGATTCCACGCTGTCACAGTGCCGGGCCCGGCGCTGCGGAAATGGCTGCCGGGTCCCGGGCTGAGGAAGTGGCTGCTGGGCCCCGGGTTGCGGAAGTGACTGCTGGACCCGGGGCTGTGTGGAGAGATTGGTACGGCAGACCCTGCCTTTGCCGTACCAAACCCATTTGCGAACTCAATCTGTATTGGACTGAAAATGGTTGACTCAAAAAAAGAGACAATCATCATGAAATTA
>UQMB01000023.1 GCA_900541925.1 uncultured Bacteroidales bacterium | reverse complement strand
CAGCACAAAAGGCCGATTTTTAGAAAAATGCCTAAAAAGTGATAAAGTCAGGAAAGAGCAGCACCTTCAGAAGTCAGACATCCTCTCGGAGATGGACAAGGGCAAAGCGGCGCCGGCGAGCAGGTTCATCGCATCGGTGGGATACTATAATCTCATCAATATGTTCCGCCTGGAGTACGCCCGTCAATATATCGCGGCCCATCCCGACGCCAAACTGGCCGTCGTCGCGGAGGAGTCCGGTTTCGCCTCCGGGTCAAGTTTCAGCAAGGCAAAACGCAGCGTCCCCGAGATTGTCCCTGAATACGTGGAAGGGGTGCATATTGCGTGAGGGGTTTTAGCGGAAAATCTCAGACTGCACCTATGTCTTAGCGGAAAACGCGCCGATCCTCTTTCGCGCCCTTTCGTGAGCGGAAAAAACTTCTTTTTCTCGGGCCGCCTTAGCGGAAAACGATTCTTTCCCGGCAGTGGGGCCGGGCAATCATTTTAACTTAAATTTGCACGATGCCAGATGCGGCTTCGTGTCTGATAAAGACATTCGCCCGCATTGTGCGACCTGGATTTTCGCGACAGACTATATGAATAAACCGATAGCGGCAGCAATGCTTCTTTTTCTCTGTGCCGGAGCGTCTCTGAGGGCAGGTGATGCCATCGATGAGGGTCGGCAGTCCTATACACATATTCTAGGATGGTATGCGGGAGCCGAGGGCGGGGTTCCTCTTGGATTCAGCACTTTCAGCAGTTTCGGGCACGACAGGTTCCGTGCCGGATTCAATGCCGGGGTTTTCGGCGGATACCGTTTCTCTCCGATACTCTCTGCGGAACTCCGGCTCAAGTGGGGCTGGACTTCGATGAGCGCGCGCGACTGCTGCGCACAAAGCAGCAGCTGGCTCGGGAATGACGGGGAGCAGTATTATGCCCCGGTTCTTGATGTCCCGAGCCTGCATTACTCCGACATATATGCTCGTACATCGCTTCAGCAATATGGGGCGGCCCTTAATGTCAACATCCTCGGATTCTTCCGCCGGACGCGTGACAGCCGCTGGAGCCTTGAAGCTTCGCCGCAACTTTACGCCGCGTCCACCCGCACGCGCATAAACGAAATCACCGGCGGGGCCGTATTCCGGGATGCCGGGACACAGTGGCACCTGGGCTATGGAATCGCTATACAGGCTGCTTACAGAATCACTGAGCAGCTGCGGCTTGCGGTTTATTCCGGCGCTGCCGGCCATACCGGAGGCCGGATAGACGCGATGCCTGTGAGACATCATAAGGCTGACATGCTCTGGGAGAGCGGAGTGCGCCTGAGCGTGGATCTTGGGGCCATCTTCAATGGCAGGACGGACGGCGCCATGCGCGCAACGCCAGAGCCTGCCCCGCGTACAGAGCCGGAAGCGATGAGCGTACCTGACATCATCCCGCGCACGGAAGAGCCTTCCGCCGGCACCGTTATGTCCCGTCCGGATTCTTCGGCCATTTCCAGCGATATGGGACAGGACTCACCGCTTGCCCCGGACACGACAGTTGTCCCGGCCCCGCAGCCGCGGCTCCTGGGCGAGATTCACTTCGGCAACGAAGAATGGACAGTGCCGCAGAGCCAGTACGAAGCCCTCCGGACAATACTCGAACTTATCAAGTCCAACCCTGACGCGCAGATTGACATCATCGGCTGGTGCGACCGCTACGGCACGGACGCGATGAACATGCGTATCTCGCAATTGCGCGCCGACTCGGTAAAGGCATGGCTGGCGAGGCGAGGCGTCGCCAAAACCAGGATGCAGGCCACCGGGCGCGGGGTTGACAGGGAGCAGCCGGACCGCACCAAGGCCCGCAGGGTCTCTATATTCATAATGGAATCGCGATGAACCGCCGGCAGACAAATCTGACATTACTATGACGACAATATATAGAGATCTCGTAAAAACGGCGAAACGCTCAGCCTTGCTCTGTCTGGCTTACGTGCTTGCCCCGGTGCTGCTCACCGGATGCGTCAAAGGCCCCCATTTCGACGACGGAGGCCTCGTGGCGGCGCTGAGCTGGCTTGATGAAGATGACGAAAAAACTATAATCAGCGATGCGCGCCTCTGGGTCTATGGCCCGGAGGATGCACATCAGGCTGCCTCGCTGCATTTCGGCAGTGCCGCTGAACTTGCTGCGAGCCTCACGCGGGTTGAGGAGGGCCGCTACACTGTGGCCGGCGCCTGCAACCTTGTCCCTCCGTTCTCGGCCGCTTCCGGGGATGAACTTGAGTTCTCCCTGAGCGAGCCTGGAGCCAATCCGGCCCATGCATTCTACGGTGTTGCAGAGGTCAACATAGACGACCGCGGCAAGATTACCGTTGCGGACATAGCTATAAGGCGTGTCCTCTCCGAACTTACCATTATTATAGAAGAAGCCCCGACGGGAGCGAAACTCTCCGGCGAAGTGCTTGACGCTGCGCAGTCGTTGTTCCCGATGCGCAGGAATCCGGATGGCGTCTTCGGCCTGCCTTCGGACCGGAAGTCCACCGTGGCGTTGCCGGAGACGGCTGCTTCGGAGGGAAGCATTGAGATGCCGGCCCTCCGCCTGATGCCTACTGCTTCCGGGCAGGAGTTCTCCCATCTGCGCATCCTCCTCTCCACTGCAGAGGACGAGACCTTCGAGTTCCGCATAGAAGCACCATTGATGCGCCCGGCCGGCAAGTATGTGGTCACGCTGAACTACGGACAGATGCGCCCGTATATGCGCCTTTCCGTACACAATATCAACGACTGGACCGAGGGCTGGATCTACAACGGCGAGATCCTCGACCCGGACGCCGCACCGTCCTCTCCAGGCCATCCGTCACCGTGCGAGACGGGAGCTGTTCCATGCAAGACAATAAAACAAACAAAATAACAAAACTCAAATGAACAAGAAATTCTACCTCCTCGCCATCGTGCCGGCAGTGCTGGCCATCAATGGCTGCAACAAGACTGTAAATGACGGGCCTGCCCCGAAGTACATTACCGTCTCCACCGACATCGCCACCAAGGTGACGACCGCAGCCGACGGTACCCAGACATTCGCCAAGGGCGACAAGATCAGCGTCTACGCCTGGATCGGTGACCCGGCGACAGCTCCGGCGGCAGCTTCACGTGTCGTTGACAACTCCATCAACACCCTCGGTGAAGACGGCAAGTGGACAGCCGAGCCGCAGATGCTCTGGAAGAACCTCTCCGACAAGCACTTCTTTATCTCCGTATACCCGGAGAACGCCGTCCCTGAGGCTGATCTCACCAAGGTGGCCTGCACCGTGGACCCGGCCAGGCAGACGGAGAGCGACATCCTCGTGGCCACGGAGCTCAACGGTAAAGTCGCGGACAACAACCCCGTCTCCCTCACCTTCGATCATGTCATGTCCAAGGTCAACGTGGAGCTCAGCTTCCGCAACCAGTGGGGCGGTACCCCGGAGGCTCCTGTCACCCCGACAGTCGAGTCCGTGCAGCTCGGGAACGTGGCCACAGGCGGCACCGTCAACTATCTCACCAAGACCGTCACCCCTGGCACAGCCCGTGCAGCCATGGTGCTCCCGCAGACCAGGGCGAACACCGTCTACTCCTCAGTGCTCATCCCGCAGACCGGGATCAACACCGTGGTAATCAGGATTGACGGCAAAGACTTCACCTACACCCACAGCTCCGACTTCACCTTCGGGAAGGGCAAGTACACCACCATAAAGCTCATCGTGGGCCGCAACCAGATCGATCTCGGCGACGTGACGATCAACGGCTGGGGCAAGGGTGACGAGATCAATGGCGGCGAGGCGCTTGACTAAACCAAGACAAAACTCACAATGATGAAAATCAACACCCCGATACTCATCCTTACAGGCCTTGCCGCAGCCGTCATCGGCTGCAACAAGGCTTCTGCCCCTGAGGCGCCCTTCGACCCTGTGGTCCGCGTCGCCCCGGAGGTGGCCCCGCAGACAAGGGGATCCTACACCACGGAAACCCTCAAGGAATTCGACCTCTTCATCCATAGCGCGAACAGCAAGTATTCCTATACCAACACCAAGTTCACCAAGAATGCAACGTCCGGTGAATGGGAACCTGCCCGCCAGATGCTCTGGGAGGGCAAGAAAACCGGATTCGACTTTCTTGCCATAGCTCCATCGCAGGCATCCGGGCTGTCAATGACGGATGACCCGATCTTCGTGTTTGAGGTAGAGACCGTTCAGACGAAAGAGAGCACCGCTTCGGACCTGCTTTGGGCATTCAAGAGCGGCACGAGTTGTGAGGACACAGACCTTTTTGATCCTGAGGGAAAGATGAAGATTGCCTTCAATCACGCCCTTTCCAAACTCAAGGTGCAGTTCACCCTCGGTACAGAGTTCAACCACAACGGCGTGCCGCAGAGCAACCCGATCCGCGATGTCAATATTGGCAAATTAAAGACGCAGACTGCCATCAAGATTAATAATAATAAATTTGATCCAGTCTGGCCTTTCGGTGATGAGGAGACCATTCAGGCTTATGAGGAAAGCTGGACAAAGGCAGTTGACGAGGAGGGCAGGGATGACAAGACCAAGAACTGCGTAGCCGTCTTCGAGTGCATCTTGCCGCAGCAGAACTGGATAACGTTTACAGTGAATTTCATTTGTGGCGGTAAACCATATACATATACGGCCAATAGTGGTGGCGATGGCCTTTTTGAGAGCGGGAAAAACTACACCCTCCCTCTCACCGTGGGCAAGGATGAGGTCATAGCCGGTGAGATCACCGCGACCCCTTGGGCGGACGGCGGCACTTCAGATTTGGAAACAGACTAAGCCATGAAGAAACAGAAGTATTCATTGGCGGCGCTTGCGCTCGTTGCGCTTGCCGCCTGCAATAAGGCTGAAATGCCTGGCTACCTCTCCGACCCCGATGCCGTGCGCATCGAGGCCGCCGTGGGCGTCCTCACCAAGAGCAACCCTCTCGGCACTGTTGAAGAGCAGAAGAAATTCAACGATGGCGACCGCATCTCCGTCACCAACGCCGGCGAGACCGTGGTCTACAAGCTCAATGGCGGCACCTGGGCTCCCGAGAACTCCGGCGAATACCTCAAGTGGGACAAATCTGACCTCACTTTCACCGCCAAGTATCCGGCGGACTACTCTGAAATCCCGGAGGACCAAGATACCAAGGATAAACTGGCGACTGCGGACTATATGGAAGGTACCCCGAATCTCACTTCCATCCCAAGTGACCAAATCCTCAGCATCGGTCTTGAAAGGAAGAATGTATTGGTGAAGATCAAGATTCTGAAATACAATGACGAGTATAATGAGGGGACGGATGAGATCCGCGCCTTTAAGATAGGCGGCAAGAAGAACACCAGCGGTCTTTTCGATTTTATGGTGGGAGCGCCATTGCTTCAGGACAGGGACGGCAATGTCGTCACGACGGGTATAGGCAAAGTGGGCTATACCTACAGTGCCATCGTAAGTCCCAATGCAAAAGGTGAAAACAGCGACGGCAGGTTTGTCAATCTTGATGTGTATAGAGACGGGCAGACTCTGACCGGAGGTACGGGTATTTGGGTCAACGGCATTCCTGAACTTGTCGCCGGGAAGTCCTACACCTTCGAGCTGATTGTCGGCAAGACTACCGTCAAGGTCGGCAGTGTCACCGTGAATGACTGGACGACGGGAGATAAGATCGACATTGGCGAGACGGAAGGGCACCCTAACCTTTGGGACGGCTCGGTTGCTGCCGGATTCGCCGACGGCACTGGTACTCCGGATGATCCGTACCTCATCGCCACCCCTGCCCAACTCGCATATCTGGCGGATAAGGTAAAAGGAGGTACCACTTACGAGGGCAAGTATTTCCGTCAGACCGAGGACTTTGACCTCGGTGGCAACAAATGGGCTCCGATCGGGAGTGGGAATCATCCTTTTAAGGGGCATTTTGATGGAGACAATCACGAAATATTCCGCTTGAATGCGGACACAAACCTAGCAATGCATGGCGGACTTTTCGGTTATATATCTTCGGGGAGTGTCAAAAACGTAAAGGTTCGTTCCGGACTGGTGAAGTCAAGCAATGCGTGCGTAGGGGGAATCGTAGGTGAACTTAATGGCTCTCAGATGGAAAACTGCACTGCGAGCGTCAATGTGAGCGGAAGAGAGAGTGTCGGAGGACTGGTCGGTCGCTTGTCTTCGGGCAGCAACGTTTCCGATTGTCATTTCCTTTCTGGCGAAATAACAGGTGCTGTTAATAATATTGGAGGAATTGTCGGGAAAGTTACCTGTGGTAATAATGCCTCTGCTCGCAGCGTTGTCAAGAGGTGCTCGGTTAATGCCTCTGTGACAGGGTTTCGTGATGTCGGAGGCCTTTGCGGTTGGTCCGTGGATGGTGACCACACGTTTTTAGGTTGTACTATGAAGGGGAGTGTTACCGTCACTTATGAGAAAGGCGGAGGTCTTGCAGGTCATATAGGCAGCAAAGGAGAATTCGTAGGATGCCGGTTTGAAGGCTCCATTCATAAGCGGGACGACATTCCCCAGACAGGAATTGCCATCGGCTATGACGAATGCAGTGAGAACGCTTCGAAAGGTGTGACTTTCCAGAGTTGCGAGTGCATAATTGACGCGCAGACCAACACAAGCCTGAATGGAGAAACGGTCGGGTATATTGTGAATAAAAGTGCAGACAACGAAAAAGTAAGGGCAGATGGTTGTGATTACTCCGATATCAAAGTAACAGTTAAAGGCGATGATACACAAAACTGACATATTCGCTGCGCCGGTTATTTGTGGCGCAGCCATTGCGCTCCTGCTGGCGGCAGGGTGCAGCAAGCAGGAAACTGCGGTGGTGACCGGATTTCCTGAGGACGGAGCGGTGCGCATAGCGGCCAATGCCGGTGCGCCGGCTACCCGCGCAGGCGGGAGTCAGTATGAAGGCTCCACACTCGGTCTCTTTATCGATTATGGCTCCGGTGGCTACAGTGAGTATAACATCATGTGGAGCAAGGATGCTTCCGGGCAGTGGACTCCGGAGAAAAAAATGCTGTGGAAGGACGGCAAGTCCGGGGCGGACATCTATGCGTATGCGCCTTTTGTGGGAGTCAGTATGTCCGATGTCAATCCGGTAGCTTTCGAGATTCCGGAAGACCAGAGCGCAGGCACCACGGCAGCTGATCTCGCGAGCTGGTCCCGTACGGGTTTCGTTCCGGATGCCAGCCAGAATAATGACTTCTCCTCAGACGGAAAGATTCTTATCTCATTCAGCCACCGTCTGGTGAAGATGACTTTCAATTTCGAGAAAGGCAATCAGTTTGCATCTGACATGACAGTCGTCGATGCGACGCTCTTCGGCACCTCATCCAAGGTTGCGTGCGACCTTAAGGCCGACAATGTGACCGCTGCTTCTGATGCCGTTTCCCGGGACATAACGCTCCATAAGGTCGAGAATCTCAAGTACGAGGCGGTGTTCTTCCCTGGTGACGGGCAGAAAGCAGGAGCCAGGATGCTTGAGGTCGTCATGTCCGATGGCACACCTCTATACTATACGGTCCCGGCCACGGGCCTTATCTCCGGTGGTCTCCAACCGGGAAACGCCTACGAGATGAAGATGCGCCTCGGCAAGGACAAGATCGAGCTCGCCAGCGATGTGGCCGTGGCCGATTGGACTGAGAGCGGGGCCACGCTTCCGGGTGGAGAATCGATTCTCGATGCTGATTCCTGGGACGGCACGGTCGCTTCCGGGTTCGCCGGCGGCAAAGGTACTTCGGATAATCCGTACCTCATCTCAACCTCAGCCCAGCTCGCCTACCTTGCGCAACAGGTGAACAGTGGTACTTCTTACGCGGGCGAGTATTTCCGTCAGACAGAGAACTTTGATCTCGCTGACAAAAAATGGACTCCGATCGGGAGTTCTCCCAGCCAAGCATTTCGTGGACATTTTGACGGTGGTAATAAAGGGGTCTACTGCCTGAATGTGGACATGACAGGCTCCTATGCAGGACTCTTTGGTTATATCCGTTCGGGAAGTGTCCGAAATGTCAGGGTTTTTTCCGGCTCGGTGAAGTCAACTGGTTCTAATGTAGGGGGAATTGTAGGTGCCCTTGTGGGCAACTCTTCGATGGAAAACTGCACTGCGAGCGTCAATGTGAGCGGAAATGTGAATGTCGGAGGACTGGTTGGCAGCATTTCGGGCAGCACCGTTTCCAATTGTCATTTCCTTTCGGGCGAAATAACAGGTATTGGTAATGATAATCTTTTTATTGGAGGAATTGTCGGGAATGCCCAGAGCTCCGTTAGCACGGTCAGTGATTGCTCTGCTAACGCCTCAGTGAAAGGAAAGCAGTGTGTAGGAGGTCTTTGCGGGTGGTTTGGTAATGAGGATCATGTTTTTTCTAAATGCACCATGAAAGGGAGCGTTACCGTCACTAGTGAGGCTTGCGGTGGTCTTGTCGGTCAGTTATATTATAGCAAAGGAAAACTCGAAAAATGCCGGTTTGAAGGCTCCATTAATAGGGAGGGCGATACCCGCTATACTGGAATTGCCATCGGTGCAGACGATAGCAATGTGACTTTCCCTGGCTGCGAGTGCATAATTGACGCGCAGACCAACACAAGCCTGAAAGGAGAAAAGGTCGGGTATATTGCGAATCAAAGTGCAGACAACGAAAAAGTAAGGGCAGACAATTACGATTACTCCGATATCACAGTAACAGTTAAAGGCGATGATACACAAAACTGACATATTCGCTGCGCCGATTATCTGCGGCTCCGTCTTTGCGCTCCTGCTCACCCTCTTGGGGGGATGCAGCAAGCAGCAGGTCGTGCAGACCCCTGCGGAGGGCAATTTCCCTGTGGATCACGTCATCCGCGTCGCTCCGCAGGTCCGTTCTACCAAGGGTAGCCACACCACGGAGAATCTCGCGAAATTCGACCTTCTCGTGGAAGACTCCAACAGCCCTGCAAGCAAGTACACCTACTCCAACACCGTTTTCAAAAAGACTGGGGGCGCCTGGACATCGGACAAGATGCTGCTCTGGAGCAAGCCCGGCTCTACGGCCCTTGTCTACGCCATCGCCCCGTCCGCCGGTCTTGAAAGTCTGGTGTCGGTTGATGATATCAACCAGGGGCAGAACGGCGTTGCGCTTGAGGTGCAGGCCGTGCAGGACAAGGATGACAACAGTTCCGACTATCTGGGCTGGGCATCCGGGCAGAAGAAGGTCAGCGAACTGCTTGGCGAGGGAGGCAAGCTGTCGTTTGCGTTCACGCATCTGCTGACCCGCTTCTCGGTGACGTTCAAACTCGGCACGGAGTTCAATGTTTCCGGGGTTCCGGCTCAGGACATCATCAGCGATGTGGTGCTCTCCGGCACTGCGCGTGATTTCATGCTCAAGGGTGCCACCGGGTACACTTCATTCACTGTCGAGCCCGGCACTGCGGCTTCCGACATCAAGCCTTACAACGCGGGCTGGACTTCCGCTGCGGATGTCAAGGGCAACTGCATCTCCGTCTATGAGTGCATCCTCGTGCCTCAGACTGTGGCCTCCGGTGTGCTGAAAATCAGCTTCAAGGCTGCCGGAAAGAACTACGAGTGGACATTGCCGGAGGGCCGGAAGTTTGAAGGCAACACCGCCTACACCCTCACCCTCAAGGTGGGCAAGGATGCGGTGATCGCGGGAGGCTTCACGGCCACTGAGTGGACTGAGACGCCCGGTGGAGAATTGGAAACGGAATAAAGGATAGAAAGATATGAGAATCAATATAATATCTATACTCGCGCCTCTCGCGTCAGCCGCGCTTCTCGCCGGCTGCACCAAGACCGCCCCGGAGCGCACCTGGGCCACCGACCCGGATGCGGTCCGCATAGAGGCTTCGGTGGGGGCGCTGACCAAGACCTATCCTGCCGGTACTGAGGAGGAACAGAAGAAGTTCAAAGGTCCCGAAGGAACAAAGTACCCAGGGGATCGGATTGCTGTCTCAGCCGAGGCTAACGGAAAGGTGGAAAAGACCGTAACATACGAGTTTGACGCCGAAGTCTGGAATCCTGTACCTGCCACCGACTATCTCGTCTGGAAGGCCCCTGTCACCTATAAGGCCTGGTATCCGGCTTCTGCAAAGGACGGCTTCACTCTGCCGGCCGACCAAAGTGGAAGTTTAGATGAAAACCATGGCAACTTCGAAAAGGCGGATTTTATGACCGGTGAATATGTCTGCAACTCTAAAGACAAGATTCCATCCGACCATAAGCTCCGCCTTGTGATGCAGCGCAAGATGGCTCTTGTCACAGTCAATGTGGACAAGAACAGACTCAACAACCAGTTTGACGGGAAGGACATTTATATGATCAGAGTGGAGAGCATCCGGTCCGGCCGGAGCGTTGTCAGCCCTGACGGTACCGGAAGTGGAGATCCTGTGGATGTGAGGCCTTATCGGTATGACAAGGCCTATACTACGGATGGTAACTGCCACGCCATCGTCGTCCCTTGCGACGGGGATGATTCTGCGGTGTTCCTGAAAATCACAGTATGGTGGAAGCCTGGTACTGAACAGGATAAGGCTGTGTTATACGTCACCGGCCGCCCTGCGTTCGAGGCTGGCAAACATTACACCTACAACATCACCGTCGGCAAGGACAAGCTTGAGGCCGGTGACATCACCGTCTCCGACTGGGGTGCCACAGTCGACCTCATAGAAGGTGGCGGCGAGCAAGAAGCCGACAAGCTCTCCGATCCTATAAGCATGTCCGGCCTGCGCTCCCGGCTCAAGGCGTGGAACGATGCCAATCCGAATGACCAAAAGCAGCTCAAGGACCTTATCACCAAGGAATTGTTTGATGAGAACTGCAAAAATGGCAAGCTGATAATCTCCGGAGAGTTTGACAACACGACCCCGGCGTACGAAGACACTGGGTCCAAAAAGTGTTACGGGATGTCCGAGGAGACTCTTGAGGCGTTTGAGAAGATAGCGGAATATGTCAGGACGAAAGCGAACAATGTCAAAGAGGTTGACCTCAGCGGACTCAAAGGTTTGACCGCTATCGGGAAGATTCAAAAGAAAAACGGCAGCGAGTCTTATGACCTGTCTTTCTATGCGGGCTATTTGGAGACATTCATCGGCTCTCCGGATATTACAGTTATTGATTCTTGTTTTGGGAATAATAATAATCTAGTCTCCGTCTCCGGTCTGGAAAATGTAACCGGGGCCCGGGGAGCGTTCCAAGGTTGCCGTAAGCTTTCCGTAGTTCCGAATATGCCGAAGGCGACAAATCTGAGATATACATTCAGTGATACCGCCATTAAAGAGCTCCGGCATGATAATGCTGAAATATTGGCCATTAGCGACTGTGCCTCACTTGAAGTCATTGATTGCCCTAAGGTGAATTGGTTGATTGGCGGAGCGTTTAAGGGTAATATCAGAGCACTGGATAATCTTAAGGAACTGCACTTGACAGCAGAGTCTTTTGAATTGGTGAATGCCAATGTTTTTCAGGGTGGAATACCTATAGGCAGGGTCGCACTATACCTGAATGAAAATCAGGTGGACAATATAAAACATATTGCGTCCAATGACTACTACGAATGGCGGCCGAAGAAAGCAGATGGCAATACATCAGCTGTCCAGGCAGATGGCACTACTGACTACATCCTCCTCAACAGTTTCGAACACATTTACTGTGGCAACACGCGGATCAAATAATCCATGTGCTCAATCATTCCCATACCGCAATACAAAGAATCAGCTGTCTGGCCGCTGAGTTTGTCGAGGTGGCTGCCGGGCCAGTGCTGCGCGGAGAGATTGGTACGGCAAACCCTGCCTTTGCCGTACCAAACCATCATGCGAGCCCAATCCGTACGGCAGACAGCCGTTTCCCGTACGGAATTCCGCTTTAACATAATATACTTATATTTAATATGAGACAGATACTATTGATGACCGGGGCGGTGCTGCTCGCGGCGGGCTGCGCCAAGCAGACGGCGCCCGTTGAGGGCGGCGGGCCGGAAGACCTCGCCATCCGTGTCACCGCCCAGGTGGACGGGATGACGCGGAGCAGCCATGGAGCCGGTATTCCTGAGTCTCTGAAAGAGTTTGATTTGCTGGTAGAAACATTCGTGGCTGGAGTGGATCCTTGGGGGATTGATAATGGGTATGGCTACAACAACTCCAGGTTCACGTATGACTCTGGTTCTGGAGAATGGATCCCGTCTGCGGCTGCATCCAAGATGCTGTGGTACAACAGCACCACGAATGTCCGTGTCGCCGCCATGGCCCCTTGCCGCACGGAGGGTTCCTATGCTATCGGCTGGGATCCAAGGGTTGACCGGCTTTTGTCTGATGCTGGCGAACGTAAATATGTCACATTCGAAGTCCAGGCTGAACAGTCAAAAGACAACTATGATTCTGACCTGCTCTTCTATTATAAGAAAGATGTCACCCCGAAGGACCTGCTTCAGGACGGCAAGCTTCATGTGGTTTTCCGGCACATGCTCAGCAATCTGGTGATCACATTCAAGCTCGGCACGCAGTTCAACGGTTCCGGGGTTCCGGCTCAGGACATCATCAGCGACGTGGTGGTTTCCGGCACGAAACGTACCGTCAGGTTTGTAAAGGAACCAGCGGAAGATGAGTTGAACATATCTGCTGTCGGCGATGCGTCTGATGTCAAGCCTTACAATGTCTCATGGACGCCGGCTGCGGACAAGAACGGCAACTGCATTTCCGTGTACGAGTGTATCCTGGCGCCCCAGACTGTCGCTGCGGAGCAGTTCAAGCTGAGCTTCAAGGTGGACGGGAAGGACTATAGCTGGACTCTTCCTTCCGAATATGAGTTTACGGGGAATTACGTCCACCGCCTGAACCTGCGGGTCGGCAAGGATGACGTAGCGCTGGGCGGGACTTCGGCCGCAAGATGGGAAGATGTTGACCGTGGGACAATAGAGACTGACTGATATGAAGATGCAAAAAGTATATCTGATGGCGCTGCTCACCCTGTTTGCCGCCTGTACGAAGACTCCTCAGGCCGGAACCGGCTATGCGGCCGACCCTGACGCGGTGCGCGTCAACGTTTCTGTGGGCTCTCTCACGCGCAGCAATCCGCTGGGCTCGGCGGAAGAGCAGACCAGGTTCAATGCCGGCGACAAGATCTCGGTCATCCATGTTTCCGCCAACAAACTTGTGAACTACAAGTTTGACGGGATTTCATGGGCTCCGGAGGGGGATAATTATCTTGCGTGGCAGAGCGGAGGCGAGAACACTTTCCGTCTCCAGTACCCGTATATCGGCCATGAACGCGACTTCGGTGAGTTTTTCAAGGACCAGTCTACCCTCGAGAAGATGAGCAGGTCGGATCTCATGAAGTCTGAGGACATCGTATACACCGAGATTCCTGACGACAAGCGGCTCACGGCCACGCTCAAGCGCCAGCGTTCCCTTGTCACTGTGGTGATTGCCGGTTTCGCTGATGAGTTCAGCTCCGAGGATGCCAAGATCACGGATCTGAAAATGCATCTGTGGGATGGTGGTCAGGGCGATGAAATCATCACTGTGACTCCGTATATCCGTGACGCGCAGGGTGCCGCCCAGCCGGAAGGCACAGCAGGCTTGAAAGGATATTCTTATACGGCGATCGGGCGTAACGGCTGCGATTATAACGGCAATGCTTTCATCAGGATGACTGTGGCCGGCAAGACCCTTACTGTCTCGAACCCGGCTCCGATGGAGATTGGCAAGCATTACATCTACAATCTTATGGTGGGCAAGGAGACCGTCAAGATCGCAGGCGTCACAGTCGCGCCATGGGGTGCCGGCGAGCCGATAGACGGGGACTATGAGACCGTGACTGACCGCTACAGTGTCTGGGACGGGACGAGTGTGGACACGGCCCTTCAGGGCTATGGCTACGAAGAGTATGGTTATGGGACAGAGGAATATCCTTATGTCATAAACACCGCCGCCCAGCTGGCCGGCTTTGCGAAGCTTGTGAATGATGGGGTCAGTTTTTCCGGAAAATACATTAAGCTCGATGCCAACATCGACCTCAACGGTCAGCCTTGGACGCCGATAGGGAAAGGCAAGTCTTTCAGGGGGCATTTTGACGGCAATGGCAAGGTGATTATCAATATGACCGTCAACGCTAGTGCCGGTGACGATTGTGCAGGCTTTTTCGGGGAGGCTAGTGATGCGACGATCAGCAATCTTATCTTGAGAAACGGCAAGGTCTCAGGAGAAATTAAATATTGGGCCGCCTTGCTTGTCGCTTTTGGTGCAGATATCACGGTGGAATCTTGTAAAGTTGACGGTACTGTAAAATCAGATGTCAAAAATGTCTATTCCGGTGGGCTGATAGGTGCCATAATTGGAAAAAATAAAGTTTCCAATTGCGAGGTGAATGTGGATTGCTGTGGAAGGTATTCCGGAGGCATAATCGGGGAAGGAGAATTCAATAATGATGGCAATATCACTATCGAAGGTTGCACTGTACGGGGTGTGGTTTCCAGTGGTAAAGGCAATGTGGGCGGGATTGCCGGCCTCCTCATTTATGGCGTTCCTGTGATTTCTGATTGCCAGTCCTATGCGGACATTAAATGCGATAATATGTCCAGAGAAAGTAGTGTGGGCGGACTTGTTGCTGAAATGGAACATAATAACGATGCCATAGTCAAGAACTGTGCAGTTTATGGGAGTATTTCCTGCAAGCCGTACGGCGGCAATGAGTGCCACGTTGGAGGAATGTTTGGAAAGGTCCGCGTTGCCACTATTTCCGGTCTCAAGTTCGAAGGTTATATGGATGTGGACAAGGACTGCAACAGTACCACAGATATTGAATACACGGGGTATTTCATAGGGAAGATTGATTATTCCATCACGGTCACGGATAAGTGTACCTACAGGAAGGCCGGTACGAAGGATCTCAAAGCAGTTGCCTCTTATCCGGAGGGCGTGGATATTACCAAAATTGAAGCTATTTGATTATGAGGAACATATCATTATACATGGTTCTGGCTTTCGCTGCCGCGGCCCTCGCGTCCTGCACCAAGGCTCCGGTCGCGGCGGATGGCGGTTTCCCGGAGGACGGGGTTGTCCGGATCAGCGCCAGTGTGTATTCGCCCGATACCAAGGCCCCCGGCACCCGCTTTGAGACTGCGGCTCCGACCACGTACGGGGGGAGCACTCTCGGGCTTTTCCTGGATTACGGTGACGGGCAGAAGTACACCCAGTCCAATGTGCTCTGGAGCAATGACGGCTCCAACAACTGGACCGCTGCGACTCCGATGCTCTGGAAGGACGCTTCGACCAGTCTCGGCGTGTATGCTTATGCTCCTTATGTGGCGGGGCAGGATGACCCGAATCAGGTAAGGTTCACCATCCCTCTTGACCAGTCGGAGGGGCTTGCCGACGCGGATCTGCTCTGGTGCCTGATGCAGGGTTTCGATCCGGCTACTGGGTTGATTGACAAGAAATTGAACATAGAGTTCAAGCACGCTCTCGTCAAGCTCACGGTGAACATCGCCCTCGGCACGGAGTTCAATGGTAAGGATATTTCCATACGGGAGGCGCTGTTCCGCAGGTCGGTTGATAAGGCTGCTATTTATTTTCGCGGTATTTCCGGGGCGACGGAGAGTTTTGTCGGCGTGGCCCCGGATGTGAGTGCCAATGCTGTGAGCATCAAGATGCATGACTGCTCTGCGGACGGGAAACTCGCCTGTGAAGTCATATTCTATCCTCATGGTTTCTTCGACGGGAATGAGATGCTGACTTTCACCCTCTCCGACGACAAGGACTACCGGCTCATCCCGGCAAGCGGCTTCGATGGCAAGTTCAAGCCCGGCAACGCATATCAGATGAATCTGAAGGTCGGTAATGACAAGGTGGAGATTGCGGGCGTGAACATCGAAGACTGGGGCGGCACCAGCACGGTGGGCGGCGATGGGGCTGATTTTGAGGCTGTCAAGTTGGTGAACATCTCAGATTTGCGCACTCTGTTGTCTGAGTGGAATGCTGAGAATCCCTCCGCCAAGAAGTCGCTTGCAGACTTCATGACTCCGGAATTGTTTGATGAATGCTGCGTGAACGGCAAACTGATCTTGACCGGAGAGTTTGACAACAGTGAGCCGTTGAGCAATGAAAGCGATGGTATGTCAAAGGAAACCCTTGAGGCTTTCGCTGTCATCGCGGCCTACGTCCGGGACAACGATGTCACCTGTCTGGATATGAGCGGACTGAAGGGGGTCAAGAGCCTCGCAGAAGTCCGTCCGGGTGCTGAAGAAGTCTACAATTTGCGTTTCTCCTCTGTAGTTAGAGAATACGACGGCTCAGGAGGCGTCACGGAAAGCGGCGCAGGAAGCAGACTCGTGACTTTCATCGGTTCCGGGGATGTGGTCAACATCACGAGCGCCTTTGAGAAATGTGCCAGTCTGGTTTCGGTTTCAGGCCTTGAGAATGTGACGAATGCTGATTTTGCGTTTGCAAACTGTTCCAAGCTCTCAAAGACCCCGGATTTTCCCAATGTCCTTTCTCTCAATCACACTTTCTTCAATACGTCCATTACAGAACTGAAGTACAAGAGTGTCAAGGAAATAGCTGTAACCAACTGCAGGGAGTTGACAATCATTGATTGTCCGAATGTCGTGAGACTCGGCCAGCATGCCTTTTACCACTTGCCTAAACTGACGGAAATCCGCTTGGCTTCAAAGTTTTTCGAGTCTGTCCACTATCAAGCTTTTGATGGTATTGGTATAGGGGAAGAACAGATCACACTCTATCTGGATGCGGGCCAGAAGGATAACATTAATACGGCCGATAAGACATGGACTCCGAAGAAGTCGAGCGGGGAATCTGCAGTAGAAGGTGACATGCCGGCCAGTTTTGAGCGTTTCAAGGCCGTCTACTGCGGCACAGATAAGGTCCTGTAGCCCGTTTGCAGAAGCCGGCGGCACAGAAGCGGCCCCGTTTTCTGTACTGCGTGGCTTTGGCACTGGGGCTCTGGCTGCGGAAGTGACTGCTTGACTCGGGGCTGAGAAAGTGGCTGTTGGGCCCGGGGATGAGGAAGTGACTGCTGGGCCCCGGGCTGAGGAAGTGGCTGCCGGGTCCCGGGGCTGAGGAAGTGACTGCCGGGTTCCGGGCTGTGGGAGTGGCTGCTGGGCCGGTGCTGCATGGAGAGATTGGTACGGCAGACCCTGCCTTTGCCGTACCAAATGTCTAGTCCTGATTTAGGTTGACTCGGTTTTGTTTTTTATACCTGATTTT
>UQMB01000022.1 GCA_900541925.1 uncultured Bacteroidales bacterium | reverse complement strand
GTATCATCCTTGACCTCAACATCGCCGGATTCGACGGTGCGGGAGACACCAAGGCCGTAAAGGCCGGATGGGCGGCCGGCGACAAACTCAACCTGTGGTTCGACGACTGGAACAACACCGAGAAGGCGGACAACCCGACTCCTGACCTTGTCATCACGTATGACGGCTCGAAGTGGACTGCCGGAGCCCTCGCCGCCGACCGGAGCCTCAAGTCGAGCGGCCAGTTCCTGGCCGTATATGAAGGTTCCAATAACCTGTCCGGATATAGACACGTGCACTATAATGGTGCCGTGTGGTTTTATCCCTATGAAGAGGAGCTGTCTTCTGAGCTGAATTATGCAGACACCTATTTTAGGCAATTGTCTTATTTCAAGACGGGTGTTGCCTACGCTTATGACGGCAACAAGTTGACGGCAACCATTGCGGACTGGGAAACATATTCCGCATTCAAGGTACTTGTGAAGGGTCTTGATCCGGCGAAGGCCAGGGACTATATCCTCCAGACTGTGGACGTCACAACTTCGGGGACGGCGAAGTATCTTTATTCTACAGGAGCTTTGGTAATAAGGCATAATTCTTCTTGTCCGACGTTCGGTGGCGGATCGGCGAACAACTATGGTTATCAGGGCGGAGTCCCTGATGCTGACGGGGTCGCCTTCTATTATTGGGATTGCAAATTCAACAATGCTGATATCGAGTTCCGCCTTTTCGAGAGGGGTACGGACGGCACATTCGCAAAGCCAGGCAAGACCGCCAAGTTCACCGGCAAGACGCTTGTGACTGATGGAAAGAGTGTCAAGGGAGTCGCCATCGACAAGAGCAAGTTCATTTAGTCCCCGCGCGACATATTCAGCAACCAAAGGGCCTCACCGGAAAAAGGTGAGGCCCTTCATATATCGGGGCAGTCACATCAGGAAACTCCTGATGCTTCAGTCGCCATGTGTCTGTCGCCGTTCCTCCGCGGTCACCGAGAATTCCGCCAGCCTCGGTCAAGGGCACCCCTTCTAGAGGGCGTTCTGGCCGTGGGCGACATGACCGACGGGGTCTGGCAGTGCGGGTCGATCACGCGCATCCTGCTTTGAGAGTCCTGCCTGGCCTCCCGTCATGACCGAGGCCGACGGAAACCTCCGCGCGTGTACCGTCTTGCCATCTGCGGCACCTATCGCTTCCAGGTGTGAGCCTGTTCCGGCGTTTCTGCTGCTATCTGGGCCGCCCACATGCCCGGCATGGCCCTCTGCGGCACCCTCCTCTACCAGGTGTGAGCCGTTCCCGTCGAATCGGCTCACACCTGCGTCGTGTGGCTCCGGCTCCTGCCCGGCACTATGGCAGCAAAAGCACGGAAACAGGCAGCCTCCTGCGATGCTCTTGTGTTGAGCAGGAGGCCGCCCGCTTCCGAGGCGCCCTTAAGAAGTTGTTTTGATTTATGTTGAAAATTCTTTTACTTGCTTTTTCGCCATATTTTTTCCTGGCTTTTTCGGTCAGATAGTTCTACTATCTTTCTCAAAATCCAGAAAAAACTCTGACAGAAAAATCTTCATAAAACTTATGACAAATAAATCCAAAACAACTTCTAAAACTGTTCGGCAAACCAGGCCTTTCTCGAACCGAACCGCCTGTACTGCGCATTCGTTCGGCAAAACCTATGCTCCCCGAACCGTTTTGCGGCAATTTATTTTCTCAACTCCTTAGTCGAGATTCTCCGCGTGGGAGAGGAGATAGTTCTCCGCCTCGACGCTCCAGAGACCGTTGTGTGCCTTGCAGATCTTGTCGAGCTCGGCGTAGACCGGATTGGTCTCGCCCTTCTTGCCGAAGTCCGCTATGGCCACCAGAGGCATCTCTATGTGGGTGTAGATGAGTTTCTTGCCGCCAGGTACAGATGGCAGGTTGAGGGTCGTGTCTATCACTGCGTTGAGTCCGCCGATGTGTGTGACGAGGCCGGCGGGATCCATGCCCTTGCCCATCAGATGGAGGGCTTCCTTCATGTCATCGGTGTTGCCGCCGCTGGTGCCTACCACATGGGTTGAGGCGTAGTGGACATTGTAGAAGTTGAACGGGGCCTTGAAGTCTGCCCTGCCTGGGCCGGAGAAGAAGTTGAGGCAGCCGTCGAAGCCGAGGATGGCGTCGGCCTGCTCCACTAATGCGGCCACAGGGGCCATTACTACAACCTCATCGTATCCTTCCCCGCCGGTGATTTCACGGAGCGCCGCCACAGGGTCTGCGACTGCGCCGGTGTTCACATAGCGGAGATCGATCCCCCTTGAAGCGGCGAACTCCTTGGTGTAGAGGGTGGCGGCGCGGTCAAGCCTGGCCTGGTCGATGTCTGTGACGACGAAGAGCGCAGGATGCCTGTCCTCGCGGTGCAGCACATAGTTGATGCAGGCGAGACCCATAGGTCCGACGCCGGCGAGGAGAGCCATCTTGCCTCCGTCCTTTATCTCCATCGAGTGGACATAAGAACCAGGGGTGGTGTGATAGCAGGCGTGCATCGCGCCGATCACGCAGGAGAGAGGCTCGCTGAGTGATGCCGGGTAGAAGCCTTCGCCCTTGTAAGGCAGCAGGCAGCCCTGCTCCATCACTTCTGCAGGAATCACCACATAAGTGGCGTCTCCGCCGATGTACTTATATGAGTAGCCCGGAGCTGAGAGCACTCCCACAGGACCGCCCTCATAGGTGAGGGCCGGCTGGATGGAGAACTTGTCGCCCGCCTTGAACTCGGACTGCCACTTCTTGCCGACCTCCACGATCTCTCCGGCGAACTCGTGGCCGATGATTGTGGGGTTCACAGCCACATCGTCCGGGACCCTCTTGTGCTCAGGGCCCTGATGTGCAGCCTTATATGATGACATACAGATGCTGTCGCTGACCACCTTGGCCAGGATTTCATCTTCTTTGATCTGCGGCAGCTCGAATTCTTCGAGCCTCAGATCGTCTTTTCCGTAAAGTCGTACTGCTTTTGTCTTCATTTGTGGTATTGATTAATTATCAGTTCTTGACAGGAGCCGCCGGGGTAGGTGGCAGGCTCTTATAGTTCTTGAGTTCTTCCTTGAGCACCTCCACTGCCTTTTCGAGCTGTGCGTCATTGCCGAGGTAGTCCTCAAACGGATTGATGTCCACCTCTATGTCCGGATCGACCCCGTGGCCTTCGATAATCCATTCCCCGTCAGTCGAGTATGAGGTGAAGAACGGCGTACGCATATCCTGCCCGTCCACGAATTTCCTGGAGCCGGAGATGCCCACGATGCCTCCCCATGAGCGCATACCGATGAGCTTGCCGAGCCCGAGTTTGCGGAAACCATAAGGGAAGAGGTCTCCGTCGGAAGAGGAGTACTTGTCTATGAGGCAGACCTTAGGCCCGTAGAAGGCCTCGTTAGGCACAGGGAGATTGCTGCCGTTGCGGTACATGCTTATCCTGTAGACTTCGCGCTGCAGCCTCTCGAGAATCATAGGGGAGACGTTGCCGCCGCCGTTCATGCGGTCATCGATGATGAGAGCCTTCTTGTCGAGCTGGGTGTAGAAGAGCTTGGTGAACATGTCGAGTCCGGCCACGCTCATGTCCGGGATGTGGATGTATCCGATTGTCCCGCCGGAGAGGCGGTCAACCTTCTCGATGTTGTTCTGCACCCATTCGTAGTATGCCAGCTTGGACTCGTCGCCGACAGGCTTGAGGTAGACGGTGCGCGCGTCCGCGCCGGAGGCTGAAGATGCGATCTTGACCTCCACGGTGACGCCGACCTTGCCGACGAGGGCCTGCCCGACGTCAGTGAGTTCCGATGCCGGGATGCCGTCAATTTCAACGATATACTCACCTGCTTTGGCATTGACTCCAGGGGCGCGCAGCGGGCAGATGAGGGATGAGTCCCAGTCCGCGCCGCGGAAAATTTTCTCCATGCGGAAGGCCCCGGTACCGGCGTCTCTTGAGTACTGGGCTCCGAGGAGTCCCGTCTTGATGCGCGGGATTTCAGGACTCTCGCCCGAGGTGATGTAGGCGTGGCCCACATTGAGCTCGCCGAGCATCTCGCCGATGAGGTATGTGAGGTCGTCGCGGTGGTTGACATAAGGGAGCAGCTGGCCATACTTCTCGTGGACGCGGTCCCAGTCGGCCCCGTGCATGTTCTCGACATAGAAGTTGTCGCGGGTGATGCGCCAGCTCTCGTCGAAGATCTGCTTCCATTCGGCCTTGTGGTCTATCATCATGTCAATCTCGTCAATCGGCACCGCAGCGGCCTTGCCGGCTGGACTGCCGAAGGAGACGACCTTGAAGTCTTTGCCGTCGCGCACAAGAGCCTTCTTGGCGTCAGGAGTGATGACCAGCGGCATTTCAGACGGGCCATCAGAGGTCTTGAGCGTCTTGAGGTCCAGCGTCTTGAGTCCGCGTCCGCCCGAGGCGCTATAGTAGAGCTTGTCGTCCTTGCACAGGAAGAGGCGGTAGCGGCCCGCCGGCAGAGGCAGGGCGGTTATGCGCTGGCCTATGCCCTCGATGTCCACCTTGAGGGCCGCTACCGCCTCGGTCTTACCGGACTTGCCTTTCTTCGCGCTCTTGGCCGGAGAAGCCTTGGCCGGTGTGGCCTCCGGCTGCTCCGCCACTGCTTCGTCCGATGTGAGTGTCAGCGGATTAGGGGTTCCTGCCGCAAGAGGCAGGATGAACACATAGTCGTAGACTCCGTATCCGGCGTTCCATTCCACGCTTGAGTATTGGGCTCTGAAGTCCCGCGCGGACGAGAAGAAGAGATATTTGCCGTCTTCCGAGAACATCGGGGAAGAGGCGTCGTACCAGCGGTCCGTCACCTGATAGCTCCTGCGCGCCTTGACATCGTAGAGGAAGACAGCGCTCACCCTGTTCGGAAGCGAGGTGACATAAGTCGCCCAGCTGCCGTCGGATGAGAGGGAGAATGAGCGGTAGCCGCCCTGCTCGCTGACGAGTATGCGGTCGAGTCTGCCGCTGTTGACGTCAAGCTCGTAGATGTCGCGCTTCTCCGTGCCGAAGTAGAGCCGAGAGCCGTCAGCGCTCCAGTCCAGAATGCTCGGATAGCCGTCCTTGAACGAAGTCATGCACTTCGCTTCTCTCATGTTGTCCGCCGGGGCGGTGTAGATCTGATATTCTCCGCTGATGTCCGACACCCAGGCTATGCGGCTGCCGTCAGGGCTCCAGTCGGCGTCCCTCTCGTGGGACTGCGGAGAGCGGGAGATGTTGTGGACCGGGCCTTTCTCGGCCGGCAGGGAGAAGATGTCTCCCCGAGCCACGACGAGAACCCTCTTGCCGTCAGGGGAGAGGCTGAAACTCGTCAGGGAGCCGCCCACCTTGCGGTATTCGCTGCGGCTGTAGATGTCATCGTCCGTGAGGGTGATGCTGACTTTCTCGGCCTTGCCTCCCTTGCGGACGTCGTATTTGTAGATGTAACCTCCGTTCTCGAAGACTATCCAGTCCTGCGAGCAGGAAGGGAACTTGCAGTCATACTCGGTGAAGTCGGTGACCTTGCGTGTCTGCTTGCTGCGGGTGTCATAGACGAAGAGGTTCATCGTCCTGTCGCGGTCCGAGAGGTAGTAGATCTCATCCCCCACCCACATAGGGAAGATGTCCTGGGCGTCGTTGTCTGTGATTTTCTCCAGACCGGTGGTGCCGACAGTGTTGATCCAGATGTCGTCGGCCTGCCCTCCGCGATAATATTTCCATGTGCGGAACTCGCGGAACATCCTGTTCATCGCGAGCTTGCTCCCGTCCGGCGAGTAGGAGCAGAAGCCTCCCTCGGAGGTCGGGATGATCTCCGGGGTGCCGCCTTCGGCTCCGACCTTGCAGAGATTGCCGCGCAGCCCGCTGAAACAGTATTGCTTGCTGCGGTAGATTATCTGGCTGCCGTCAGGAGTCCAGCCCATCACGATATTGTTGGGACCCATACGCTCGCCGACCTGATCCCTGTCGACGAGGGCCGAGTAGGTGATCCTGCGGGGTTCGCCGCCCGTGAGGGGCATCGTGTATACTTCCGTATTACCGTCGTACTGGCCCGTGAACGCTATGGTCTTGCCGTCTGGTGAGATCTTCGGGAAGCACTCATATCCTATGTGGGAGGTGAGTTTCACGGCGTTGCCGCCGTCTATCCCGACGCGATAGAGATTCCCTGCGTAGCTGAAGACGATGTTGTCGCCGCCGACAGCGGGGAATCTGAGCAGCCTGGCTTCCTGCCCGGCAGCTCCGGCCGCAAGCGACATTGACGCCACGGCCAGTGCAAACAGTAACTTTTTCATTATAGATAGGGTTTTATGCCAACATTACCTGGCCTCCGGTCACAGGGATCGCCTGCCCGGTCTCTCCGGTCTGCTCCACAGCATAGAGAATGGCCTTGGTGACATCCTCCGGGTTGCAGCCCTTGCGCATAGGCACCTGGTTGAGGTAGTAGTCCTTGACATCCTGTACGGTCTTGGCTCCCGGCACCTTGCCTGCGGCGAGGTACTGGACGAAGAGTCCGTTCTCCGGGTTGCTCCAGAGCGGGCCGTCGTAGAAGTTGCCCGGGCAGATGGAGTTGACCTTGACGCGGAACGGAGCCAGTTCAAGAGCGAAGCTCTGGGTGAGTCCGATGCCGCCGAACTTGCCTCCGGCGTATGCGAAGTTGGCTTTGGAGCCGCGCAGGCCGGACTTGGAGTTGACTTGCACGATGTCTGCGAAGTACTCAGGATCCCATGCCGTCTCGATTTTCATCAGGTGGCTGGCGACCTTGGCGCAGAAGAAGTAAGCCTTGTAGTTGATGTTGGTGACGAACTCGAAGTTCTCCGGCGTCATCGCCTCGAGGCCTCCGGCCCGGAGAACGCCCGCGTTGGATACGAACACATCGAGGGCGCCGAAGTTGAGCACCGTCTGGCGTATCAGGTTGTGCAGGCTGTCCATGTCGGCCACGTTGGTCTTGACGAATATGGCACGGTTGCTTCCGGCCATGGCGTTGAAGCTCTCGGCGGTCTTCTGGCCCACGGCCTCGTTGAGGTCGGCCACCACGATGTTGGCGCCTTCTTTCATGAGGTTGCGGGCGATGCCTTCTCCGAATCCCTGGGCCGCGCCGGTGACGATGATGGTCTTGCCTTCAACACGTCCCCTGGAGTGGGCGGCGCTGACCTTGCGGCGGTAGTTCTCCACTTCCCAGTTGTCGATGAACTCTATCTGGCGCTTTGTCATCGGATGCTGCCCGCCGAAAGATTCGGCGTACCACGCTATCTTGACGGCGTCCATGAACACATCGGTGATAATCTGCGCGTTCTTGGCGCTGTCGCCGGCGGCGATGAGACCTATCCCCTTGATAAGTATTACCTTAGGAGTATGGCCGCGCCTTGCGGTGTAGCGCTCTATCCTCTTCTCTGCCAGTTTGGCGAGATCTTCGCCTTCCTCCGGCTCGATGAACACGTACTCGGACTTGCAGTATACGATCCCGTCCGGAGTGAATGGGGAGAGCACGCTCTCGGCCTGCTCCATCATCGCCTCGATTAGGGCGTTGCCAGTGACCTTGAGGGTCTTGAGCCCGCGTCCGGAGCGGCTGAGGATTGTCCTGATGGCCGGCACGACCTCGCTGACGCAGTCGCAGATCGGCGCATCCCCTTCAGGGATGGGCTTCACCTGCGCTTCGAGGGTAGAGAGCACCGAGTCGTAGACCCGCTCTATCTCTTCCGTGCTGTCCGCTCCCACGAAGATGCCGTGGTTCTGCAGGAAGATGACCTGAGGCTCGTGGCCTGCGGCCTTCCGGTATGCCTGTATCTTGTCGTAGACCTTCTTGAAGAGGGTGTATCCCGGGTCGGTGTAGGCGATGTAGAGGGCTTCCGGGAAGAGTTCCTTGCACTTCTCTTCCGCCATGGCTGAGCACATCAGGCCCCCGACGAGGGTAGGATGCAGGTGTACCACATAAGAGAAGCCCATGCAGTCGTGCAGGGAGGTTTCTACGGACGGTCTGCGGTCCTTGGTGATGCAGGCTGCGGCGAGGTCGTTTTTGACCTGCTCCTCGCGCTCGGCGGTGTCGGAACTGTATTTTTTCTTTTTCATCGGGTCAAGCAGGGCCCTGTCGAGCACTGCGAACCCGTCTTCCGTGATGGTCGCGAGAGCGTGGCCGCTGGCCTTCACCCAGAGCTTCTCCGCGTTCTTGTAGGAAGTGTTGCCGCCTCCTGCTATCACGAAGCGCGGGTCGGAGCCGTACTTGCGCGAGATGGCGACAAGTGATTCTATCTCTTTCATTTTGTTGTTGCTTTAGTGATGATTTCGTGGCCTTCTTCCGCAGTCTTCAGCCCGTTCTGGTGGGCGGCTACGATGCAGGCGCCGCGGTAGTTGATCTCCTTGAGCTTGTCGGAGAGGCCGGCGCAGTCGCGTGTGCGCAGTCTGACAGGCTCCATGGCCGGAGTGTTGTGCTCCGAACCGAATGTCACCACGAACCCTTCGTCCATGAGGTAGCCGGCGTAGCTCTCAAGCACGGCTGTGGTGTTGCGCGTGGTGATGAACTCGCAGGAGCGTATGCCCCTCTTCTTGAGGGTGTCGGCGCATTTCTGGAGATCCTGTTCGAAGTCGGTGAAACAGCCCTTGGCGTCATCTGCCAGGAACGGGTAGGTCGGAATGCCTCCTGCCGCCTCGATGATGCGCTGCACCGTCTCCATGGGCAGGAACGCCTTAGGGTCTTCCGGCACGAAGGCCGCGCCGCCCGCCTTGAGAAGATTGCCGCGGAGCTCGTTCTCCACCGCTGCGGCGTCCGAAGGATTGCTCTTCAGGTCCTTGCCGGCGAAGAGCCTGCGGTAGAAGTCAAGCTTGTCGGCGTCGGAGGAGAACTTCCCGTCGATGGCGAGCCTCAGCGCCTTTGCGAGATGCCTCTCGCGGATGGAACCGCGCGTGAGATCCTTCTCGATCTGGGGGAATGACAGGTTGAAGCCGGCATTGATGCTGTCCAGCCATGAGTTGAGCTTGCCGCACATCTTGCAGACCTGGGCGTTGGACTCCGCCTTCACGTCGGCGAGCATCCTGGCCTCCCGGCCCGAGAGTGTCACGGGGTAATCGAGCCCCTTGCCGCTGAGGTAGGTGCGTCCCGGGTTATTGGGGTCGTTGACCCTGACTCCGGCAGCCTGGTCCTCCACGTTGAGGGAGATGAACTCTATATTAAACAGAGGGAAGAGGTGGCGCCTGCCACACTCTTCGCTCCATTCCTTATACCCGTCAAGGGAATAAAAATCGTTGATACCTACCACCTTCACCCCCTCTTCAGCGGCCATGTCGAGTGCTTGGCTGACACTGTCGAAGGCGCTGAAAGAGTATGGTGTGTGGAGGTGTGCGTTGACATCTGTCATATTAGATTCCCTTCTTGGATCTGAGTATCTGCTCCGCCGAGGTCATGTTGCTGACCGGGGTATAGTCCTTGAGAGGGACGATCTTCTCGTTGATGGCGTCCAGGAACCACTCAGGCTGAGGGAAGAACGCCTCTTCAAGCTCGTGGCAAGGGGTGATCCAGTTGCGTGAGCCGAGCACTACAGGTGCTGCGTCGAGGTAGTCGAAAGCCATCTCGGAGATGTTGGCCGCGAGGTCGTTGAGGAACGAGCCGCGGGCCGTGGCGTCGCCTGCGATGATGATGCGGCCTGTCTTCTTGACAGACTCGAGTACCTTCTCGTAGTTGAACGGCACGAGGGAGCGGGCGTCGATGACCTCAGCCTCCATCCCGTACTTCTCCTTGAGCATGTCAGCTGCCGCGAGGGCGCGGTAGAGGGTGGCGCCGATGGTGAGGAATGTCACATCCTTGCCGGCTCTCTTGACATCAGGCTCGCCGAGCGGAATCTCGTAGTATCCTTCCGGCACGCCGCCTTCGTGGAACTTCTCGCCCATGTCGTAGATTCTCTGGCTCTCGAAGAAGATGACAGGGTCAGTGCCCTGGAGGGCGGAGTTCATGAGACCCTTGGCATCGTAAGGGGTGACAGGGAAGACCACCTTCAGACCCGGGATATGGGTGCAGAGGGAAGTCCAGTCCTGAGAGTGCTGGGCGCCGTACTTGGAGCCGACAGACACGCGGACAACTACCGGCATCTTGAGGATGTTGCCGGACATGGCCTGCCACTTAGGCAGCTGGTTGAAGATCTCGTCGCCGCAGCATCCGAGGAAGTCGCAGTACATGATCTCCGGAATCACGCGTCCGCCGCACATGGCGTATCCGATGGCGGTGCCGATGATGGCGGCTTCGGCGATAGGGGAGTTGAAGAGGCGGTGGTATGGCAGGGCCTCGGTGAGTCCGCGGTATACGGCGAAAGCGCCGCCCCATTCACGGTTCTCCTCACCGTATGCCACGAGGGAAGCGTCCTTGTAGAAACGGTCCACGACAGCCTCGAAGATACCGTCACGGATGTTGAATGTCTTCATCTTGCTGGCCGGCTTGCCTTCCTTGTCGAGCCAGAACCTCTCCTTGCCGGCGATCTGCTTGACGCGAGGGTTCTCCTCAAGCGGCATCAGCACGTCCGGTTTGGCGTCGCTCAGCGAGTCGATGCTCTGGTTGGAGAACATCATCTCTCCGAGCAGCTCGTTGTCCTTGACGAGGTCCATGCGAGGAGAGAGCTCAGGGTCGATGGCGAGCTTGTAGCAGTCGAAGATGACGTCCTTGACCTCCTGCTGGATTCCCTCCAGAGCCTTCTGGTCAGCGACGCCGGCCTCGATGAGCTTGTCTCCGAAAGCTACGATGCAGTCTTCCTTCTCCCATGCCGCAATCTCTTCCTTCGTGCGGTATGAGGACTGGTCGCTTGGGGAGTGTCCGCTGTAGCGGTATGTCACTACATCCAGGAGAGCCGGTCCGAGTTTCTCCTCGAGGAGGGCTTTCTTGCGGCGGAACGCGTCGATGACGGCGAGTGGGTTGTATCCGTCCACACGCTCCGCGTGCATGGCGTCAGGCTTGAAGCCGGCGCCGAGACGGGCTGGGAAGGTGTATCCCATGGTCTCGCCCTTGGTCTGGCCGCCCATCGCGTACTGGTTGTCCATCACATTGAAGAGGACAGGCAGGCCGCCCTTCATGTCGCCTTCCCAGAGGGTGTTGAACTGGTCCATGGACGCGAAGGTCATGCCTTCGAGCACAGGTCCACGGGCCATGGCGCCGTCACCGAGGTTGGCGACTACGATGCCCTTCTTGCGGTTGACTTTCTTGTAGAGGGCCGCGCCCACGGCGATGGAGCCTGAGCCGCCTACGATGGCATTGTTGGGATAGATGCCGAACGGAGTGAAGAAGGTGTGCATGGAGCCGCCGAGACCCTTGTTGAAGCCTGTGGTGCGGGCGAAGATCTCAGCGATGGCGCCATAGATCAGGAAACGGATGCCGAGATCCTTGGTGCTGCCGCCTTCCTTGAATCCCTTCTTGGCTACGGCGAGGGTCGCGCCGCCCCAGAACTCCTCCATGACCTTCTTGAGTTCGTCCTCCGGAAGGATCTGGATGGAACGGAGTCCCTTCGCGAGGATTTCACCGTGTGAGCGGTGGGAACCGAAGATGAAGTCGTCGGTGTCGAGGGCGTAGGCCATACCCACTGCGGCGGCCTCCTGGCCTGCTGAGAGGTGGGCCGGGCCCGGGTTGTTGTAGGCGACGCCGTTGTATCCTCCGGTGGTCTTGACGAGGTTGAGCATCGTCTCGAACTCGCGGATTACGGTCATGTCGTGATATATGCGGAGAAGGTCTTCCTTAGTGAAGTTGCCTTCATTGAGATCTTCCTTGACAGTCTTGTTGTACTGCATCACAGGAATCTCCGGGAACACGATCTTGTGTTCGCTCGGGCGGAGTGTCTCGTTTGGATCGATGTAAAGTGACTTTGGCATTGTATTGTGGTGATTATTTGTTACTTCAGGGTGAAAGCCGTCTCCTTGATGATCTCGGACACGGTAGGGTGAGGGAATACCACTTCCTTGAGCTGCTCCACGGTCATCTCCATCTCGATGGCGATGCAGGCGCTGTGGATGATCTCGGAGCAAGGGTTGCCGAGCATGTGCATGCCGAGCACCTCATGGTGCTTCTTGCCGATGATGATCTTGCAGATGCCTTCGCCGCCTTCGTTCTCGGCGACGAAACGCCCTGAATATGCCATAGGCAGTTTGAGTACCTCGTACTCCTTTCCGGAAGCCTTGGCCTGCTCTTCGGTGAGCCCGACTCCGGCCACTTCAGGGTTGGTGTATACTACCCCCGGGATGGCTTCGTAGCGCATGTGGTCCTGCTTGCCGAGGATATTGTTGACGGCGACCTCTCCCTCGCGGCTCGCAGTGTGGGCGAGCATGGAGAATCCGGTCACGTCTCCGGCGGCATAGATGTTAGGGACATTGGTGCGCATGTGCTCGTCGACCTTGATTCCGCAAGGCTTTCCGCCCCTGTTCAGGAGCATCTCGACGCCGGTGTTCTCCAGACCGAAACCGCTGATGTTGGCCCTGCGGCCCACAGAGACGAGAATCTTGTCCCCGCTGACGCGGCAGACTTTCCCCTCCGGGTCTTCGTAGACCACGGTGTTGCCTTCGATTCCGGTCACCTTGCAGCGCAGGCAGAACTCGATGCCGCGCTTGGCGTATATCTTCTGGAGCATGGCGCTGATCTCATCGTCGAGCGGGCCGAGAATCTTCGGAAGCATCTCCACGACGGTCACCTTGGTGCCGAGAGTGCTGAAGAATGCGGCGAACTCCATTCCGATCACGCCGCCGCCGATCACCACGAGCTCCTTAGGCTGCTCCTTGAGGGAGAGGATCTCACGGTTGGTGACGATGACATCGCCGGCTTCCTTGAGTCCCGGGAACGGAGGCACGGCGGCCTCTGAGCCGGTGCAGATCAGCAGGTTCTTCGCTACATATTCCTTGTCCGCGGCAATCACGGTGACGCCCTCGGCCGAGCGGCCCTTGATCATGGCCTGCTCTGCCACGACCTCGATCTTCCCGGCCTTCATGGCCGCCTTCACGCCGGCCACGAGTTTCCTCACGACCTTGTCCTTGCGGGAGACGATTTCCCCGTAGTTGAAGCTCGGCTCCTTGGCATAGACCCCGTAGTGGTCGCCGTTGACTGCGTAGTTATATACTTTCGCGCTGTAAAGCAGCGTCTTTGTAGGGATGCAACCTTCGTTGAGGCACACACCGCCGAGAGACTTCCTCTCGAAGAGGACGGTCTTGAGTCCGGCAGCGCCGGCCCTCTCTGCGGCCACATAACCACCGGGACCGCCGCCGATAATCGCTAAATCGTACATTGTTTGCTGTTATTATTAGAATTCAACTTCGAGGTTTTCGATCTCGGTGGCCACCTGCTTGAGGAAGCGGGTCGCCTCTCCTCCGTCGATGGCGCGGTGGTCATAGGTGAGAGAGAGCCCGAGGTAAGGGACGAAAGCGTAAACTCCGCTTCCGAGATCCTTAGGGCGAGGCACGATGGTGCCGACTCCGAGTATGGCGCTCTGAGGCACGTTGATGATAGGGGTGAACCACTCCACGCCGTAGCCTCCGAGGTTGGAGACTGTGAATGAGGCCGCCTCGCTTGCGAGGAGGTCAGGGTTGATGCTGCCCTTCTTGCAGTCGTCCGCGACTTTCTTGAGGGCCTTGCTCAGGCCGGTGATGTTGAGGTCCTCTGCCTTCTTGACTGCCGGAACCATGAGGCCGCGCTCAGTGTCGACCGCGAGTCCGAGGTTGACGGAGTTGAAGATGCGCATAGCATCCCCGAGGCAGTGGGAGTTGACTGAAGGGAACTTCTTGAGGGCCTTGATGACCGCGTAGCATACGAAGTCGTTGATGGTGATGTTGGCATCGATCCTGCCTTCCTCGAGGGCTTTCTTCGCCTTCTTGCGGAGGGCCTGGATCCTGCGGGCGTCAGCGCCGAGCATGTGGGTGAGCTGGGCTGAGTTCTGGAGGGAGTTGTACATGGACTTGGCGATGAGCTTGCGCATGTTGGACATCTTCTCCACCTTGAACTCCTCGCCTTCGCCTGCGATCTCGCTGTGGTTGGCCTGCCATACCTTGAGGTCTGCGCCCTTGACCATCCCTGCAAGTCCGCTTCCGCGTGAAGGGGCTTCGAAGCCTCCCTGCGCGGCGATCGCCTTGGCGAGTCCTGTCTTAGGGCTGCCTTCTGCGGCCACCACGTCCCTTTCGATGATGCGTCCGTGAGGGCCCGTGCCGGCTACCTGCGCCGTGTCGACGCCTTTCTCCGCCGCCAGCTTGCGCGCCCTTGGTGATACCGGAGCGCCAGCCACTACGGCTGCCTCCGGAGCTGCCGGTCCGGCCTGCTGAGGCTCTTCCTTGGCTTCTGCCGCCGGCTCTGCCGGGGCGCTGCTCTCTGCAGGAGCGGCTCCGTCAGGGGCGAACTCCGCGAAGGACTCTCCCGGGTTGCCGATGACCATGACATTGGTCAGCACAGGGATTTCATCGTTGTCTTTGAAGAAGCACGCGAGTACGGTGCCTTCGAATTTGGATTCCTCGTCAAAAGAGGCTTTGTCTGTCTCGTAACTGAAAAGGATGTCGCCGACGGCTACTTTGTCTCCTGGTTTTTTCTTGAATTCGGTGACGATACAGCTTTCGACTGACTGGCCCTGCTTGGGCATTATTACTACATTTGCCATTGTGCTATGTTGTGATTAGATAATCTACAAAGTTAACAAATTTTTGCCGTTACCACAATTTCTCTGCCAACATGCGCAGTTGCCGGTTGTCCGGCGACGCAGGATTGACTTCCGGGAACTCCCCGGTCAGGGCCGGCTCTTTGCCTCGGGCCCTGAGCATGTCGTCCAGCGGCAGCTCCCCCTCGCAGCTTACATCTTCATATATATAGGGGAATATCTGCGCGGTCTCCGCCAGAATATCAGAGACGAACCGCTCCGCGGGGCAATCCGCCGGCTTCAGAAGAGATGTGGCCTCAAGTCCTATGTGCAGGCGCGGTATGATGCTGATGCCGAGCGACGAGGCGTGCCTGACGACCCTTAAGATCTCGTCCGTGCTGTAGTATCCCCCGTACCTGCCTTCGCTCTCCATCCGGTATCCGGCCACCTGTCCGAGCAGGGGGTACGCCCTGACCTCCATTCTCCAGCCCCTCTCTCCAGCGAGATTCCACAGGAGGAGGTTGAATTTGTATCTGGCCATTTCGTCAAGGCAGGAGAGGATCTGCTCCACGCTCCAGAAAGTCTCGCAGCTGTCTATGCTCAGCCCGCGCACGGCAGTGGCGGGGGAGTCAGAGATTTCGCAGCGCGGCAGCGCCCATTTCCGCTTGTCCGCGAGGGCATCCCCATAGATCTCCTCAGGCAGCATCTGCTTGAGTGTCTGGATCGAGTTGAGAAAGCCGGGGGTGGCGCCGGCGCGGACCACGGCGGATTTCTGCCCTATGCTGATTCTATATGATTCTCCTTTCAACGAATTGTCCTTCAGGAAGATCATGCCCTTCGCGGCCCCGTCGTCCACTACGGATTTGAGCCCTACGGGCGTGGATACGCTGCTTGTCTTGCCGCTGACCAGCGAGAGTCTCGCCGCGAAACGGCATATCGCGTCCATCGATACGGAGTCTATCGACGGGTCGCATTTGAAGATGGCGCCGCTGATTTTGAGGCTGCCTTTGCCGGGGGTCATGCTGGCCGGCTCGGGCACGATGCCGCCTGCGCATATCAGTGCGGGAAGCAGCAGTGGAAGCAGAAGAGTTGCGATTCTTTTCATGATTGTCAGTATATGAGCAGGCCCAGCACGCCGGAAGCGACCAGGAGCGTGATCGGACCTGTTTTTTTGGTGTAACACAGGAGAAATGACGCCGCGAACAGGGCCCAGGCCTTCCAGTCCGGGAAGTTGTCCTGGAGAATGTGCATGGAGAGTCCCCCGCCGGTCCACGATATCCCGAAAATCAGCACCAGTGCCGCGGCCCCGATCATCCCCGCCACTGCCGGGCGCAGCGCCCCCATTACGGAGACGAATACCGGATGCTGGTGGAATTTGTTGAATATGCGAATAATGGCGAAGAACACCAGGAATGACGGCAGTACTATCGCCAGCGTCGTGGACGCGGAACCCAGGATTGCGGCGAGGTTGCCGTACCCCTCGTCGTGCAGCACCTGGAATCCGACATAGGTGGCGCAGTTGATGCCTATCGGCCCGGGAGTGGACTGTGAGATGGCCACGATGTCCGTGAAGGCCTTTTCCGTCAGCCATCCGTGCTCGGTGACGACCTGTGCCTGGATCAGCGACAGCATGGCTCCGCCGCCGCCGAAGTTGAAGAGGCCTATGACGAAGAAAGTCGAGAACAATTGCCAGAGCAGAGTGATCATTGCTTCTTTCTGTTATAAATCATTGAGGATATTCCGGCGGAGGCGGCTATCGTCACCAGGATGAACCATATAGGTGAGATTTTGAGGAACGCTACCCCGAACATCGTGCCGGCGCACAGCAGCCAGGTCCACCAGCTGTGGCAGCCCTGCTTCGCCATGTTCACGGCAGGGACGAGAATCAGTGCCACCGCCACGGGTCTCACGCCCTGGAATATGCGTGCCACGACGGGGTTGTCCTTGAAACTGGTGAACATCATCGCGATCAGCAGGATGATGACAAAAGACGGCATCACCGCCCCGACGGCGCAGACCACGCTTCCCTTGAGCCCGCCGAGCTTGTAGCCGGTATATATGGCCATGTTGACGGCGAGCACTCCCGGCGCGCTCTGCGCAAGCACGATCACATCGTCAAGGTCTTCCTTGCTGATCAGGCCCCTGCTTGTCAACTCCTGCTCTATCAGTGGGATCATCGCATACCCGCCCCCTATCGTAAACGCTCCCATCTTCGTGAAGATGAGAAACAGCTGCCATAGCGGTGTCTTGTTTTCCATGCTGCAAAGTTTTATAAAAATCAGTCCTCCTCCGTTCCGGCAATCCGCCTGACCTCGTTTATTTCAGCGATAAACTGTTCTGTGGTCGGGAGGTATAACTGATACTTGCTGGCCAGGATTGTTTTGTTGTCTTCTGGTAAAGTGAGTTTGACGGCAGTGTCATTCTTGTCCGAGCATAGCAGTATGCCGATGGTTGGCAGCAGCCTGTTGTAGAACACCAGGTCCGCGAAAAACTCGTCATCTTCGATGAGAAGACGCTTCTGTCTGGCAACGAAAGAAAACCCCTTCCCCATTTCGAGAAGGAAGTCAGCTATGTGTGATATGATTGCGCTTTCGAGGTCTTTTTCATAATAAGCCGGGCGTTTTTCCAAGCCGAGAAACTCCAAAACCATAGGGTCTTTGATTATTTCTTTTGGGGAGTCCGGCTGCCGTTCATTGCGTGCCACTGCAAGAATCGCCTCCTTGTCGTTACTCAGCAGAAGGCGTTCGTACAGCATAGAGTTGATTTGGCGTTCAAGTTGACGCTTAGACCAACATCCGTTGGCGGCTTCCAGCTGATAATACTCTCGCTTGTCAGAATCGGATATTGAGATGAGCAGTTTGTATTGAGACCAGTTTAATTGCGAACACAGTGTATTCGCATTTGGGTATACTCGATAGAATTGTCTGCACATCTCCAATTGACGGGCAGAGAATCCGCTGCCATATTCCGGTTGTAATTGCTTCGCGAGATTCTTGATAAGGTAAGTCCCATAGTCTGCGCGCTCTTTCCCTTGTTGCTCTTTCTCTGCGATGCGTTGACCGATAGCCCAATACATACGAACCCGGCAGAAATCCACGCTACGGACAGCATTTCTGCGAGCATCATCGATGATGGCCTTGATTCCGCTGACAAATTCGTTCAGTGGGGATTCTAAATCTGTTCTTGTCTTATCCATCTCCTCGTAAGAATTACAATCTCACAAATTTAGTGATTCTTCGGATTTGCCGCTCACTAATCTGTCATAAATTCAGATGCGCAGCTGCCGATAGCGTACGGTACCGCTTTTGTGTTGATTGTCATTGTCTTGCTGATGAACCTCACCGCAGGCACTTCGAAAAACATTCTTAGATGGAAAACAAAACAGTGACACGCGATGTGAACTTCTATTACGGCAAGTTCCACGCTCTCAAAAACATCAGCATCCCCAAGGGTGAGGTGGTAAATCCACATTCCTGAGGCTTTTCAACAGGATGAACGACCTGATTCCTGACACCCGCCTGGAGGGACAGATCCTGATGGACGGCAACGGCATCTACGACAAGGAGGTGGATGTCGACGCGCTCCGGCGCACCCGCAGAGCGTGCGTCTGTGTCTTGAGGTGTCGGCGTTGTTCCGCAAACTCGAGAGGGCGGGGGATCACATCAACAATCTCGCGGAGCAGACAGTCTACTATATAGATGCGGAGGTGCTCAAGCATTCCTGCAACAAAGAAGCCTGAGAAGTTGTGCCACCGGCACGCTCCTTCTTCCAAAAGACATCTGTCCTCAAGAATATTTGCCGAATCTGCGGCAACTTGTTTTTTTGCCGATTACTAAAAGAGCTCTCAACATAAATCAGAACAACTTCTGAGAGGGGAGTGTGTCTGCAAAGCCCTCCGGTCGCGCAAGAGAGGATTTCTCTGCGAGGCCGGAGGGCTGTTCCGAATCTGTCCCGGAGGTTATTTGGTCATATCCACATTGATGCGGTACATCTTCCCTGGCTCCAGAGTGAGGTCGCTGGCAAGAGGAGTTGAGCTCTTGCTGAGTGCACTGCTACCACTAAAGCTAACTTCGAGGGTCGCGCCGGCTGGCAGGGTCTGGGCCTTACCGGTATATCCCATCAGATATGCGGTGATGTAGCCACTGCTGTCAGGGCTGATTCCGGTGCCGTATGTGCTGGAGCTTTGAAGGTCGCTGCCGAGTCCTAATCCGATGCTACGGGCCGGGTTGCCGTAACCTGTGCCGAAAGTCTTTATTCTGTCCCATCCGCCGAAGCCGAGTTCGGCATAGTTTCCGTCGGTTTGTTTTGCTTGGAAGCGCACTAATTTTACAGTGCCGGCAGAGCTTGGCACTTTGGCCGAAATCTTGATGACATAGCAGATGTTCTTGAGCGT
>UQMB01000021.1 GCA_900541925.1 uncultured Bacteroidales bacterium | reverse complement strand
GGGTTATATGGACATTCGGTACGGCAGACCCCTGTTTTCTGTACGGGACGGGGTTGCTGTGGTCTCTGTACGGTACACTGTGGGGCCTCCCGTATAGGAAAGAGCCGTTTTCTGTACGGGACGCGCGCCTGGGCATGCAAGCCAGACCGGCCCGGGCGGAAAAACGCCGCACAAGGCTTTCTTCGCGCTTCCACAGGCAACAGGTAATGGCGAGCAGTTGACAATCTTGTTTTTTATGCCGAATTTTGAGCCGTTATTTATATCGACTGTCAATGATAACAGAAGAACAGGCTCGGCAGGACATCCGTGAACTGCTGGAATATATAGGGGAAGACCCGGACAGGGTGGGCCTGCAGGGCACCCCGGACAGGATGCTGCGTATGTTCAAGGAGATTTTCCGGGGCTACGACCCGGAAGAGGCTCCGCTCATCACTACTTTCCCCAACGGGCAGGACGGCATCATCTACGACGACATGGTCGTGGACAGCGGCACCTTCTATTCCATCTGCGAGCATCACTGCCGCAGTTTCTTCGGAGAGTATTGGTTCGCCTATCTCCCCAATCCTAAAGGCCGGATCCTGGGCCTCTCCAAAATAGGCCGCGTGATTGACTACTGCTCCTCCAGGCTTCAGGTTCAGGAGCGGCTCGTCCATGATGTGGTGGACATGCTGACCCTCGCCCTGGGCGACGAGAATCCGCCGAGAGGCATGGCCCTCATGATGAAAGGACGGCATCTGTGCAAGGAAGGGCGCGGTTCCCGCAAGGGAGGGGTGATGACGACCACCTGCCTGACCGGCGCATTCCGGACAAGCGCGCGGGTGCGGAGCGAATTCCTGTCTTATATCAAGTAAGCGAAAAATAGCTACTCCAGCCAGGAGAGGAAATCCTCCACCCGGGAGCGCGACACGGTCATCTCCACAGGCGGCTCCGGCTCCAGGCATATCCCGAGGCGGGAGTTGGCGAGCTTCGTGACGCTCTTGACGGACTTGCGCGAGACTATGCATCCCCTTGACACCCTGAAGAACAGTTCCGGGTCAAGTTCCCCGTCAAGAGAATCAATGGTCATGTCGATTATATACTTCTTCCCGTCATCCGTCATAAGGCTGTTGGACTTGCCCTCAGAATAGAAGCACGCCACATCAGAGACATTGACCGGTATAATCCGCTCCCCTATCCTGACGATTATCCTGCCGCGGTATTGCTTCTTGCCGCGCAGCCCCAATCCGGCCAGAAGGGCGCCGACATTCTCCGCGCCGGAAGCTCCACGCTCGCGACATCTTCCGACGGCGCGCTCAAGGGCGGTGACATCGTAAGGCTTGAGCAGGTAGTCAATGCTTCCCGTCTCGAAGGCCTTGATGGCATAAGAGTCGTACGCAGTGGTCATTATGACCTGCGAGGACAGTTCCCGCTGGCGGAAAATCTCGAAACAGTCGCCATCGGACAGTTCCACATCCATGAAGATGATGTCAGGAGTCGGGTTGGCGTCAAGCCACGCCACCGTAGAGGCGACGGAATCCGTCATGCCCACAATGGTCAGATCAGGGAAACGGGCACCGATGCTCCGGGCGAGCCGGGCCCTCGACATGGCCTCGTCTTCTACTATGAGAACTGTCATAACAAAGGAAGATTTACTGAATAGAACCCGGCGTCCGACCTGACCGTGACGGCCTTGCCTGAAATGTCTTCATACTGCCTGCGAAGATACTTCAACCCCAGGCCGGTAGACTCGGACCCCGACAATTTGGGACATATATTATTGGTGACCGTCACCCCGGAGCCGTCCGCCACAACAGAGATGCGAAGAGGCGACTGGGCACTGACAGCATTGTGTTTCAATGCATTCTCGATAAGAAGCTGCACACTGCACGGCACCACGCGCCGCGACATGCAGCTCTCCGGAATGTCCACCTCCATCACGAAGCCCTCAGGGAAGCGGACCTTAAGCAAGCCGACATAATCCTCCACGAAAACCATCTCGTCACGGAGACTGACAAGGGTCTCTTCTTCGTGCCTCAGCATATAACGATAAATCTCCGCGAGCTTGTGGGTATAGTCGCTCGCCTCCTGCGCGGACTGCTCCTGTATGAGGCAGTCAAGCACATTGAGAGAATTGAACAGGAAGTGGGGGTTGACCTGCTGCTTGAGCTTAATGTAACGGAACAGGGCCAGGTTGGCTTTCTCCGCCTCACGCTCAGCCTGTTCCCTGGACCTTATGGCATATTCCGCCACCCAGATGATGATGACACAACTGAATATATAGTCAAGCAGCATCTCGATCACGAATGTGCGCGGCCCCTGAAATCCGGAGACGGCAAATATCAGGACGAGACGCACCATGATTATCAGGACAAAGGCGAGCAGAAGCCAGCGCAGGCTGCGCCCGTCACTGGCCCCGGGACCGGCTGAAGAGCCGAATCTCAATGCACAGAACTCCGTGCTCCAGCCGAGAATCTCGGTGCAGACAAGCGTGGAGAGAGAGTGCACGACCGTGACCGGAAGCGGCAGGAGGGACAGCAGCGAGGCAAGGCCCATCCCGACACTGAATCCCAGGGGATTGACAAGGATTACGGCAATGGCCATGAACAGCACGCCCACCCTGCGCCTGAAGCATAGCATCACGACAAGGAACATCGTAAGCAGGGTCAGCATAAGTTCATCCGCTATTCCAGTGGAATAGCAGACAAACGACACAATCGCATGCAAAGCAGCAAAGATGTGTATTATCCAGCTGTCTTTGGAAATTATCATAATAACGAGTGTGAAGGTAATGATTATTCTTCAAAATACAACCGTTCATCCCGAAATCCCTGCAATTCGTCCTCACGCTATTCATTACAAATATATTTATGCGTTTATTTGCCCATTGACACACGATAATACTATAACTGATGCAAGAGCATAAACTGAGTTTCTGGCAGATGTGGAATCTGAGCTTCGGCTTTTTCGGGGTCCAGATAGCCTACGCACTCCAGAGCGCCAACATAAGCAGAATCTTCGCCACCCTCGGAGCGGATCCGCACCAGCTCAGCTTCTTCTGGATACTGCCCCCGCTGATGGGGATGATCGTCCAGCCGCTGATAGGCAAGTGGTCCGACCGTACGTGGTGCAGGATGGGCAGGCGCAAGCCGTATCTTCTCGCAGGGGCGGTGACGGCCGTAGCCGTGATGGCGCTGCTGCCGAACGCCGGGAGCCTCGATTTCTCGGCCCGTCTGTTCCTCGGACTCAACGGGGCGATGTGGTTCGGGCTTTTCTCCCTGATTTTCCTCGACACTTCCATCAATGTCGCGATGCAGCCGTTCAAGATGATGGTGGGAGACATGGTGGGCGAATCCCAGAAGGCTCAGGCGTACTCGATACAGTCCCTGTTGTGCAACGCCGGCAGCCTCGTGGGCTACCTTTTCCCTATATTCTTCACCTGGATAGGCATCGCCAACACCGCCCCCAAGGGACAGATACCGCCATCGGTAATCTGGAGCTTCTACTGCGGGGCGCTGATATTGATCGCCTGCGTGCTGTTCACATTCTCCAGAGTCAAGGAGATGCCGCCCAAGGAGTATGCTGAGTTCCACGGGATTGACCCGCAACGGCAGGACACCGGCGGGGCGGGGTTCATACAGCTGCTGCGCCATGCGCCGCGGACCTTCTGGACCGTGGGACTCGTGCAGTTTTTCTGTTGGGCGGCGTTCATGTATATGTGGACCTACTCCAACGGGGCCGTGGCCAGGAACTGCTGGGGCAGCACTGATCCGGCGTCCGCGGGCTATCAGGCCGCCGGCAACTGGATCGGTGTGGTGTTCGCCGTGCAGGCCATTGGCTCCATCATCTGGGCCATCGTGATCCCGAGGTTCAAGTCGCTCAAGACAGCCTATGCGGTCAGCCTGCTGATCGGGGCGGCCGGGTTCATCTCTGTGGCGTTCATTCACGACCAGTACCTGCTTCTGTGCTCGTACCTGCTGATCGGGGCGGCCTGGGCCGCGATGCTCGCGATACCGTTCACACTGCTGACCAACGCCCTCTCCGGGGATCATCTGGGCAGCTATCTGGGTCTTTTCAACTGCACCATCTGCCTGCCGCAGATAGTGGCGGCGGCCCTCGGAGGCGGCGTGCTGAAACTTGTCGGGGGCTCGCAGGCCAACATGCTCGTGGTCGCCGGCATGCTGCTGATATGCGGGTGCGCGGCGACAACCATCATCAAAGAACATAAAAACACCAACATAAACTAACCATCAACATCAAATGAAAAGAATCCTTACTCTCTTCGCGGCAGCCGCCCTCTGTGCGGTGATGTCCGCCAGCGTGTCGGCCCAGAGCGGCGGATACGAGGTTAAGGGCGTAGTTGTCGACCAGGCGGGGCCGGTCGTCGGGGCCACGGTGATGGAACCCGGCACGACCATCGGCACGACCACGGATCTGGACGGCAATTTCAGTCTTAAAGTCTCTTCATCTTCCGCTGCGGTGGAAATCAGCTGCATCGGATACACTACACTCACTTTCAAAGCTTCCCAGCTTCCTGCAAGAATCGTCCTGAAGGAAGACAGCGAATTCATCGAAGAGGTGGTCGTGATCGGCTACGGCACAGTCCGCAAGAGCGACATGACCGGTTCGGTGTCAGCGGTCAAGGCTGACCAGCTCAACAAGGGCGTCATCACATCTCCGGCAGATCTCCTCCAGGGCAAGACGGCCGGCGTAGTGGTGACCGCAGGCGACGGAGCCCCGGGCTCAAGCAGCACCATCCGCATCCGCGGCGGCTCATCCCTCAAGGCCAACAACAACCCTCTCGTGGTCGTGGACGGCCTGCCTCTGTCAGAGACGGCAATCAGCGGCGTGTCCGACGCGCTCGCATCCATCAACCCTAACGACATCGAGACCTTCACGGTCCTCAAGGACGCCTCCGCCACCGCGATCTACGGATCCAGGGCATCCAACGGCGTCATCATGATCACGACCAAGAAAGGCTCCAAGACCGCACAGGGACTTCATGTCAGCGCGGACGTCACAGCCTCCGTCAGCCAGAACTCCAAGTACGTCAACACGCTCGACGGCGACGGCATGCGCAACATCATGAAGTGGTACCTCGGCGACTCAGGAGAAGCCTACAAGGCTCTCGGAAAGGAGAACACCGACTGGCAGAAGGAGATCTACCAGCTCGGCAAGAGCATTGACGGCAATGTGGCCCTCTCCGGCAAGGTGGGGGGGGGCGGCTCAAGGATGTTCTACATGCCTTTCCGTGTGTCGCTCGGCTACAACAACCAGGACGGTACCCTCAAGACCTCCAGCTTCAAGCGCGAGACCCTCGCCCTCAACCTCACCCCTACCCTCTTTGACGAGCACCTCGTCATCAACCTCAACGGCAAGGGGATGAACATGGACAACCGTTTCGCCAATCAGGACGCTATCGGCAACGCGGTCAAGATGGACCCGACCCAGCCGGTCTATGACAACAGCGTGAACGGCCTGAACGGCTACTTCTGGTGGAACAACGGCAAAGGCACTCCGACCATCGATAACGCCAACACGTTGGCCATCTCGAACCCGGTAGCCCTGCTCAACGACAAGAAGGACATCTCCAACGCCAAGCGTTTCATCGGCAACGCGCAGTTCGACTACAAGATCCACGGATTCGAAGATCTTCACCTCAACCTCAACCTCGGTATCGACTACTCGAAATCCGACGGCACGGTGGACATCGCCCCGGGCACGGAGCAGTCATTCCACGCCAAGCAGCAGTCCGGTTCCGGTTCGCACACCGACTACAACCAGAAGAAGATTGACCGCACCCTCGAGTTCTATGCGCAGTATGACAAGCAGCTGGGCAGGCACAGCATCAACGCCATGGCCGGCTACTCATGGCAGCACTTCTACAACGAGACCTTCAACGTGGCCTACAAGGCCGACGGGACTCTCCCCAGCGCGGCGGACTACTATCTGAGCAACCCGAAAACCTTCAAGACCGAGTACTACCTCGTGTCATTCTTCGGCAGGCTCAACTACAGCTGGAACGAGAGGTTCCTCCTCACGGCAACCCTCCGAAATGACGGTACCTCACGCTTCTCCAACAACAAGTGGGGCCTCTTCCCGTCCGTGGCCGCAAGCTACAACCTCGGCAAGGAAGATTTCATCAGGAACAGCGACGTCCTCTCCGCCCTCAAGATCAGGCTCAGCTGGGGACAGACCGGTCAGCAGGACCTCCAGTCGGGCGACTATCCGACTCTGGCCTCATACAAGCACAACACCAACCAGTCGATGTACCACTTCGGCCAGACCATGCTGATCCCTATCACTCCGCTCGGATACAACGCGGACCTGAAATGGGAGACCACCACGACATACAATGTCGGATTTGACTACGGCTTCCTCGCCGACCGCATAAGCGGAAGCGTCGACTTCTACAAGCGCGACACCAAGGACCTGCTCAACCGCACCCCTGTCGCCGCCGGCGCCAACCTGTCCAACTACCTTGACGCCAACATCGGAAACCTCACCAACAAGGGATTCGAGTTCGAGGTCAACGCCATCCCGGTACAGACCCGCGACTGGAGCTGGACTCTCGGATTCAACACATCCTACAACAAGACCGTCATCACCAAGCTGACCACGGACGACGAGCGTCCGGACTATTACGGCATCACCACCGGAGGCATCTCCGGAGGCACCGGCAACACCATCCAGGTACACCAGACCGGACATGCCCCGAACTCGTTCTTCGTATACCAGCAGGTATATGACACTGACGGCAAGCCTATCGAAGGCGCTTATGTGGACCGCAACGGCGACGGCAAGATCACCACGGCCGACAAGTACTGCTTCCACAAGGCCGCTCCGGACTGGACCTTCGGTTTCAACACCAGCCTGGCATACAAGGACTGGACGCTGGCGATGAGCGCCCACGCCAATGTCGGCAACTATGTCTACAACAATGTCGGCTCTGACGGCGACCTCCTCACAGACCTCTGGGCCAACGGATTCGTCAACAACCGTTACCATACGGCGCAGGAGCACAACTTCGCTACCTTTGCGCAGTACTTCTCCGACCTCTATGTGCAGGACGCTTCTTTCCTGAAGATCGACAACATCACCCTGAGCCGCAACTTCAGATTCAACGGCGGCAAGGCTGTCCCGATGAACTTCAGCGTCTTCGCCACAGTACAGAATGTCGCGTGCATCACCGGTTACGAGGGCATCGACCCGGAAATCTTCTCCGGAATCGACAACAACATGTACCCGAGGCCGCGCACCTGGATACTTGGTGTCAAGTTCAACTTCTAAGCATCGAAAACAATGAAAAAGACAAGCATAATATCTCTGGCCCTTGCGGCCTGTCTGACCGGAGGACTCGCTTCTTCCTGCGTCGGCGACCTCAATGTCACGCCAATCGATCCGAACACCGTCCTTCCTGAGGATGTCCTCAACAGCCAGGACGCGTTCACGGCCCTCCTCGCCAAATGCTACCAGGGCCTCTCGTGCTCAGCCTCCGACGGCCCGGACAGCAACCCGGACATCGAAGGTGTGGACGGCGGCTACGGACAGTACATGAGAGCCCTGTTCAACATGCAGGAGCTGACCACGGACGTGGCCACCTGCTGCTGGAACGACAGCGGCCTTTTCGACCTCCACAATCTCACCTGGAACTCCTCCAACGAGTTCGTGCTGTCGATGTACTACCGCATATTCTATCAGATCAGTCTCTGCAACGAGTTCATCCGTCGCTCCAACAACACCAGCATCAACGGATACGACTTGAAAGCCAAATACATAGCGGAAGCCAGGGCTCTCAGGCTCTTCAGCTACTACCACGCCATCGACATGTTCGGCAATGTGCCGTTCTCGACAGAGAATGACTCCGTCGGCTCAACGGGCCCTAACCAGATCTCCCGTCCGGACCTCTTCGCATGGATGGAAGGCGAGGCTCGTGACCTTCTCGACGGGAAAGACCTGGCAGAACCTGGTAAAAACGAATACGGGCGTTGCGACAAGGGCATGGTGCAGATGATTCTCGCCAAACTCTACCTCAATGCGGAGATATGGGCCGGTAAAGCACGGTATGAGGACGCGGCGAAAGTCTGCCAGCAGATTATCAGCGAGTACCCTCTGCACACCAAGAGCAGCGGCAAATACAGCGCCTGGCAAGAGCTCTTCTGCGCGGACAACCACCTCTGGACGGCCAACACCACCTACAGAGGCGACGAGATCATATTCGCCGTCGAGCAGGACGGGATACTCACCAGATCCTACGGCTGCACAAACTTCCTGATTTTCGCCAGCACCGGAGCCAAGAAGCCTATGGACGCTTCCGCCATCGGTATCACCTCCGGATGGGGCGGTCTCTCGCTGACCGGCGCCTTCACCAGCAAGTTCGAGGAAGGTGACGCGCGCGCGACATTCTTCAAGGACGAGCAGTATGCGCAGTATATCGACGCTCTCCGCCGCGAGTCCGACAGCTGGTCAAACGGCTGGAAATCAATGAAGTTCATCAACATCAACCATGATGGCAGCGCGGCTCAGAACGCCGGATTCGTGGACACCGACTGGCCGGTATTCCGCAGCGCGGACGCCTATCTGATGTATGCGGAGTGCGCCGCACGCGGAGCCGCCGACAAGACCTTGGGACAGAAATATCTCAACGATGTCCGCACCAGGGCCGGCGTGGGGCCTCTCGCCCTCACTCTTGACAACATCATCGACGAGCGCGGACGCGAACTCTACTACGAAGGGTTCCGCCGCCAGGACCTCATCCGCTTCGGCCTCTTCACAACCGACAAGTACCTTTGGGAATTCAAGGGCGGCGTCAAGGAAGGCAAGGCGGTGAGCGACCACCTGAATCTCTTCCCTCTCACAGCGGGAGATGTCAACGCCAACGGCAACCTCAAACAGAATCCAGAATATTAGAATAAGATGAAAAAGTTCATATACAGTACTTTAGTACTATTCGCAGGATTGTCCGCCGCTTCCTGCCAGCAAGAAGAACTTGCCATATATGACCCGGGCAAGGTCAAGGCGCCTACCCTGGGTGCCGTCAGCGGCAGCACCCTCAAGGCTGACGGGGCGGACATCATGATAGACTTCGGCAAAGCCGATTTCGGTGTGACCGTCTCCGACACCTACACCCTCTATGCGGCAGCCTCCGAGTCTTTTGACAAGGCGGAGAAAGTCAGCGCCGCCATCAGCGCCGGCAAGATAAGCGTCAAGCAGTCCGTGCTCAACAGCACCATCCTCAATCTTGACGGGCAGATCGGCGAGCCTTTCACCCTCTATCTCAGACTTTCCGGCTACATCACCAACGACAAGACCTCGGCCATCAGCAAGACCGAGTCTCACTCCAATGTCGTCTCCGCATCGTTTACCCCTTACAACCAGGCCGTCCTCGACAAGGATACCTATGAGCACATCTGGGTACAGGGTCAATACTGCGACTGGTCGCATGACAAAAGCCAGTTCCTCTACAACTACAGCAAGGACGGCGTGAAATACACCGGCGTGATAGATTTCGCGGACAAGGCGTCTGATGGCATCAAGTTCACAGGCGTAGGCGCCTGGGAAGACGACACCAACTGGGGCTCGGCCGACAGCGGCGAAGCCGCCGAGGCCGGCACGATACAGCTCATCGCCGGCGGCTCGTCCAAGAACATAGTCTGCTACAGCAAGCGCTTCTATATGTTCTCCTTCAACCGCAAGACGCTTGTGCTCACCAAGGAATGGGGCGCGAACAGCATAGGAATCGTCGGCTCCATCAACGACTGGGGGAATGCCGGCCCGGACATCAAGATGAACTTCAACAAGGACTATGTGCGTTTCTGGGCTGACATCGAGATCACAAAGGAGGAGGAAGTGAAGTTCCGCGCCGACTCCGACTGGGCCAACAACTGGGGAGCAGGCGCCATCGGCGGCGGAGACAACATCAAACTCGGGCCGGGCAAGTACCGCGCATATCTCGACATCAACAAGGGCACCGTCGAGTTCAACGAGAAGATGTTCGGCAAGGACGAGCCTTCCGCGGACGGCAAATAATCACTCTCTCTGCAGATGCGTCCGGGCGAAAGTCCCGGGTGCATCTGCTTTTATTAAGATATGTTGCCGCAGATTCGGCAACTTGTTTTTAACGATTGCTATATTTACGCAATGAAAAGATTCCGCTTTCTCTATGTCTTACCGCTTGTCTTGTCCCTTATCCTCGCGGGTTGCGACAAGAAGGGCACAACTCCTCCCGAACCACCGGCACCGCAGGTCCCGGACAGGACCGGAGAGTCTCTGATCAGCTATCAGCTTCTGGTCTATTCGTTCGCGGACAGCGACGGGGACGGCTGCGGAGATTTCAAGGGCATAGAGCAGAGGCTCGACTATCTCAAGCAGATGGGCATACAGGCCCTGTGGCTCTCACCCATCCACAAGGCGGCATCTTATCATGGATATGACGTGCTCGACTACTCGAGCATAGACCCGGACTTCGGAAGCGAGGCGGACTTCAAATCGCTCGTGGACGCGGCCCACGCCAAGGGTGTCAAAATCTACCTTGACTATGTGCTCAACCACAGCTCCAGAGACCACGAGTGGTTTCTGGACGCCAAATCCGGCAAAGACAGCAAGCACCGGGACTGGTACATATTCTCAGACAGTCCTCAAGCTGACATACGGGACGGCAAGATCGCGATGATCTCCGGCGAAGGGGCTGCGGGCTACGACTCCGGGCAGTGGTTCCCGGCCGTCAGCGGGGGCAAACAGGAAAAACTCAAATTCACCCTCGGCCTCGACTCCTCCCGCAAACCGTCGCATCTGACCGTGGAAAAGACGGAAAGCATAGAGAATGAAGGCCCGGCGGACAGCGGCATCTGGCTCTACTATGGGGACGGCTCTCTCGCGCAGTTCCACACCTCGGGCGAGAGCACCTGCACGCTGTCGCTGGAAATGACAAGCGACTGGGGCGTCCTCGTCAGGACAAGCACCAGCGAATGGGGTTCACATAAATACGGAGCACCTGCGGGCCACAATCACATGGCCTGGGGCCAGGCGCTCCAGCTCACAAGCGGCGACAGCCAGGACATCCTCCTGCCGGACATGAGTTCGACCATGTACCACTCGCACTTCTGGACCGCATGGTTCGCCGACCTTAATTACGGTCCGGCCTCAAGCTGCGAGAATTCCGCTCCGTTCAAGGCCGTCTGTGAGTCTGCCGACAAATGGATAAGGCTTGGAGTGGACGGTTTCCGTCTGGACGCCGTCAAACACATCTACCACAATGCCGCCTCAGACGAGAACCCGACATTCCTGAAGAAATTCTACGACCGCTGCAACGCAAGCTACAAGGCCGCAGGAGGCAGCGGAGACTTCTATATGGTCGGGGAGCAGTTCAGCTCGGCGGCAGAGGTCGCGCCATACTACAAAGGTCTGCCGGCCCTGTTTGAATTCAGTTTCTGGTGGACTCTGCGGGACGCGATTAACAACGGGCGCGGGAGTTCCTTCGTGGCCGACATCCAGAGCTTCACCGCCCAATACGCCAGGTACAGGCCAGACTTCATAGAAGCCACCAAACTCTCCAACCACGACGAAGACAGGGCGGGCAACGACTTCGGCAAGAACAGCAGCAAGATGAAGCTCGCCGGAGCCGTGCTGCTCACTGCCGGAGGGCAGCCGTATATCTACCAGGGCGAGGAGCTCGGCTACTGGGGGAGCAAGGCCGACGGCGATGAATATGTACGCACGCCGATAATGTGGACATCTGACGGTAGCGGCCTGGCCTCGGCAAGGCTCTCGGACAAGATTGACAAGTCCATGCTGACCGGCGGAATCTCCGTGGAGAAGCAGGAGGCGGATCCCGGATCCGTGCTCTCTCTCTACCGCAAGTTCGGAGAACTGCGCGACCGCTACAAGGCTCTCGCCAAAGGAAGCTTCGAGTACTGCCCCGCTGCCGCATCCGTCCCGTCTGCCGCCGCCTGGTACCGCGAGTATGACGGACAGCGCGTGCTGGTGGTGCACAACTTCGGCTCCGGTACCGTCAACATCAATTTCCCCTCCGACAAGCTCGACAACATGATAGGCTCCAACGGCAGCGCCTCCGTCAAAGGAGATAAGCTGAGCCTCGGGGCGTTCTCTTCCGCAGTGTTCCTGCAATGACAAGACAAACATCCGAACCATGAAACGCATATATATTTTCCTGGCCATAGCGGCCCTCGCCGCTTCCTGCACCGGCAGGACAGCACCGGCGACCGATGCCGGATATCCGGCAGACGCGACAGTCTACGAACTCAATGTCCGGCAGATGACCCCGGAAGGGACATTCGCCGCAGCCGGAGACCGCCTCGCCTCCCTCAAAGACCTCGGAGTGGACATAGTGTGGGTCATGCCGCCATACCCCATCGGGGAGCAGGGCCGGAAAGGCAGCCTGGGGTCTTATTACGCCGTCAGGGATTACTGCGACATCAATCCTGAGTTCGGCACCCTGGCTGACTTTGACGCCTTCCTCGACAAGGCGCACACCCTCGGGCTCAAGGTGATACTTGACTGGGTGGCCAACCACACCGCTCCGGACCATCCGTGGGCCACGGAACAAGACCCGGACTGGTATGTGCGCGACAAGGACGGCAACACCATAGTGGAGCATGACTGGACGGACATAGCGAAACTCAACTACGACAACCTCCAGATGCGCCAGGAGATGGAGAAGAGCATGCGCTTCTGGATAGACCGCGGAGTGGACGGTTTCCGCTGCGACGTGGCATACAAGGTGCCGGAAGACTTCTGGAAGCCCGTGATCAGCCGCCTAAGGGAAAGTTCCCCAAGAGAACTGTACTTCCTCGCCGAAGGAGAGGAAAGCTGGCTGCACGCCGCGGGATTCGATGCCACATACGCCTGGAAACTGCACCACCTGCTCAACAGCATAGCCCGTGGCAAGGCGGATGCCGACAGCCTGACGGCCTACATTGACTGGAACGCGGCAAACTACCCCTCTGACGCGCTGAGGCTCTGTTTCACCTCCAACCACGACGAGAATTCATGGTCCGGGACAGAATTCGAGAGGATGGGAGACGCGTGGCAGGCCATGGCGGTGCTCTGCTGGACCCTGCCGTCCTCGCAGCCGCTGATATACACCGGCCAGGAAATCGGCTACGACCACAGGTTCGCGTTCTTCGAAAAGGACCCGATACCGGAATGGAAGACCAACTCATACACCGAGTTCTACAGATACCTCAACTCCATAAGGCATTCCCACCCGGCCCTTGATGCCGGAGCGGGTGAATACAGGCTGCTCTCCGCAGAAGGCAACACCATCGTTTTTTCGAGAACCCTCGGGGATGACAGTGTCAAGGTGAGCGTGCAGCTGGAGGCCCCGTGGGAGTGGAGCATCAGCAGCGAGAGCGACCGCGTCGCCCACATCGAGCCGCCGTGCTGGTGGACGGGGATGCGGACTCCGCTCCAGATAATGATCAACGGTGAGGACATCTCCAGCTACGACATCGCTATCGAAAACGGCAACGGAGTCTCTATCAAGGAAATACACAAGGCGGAAAGTCCAAACTATGTCTTTGTCGACATGGATATTCCCGAAGACGCGGCGCCAGGCACAAGATGGTTCATATTCAGCAGGGATTCCGACCGCTTCCGCATCCCATACGAAATCTCCGGACGCCGCGAGGGCTCGGCGCTCAGGCGCGGGTTCGGCACTGCGGACGCGGTGTACCTGATAATGCCGGACCGCTTCGTCAACTCCGACAAGACCAACGACAACTCCGCCTCCATGACGGAAAAGGCCGACTACAAAGCCTTCTTCGGCAGGCACGGCGGCGACATTCAGGGCATAATGGACCAGCTGGACTACATCTCCGGACTCGGAATGACAAGCATCTGGTGCACCCCTCTCCTCGAAGACAACGAGCCGTCCGGCTCCTACCACGGCTACGCCTGCACTGATTACTACAAGATAGACCCGAGGTTCGGCAGCAACTTCAAATACCGTGAACTCGTGCGTGAAGCCCGCGCAAAGGGACTCGGGATGATAATGGACATCGTGACCAACCACTGCGGCGACGCACACTGGTGGATGTCCGACCTTCCGTTCTCCGACTGGGTGCACCGGTGGCCGGAATACACCCATTCCAACTGCGCCTTCTCCGTCCACAACGACCCGTACTGCTCTCAGCATGACCGCGACAACATGGTCGGCGGCTGGTTCGACACGAGCATGGTGGACATGAACCTCGACAATCCGTATCTGCTACAGTATTTCAAGCAATGGGCGATATGGTGGACAGAATGGGCCGACCTGGGAGGGCTGAGGGTGGACACCTATCCGTACAACGAGAAAGAGCCGATGTCGGAGTGGTGCAAGGCCGTGATGCAAGAATATCCCGACTACAACATAGTGGGCGAGGTGTGGTCGTCAAACGTGCCGCAGGTCGCATATTGGCAGGCGGACAACCCCAACAGGGACGGGTTCAATTCCCACCTGCCGTCGATAATGGACTTCTGCCTGATGGACGCCGTCCGCTCGGGCATCAACACGGACAGGGAAGACTGGGACAACGGCTTCACCAAGATTTATGATTCCATGGCCAACGACTTCTATTTCACGGCTCCGGACAAGATGATGGTGTTCCCGGGCAACCACGACACAGACCGCATCGGCGATGTGGTCCGCAAAGACCCCGCCAAGATGAAACTGGTGATGAGCCTGATGGCAACCGTGCGGGGGTTCCCGCAGATTTTTGCCGGAGACGAGATGATGGCGGTCTCCGACGACCTCTCACAGGGCCATGGAGGCCTGAGGGTGATGTTCCCCCTGAACTGGGAGTCCGACCCCGTAAGCAAAGACCTGCACGACTACGTCAGCACCCTCTTCCAATGGAGAAAAGGCTCCGAGGCTGCACACAACGGCAAGACCCTGCATTTCCTGAGCCGGGACAACACCTACACCTTCTTCCGCTACACAGACGATGAGGCCGTGTTCGTCTACCTCAACAACAACAGCACCCCGCGCACCGTCCCGTGGGCGGACTATGCGGAAATCACCTCCTCCCTCAAGGGAAAAGGACATAATATCTTCGACGGCAGCGAGTTCAACGCAGAGAGCTGCCTTGTACCGGCCAAATCAAGCATAATCATAGAATTCAAATGAACAGACTGAAATATCTCCTGGCCGTCGCCTGCATGGCGTGCGCCTGCACTGCCCCGGAAACCGCTTTCTCCGAAAGCGAAGCGCTCCTGTCCCCGGACGGCATGCTCCGCCTGTCTTTCTCCGTCAAGGACGGCATCCCGATGTATTCTCTCCAGCGGGACGGCAAGGATGTGGTACTCCCGAGCCGCCTCGGTTTCGAGATGCGCGGCACGGTGAAATCCGAGAAGATAGACATCCAGGCGGACCGGATCAGCAAGACAGACGCCCTCCCGGGATATATGATGGACCGCGGGTTCGAGCTGCTGGACAGCAGCCGGGACAGCCTGGACGAGATCTGGGAACCTGTATGGGGAGAAGAGTCGAGCATCCGCAACCACTACAACGAGCTTCTCGTGCGCCTGCGGCAGAAAGAAAGCGGGCGCAGGATGGACGTGCGCTTCCGCCTCTTCGATGACGGGCTCGGCTTCAGGTATGAGTTCCCGGGCGGGAAGCCCCTGGTCTATTTCGTGATCAAGGAAGAGCTCACCGAATTCGCCATGGCGGGAGACCACCTCAGCTGGTGGATACCCGGAGACTATGACACCCAGGAATATGAATACGGCGAGTGCCGCCTCTCGGAGATAAGTTCCCGCTTCAGCGAACAAGTGTGCGGCAACAGCTCACAGACGCTTTTCAGCACCTCCGGAGTGCAGACCTCCCTGCAGATGAAGACGGACGACGGACTGTATATAAACATCCACGAAGCCGCCCTGGTAGACTATCCGTGCATGCATCTGCTCGTGGACGGCAAGACCGGCACGCTCCGTGCCTTCCTCACCCCGGACGCGCAAGGGTGGAAGGGCTACATGCAGACGCCGTGCACCACCCCTTGGAGAACGGTCCAGGTGGCCGAGTCGGCCGAGAAACAGCTCGCCAGCCGCCTTGTGCTCAACCTCAACGAGCCTTGCGCCTACGAAGATGTCAGCTGGATCAAGCCTGTCAAGTACATGGGCGTATGGTGGGAGATGATAGCCGGCAAGGGAAGCTGGTCCTACACCGACGTGCCGTCCGTCAAGCTCGACAGTTTCGACTACTCCACGGCCACGCCGAACGGACGCCACAGCGCCAACAACGCCAATGTGCGCCGCTACATAGACTTCGCGGCCGCCAACGGCTTCGACGCCCTGCTCGTGGAAGGCTGGAACATAGGCTGGGAGGACTGGGCCAACTGCAGCAAAGACTATGTGTTCGACTTCGTCACCCCTTACCCGGACTTCGACATCAAGGCCCTCAACGAGTACGCCCGCAGCAAGGGCATAAAACTCATGATGCACCATGAAACCTCAAGTTCGGTGCGCAACTACGAACGCCATCTCGAAGCCGCCTACAGCCTGATGGACAAATACGGCTACAACGCTGTCAAGTCCGGCTATGTCGGAGACATCCTGCCGCGTGGAGAGCATCACTACGGCCAATGGATGGTGGGCCACTACCTCTATGCCGTCACCGAGGCTGCCAAGCACCGGATAATGGTCAATGCACACGAAGCCGTGCGGCCTACCGGGCTTTGCCGGACTTATCCCAACCTGATAGGCAACGAGTCGGCACGCGGCACCGAATACCAGGCATTCGGAGGAACATCCCCGAAGCATGTCACAATCCTGCCGTTCACCCGGCTCAACGGAGGCCCGATGGACTTCACCCCCGGCATCTTCGAGCAGAATCTCAAAGAGTGGTGCGGCAACGACTCGCATGTCAACGCCACCATCGCCAACCAGCTCGGCCTGTACCTGACCATGTACTCCCCTCTCCAGATGGCCGCCGACACCCCGGAGCACTATTCCCGCTTCATGGACGCGTTCCAGTTCATCAAGGACGTAGCCGTGGACTGGAGTGAGAGCAGGTATCTGTTCGCGGAGCCGGGAGATTATATCGTCGTGGCGAGGAAAGCCAAAAAAGACGGGCAGTGGTTCTGCGGCGGCGTCACGGACGAGCAGGCGCGGGAGTTCGACATCCCGCTTGACTTCCTCGGGCCAGGCCGCTTCGAGGCGAGAGTCTACGCCGATGCCGACGACGCCCACTACCTGACCAACCCACAGGCATACACCATCACGAGCGAGTCTGTCGACGCATCAGACAAGCTTCATATCAAGATGGCGCCGGGCGGAGGGTTTGGAATATCTTTCAGAAAGCTATAACTTTGGATACATTTTAGAATTTATGCAGGTCACATTCAAAATCAAATACTGGACAGAGTGGGGAGACAGTCTCACGCTCATTCTCGGTGGTAAAAAATATCCAATGGAATGGTCCGACGGGGCGATCTGGCATGTCACTGTCGAGCACTGCACGGCAGCCATGCTCAAAGACTACTCCTATGTCGTGATGCGCTCAGGGTTGATCTGGCGCACAGAATGGAAGCACCACAGCGCCAAGCTCGCCAGGGAGATTGACGACAGCTGGATAGACTGCCCGATTCCGGGCTGTCCTTTCCCGAGGGAGCATCAGGCGCCGATTTTCGACCGCCCCGACTTCCGTGGCGCCGGCACCGCCATCCCGGTGTTCTCGCTGAGGAGCGCGGACGACTTCGGCATCGGGGAATTCCGCGACCTGCACAAACTGATCGATTGGGCCGAAGCCACCGGGCAGTGCATCCTCCAGCTCCTGCCGGTCAACGACACCACCAGGGAAGGCGGCTGGAAGGACTCCTACCCGTACAGCCCCGTCTCATCATTCGCCCTGAATCCGATGTACATACACCTGCAGAGCCTCGGAATCAAGGAAAACGCAGAATTCAAAAGGCAGCAGGCCGCGCTGAACGCCCTCCCGGAGATAGACTATCCGAGGGTTTTCGAGGCCAAGATGAGATACATACGCAAGGCATTCGAAACCCGGGGAGAAAAAGACATGCAGACCCCCGCATTCAAGGCTTTCCTCAAGGAGAATGAGTTCTGGATTGACGAATACGCGCAGTTCTGCGCCAGGCGGGACTCGCTTGAAGAGGAATACTACCTCTGGATGCAGTGGCATCTTGACAAGCAGTTCTATGCCGAGGCCAGATACGCCCGCAGCAAGGGCATCGCGCTCAAGGGAGACCTCCCTATCGGCGTCAGCGCCGACAGCGCGGAGGCCTACTGGCACCCGGAACTCTTCAACCTCGACTCCACAGCAGGCGCTCCGCCTGACTACTTCAGCCGCGACGGGCAGAACTGGGGTTTCCCGACATATAACTGGGATGAGATGGCCAAGGACGACTACGCCTGGTGGAAGTCGCGTCTGCGCAAGATGGCAAGATATTTCGATGCTTTCCGCATAGACCACATCCTGGGATTCTTCCGCATATGGGAAATCCCGGCCGGCGAGAAAAGCGGCCTGTCCGGGCATTTCAACCCGGCCCTGCCGTACTCCATCGAAGAAATCAACGCCATGCATCTTCCTGTCGAGGGCCTGTTCCACAAAGATCCGCGCAATCCGGGAATGTACCAGCCTCTCATCTGCCCGGCATCACAGCACCTGCCGCAGTGGCAGCAGGAGCAGTTCGGACGGCTCTACAATGACTTCTTCTTCAGCCGCCACAATGAGTTCTGGAGACGCAACGCCGAGAAGAAACTGCCTGAGCTGCTGAGCGCCACAGGCATGCTCGCCTGCGGAGAAGACCTCGGCATGGTGCCTTCATGCGTGCCCGGAGTCATGGCCCATGAGAAAATCCTCTCCCTTAAAATGCGCGGCATGGGAGGAGAAGGGGAATGGAATCACCTCAGCGTCTGCGCCACCTCCAGCCACGACATGGAGACGCTCCGCATGCAATGCGACACGGATCCGCAACCGTGGGAAGTCCGCAATATGCTCTGGGAGTTCCTGAACTCCCCGTCCATGCTGGCCATCTTCCCTCTTCAGGACTGGCTTGCGCTGGACGCGAAGCTGCGCCGCCCATACAGAAGCGAAGAGAGGATAAACGAGCCGGCAGACCCGCACCACCACTGGCGCTTCCGCCTGCATCTGGACATTGACGCCATCCGTGAAGCCTCATCGCTCAACGTCACCATCTGCGGCCTCATCAAGGACAGCAACCGGTATATTATAAAGTAAAATACATAGTACATAAGAATGTCTTAAAAAGATTTTGCAGGGAAGGAAAATATCCCTATATTTGCACTAGTAGAACCCGCCAAGCCTCTTAGCAATGCTCAAATAGGTGGGTCTTTTTTTATCTATATGGGAACGGTTGCCTTCACAAAGACCTATCTCAATCCTGCCCAGCACCTCGCCATGCTGAAATCGAGAGGTCTTCAAATCACGGACGAGAATCTTGCCACTGCGTATCTGACCAATGTCGGCTACTACCGGCTCAGCGCCTATTTTTATCCACTGCTGGAGATTCCAAAAGCGAATCACATCTACAAGCCGACAGCCACTTTCGACAAAGTAGTGTCCATGTACACCTTCGATTCCTGTCTACGGGCGCTCTTATTCCGCAAGATAGAAAAGATAGAGGTGGCCATCCGCAGTACGCTGGGCAACTTCGTGGCAGAAGAGACGGGGGATATCTTCTGGGTCACAGATCCTGTCAACTACCAGAGCATCGACAGGTTCAATACCCTGATCAGCGTCATCGACAAGGAGTACAGTGGCTCCAAAGAGGATTTCATCGAGCATTTCAAGGCCACATACAACGAGCCATATCCGCCGGCGTGGATGATTTTGGAGATTCTGCCCTTTGGTAACATGGCCCACATCTATATGAATCTGGCCGACCTCTCCCTGAAGAAGAAAATCGCTCAGCACTTCGGCCTGCAGCCGCCGGTATTCACCTCCTGGCTCCTGGTCCTGAGCGGACTCCGCAACCTCTGCTGCCACCATAGCCGAGTCTGGAACAAACTTCTGCCCATCCGTCCGGCAGAACCCCGCCGCGTCATCCATCCTTGGATTGACCCAGCCAAGACAAACTCCCAGCGCATCTACTTCCGCTGTGCGATGATTGCATACCTGCTCTGCACAATCGCGCCAGGCAACAACTTCAAAGCCGAACTCAAGGCGCTGTTTGCAGAGTATCCCAATATTGACCTCCTGGCAATGGGATTTCCCTCTGACTGGGAGAAAGAACCCATCTGGCGATAAACCTCCTTCACAACCTTCGCATCCCTCAATCGTAGGATATGGGGGATGCTTTTCTCACTTGTCCGGGCCGATAAAGATGTCCGCTACGCAGCCTATCAGGAAAAAAGCGGTCACAGTCCGTTCGCTCCGCTAAAGCTGCGCTCACTCACTGTCCTGTTTTCCGCAATGGGACACCCATTTCAGCAATTAGCTGAGATGATATTGAG
>UQMB01000020.1 GCA_900541925.1 uncultured Bacteroidales bacterium | reverse complement strand
TTGACATGGTGCTGCGCAATGATTATGCGCGCAAGGAAGGCGAGGCCATCGGTGAGGCAAGAGGAAGAGCGGAAGGAATGGCGGAAGGCAAGGCCGAGGGAAAAGCCGAAGAACAATCCGCCATCGCCAGGCGGATGCTGGAGGACAATCTCCCGGTGGAGGTCATCGCCAAGTATTCTGGGCTCAGTGAAGACGAGGTCCGGAAACTGATGTAGCGCGCAAACCGACCGTCAGTCCGTCCGGTTCTTTGTCGTTTGACGGGGATTCAGCCACGAGTGCAGAATCGTGCGGATGAATTGCTCCGCATCAGCAGGCGTCCGGAAGATGATGCGGTCATTCTGCAATGACTTTCCATCGGACTCGCCAGATTCCGTCGTTGAAATCGTGGCTGATTATCTTGAATGCCCCTACTTCAGAGGTGTTGTCCACATGCGCTCCGATGCAGGCGCAGTCGTCATAGTCCCCGATGCTCACGATGCGCAGGGTCTCCGACGCATCGGAGGGAAGCTTGCTCAGGTCGACAATCGCCGCCGCCTCTTCCCGGGACATGAAGCGGATTGCTACCGGCATGGCGGCATTGACTATCTCATTGACTTTGGCCTCGATGGCCATCACCTGTTCGTCTGCCGGGCAGGCGTCGAGGATGTAGTCGCATTTGCTCTTCTTGCGTTCAACATGGGAGTTGCGCGAACGGGGACATCCGAACATGTTGACCATCGTGCGGTTCAGGATATGCTCGCAGGTATGCGCCGGTGCATATTCATCTTTGTTGTGGGTGTTGAGTCTCGGTTCTTCCATTGTGACAATCAATCTGTGTATCAGGTGGTGTAGCAGCCCGGCCTGAATGCCCGAAGATAGTGAAAAATCTCCGAAAATCTTAACTTTGCCCCGCAGAACATAATTGAGATGCAAGAGCAAGTCACCATAAACCCGGGCACGTCTCCGGAATTCCACCCGTTCGAACCGTTCCTCCCGACAGGAGCCGGGATACTGATGCTTGGAAGTTTCCCTCCGCAGCCACGCCGTTGGAGCATAGATTTCTATTATCCCAATTTCAACAACGACTTCTGGAGAATCCTCGGGCTCATCTTTTTCGCTGACAAAGAGCATTTCATCCTCCCCGGGGAGAAGAAGTTCGACAAGCGGAGGATTGTAGATTTCTGTACGGGCCGGGGAATCGCCATGTATGACACAGCCTGCAAGGTGGTGAGGCTCAAGGACAACGCATCTGACAAGTTCCTGCAGGTCGTGGAGGCGACAGATATAGACGCCTTGCTGGAGAGCATTCCTCAGTGTAGGGCGATAGCCGCGACAGGCCAGAAGGCCGCGGAACTGCTCGCCGAGCATTTCCATTGCAATCAGCCGCCTCTAGGCTGGTCTGTCCCTATACAATCCGCGGAACGGAAGCTCAACTTCTACCGTATGCCGTCGACATCCCGCGCCTATCCGCTGTCTCTTGACGAGAAAGCCGAAGCCTACCGCCGGATGTTCGCCGCCGAGCATATCCTGTAACAAGTTCTCCAGCCGCAACTCCGCCTCCTCGTCCGGGATTCGGGCCTCATGCGGGAAGCCAGAATTATCGGCTTCTGCCTCATTGATTTACCCGAGTTTCTTGAATTCCGAGAATGCCTGCCCGACCTTGTCGCCGAGCTGGATGTAGCCGTGATGGACAGGGTCGAAGACGATGAGTTTCATCTTCCCCACATCTGGCGCCCGTCCTCCGAGAGGTACTCCTCGTTCACCCGGACTGCGAGGATGTCCCCGACGAGGAAGAAGCCTGTGCTGCTCGGGTCAATCTTCCTGGCCACCCGGCACTCAAGCGTCATCGGGAAATCGGTGAACACCGGGGCGTTCACCTTCTCTCCCTTGACGGCAGTCCAGCCGGTCCGGCGGACCTTGTCCGCCACTTTTCGGCCGCTTACATTGCCTACATAGTAAGCGGCAAAGAATAAGTTGCCGCAGATTTGGCAAAGATTTTTGAGGATAGATTTCTTTTTGAAGAAGGAGTGTGCCGGTGGCACATGACTGATGAAAAAAGGAATATTGACCAAAAAGATTGCCAAAGGTGATGCAACTTATTTTTTAACGATTACATAATCGGCTGCGGCCATGGCGCCGGCAGTCGCGAAGGCCACCGTGAACTCATCGTCCCTCTCAAGGTTGTCCGTCGTGGCATGCATGCCCATAGATATGAATACCTGCGCAGCGTCCCACTGGCCGCCCCAGGCTGCGTTCATCGCATTCGGGGTCCCGTCCTTGTCGTAGGTGCCGATGACAAGCACCGGCTGCGGAAGCACCCAAGGTTTCGGGTCGAAAGTTTTCATGCCCGTAATGTGTCATTTGACTTGTTTCGCTGTATTAACCGTGTCTTTCTGGGCCTTGTAACCCAGTTTTTCGATTGCTTTGGCGAGCTTGTCAGCGCTGGTCTTGGCCGGGTCGTAGGTCACGGTGATGGTCTGCTTGTCCAGCGAGACAGCCAGGTCCTTGACGCCTTTCTCGAAAGCGATGTTCTCGTTGACTTTCTTCACGCAGTTGTTGCACCTGAGGTTGGTCAGGAAAGTGACTTTCTCCGGCTTCGCCGTTGCGGCGAAAGTGGAGACCGCCAGGAGGGCGGCGAGCATGATTGTGATGATTCTTTTCATATTCCGATCAATATGTTTTCCAGATTGTAAAGCGTATCCCGGCATAGATCTTCGCTCCCATTATCGGACCCCATACCTGGCTGGCGTCGAATGAACTCTTGCCTGGGGCCGAGATGATAACGTCCTTCTGTCGGAATCCGCCGAGGTTCTCACCTCCTATATATATGTCCCAGCCCTTCATCCTGCGTGTGACCTGGAGGTAGAGAAGGGGATAGACAGGTGTTTTGCCCGAGGCGTACAGCAGCTCTCCGTCCGTGGAGCGCAGATCGCGCATGAAATCATACACGGTGCAGGGGCCGTTGAGGGACACGGTCCCGTCGAATATCCATCGGCTCAGTCTCGTGGCGTACTGGAGGTTGAGGACGGCCTTGTATCGGCTGATCATCGGCCTGTCCATGAGGCCTTTACCCTCGTAGCTGGCCTTGGCGAGAGTGTAGCGGAAAGTTGTGTTGACGGTAAAGCGCTCCAACGGCTCCAGTGCCAGGTCTGCCTGGAGGTTGTCCGTATAAGAACGCCCTCCGGTGACGGACGAGAGCTTGTAGAGGAGCACTTCGCTGTCTGTGAAATCAATTATCTGCTGTTCGGTGAACTCGCTGTGGAAGAAGTCGAGGCTCAGATAGTTGGAGGAACTGCCGCCAATGTACCAGGAGGCATTGCCGCCAGCCGTCCAAGCGTCTTCAAGGGTGTGTTTGGAGAGGTCTCCGATGAAGATCTTGCCTGTAGAGAGTATGCCGATGTTGTCGCTTACAGGGGTGGAGAATCTCAGGCCGCGTCCGCCGTTTGCCCTGAAGGTAAAGTGTCCGCTCGGGCTGTACTTCAGCGTCAGGCGCGGAGTCATTCTGATTCCGGCACCCGTGTAGGCATCGGCCCTCAGGCCGAGGATGGCAGAGAAGATCTCGCCGTTGTGGAAGGTGTACTCCGCGTAGGGGCCCGCGCTTGCGAGAAAACTCTTGCCGGAGAAGGCGCCGCTGAATCGGGAGAGGTCCTCGTCGTACCAGTCGGCGATGCCGCTTGCCCCGATGGTGAACTTGTTGCGCTCATTGATTTCGTCTTGATAGAGCAGGCCAAGGTAGGCGCTGTGCTGCCTGGCCCCATATAGGGCGTCTCCGAAGCGGGAATCCATTTTCTGAAAGCTGTAGTCTGAAACCATGGCCACGCTTCCGGCCCGTCCTGCCGGTGTGCCGGCCTTGAGGTATGCTCCGAAAGAGCGGTTGGTGATGTCTGAAGTCCATGCTCCCGGCATGTCGGAACCGTGCATGAGCTGCCCTCCCTGACGGGAGTCGTTGACGGCGCGTACCCCGAAGCGCACAGCCGTGCCGTCACCTTTGAAATACAGCCAGCGGTTGGCGAGGTTGAACTGGAGCTGCCTCGGGTCGTCGGCGAAGCCGTCACCGTTGCCGTCCATGGCCATGAAATTGCCGGAGACGTGGCCCATCAGAGCCGTGCTCCATTTTTCTCCCATCTGTAGGGAAGAGACTATGTTGAAGTCAGTCTTGGTGTCGTTCATCACGGCGGCGTTGACGAAGAGCGGCTTCTCGTCGGTCGGCTTCTTGTGCTCGATGTTGATGGCTCCCGTGATGGATTCGCTTCCGTTGACTACGGATGTTGCTCCTTTGGCTATCTGGATGCTTTCCATCCAGGGGCCGGGGATATAGGACAGGCCGAACGGGGCGGACAGCCCGCGCATCACCGGTCTGGCCTCGTCAAGCATCTGGGTATAGGTGCCGCTCAGTCCCAGAAGCCTTATCTGGCGTGCGCCCGTGACAGCGTCGGAATAGCCGACGGTAACACTTGCCGAATTCTCGAAACTGTCGGCCAGACTGCAGCAGGCCAGTTTCTGGAGGCCTGCGGAAGAGATTACTTCTGTGCGTATGTCCTTGCCCTTGGAGAGGTATGTCCCACTCTGCCGTGCCGTAGACACAGCCACTTCAAGTGAATCAGTCCAGCCTTTGTACAGCCCGGTGGTGTCAGGCATCTGGGCAGACGCCGTGAAAGCGCCGGCCAATATGAATGCCGCAATCAATACACTCTTCATGAGCGCAAATATAAAAATTTTTATTTGCGGCTGGTCAAAGCTGCGTGAGAACTTACAGCCGGATGTCGAATCCCGCCACGACGGTGGCCCCAGGCATAGGGTAACCTGCGTTGATCTCGTACTTCTGCGCCAGGAGGTTCTCGCCTCTGGCCCAGAGATCCAGCCACTTGCATACCTTGAATGAGCTACGCACATTCCATAGCAGGAAGTCCTCTTTCTGCACCGGAGAGGTCGAGGTGTACAAGCCTGCGACATATTGGAGTCCTGTGGAGACGCTCCACCTGCCCTCAGTCCAGCTGGCGCCGGCGTAGGCTTTGTGCTCAGGGGCGGCGATGACAGGTTCCTTCATGTGCAGGTAGCTGTAATTGGCGTTGACCGACCATGCCCTGCTGATTCTCCAGGCTGCCTGTATCTCGGCCCCGCTGTTGTGCAGCTCACCGGAGTTCTGGTTGAGTTTGCCCGCACCTGACGGGTTCGGGAGGGTCAGGATGATGTTCTTGGCATCTATGTGGAAGAGGTTGACCCCGTAGGACAGGCGCCCGCCGAGGAGCTTCTGGCTGATGGCGAGTTCGTAGTTCCAGCTGCTTTCCGGCTTGAGGTCCGGGTTCTGCGGCGGGAACATGTACATTTCCCTCAGGATAGGATAGCGGAATCCCTTGGCCACGGAGGCTTTTACCTCGATGTGATGCGGGAGATGGGCAGCCGCCCCCGCCTGTGGCACCCATTCCGTCCCGATGCGGGAATGGTGGTCGGCGCGCAGTCCGGCGTTGAGTGTCAGCACGGATCCGATGTGCTGGCGGAAGTCGAAATAGGCGGCGAGCTCTGTCTCGTGCTTGTCCACGAGATCCTTGTGAGGCTGCATCTGATAGTCGTTCCAGGCTTTGCCTCCGTAGCGAAACCAGTCGGCCCCGATGGTGGTGCGGTTGCCTTCGAAGAGCACGGCGCTCTGGTAGAGCGACACGCCCATCATGTCGTCGTACGACTCGAAGGTGTACGGGTCGATGATGATGACATCGGCCGTGTGCCCGTCGCCAATGCTGTGCCTTCCCCAGTTGTAGAAGAAGCTCAGGGCTCCGGAGGTCTTGCCGTAGTCGTTCCTGACCGACAGGGATGTCATCCCCCTCGTGATGCCCTGGTCGGCATCGATAAGCGGGGCGCTGACAGGTCCCGGGCAGGAGGCGTCGAAGTGCGTGAGGTCGAGGTCGGTGAGCAGTTGCCAGTTGTCTGTGAACTGGTAGCCGAGCTTGGCATATCCGCCGTACTGGCTGAAGCCCATGTTCTCGCGGTGGCCGTCCGTGCGGTTGTAGGAGGCGCTGACATTGGCGCTGAAGCGGCCGTTTCTGAGCATGGCCCCGGCTTCGGTCTCAAGTGTGTTGTATGAGCCGTAGCCGGTGTGGAACCTGCCCCTGAAGCCGTCCCCTTCCGGTTGCCGGGTGACTATGTTGATCACTCCCCCCATGGCGTTGGAGCCGTAGAGCACAGATGCCGGGCCGCGCAGCACTTCCACCCTGTCCGCGAGCAGGGTCTGGTAGGCGTCCGCGACCGGATGTCCGAAGATGCCGGCGTACTGCGGATGTCCGTCGATCAGCACCATCATCCTGGCGCTTCCACCGCTGAGCCCGCGCAGGGAGATTCCTCCGGCAGCGCCGCCGGATACTCCGTATCCCATTATCCCTCTTGCTGTTGTGAAGAGCCCCGGAATCTGCTCGTTGAGCACCGGCAGCAGCGAGGGCTGCATCGTCTGCTCTATCTTGTCCCTGTTTACGACGGATACCGTCTGCGACAGATGCCTTACGTCTGTCCTGTTGCGTGTGCCCGTGACGACGGCTTCGTCAATCGGGTAGGTGCGGAGGCTGTCAGCCTCCTGTGCTGCGGATGTCACTGCTGTGAGGAGGCAGAGCGCCGCCCCGGCGGTAATGATCATTCTTCTCATCGTGTCAAGTTTTTTGCGAAGTCGCAAATATAGGCATTTCCGCATAATTGGCGTATCTTTGCCGCCGATATGAAATCTCTTAAAGAACTCTATAAAATAGGGCGCGGCCCGTCCAGCAGCCACACGATGGGGCCGCAGAAGGCGGCGATGATGTTTGCCGCAAGGCATCCTGAAGCCGCGTCTTTCGAAGTCACCCTCTACGGGAGTCTTGCCGCCACCGGCAGGGGACATCTTACTGATGTGGCCATTTCCGATGTGCTCAAGGCCGCCGGGGCCTCGGCGGCTCCTGACGGGCAGACCCCGGTGACCATAGTGTGGAGGCCTGAGATTTTTCTCCCTTACCATCCCAACGGCATGAAGTTCGTCTCGCGGGACGCGACCGGCAGCCCGACCGACGAGTGGACTGTCTACAGCATAGGCGGCGGCACCATCTCGGAAGGGGAGGGCTCGCTGATAGGGGAAGGGCCGGACATATATCCCCTCAACACCATATCCGAGATCATGCAATGGTGCAAGGACACGGGAAGGAGTTATTGGGAGTATGTGGAGCAGTGCGAGGGCCCCGAAATCTGGGATTATCTCTCCACGGTCTGGGCGGCGATGAAGGCATCGGTCACGGCCGGACTCAGCAACGAGGGCGTGCTTCCCGGACCTCTGCATCTCTCCCGCAAAGCTGCCACCTATTATATAAAAGTGTCCGGGTACAAGGCTAACCTCCAGACCAGGGGGCTGGTGTTCTCATACGCCTTGGCTGTGAGCGAGGAGAACGCCTCCGGCGGCACCGTGGTCACGGCTCCGACATGCGGATCGAGCGGGGTGCTGCCCGGGGTGCTGTACCATATCTGGAAGGGACACGCATTCAGCGACAAACGTATACTTCATGCCCTCGCCACAGGCGGGCTTTTTGGCAATGTGGTCAAGTGCAACGCCTCCATCTCCGGGGCGGAGGTGGGGTGCCAGGGCGAAGTGGGTGTGGCCTGTGCGATGGCGTCAGCTGCCACCTGCCAACTTTTCGGAGGCACTCCTACCCAGGTCGAGTATGCCGCCGAGATGGGACTTGAACATCATCTCGGGATGACTTGTGATCCGGTGTGCGGCCTGGTGCAGATCCCATGTATCGAGCGCAATGCGATGGCCGCCGCCCGTGCCCTGGACTGCAACCTTTACTCGGCATTCTCGGACGGGTTCCACAGGGTTTCCTTCGACGAGGTGGTCAGCGTGATGAAGCAGACAGGCCACGACCTCCCGTCCCTCTACAAGGAGACAAGTGCCGGTGGCCTGGCTACCAAGATGCATATTTAGTAATCGTCGCGTCCGTCGACAGTGACGATGGTTCCGTCAGCGTTGTAGCTGAGTTCGCAGACCTTGAGGCTGCGCAGGCAGTTGACTCCGCCTGACGGGACGCTGTCGTGGTGGAAGAGCCACCATTTCCCGCCATACTCCACAATGCTGTGATGGGTGGTCCACCCGACTACCGGGGTCAGTATCACGCCTTTATATGTGAACGGCCCGAGCGGGCTGTCGCCGATGGCATAGCACAGCAGGTGCGTGTCTCCTGTGGAATAGCTGAAATAATACTTGCCGTTGTACTTGTGGAGCCAGGCGGCTTCGAAGAAGCGGCGCGAATTGTCCCCGGCGAGCAGCGGCCTGCCGTCTTCGTCGAGTATCATGACATCGCGCGGCTCTTCTGCGAACTGCAACATGTCGTCGCTGAGCCTCACCACCTTAGGGCAGAGAGCCGGCTGGTCATCGGCCGGGAGGGTGGACCCGCTGTCCAACGCCTTGTTGTCCCGGTATCTCTGGAGCTGTCCACCCCAGATGCCGCCAAAATACATGTAATACTCTCCGTTCTCTTCAAACACGCAGATGTCGATTGAGTAACTCCCGCGCATCGGGTCGCTCTGCGGAACGAACGGCCCGCAAGGGTTGTCGGCGAGGGCCACGCCTATGCGGAAGATGTCGTTCTTGTCCTTCATCGGGAAGTACAGATAGTACTTGCCGTCCTTGCGTGCCACGTCGCAGTCCCAGAGCTGCCGTCCCGCCCAGGCGATTTCTTCCCTGCGCAGCACCGCTCCGCTGTCCTTGACCGGGGAATTCATCGGGTCAGGGCCGTCCAGGGTGAGGACATGATAGTCCTTCATGTCGTATTCGCTTCCGAAGTCATCGTCCGGGATGCCTGACTCCCAGTCATGCGAAGGATAGATGTAGAGTCTGCCGTCGAAGACGTGGACGGAAGGGTCGGCCATATAGTCTGATGGCCAGAGGTATCTTTTCGGGGTTTTCATCATTTATTGTGTTTTGCTTCTATCTCTTTGTTGATTTCATCCATTCTCTCGTCGCTGAGCTCGTATTTGCTGATTATGAACATCGCGAGGACGAGCAGCAGCGCCGGTATCACGCATACGAGCCAGAGTATGCCCTGCTCGGCGAGCGGAGTCTGTGTGGTTTCGGCTGCCTTGAACCCTACGGCGGAGAGCACCAGGCCCGGAACCACTCCGCCGAGTGCCATGCCGGCCTTGAAGAATATGCCTGTCAGGGCGTTGACGATGCCCGCGATGCGACGCCCCGTGGTGTATTCTCCGAAAGCCACGACCTCAGGCACCAGGGCCCACATGTATCCTGTAGCCACGATGATGCCGGTGGACTTGACGAACTGTGCCAGATAGACTATCCATATCTGCGAGCGCAGGGCGGGTACCATGGACATCAGGTAGAGCATCCCCATGCCGACCATCGCCACTGACAGGAAGATGAAGAACATCCCCTTCTTGCCGGCTTTTTTCTTGATGGCCGGGACCATAGGCATGAATATGAACGCCGGGATGGATCCCAGCCCCATGAAGATGGACATCTGGGCGGTGGTGGAGTGGATGTTGTACTGCATATAGTATGAACCGGCGGCGTTGCTCACCGACATCATCGCGAACGCGGTGATGAAGAAGCATGCCAGCACGCGCAGTGGCCTGTTGCGCCCGAACTCGGCCCAGAGGTCGGAAACCTTGACATTGGCCGTCTCCTTCTCGTCCATCACCACCCTCTCGCGGGTCTGTGAGAAGCAGAAGAACAGGAACGCGAGCCCCACGAGGGAATACACCAGCATCGTCAGGAACCAGGCGCGCCCGTCTGCCGGCATGGCCTGTTCTCCCACCATCTGCGAACCCTTCGCGAAGCTCTTGACCAGGGCCGGGATACCCATGGACACGGCGAGTCCTCCAAGATTTGCCATGAACATGCGGGTTGACGTGAGAACCGTGATTTCATCGGTGTCACGGGTAAGCGAGGCGTTGAGGGCGCCGTACGGCACGTTGACGAGCGTGTAGCACATGGACATTCCCACATAGGTGATGTATGCGTAGAGCAGCGAGCCGGAGAAGCCGTTCCAGAAACACAGCACGGCAAATGCCGTGAGCGGGATGCCTCCGAAAATCAGGTATGAGCGGTATTTGCCGAACTTCGGGTTGTGCTTGTCCACGAAGGCTCCGACTATCGGGTCCCAGAGCACGTCCACGATGCGGACTATGAGGAACATCACTGCCGCGACCGCAGGGTCGAGCCCGAACACGTTGGTGTAGAAGAAGAGCAGCCACATGCTGATAGTCTGGTAGATGAGGTTCTGCGCCATGTCTCCGGCGCCGAAGCCTATCCGCTGCAGCCAGTTCAGCTTGTAGAAGCCGTTTGTCTGATTGCTTGTCTGTGTCATGATTATCTGGTTTTTGTCTTGTTGTTCTTGATGATTGCGGCCGCGGTCCTTTCTCCGAGGGTCTTTTTGTCCTGCGGGTGTATGTCGTTCCATTCACCCAGGTCAGAGTTCGGCACGAGGACTGTCCCCCTCATCTTGCCGGCAGTCCTGCGCTGCTCTGCCTGCACCCTGTTCCACCCGTGCTCCGGACCCTTGCGCTCGGAGTGCTGGTATGAGGCGAGTTCCACTATGTAGAATGGGAGTTCGCTGTCGCCAAACTGCTCCCTCCAGTCGCTTATCATGGATTCGAGCAGTTTCCCGTATTGCGCCGCGTTGCCCTCGTTGCTCTCGCCTTGATACCAGATCACTCCGTCGAACCGGTATCTTCGCAACGGGGCGATCATGCCGTTGTAGAGTCCTGATGGCATGTATTGGAGGAAAATCTCCTTCCGCCTGGCAGGCATCCTGACGGAGCGGCTGTGCTCCCACCCGTCCAGCAGGGAGATGTCACCGCCTGCCGTCTCAAGGCTGTACCGCTTGCCCGGGATGAACTTGGCTTCGGAATCTACCCCGAAGGAGTAGAGGTGTATCTCTATCAGATTGTCTCCTGTTTTGAGCATCTCCTTGGGAATGCGGTAGTTGCGCGGTGGGTAGCGGTAGGAGGTGGTGCCGGCGGAATGCCCGTTGACGAATACCGAGTCTGCATCCACGATGGCTCCCAGATGGAGGATGGCATCGGCTCCTGCCTGTTTCGCGTCGAGGGTCAGATGCCTGCGGAAGAGATGCCCGCCGTACCAGTTCTTCCCGCTGCTGTCCGTGGCCCAGCTCCTGGAGAATAGGTCTGCCTTGCTCCATTTCTCCCTCTGTGCGGGCTGCTTCGAGAAAGTTTCCCACCATTCTGAGTAGACCTGCGCGCTTGCGCGTCTGAGGCTGTCCCTGAACGAGTCGTCCTTGAGCGGGGCGAGTGTCTGGCGTGCATGTTCCGGGAGGATTTCCTCTCTCATCCATGCCTCTATCGGCGAGCCTCCGACCGCCGGTCTGACCATGCCCACAGGGACTCCTGTCTTATCGTGCAGCGAGCGGGCCGTGAAATAGCAGAGCGCACTCCATTCCAAAGCCGTGCTGTCGGAGTCCAGTACCTCCCATCTGCTTGAAGGGAGCTCTTCGAGCGGGCCGTGGAAATCATAACTGTATGGGATGGCCATATAGCGTATGTCCCTGTCGGAGAAATTCTTGATCTCGTCTGCCACCACATCCAGACAGCGTCTCACCGGGAGTTCCATGTTTGACTGGCCCGAGCACAGGTAGACATCTCCGACCATTATGTCCTCGACCGTCTTGTCTCCGGCTTTGAGCGTGAACGGTCCTCCTGCCTCCCCTGACGGGACGCTGACCTGCCATCTGCCGTCGCTGCCGGCTTTTGTGGTGTATGGGTGCCCGCGCCACTCCACCTTGACCGTGGCGTGAGGCTTGCTGTCTCCCCAGATCTTGACGTCCCCGCCTCTCTGTATCACCGCGTGGTCGGAGAACAGGCCGGGGAGTCTGACTTCCGCCGGCCGTGTGCAGGCTGCGGCGAAAAACGCCGCCAGCGCGATGGTTATTGTCTGTGTCTTGATTCTCATCAGGACACAAATATACCCAAAAGCCGGCGTGCTGCCGGCTGCGGGCGTTTCTCCCTTTTAGGCTCTTGTTACAAGTGCGCCTTGAGTGTTACATTTGACTTTTGAATATGTAACATTTCCTGTTACGCCTGCTTCCCGTCCCGTCCCAGAAGACGGTCCAGGGTGCCGGGGTCTGTGCGTCCGCGGTATTTGCCGAGAAACTCTTTCGGAGTCATCCCGAAGTAGTCGTGGAACGAGCTGGTGAAATACGAAGGGGAGGTGAAGCCTACGCACCTCGCCACTTCAGCTATGCTGACATCGTTGTGTATCAGGAGGTAGGCCGCCTGTTTCATCTTGATGGAACGGATCAGATTGCCGGGAGAGATGTTGAGGGCGTCCTTGAGCTTGCGGTTGAGGTGGACACGGCTGATTCCGGCCTCGCGGCTGAGGTCGTTGACGGTGAAGGCCGGGTTGCCTATGTTCCTGTTGATGATGCTTGTCACATCCTCGATGAAGTTCCCGCCGCCTTTGCTTTCCGGCTTGATCTGGCCGTAGTCGTATCGTACTTCGTTGGTGTACTTGTTGCGTATCGTCTCTCTCGCGGAGATGACATTGGCCAGGCTGCCCCTGAGCCTTTCGATGGATACCGGCAGCCTGAGGTAGAGGTCTGCGCCCGTCCTCGTGCTCTCTTCCGCGGTCTCTTCGTCGTCGTTCGTACTGAGGATTATTACCGGGATGTGGTTTGTGTCGGGGTTGTGTTTGATTCTGGAGCAGAGCTCCAGACCGTTGGCGCCTCCGGAATCCATGCCTGTGATGACCGCGTCCGGGACGGTAGTCGAGATGATGCCCCAGGCGTTTTTCGTGTCGGCGCATGCCCTGATGTTGTACTGTTGCCGCAGCACTGACTTCAGGTAGTTGCGGATTTCGCTCTCGAATCCCGTCACCACGATGGTCTTCCGGGACTTGCGTTCCTTGTCGTCTTCTTCTTCCGCGACCGTTGTCTCCTCGATGTCTGTCGAGTATCTTGTATAGAGGTCTTTGTGCCTTTCTGTGGGACTCATCTCGGCTGCGCTGAGGTGGGTGTGGCCGCATGGGAGCAACAGCGAGAACATCACGCCTCCGTCCACATTGGCCGCGCTGAGTTCGCCGTGCTGGAGTCTGGAGAGCGAATAGGCGAGGTACAGTCCTGGGCCGTCGCCTCCGCGTGACAGCATCTTTCCTGTGTCTGCCGGCTTGTCGCAGCTGTAGAAGATACTCACGTCTACAGTCCCGTCTCCCTTAGGAGAGCTGATGTCTACCTGTATGCGGCCTCCGTCAGGGGTGTGCTTGAGGGCGTTGGACAAGAGGTTGAATATTATCTTGTCGAAGTGCCCCTGGTCTATCCATAGTTTCTGCCCCGGTTTCTCGGCGTTGAAGCCGAGGCGGATTCCTCTGGTCTCGGCGGCGCTGCTGAATGAGTGGAGGATGTCCTTGACGAAGTAGACGATGTCCGTCTCCCTGAAGTGGAACTCCAGTTCTCCGCTGTCGAGCCTGCGGAGGTCGGACATCTGGTTGAGGGAACGAATGATGCGCTGGCAGTTGCGGCACATCATGTTGTAGATGTCCTTCTTCTTCGGGTCCTTTTCTTCCTCGCGCATCTCCTGCAGCGGGGACAGCACCAGCGTCATCGGGGTGCGGAGCTCTTCAGAGAGGTCGGACGCCATCTGAAGCTTGAAGTCCTTGATGCCGGATTCCTCCTCCCTCCGGCGGAGCATCCTGCGGGTGGTGAAGGAGAGTGACGCGAACCAGAGTATCGCCAAGACCGCGATGGCTTCCGCCCCGTATGCCCACCACCTTCTGTACCATGGGGCGGAGATGTTGACGGGCAGGCTGCACTCCGAGAACTCGGACGGCATATTGTTGTCGGTCGCCTTTATCCGGAGCACATAGCGCCCGGCAGGCAGCCTTTCCCTTGAGATCTGTCTCTTTCCGTCCGGGATTCTCGACCAGTCTTTGTCCAGCCCTTCGAGTTTATAGGTGCAGGTGATGTTGCCCGGACTCGTGTACTCAAGCACGGAGAACTTGGCTGTGAAACTGTCAGTGCCGCCCGGCAGCCTGATGTCCTTTCTCCCGGTCAGGTTGACTTCTTCCGCCTTGCGGCCGCCTATTATGAAGTCTGTCAGTATCACGGGGGCTGCCGGGCCAGATGGCTCCGCCGTGTCGTCGGGGTAGAATGCGGTCAGCCCGTTGATGCTTCCGAATATAAGCCTGCCGTCTTCTGCAGCGCAGGCGGAGCGGTAGGTGAACTCGTCGTCCTTGAGTCCGTCGGCTTTTGAGTATTTCGCGAATCTTCGTCCAGAGGCGGAAAAACGGCCCAACCCTCTTGTGGTAGAGATCCAGAGGTCGCCGTCCCCGTCTTCGAGTATACCGCAGATTACATCACCGGGAAGACCGTCATCTGTCGTGTACTTTGTGGATTCCCCGTAGCTGCGGCTGAAGCAGACCAGCCCGGAGGAGGTCCCGATCCACATGTTGCCGTCGGAACTCTCATAGAAGCAGTGTATGGTGGCGGCGGAGCCTGTCGTGAGACTGTCCTGCGTGAACCTGTCCATGACCGGGTCGTAGCGTTGCAGGCCGCGTCCCGTGCCGGCCCATACTATGCCGTCGTTGTCTATATGCAGCGTGCCGACGGAGAGATTGCTCCCTCCCGCTCTTGTGATGTTGCCTGTGCCGGGGGATATTGTCAGCAGGCCGGCATCCGTCGTGCCGACATAGAGGCGGTCTCTCTCCCTGTCGTATTCCAGATCGGTGACATGGTAATCCTCTGCGGAGAACCGCTTGGGTTCGCGAGCTCCTTTTGCCTTGATGTGCAAGCCTTTGTCTGTGCCTATCCAGAGGTTCTCGTGTCTGTCGATGTCCAGTCCCGTGATGATGCCGTCGGGAAGGGAAGAGTTGTGGCTGTCATATGTGGCTTTGCTCCCGCCGTTGTCCAGACGCAGCAGTCCTTGCCCGGATGTGCCTGCCCAGATTGTGCCGGAGCGGTCTATGACGAGGGCGGTGATGCTGCCGTCCGTGCCTACCGTGCTGAACCCGTAAATCTGCTTTGGTATTATGGCAAGCCCGGACAGATATGCCCCGACCCAAAGGTTGCCCTGCCTGTCAAGCATCAGGCTGCGCACTTTCCACTTGTCGGCCCCTTCCGGGAGCATGCTCCCGCCAAATTCCCTCAGGGCGTCGCGCCTGAAGTCATAGAGCCGGAGTCCGTCGCCGTCCGTGCCCAGTATGTAGCTCGGGTCGCCGGGGTCCGATGTGGCGTCTTTGATGATGGCGGATATGCGGAATGCCCTTGTTAGCTGGTCCGAGCTTGGGCGTGCCGGACCTCCGGCTGCATCATGGAGCAGCAGTCCGGCATCGGAACTGCCCATCATGACTGTCCCGCTTCCAAGGTCTTCCGCGAAGCATGTTATGTGCGGGGCGGACGGGGAATCACTTCCCGGTACGGCCTCCAATATGGCTCCGGATACGCCGTCCATGGCGCAGAAGCCTCCATCGGCGAAGGCGGCCCATATCCTGCCCTGCGAGTCCGGGAAAAGCTCGTTGATACGCATCGAAGGCAGGTTGGCGTTGACCATGGCCGTTTTGACGGCGTCCACCTCTTCCGTAAAGCTGTTGAACACGGATATTCCGAGGCTTTCGCTTCCGGCCCAGATCTCGCTTTTGCTGCCTTTGTCCGGCGTGAATTCTATTATTGATGTCGTGTGTTCTCCCGAGATTGTCCTGAACTTCCCGTCTAAGGGGTTGAATGTCTGCAATCCTCCTGTCGTGCCTATCCAGAGTGCGCCGTGGCTGTCTTCCAGCATGGCCAGGGCGTCGCTTCCGGCTATGCGGCCGCTGCCTTCCGGCTGGAATGTTCTGAAAGTGCTTCCGTCAAAATAGGACAGCCCGTCTTCTCCGGCAATCCAGATGAATCCCATCTTGTCCTGACGGATATCGCTGATGCGGCTGCCGGGGAGACCGTCAGACGTGTCGTATATCCGTGGCCTCTGAGCCGTGGCCGTCAGGCACAGGCTCAGAGACAGCGTAATGAGAAGTGCCTTGCGGCAAAGTTTGTCCATAGTGTAAATATAGTCATAATTTTTTCTTTCTGCTTTTAATTGAGTATATTGCGGACGAAAAACCTTATAGATATGAAGTATTTTGGTTTGTCTGGAGCACTTGCTCTCTCCGCCGTCCTTCTATCAGGATGCTGTGGCGGAAACCGTGCCTGTCCCGTACCTGAGGAACTCCTTGTCGCCAGGGACAGCGTGTGCGCGGAGGATTCTTCAGCTGATGTCAGCATAGTTTTCGATGCCCCTCTTGACAAGAGCCTTCCTTTGAGCGCTGCTGTGGGCGAGTATTTCTCCGAGGTGCTCGGCGGCAGCTATCAGGATGACAGCCGCGATTTCAAGGCGGCGGCGCAGTATTATTTTGACGCCCGTCTGGAGTCGTCGCGGGAGTTTTTCCGTGAGTACCTTGAGGAGAGCGGAATGGAAGGCGGTGCCGGTTGCTATGACAAGATAGAGTTCGTCAAAGACTCTGAGAGCCCGTTGTATCTGACATATCGCTTCTCGGAATACTCTTATAGCGGGGGCGCGCACGGCAGCACCATATATCGCGGCGTGACTTTCCGCAAGTCCGACGGCCGCAGGATAGGCTGGGATGTAGTCGCGCCGGATGTGTATTCGGAGGAACTGCAGTCCCTGATCTCTGATGGTCTCAGGGACTATTGGGGACTTTCCGCCAAGGATGACCTCCGGGAGTATCTTTTTGACAATGCGGTGTGGAGTGTTCCTCTTCCTCAGTGTCCGCCTCTTTTCGAGAGTGGCGGTGTGAGATTTGTCTACAACGAGTACGAGATTGCCGCCTACGCGAGCGGCCGCCCGACTTTTGTCATCCCGTATGAAGATATGAAGCCTTTTATGATGGTCACGGCCAGAAGGCTTATACAACAATAAATGTTTTTGCTTATGAAAAGGACGATTACTGCAATTTTTCTCGTTGCGGCTGTGATGGCGGCCAATGTCCGCACATCCTCCGCGTGCACTGGCATCACCCTGAAGTCGGCAGACGGCTGCACGGTGGTCGCCCGCTCGGTCGAGTGGGCCGCGTCCGACAATCACGGACGCTATGTGGTGGTCCCGAGGGGCCACGAATGGCTTTCTATGGTTCCCGGGGGTGGAACCGGCAGGAGTTTCGCGGGGCGCTATGGCTATGTCGGACTTGCCGTGGAGCAGGACGAGTTCGTGGTCGAGGGTCTCAATGAGAAGGGGCTTTCCGCCGGGCTGTTCTATTTCCCGGATTATGGCCGCTATGAGGATTATGATCCGGCGCTCAGGGATAGCAACATCTCTGATTTCCAGCTGGTGTCTTACATCCTTGGCCGATGCGCTACGGTAGCCGAGGTTAAGGAAGAGATAGGCAAGGTGCACATACACGGTTTCGACCCGCGGTCATCGACCGTGCACTGGCGCTTCGCGGATCCGAGCGGGGCTCAAGTGGTGCTGGAGGTGATTGACGGCAAGTGCATATTTTACGACAACACCGTCGGCGTGCTCACCAATTCCCCTTCCTTTGACTGGCAGCTCACCAATCTCAACAACTATGTGAACCTGCTGCCCGGCAGGGCTGGGGAGAACAGGCTCGGCAACATGGATCTGCGCTCTTTCGGGGGTGGCAGCGGTTTTCTCGGCCTGCCTGGTGACGTGACTCCGCCGTCACGCTTTGTCAGGGCGGCGTTCTATCAGAACACCGCGCCGGTGCGCGCCAATCCGGACGAGGCTTCACTGGAAGCGTTCCGCATATTGAGCGCGTTCAACATCCCTGTCGGGATACAGTTCCCAAAGGGGGAGGATGTGGCCGATATCCCGAGCGCCACGCAGATCACATCCGTGAGCGACATGTCCGGGCTGAAACTCTACTACCGCACCATGTGGAACAGCGAAATCCGCTGTTTCGAACTCGGCAAACTCAACTTTGCCAAGATCAAGTTCGTCTCCGCTCCGCTTGACACGGTGAAGTCGGATCCTATACATTACATCAAACTGTAAGGAGACCACATATATACGAAAAGAAGCCGGCTGAATCCAGCCGGCTTCTCATGTGCTCCCTTAGGGGCTCGAACCCTAGACACCCTGATTAAGAGTCAGGTGCTCTACCAACTGAGCTAAGGAAGCAAATTCCCTGTTTGTGACCCGTTCGGGGCTCGAACCCGAGACCCCCACATTAAAAGTGTGATGCTCTACCAACTGAGCTAACGAGTCAGTCCTTTTGGTTTTGGGATTGCAAAGGTATCCTTTTACTTTGAATTCTCCAAATTTTCAGGGAAAATTATTTTAATTTTTTGCCTGTAATTTTCTCTATGGCCTCGAAGCTGCCGAGGTCGCTCCATTCCCATCGCCCCGGAATCATGTATATATCAGAGGATTTCTCCATCACGGCGTAGTCGATGGAGATTTTGTCGCAGGTCGGGAACAGCCTGGCTACTTCGGCCTTCTCCTCGGCGGTGTAGAATGCCGGGGCGAGATTATCCATCACCCCGCTGATTTGCGGGGCGTACTTGCGCAGTTGTGATTCTAGGCTGGCGGCGCTGCTGATGAAGATGCCGGCATTCCAGAAATAAGCCCCGTCTGCCAGGTACTTTTCCGCGATGTCAAGTGAAGGTTTCTCTTTGAATGCCTCCACCTTCACCACTTCGTCTTCGCCCGTGGCGGCAGGAGCATATATGTAGCCGTAGCCTGTGTGCGGCGAGCGCGGCTCTATGCCGATACATATTATGGATTCCCCGGTCCCGGCGAAGTCCAGCGCTGTGCGGACTGTCCCGGCGAAGGCCTTGTGGTCAGGTACGAACGCGTCGGACGGCGTGACGACAATGCTGGCATGCGGATACTTCTTGAGTATCTTGCGGCAGGCGTATGCGATGCATGGCGCGGTGTTGCGCGGCTCCGGTTCGGACAGGATTCTCTCGTCCGGGATCTCCGGCAGCTGCTCGTGGATGAAGTGGATATACCGCTCGGATGTGACCACCCAGAACTTTGCGTCGGGGTCCATCTCAAGGAATCTTTCGTATGTCAGCCGGATCAGTGACTTGCCGCGTCCGAGCAGGTCGAGGAACTGCTTCGGGTGTTCCGGAGTGCTGACTGGATACAGCCTGCTCCCCACTCCGCCGGCCATTATTACTATATGGTTGTCATTCATAATCGACAAAAATGAATAAAATTCGTCAAATTTCCTACCTTTGCGCCGCTTAATGGAAATAGACAGATATTTATGCATGGAGTCTGGACCGTATTATTGCTCATTGTGTCCAATGTTTTCATGACATTCGCCTGGTACGGGCATCTGAAACTTCAGGAGATGAAGATTTCCGAGGGCTGGCCCCTCATCCTGGTGATCCTTTTCTCCTGGGGTCTGGCGTTCTTCGAGTATTGCGCCCAGGTTCCGGCCAACCGTATCGGTTCCAGCGTCAACGGCGGCCCGTTCAGCCTCGTTCAGCTGAAGGTGATCCAGGAGGTGATTTCACTTCTGGTATTCACTGTGATAATCAACTTCCTTTTCAAGGGGGAAGGTATACAATGGAACCACATCGCCGCTTTCGGCTGTCTGATACTTGCCGTGTTCTTCGTGTTCCTCAAATAGTTCTAAGCCTGCGTCAGCGCCGCGCTGCACAGGGTCTGCTCTCCGGCCTTGGCGATGAACAGATACTCGCCGCCGGTCTCTTTCTTGAGCCCGATGGTGACGCTCTCTCCGCGCCTGACCTCGTGGCGGTAGTTCAGGTCAAGTCTGAGAGGAGTAGGCCTGTCCAGGATGTCTTCCGGGAGCATGTCATACAGCAGTTCCACATAACGGGTGTTGTTGAGGTGCCCGTTGAAATCGCAGTCGCTGTAGCAGACTCTCCTGTCGTCTTTGACTTCCGGGTCGAAGTCGCGTATCCTGCGCGGACTTCTGCACGGGATTGCGCTCTCTGTGCTGTCCAGCCCGAGGTCCGGGAACACAGGCCGCCTGCTTGTGCGGTCTATGATGCACCATTCGGTCGTCCCGCGGCCTATCTCGTTCCCGTCTTTATCTGTCATGCGCACGCAGCGGTTGTATGTGAGTCCTGTCCCTCTCACTGGCCAGACGCTGACATAGAGCGGCGCGTACAGGTCCGGGCGGCAGTCGATCTCGAAGGCGGAGCGCATCAGGACCCAGCTCCTGTTGGCCCTTGCCATCACGTCAATCCCGTAGCCTTCCTTGCGGATGTTCTGCCCTATCGCGTTGATGAGATGCCCGCACATGGCCGGCACCGTGATTCTGCCCTTGAAGTCTATGTTCTCGGGAACTACTGAGTATTCGTAAGTGTTCATCGTTTTCACATTTTGTCGTGGCAAAGTTACAGGCCCGGATGTATGGGACGAAAAAACTATGTCCGATAAGGTTGTAAAAGTGATAAAACGCTTGTTTTGCGGGAAAATTGCAGTATTTTTGGGACGAAAAACACGAAGTTTAATTTTAATCCCTCTGCGTTAGGGGACGAAAGCTTATGAATTCTACGGTCAGGCTCCCGAAGACTTATGCGGCTCATCTTGTGTATGTGCTGCTGGTGCCGTCTTTCTTCATCTCCTTCTGCTTTCTGTATGACCCTTTCGGAATACAGGACTTCTATATGGTGGGCGGCAAGAGTTTTCCCTTCCACTTCCTTATGCTGACCTGCATCATCCTCGCGGTCCTTTCTTTGACGAGGCTGATTTTCGTGGCGTTGTACAAATATATCCCTTTCCGCAGGTGGCACTACGGCATCTGGTGCTTCGGTGAACTTCTCATCTGCGCGTTTTTCATGGCTCTCTACACTGCCCTCTTCTACGGCTCAAGGATGCCGTATTTCCTCGCGCTGTCGCATTGCCTGAAGTTCTCGTATCTGATTATGGTATATCCGTATGTGTTTCTGATTCTGGTGAGGCTGACCATCAATCTCGGTCAGGATCAGGCCGCCAAGGTGCCGGACGAGTCGCTGGTGAAGTTCTATGATGAGCACAAGAAGCTGAAGCTCACAATTGACCCCTCTGCCATCCTGTATGTCAGCGCAGAGTCGAACTATGTGAAGATCCACTATATGGAGAACGACAGGGCGAAGGAGTTCATGCTGCGGAATTCCATGCGGAGCCTGGAGACCATAGCCGCCCGGCACGGACTGGTGCGTTGCCATCGCTCGTATTATGTCAATCCTCGCCATATCAAGGTCCTGCGCCGGGCCAAGGAGGGACAGATCCAGGCGGAATTCCTCCAGGAGGGGCTCAGCCCCATACCGGTCAGCCGCCAGTATTACGACTCCCTCTCCGAGCTTCTGTAAAGTTCTTTTACATCCCGTGTAAAGTTCCTTTACAGCGCCCGCAATGCCGGCCTGCCGAATCATTCTGAGGGACAGAGGGTTGCGTTTTGTGGCACGGTTGCTGATTCTCTGCCGGACTGATTAGACAAATGTCCTTCTCCCGCCGGATGTCCGCCGACATTCTTGCAGGGCGGCCATCCGGGGCCGGGAGACAGGTTGTAAATGAACATGAGAAAAGCAAGTGATTTTTTGATCAAGATTCTCTCTTTGGGAGTCGGGCTGTCGATTGCTGTCGTGCTGATGGCCAAGGTCTGCTTCGAGCTGTCCTACGACGGCTTCTACAAGGATGTGGACTATATATACAAGGTGATATCCGATATTACGCAGCAGGGCGAGAACAAGGAGTTCGGAAACACGAGCGGTGCCGTGGCTCCTGGCTTCATGGCGGAGGTGCCGGGTGTGACAGCCGCTACCAGGTACACCGGCGTATTCAATTCTGACGTTTTCTTCGACGAGTCGGGCAACAGCCTGGAGTGTAATATGATTGCGGCGGACAGTTGCTTTTTCGACATCTTCGGCCGGGAGGTCCTCTCGGGTGCACCAGTCAATGCTCTGAAGTCCTGGGACGGCAGCGTGGCTGTGAGCCGCAGTGTGGCCGAGAGGCTCGGAGGCGTGGCTGAGGCTGTCGGGAAAACCATATGCAACGAGGACCAGCCGGACCTGAAACTCACCGTGGCCGGAGTCTACGAGGATTTCCCGGCCAACGGGACCTTGAACTTCGATGCTCTGATCGGTATCGGTGCCATAGGGGAGTGGAGCATCAACAACTGGCTTGGCAACGACCGCTATTCCAGTTATATCAAACTTGCCCCCGGCGTCAGCCCCGCCTCGTTGACGGAGGCGATACGCAAGATGCAGGAGGCCCACCAGGACCTGGAGAGTATTGAGAAGAACGGTACAAGCCTGCGTTACACGCTCAAACCGTTCAAGACCTTGCACCGGGACAACCCCGATGTCCGCAATATGCTGCTCATCCTCTCTGTTGTCGCGCTCCTGCTGCTGCTCGTGTCCGTGATGAACTATGTCCTCGTGGCGATAGGTGATGTGATACGGCGCTCGCGCGAGGTCGGGGTGCGCAAGTGTTTCGGGGCCGGCGATGGTACCATATATGCGCTGCTTTTCAGGGAGACAGCGCTCAACATCGCCTTTTCTCTGCTGGTTGCGGTGTTGATCATCTTTGCCTTCAGGGGTGCTGTCGAGTCGCTCATTGGGGTCCCTGTGACGGACCTGATGATTCCGCAGACATTCATCGTCCTTGGTGTCACCGTCCTGCTGGTTTTCCTGTTCTCGGCCCTGATTCCGGCACGGATGTTCATCAGGATTCCGGTCTCCACGGCGTTCAGAGGGTACAAGGACAGCAAGCGGCGCTGGAAACTCTCGCTGCTGGCGGTGCAGTTCGCCGTCAACGCGCTGCTCGTCTCGCTGATGCTCGTCGTGACTGCCCAGTACCGCCGCAGCGTCGATGCCGACCCGGGCTACGACTATGACAATGTGGCTTATGCCTACATCCCGGCGCTGAGCCAGGAGAGGATGCTCCAGATTGCCGCCGACCTGCGCGCGCTTCCGGAGGTGGAGTATGCCGAACTGACTTATTGCCTGCCGTATGAGAGGGCCTCCGGCAACAACATATCTCTGCCGGGCGATGACCGTGACCTTTTCAACATCGCGGATGAGGACTATGCGACGGAGGGTTTCTTCGACCTGATGGGGTTCAGGCTCATTGACGGCAGGAGACCGGAGGGGCCGGAGGACATGGCCGTGAGCCGGAGCTTCGTAGAGAAGATGAGCCTCTATGCCGACTGGTCCGACGGCGCCGTGGGGAAGACTGTCCGGATCTCCGGGCACAATAGGGACACATATACTATATGCGGTGTATACGAGGACTACCTGATCGGTTCTATGGAGCAGGCCGATGCGCGGCCGAGCGTCCGCTTCTGCTGGAGCGGGGGAGACAAGGCGACCTTGCACAACATAGTCGTGAGATTCCGCGAAAAACCTGCCGGCGCCGTCAAGGCCGCAAACGAGCTCATAAGCCGGATGGTTCACGAGTCGGGAGGCGTCCGCGACATTGAACTCACCTCATATTCAGATACTTTCCGCCAGATGTACGAGGAGACCGATTCCATGCGCCGCACCTTCACCCTCGGTTCCATATTCGCCGTCATCATAGCGATCATAGGCCTTGTCGGGTATGTCCGTGACGAGAACTACCGGCGCAGCGCCGAGATCGCGGTCCGCAAGGTCAATGGCGCGCAGACCTCCGAGATAGTGCGGATGCTGGTCGTGGACATACTTAAACTTGCAGGCGCAGCCGTTCTGGTCGGGGATATAGGAGCCTGGTTCACAGCTGATTCGTGGCTCAGGAGCTTTTCCGATGCCATTGCGCTCGGGCCGCAGTATTTCGTCTTGGCGGATGTCGTGGTGCTCGCCGTCGTGGTGGCGGCTGTCGTGGCGGGGTCGCTCAAGATAGCCCGGGCCAATCCGGTGGAATCTCTCAAGCAGGAGTAGCCCTCCACGCAGCAAAAAAAGCCGGCGCAGATTCTGCGTCGGCTTTCTGGTTCTTCCACGACTGTCCGGAGAAGTCGCGCCGTGCTGTCTATTCGCTGAAATCGATAGGGCCGAAGCTCTCCTGGACGCTCTTGTGGAGCTTCCGGAGCCTTATGCCTCCGGCGATCATGATCGCGCCGAGCACGATGAGGGCGACACCGGTGAGGACCACAACTGTCGCCATCCCCACTGAGAACGGCTTGAAGATGATCAGGATGGAGAGGAGGAGCAGGATGACTCCCGCAGCGATGCCCCAGCCGGAGCCGCGCACATTGAATGCGCTCAGGTCACCTGCGAAGCCGATGATCATGAAGCTGTGGTACATCACCCAGATTCCGAGGAATACCGGCAGCAGCACGGCCGTCACAGAAGGCATAGAGCAGAGCAGTATGCCGACGATGATGTCAAGGATGCCGCCCACAATGTTGTATCCCCTCATCATGAAGTAGTTGCGGCTGCTGAATGCGGCCACAAGCTCCACCACTCCGGATACCAGGATCACCACTCCGAACAGGAGGCTGAGAGTGAGATAGCTTTCGACCGGATTGCGGAAGACCACGAAGCCTGCCGCGATGCAGAGCAGGCCGCAGAGCACAAACAGCCACCAGCACTTCACTGTCCTGACTGCGCGCTCTGAGATTTGTTGGATAAAGTTACCCATAATGTAAAGTCTTTAATCTTTCTATATACGGATTTGCCGGGCAAAAAGTTTCTGTTTTCTCTCGTTGTTTTCCCGGGCCGGCGGCGCGAAATCTCAAAATGATTTGTAACTTTACGGAGATAAAAAGATAATGCCATGACACTCGAACAGCAAATTCAAGAAGACATAAAGGCCGCGATGAAGGCCAAGGACAGTGTGGCGATGAACGCGGTGCGTGCCGTGAAGGGCGAAATCCTGCTTTTCAAGACGGCTGAGGGCGGATCCAGGGAAGTCACCGACGAGGATGTCCTCAAGATGATCCGCAAACTGGTGAAGCAGCGCCGGGAGTCGGCTGAGCAATATGTTGCAGCGGGGCGCAAAGAGCTTGCCGACAACGAATTGGCTGAGGCTGCAGTGATAGAGAAATACCTGCCTAAGCAGCTCTCGGAGGCCGAGGTGGAAGCCAAGGTCAAGGAGATAATAGCCGCGCTCGGAGCGACCTCCCTCAAGGAAATGGGTAAGGTCATGGGTGCGGCGAACGCCGCTCTCGCCGGCCAGGCCGACGGCAAGACGATCTCCGGTATAGTCCGCAAACTCTTGTCATAATCGGAATTATCCCCTATATTTGTCTCAGGACCAATACACCTGAAACTATGGCAGAAGAAAACAAAGAATGGATATGCTCGGTCTGCGGATACAAGCATATCGGCCCGGAGCCTCCGAAGGAGTGCCCTGTGTGCCATGTGTCTGGAGAATACTTTGACGAAGTCGGCACGGAACCGGACAGCTTATGAAAGGGATTGTGCTCGCAGGTGGTTCAGGCACACGCCTTTACCCTATCACCAAGGGGGTCAGCAAGCAGCTCCTCCCGATTTTCGACAAGCCGATGATCTACTATCCGGTGTCAGTGCTCATGCTGGCCGGCATCCGGGACATCCTCATCATCTCGACCCCTTATGACCTGCCGGGATTCAAGCGCCTGCTTGGAGACGGAAGCGATTTCGGCGTCAATTTCAGTTACGCCGAGCAGCCATCCCCGGACGGCCTTGCTCAGGCCTTCATAATAGGTGAGGAATTCATCGGTGACGACTCGGTATGCCTGGTGCTCGGCGACAATATCTTCCACGGCGCCGGGTTCTCGGGGCTTCTCCGGGAGGCGGTGCGCACAGCGGAACAGGACGGCAAGGCCACGGTCTTCGGCTACTGGGTAAGCGACCCGGAGCGTTACGGCGTGGCCGAGTTCGACAAGGCGGGCAACTGCCTCTCGATCGAGGAGAAGCCGGCTGTGCCGAAGAGCAATTATGCCGTCGTGGGCCTGTATTTCTACCCCAACAAGGTGGTGGGTATCGCCAAGCACATCAAGCCGTCCGCCCGCGGTGAGCTGGAAATCACCACGGTCAACCAGGAGTTCCTGGGCTGCGGCGAACTGAGGGTGCAGACGCTCGGACGCGGATTCGCCTGGCTGGATACCGGTACGCACGACTCCCTGGCGGAGGCGACCAATTACATCGAGACCATAGAGAAGCGCCAGGGGCTCAAGATAGCCTGCCTCGAAGGCATAGGCTTGCGCAAGGGCTGGGTTAGCCCGGCCAAAGTCCGTGAGGTGGCGGGCCCGATGATGAAAAATCCTTATGGCCAGTATCTTGTGCGAGTCGCCGATGAGGTGGAGAAGCACGGGGTGCAGGGGACAGATGAGTTTTAGAAGATGAACATACTTGTGACTGGAGCCAACGGGCAGCTTGGCAATGAATTGAGGATAGTGACCAGAGGCTCTGGGGACAATTATATTTTTACCGATGTCAACCAGGCGTCGGAAGAGCAGATTGCGATGTTGCGCAAGATGGCGGGCGGCGACGTGTGCACCGATACGCGCCGTCTTGACATCACCGACATGGCCGCCGTGAGGGAGATGGTCGCCTCTGAGAGAGTGGGCGCGATTGTCAACTGTGCGGCGTTCACTGATGTGGAGGGGGCGGAGGACCGGAAGGAGCTGGCGGAGCTTCTTAATGCCACGGCTCCGGAGAATCTCGCCTTGGCGATGAAGGAGGCCGGGGGAGTGCTGTTCCATGTCAGCACCGACTATGTGTTCGGGGGCGACCCGTACAACACCCCGTGCCGTGAGACGCAGAAGGGCACTCCTACCGGGGTCTACGGGCTCACTAAACTTCACGGAGAGGAGAAGATCAAGGCTTCCGGCTGCAAGCATGTGATCATCCGTACGGCCTGGCTCTACAGCGAATTCGGCAAGAATTTCCTCAAGACCATGCTCAGGCTGACCGCCGAAAGGCCTCAGCTCAATGTGGTCTTCGACCAGACGGGGACACCGACTTATGCTCTTGATCTGGCCCGGGTCATATTCGGTATCATCTCTTCGCGTTCCTACGAGGAGCATCCGGGTGTGTACCATTTCTCCGACGAAGGCGTGTGCAGCTGGTATGATTTCACCAAGCTTATAGCAGAGTTCGCCGGCCATACCGCCTGCGATATCCGTCCCTGCCATTCGGACGAGTTCCCGAGCAGGGTCGTGCGTCCGGCATATTCTGTCCTCGACAAGACTCTCATCAAGCGTACCTTCGGCATAGCCATACCATACTGGACCGACAGCGTGCGCAAGTGCATTGAAGCCTTGCGGGGTTGACGGAGCGCACTCGCCCACAGCATCACCGGAAAGGAAAAATCGCTATATTTGCAAGTTGAAGAAATTTCAGCGCATCATGGGTAAAGGTATTGATAACGAAAGATATAGGCAGATGAAAACAAGGGATGGAGTTTACATCCCCGACATCGATATAGAGTATCCGGTCGACCGTTCGGACAAGCACATCTTCCCTGTCCGATATGACGGCAGGCAGGTCGCGCTTGACCGGACTTTCCCGTATCAGGAGATAGGCCACAGTCTCAAGTATCGTTTCAATCAGGCGCTCAATCATATAGGTCTCCGCTGTCTGCTCATTCCGCTCAACAGGATCCGTTACGGGCTCAGGATTGAGGGCAAGGACAAGCTCAAGAAATACGCCGCGCAGCTGAAAAACGGTGCGCTGACAGTCTGCAATCACATCTATCCGTGGGATCTTACCTGCGTGCTGGATGCCATCGGCTGGCGCAAACTCTGGTTCCCGATTTTCGGGGAGCACATGCGCGGCAAGGATGCCTGGTTCATGTACTATCTCGGTGGAGTGCCGATTCCTGAAGAGACTTCCGGGATGCGGGCCTTCGACGCCGTGTTCAACGAAATGCACGAGAAGAAGCAATGGATCCATGTTTTCCCTGAGGCCGCGAGCTGGAGATTCTATACTCCTGTCCGCACGTTCCACAAGGGGGCGTTCGCGATGGCCTGGAAGTACGACATCCCCGTGCTCCCGTTTGTGATTTCATATCGCAGGCGTACAGGTATTTACAAGCTCTTCGACAAGCCGAATATCCCGCTTCTCACCCTTAATGTCGGAGACCCTGTCTTCCCGGACAGGTCGAAGCCCCGCAAGGAAGAGACCGACCGCCTTCTCCACGAAGCCCACAAGCAGATGACGGATATGGCCGGAATTCTGGAGAACCCTTGGCCTGAGACATTTGAATGAGTCTATGATTACCTGGTCGCCTGAGGAAGTAATATACTCGGACGCATGTCTGGTATTCGTGGTCACGGGGATTTTCTGCGCTGCCGTGAGATGGTTCCACATGTGCCGTCCGTTCGATAAGGAGGCGTATTATTTCTATCCGGCGCGCTGGCAGGTGTCGTTTTTCTTTGCCGCTGTGGTGATGGAGCTTCCGTATGTGTTCGCCCCGTCATCGTCCGCCGTCTGGAACTATATCCGTATCTTTGGAATCCTGTATTGTCCTATGTGCCTGTCCTCCATTTTTTTGCGGTATTTCCGCCAGCGGGGGCTGGATGAGTGGGGCGACAGGCTGTTCGTGGGTGTCCCGATGCTGATGCTGCTTGTCCTGATGGCCCTTGCGGTAGCGGGGAGCAGTCTCCTCGCGGAAAGTAGCGCCATATTGATGCTCGCCGTTGTGTTGTGCAGTGTCGTGCTGCTGGGGCGGATGATTCTGGTGACGGTATGGGTCAAGCGGCGCATAGATGAATATCATCTTCAGAACTACTCCGACGAAGAGGACTTCCCATATAAGTTTGCGGCCAAGGTCTTGTGGCTTCCTTTGGTATGGATCGCTATGCAGTGGGTGGTCTTCCTGGCCGACAGCCGTGATGTCAAGGCTGTCACTGATGTCGTGATGTCTGTGTGCCTTGTGGTTTTATTGTGTGCGATTCTTCATCCGCAGCGCACCCTCGGGCCGAGCAAGGTGCAGGAAGATATAGACCGTATCGATGGGGATGAAGAAGCGGTCATCGGAGAGACAATCGCCGCCGAGCAGGAGGCGCGTCTGGCCGAGGCCTCCGCGCTCACATGGGATGAGGAGTCCAAGAGGCAGGTTCTCGACATCATACTCCGCAGATACAAAGAGCAGCACCTTCAGAAGTCAGACATCCCTGACTTTATCAATGCGTCACCCAATTTCAGTTAGCCAGTCATCGGACTCGATG
>UQMB01000019.1 GCA_900541925.1 uncultured Bacteroidales bacterium | reverse complement strand
AACATCGCCGGATTCGACGGTGCGGGAGACACCAAGGCAGCGAAGAAAGACTGGGCGGACGGAGACAAACTCAACCTGTGGTTCGACGACTGGAATAACACCGAGAAGGCGGACAACCCGATTCCTGACCTTGTCATCACGTATGACGGGGCGAAGTGGACTGCCGACGCCCTCGCCGCCGGCCGGAGCCTCAAGTCAAGCGGCAAATTCCTGGCCGTATATGAAGGCTTCAATAACCTGTCCGGATATAGCCACCATTACTATAATGGAGGCGTGTGGTTTAGTCCCTATTACGAGAAGCTGTCTTCTGAGTTTGATTATGCAGACACCTATTTTAGGCAATTGTCTTATTTCGAGACGGGTGTTGCCTATGCTTATGACGGCAGCAAGTTGACGGCAACCATTGCGGACTGGGAAACATATTCCGCATTCAAGGTGCTGGTGAAGGGTCTTGATCCGGCGAAGGCCAGGGACTATATCCTCCAGACTGTGGATGTCACAACTCCGGGGACGGCGAAGTATCTTTATTCTACAGGTGCTTTGATAATAGATCATAGTTCTTCTTGTCCGACGTTCAGTTGCGGATTGTCGAACAACTATGGCTATCAGGGCGGAGTCCCTGATGCTGACGGGGTCGCCTTCTATTATTGGGATTGCAAATTCAACAATGCTGATATCGAGTTCCGCCTTTTCGAGAGGGGTACGGACGGCACATTCGCAAAGCCAGGCAAGACCGCCAAGTTCACCGGCAAGACGCTTGTGACTGATGGAAAGAGTGTCAAGGGAGTCGCCATCGACAAGAGCAAGTTCATTTAGTCCCCGCGAGACATATTCGGCAACTTATTTTTTGCCGCTTACCAAAGGGCCTCACCGGAAAAAGGTGAGGCCTTTCATATATCAGGGCCGACAAGTCTGGAAACTCCTGATGCTTCAGTCGCCATGTGTCTGTCGCCGTTCCTTCGCGGTCACCGAGGCTGACGAAAACCTCCGCGCGAGCTCCGTTACCCTACCGACTTTCCCACGCCCGCCCGGCTTGCGCCCTCCGAAGTCATCCGCGCTTATCACCTTGAGATGATGCTTGAAATAGAAGCGCCGGGAGTGAACTGGTGGTTCTATTCTGTGGCGAAAGGGATTTTGACGACGATCTTCTTGATCGGGGCCGGTGTCCCTTCGGGGTCGAGCATCGGCTGGTGGGCGTCTGACGGGAAGAGAATCACGAATTTGCCCGGGGTGAGCACCACTGGACGCGGGTTGGAAGATGATTTGTAGTTCTCCACATCTTTTTCGTCATTGTAAGGTCTTGTGCAGTCGAGAAGTTCTTCGGGCTTGCAGACATTGACGAGTTCCCTTCCTTCCACCACATAAAACAGGTCTATTTTCTTGTGATGATCCTCCCACTGTGTCGCAGTGCGTGTAGAGCCGGTCTGTACGGTAGCGAAAGTATTGTCGGTCAGCTGATAACGCCCCGCCGGGAGAGAAAGCGTAGCCGTGTCGGAAAGGAATTTGAACGCTGCGTCCCACTCTGCCTTGTTGAGTTTGTACTGCTGCTTGTAGACTTCCATGTCCACGGTCGCATTCTCTGAATTCCAGAGGTATGCCTCGGTTGTGCAGGCGCTGAATATGAGTGCCATCAATAGTGGCAAGAACTTTTTCATCATGATAATACTTTTTCAAAATTGCGAATAAATAAACGTTAAAAAATAAGTTGCCGCTTACTAAAAACGATCCGGCCCCGGATATGAAATGAGGCCCCGTTTACGGAGGGAAAGGATTACTGCTCGAAGAAGGAGAAGTGTACCCGGCCGTAGACTTTCTCTTTCTTGAATCTGGGGTGATCCCTGAATGAGTGCTCGTCACCGTGTTCCAGGATGAAATAGTTCCCTTCCTGCAGGATGCCGCCGTCGAGGACCTTGTCCGGAATGCTCTCCAGCCCATCAATGGCATAGGGAGGGTCGGCGAAGATGATGTCGAACTTCTCGCGGCAGACGGGGAGGAAGTCGAACACATTGCTGTGTACCGCCTTGATCTTGTCAAGGCCCAGCCTTGCCGCTTCGCGGCGGATGAAGGAGGCGTTGGCTTTGTTCATCTCCACGCTGCACACCAGCGCGGCGCCTCTCGACGCGAATTCGTATGCGATCGCCCCTGTGCCTCCGAACAGGTCGAGGACCTTGAGGTCATCGAATTCGTATTCGTTGTCCAGAACATTGAAAAGGCCCTCCTTGGCGTAGTCTGTGGTAGGTCTCGCGCTGTAGCCGGCCGGTGGAGAAATCATCCGGCCCTTGAGTTTCCCTCCGATTATCCTCATATCCTGACGACCGCCTTGAAATATCTGTAGAGAGACATCTCCTCGTCTGCATCAAGTTCGGAGAGCCAGCATATCGTGGACATCTCCGGATTGATCTGGAGAGACTTGACCGCCAGGAAAATATAGTATTCGGCGGTGGTGAAGTCCTGGATTTCATAGCTGTTGGCCAGCAGCAGGGTCTTGCCCTGAGCTATGCCGAGGTATAGCCGCGAGTCCTTGATCCGGCAGAGGATCTTGTTGTATTCGGGACACTCGCCGAGTCTTGTCAGGAGCTGCGCGACATCATGACCGGAAACGGAACTGTCCTCATCCATATCATAGATGAGGACAGCGTCATATTCCGGTATTTCCATGTGCCTTACCTCCGCGCCTTCCTTCACTGAAGCCACTTCCTCAAGCGCCGCGCGCTCTGAAGCAGGGTCGAAGAAGCAGGAAGGTACGAGAGTAAACACTATTCCCAGTTACCTGCGTTGTTGTTAGGCGCGGTGATGGAGCCTACCTGGAGGCCCTGATACTTGTTCTGCGCCTCGCACTCTGCGTCAAGATTGATGCGGAGCTGGTTGTCAAGTCCGAGAAGGAGATCCTTGTAAGGCATCTTGGCCTCGAAGAGAGGGACAGGCACGCCGGAAACGGTCTTGACGATAGCCTCCATCTGGACAGGCTTGCCTCCTGAGAACGGAATGGTCTTGAGCGAGTCGATGTTGAAGTCGTTGCGTCCGTTGAAGAGGGTGTCCTTAACAGGGATGAAGTTCTCGATGGAGAACACGAGGTTCTTGTCGCCTGCAAGATACATCTTGTAGAGATCCTCGTTGGTGATCCTGCGATGTGCCTTCTTGACGGCCTCGGTGTGCATTACGGCAACTGAGTCATCCTGTGAACCTACCTGGAGGACAACGGGCATCTTGCCTTCTTCGTAGAAGGTCTTGAGGGAGTCCACGGTGGTGGTGAACTTGCCGTTGACTGACTTGTAGGCCACCTGCAGGGTACGGATATCCTTAAGTCTCTGGATAGCTACGCTCTTGCGGTAGTCTCTCTGTTTGTTGAAGTTGACTGGCTCCATGATGGAGCTGTAGATTGCATATGTCAGGAATGCGATGACTCCCAACAGCACAACTTCAATGATGATCTTGACTGTCTTGTTCATTTTATGTTCTTTTTATCAATATCCAAATCCGTACAAAGTTAGGAATTTGATTTATCAAATGCAATATTCTTCTTAAATTTGCAGAAGATTTGGAACAGATGAAACCTCTTTGCAAGACGATGACAGGCAGGCTGGACGCTCTTTTCGGGGCTTCCCATAGGGTTTGCGTGGTCTCCCATCTTCATCCTGACGGTGATGCCATAGGCAGCAGCACCGCACTGGTGTCATATCTTCGCGGACGCGGAGCCGATGCCGTGGCGGTGGTTCCGGACGCTTACCCGGAGACGCTCTCCTTCCTGACTGGTCCGGAGACGGTGCTCGTGGCGTCGGAGGATGAGGCCGCCGTGCGGGCCAGGCTTGCGGAGGCGGACCTGATAGTATGCGTTGATTTCAATTCCCCTTCACGGACCGGGATTCTCGAGGAGCCGCTGCGTGCCGCCGTCTGCCCCAAGGTGATGATAGACCACCATCTTCAGCCGGAGACGGAGGGCTTCACGCTCGTGTTCAGCGAGACGGAGGTGTCCTCGGCGAGCGAGCTGCTCTTCCATGTGCTGCTGGCCATGCCGGACATCGGGGCTGACGCCAGGAGGCTTTCGCCCGATGCCGCGCGTGCGCTCATGGCCGGGATGACGACGGATACCAACAACTTCGCCAATTCCGTGTTCCCGTCCACCTTGTCGATGGCTTCAGCCCTGCTTGGGGCCGGCGTGGACCGTGACAGCCTGCTCGCGCACCTGTACAACTCATACAGCGAGAACAGGTTCCGCGCCATGGGAGTCTTCCTCAAGGACAGGATGCAAATCACTGCGGACGGGGTGGCCTACTCCATCTTCAGCCGGGAGGACAACAGCCGCCTCGGCCTCAAGGACGGGGACACGGACGGCTTCGTCAACCTGCCGCTCGGCATCGGCAAGGTCAGGATGAGCATATTCCTCCGCGAGGACGCGGGATTTTTCCGGGTTTCCGTGAGGTCGAAGAAGGGCTGCTCGTCGAATGCCCTGGCCAGGGCCCATTTCCACGGCGGGGGCCATGAATGCGCCGCCGGCGGCCGGATTTTCTTCCCCGGGGACATCGCGTCAAGGGAGGATGCCGCGCAGTATATAGAAAATGTAACGGCACGATTCCTGCAGAGTGAATCGCCGTCCGAATAAAAGAATAATGATGAAAAAGACATTGTCATATCTATTGTGCCTGCTTGTCCTCGGCGCTTGCGCCAGGACCGTGGAAACCGGCAAGAACGACGCCGCCAAGAGGTATTTTGATGCCTGGATGCAGGTCAACCACCCCGGTCTGACCCCGACGGGGCTCGGGGCCTATGTGCTTTCCGACAAGGAGGGCGTTGGCGCGGGAGTGGGCGAGTCGGACAAATATGTGCGTGTCAACTATACGCTCAGGTCGCTTGACGGCAATGTCTCCGCCACCACCTGGCCGGATCTCGCCAAGCAGCTCGGGACATGGAGCGAGACATCATGGTTCGGCCCGGTCATCTGGACACTCGGGGAGGGGCGTCTCTCCGCCGGTCTTGACGAGATGATATCATCCATGCGCGCAGGCGGCAGGAGGGAGGCTGTGATTCCGGGCTGGCTCATGACCACCTCCCGTTACGGGAGCGCCGAGGAGTATCTGGGCAACGTCACGGGGAACAATGCCATATATGAAGTCGAACTGCTTGAGTCCATTGAGGATATGGACAAATGGGAGCTTGACTCGCTCGCCCGTTTCTTCGCTGCGGATTATCCGGCGCTCACCGTCAAGGATTCGTTGAAGTACGGATTCTATTATCTGCAGACCAAGGCTCCGGCCGCGCAGGCCGGGACGGACGGAGACAAGGACAAGGAGGAGGAGAAGTCCGATGCGGGCTTCCCTGCCGACACGACAATATACATCAACTACACCGGCCGCCTCCTGAACGGCAGGGTCTTCGACACCACTGTGGCCGACACCGCCAAGATGTACGGCATCTACAGCTCCTCCAAGACATATTCCCCTATATCGGTGCAGTACAACCACGATGACTATACCGGTATCACCATCACCTCCAGCAAGAGCTCTGTCATCGACGGCTTCTCATATATGCTGTGGAGAATGGGGCCTTTTGAAGCTGGGACGGGGGTTTTCCTCTCCCGGCTGGGCTATGCAGCCAGCGGGTCGGGGAGCTCGATACCGGCGTATTCCCCTCTGAGGTTTGACATCGAAGTAGTGGAGAAGCCTTAGTAAAACAATCTTGCAGACATAATGGCATCAGTAGCGTTGGCTCCTACGGAGCTTGGGACAGAGAAGATAGGAAAGTTGCTCAAGATGTATGCGGTCCCGGGGATCATAGCCCAGACCGCTGCTTCTTTATACAATATGGTGGACAGCATCTACATCGGGCACATCCCCGGTGTGGGCTCGGCGGCGATAAGCGGCCTCGCGGTGACATTCCCTCTGATGAACCTCGCGACGGCGATGGGTACCCTGGTGGGAGTAGGCGCGACGACGCTCATCTCCGTGCTGCTGGGGCAGAAGAACTATGACACGGCCCGCAGGGTCCTGTCCAACGTGCTGAGTCTCAACCTCATCATCGGGGCGTTGTTCTCCGGTGTCACGCTGGCGTTCCTTGACCCCATACTGCGCTTTTTCGGGGCGAGTGACGTCACCCTGCCTTTTGCTAGGGATTATATGCTGATCATCCTGATCGGCAATGTGTTCACGCACCTATACTTCGGCTTCAACGGGCTGATCCGCGCCTCGGGACATCCCAAGACGGCGATGGGGCTGACTCTGTTTACGGTGATATCGAACGCCGTCCTGGACCCTGTATTCATCTTCGTCTTCGAGATGGGGATACGCGGTGCGGCGCTCGCCACGGTCATCTGTCAGATGGCCGCCCTGGTATATACTATGAAGTTCTTCCTAGACAAGAAGAATCTCCTCCATTTCCCGAAGCCCATGTTCCAGATTGACTGGCGGATAGCCGGACAGTCCCTCGCCATAGGGCTCGGGCCCTTCCTGATGAATTCGGCGGCGTGCCTGGTGGCGCTCTTCATCAACCAGCAGCTCGGCAGATACGGCGGGGACCTGGCCATCGGTGCGTACGGTATAGTCAACCGCCTGACCATGCTCTTCATCATGATCTGCATGGGTTTCAACCAGGGGCTCCAGCCTATCGCCGGGTACAATTACGGGGCCCGGCAGTATCACAGGGTCAAGGAGGTCTTCATGCTTACGGCCAAGTGGGAGACACTTGTCACTTCGCTCTGTTTCCTTATGGCCGAGCTGATTCCGGGACTTGCCGTGAGCCTGTTCACCAATGATCCCGGGATGATTGAAATGGCGTCCAAGGCACTTCGCATACTGTGCGCCGGTACAGCCCTGGTCGGTTTCAGCATCACGACTTCCACCCTCTTCCAGTGTCTGGGAATGGTCAAAAAGTCTATATTCCTGTCTCTTTCGAGGCAGCTCATCTTCCTGCTGCCTTTGATATATTCTCTCCCGATGTGGTTTCAGGAGAAGGGCGTGTGGATGAGTTTTCCTATAGCTGACATGCTTTCGGTGGCCGTGGCCTTCGTCTTCGTGCAGCGTCTTTTCAAGAAGTTCGACAAACTCAAGGACGGCCAGGATGCGGGAGCTCTCGGCAGTGCCATCAAATAATCATACGATATGGACGGACACATCATTTTCAATATCGGACGTCAGTTCGGGAGCGGCGGCAAGAGTGTCGCGCTTGCTGTCGGGAAGAAACTCGGCATCAAGGTCTATGACAACGAGCTCATCCTCAAGGCCGCATCGGAGAGCGGCCTGAGTGAGGAACTCTTCCGGCGCAGTGATGAGCAGAAGCGCATACTTGGCCTGGGTTTCCAGACCGGCGGGCTCAATGACCGAGAGATATTCCGCATACAGAGCGCCGTGATATCTCGGATTGCGGAGGAGTCCAGCGCCGTCTTTGTTGGACGGGCTTCGGACTATGTGCTGCGCGGGAGGACGGACTGCGTGGACGTGTTTGTCTGCGCTCCGGATGTGTGCCGGCGCGAAAGGGTCAGCCGCCGCATGGGCATCTCCTGCGAGGAGGCCGGGAAGCTGATTCTCAAGAAGGACAAGGGCAGGGAAGACTACTACAACTTCTTCACCTTCGGCCACTGGGGCGTGGCCTCGAACTACGATCTCTGTGTCGATTCTTCAATCTTGGGAACCGACGCCACTGCGGACTTCATCATAGATTTCGCCGTCCGCTCCGGAAAGCTTAGTAACCGTTAAAGAATAAAGTGACAGCCGCCCGGCGGAGAATCAATCCCGCCGGGCGGCCATCACTTGATCTATACTGAGAGGTTGTGCCAATGCGGTCCGAATCTCTCGAAGGCTTGTCTGTCAAGCATCTCCCTGTCATTAGGATGGGCTATGCTTATCATCAGCTTCGCCCTCTCCTGGAGACTCTTGCCATAGAGGTCGACTGCTCCGTATTCCGTCACTATCCAGTGCGCGTCCGCCCTCGGGGTGACCACGCCTGCTCCGGAGTTGAGCTCTGCCACGATCTTGTTCTTGCCTTTGTTGGTCCGTGAAGCGAAGGCCGTGATGCTCTTGCCGCCCTTGGACATGGTGGCGCCGCGCACGAACTCAAGCTGTCCCCCTGTCCCGCTGAAGATGCGGGTGCCGATGGAGTCGGCGCTGATCTGGCCGGTCAGGTCCACTTCAGTGGCCGAATTGATGGCTTTCATGTTGGGGTTCTGGGATATCACCCAAGGGTCATTGGTGTATTTGATGTCCTTCATCAGCACGGTCGGGTTGTCGTTGATGAATGAATACACTTCATTGGACCCGAGCAGGAAGGAGGCCACGACTTTGCCTGTATCTATCTTCTTGTGGCTTCCGTTGATGACTCCGGCCTTGATGAGCGAGAGCAGGCCGTCGGCGAACATCTCCGTGTGGAGCCCGAGGTTCTTGTGGTGCCTGAGCTGGGCGGCGAGCGCGTTCGGGAGGGCTCCGATACCCATCTGGATGCAGTCTCCGTCTTCCACGAGCGAAGCGCAGTTCTTGCCTATCAGCACTTCGGTCGGGGTCGGCTCGGCGAATCCCGCCGTCACGAGCGGCGTGTCGTCCTGCACCAGATAGTCGAACTGGTCGAGGTCAAGCAGATCCCCGTAGGCGAAAGGCACATTGGGATTGATTACGCCTATCACCAGGTCGGCGCACTCCACGGCCGCGACCGAGCAGTCCACGGATGTCCCGAGGCTGACCTTGCCTTCGGCGTTCGGAAGTGAGACATTGACGAGCGCGGCTCCGAGCTTGATGGCTCCGTCCCTGTAGAGTTTCTGGCTCTCGCCGAGGTGTACGGGCAGGTAGTCCGCATATCCCGCATTGACGTTCTTGCGGACATTGGGGCCCACGAAGAAGCCTTGCTCGAAGAAGATGCCTTCATATTTCGGCTCGCTGTACGGAGCCGGCCCTTCTGTGTGGAAGTGGTGGAAATGCAGGTCTTTTACATCTCCGGCATCGGCTCTGCGGCAGAGCGCGGAGATCAGGCAATGCGGCACGCTGGCAACGCTGCTGAGGTGTATGTGGCAGTGTGAGGGGATGTGGCTGACCGCCTCATCTGCGGAAACGAAGTGCATCGTCTTCATATGACAATAATAATTATTAGATTTGTGCCGACAAAAATAGCAAAATAATCAATGCACACAAAAGAGGAAAAGCTCGCGGCGTTCTCCCGTCTTCTGGACACGATGGACGCGCTGCGCGAGAAGTGTCCGTGGAATGCGGAGCAGACGATGGAAACCATACGCCCGATGACCGAGGAGGAAGTGTATGAGCTCAGCGATGCGATAGTCAAGGACGACGCCCCGTCCATTGCCAAGGAACTCGGTGATTTACTGTACCATATAGCATTCTATTGCAGGATAGGGGAGGAGCAGGGGCGCTTCGACATCGCTGACTCGCTGACCAAGGTCTGCGACAAGATGGAGTTCCGTCATCCGCACGTGTTCGGGAAGGACGCCGGGAAACATCTGAGCGCCAAAGAGATAGCCGATACATGGGAACTTGTCAAGGCCAAGGAGAAAGACGGCAACAAGACCGTGATGTCAGGGATTCCTGACGCCATGCCGGCCATCCTCAAGGCCCTCTCGATGCAGGAGAAGGCGAGAGGCTGCGGATTTGACTGGGAGAAGCGCGAGGATGTCTGGGACAAGGTCGAGGAGGAGCTCGGCGAGGTCAGGGAGGCATGCGGAGAGGAGAGTTTCTCTCACGAAGAAGAGGAATTCGGCGACCTGCTCTTCGCAGTCATCAATGCGGCACGACTCTACGGGGTGGATCCGGAGAAGGCGCTCGGGGCCACATGCAGCAAGTTCCGCCGTCGCTTCACCTATCTGGAGGAGAACACGATACGCAAGGGGCGCAGGCTCTCTGACATGAGCCTCGCCGAGATGGACGCCATTTGGGACGAGGGCAAGGCGAGGGGACTGTAGGCGCTTGCGGGAGTTCCACGGATTTTTCCTAAATTTGCAGACTTATATACTCTGAGACATTTTATGGCTGAATACAGACTGACGGAAGTTACAGACCACCGCGACACTTTGAGGTTCATCACTTTTCCGGATGAGCTTTATCGCGGCTGCCCTCAATATGTCCCCGCCCTCCATTCGGATGAGATGTTCATGCTCACGAAGTTCGCCGCCCTGTCCTATTGCAGGCGCAAGATGTGGCTCGCGCTGGACGGCGGACGCGTGGCGGGGCGCATCTGTGCCATCATAAATCCAAGATACAACGAGCTCTACGGCACCAGACGCGTGCGTTTCGGCTGGTTTGACTGTGTGGAGGACATCGAAGTGGCGCGCATGCTCATAGGGGCGGCGTCGGACTGGGCGCGTAAAGAGGGGATGACGGAGATCCACGGCCCGCTGAGCTACAACACTCTCGGGCGCCAGGGGATGCTTGTGGAGGGATACGAGTATGTCCCTCCGTTCAACTGCCCCTACAACTACCCTTACTACAACGACTTCCTCACGGCGCTTGATTTTGACAAGGAGTGCGACTGGGTGCAGTACCGCATGGTCGCCAACCACGGCGTGCCGGACAAGACGCGCAGGGTGGCCAAGATGCTGCAGGACAAGGAGAAACTCCACTTCGCGGACATAAGAGCCGTCAAGAAGGACCCGGCGGAAGTGCGCCGTTTCTTCAAGGCGTTCAACGACAGTTTCACCGATGTCTACGGCTTCGTGCCGCTGGATGACAATGAAATCGAAGACGAGGCGCGGAGGATGCTGCCGTATCTCTCGGACAAGTCCAGCTGCATGCTGCTCGACGGCAGCGACGAGATAGTGGCGTTCGGCATCTCTTTTCCGAGCATATCCGGCGCTCTCCAGAAAGCGAAGGGAAGCCTCTTCCCGTTCGGTTGGGCGCACCTCCTCAAGGCCAAGCACGACTACGAGACCACGGATCTCATGGCCAACGGAGCTGTCTGCAAATGGCAGAACACCGGCGTCTCGTCAGTGTTCTACAAGGAGATGGGCGACAAGGCCATACGCATAGGCAACCGCTGGGCCATCTCGAACCCCCAGCTTGAGTCGGATTCCGCGGCCAACATCTGGAACTGCTACGAGCACGAATCGTATATGCGCCGCAGGTGCTACATAAGAAATATAGAAGACTGATATGGCAGATACTAAACTTTTGGAGAAGGTACTCTCCCTTGAAGATAAATTCCAGTCGCTGCAGGAGCAGCTCTCCAGCCCGGAGGTGATGTCGGACATGAAGAGATATGTCCAGCTCAACAAGGACTACAAGGAGCTCGAGCCCATCATCAGGGCGGGCAAGGAGTACGAGAAGATGACGCGTGATCTCGCGTCCGCGAAGGATATCCTGGTCAACGAGAAAGATGACGAGCTGCGCGAGATGGCCCGCGAGGAAGTCTCGGACATAGAGTCCAGGATGCCTCAGATGGAGCAGGACATCAAGCTTCTGCTGATTCCGGCGGATCCGGACGATTCCAAGAACGCGATCATCGAAATCCGTGGCGGCACCGGCGGGGACGAGGCGGCGATATTCGCCGGCGACCTCTTCCGCATGTACCAGCATTTCGCCGAGTCCAAGGGCTGGAAGCTGGAGGTGACGGACCAGACGCCCGGCACGTCGGGCGGATTCAAGCAGGTCGTGTTCAAGCTCTCCGGAGAGAATGTCTACGGCGTGATGAAATACGAGTCCGGAGTGCATCGTGTGCAGCGTGTGCCGCAGACTGAGACCCAGGGCCGGATCCAGACTTCGGCGGCGTCCGTGGCCGTGTTCCCGGAGGCGGGAGAGTTCGACGTGGACCTCAGCTGGGATGACATCAGGCTCGACCTTTTCTGCTCATCAGGCCCGGGAGGCCAGGGCGTCAACACGACATATTCGGCAGTGCGCCTCACGCACATCCCTACTGGACTCGTGGTGCAGTGCCAGGAAGAGCGCTCCCAGCTGAAGAACAAGGACAGGGCTTTCGAGGAACTCCGTACCCGTCTCTACAACCTCGAGCACCAGAAGTATCTGGACGGCATCGCGGCCAAGCGCAAGACCATGGTGTCCACGGGAGACCGGTCCGCGAAGATACGTACCTACAACTACCCTCAGGGGAGGGTGACCGACCACCGCATCAACTGGTCAATGTACAATCTCCCCGCCTTTATGGACGGGGAGATACAGGAATGTATTGATCAGCTGCAGATTGCCGAGAACGCCGAGCGTCTCAAGGAAGCAGCGTAGAGAAACTCAGACCTTTCTGAACGCCAGACAGGCGTTGTGGCCGCCGAAGCCGAACGAATCGCTCAGACCGAGCGTGAGTTCGGCTTTGACGGCTTTGTTAGGTGTGTAGTCGAGGTCGCACTCCGGGTCCGGGCAGTCGAGGTTGATGGTCGGCGGGACTATTCCCTCCTGGAGGGCGAGTACGGTGGCCGCAGCCTCCACGGCTCCGGTGGCACCGAACATGTGGCCGTGCATTGACTTGGTGCTGCTGATGTGGCACTTGTAGGCGTAGTCCCCGAACGCCTCCTTGTAGGCGAGGGTCTCCGCGATGTCGTTGAGGTGGGTGCCTGTGCCGTGGGCGTTGATGTAGACATTGTCTGAAGCCGGGTTGAATCCTGCCTGCTCCAGGGCTATCTTGATGCACTCGGCCTGGGTGGTCGCGTCCGGTCTCGGCGCTGTGGCGTGGTATGCGTCGCAGGTGCTGCCGTATCCCACCACTTCCGCGTAGATGTGCGCCCCGCGTGCCTTGGCATGCTCGAATTCCTCGAGGATGAGGATGGCCGAGCCGTCTGCCATCACGAACCCGCTCCTGTTGGCGTTGAACGGCAGGGATGCGTATTTCGGGTCTTCCGAGCGTGTGAGCGCCTTGGCGTTGGCGAAGCCCGCGATTCCGATAGGGATGGTGCACCTGTCCGCGCCTCCCGCTATGACGGCGTCCGCGTAGCCGTGCTGTATGGCCCTGAACGCCTCGCCGATGGAGTGGGTCGAGGTCGCGCAGGCCGTCACGATGTCGATGCAGGAGCCCTGGGCCCCGAATTTGATCGCTATCTGGCCTCCGGCCATGTCACTTATCATGGTAGGCACGAAGTTGGGGGAGATCCACTTGCCGCTCCTGTCCTCCATGAACTTCTCAAGCTCGCGCTGTATGGTCGTGAACCCTCCGATTCCAGAGCCCACGTAGGTGGCGAGCCTCTTCGGGTCTATGTTCTCGCCGGAGACGAGCCCGGAATCGTTCATGGCCTGCCAGGCTGACGCCATGGCATATATGGTGAACGGGTCCTGTTTGCGTATGAATGGCTTGTCCATGCCGAACAGCTCAGGGTTGAAGTCGCGGATCATGCCGCCTATCTTGACCGGGAGTTCCTCTGTCGGGAATTCTGTTATGTAGTCTATTCCGCACACTCCGCCGGTCAGATTGTTCCAGAATGTATTAATGTCTTGGCCAATGCATGAGAGCACTCCAAGGCCGGTTACGGCTACTTTTCTTTCCATATCTTTGTCGTACACTTTTTTAATACGGGCCAAAGGTACTAAAAAATTCATATATTTGCAGGAATAAATCAGGATGCCCGTGATGTCTTTTCTGCGTGGACAACTGCCGAGATACCTGCTCAGCAAGTATCAGTTGATATGGACCGTGACCTTTTCGGCCCTGTTCTCGCTCGTTATGATACTCCTGACCATCCCGTTCTCCAACAACGTCTGGTTCGCGCTCGGGGCGAGTTCCGCCTTCCTTTTCACGATAGCGTTCATCGTCGTGTCCATCGCGGTCGTGGTGGTCAGCAAGGTGCTGATGTTCAACTGCCGCAACAAGGAGAACTTCGAGGTGTGGAAGTACATTGTCTGGGATCTCCTGGAGATAGTGGCAATAAGTCTGCTCTATACCTTTTTCACCGTCCAGGGGGACAGCAGCGGGATAATCGACACCGGGTCGCGCGGTGTGGGCGGCATATTCCTGAGCGCCCTGTGCTTCACCCTGGTCTGCCTCGGCATCCCGTATGTGATATCGGCCCTGTACCTTTCGCTCGCGGACCGCAACAACACGATACGCCTGATGAACTACTCCAACGTGGTCAGCGACACGCCCGTGAAGCCTTACGAGGAGAAGCGCATCACGCTTTTCGACAGCAGCGGGGTGCTCAAGTTCTCCATCGACTCGGAGAATCTCTACTACATCGAGTCCGACGACAACTACATCAAGATCTGGTACACCGACAGCGCCGGGGAAGTGAAGCAGTACATGCTCCGCTGCCCGCTCAAGACGGTGGAGGACAGTTTCGCGGACAGCGACCTTGTGCGCTGCCATCGCAAATATATAGTCAACATCACGAAAGTCAAGATACTGAAGGCGGAGAAGGAAGGGTACAAGATCAGCCTCGGGCTTGACAATTGCGACACGATACCGATTTCCAAGACTTACGAGCAGAATGTGCTCGCACGCTTCAATTCACTTTAACGATTATGTGGCAGAGAATCCAGACACTTTATTTGCTTATTTCCACGGCCCTCATCGCCTCGCTCCTGTTCTGCGAGAAGGCGGCGGATGTCCGTTTTACCGCTTATTTGCCTTATACGATATTGATAGTGATTGTATTGCTGCTCAATATCCTGGCTCTCACCGTGTACCGGCACCGCATATTCCAGATGCGCACGGCGATGCTCGCGGCCATCATCTCGCTCGCGCTTCAGTGCTGGCTGGCGGTGGATTTCTTCACGGCCGGGGAGGCTCTCGTGTTCCGTGTGGCCGCCGTGTTCCCGATAGCGGTCACGATACTCAACATCCTTGCCGCGAGGGCGATTTATTCGGATGAACTGATTGTGCGCAGCGCCTCACGCCTGCGTGCGGCCAAGCGCAATAAAAAATAATCACATATATGAGAATAGCAGAATCAGAACTGATTATCAATTCGGACGGCTCGGCGTTCCACATACACATCCGTCCGGAACAGCTTGCAGACAATGTCATACTCGTAGGAGACCCGGGCAGGGTGGCGATGTTCAAGCCTCTGCTCGATTCGGTCGAGTGCGAGGGCGCTTCCAGGGAATTCGTCTGGATCACGGGACAGTATAAGGGCAAGCGTTTCACCGTGCTCTCCACAGGCATAGGCACAGACAACATCGACATAGTGATGACGGAGCTCGACGCCCTCGCCAACGTGGATTTCAGCACCCGTGAGGAGAAGCCGGAGCACCGCACGCTCAACATCTTGAGGATAGGCACCTGCGGTGCGATCCAGCCGGACATACCGCTCGGGTCTTTCATCTTCTCGCACATATCGGTGGGCTGCGACGGCCTGATGAACTGGTATGAGAACCGCGACAGCATCGCCCTCCTGGATTTCGAGGAGGCGTTCAAGAAGCATACTCACTGGGACAGGCATCTCCCGGATCCTTATTTCGTGCGCGCATCCGACGTGCTCATCAAGAAGTTCGAGGACTGCACGGTCAAGGGTATGACCATCTCTGCGTCAGGCTTTTACGGCCCTCAGGGCAGGGTGGTCCGTCAGGGACTGGCCATGCCGGACATGCTTGAGGACTTCGAGAGTTTCGAGTTCGGCGGCTACCGCATCACCAATTTCGAGATGGAGGGTTCCGCCCTCGCCGGGATGTCCGCGAAGCTCGGTCACAATGCCGGCACGGTGTGTTGCGTCATAGCGAACCGCTATCTCAAGGATGCCAACACCAACTATAAGCCGCGTGTGGCGGAGCTGCTGGGTCTTGCGCTTGACAGGCTGGCCGCCTAGCTGACATATCCTGTCCTGTCCCGGTGGGCGTTCACGAGATTTGTGAGCTGCTCCCCGAGCGCGGACACGACATCTTCCATTCTGACTTCTGGTCTGCCGGGACTGCTTCCCGACAGACCTTTCTTTTCCAGGCTCTCCCTCAGGGCCGCGCTGCCGAGTGAGTGTTCTGTCAGCCATGCTCTGCTGACGCTGTCTTCGGCCCTGCTGAGGGCGAGCAGCAGATGGGTGGAGCGGACTTCCGGGGCTCCGGCTTTCAGGGCTTCGTATGCCGCGACGCTCACCGCCCCCGCTGCGCTGCGCTTCATCCCGATCTTGTCTTCGTCGTTGTACGGGACCGGCTTCTCACGGAATACGGCCTCGTCTATCCTGCGCTTCAGCCCGCCCGTGTCCAGCCCCGCTTCTGACAGGAAACGGAAGGCTTCGCAGCCGCGCCGCCTCAGGATGGCGAGCATGAGATGATCCGCCCCGATGCCGTAGTGGCCGGTGCGCATGGCCTCGTCCCGCGCGCCTGCGAGGATGGCCTTGAATTCGTCTGAGAACTTGATGACCATAGAAGCGGAATATGGGCAAAAGTAGCAATTTAATCGGATTTTTATGCTAAATTTGCATATTTGGAAACAATCCGATTAAGTAATTTATATGGACAGTGAGGTAAAGACTCCCGAAGAGATTCGGGAAGAAGTGACAGGAATAATTGAACCCGTCGAGATAGACCACGAGATGCGTACGGCCTACATCGATTATTCGATGTCGGTCATCGTGTCCCGAGCCCTCCCTGACGCGCGTGACGGCCTGAAACCGGTGCAGCGCAGGGTGCTTTTCGGCATGGACGGACTCGGCTTGAACTACGGCGGGCAGACGAAGAAAAGCGCCAGGATTGTCGGTGAGGTTCTCGGTAAGTTCCACCCGCATGGAGACTCCAGCGTCTATGACGCCATGGCCCGTCTCGCGCAGAACTGGAACCAGCGTTATCCCCTTGTGTTCGGACAGGGCAACTTCGGCTCCATGGACGGTGATCCTGTGGCCGCTATGCGATATACGGAAGCGAAACTTGAGAAAATATCGGCCGAGGTCCTTGCCGACCTTGACAAGGACACCGTTGACATGACTCTCAACTTCGACGACTCCCTCCAGGAGCCTACGGTGCTCCCTACCAAGGTGCCGCTCCTGCTTCTCAACGGCTCGTCCGGCATCGCCGTCGGAATGGCCACCAACATGGCTCCGCACAACCTGGGCGAGTGCTGCGATGCGATCTGCGCCTATATCGACAATCCTGACATATGCGTCGAGGATCTCATGCAGTACATCAAGGGCCCGGATTTCCCTACCGGAGGTATCATTCTGGGCCGTCAGGGCATCGTCGACGCCTACAACACGGGCCGCGGAAGGATAGTGCTCCGCGCCAAGACCGAGATAGAGACCCACGACAACGGCAGGGACGTGATAGTCGTCACCGAGGTGCCGTATATGGTCAACAAGGCCGACATGCTCTCGCGCATAAGCGAGATGATCCGTGACAAGAAGATCGAGGGCATCTCGGAGATCAGGGAGCTCACCAACAGGCAGGGCATACGCATCGAGTTCATCGTCAAGAAGGACGCCAACTCCAGCGTGGTCCTCAATACCCTTTTCAAATACACCGCGCTGCAGAGCAGCTTCTCCATCAACAATGTAGCCCTTGTGGGCGGAAGGCCGCGTACCTTGACACTCAAGGATATGCTGGCCAATTTCGTGGATTTCCGCCACGAGGTGGTGGTGCGCCGCACCCGCTTCGACCTCGACAAGGCCCTCAAGAGGGCGCACATCCTGGAAGGTCTGCTCAAGGCCATAGATGTCATCGACGAGGTCATCGCCATCATCAGGGCTTCCAAGAGCGTGGATGAGGCCAAGGCCACCCTCATGGAGAGGTTCGGGTTCGACGACATACAGGCTTCCGCCATCGTGGAGATGCGTCTGCGTCAGCTGACCGGACTTGAGAAGGAGAAGCTTCAGGCTGAATATGATGATCTCGAGAAGTTCATCGCACGCTGCCGGGAGATTCTCGCCAGCGACGAGGAGCAGCTCGCCATAGTGAAGCAGGAGTGCCGCGAACTCAAGGAGAAGTACGGGGACCCGCGCAGGACGGAGATTACCCTTTCTGCGGAGGAGTTCAATCCGGAAGACTTCTACGCCGACGAGGATGTGGTCATCACCATATCTCATCTCGGATACATCAAGCGCACGGCGCTCTCGGAATTCCACACCCAGGCTCGCGGCGGCGTCGGCAAGAAGGCCAGCGCCACCAGGGATGAGGACTTCATAGAGCATATCTATGTGGCCAACATGCACTCGACCATGCTGTTCTTCACGGACGGGGGAATGTGCTACAGGCTCAAGGTATATGAGCTCCCTGAGGGCACGCGCACCGCGAAGGGCAGGGCTGTGCAGAACCTCCTCTCCATCGATGCGCAGGACAGCATACGCACATATCTCAATGTGCGCTCCATCGAGGATACGGACTACACTGACAGCCATTTCGTGACCCTCGTGACAAAGCGCGGTATAGTCAAGAAGACGACCCTTTCGGAGTATGCCAACAAGCGCAGCCGCAACAAGGGAATCATCGCCATCAACATCCGTGAAGGGGATGAACTTCTGGACGCCCTCCTGACGGACGGGAGCGAGCAGATAATGATAGCTGCCCGTGCCGGACGCTGCTGCCGATTCAACGAAGACGAACTTCGTCCTCTCGGACGCAACTCTTCGGGTGTCCGCGGCATCTCTATAGAAGAGGACGACGAGGTGGTCGGCGCGATTGCCATCCATCCTGAGGACAGTTCCGTCGCCGTGCTCGTCGTGAGCGAGAACGGTTACGGCAAGCGCTCCCCGGCTGATGAGTACAGGATTACTTCGCGCGGAGCGAAGGGCGTCAAGACCATCAACATCACTGACAAGACCGGTCCTCTCGTGGCGATCAAGAGCGTCACCGAGGAGAATGACCTCATGATCATCACCAAGTCCGGTCTCACAATCAGGGTGGACATGTCCGAGGTGCGTCTCAGCGGCCGTGCGACCCAGGGTGTGCGCCTGATCAATCTCCGCGAGGGGGATGCCATCGCTGCGGTGTCTCCGGTGGACAAGTCCGACGAGGAGGAGGCCACGGAAGCTGCCGCCGCAGACACTAATAATGATAATCAACAACTTAATTAGATATTCTGATGAAAAAGATCTTTTTAGTTTTGGCACTCGTAGCCTCAATGCAGGTTTTCGATGCCCAGGCTCAGGTCAAGAGCCCCTCTGCCGCCAAGTCCGCTGTAGAGAAGGCGGAGGCTGCCACCACCAATCCTAAGCAGAGCCAGAAGCCTGCTACATGGATCAAGTACGGCAAGGCACTGCTCGATGCATATGACGCCCCTGCCGGAAATCTCTGGGTCGGAATGTCCCGTCAGGAGCTCCAGGTTCTCGGAGGCAGCGATAAGCCTCTTTCTGAGTCTGTAGCTGAACTTGGCGGACGTCAGATGACGAAAGTCGTTTTTGAGAACAAGAATCTTTACTTCAACGAGAACGGTCTCCTCGAGGTCATCGAGGTCACCAAGCCTGTAGTTGAAGGCGCCCTTGACAAGGCCCTTTCAGCATATGTGGAGGCTGCCAAGCTCGATCCTGCCAACAAGAAGAAGAAGGACATCAGCGCCGGACTCACAGACCTTGCCGGCAAGTATGCTTCCGATGCATACAACGCCTATGCTTTCGGCAAGATGGGTGAGGCTTCAATCAGCTTCGAGAAGGCTGCCGCCGCATCCGCGACCGCTCCTCTCAGCCAGATTGACACCAACGCCATCTACAACGCTGGTTTCACAGCCCAGGCTGCCGGTGACAATGCCCGTGCCAAGGAGTTCTACACCAAGTGCCTCTCTCTCGGCTATCACGGAACGGACGGCGATACCTACGCCAAGATGGCTGATGTCTGCGACAAGCTCGGAGACAAGGAGACTGCGAAGAACTATCTCGAGGAGGGCTTCAAGTCTTATCCTCAGAGCCAGAGCATCCTCGTCGGCCTCATCAACTACTATGTGACGAGCGGCAGCGACACCGACCGCCTCTTCGAGCTTCTCGACGAAGCCAAGAAGAACGAGCCTAACAACGCCTCTCTCTACTATGTCGAGGGCAATATCAACGAGAAGCTCGGCAAGGGCGACGCCGCTGTGGCATCATACCGCAAGTGCGCGGAGATCAACCCTGCGTATGAGTTCGGTTACATCGGAGAAGGCATCCACTTCTACAACCTCGCCGTGGCGATTCAGGACAAGGCCTCTCTGGAGTCAGATGACGCCAAGTACATGGCCATGATGGGCGAGTTCGAGACCGCCCTCAAGTCTTGCATCGCTCCGTTCGAGAAGGCATTCGAGCTCAGCTCTGACCCTGAGGTCAAGAGCAGCGTGGCCGAGTACCTCAAGAACGCCTGCTTCCGTTTCCGTACCGAGAGCCCTGAGATGCAGGCCAAGTACGAGAAGTACGCCGCCGCTACCGGGAAGTAGTCTTCTGACACACCTATAAGAAAGGGGATGACTGGAAGTCCATGAGACTTCCGCGGTCATCCCCTTTTTCGTTTACTTGATGAGTGGAGCCTCGCTTCTTCCTACATCAGCTTCACGTTCATCTTCTTGATTTTCGCGATGGTCTCCTCGCCAAGCAGCGAGTCGCTGATCAGCGCGTCCACAAGCGACAGGCGTCCGAGTTCTGTCGCGGCCATGTTCGTCTGGTTGAACAGCATCCCCGTCTTTGCAAAAGAGTCAAACTCTTTCAGGAATGCTCCGCCATATTGCGCTTGTTGAGTTTCAGAGGGTCATAATCAATGTGACAGAATAGCTGTCAAAAACCATTTTTATCATCCAAAAGGGGCCGGCTGAAACTCAGCCGGCCCCTACTCGATTAAGGACTTATTTCTGAACGCGTTTCATTATGTATGCGAAGCCGAACATGTCAGGGTCGAAATCGCCGTCCCACCAGTTCACGAGGAACGGAGGCTGGTCGTAATCCTTGATGATGAACCAGAGGTTGCCGTTCTCGTCGAAGCGCATCGCTGCAGCGGCTTTCCCGAGGGTCTCCTTATCGGCAGAGAATGCCCTGTTGGCGCTGCTGAGGCTGAAGTAGGTCAGCTGAATCTCTTCGCCTGTCCACATGAACGGCTCGCGGGAGCAGTAGTCTCCCAGTTTCTCACTCTTCACCGTCATGTGTATAGGGGCGCAGTACTCGAGTTCGCATGGCCTGAGGAAGTTGTTGAGGTCTCCCTTGACAGTGCCTGGAGCCAGTTTCAGGACATCTTCCTCTACGGAGAAGGTCATCTGGAATCCTGTATTGTGGGTAGGCATGAGGGCAGGATCGTCTTCCATCTCCGAGGCGAAAAGCTCCCATTCATCAAGACCCGGAACCTCCACGAACTCCCAAGTGCCGACAAGCTGGGAGAATCTCATGATTCCCTTGACGGTGACAGTCATCGAAGGCGTGTTCCCGGCATAGAAGCGGCCGCTGAGCTTGGACTCGTCCACCTTGATCACGATGGCCTTCTCGCTCCCGAGCGTGACCTCCTTGTCTGTGGCCGTGAGGACGAGCGTGGCTTTGTTGGTGCCGGCGGCGACCTTGAATGCCGTGGCGTCATTCTCTACGGTGAAGTCCTCTCCAAGCTTAGCTGTGGATGAAGCGTCGAACAGGACAGGAATCTCCATGTCCGATGTGGCTGAGAAGTCTTTACCGGTCTTCATTCCCTGGAGTTCGAGGGTGACGGTGTAGGTGTTCAGCAGGTCGGCCTTCTCGGCAGAGAAACTGTAGGAAATCTTCTCCTTGTTCTCCACGGACACAACCATGCTCGGAATCGCTCCAAGCTCGTATCCGTCAGGGGCTACGATGGAGAGGGCGATCTCCTTGCCCTCGTCGAAGTTGTCCTTGGGGGTGATTTCGATGGTAGCGGAGGTGCTGCCGCTTGCAAACGCGAATGATTCTGAAGATACGGTGTAATCACCTCCCTTCACCGCGCTGCCGGCGAAGTTGACCGGGACCGTGAGGGCTGACTCCGTCGCTTCAGAGACGGTGAGTTCGACTTTGAGAGGCGCGTCGGCCATCAGCACGGAGATGCTCTTCGCGAACGAGACGGTCGGCTTTTCTTTGGTGCAGGATATCGCAAGAGCTGATACCACACCGAGCATTAACATTAATTTTTTCATAAACACTTGAAATGATTATTTGATTGCTGCATTGTATTCATCACGGATGGCCTTGACCTCGGCCTGCTCTGCCGCGGACGGGATTTCGCCTTTCGGAAGCTGATAGTACTCTGACCTGTCATCCGTCTTCGGGGTGAGTTCCTGGTATGAGCATGCCGCCGCCGTCAGGGCGAGCCCGGCCAGCGCACAGGCGGCGAGTGCCGCCCGTATGGCGATTTTACGATATATAACCTTCATTTTGAACCATTTTGTCATTCAGATTCACGTCGCCTTTGTAAATGGGGGCCGTGTAGAGATACTTTTCTGTCGTGTATTTGAGTCCGTTGTTGATGACCCACATCTGCGGGCGGCCGTTTCTTTTGAGTTCGAACCACCGGTCTCCCTCCAAATATAGTTCTTTTCTCCTCTCGTTGAATATGGCGGACATTATTTTTGTGAGCGGGCGCCCCTGGGCGTCGACTTTTATCAGGGCATTCGGGTCCGGTTCTGGGAGGGTCCCCATCGTGTAATCGGCAACATCTCTGATGCGGTTGCGCCTCAGGTAGTTCAGCTGCTCCAGCGCCTTGCCGTCTTCCCCTTGGTGGGCATAGCTTTCCGCGAGCATCAGCACGAGCTCGGAGCCGCGCACTTTGGCGCTGGTGTTCTTCTGGTTGATTCTCTTCTTGTCGAACGACACGGCGTATCTCACATCGGCTTCCTTGTCCTCGTCGAACAGATGCACGAGGGTGGCGTTGACCGGGCGTGTCTTCAGGTCCTTTATGATCATGGAGTAGTACCAGTCGAGGTCGTTGTTGTTGTTGATGTGGGAGCGCACGATGACTTCCTGCCCCTGGGCGTTCTTCGCCTGTATCATCTTCTCATACTGGTCTATGCCCGCGAGTTTGTATTCCTTGATTTGCATCAGTTCCTCGCATAACGGGATGACAGCGTCGTAGTCGCCAACCCAGAAATACAGTTTGGCGAGGTATGCCTTGACTATGTTCTCCGTGAAGAGGAACATCTTGTCCGTGGTGTGGTAGGAGATGGACTTTTTGAGCAGCTCTTCGGTGTATGCCACGGTGGCGGAGAGCGCTTTGCGCGGAGGCATCTCCTCCATGTCGAACTTGTCGATGAGGGGGAGTCCCGGCTGCAGCTCGGCCCTGTCGCCGTCGTAAGGGTCGCAGTAGTCTCTGATGAGGTTGTAGTAGCAGATGCCCTTGATGGCGTAGCTTGCGGAGAGCAGTTTGGCGGAGAGCTCGCTGCTGCGTCCGGACATGTTCTCTATCACTATGTTGCAGTCACGTATGATGGAGAAGTAATTCTTGTAGTACAGCTGGCGGGTGTTGATCTTGTCGCCGGCGTAGGCCGCGATCGCGCCTATCCTGACATTGGCGTCGAGGTTGTCGGAGAAACTCTCGTAGAGTATCAGCCCGTCGAAATTGCCGACGATGAACTGGTCTTCGCCACCTTCTATGTTGTTGACATGGTTGTGGATGATGGCGGCGAATTCTTCATCGGTCTCGGGGATTACCTTGCCCTGGGGCTGGACTGTCAGGTAGCCTTTGCAGGCGCAGAGCAGCGACGCGCAGGCGAGGGTGAACAATATCTTTTTCATGATGGAGTCGTTTTAAAGTCCTATGTTCATGCCGAAAGAGACGCTCCTCGTGGTCGGGTAGGTGGCTCCCGGCACCTCCGGATCCATCCCGTCGTATTTCGTGATGGTGAAGAAGTTGTTGAGCGACAGGTTGAAAGACACGCTGTCCAGATGAAGCCTGCTCAGGGCCTTCTTAGGCAGGGAGTATGTCAGTATGATCGACTTTATCCTGAGGTAGGAGATGTCTTTCAGGTAGATCGCGTCCACTATGTTGTAGTCCATCGGATTGTAGTATCCGAAATTGTACTTGTATCCGAAATAGTCGTAGATGCGCGGGTACTTGACCCCGGTCGTGTGGTCGGCTGTCCAGCGGTCCGTGCGGTCCCTGTTGACATTGAGGTGATTGGAGTAGAGGTCGCTGTACTGCGACTGGACGGTCTCGGTGGAGGCGCCCTCGTGGCGCGGGTTGTAATATGACGCCGGGGAGTTGATCTTGTCGTAGCTCTTGGCTCCCAGGGAGTAATAGCCGCTCACGCTGAGCCGGAATGTCTTGTAGCCCGCGGCTATGTTGAATCCGCCGGTGTATGGGGCTATGGAGGTCCCGAGGTAACGCCGGTAGTTGTCCGCCTTGTTGAGGTCCGTAGCTGTCGAGATCACGGCGTCCGGCCTCAGTTCAAAGGTGTACAGGCCCGAATCAGGGTCGATTCCGGTGAGCTGCCCGGACATTATCGCCCCGACAGGATATCCTTCCACATATCTGTCCTTGACCGTGAGCTTGCTTGCGTAGGACGGGGTGTATTTGGTGACCTTGTTGTAGTTGTACGCGAAGTTGACCGACGCCGAGAGGGAGAAGTCCTTTTTCTGGACGGGCTTGCCGCTCAGGCTGACTTCAACGCCGCTGTTCATTATGTCAGCCGAGTTGAAGTACTGTGAGGTGAAGCCTGTGGTGGACAGGACCTGAGAGGAGGTGACGATGTCCGAACTCTGCCTGAGGTAGCCTTCGGTGGAGAAGGTGAGCCTCTCCCCGAACAGGCCCATGTCCAGAGACGCCTTCACATCCTGGGTTTTCTCCCAGCGCAGATTGGAGTTCGGCGCGGACGGGATATATCCCAGCATGTAGGCCTTGTCGTCCCAGTATCTGTACTGCTGCCTGTAGTATTGCATTATGAGGTTCGGGGTCGTGCTGGTGTTCACGTCTCCGGTGAAGCCGGTTGCCGCCCTGAGCGTGAGGTGGCTGATGGTTCTGGCGTCCCGCATGAAAGGCTCTTCCGAGATGTGCCAGGCACCGCCTGCGCTCCAGGTCGGGTTGAACTGCCTGTCCATGCCGAAATTGGAGCTGCCGTCGGTGCGGACGGAGAAGTTCAGCACAATGGTCTTCTTGTAATAATAGTCGGCTGAGGCATAGAACGACGCGTAGCGGTTCTCGGTGAAATACTCGCCGCTCAACGCCTCGACGGCGCGCACCCACGCGTCAATCTCCCCGGAGATGGTCGGGAGGGAAGAGGTGGCCGTCTTGGGATCGTAATTGTATCTTTTGGTGAAGATGGTGTTCGATGACGAGCCCCTGATCTCGGCTCCTGCGATGGCCGACAGGGTATGCCTGTCCGAGCCGAATGACTGGTTGTATACGAAGTGCCCGCGCAGCACATAACTTGAGCGGTTGGTGGAGTTCTGAGTGATGGATCCGTAAAGCTTGTTCTGGGAGTACTTGTCATTGCCCAGCCTGTCCTTGAACGCCGTGTAGGTGTCTTTGCCCGTGATCTTGTCTGTCTTGTTGTTGGAGAACGAGTAGGAGGCGAGTCCCACGAATTTCAGCGGCTTGAAGAGTTTCAGCTCAAGCTGCCCGCGCACCGTGCTGGCGGCGTTGGTCGTCTCCGTGGAGTTCTCGTGCAGCTCGCGGATGATGTTGAAGCCGTTGGCCGGCATCACCTCTGTATTGTTGCCGTTGTAGTAGCCGAGCGAGAAGAATGTCTCGTCCGCCGCGTAGCTGCCGTCGCTGTTGTAGACCTTCTCGTAAGGATTCGCGAAGTAGGCGTAGTTGAATGCGTTAACATAGCTGTCGGGGGAGGTCGTGCCCTGTCTGGAGAGGTCCGCCCCGAACTCGAGCTTCACACGCTCCACGGGGGTCATCGTCATGTTGGCGGTGATGTTGTAGCGGTCGTAGTCGTTGTTGATCAGCATTCCGTTCTCCGAGGCGTAGCCAAGGGAGAGGTAGTAGGTGTATTTGTCGGCCCCGCCGCTCATCGAGACATGGTGGTTGTGCGAGAAGGTGTTGCGGAACAGCTCCTTGTACCAGTCTGTAGTGTTGGAGGCGAGCGATGCTATGTATTTGTCCTGTAGGTCTTTGTTGTCTTTGAGACTGGAGAAGTGCCCCACGCCGGCGCGTATCTGCCCGACCACGCCCACTACAGGGTAGAACACCGACGCGTCTTTCAGGGACTGCCGGTACTTGTCGGCGGAGAACTCGTTCCAGAGCTCATCTTCCCAGGCCAGCTTCTCCTCCGAATTCATGAGGTTCACGCTGCGCTGCGGCGAGAACGAGAACACGAGGTTGTTGGAGTAGGAGAGTTTCATCCTTCCGGCCTGACCTTTCTTGGTGGTGACCACGATGACGCCGTTGGCGGCTCTGGAACCGTATATGGCTGCCGCCGCCGCGTCTTTCAGGATGGTCACGTTCTCGATGTCGTTGGGGTTGATGTTGCCGATGCCGTTGACGAAGATGTCATCGAACCCACCCGCCTTTATCTGCTCGGGAGACAGGTCGGGGGTGTCGTTCTGCATCGGTACGCCGTCCACGACCCACAGCGGGCTGGAGTTGCCGGAGAGGTTGTTGACGCCTCGGATGCGGATGTTGGACTGCTGCCCCGGCCGGCCGGAGGTCGCCTGTATGGCCACGCCGGCCACTTCTCCCTGCATCAGCGATGCCACGGACGTTATAGGCTTGCTCTTGAATGTGTCGGAAGAGAGTATGCCCACCGAGCCCGTTATCCTCTTGGTCGTGGTCTGGGAGTATCCTGTCACGACGACCTGCTCCAGGAAGTCTGCCTCGTATTCGAGTGTGACGGTGAGGTTGGAGATGTTGCTTCCCTTGACGGGAATCTCCACACTCTTCATACCGATGAACGAGAACACGAGGGTGCGGGCCTTGTCCGGGAGTTCGAGGGAGAACTTGCCGTCCAGGTCGGTCTGGGTGCCTTTGCCGGGAACCTCCTTGACCACGACCCCGGCGCCGATGAGCGGCTCGCCCTGGTCGTCCTTGACTATGCCCCGCGCGATGCGTCCGCCTTGGGCATACAGTCCGAGAGGCATCAGCAGCGCGGCTATAAAAAGAAAGGTATTAAGCGTCTTATTCATGGATGTCCTTATATTTTGCTCGTTGTCCATATAGATATTGATAGTGCGTCTTCTCCGACTTGTCCTTCGCTTTCCCGGCGGAGCGGGAGAGGATGTCCAGGTTTTTCCTGCACAGGGCATAGACCTGCGGCGCGTCTTTCGCCCCGGTCTCTTTTACCATGTCGGCGAGTTTGTCCACATATTGCTGCTGCATCTTCTTGCGGACGGAGGTGACCGGCTTTCCCTTGAGCGAATCCTTCCACAGGTGATCCATTATCCTGTCCATCGCGCGGCTGCGCGTCATCGTGACTCCTTCGTCCCCAGGCTCTGACGAGAGGGACGCGGACTTCCGCAGCAGGGCGGAGAAGATGTCGAATGCCACATAGTCCGAAAGTTTGTCGTTGAGCCCGACGGAGCCTATCAGGTCGTTGGAGTCCAGCGCGCTGCTCCCGTCCATGATCTCAAGCGTCTTCGCGAGTGCCTTTTCCTGGTCGGCGAGAGGCACGGGCACATAGCGTCTGTTGCCGGGGATTATCTCCGTATAATGTACGCCTCCGAGGCAGGGGAGAAGGGATTCGGAGACCAGGAAATAATGCTCCACATATGCGTCCAGCAGGGCGGACCTGACTTCGAAGTCATAATCCTCGGTGTCGAGCAGGGCATTGGCCCGCGAGAGCGACTGGAGAAGGTTCTCCACGGCGAGCGTGGCCGCTCCGGGGAGGTCGTCTCCGAGCACGGCGCTCTGCGCGCGGGGGTCAGAAGGCTCCAGCCCGTCCGGGAGGAAAAGGTAGCCGTCATCGTCCATGGATGCGTCTCCGTACAGATGATTGATGTTGTAGAGGTCAAATCTTCCCAGCCCTGTCTGGCACAGGGCGGCCTCCGGACCTGCCAGCGACGGGTCAATCAGATAGTTAAGCTGGACTTCGTCCATCACGCTTTCCGTGAGGACGCCGCCGCGGCGAAGCGTCTCCACCGGCACTGCCGCGCTTCCGAACAGGTTGACCCTGAATCCGAGGCAGCGCCCGATGTGGTGCACGAGCATCGATGTCAGACAGTCTTCCACTGCCGCCTGGTCCGCGGTGACGGAGATGAGTGAAGGGTCCGCGTGCGAACACATGACCATCAGGTCATATTGGATTCTCTTGCAGACATCGTGGTCGATGTGGATTGCAGCCTTGAATATCTTGCCGTTGCGAGGATCGGTCCATACGGAACTCTTGATCTCCTTGCCGGGCGTCCTCACATAGTCGATGGTGGAGGAATATGTGCTTCGCGGTGTCGTGTGGGCGGATATGCTGACCGCTTCGGTGAAACCCTCGCGGCGGAAGCCTCCGTTCCATATCTCTGCCGCCCGGCGTGCGGCGTTTTCCACCGTGGCCGGCATGTCGTCGTCGAGAATGAACTCCACCAGCGGCGCGGACTTGTCGCGGACCGCCCAGCGGGTCGCGTAATAATGACGTTTGGCCCCGTTTGTGGAGCTGTCATATTTCAGCAGGCTGACTCTGCCCGCTCCCAGCCCTTTCTCAAGCGGGAGGGCCGCCTCGTCCGTATGCGGCAGTTCGACGAATGATGTGCGGACCACGGCACTGAAAGGCGTGTCTTCGCTTATTCTCATGATGGCGAAGAGGGCGCGTGTCACGAAATAGCTCATCTCGGTGTCCACCGACACGCTGCCAGCGTCGGCATGGACGGACTTGATGAAGGAGTTGTCGCTTTTGTATGTATAGTCTCTTGTGATGTATCCGCCCATCGAGTTGTATCCTCCCAGATACTTCGGCGAGAGGTAGTCCTTGTCACCGGAGAATATGGACGATGCGTCGCAGAGGACGGCCGTGGAGTCCCTGTTGAACTCTTCCGCCTTGAACAGCGCCAGGGTCGACGGTGCGGAACTCTCCTCCAGGGCGGCCGATATGCCGGCGTCATCCGAGAATGACACGAAATTGAGCTCCTGCAACAGCACATTGGTGCTGTCGCTGCTGTGGAACCGTATCAGTTTCGGAGGCCTTGGCTGGATTCCGGCCGTCGATTCGCGCTCGTCGCTTGAGGCGACCACGGTCGTGCCGAAGAGAAGCTCCTTGTCGAGCAGAGACAGAGGAATCTCCATATATACTTTATCCTCAGACAGGTACATCGTCATAAGCCCCTTCTCCGAGGCGGTGACGGCCTTGTCTTTGAAAACCTTATATCCCGTATTTTCCCCGGCGGAGGTCAGGGACAGCGCACAGAGGAGAGGCGCGATGATTGACAGAGTCTTCAGCATATCAGCCCTCCAGAGATTTGTCGAGATTGTACAGAAGCTGTGTGCAGTGGTTTGACGTGGCCTTGTCGGAGGATCTGCTTCCCTTTTTCAGCATCTTCTTGATTCTCAAGATGTAGCCGTAGTAGTCCGAAGGGCGCATCCTGTCCTCGTGGTACAGCGCTTCCGCTTCGCTGTAGGCCGAGTTGTCCTGCCGCAGGGAGCGGCTGGATTTGCCGTACGGGACGGAGGCGCTGCCGCAGATGGATTCCAGATAAGAGCGTTGCAGCTGCATCTGGGCCGCGGTGAGGTCGCCCTTCTTGAGAGGCGACCAGACGGAGTTGAAGATCATCTCCATGCATTCCTCCGGGGTGAACGGGTCATCCGACTTGGTGGCGCAGAGTTCCGTCTTCGACGGGGCCCCCATCACCATCTTCATCACATAGTCCCTTATCACTGAAGACATTGGCTCTGCCTGAGGGAAATTGTCCAGCACTGACTTGTTGTCGAACCACTCCAGGTCCTGGAGTTCCTGCAGGATGAAGCCGAGCGCCTTTCTCTGGTAGCTTGCGCTCACCGGCTCGTAGTTCACGCCAGGGTCGGTGGAGAAGCGCTCATAGAGGCAGATGCCGCCGACATAGCCGTACACGTGCCCTATATATTGCAGATATTGGTTCAGTATGGCGTTGTACAGCGCGCGCCGCCTGCTGTAGTCGAGGTCCTCGTCCTTGAGCCAGTCGTTCATGTTGGAGAGGATATACTTGAGGTTGGAGATGCCGTAGGCCGAAGCCCCCACGGCATCGTCGCTCAGGTCTTCCGTCTGCGAGCGCGGGTCCACTATCTCGTCCTGCTGCTTGCCGTATCTGTACAGCGGGTTGCTGAGGGCCTCAGTCAGCCAGCGTGAAGTGACGGTGTACTCTTCCTGCGGGCTCCCGGAGAATGTCGGGGTGTAGTTCCAAGCCGTCACGAAGCGGTCGTACTGGCCGAATCGCGGCGGGGTCAGCTTGAGCCCCTTCAGCGAGTCTTCCGGCTGCGCGACATAGTTGAAGCGCGCGTAATCCATTATGGATGTGGTGGTGCCGTATTTTTGCGTGTAGCTTGCGGAGCGCAGGGAGTCAAGCGGGACGTTGGCCGATGCGCTCATGTTGTGCATGAAACCGAGGCAGTGCCCTATCTCGTGAGAGACGACATAACGGAGCGCGTCCCCGACTATCTTCTCGTCGATGTTGGCGTGCCGTGCCGCCGTATCCACCTGTGCTGTCTGCACGAACAGCCAGTTGTTGATCAGTTCCACCGCATCGTGGTACAGGTACACGGTGGCGTTGATGATCTCTCCGCTACGCGGGTCTGTCCATGACGGGCCCATCGCGTTCTGTATGGGGATAGGCACGTACCTGACGCTCGAGTACTTGAGGTTGTCAGGGTCGAAAGACGGGTCGTCCTCCGGGAAATCAACAGCCTTGACGGCATCCTTGAACCCTATCTCCCCGAACATCTCGTTCCACTGTTCCACGCCTTCCTTTATATATGGTTTCCATGATTCGGGGAACGCGGAGTCTATATAGAACACCACAGGTTTCAGCGGGGCGACCTTCTCCCCTCTCTTATATGCTTCGATGTCAGACGGTTCCAGTCTCCACCTATTGGCGTAATAGATTTTCTTGCTGCCGTTGAAACCCTTGCCGTAGATCCGTTTCTCGGTGGGGAAGATGGCGATGCGGCTGTCCACGAGCCTTGGCATGTAAGGTATTGAGTCCAGCAGCAGGATGGAGCGAGTGACGGATGCCGTGAACGGCAGGTCCTTGTAATTGACGCCCTTGTCCGGAAGAGTATATTTGTAGCTCAGGGAACTCTTTACGGATACATTGTCCTCGAACGCCTTCACGTCCTCTATGAATGACTCGCTTTTCCTGAATGTCTCGTTGCGCTTCTTCCTGTCGCTGGTGTTGTAGCTGAAGCGGTCGAAGGGGGAGAGTTTCTTGTCATCGCTGAGGAACAGGTCCGTAGCGTTTATGACCACGGCCGACGAGTCGGCGTTGTAGCATTCTTTCTTGAAGAGCCTGAAGATGGCGTCGAGGTCGGAATCTTCTTCGGACACCAGGCGCATCGCCACATGGTTCTGCTCCTCGGTGAACACGAAGTGCAGAGGGTCTTCCGGCTTGCTGCCCGAGATTCCGTTCTTGTTGTCGCTGGTGGCGCTTATCGTGGAGCCGAGGAGCATGTCGCGGCCGAAGAGCCTGCGTGGGATGTCCATATAGACTTTGCCCTCGCACAAATGCATGCGGAAGAGGCCGTCCTCCGCCTTCTTCTCCTTGTCGAACAGCTTGTTATATGTCGAATCCGCCTGTGCGGCGCCAGCCTTTGTGCCGGGTACAAAAAACATCAGCGCGGTCACGGTCAAGGCCAAGGCTGATGTCGATTTCAAGTGATTTTTGAATCTCAATTGCATCTTCTGCTCTGTTATGGTCGACGAATATAGGAAGTTACATCGTAAAAGTCAAGCGCGGGAGGAAGAATATTTCTGTATAAATAGGTGTGTCCTGCGGCCTCCGCCAAAGTTTTTTAAAAAATCTCCAAAAAAGATTTGCGGAATCAGAAAAAGTGACTACCTTTGCAATCCCAAACGAGAG
>UQMB01000018.1 GCA_900541925.1 uncultured Bacteroidales bacterium | reverse complement strand
CGCAGGTGCGGCGGAAGTCCATGATGGCGAGGTGGCTGCAGAGCAGGACGACACAGAGCCTGATTCGACCGGCGGTAGATAAGCGCCTGATAATGAGCAGAATAATGATTTATCCTGTCTTGTTTTGCTGACAGGTAAAGTGCTCTTTTGCTTGATTATCAGCGTGTTATCTGCCACCACGAATGTGTCGCGACTGAGAAATGTCAACCTTGCTGCGAGCGGTAATCTCCGCCGGCAGGTGAAGTGGCGGTAATATCAGGGTTGCCGAGAATCAGGAGGCGGAGCCATTGAGCCGGCACCGCCGCCGGAATGTACGGTCTCCGGCGGCTACAGATCGGGCGCTGTGGGGAGCTCGCCGAAAGGCTCTCCTCGCGCCCGACTGTTGCCCGTGTTGTCACCCGAGAGCACCGGTGCGGTCGCGGGACTTTGCGCCAGCGAAATCGGAAAGCGACTCCCGCAGGGGCCGCACGAGCGGCGCGGCGGAGCGGCAGCGAGTTTGCGAAGCGAATGAGCAGCGGAGACGCCCGGCGAAGGCATCGCCGGAGCCCCTGCACAAGGACACCGCTGAATGGCTTGACTAAAAAGTCCGCATCAGCGGACCGCCCGGGGCCGGGATTTCGCGCAGCGAAATCGGAAAGGCCCTTGAGGGCGCAGGGGCTCGGGGATATGCCCCGTATAAAAAAGGCCCGTCCCTCGCGGGGCGGACCTTTCAGAATATCATTGTGGCTAATTATCTGTTCCAGCCGGGGTTCTGCCCGAGATTAGGGTTCTTCATCGTCTCGGTCTGAGGAATAGGGAAGAGATACATCTTGTCATCCCACTGGCGGCTGACGTTCTGTCTCTTATATGTGAAGCTTCCGTCGTCGTCCTTGGTAATCTTCATCTCCACGATATTCTTGAAATACTTGTCTGCCTCTTTCCAGCGGCGGACATCCCAGAAGCGATGGCCTTCGAATGCGAGTTCCACCATACGTTCCTTCTTGTACTTCTCCCAGAAAGCATCGTTGGACAGTCCGGCAGGGATGGCCGGCATCTCGACACGCAAGCGGGTCTTGCTCGCGAGCTCGCGTGCCGACACAGGAAAATCAGAACTTGTGGCGTCGGCACTTCCAAGGGTGCGGAAGACCGCCTCGGCGTAGTCGAGATAGATGCCGCCCATCCTGAAATGCACATATGAGTGGAAATTGGTCTTCACCCGCCCGTTTGATGCCAGGGAAATCTCCCCGTGGCAGAGCTTGCGGAGATAGTATCCGGTCGGCGTGCCGCCTGATATAGGCTGCGCGTTGGCCCCGCCCACATAAGTCTGAAGCTTCGGTGCCCCGGCATAGGTAGGCCACTGCGCGCCGTTGTAGGCGACGGTCATGGCAAGACGCGGATCGCGGCCGACATAAGGATTGCTCTCGTCGTAGCCGCTTCCAGCCTCGTCGATAGCCTTGCCGTTGAGCATGTCATAAGCGTCCACGAGGTTCTGCGTCGGGCAATTGCCGCCCGCCCCGCCCTCTATGCCGACAGGGTAGTTATTGCTCTCGACGAGATTGTCTCCATTGGCGCTGGTCCAGTAGCGGCGAGCGAAGATTATCTCCCGTACGGCGGACGCGTCAGTGTAGTTGTTGGTGCTCCAGAGATCGTCATACTTATCGGAGAGGGTCTTGCCGCGGGCCTCACAAGCTGCGACAAGCTCCTTATAGTAGAGAGCCGCATTACGCCAGCGGGCATTGTCCCCGGAAGGATTGAATAGCGGGCTCGCCCAGTAGAGAGCCGCGCGGGCCTTGAGGGCAAGCACAGCAAGATTGTCGGCACGGCCCGTCTCGGCGGTAGGCAGCGCCATGTCCCCGAGATCACCATAATCCTTGATGATCAGATTCTGGATGGCCTGGCACTCGTCGATGACATATTTGAACACCTCATCCGAAGAGGAGCGGGAAAGGCTGTTTATCTCCTGCGGAGTCATGGTCTCACCCACCATCGGCACGCCGCCGTACTGCCGTGCGAGAAGGAAGTAGAAGAACGCGCGCATGAAGCGGGCCTCATACTGATAATTCTCGTAGCGGTACATCTGCTGCTTGTAGTCATCGTTGAGCACCAGCTCGTCGAAGTTCAGACCCTGCATCTGGGTCAGGAAGTCGTTGCAGGTGGCGATGCCCTTGTACATGCTGCTCCACAGGGTCGACTTGGCGTTGGACGGGCTCCAGCCCCCGTTGTAGAAGTCCTCTATAGGATTGCCCAAGAGGCTGTACACGCTCTCGTCGGTAGCGGAAGACTGCATGGCTCCGCTGCTGAAGTTGCCGAAATCATATGGCACGGCATTGTAGATGTCGGTCATGAATCCGCCGACATTCTGGAAATTAAGGGTTATGTAATCCTTGTCGTAGATATTGTACTCGTGGTAGTCCATCTGCTTGGCGCAAGATGCGACGAGCAGGACAGAGGCACATAAAAGTATAATCTTGTGTTTCATATCGGCATTGTTAGAATGTGAGACTGAGTCCAAGGACAACACTGCGGAAGAGCTGTCCGGTGCCGTAGGCCTCCGGGTCGCTCACGTCCAGATGGTCGAGGCTGAACAGGTCGTTGCCCCTCACATAGAACTTGGAGCCCTTGATGAACTTCGTCCTGGCGAGCAGCGGCTCCGGAAGCTTGTAGTAAAGCTCGAAGTTGCGCAGCTTGAGGAACGAGCGGTCCGCGAGGAAGAGAGTGTTGCTGCGGTAGTTGTTGGCATTGCTCTCACTGCTCAGGCGCGGGAACTTGGCATCCTGGGACGATGGGGTCCAGCGGTTGTCGAAGTAATACTGTGAGATGGTCGTGTTGTCAACGAGAGGGAAGTACATGCTCTTGGTGCTGAGCATGGCGCTGTATCTCGCCGCACCCTGGAAAAGAGCATAGAATCCGAGCCCCTTCCACTCCGCACCAAGATGGAAGTTGTAGTAAATCTGCGGAGCCCTGTCGCTGTATCCTATGGCCGCAAGGTCATTGGCGTCGATCACATTGTCACCGTTGACATCCTCGTACTTGATGTCGCCAGGACGCACGGTCGAGAAGTTCTGCACCGGGCTGGAGGCGATGTCCGCCTCGTCCTTGAAGAAGCCTATGGCCTTCATGCCGTAGATTTGTCCGACGCTGCCTCCTGTACGGACGAGATTCTCGTACATGCGCGGCTCTTCGAGCTGGGAGACGATCTTGTTGCGGTTGAAGTTGAAGTTGCCTCCGAGAGTGTACTCGAAGCCGCCGGCGCGTCCGACATAGTCGATGCCGACCTCAGTGCCCCAACTGTCCACGATGCCTCCGTTCTCGTACGGGGCGTCCTTGCCCACGACTGCAGAGTACTTGCCCGCCGCGCTTACCCAGATGTCTGAGCGGCGCTGCCAATAGGCGTCGAGGGAGAAACTCAGGCCGCCGAACATGCGGGAATCAATGCCCACATTGTACTTGTAGGCCTTCTCGTGGCTCGGGGATGTGGTGGCAAGACGTCCCAGATAGGTGCGTCCGAAGTCGGAAGTGAAGCTGCTGGAGAACGGATATGTGCCTCCGGCAGTGTTGTACTGCTGGGCATAATATGTCCACACCTCCTCTCCCGGCAGGAAATCCGCATTGAGGATTCCCGCAGAAGCGCGCAATTTCAAAAGGTCGAGCCAGTCAGCCCCGGAGAGGAAATCCTCCTTGGAAGCTATCCACGCAAGCGACAAGGTAGGAGAGAAACTCCACTTGGTGCCCGGTGCGAGACGGCTTGAGCCGCTTTCCACCAGCGCGAGATCGGCGAAGTACTTGCCGGCATAGCCATAGTGGGTCCACCAGCTGAGATTGTGGCGGAAGACCGTCTTGTTGACTCCGTTGATGTTGCTGTACTCATAGTCCCACTTGAACTGGGAGTTGATCGTATGGTCTCCGAATACCGCATCATACGTGACACCGGCATCGACATGTGCCCTGCGGCTGTAGGCGTTGGTGTTGGCCCCTGAACCCATGGCGGAGTCTTTGCCCTGAGTCTTGCTGGTCACCGTAGGCTCGGAAGCCCCGGCCGGCCATGAAGGAGTGTTCACATGATAGATATAGGTCTTGCTGTGATTCTCGTAGATATTGGCCGTCTGGTCATAGCCGGCGCGCACGAACGCCGCGAGTCCAGGCACGAGGGCGGAAAGATCCTGGTTGAGCGTCACATCCGCAAACAGGAGACGGTTGTGATTCTTGTAGTAGGCGGCTCCGGTGGTCTGAGCCACCGGATTCATCTCACCGTCCCAGGTGTCGCTTCCTGCCCACACCCCCTTGTCGTCCTTGACAGGGAATGCGGCCGAAGGCACCGTGTAGACCATGTCCCAGATGTCCTTGTTGGCTCCCGGACGGCTGTTCTCCAGCATCATGCCGAGGAGATTGACCTTCATGTCGGTTGTCGGAGTGATCTCAAGATCCATGTTGAGACGCATGTTGCCCCTGACATATTTGTCCTGTGTACTGTAACCTTCGTTGGCGTCAGCATTGCGGATGAAACCCTTATCGGAGATGAGGTCGATCATCGCGTAGTAGCGGAACCTGCCCTCGCCGCCGCTAAACTCCATGTTGAAGTTGTCGGTGGAGGCCGTGTTGCGGAAAGTCTCTTCAACCCAGTCCACGCTCGGATAGAGGTGCGGATACTGTCCGGACTTCAGGGCGGCGATCTCCTGGTCGGAGTATCTGGCAGAGAGGCCGTCATTGGCACGGGCCTCGTTGATGGCCAGTCCATAAGTGTAGCCGTCCACGAACTGCGGCTTGTTGAGCAGGGAGTTGAACTGATGGTCGTAGGTGAATTTCACGGTCCTGGAGTTCCTGACACCGCGCTTGGTGTTGATCTGGATGGCACCGTTGATGCCCTTGTAGCCATACAAGGCCACGGCGGCAGCATCCTTGAGGATGACCACTGACTCAACCTCCTCGGCCGAGACCGCGGTGATGTCACGCTCTATGCCGTCGACAAGCACCAGAGGAGCGTCGTTACCGTTGAGAGTCTGAAGTCCGCGGACATAGAATGTCGGGTTCTGGCTGGAGTATATACCTGCTCCCTGGAGAGATATCAGACCCAGTCCCTGGCCCAGCATGCTTCCGCCGACGTTCTTTGAGTTGCGGCGGGAGATGTCTTCCGAAGTTATCACGGATACCGCGGACGTGGTCTCCTCCAGGCTCAGCGGCTTGGAAGCGCCGGTATCCACCACCCGTTTCTCCGGGGCGTCCTTATCCTGCGCGGCGAGCGTCAAGCTGAAAGCCGCAGACAGCGCAAGAATAAAAATATATTTCTTCTTCATTGTGTTCTTTGATTAGATTAACTACCAGCCCGGATTCTGCTCAAGGCCATATTTCTTGTTGAGTTCCGTGATAGGGAACGGCTGCAGGTACCACTTCGGGTCGAATCCTCCTCTCTCCTTGTCCCACCAGATGCGGCTGCCGACGGTAATCGGGAGCCTCTCGTATGAGAAGTGGGTCGGCTCGTAGAAGTCCGGATCCGATGGGTCGGTCACCTTGCCGAAGCACTTCTTGTACCACTGCCCGTCGCTCACGACCCACTGGCCGTCCTTCTCGACGAGACGGTGGATCACAAGACGGTGGAGGGTCTTCTCGAAGTCAGCCCTGAGCTTGTATCGGATCATGTCGAAATAGCGGGAATCCTGGAACGCGAACTCGCAGGCCCTCTCACGGAGAATCTCTTTGATGAGGGCATCCTTGTCAGTCGTGAGATTTTTGCCAGGATTGCACTCCTCAAGGCCGCCAAGACCTACGCGGGCGCGGACGGCATCAATATACTTGATGGCCGTAGGAAGATCTCCTGTCTGTGCGAGGGCCTCCGCATAACCGAGATAAATCTCCGGCACGCTGAGTGAAACCCAATGCGGGAACTTGCCGACATAGGCCTCGCCTGCATAGTATTTGAGATAACGGTAGCCGGTAGCATAATGGCTGTCCTGGGTGACAGGCTTGTTGCCCGCCGTCGTGCCGCCAAGCCACAGCTCGTAGTTGGCGCCGCTGGTCTTGCCGTTGCCCCAGTTGATGGTCTGGAGGGCTCCGTTGACCGCCACGGTCTCATACAGGCGCGGATCGCGGGTGTAAACCCTGTTCTGGAGCATCTGCTTGCCCGGAATCCTATCGCCCGTGACAAACATCTGGTCAAGTTTGCCGGCCGCCTCCGTCTCGTCCCAGTCGAACGGAGTGCCGTCGGCCCACGGGAACATCTCCACATACTCCTGGGTCGGGCAGTAACTGTAACGGGCATTGGTGCGGAGATTAACCCAGCCGTAGTCGTTGCCCTTGGCGTTCTTGTGCACGCGCACGCTCATGATGACCTCCGGGCTTCCCTGCAGGAGATAGGATGAGCGGAACGCATAGCGGTAATCCTCAAATTTGTTGCCTGCCGGTTTCACGAGATGATAGACATCAGGATTGGCGTTCATCTTGTTGATAAAATCCTCGCATGCCTTGCGGAATCTCTGCCAGCGGGCCACGTCATAGTTGCCGTACCACGCCGGAGACGAATCTTCCATGGTGTAGACCCCGTCCCAGTATGGCTTGTCGCTGTTGAACAGCGGGGACGCGGCGAACTGGAGAATCTTGCACTTAAGGGCCATGGCCCCGCCTATGGTCCACCTTCCGGTCTCGGAAGCGGCATCGCTGGTGCCCGGATAACCCCAAGGGAGATGGCCTCCTGAAATCACCTCGTCAAGCAGGCCGACCATGAAGTCAACCGTCTTCTCGACGCTGGCTCGAGGATAGTTGTATTCACTCTCGTTGCCCTGGAATGTCCCTGTCACGATAGGGAGGCCTCCGTAGAAGCGGAACGGCACGAAGTAGGTGTTGGCCAGAAGACAGCGGGCCTCATCCTTCATGCGCTCCTTCTCCGCGGCGTCAAGCCCCGGCACATCATCTATCTTCTCAAGCAGGATGTAGCAGTTGCGCACATTCTGCCAGATGTACTCGTTGAGGTATGGATAGATGTTGCCGTTGTTCTTGCCGTCTATGGAAGAGGTGAGGGCGCCGGTGTAGTACTTGTTGCCCACGATGGTGTTCTGGAAGAAGAGCTGGAAGTTGTCCGAAAGCGCTTCCGGCATGCCCTTCCAGTAGTTCAGGCACTGAGGAGGGTTGTTGGTACTGTTGGTCGGCAGGGCATAGTACTGCTTATTGTAGATGCCCGCGAGGAACTGTCTGGTGTACTCCGCATTGGTGAACACGGTATCCGCCGTGACTGTGCCGCCCGGAGCCTTCTCAAGGAACGCGTTGCCGAACTTGAGAGGGTCGGTGCAGGAATGCGAGGCAAAGCCTGCGGCAAATATCGCCGCGACTGCCAATATGACTTTTGAAATGTGTCTCATCGCTGTTAGAAGTTAAGTCTCACACTGACTGTATAAGTCCGCTGGAGCGGATATGAAGGGTCCGTGCTGGCCTTGGTCTCAGGGTCACCCCAGATGAACGGGGTGAAAGTGAGCAGGTTGTAGCCGCTCAGAGCCACCTGCATACGGTTCACTCCTATAGAGGAGAGGAAACGTCCGCGCAGATTGTAGGCGAGCATCAAAGTCTTGAGGCGAAGATACTTGGCGTCCTGCTCGTAAAGGGCGCAGTCCTGATAGTTGTTGACCTTTCCGTGGTCGAATGTGGCCCTCGGATATTTGGCGTCCTGTGACGGGTGCTCCGGATCCCAGGTGTTGTCCACATGATACTGGAGAAGTCCGCCAGTGGTCTCGTCAGTCCTGGAGACGAAAGGCATACGGAAGGAGTTGCCGATCATTCGGCTCACTCCCCATGCGCCCGTCCACTGGGTGTTGAGTTCAAAGTCCCTCCAGATGAAACCGGCGTTGATGCCGAGCAGGTACTGAGGGTCGTCGGTCATGCCGAGGCGGCGTGTCATGTCGTCGGCGTTGATGATTCCGTTGCCGTCGAGATCCACGAATACGGCGTCGCCGTCCTTAAGGTCCACGAGCTGCTGCGGAAATGACTTCCCGAAGGTCTCCTCATAGAGGCGAGGCGTGTCGGCATCGTAGTAACGGAAGAACTGGTACATGTAACGGGAGCCGATACGGCTTCCCTTCTCGTACTGGAAGTCATTGGTATACGGGGTCTCCTTCTTCTCGATAATCTTGTTCTGGTTGTGGGAGAGATTCATGTTGAACCAGTAATTGAAGTCCTTGTTGACCCTGTCCTTCCACTTGAGCGAAAGCTCCCATCCCCAGCTGTCCACGATTCCGAGGTTGGCATAAGGCACGCTGAAGCCTATGATGCCCGGTGCGGAGAGATCCCTCAGAAGGATGTCGGTACGATGCTCCTTGTAGTAGTCGAAGGAAGTCGAGAGCCTCTCGCCCAAGAAATTCATGTCGACTCCGTAGTTCTGCTTGAAGGCCTTCTCCCAAGAGACGTTAGGGTTGTTGCGGGAGTTCTCGTATGCGCCGAGGAACGCGGTGGCGTTGTCGGTTCCGAAGTTGTAGGCATAGCCGCTTCGGGTCGCATATTTGCTGCTGTTGACCGTATAAGGGTCATCGGTGTACATGAAGCGGGAACCGCCGATCTTGTCGTTGCCGACAAGTCCCCATGAAGCGCGCAGCTTGAAGAACGAAACCACGCCCTTGAGAGGGCTGAAGAACGGCTCGTCACTTACTACCCATCCCAGGGAACCGGCCGGGAACACGCCGAAACGGCGTGAAGGGTGGAAGTTCTCCGAACCGTTGTAGCCGATGTTGACCTCGGCCAGATAACGCTTCTTGTAGTCATAGGTGGCGCGTCCCACGAGGCCGACATATCCGCGAGGGATGTCGGAGTATGTGCCCGGATAGTATTCCTTGCTCTGGTTGTAGAGCACGAGGCCGCTGACGCTGTGCCCGCCGAAAGTGCGCGCATAATTGAGAGAGGTCTCGAAGTACCAGTTACGTGCCTTGCCGAGCTCCTCCGAGTAGCTGAGCGGGGAGTTCTCTCCGGACTTGCGGTACTTCATGCTGCCGTCCGGCTGGATGACCGGCGAGTAGCTCGCCACTCCGGCGGTGCCGGTCTGGGTGGCGGTGAAGATGCTGTTGTACGACCCCTTGACCTTGAATGACAAGCCCTTGGTGATGAACTTGAGATCCTGGTTGAGGGAGAGGTCCATCTGGAGCTTGTTGACATTGCTGGCTATGTATCCGCCGATGGTATAATACTCGAGGCCGTTGACACCGGTGAACGGCAGGGTAAGCCCGTCGGAGTAGTCAGTGGTCGTGGTGACATATTTGCCGTCCACGAGTCCCGGACTCGAGAACGGGGTAGAGAAGTAGATGTTGCGAATCATGCCTGTGGACCCCTGTCCGGTGCGCGGCTTGTCGGCGTTGTTGACATTGCCGGAGACGTCGAAGGAAATCTTGGTCGTAGTCGTCACATTGAGGTCGAGGTTGGCGCGATAGTTAAAGCGGTTGTACTGATAACCCAGATGATGCGGCGCGTCGAATTCCTTGAAGAGGCCGCCCTGATTCATGAAGCCCGCGGAGACGAAGTACTTGACCCGCTTGGTGCCTCCGGAGATGTTGATGCTGTGGTTGGACTGGGTGGTGACCTTCTTCATCATATAATCCGTCCACTGCACGCTCGGGAAGCGGATAGGGTCGGATTGGTCGAGGAACTTCTGGACGACTGCAGGAGAGAACATCTCCGGTTTGTCATCGTTGGCCCTCATCTTATTGTAGAAGACCGCATAGTCGTATGAACCAGCCTGGCGCACCAGATCGGTCGGAGTCAGAAGGGAGAACGAGGTGTTGACCGTAATCTTGGCCTTGCCCTCGGAGCCGCGCTTCGTGGTGACGAGGATGACGCCATTGGCGCCACGCACACCGAACACGGCTGTCGCAGAGGCGTCCTTGAGGACGGTGATGTTCTCGATGTCCTCGGGATTGATATCGGACATCGAGCGTTCGACTCCGTCCACCTGGATGAGAGGGGAAGAGTCTGTCCAGGTGCCCTTGCCGCGGACGAACACAGTCGCCGCATCGGAGCCAGGCTCGCCGGAATACTGGATGGTGGTGACACCTGAGAGCTGTCCGGCAAGCACGTTGTTGACATTGCTGACCGGGGTGCGCAGAAGGTCATCGCTCTTGACGCTGGACAACGCTCCGGTCACCGAGACCTTCTTCTGCGTGCCATAAGCCACGATCTCGACTCCTTCAAGGCTGGTGCTGTCCTCCTCGAGAATAACATCATAGACGCTGCGCGAACCCACCCTGAAAGTGGCGTCCTTGTAGCCGATGCAAGACACGGTCACGACCGATCCCGACGGAAGAGTGAGGGTGAATTTGCCATCAACGTCAGTGACAGTACCTGTCGTTGAGTCCTTCAGGAAGACACCGGCCCCGATGACGGCCTGCCCGTCAGCGTCCCGGACCGTTCCTGAGATTTTCTGCTGTGCCGCCGCCGTCCCTCCTATTAGCAGGAGAGTCAAAGCCGTCAACACAAGCTCTCTGAGATGGATTTTCATCTTAAATAAATTTGGTTAATATTGTGTGGTTTACAAAATTTCAGAATCTCAGCAACCGCAATACATTCCGTTTTGGCGTCCCGGCAAATATATGAATATATTTATATAAAACCAAAACGCCACATATAATAAAAAAATCCCGCGACAGCATCGCGGGATTCAAAACTATATCAAAAACGATTACTCGCCGACGTGGAAGGCCACTCTGAGGTCCTCGACCTCCTTGTCCGTGATAGGATGAAGCTTGCCGGCAGGAGCGGCGAGGACAAGTGACTTGGCGCTGAACTCAGCCACCTCAAGACGGTCGAAGGCGTTGATCAGGGAATCTGACGCCACGACGATAGAGTCGTTGGCGAGCATAGCGCAAGGACGGTCCTTGAACACCTCCGCGACCTTGCCCGGATCCGTATACTGCGAACCGAACGGGAACTTCGGCACATCCTGCAGGAAAATCCAGCTCTCAGGGATGGTGCGCACATTGAACTCGGCGTCAGTGGTGCAGAATCCCATCAGCGCAGGGCACTGCGTGAGGACCACCGCCTTCACCTTAGGGTTGCGGCGATAGATCTCATAATGCAGGGCGGCCGCACGGCTCGGCTTCTTGCCGGCCTCGGCCATGCCGTCCTTGACCTGCACGATGTCCTCCTCATCGATATCCCAACGCTGCACTCCGGTCGGGGTGATGAGGAAGTCGTTGTCCCTCCAGCGCATGGACACGGTGCCATAGGAGCTGCTCATGAGGTGCTGGTCGCAGGCGCGGCGCACCATGCGGCATATCTCCGCGCGGATGGCCCGCTCGTCCGAAGGATGTGAGACATCCATGAAATGCTGGAAGTTGGGCTGATGTTCCTCGTGCATGAGTATCTGCTCTTCAGTGAGATACTTAGGTTCGCCGAGAGTCTTGGCGTTGAGGATGGTGCGGGCGCAGAGCTCAAGGGTCTCGAAGCGCTGGTAGGCGTCTCCGATGTCCTCTCCGCAGAGCACCACTCCGTGGTTCTCCATGATCACGGCCTTGTACTCAGGGTTCTTCTGGAACTCGGCGGCGATGCTCTTACCGAGGGCCTCGCTGCCCGGCACGTCATACTTGGCGAAGCCGATAGGGCCGCAGACGTCACGCGCCTGAGGGATGATGCTGGTGTCAGGAATCTGATGGATGACGCTGAATGTCACGAGTCCAGGAGGATGGGCGTGGATGACAGCCTTCATCTTGGGGCGGATCTTGTAGATCGCCTTGTGGAACGGATACTCGGAGGACGGGCGGTGAGGGCCGACGATGGTGCCGTCCGCCTTGACGCACATGATGTCCTTCGCGGTGAGGGAGCCCTTGTCGATGCCGGCAGGGGTGATCCACATGTCACCGTTGTCGTCCATTATGGACAGGTTTCCGCCGGAGGTCGTAGTGAGACCTTCGCGGTAGATGCGTCCGATGATCAGCGCAAGCTGCTCGGCCGGATGCATCAGGTTTGTGTTAAGCTGTTTCATATCAGCACTTGATATTATTGGTTAACTATCAATTCAGCCAGTTCTTCCGGTTTCACACCGGCAAAATGCTCCCCTACGCCAAGGCGGCAGAGGGCCGCACGCACAGCCTCCTTCTCGAACTTCGTGCCCTTGAGGGCGGACGCGAGCGCCTCGGCAGGCTTGTCCCCGAGGAAATCCCCGGCGAAGGCTATGTCCGTGATCACCCCGCGGTCCGTGGAGACACTCACCTGGACAGTGCCGCAGGCCAGCCTGGCCTTGCGGGTAAATCCGGCTTCGCGTGAATGTCCGTAGACCCAGTCCCAGGTGGAGAATTTCTCCCTCGCCATGCGCTCCACTTCGGCATAGTCCTCCGGGCCCATGGACACCTGTCCGTCTCCGGCGGAGAGAATCTCGTGAAGGGCCGCCTGCAGCTCGTCAAGAGACTTGAACTGAGGCAGATAATCCTTGAGGTTGGCCACCCTGCTGCGCACCGACGCGATACCCTTGGCATCCATCTTGGAGCCGGGCACGTCAAGCACCCGCGTAAGGGTGTCTATGTCCACATCATACATCAGCGTCCCGTGGACAATCTCCCTGTCGTGCCACACCCGGCGGGCATAGCCGGAGACCTTGTGGCCGTCGACGAAGATGTCGTTGCGTCCAGTAAGCTCCGCATCCACGCCGAGCGCGCGCAGAGCCTTGACGAAAGGCTCAGGTGTGACGCCCTTGCCGATGAAGGTGTAGTTCATGTTCTGCAAGTCGTGATATACGGCCCCGCCTCCCGTCACACGACGGGCCAGAGTAATCCCGTGAGAATCAAGGTAATCGAGATTGACCTCGCTGTAGGCGTTCTGGTTGAGGCCGATGATGACCGCGGGGCGGTTCCGCCAGAGATAGAAGAAATCCTCGTCCGAGCGGTACTGCTGCAGGCAATACTCATCAAAGGCCAGATTGAAATGGGGATCCGTGGATGTGTTGACTGCGAACTTCATATCTTATACTACTACATTTCGTTGCCCACCTTGCGGGCTCTCTGCGGCTTATCGAGATTGATACCGTCGCTGACGGCGATCTCAACCAGGACATTCCAGCCGGCACAAAGATACACATAAGGCTGCATTTCTCCACCATCCGGCACGACAATCGTCCGCTCAAAAGGCGTTTTCACGGTGTCGATGGCCACGGTGTGCACTCCGGCGGCGCCCAGCACGGAGAGGAACTTGTCGTACTCGCTCTCCATAGGGTTGACAAGGAACACAATGTCGCCTTCCTGCATCACCTCCTCAATGCCATGCACGGCATAAGTACCCTCGAGAAAATCGCTCTTGCGGCGGGTGATCTCGTTGGTCTTGAGGGTCAGTTCCTCCGCCACTCCGTCGTTGTAGCCGCTGAAATATATGGTGTGCGCCCCCTTCGCCCACTCCACGACTTCAGGCGGCACAGGCAGGGTCAGGGCCGTCTCAAGTTTGACAGGCAGCCCGGAGAGCGCGCCCCTCATGTCCTTGCCGGCAAGGCTCCACAAAATCGACTCGCAGAAAAGGCCCTGCTCCACCACGCTCTTGGTGGCGGCCACAGCCTCCTCCTCCCAGCCGCATCCGAGCACATGCCCGCCGACGCAGGTCTTCTCTATCGGGGTATCGGGGTTGGCGCTCAGCGAGAAAAACTCCCTGTGTCCCGAGGCCTTGAGCTTCGAGGCGAGGGCGAGGGCCTCCTTGGTGCGCCCGGAGTTGGAATCCACCAGCACCGTATAGTCGTCGAGGTCGTACATGGCGGCCTGGCGGCAGCCTTCGAGCTGGACATTGGCCGCAAGCCCCCAGCCGAGGGCGCGGCGACGGGCATTCTTGGCCGGCATTATGCGGGAAGAACCCTCCCCGGCGAACATTATCCTACCGGTGCGCCTGAGCGAATCAGCCACGAACTCGGCTGAAGACGGATCAAACTTCTCCACGGTCGGGACCGTGCCCATCATCTCGCGCACAAGCGCGAATCCCGAATATTTGCTTTCTTTGAGGTTCATCTGTAATTATTTGATTATCAGTTGCGCTAATTTATCTTTGGTCTCAGCGGCACTCTGTCTGATGTGCTGCACGAAACTGTTTTCTTCCAGCGGCCCTATGGCCGAGAGCATCTCGTCCTCGCTGCGGTAGGTGGCGCGGCGGAACGGATTGAGATAGTCCTTCTCGCGGCTGCGGTAAACCTGCTCGCAGATGAAATCCTGAATCCTGCTCTCCCTCTCCAAGAGCGACGCCCACATCTGAGAGTCTATGTCTCCGGCACCCGACATGGCGCAGAGCAGCTGGAGAGAGTGGGCGAGCTTGTCCTGCGGATAGCGGGCCCATAGCTCGTCGTAGCGATGATGTATCGCCTGCCAGTCGGCCAGCAGCCCGGAGCCGATGTCAGCGCGCAGGGCATCCACATCGGAAGCCTTCATAAGCTGCCCGCCGAGATTTATCCACTCTGTCTGGCGCGTGCCTCCCGCGAGAGGCGAAAGCGACATCAGGGTCTCCCCAGGATGCTCCTCCATATAGCGGAGGACATTGGACATGGCATAATGCACAATCATGTCGCCGTAAGCGTGATATGCCCTATAAGGATGACGGACAAGGACTTTGCGCGAACTCTTCTCTGCCCCGGCCGCGCACACCTCCAGCGCCTCGACCCGGGAAGGCTCCCCTTCAAGCAGGGAGCGTCCCGCCGCGCGCAGCTCCTCAGTCACGCACTCTCCGGCCTTCTCCCCCAGGGCGGCGCGCCCTGTCCACTCCTCCAGCAAGGCACGGGCCTCGAATGCCTCCTCCATGCTGTCCGGAGCATAGGTGTCGAACTCTATATTCTGTATCTTGGTGATGCGCTTGTCCCTGGTCTGATACTTCCAGCTGTTGCGCTCAAGGGCATACATATTATATATCCACCAGAACGCCGGGACAATCTCAAGCCGCCCCGCGCTCTCGTTGTTGCTCACCATGCTGAACGGCAGGCGTATGTGCATCTCGGCGGGATATGCGCCCTTGGCCAGGAGGACATACGACGCGAACACGGAAGAGTGCTTGACGGAGGTGCACAGTCCCGGCCAGAAGCCCCTCCCGGCCACGACCTCGTTGTCGTTGGCCCGGCTGTTGTGATTGGAGCCCACAGTGGCGCCCGCCGCCATATTGCTCTGTCCCATCAGGCAGGCGGCGATGAGGAAAGAGTTGTTGTGATGCTGCTCGTGCGCAGGAAAGATGAGGTTGTTGAGCACCTCGCAGCACGATACGGTGCTGTTGTCCCCGAGGATGGAGTCTATCACCCTCGCCCCGTACTTGAGGTTGCAGTTGGTCCCGATGATGAACTTGACTGCCGTGCAGCCGTAGAATATGCGGCTGCCGTAACCCACGATGCCGTTGACCAGTATCACGTTCTCCCCTATCTGGGACGGCTCCCTGGCTGAGGAGCTGATGGTGATGTTCTTGAGTTTGCTGGCGCCCTTGATGTAGCAGCACGGGCCCACCTGCACGTCCTTGATGATCTGCGAAGTCTTGATGACACAGCCCTCGCCCACCGTGCCGTAGTAGCCCCTGTGGTGGTCGGTCCCCGCCTGCGTAATGGCCCTGAGACGCTCCTGCAACGGCTTGTCATCCACATATTTGGCCCACAGATAGGCGTCCGCCGTAATCATCCCGTCGAAAGGATATACCTCCCGGCATCCGGTCTCGTTCATCACATGGAGCCTCACGCGGACGCCCTCGTCCTCGCCGTCCTTGATGACGCCGTTGCCGAACTTGGCGTGGTCCGTGGTGCTCATCTCCTGGATGTTGAAGAGCATGCAGCGGTCACCTATAATATAATGGCTGAGATAGTGGACATCATGTATGGCGCAGTCATCGCCTATGTCACAGGAGTGGATGGAAGAGTTGGTGATGCCGACAGGGAGCCTCAAATCGTGGAACTGCAGGCCGTTGTCGGACACTCGGCCTATACGCACCGTGCCGTAGAACTTGTTGTTCTTGATGAGTTTGGGGCGGAACTCGTCCGTCACCCAGATGGTATCCCAGCTCGATGCGGTATTGTCGTTCTTGACCAGGCGCTCGATCTCGTCGCTGGTCAGATGCCGCCACCCACCGTCCGGGACGCGGACCTGCCTGTTGCGGATATAATACTTGTCTTCTCCCGCGGGAAGGAACGACGGATCAATCCAGCCGTTGATGAGTTTCTCCGAAGGGAGCACTGTAACTTTTTCCATAGATACCAAAAATACAAAAAATTACGGACAATCAAACCAGCGGCAGCAGATACTTTTTCAGTTCGGGAAAAGTGGGCAGGTGCCCGCCCGGATAATATGTGCCGCGCCCGGGATAGTGACGCTCGAACTCATCCCCGCAATGCACCAGCTCGTCCTGCAGGGCGAACATCCCCCGGGTAAGCCCCTGCTCCCCGAAGGGAAGCGAGTCGAACTGCGTCCGCTCCAGAGCCTCGTAACGCGAGCAGATGTCCTCATCTATCAAAAAGGTCTCCGCCCCGTCGGCGCGAGGCGAAAGATATTCGTTCTCGCCGAGTTTCGTGCGCAGCAGACGCGAGACATGGAAGTCCGGATTCACGAGAATCTTGCGCTCTCCGCGCAACTTCTGAGCCCAGAACCCTCCGAGCGACAGGCCGACCACAAGGTCGGGGCGCTCCGAGGCGCACAGGCCGAGCAGCATCCGCAGTGCCTCGTCCGGGTCTATCGGCACGTCTGGAGCCACCACTTCGCAAGGGCGGAGCAGTATCCTCAGAGATGAAGCCATCTTGTAGGCGCCGGAAGATGCAAGGCCGTGGATGAAGAGGATTTTCATGGGTACAAATATAAGTAATCGTCAAAAAATAAGTTGCATCACCTTTGGCAATCTTTTTGGTCTATATCCCTTTTTTCATCAGTCATGTGCCACCGGCACACTCCTTCTTCAAAAAGACATCTATCCTCAAAAATCTCTGCCAAATCTGCGGCAACTTTTTCTTTGCCGCTTACATAAACAAAGAGTTCTCGTTTCACAACGAGAACTCTCGGCAATTCTAACCTAAAATTAAACCTATGAAAAAACTATTCGATAAAAATTATTACAATTACTGCGCCAAACTATTGCTTGTCGTCAAGTTTTATCGTAATAATCTTAACCTCCTGAAGCGGGCAGTCGCGGCGGTCCGTAGCCACCGCCGCAATCTTGTCTATGACGTCCAGTCCGTCGATTGTCTCTCCGAACACGGTATAGTCCCCGTCAAGCTGGGCGCAGTTCACCGGATCCTGCACGATATAGAACTGGGAGCCTGAAGACTCTTTGAGCGGATTGGCCGCGTCCCCGCGTCTTGCGGCCGCGAGCGCGCCCTTCTTGTGGGTGTATTCCGGCACGAACTCCGCCGGCACATTATAGCCCGGTCCGCCGGTGCCGAAACGGTCCTTGTTGGCCGGATCCTTGCTGAGAGGGTCGCCGGTCTGGATCATGAACCCGTCGATGACACGGTGGAAGAGAATCCCGTCATAGAACTTGCCGAGGGCGAGTTTCTCGAAATTCTCACGGTGCTTAGGGGTCTTGGAGTAAAGCTTGACCTTGATGACACCCATGCTGGTAATGATGTCAAATACCGGTTCCTCCGGGAGCTGTGCGATTTTTTCCATTATTCTCTGAGTTTGTTCCGCTGCGGCTACCGAGTCTGCGGCGGCCTGCTCGGCGGCTTTCTGCTCCGCCTTTTTGGCATTGTTGCCGCAACTGCACACAAGCGCTACGGCGCCGAGGCAGCAGATGGTTTTTGTGATGAAATGTTTCATTGTCCTATTGTTTTTTGATTCGTTTTCTGATGAATGTCCTCGCCAGAGGCAGGCAGTACAGGCCCAGGAGGACTGTATTGAGCACAAGAGTCAGGGCCAGAGGCACATTGTCCGACAATTTGTCAGGGAGCCCTGACAATATATACAATAATACTGCCAAAATGACATACTTGGCAATGGTTCTGCCGTCATACGGAACAGGGTAGCGCTTGCGTCCTATCGCCCAGCTCAGCAGCATGGCAGTGCCGTAGCCGGCGAAACCGCCCCACGCGCAGGCCCAGTACCCCGCCTTCGGGACGAAGACCACGTTGACCGCGATCATCACGGCCGCACCGGCAGCGCTTATGACGGCGCCCCACCATGTCTGGTCGGTGAGCTTGTACCAGAACGAGAGGTTGAAGTATATCCCCATGAAAATCTCCGCCGCCATCACTATCGGCACCACGCCCAGCCCCTCCCAGTAGGAACGGCCCACGAAGTATTTGAGAAGCGGCATGTAGAACATCACCGCCAGGAAGGCGAGCAAGGTGAAGATTATGAAGTACTTCATGCCGTCGGCGAGCGTCCCGGGGCTGTTGCGGTCCTTGCCGGAGCCGAAGACTATCGGCTCGTACGCATAGCGGAAAGCCTGTGTCAACAGGGACATTATCATCGCTATCTTCACGCAGGCCCCATAGATGCCCAGCTGCACCATGCCTTCCTCGCCCGGCACGAGGCGCGGGTAGAGAATCTTGTCGGCGACCTGGTTGAGTATGCCGACCAGGCTCAGCAGCAGCAGCGGCCAGGTGTAACGGAGCATGCGGCGGGCGAGCTCCCGGTCGAAGCCGAAGCGTATGCCGCGCAGCTCCGGGATGAAAGCCAGCATCACAGCCGAAGTGCAGAGCAGGTTGGCGAAAAATATCAGGCCGACTCCCCCATTGAAACGTTCATACACCCCCTGCAGGGCCGGAACCTCGTCGAGGACAAGGAAGAGCAGCAGGTTGATGGCGATGCTCGGGATGATGTAGGCAAACTTCAGAGCCATGAAGCGCAGCGGCCTGTGCTGCTGACGCAAGCGGCTGAACATTATGGCCTGGAACGCGTCAAGCGCGGTGATGAGGGCGAAGCAGCCTATGTACTCCGGGTGGTCGGAATAGCCCATAGCCCCGGAAATCGGGCCGAGAAACAGGAAAACCAGCACAAGGAAAGCCAACCCTACAGAGCCGACCATGCGCAGCGCGGTGCTGTACACCATCCTGTCGTCCTCCCCCTCCTTGCCGGCGAAGCGGAAGAAGGTCGTCTCCATCCCGAATGTCAGGATGGCGAGAAACAGGGCCGTGTAGGCATAGAGATTCGTGACAATGCCATAGCCGCCGCTGCCGGCAGCTATCTTATATGTATAGAGCGGGACGAGGAGGTAGTTGAGAAACCTCCCGACAATGCTGCTCAGGCCATAGATCGCAGTATCTTTAGCCAGTGACTTCAGGTTCATAATCCTTGATTTCGTGGCACTTCAAAAACTTCCATCTCCCGGATCCCGCCGTCGCCGATCTTGAACCGGAGCGCGGTGCGCATCACCTGCCAGCCCTGCACCCCGACAGCTCCAGGGTTGATATAGAGCAAGTTCCGCTTCTGGTCACGCATCACCTTGAGTATGTGCGAATGACCGCAGATGAAGACATCCGGGCGATACGAGTCGATAAGTTCGGCAGCCTCCGGATAATAGTGCCCCGGAGAGCCGCCGATGTGGGTCATCAGGATGCGCAGCCCCTGCTCCTCCATGTATTGGAATCGCGGGAAGCGGAAGCGTATGTCCTGCCCGTCGCAGTTGCCGTAGACCCCCACGAGCGGTTTGAATGACGCTATGGAGTCCGCGAAAGTCTCGCCCCCGCCGAAATCGCCGGCATGCCAGATCACATCAACGGGCTCAAGGAACTTCCTGAAGGCGTCGCTGAACACTCCGTGAGTGTCGCTTATGAGCCCGACAAACATCACTCCCGTCCGGAGAGCCGCTTCTCCCAGGCCCAGGCCGCGGCGAGGGTCTCGTCCACACTGCGCTGCGCCTTCCAGCCGAGTTCCTTCTCGGCCAGAGTCGGGTCGGCCCACACGGCCGTCACATCACCCGCCCTGCGCGGGGCGAATTTCCAGTTCAGCTTGACCCCGTTCACTTTCTCGAAAGACTTGATCAGCTCCAGGACGGAAACCGGACGCCCGGTACCGATATTGAAAATCTCGTACCCGTCCTTCATCTTGCCCTCCACCATGCGATCCACGGCGCAGACATGGGCCTTGGCGAGATCTACTATATCTATATAGTCCCGCAGGCAGGTGCCGTCAGGAGTCGGATAGTCGTTGCCGAAGACAGACAGGCACTCTCTCTTGCCGATGGCCGTCTGCGTGATGAACGGCACGAGGTTGTTCGGCACCCCGCGAGGCAGCTCGCCGATAAGGGCGGACGGGTGGGCTCCGATAGGATTGAAGTAGCGGAGAGCTATGCCCTTGATGCCCGGATAGGCGCGAACAGAGTCTCGCAGGATGTCCTCGCAGATCTGCTTGGTGTTGCCGTAAGGGGAGGTCGCGCTCTGGCGTGGCGACTCCTCGGTCACAGGAAGATTGTCCGGCTCGCCGTAGACGGTGGCGGAAGAGCTGAAAAGCACATTGCAGCCGCCCTTGCGGTTGGCGACATCGACTATATTGATGAACGAGAGGAGATTGTTGCGGTAGTATTTGAGCGGATCCGCGACAGACTCCCCTACAGCCTTGTAGGCGGCGAAATGGATCACGGCGTCTATCTTGTAGTCGTCGAAGAGTCTCTCCACGGCAGGAAGGTCGCAGAAGTCCATCTTCACGAACGGGGGGCGCTTGCCGAGGATGCGGCAGACCCCTTCGTAGTTGGTCTCGTCACAGTTTGACATGTTGTCGGCCACGACCACTTCGTAGCCGGCCTGGGAGAGTTCCACGGTCACGTGGCTCCCGATGAATCCGGCCCCGCCGGAGACAAGAACTGTTTTCTTCATTGCACCAGTAAGTTTCGGGACACAAATATGCTGTTTTTTTTCGAGAAATCCTCGGTCAGAAGACTATCTCCCCGCCTTTGTAGAAATCAAGGAGCCCTGTCTGGAAGAGGCATTCGTAGCGTGCCCGCAGGAACTCGGATTTCGCCTTGAGATATGAGTTCTTGGCATCGTTGTAGTCGGTGATGCCGGCCTTGCCCGCAAGGTACTTCTGCTCTATCATCTGATAGTACTGCTCCGCGCTCGATGAGGACTCACGGCTGCTCGCATAACGGGACTGTGAGGTGAGGGCGTTGTAGTAAGCCTGCTGGATCTCCTTGTAGAGGCTCTTCTTGACGCTCTCCAGCTGGAGAGCGGAATTGCGCAGGTTCAGCTCGGCGCCGCGCACCGCATTGCGAGTGGAGAAGCGGGAGAAGATCGGCACATTCAGCGAAACTCCGATGTACTGGCTGAAGTTGTTGCGAAGCTGTTCCCCGAAACTCGGAGACTGCACATTGGTAGTGGTGTAATAGTTGGTGCCGATACCGCCACTCAAGGAAAGGGTCGGCAGATAGGCGCCTTTGGCCTTGGCTACACTGACCTTGGCGGCCTCAACCTGAATGGAGGAGGACAGCACGGATGGTTTGATGCCTAAGGCCATGTCATAGATTACTTCCGGGCTGTCAAGCAGCTTTATTTCAAGTGCGTCAGCCGAAGGTCGCACCACCTCGAACCCGTCCGGGAACGGGAGCTCCAGAAGTTGGGTAAGTTCCAGCTTGGAGAGCATGAGATTGCCCTGCGCCTGCGTGCGGGAGAGTTCGCTCTGGGCGAGAGTGGCTTTCTGGGCCGCCACCTCGGCATCGCTTGCCTTTCCGGCATCACGCCTGGCCTGCATCTGCTCCAGAAGGGACGCGTCATGCTCCGCTTGGTACTCGGAAACTTCAAGAATCTCCTCATTATAAAGGATTTGCGCATAAGCCTGAGCCACCGCGACCCTTATGTCATCGCGCGCTTTCTCCAGGTCCGCCGTTGCCGATGAGAGGTTCAGTTTGCTTAGTTTTATGCCGTTGACAATATCAAGCCCCTGAAACACGGGAATCTCGCCACCGAGACTGAAAGAGGTGGAACTCGTATTGGAGTTGGTGTAGGTGTTGTCGGAAGTGAGGCCGCGCCCAAAAGAGAAATTCTCCGAAGCTGAGGCGCTGATGCCAGGGAGCATGCGGCTCTTGGCAGTGTTGAGCTCTATCTCGCGCTGCGAGACGGTGATGCCGCTCTGCTGGACTGTGATGTTGTGCGAGAGGGCATAGTCTATACAGTCGGACAGGCTCCACGGCCCGCTCTGTGCCGCTGCGGGCAGGCCCATGCACAGCAGGCAAAGCACTGCCGCCGGGGTTGACTTTATCATGGCTACTCGTTTTTGAGGACCTTCGGCCCGCGCACCTTGTCACCGACCTTCAGCCCGGATTTGATCTCGATGTTGACTCCGTCACTGAGCCCGGTAGTGACCGGGGTACGGACGAATTCCTGAGGTGCGGTAAGCTTGTACACGAAACAGCTGTCTTTCTCAAATTCGAGACTGCTCTCCGGCACACTGAGCACCCCGTCCGCCTCCTGCAGGACCACCTCGGCATTGGCGCTGTAGCCCGAGCGGATCTTGTAGCGGCCATCGGATTTGACTGCGGCTTTGATCTCGAACTGGTTGGTGCCGTTGTTCTCCACCGCCTTGGGGGAGATGTACTCCAGGACAGCTTCCGTACTGAATCCAGGCAGTGCGCCTATCGTGATGAGGATGTCCATACCCTCGGTGAGAGAGCCGACTTCGGTCTCGTCTATGTTGCCGTCGAAGATGAGGTCGGACATGTCGGCGACTGTGGCCACGGTGGTTCCGTCGTTCATGGTGTTGGCCTGGATAACGGAGTTGCCGACCTTGACGGGGATGTCCAGGATCAGCCCGCTGATGGTGGAACGGACCAGCGTCGAACTGCCGGTGGCGTTGGCCGAGGACACTCCGTCACGGATCACTTCAAGTGCATCCTGAGCGGCGGCACGTTCCTCTTTGGCCTGGTTGTATGTCTGCACCACCTTATCATACTCTTCGGCACTCACCAGATTCTTGTCATAGAGAGTCTTCTCGCGTTCGAAGTCGATCTTGGCCTGGTTCAGGTTGAGTTCGGCGAGCCTGACACGTGACTCGGCAGCGCTGAGGGACGACATGTCGGGGATCACCTTGAGACGGGCGATGACCTCGTTTTCCTTGACCGTCTGTCCGGCCTCCTTGTAGAGTTCAGATATGATGCCGTTTATCTGCGGCTTGATGTTGACTTCGTTTCGGGGCTCTATCTTTCCGGTGACGACCGTCGTCCGGCGGATATCCGCAAGTTTCGCCTCCAGTTCTTGATACACAACAACTTCCGGGCGCGATTTCTTGAAAAGGAATACGAAAGTCCCTATCACCGCCAGGGCGGCGAGCGAGAGAATGATGTACTTGACTGCCTTTTTCATATTTGGTGTGTTCTTTATTCGTCTCTCATCGCATCCACAGGTTTTATCTTCATCGCGCGGGATGCGGGCGCGAGTCCGGCGAGGACGCCGAGAAGGGTCAGCAGGAAGAGCGCCGCCACAGCGGGCCAGAAACCTATCTGGAAAGCCGCCTGATGCGACGTGGCAACTTCCAGTGAACTGAGCAGCAGCACCGCGAAAACTATCCCCGCCGTTCCCGACGCAATCGTAAGTGTAACGCTCTCAAGGATTATCTGCGACAATATGTCCTTGGGAGTGGCCCCGATCGCGCGCCGTATGCCTATCTCGGTGGTGCGTTCGCGTACCGTCACCATCATGATGTTGCTGACGCCGATCGCCCCGGCCAGGATGGTCCCCAGGCCCACAAGCAGTATGAGGAAATTGACTCCGCGGAAAAGGTTGTCCACAATGGAGAACATCTCCTCCGTGTTGAAAACGAAAAGCGCCTGTTTGTCGGAAGGGTTAAACTTGTGCCGGCGCGCAACAAGCTCGCGCAACCGGGGTTCAAGCGCGGAAATCTTCACCCCGCGGTGGCCTGTGACGCATATCATATCGACGGCGTCGCCCCTGTTGTAGAGCTTCTGCACGATGCTGAACGGGAGGATGACAGCGCTGTCGGCACTGCCGTTGATGCTGATATTCCCCGAGTTGTAGTCCACTCCCACCACGGTGAACCAAACCGGCCCCACCTTGATCCGCTCCCCGCAAGGGTCTCCACCGTCCGGAAAAAGGGACGTGTAGACCCTCTTGCCTATCACGCACACTTTCCGCTCATGCAGAACATCCGTCTCGTTGATGTAGCGGCCATATTTGAGCTTCGGGGTCTCGATCCCTGCATAGTCGGGATTCACTCCTCTCACACTGGCACTGAAACTGTTGGTACCGTGCAGCACCGTCTGGCCCCACCGGGACACGATCGGCGTCACTATGTCCAGTTCGGGCACAGAGGCGCGCAGTCGCCCTACATCGTCAGCCGTGAACCACCATTCCCGGCCCTGGCGGAAACCCAGATACGGCTTGGTGGTCTTGGATGCCCAGAGGATGGTCGTATTGGTGGCGAACCCCTCGAAATTGCTGCTCAACATCTGCTTGAGCCCTTGTCCGCCGCCGGATAGGAATAGCAGCATGAATATGCCCCAGAACACCCCGAACCCCGTGAGGAAGCTGCGGCTCCGGTTGCGGCCAAGCGAGTCCGAAATCTCTCTGAATGTGTCAGTGTCGAATCTCATTCTGCCCTGAGTGCTTCAATTGGTCTGACATTGGCCGCTCTGCGCGCAGGAGCGAGTCCGGCGAGAGTGCCCGCTATGATGAGCAGCGCCGTGGCCTGAAAAGCCACATCCACTCCGACTGTAGGATTGACAAACATGGCTATCTGCTGCCCCATGACAGACGAGGAAGCCTGCCCGACCGTCTTGTCGAGTATTTCGCAGGCCACGAGCCCGAGAATCATCCCGATGTATCCGAAAAACGCCGTGATGGCCACACTCTCAGCCACTATCAGTTTCATTATGCTCCACGGCTTTGCGCCTATGGCCTTGCGTATGCCGAATTCGTGGGTACGCTCCTTGACAGTGATGAGCATGATGTTGCTCACCCCCACGATGCCGCTCAGCAGGGTAAACAGGCCTATTATCCACATGGCTATGCTTATGATGCGTCCACCTTTCTCCATCTGGAGATTGCTCGTGAAGCGATTCCAGATCCATATCGCGCTCTCGTCATCGGGCGCCGCCCCGTGGCTGAGGTTGACGGCGGCCTTGTAGCTGCGCTCGAACTCGGCGTTGTCTTCCTCCGTATCGAGGCCGTGGAAGGTGAAGGTAATGTCATCCAGCGTATTGCCCTTGGAGAAAATCGTCCTGACAGTGGAGAACGGGGCATAGAAGATGTTGGACCCGCTCATCATGTCAGTTTTGCTGATACCGACGACCAGGAATGAAAGCCCTTTGATTGTCACCCTCTTCCCGACAAGCTCCGCTGCCGGTCTCCCATCAAGCAGGTCTTCAGCACGGTCCTGTGGGATAATCACCACCTTGCGTCTGTCCCGGATGTCCTTCCTGTTGATGAAGCGGCCATCCAGAATCACTATCTTCTCCATGTCCTGGTGCTCCGGATAGTCGCCCACAATGCTGCCCGAGAACGAGTTTGCGCCGTAGACGACAGTGGCTGAAGAAGACACCGTGGCGCTGACCTCATCCACATGATCGGAGAAAAGGTCGCCTCCGGTGATGGCCATGTCCCTGTCATCCAGCATGATGCTCCGTCCGGCCTTCAGTCCGCCATAAGGCTTTGATGTAAAGCCGCCCCCTATCTGCATGGTATTGGTGTTGATGGTGGCGGCCCCCGCCCTGAACGAGTTGAGAAGCCCGTTGCCGGAACCCAGCAGGACAATCAGCATGAAGATCCCCCAGGCGACCGCGAAGCCTGTCAGGCAAGTGCGCAGCCTGTTGCGGCGCATGTTCTCCCATATCTCGATGAATATGTCTCTCATTTCATTATGGTGTCGGCACCGAATACGGAAGCGTGGTGCTCCCTGTTGTCCTCTATCCTGCCTATTATTCCGTCTTTGATGTGTACTATCTTGTCCGTGCAGTTGGCTACGCCGCTCTCGTGGGTGACCACTATTATCGTCACGCCGTCCTCCCGGTTGAGTCTGCCAAGAATCTGCATCACCTCTTCCGACGTCCTTGAGTCCAGGGCTCCCGTAGGCTCATCGGCCAGGACTATGCGCGGGTTTGTGACAAGCGCACGGGCGATGGCTACCCTCTGCTTCTGGCCTCCGGACATCTCGTTGGGATAGTGCGCCGCCCAGTCGGCAATGCCCAGACGGGAAAGATATTCCATGGCACGCTCGTGGCGGAGTTTGCGGCTTACACCTTGATAAAAAAGCGGAAGTTCGACATTCTCCACCGCCGTCTTGAAACCAATCAGATTGAACGACTGGAATATGAAACCAATCAGACGGTTACGGTAAGCGGCAGCCTGCGTCTCGGTGAGATCCTTGATGAGCCGGCCGTCTATGCGGTATTCTCCGCTGTCGTAGTTGTCGAGGATGCCGAGAATATTGAGAAGCGTGGACTTTCCCGAACCGGAAGCCCCCATGATGGAGACGAACTCCCCCTCCGACACACTCAGGTCGATTCCCTTGAGCACATGGAGAGGCTGCCCGTTGTTGTATGTCTTGTTGACGCCCTTGACTTCTATCAACATCTTTACAGTGTTATATTATACTAATACACCGCAAAGATAGTTTAAAGATTTATTTTTACAAGAGATTTTTAACTTTTTTGCATTTTCTGCGGGCGTTTCAGTAAGCGGCAAAAAATAAGTTGCCGCAGATTCGGCAAAGATTTTTGAGGATAGATTTCTTTTTGAAGAAGGAGTGTGCCGGTGGCACATGACTGATGAAAAAAGGAATATAGACCAAAAAGATTGCCCAAGGTGATGCAACTTATTTTTTAACGATTACTCAGTTTCCGAAAAGGTCCTCCAAGGTAAGTTCCGCATTCACAACGCGGTTGTATGTAGAGTCAGCGAGCCCCATGGACGTGAGCATGACCAGTATAAGAGAATGGGACGGCTTGTGGTTCTTGGAAGAGCGGAATGCGTCCAGCTTATCCAGCAGCTTTTTCTCATACTCTTCAGTTATATAATAGCGGTTTTCCGAAAACTTCATCTCGCAAAGATAGTCTGTGCGTTCATCAGGGGATGGTATTACCATATCCACCTGGACATTCCGCCCGTCAGGGCACTGCCCTGCCCAGCTGTAATCCTGCCCGACTGACTTTATCCTCAAGGCTTCTCGGATCTGTTCAAGGTGATGTGAACACAACAGCTCAAATGTCCTCCCGCTCCAGTTCTCATATTCATGTGATCTCTGGAAATAGAGCCAGTCCCTGCGCTGCCCGCCGGACCCGACGAAATTCAGATAAAACAACGTGAAGAAATCGCACAGCTGGTAGACAGTCTCCTTACGTTTTTTTCCATAACGGGAGAATGAACGTACAATCCCGCACTCTTGCAGATTGTCCAGCATCTTGGTGAACGTTCCTCCGCCTTTAAGCTTTGTATCCTCGAGAAGTTCGGTCCTGGTCATTCCGTAAAACTTTCCTCCAAGCGAACGCACGATGTCGATATACCTGTCAGCCGACTGGAAAAGTCCGGTATAGACATCTCTGAACTCATGGTCAATCGATGCATTACGGAAATAGAAATCGTTGATATTCTGACTCAATGTCCTGTCCGGACGAAGACGGTCCATGTAATATGGAATCCCTCCTATGGCCATGTAGCTGGTGGCTATTTCATAATCGGACATGTGGAAACCCCGACTTGAATAATATTGTCTTGTCTCGGAGAGATTGAATGGCGACAGATACATCTTCTCCGTCAAACGCCCATGGAGTCCTCCATAATCCCTTATGATATTGTCGAGCATCCAGCTTGTCGCAGAGCCGCATACTATCAGGAAGATATTCCTCTGCTTTACCGCCCAGCTGTTCCAGAAATATCCGAGTTCCTCGACAAGTTCTGAGGATTTTGGACCTGCAAGCCACGGGAGTTCATCAATGAATACGACTTTCTTTGTGCTTGTGCCTTGATTGAGCAGCTTTTTCAAAAGGTCAAATGCATCAAGCCAGTTGTCAGGCTCTTTATAAGAGCCCTCAAGTCCATAGTCCAACAGGCTTCGGTAGAAATGTCTGAGCTGCGTCTTCTTGTACGCCGGTTCTTCTCCGTCTTCACATTTTTTAAATGTCCCGACAACGGAAAACGCAAGTTCGCCACTTAATGCCTCATCCACGAGATATGACTTGCCTACACGGCGGCGGCCATAAATAGCGAGAAACTCCGACCTGTCTGAACGATACAGTCTGTCGATTGTCTCCAGTTCCCGTTTCCTGCCGATAATGTTCACCGTATTCATGCGCCCTATGTTTATGACGCAAATATAACTTCTCTTTTCATGTTTTCAAAAAAAATCTCAGCCAAAACAAGTAAGAAAATCATGTTTTGGCTGAGATTCTACAAATTCGACCTATATCATAAAGAAGCTCTTCTTCAATAAGTTAGACCCTTACTATAAAGAAATCTCAGCCAAAACAAGTAAAAATTCTTAATTTTGGCTGAGATTCCTGAGTGTTTCTTTTATTCTTCTTCCGGAGTCTTCTGCGCCGCTGCGGCTTTAGCCTTAGCTTCCGCATCAGCCTTCTTCCTCTGGAAACTCTCAAAATGCCGGGAGAATTCGCAGCCGCAGTAGCCCTGGTTGTAGAAGCTCTGCTCGCGGATTATCTCGTCGCGACGGATCTGCAAGCCGCCCTTGCGCCAGTCCTGAGCCCACCAGATGATCGGGTCCGCGTCAGGGAACGCATTGTTCACAAGGCCGCACGCCCATTCCCCGGCGGCGCTGACCTGGTCGAGGTTCTTCCACCTTGAGGAAGCGAGCGATGACGTCACGACCCGTATGTCGTGCGCCGAAGCCCAGGCAGCCGCCCTGAAAAGGCGGAAGCGGAAGCACTTGACGCAGCGCGGCCCGCGCTCCGGAGCCTTCTCGAGCCCCAGTGCGACAGACTTCAGCCAGGCATCGTGGTCATAGACATCGTCCACAGCCTCGACCCCGAGCGAGTCGCAATATCGCTGGAGCTCCGCCCGCCTGATCTCATATTCGGCCGGAGGGCATATGTTGGAGTTGCTGAAGAACACGACCGGCGTGATGCCGTTCGCAAGCATACATTCGATTATTGCACCGCTGCAGGGTGCACAACAGGAATGGAGAAGCACCTTGTCCGCTCCTTCCGGGACTGTCAGCTGAAGCATTATTCGATGGATTTTATATCTATAAGGTTGTTGAGTATCGCATAGACCGTAAGGCCCGCCACGGTCTTGATGCCCGTCTTGCGGCTGATGTTCTTGCGATGGGTGATTACAGTGTTGACCGAAATATTGTGTTTGTCGGCTATCTCTTTGTTTATCAAGCCCCTGGCTACGCTCACCAGAATCTCTTTCTCCCTGTCGGAGAGTTCGACCTGGTTGCCTTCGGGGCCTGGTACCGGCTCCCGCTTTGTCCGGGGCAGCATAGGGTTCTCGAGCAGGCGCGCCAGAGGGACGAGGATGTTGTCCTCTATATAGGTGTGGGAGCGGAGGTCGTTCTGAAGTGAGAAGAGGAAAACCAGCAGGCTTATGCGCCTGTCGTCATCGCACTCCCGCGGGAGCGACTTCATCACGAGGTTCTTGAGGTCGGAGAGTTTCTCGTCGATGTTGGAGTGGTTCTCCTCGAAGCGGTCTATGCTGAACGACGGGTCGTGCCGCCCGAGCATCAGGTTCTGGACATATGGAATCACAGAACCCTCCTCGAACTCGAAGTGAATCCTCAACTCCGACTTGTACTGGAGGAAAAAGTTCCATATCACCTGCTGGCGGTCCTGCCGGCACGGAGCTATGAGGGCCTCGATGGACTCGGCCATGCTCTCCAGCGCCTTCCTCAGATAATAATCATGCGAGCAGTGCAGGTAGCGCAGGACATCGGCGACGCTGCACTTGCGCAGGTCATCATCTCCCGGGACGAAATCCGGAGAAGAGTAGACCCGGCATATCAGGATGACGGTGTGCGCGTCCAGCCCGTGCTGGGCACAGACCTCGGACACAGTCCGCTCTCCGAAACTGCCCACAATGCCGAGACGGGAAAGAACCATAAGCAAGCCCGGATTGAACTCCACGAGCTCAGACGCTTTCATGTTGACGGAAAATGAATCCATACCCAGCACAAATATAATAAACCCGCAGCAAAAAGAAAAACTTTCTTATTCTGCGGGCAGGGTCTCCAGTCAGGCGCCGGGACGCTCAGGACAGGTCATAGACAAGAATCCTGCTGTCCGGCCAGCTGCTCATGCCATAAAGGACGCTGCCGTCCACGGCTATCGACATCACGCTCTCCGAGAGCACGATGTGCCGCTTCGGGACCCCGTCCCAACCATAGATTATCAGGTGGTTGCATTCATAGTTCGGGGAGTCTGCGTTGTCGAACGGCTTGCCGGAATACAGAAGATACACATTGTCGCGGTCTGATACCGGCGGATTGAAGCCGGACTTGCCTTTCTTCGATAAAGTGCCGCGGCCGTCCCCGCGTACTATCGCCGGAGGCTCCAGCTCATAACGGCGGTATTCGCTCAGCCTCCCGTCAGTATCCAATGACGCGAAGGACAATGCCGCCGCGCGAGGAGTCACGCTGCATACTTTGTCCCCGTCCGGACTTGCCGTGCTGTGCGAAGAGACAAGGAAAGAGAAATATGTGCTCTCATCCATCTCGTCCATTTCCTTATAGCGTGGCGGCTCCACGGATGAAATGACGCGCCCGTCCCTGTCGAGCGACGCATACCAGATGTCTTTGCGACCGGCGACCGTGGCAATCAGCCCGCGCCCGCAGCAGACGATTTTCGCCGGGAATGAGAAGCCGTCCATAAAACGGCCAAGGGTATCCATCCGGGCCTTGCCCTCCAGCATTGATTTCTGAAGGTCGATATAGACAAGTGTCTTTGATGCCGACGGGTCATACAGCGTGACGCCGTCAAGATACGGGGCCATCATGGCTCCGATCATCTCTCCCGGACCGCGCCCTTTCGGAATCAAATCGAGCGGCTTCCCCGAGCCCTCTTCTATGACTGTCAGGTGTTTCGCGCCGCTGTTGTCGGTGATGGCAAAATAGCCTCCGACCTTGGCAAGACGCACCGGTTGAAGTATATTATAAGGAGAGAGGTCCCATCACCGCTTCCGGAGTCAGCTCCTCCTGCCTGAGTCTCAACGATGAGAGGAAATCCTTTTCTTCAGGGGCGCATCCGAAAAGAGCGACAAGCGCCACGAAAAAAGCGAGGCGTTTCATTTGGTGAATGTTTTATTACTTGCCCGGCGCTTCCTGTCATCGCTGACGCAAAGTCCGGCCGCAGCGCAGCCGCTGCAACTCCGGCACCGCGAACTGCCGCAGCATCCGCCCCCGTCACCCCGCCCACGGAAGGTCCGGAGCGCGAGAGCGAGAGCCGCGAGCACCAATACAAGTATGATTATAGAAGCGATGTTCATAAGAAAAATCCCGCGACAAAATAGGCCAGCCCGGCGCAAATCCAGGCCACGACACACTGGAACACTACCATCCCCAGGGCAGTCCATCCGCCAAGTTCGCGGCGCACCGCGGCGATGGCGGCGACACACGGCGTGTAGAGCAGGCAGAACGCGAGCATCGGCACGGCCGTGAGAGGAGTCAGCACGGAAGCGGCGCCAAGCACAGTGAGCGTGGAGACGACACTCTCCTTGGCGAGGAAACCGCAAATCAGAGCGGTGACTATCCGCCAGTCTCCCAAGCCTATAGGAGAGAAGATCGGGGCAATCACACCGGCAATGGCAGCCAGCATGCTGTCCTTGGCCTCAACAAGATTGAGCCTGAAATCAAAAGACTGGAGAAACCATATCACGATGGACGCCACGAATATCACGGTGAACGCCCTCTGCAGGAAGTCCTTGGTCTTGTCCCAGAGAAGGTGCCCCACATTCTTGGCTCCCGGCATACGGTAGTTCGGGAGTTCAAGGACAAACGGGGCCGGTTCGCCGGAACGACGCAGCAGCTTGGCGCACAGGGCCACGATGACGCCGATCAATATCGCGGAGAGATAGAGCGCCACAAGCACAAGTCCCCCGTGTCCGGGGAAGAAGGCGCTCGTGAGGAACGCATAAATCGGAATCTTGGCAGAGCAACTCATGAACGGCGTCAAGAGCACGGTCATCCGCCTGTCACGGGCGGAAGAAAGGGTCCTGGTCGCCATCACGGCCGGCACGGAGCACCCGAATCCTATGAGAAGAGGCACGATGCTGCGCCCGCTGAGGCCTATCTTGCGGAGAATCTTGTCGCTCACGAATGCCACCCTGGCCATGTACCCGCTGTCCTCAAGCAGGGAGAGGAACAAGAACAGAATCACGATGACCGGCACGAAACTCAGGACCGTGCCCACGCCGCCGAACACGCCGTCCACCACAAGCCCCCTCACCGCCGGGGCCACATTCAGCTTCTGCATGCCGCCGTCACAGGCGGCAGCGATGTAATCTATGCCCCGCTGCAGCAGGTCCTGAAGGGGCGCGCCCAGCACATCCACTGACAACCATATCACCATAGATATGACAATCAGGAAGATAGGGATTGCCGTCCACTTGCCCGTCAGCACCTTGTCGATGGCGCGGCTGCGGCGGTATTCCCGGCTCTCGTGCGGACGCACAACAGTCCTCGCACAGAGCCTGCGTATGAAGGTGAAGCGCATGTCGGCCATGGCGGCGCAGCGGTCAAGTCCCCTCTCCCGCTCCATCTGCACGATGATGTGTTCTATCATCTCTTTCTCGTTCTCCGACAATTCAAGGGCCGAGATTATCGCCTCGTCTCCTTCAACTATGCGGCTGGCGGCAAAGCGGATCGGGATGCCGGCACGGTCGGCGTGGTCCTGGACAAGATGCATTATGCCGTGCAGGCAGCGATGCACCGCGCCTCCGTATTCCCCGGGGTCGCAGAAGTCCTGCCGCGCAGGCTTCTCCTGGTATCTGGCCACGTGCAGCGCGTGGTCCACCAGTTCCTGGATGCCTTCCGCCTTGGCCGCGGAGATGGGCACGACCGGAAGTCCGAGTATCGCCTCCATCTCATTGACATTGATGGAGCCGCCGTTGCCCCGGACCTCGTCCATCATGTTGAGGGCCAGCACCATGGGAACATCGAGTTCCATAAGTTGCATGGTGAGGTAGAGGTTGCGCTCTATGTTGCTGGCGTCCACTATGTTGATTATGCCTTCAGGCTTCTCGTCGAGTATGAAGCGGCGGGAGACTATCTCCTCGGAAGAATAAGGGGAAAGGGAATAGATGCCCGGAAGATCCGTGACCCGCGTCTCCGGGTATCCCTTGATGACGCCGTCCTTGCGGTCAACCGTCACGCCGGGGAAGTTCCCGACATGCTGGTTGGAGCCGGTGAGCTGATTGAAAAGTGTCGTCTTGCCGCAGTTCTGGTTGCCGGCAAGGGCAAAACTCAGGACGGTGTCTTTCGGGAGCGGAGTCGCATCCCCAGTGTGGTACTTGCCGCCTTCTCCGAGTCCCGGGTGGGCATCCTCCCCTATATAAAGCCAGTTGTCATCTCCCCTGGCGGGCGCCTCCACGCCGGGGCTCTCCACCGGTTCGATTCCGATACGGGCGGCGTCAGCCTTGCGCAGCGTAAGCGTGTAGCCGTCAATCAGAAGCTCCATCGGATCACCCAAAGGAGCGAATTTCGTCAGCGTCACCTCCTGTCCCGGAATCACGCCCATGTCGAGGAAATGCTGCCGGAGCGCGCCTTGTCCGCCCACGGTCTTTATTATGGCTGTCTTTCCTATGCCAAGTTTGTCGAGTGTCATCTCTGATTCAGTAATACTTGCCTCATTGTCTGCCTGAGGTTTGCGCCGTCAGTGCGCGCCTCAAAGTGTCCTGCGCCCGCAGTCTGCGTGGCAATACTTTTTCAGGATACAAATTTGACAATAAACGCCCACCGGCACAATCCCCAAAAATGATGATTGTACGGGAGAGGCCACATTCCCCGAACCGAATGTCTAGTCCTGATTTAGGTTGACTCGGTTTTGTTTTTTATACCTGATTTTAG
>UQMB01000017.1 GCA_900541925.1 uncultured Bacteroidales bacterium | reverse complement strand
AATATCATCTCAGCTAATTGCTGAAATGGGTGTCCCATTGCGGAAAACAGGAAAAGACTAATTGGTTATTCATGCATTAGGGAATCGGACGAACTGTCCGGTTCCCTAATGCATGAATACGACTTTGAAAACTAGACAAACGCTATCTAAAGAATGTTAGTACAACGCAGAACGTACCATAGGTTTTACCATCGATGGATTTTGAGTTATCCTTTATTGTAAACTTATATTCGACCTTATTAGATTCACAAATACTCTTCAGTAAAAATAGGCCAAGCCCATTACCTTTAACACCTCGTAACTCTCGAGCCCCTTTTGAACGAAAACCTCTATCGGTTAGATGCGGTAATTCTTCTAACTTTGGACATATCGCTAAATTCTCAAACTCAACATGTAAGTTCGCACCATCTTCAATAAAAGTTATGAATATATCGGACCCATAAGGAGAGTATTTAATAGCGTTTTCAATTATTATGAAGAATGCTAACTCTATGGAGTTTCGTAAACGATATTTTCTCTCTGTGTTGCCGCGAAGGTGAACGGAAAGGTCATTCGATTTTTTATTGGAATACAGACATTTATATACTTTTTCAACCTTATTGTATACACCAATATCCGCTTCAATCTCGGAGCCACTTGAAGCTGAATTAAGAGCCAGATCATATGCGTCCATCCTTATAGAAAGCAATGAAGTATTCCCTTCAAGCGTTTTTAATGTGTTATGAATATGTTTGTCAATTCCATCATCTTCAATGGAAAGCTTGTCCAACGTAGTCGAGATCTCAAGAGTATTTGCCTTTATTTGGTTATTGATTTTCCGGATCTCGTGCAAGGTGTCATCAAGAAGGTTCTTATTGACAGCAAATTGCTCCTCAATTTCACGTAGGCGTTCACCTTGCCTATCAAGTTCTTCTTTGCGCGTCTGGAAATATTTTTCTTGATCCTTAGGCTTGGGTATACTGTAGTACACCTTAGGCCGTTTGTCCTTTCTGCTTTTCATATTCCAAGAACATGTAATATACCTCCCGCTATCATACTTTGAATAACAGCTCTTACATCCTGGCCTATATTAGGGAAAGTCTTCTTTTCCGGGAAGTTCTTCATATCTTCTGGTCTATTATTCAGGATATCAACATAATTACTTTCAAGCAATGCAATATCTTTGAGAGGAACATCCTTTTTAATCAAATAATCTCGGATAGTCTTCCAGTTCTCTTTTGGATCAATTACTCTCCTTATCAATTCGTCGAAATACGTTCTCCACATTTCAATATCGGGATCTTTCTTTATTCTTTCAATTCCTTTTAGGTCATCCTCGAATGATTCTAAAGAATAAAGGGAACCGGAATAAACAGCATACTGTTTGAAAGGATATTTCTTTTTCAATTCACGAACTACAAATGCTCCTTCTTTTTCTTTATCAAAATTAGTCCCTACACCTCTAATATCACATATAACGATTGGGTATGCTGCAACTGCATTCAAATCATCAATACGAGGGAGGCATGTCAAATTATAATTCTCATCCCTGAGTTGTTCCTTATACGAAAACCCCTCATCATCAATTAGAAGTATCGGAATCCTTTGCTTCACATCAATTGCAGACAAAGCATTTTCTGGCGTGTTTAAATCAGCGATGGTATACTGTTTTCCTATGACGATAGGCCTCCTGAATAACTTAAACATATGACAGAATAAATATTTAGTTAAACTATTTTTAGGTATCTAAAATACGGCTCGAACAACACGCTGTCCGTATCCTCCCTGTTTGCCAGAGGTTCATTCACGAAGTAACTCTCCCGCCAAAGCTCGTATGTCACCTTGTGCATCGGCTTCTGCGGCTCAGCATAGGCATACACGCCCATCTTATCCCGCTTTATCAGTTCGCACTCCAGCATCTGCGCAGTCACGTTAATCTGAACATTCTGCACGCTCTTGTTGGCCCCGTACTTCGTCCCGAGCATCCGGATAATCAGATCCCGGCTAATCTCATCCTGCAGTCTGAACTCTGTCCCTTTACGAACTACTACTGATGAAGAAGGGCATGTATACTGAAGATTACCGTCTCTGTATATGTAGCACTTATCGTCTTTAAACTCGGTAGAACTATATTCTCCATCATAAAGTGCGACCCAGAGCGATGTGTCTCCGTTATCTGTATCTTTATCTGGATTATTCTTGTTACACGAGATGAGATTCGCAGTACTTAGAAAAAGTAGGAGAAAAAAAAGCTTTTTATTCATATTTGGTCCGACATTTGCCACAAAAATAAACATTATCCGCAACTGTAGCAATGTTTCGCCGGCATTTTTCATACGATGCGGAAGTGTACGGGAAAGCAGTCAAATCCAGTTGACCGTGGTTCATGCAATCACGGCTCGTCGCGGACTGGACTGGCATGGCGGTTCTGGCGGGGCATGACGAACTGATGATTCTTTGAAAAACTTTTGAGAGAACTAAAAATTCTGTATCTTTACATCACAAGGACTCGCCTAGCCTCTTAAGAATGCATGGACAGGCGGGACTTTTTATTCTATATCGTACCGCTAAGCGGTGATATGCCGGGAATAAGGAGACGTCAAAGATGCCACAAATCAAGCAGATCATATTCCTCAAAGATAAATCAGGAGAATTCAAACTCCGCGATGATATCAGGTCGTTTGGCTTTGATGACCGGCGAGGGCAGTTTTACGTGCAATTCAAGAAAGGCGACAACTATCTGTTTTACAATCCGTCAAATGTGGATGTGGCTGAGTTCACCCGACAACTTGAGCCACCGTTCCGCATAACACGCAAGACGGATGGAGAGGTGTTCTTCCATGTTCTGGGAGTGCGTGTGTTCGAGGGGCGAGAGAATAATGCATACCGCATCATCTTCGAAAACGGGGCCGGCAAGAATTATCCTGTCGACTATATGGACGTAGAAGAACACATAGACGACCACCGGTCAATCAATGTATGGGAGTACCTGAATGAGGTTGCCAAATACAACGTCATCCACATGGATGACGACAAAACGGTAAGCCTGGCCGACAAATATGCCAAGATGGAGTTTGTGGCCAAAAACTCCCTGCTGGAAGCCTACCTCAATGTCGAGACATATGTTGCCCCCACAACTGGACAGAGCGCGCCCATCTTCCCGTTCGGATGCAATAGAAGCCAGTATAAGGCCGTAAGAAACGCACTTGAGAATAGAATAAGCGTCATTCAAGGGCCTCCGGGAACCGGCAAGACACAAACGATTCTCAATATCATGGCAAACCCCCTGCTCGACGGCAGGACAATGGAGATTGTGTCGAACAACAACTCCGCCGTAGAGAATGTGAAAGAGAAGCTGGAGGCAAGCGGACTTGATTTTCTTTGTGCCCAGTTGGGCCGGGCCAGCAACAAAAAAGAATTCGTGGAAGCCCAGACCGGTGCGTTCCCGGATATCTCCTCTTGGAAATTGAGCAACGCAAAGACGCTTCGCCAGGAAGCAATCGCCCTGTCCCGTGAGATGCAGGAGCTGTATGAGTGCCAGGAGAAACTTGCTCTTTGCACCGAGCGGCTTGCAGAGTATAAACGGCAGGTCCTGCAGTTCCCTAAAAAGGTCGAAGCCGTGCGAAACTGGTCCACTGAAACCCTCGAGAAATATTTCCTGCTCACGAGTCGGGAAATGGAACGGAAGCATCGTCTGTCCTGGTGGACGCGTTTCAGGTTGCGCTATCATAAGCTCCCTGCCACGGAAGATGCTCCGGATGAACTTCAATACCTGTTCATTACTGCCAGAATCACAGAGATGGAGAGGCAGCGCAAGCAATACTCACTTTTTGTGGAGGGCGCTGACGCGAAGAATGATCGTTTGCGTGAGATCTCCATGCTCGTCCTCAAGGACCATCTGTCCAGGAAGTATGATTCCACAAAGGCAAGGATGGTTTTTGCCGCCGATGAAATATACTTGAAGTCAAAGGACTTCCTGCGGGAATATCCAGTCATTCTCAGTACGACATTCTCAGCCACATCCAACATAAATCACGTCTGCAAGTTCGACTACCTGATTATGGACGAGGCGTCGCAGGTAGACATCGCCGCAGGCGCGTTGGCTCTGAGCTGTGCGCAAAACGCTGTCATTGTCGGTGACCTCAAGCAATTGCCGAACGTCGTGGACAACCATACGGAAGAGATTGTCAGCGCCATCTTCGCCAAGTACGGCATCGCTGAGGGTTACAGGTACTCTACGAATAGCTTCCTGTCATCCCTCTGCGCCTTGTATCCGAAGATTCCGCAGATAATGCTGAGAGAGCATTATCGCTGTGATCCTCTCATTATTGGCTTCTGCAGCAAGCAGTTCTACAACGGCGATCTGATTCCGATGAAGAAAAGCGAAGGTGAGTTTACTCCTGTCCGCGTTGTCAGAACTGTAAAAGGCAACCATGCGCGCGGCACGGTCAATATCCGCCAGGTGGAAACTATAACCAGGGAGATTCTGCCGACATTGGAGGAGCAGTTTACTGACATTGGAATTATCGCCCCGTACAACAATCAGGTGAATGCTCTCAACACCGCTTTGCAGGCATCTGGTCGCGGCTATGTGGCGGCTACAGTCCATAAGTTTCAAGGGCGCGAGGATGATGCCATTGTCCTCTCCACGGTAGACAATCAAGTTCAGGAGTTCACTGACGACCCGCATCTGCTGAATGTCGCCGTGTCAAGGGCAAAAAAACAATTTACGCTGGTCGTTTCTGCCGATGAGCAGCCGGATTCCAATATCCGCGACCTGATCGACTACATTGAATATTATCAAGGCCGCATAGAGCAAAGCGAAATTTCTTCTGTTTTCGATCTGCTTTATGAGGAATATACCCGGGAACTGCTCGACTTCTACAAGACCCACCGGCGGGTGTCTGAATACGACTCAGAGAATCTGGCATATTGGGCCATTTCCGACGCCATCAGAGAGAATGGATTTCAGCATCTGGGCATTCTGATGCATTATCCTCTCCGTCATTTGGTGATGTCATCCTCCAATCTGACGCCAGGGCAACGCGCTTATGCATCGCACTCATGGACACACGTCGACTTTCTGCTCTATGATACCGTTACGCACAAGGCAAAACTGGCCATAGAGGTCGATGGAACGCAATATCACAAATCAAACTCAGCCCAGGGACGACGTGATATAATAAAGGATTCTGTACTCTCTGCCATTGGCTTGCCGCTTTTGAGATTGAGTACAGCGGGTTCGCGGGAGAAGCAAATGATTGCAGATGCCTTGTCCGAGTGAGAATATATGCTTCAATCACTCTTGACATGGGAGCGGGACTGTCGGCCTATGGCCGGGGCACCGCCAACATTCTCGCCTGCTCACTTGAAACAGTCGTTGCAGAAAAGATGCACGCAGTTATCGACCATGCAGGCCAAATCTCAGAGGTTGTCACATACCTGCAAGAAAGACTCTGCCTCATTGGAACAATCTGAATCATTGATGAATACTCTCCATACATATACATTTCCGGAGGCCAAGAACATTATCATCTGCGGAGACATTCACGGAGAATTCAATTCTCTGATATACAAGCTGTGCATCCAATACCAGCTTACGGACACGCTACTCATCGTTGCCGGAGACTGCGGATTCGGATTCGAGAAGCTTGGATATTACGAACAGTTGTTCAATCGGAACTCCTCAAGACTGAGCAAATCCAATAATTGGATTGTGATGATGCGCGGCAACCACGATAGTCCGTCATTTTTCAGCGAAGAAAAGATATCCCACCAAAGGTTCCGCACGGTTCCTGATTACAGTGTCGTCCAAGCCTGTGGCCACAACATATTATGTGTTGGTGGAGCCGTCAGCATTGACCGCACATATAGGATAGAACATGATTCCAGGCATTCGACTTCCGGTGCCGCTTCATATTGGGAAGGCGAGAAGCCGATTTTTGACGAAGAAGCCTTGAGAAATATCGGGCAAAGGTTCAAGATTGACACGGTCGTTACGCACACTTCCCCATCATTCTGCGAACTGATTTCAAAAGACGGACTATCGGAATGGGCAGCACGCGACTCGGGCCTCCTTGCCGATTGCGACAACGAACGAAGGACAATGGATCAAATTTTCGAATATCTGAAAGTCAATAACCATCCGCTTGAACATTGGTTTTATGGACATTTTCATCAAAGCTGGAGTTCGTGTATTGACGGAGTCCTGTTCTCAATGCTTGACATAATGGAATTCAAGGAACTGCGGCCATTCATAAAATGCCCTCCAATCTGAGCAGTTCCAGTTTCCTGTCTATGCCCCCAGCATAGCCGGTGAGGCGGCTGTCCGCCCCCACTACCCTGTGGCAGGGGATGATGAGTGAGATGGGATTGTGGCCTGCAGCGCCTCCGACAGCCTGGGCTGACATCCGCGGCGCAATCCGTTTCGCGATTTCGCCATAAGTCATGGTCTTCCCGTATGGTATGGTGAGCAGGATTTCCCAGACGGCCTTCCTGAAGGGCGTGGCCCTAATAGCCAAAGGAGGGGTGAATCCCGGATTCCTGCCACTGAAGTAAATGTCCAGCCAGCCACATGCCTCGGCAAATACGGGAAGACACTTTTCTTTGCCTGTCCCTTTCATCGTATCGGCGAAGTACTTCTGGCCGTTGAACCAAAGCCCCGTAAGGGCTTCGCCGTCACTCCCGAGGGTAATCCCGCCGAGAGGCGACTCGTAGCGCCAAATATAATCTGTCTTCATGGTGAAATTCCCGGATATGAGAAAGCTTTAGCCCGGTCATTCACAGCATAGAAGCCACCGCACCATCTTATCCAGTACTTCCGGCGCGATTGTCTCCTCGATCTCCCGATATTCGTCCACCATGCCCGTCCGGCAATGCTGAAACAAATGATTCACGCCTTCTATCGCTTCCACTTGCTTCCTGGCATTGTCCGGCAGACCGTCGCGGAGCGCGCCCAGATTGCTCCAGGGCTCGACTTGCATATCTTTTGTACCGTTAAAGGCCAGGACAGGGCAGCTTATGCGCCCCAGCAGAGGACGGATGTCCAACGCGATGAAATACTTCAAGTAGGGAGTCTGGAGTTGCGCCGACACCGCGGCAAGATTCTGAGCCAAAGCGGCAGTCAGCCCATACCCGCCGACGGACGGAAGAGGCTCCCCCGCCATGCAGGCGTCGAAGACTTCGCTAAGGGCCTTACAGTAGACATCTACCGTCTCTGCGGGAACGCCGGTGGCCGTGAGCGCGACGCGGTTCTGCCACAACAGAGTTTCCTTGCCTGAGACGACCATTCCAGCCAGCGAGACGACAAAATCGGCCTTTGCCTCGGCGGCCAGCATCAGCGCGATGGTGCCGCCTTCGCTGTGGCCGATGACGCCCACTTTATCAAAACGCTCTCTGAGTAGCCGGATACCGGCAAGAGCATCGTTCTTGAGGTCCTCTGTGGTGCAGTTGACCACATCCCCCGTGGACTCGCCAAAGCCACGGTCATCGTAGCGAAGCGTGGCGATCCCGGAGCGTGCCAACGCATCGGCGATTACGGCAAAAGGCTTGTGCTCAAAGAATTCCTCATCCCTGTTCTGGAGACCGCTGCCGGTGACCATGATCAGCACAGGCGTATTGCGGGTGTATCCTTCCGGCAGAGTTAAGGTACCTATGAGGACAGCGTCCCCGTTGCTAAAAGAAACCTCCTCCTGCGCATAAGGGAACGGCCCTTTCGGGGTCTGCGGCCGGTTGAGTTTCTCTTCGCCCGGAGTGAGGGTAAGGGGTAGAGAAGTGCCCATTTGTCTGAAGGTCCCGACAATCTGCTTTATCATCCATAGCCCCTCATACGTAGCCCCGATGGAGGGGACCTTGATGGTGACACCGCCGAATGATGTCCGCGTGACCTCTACCGGAATCCCCCTCGCACCCTGGGCCGGCGAATCCACCGTGGGATTCTCCTCGTCAAGATGGAACACGATCGGCAGCCGGGTGCCTTGGACATCCAGCTCCCCGGACCAGGTACCGGTCTGCGCGGGTGAAAGTAAAGTTGCAGCCAGCAGCAGTGCCGCAGCCGCGAAGAGTTTTTTGAGCATTGAACCTGTCATATGCCAAAAATAAGAAGAATCAAACAAAGTACAAATATGGACGAACTCACTGTCTCCACAGGCACCGCCATCAGGAATAATTCGATTATATTTGGGCAAAATACGGATACGGCCGGTATCCGGAGAGACACATATATGATTGATATGAACAGAACCGCACTCTACTACATCGCCGCAGCCCTGTGGGGCACCCCGGGAGTAATCATCACCATCAAGGGCGTCGAAGCGTACCTGACGATGCCGCCCGAGAAACTCTGGTGGCTGATGCTCATAACCGCTCTCGTCCTCACGGGCTTTTTCCTCATGTTCCGGAAGGCCGTGGACAAGTATTCGGCGCATATTGCGGCCCAAGCCCGGAAAACCGCTCCCTGGCGGGCGTTTCCTCTCAGCGGGTGGATTCTGATAGTATTCATGCTGTGCCTTGGCATTTCCCTCAAGTTCATACCCGGGATTCCGGCCGAGTTCATAGCGTCTTTCTACTCCGGCCTCGGCCCCATGCTGCTCTTCGCCGCCTGCCGCTTCATCTCCAACAGCCGGAACGCCAAATGAAAAAAGGCCGGCGACGATAATCCGTCAGCCGGCCATACAAGTATAATAATCAAGTGATTATCCTATCATATTCTTCGGGTCAAGAGCCTTGTCAAGCTCGTCCTTCGTGAGCATGCCCTTCTCGAGGACAATATCGTACACCGAGCGGTTGGTCTCGAGAGCTTCCTTGGCGACCTTGGTGCTGGCCTTGTAGCCAATCATCGGGTTCAGGGCCGTCACGATACCGATGCTGTTCTTGACCATGTCATAGCAGCGCTCCTTGTTGACCGTGATGCCATTGATGCACTTCTCGCGAAGCGTGTTCATCGCATTGGTCAGCCATGTGATACTCTCCATGATGGACTCGGCTATGACAGGCTCCATGACATTCAACTGGAGCTGACCGGCCTCGGCGGCGAATGATACGGTCGTGTCGTTACCTATAACCTTGAAGCACACCTGGTTGGTCACCTCAGGGATGACAGGATTGACCTTTCCAGGCATGATGGAGGAGCCCGGCGCCATAGGAGGAAGATTGATTTCCTTGAGGCCGCAGCGCGGACCGGAGGCCATGAGCCTGAGGTCGTTGCAAATCTTGGAAAGCTTCACGGCCAGTCTTTTCAGCGCGCCGGAATAGCTTACATACGCCCCTGTATCCGGAGTCGCCTCCACGAGATCCGGCGCCGCGATGAACTTCTCGCCCGTGAGTTCGGTCATCTTCTTGGCGCACAGTTCAGCGAAGCCCGGTTTCGCGTTCAGACCTGTTCCGATGGCGGTGCCGCCCATGTTGATTTCGTAGAGGAGGTTCACATTCCTTTCAAGATTGAGCACCTCTTCCTCGAGGTTGGTCGCGTAGGCGCGGAATTCCTGTCCGGAAGTCATAGGCACGGCGTCCTGAAGTTGGGTGCGCCCCATCTTGATCACGTCCTTGAACTCCTCGCCCTTCGCCTTGAATGCCTCGATGAGGTCCTTGAGGCTCTTCTCAAGGCTCCTGTTCATCCTGATGAATGCATAGCGGAAAGCTGACGGATATGCGTCGTTGGTCGACTGGGCGCAGTTCACATGATCGTTTGGAGAGCAGTACTGATACTCGCCCTTCTTGTGCCCCATAATCTCAAGGGCCCTGTTGGCGATCACCTCGTTGGCGTTCATGTTCACTGAGGTTCCGGCGCCGCCCTGCATCATGTCCACAGGGAACTGGTCATGGAGCTTCCCGTCTATGATCTCGCGGCAGGCCTCGACAATCGCGTCGGCTATCTTGGGGTCCATGGCCCCGAGCTCCTTGTTCGTCTGCGCGGCGGCAAGTTTGATGCAGGCCATCGCAATGACATACTCCGGATAGTCGCACATCCGGGTGTTGGAAATCTTATAGTTGTTGAGAGCCCGCTGTGTCTGGACACCGTAATAGGCTTCAAGCGGAACCTGAAGTTCTCCAAGAAGATCAGATTCAATTCTGAATTTCTCTTCGTTCATGATGAATTGTTATTATCAGTTCGAAAACAGTGTTATTTTATCTCTGACAAAGGTAAGTTTAAAAAAATCATAAACAAATCATAAACAAAACATCCGAAACTACAGCACTTCCCTTTTTCGTGTGACGAAGACGATGCCCAGAGACAGCGCGCACACGGCGATAAGCCCCGCCGGCAGGAACCACCACTCCCGGAGAGCCGCCGCCGCTTTGATGACGGCGGAGCGTTCCAGCTCGATGGACGGGACCGGGCAGAACAACACGAAGAGCGTGGCCAGGCAGCCCACGACAAGCCCCGCTGCCAGCGCGACAATCAGCGCCGCCCTGCCCCTCCGGCGCTCCTCCTCGACGCTCCGTCTGATACCTTCCACCTTGCTCAGCCGCGCATTGGTTTCGATCAGGAATTGCCCTTCCACGGGCGTTTCCGGTCTGTTTTCACGAAGATACTGTTCGATGTCCTTCATAAGTGTATGTGTTTTTTGAGGTGGTCGCGTCCCACCGAGAGATAATACTTGACGGTTCCGGCCGGGATTCCCATGACAGAGGCTACTTCCTTCACCGGCAGGTCTTCAAAATAATGCAGCACGATGGCAGTCCTTTCCTTCTCAGGGATTCTCGCGAGAGCCCGCTTCAGGTCCTCGTGCCGGAATGCGGCGTCCGTCTCTTCGCCGCCGGCGATATGCCTCACGGCCGGAGAGTCCATGTCCAGCGCCGGCGGCGGAACCCTTCTCAAATTATCAATAAAGCAGTTGTAGGCTATTCTGAAAAGCCATGCCTTGAAGTTCCCCGAGAAACGGCCGGACATCACATAGGCGCGGACCAGCGCCTCCTGCGCGATGTCATCCGCGAGAGCGGCATCAGCGCACAGCGATGTCAGGAACCGCCGCAGCTGCCCCTGACACGCCCTCGTCTCGGAGATGAACCGTTCCCGGGTCATTGGTTACTTGCCTTCAATAAGACGTTTCTCCTCAGCCTCGATCTCCTTGGCCAACATCTTCTTACCGGCGAAATAGACGACAAAAAGCGAGATGCCGACGGCAAGCAGCACGCCGCCGATTATCAGCAGGAATGGCTGCGGGCCGTTGTCAAACTTGAACCTTGAGAGATGTGTGAACACAACCGTCAGGACGATGAATGCGACACCGAGCAGACTTGTCACACAGGCGGCGACCAGCCTCCCCAGAAGCCGCTCCTTGAGCGTCTTGCCGCCCTGGCTTCTGAACAGGTCCGTGTCAACGGTAGCCCCGCTCTCTATGGCCTTCAACATGATGTCCGCCTTGCGGTTCGTCTCATTCTGCTGCACGCGGCCGACAAGCCAGACAATCAGCACCGGCAACGCCACGCATACTCCCAAGGGGATCAAAATCTCTACAAAATCATTCATTTTTACAAGCTTTTATAAGTTCATTACAGTCCGTCACTGGACGGACTCATACCTATAACGCAAAAAGTGCCTGAAAGGTTGGATAAATTTAGCGATTTTAGTTCTATTTTTGTGTTTATGAAGAGCATCGACATGAATATGGGTCTCTCCGGCCTGGCCCGCTGCACCCCGGTCCAGAAGCGGTCCGTCATCAAGATCGCCATTGAACTGGTCAAGGCGGACAACAGAATCCACAGCAAGGAGATTTCGATTCTCGACAGTCTGCAGCGGGGCCTTGGGCTCACGCAGGAGGAGTTGGACCTCATCCATTATGCGACCCTGGCCGACTCGGTCGCCGCAGTGAGGGGGATGGACGCCCCTGCCGTCGATGCCGCCATGGGGATATTCGACTCGATCATGAGAAGCGACAGCGACATTGATCCGGAAGAGAATCTGCTTTATGCGGCCGTCATCATGTCGTGCGCTCCGGAGTCGAGGGAATGGTTTTCCGTACTTTCCGTCCAGGATATCGACGCGGACATCTCTGATAGGCAGATACTCTATCTGGAGAAGCGCTTCTCCGAAGAGTCCCGCAAAGTGCTGGATGACCGCTATGACAATCTGCTCATCGCCAAGGCCTTCGGCGACATCGGGCTGACGCTGTTCTACTTGCCGGATGTCCTGAGGGATCTCGGACTCGCCGGCAAGGGTTCCACTGACAAGTTCGGCCTGCTCAAGAAATCCATAAGCTACCTGATGCCGGCCGGCGACCTGCTCAAGTTGGAAAGCCTCAAGGAGGCACTCACCTCGTTCGATTCCGCCCTTTTCTTCAAGGTCGTCTCTTCGCGCTTCGGCGTCGAGCCGGATTTCTTCCCATATGACGCGTTCCTCCTCGTGAAGATCAGGGAAAGCGTCGTTCTGGACGACGACAACACGGCTCATGGCACGACAGACTTCTTATGTCTGGACATTTCCCGGGAAGTAAAGCACAGGATCCTCTCTTTCGTGTCCCTGTTCGGAGACGACTCACATCTGCTGCCATATGACGGGTATTACAAGATGCTCTTCGAGCATTTCAGTTCCGAGTCCAAGATCAACAGCGAAGTCCGCATCGACAGGGAGTTCAACTTCACCCTGCCGGGACTGGACGGGAGGCGCATCATGTTCGAGTCTTCCCCGCAGGCAAGGACGCTGTATCTTCTCCTCCTGAGATATGGACATGAAGGCATAGCACAGGAGGAGTTCGATTCCGCACTACGCTACCTGGAGACGGTCGACACCGGACGCTTCACCGCTGACGGCGTCTTCGACATCGACGCCTTCGAATCGGGGCTGCTCGCAGACGGGGCAAGCTACAAGCGGCTTATCTTCAACACAATACGAATATACAAGGCCGTTTCTACAAAAGATGAGCAGAGTGCCGGCTTCCTGTCGTACATATCCAGTATACTCTCGCACCGCAGTTCGCTCAAAACCTATATAAACAAGGGATTCTCCGCCATCCGGGAGCTCTCGGACCGGGAGATGTACAATGTCGCATTCGACCGTCAGGCGCGCTCCTACAAGGTGGGAATCGGCCTTTCCATGTTCATGATCGAGGAAGACGGCACGCAGATGACGCCTCTGGCCGCTTCCCGGTTCTGGAAAGGCCTGGCCTAAAAATCCAAGCGTTTGGATTCTGCCCTCCCGTTCCAGTGATTTCCGCCATTTTTGCGCAAAATTCAGTGCAGACAACTCATGGCCAACGACTACGATATCTGGGAGCGGCATTGTCTCTCTTCCGACTCACCCGAAGTGCGGGACGGTGTCGGGAAAAACCGCATCCCCGAACCCGAGAGACGCTCTCTGCTGTCCCTGTATCTTGAGAAGTTCAAGGACCCGCTCATCATCATACTCTGCGTCATCCTCGTGCTGTCCTGTGCCGTGACCGCATACGAGATCTGCCAGGGACAGGGGATGCGGCTGCTGTTCGAGCCGACGGGCATACTTCTCGCCATACTCCTGTCCACCGGGATTGCCTTCATCTTCGAAGTCAAGGCCGCCCGCGAGTTCGAGGTGAGGAAACAGGTCCGGGACGGGGAGCCCGTAAAAGTCATACGCCGCCCTTCGGAGGGAGCGAAGCCGGGGATGGTATCCATACGCAAATGTGACGTGGTAACGGGCGACCTGGTCAAACTGGAGGGAGGAGACGAAGTCCCGGCCGACGGGCGCATAGTCCTCGGGGATATGGTCCGGGTGGACGAATCAGCATATACAGGAGAACCGTACACGAATAAATCTGCGGCGGCAGGTCCCGGTGCCGGTGGTGACGAGACATACGACACGGATTTCCTCCTGCGCGGGTCAATCGTGCTGGAGGGCTCATGCTACTATAAAGTCACGGCGACAGGGCCGGACACCGAGGAAGGCAAAGGCGAGAGGCGGCTGCAGGAAGAAGAAGAGACCGAGACTCCGCTCAACAGGCAGCTGGGCCGGCTCGGCAGGATCCTCACCCGTACCAGCTACATAATCGCCGGGCTCATCGTGATTGGCCGCATCCTCTATTACCTGCTCGCCGTCGATCCTTCGCAGCACACTCCCCTGTTTTTTGTCGAGTACCTCCTGCATTCCATAATGATCGCCGTGACGCTGATTGTCGTGGCCGTCCCTGAAGGCCTTCCGATGAGCGTCACCGTCAGTCTCGCACTCAGCATGCGCAAGATGCTGAAAGAGAACAATCTTGTCCGGAAGCTCCACGCCTGTGAGACTATGGGGGCGGCCACCGTCATCTGCACCGACAAGACCGGCACTCTCACGCAGAACAGAATGAGTGTCGTCCGTTCGCATTTCGTCTGCGACGAGGCGACCATACTCGACTGTGTGGCCGTGAACTCCACAGCCGAACTCTCAAAGAAAGCGGACGGCTCCACCACCGGCATCGGCAACCCCACAGAAGCGGCGCTTCTGACATGGATCACCACGCAATACGCCGCCGACTATGCCATTCTCAGATCAGAATGGGACATCATCTCGCGGGAGCCTTTCAGCACCCAGACCAAATACATGAGCACGACCGCGCGGAACATCAGGGACGGACGCGTCGTGAGATTCATCAAGGGCGCGCCGGAGATTGTCATGGACATGTGCGGGCAGGACTTTCCCGAAAGGGAGGCTTTCAAGGCCGAACTGGCCGGGTATCAGGCCAAGGCGATGCGCACACTCGCTTTCGCCTGTCAGCCCGAAGGAAGCACAAGGCCTGTCATGGCCGGCATCACCGGAATAGCGGATCCGGTGCGTGACGATGTAAAGGTAGCGGTAGAAACCTGCACGAAGGCCGGGGTCAGGGTAATAATGGTGACGGGAGACGTGGCCGCCACGGCGATGGAGATAGGCAGGCAGCTCGGGCTCACAGGCAAGGGTGAGAATCTCTGCATGACCGGCACCGAATTCGCGGCCATGCCGGACGAGGAAGTGCTCGAACTCCTCCCGGATCTCAGAATCCTTTCGAGAGCGAGACCCGAGGACAAGGCACGGCTGGTGTCACTGCTCCAGCAGTGCGGAGAAGTGGTCGCCGTCACGGGAGACGGAACCAACGACGCCCTGGCACTGAAGAAGGCACAGGTAGGCCTCTCCATGGGCGACGGCACAGCCAGGGCCAAAGAGGTCAGCGACATCACCATCCTCGACAATTCATTCACGAGCATCAACAAGGCCATACTTTGGGGGCGTTCCCTCTATATGAACATCCGCAGGTTCATCCTCTTCCAGATGACCATCAATATCTGCGCCTGCCTCGTGGTGCTTGCCGGCGCGTTCACCGGCATGGACTCTCCGCTCAATGTCACCCAGATGTTGTGGGTCAACCTCATAATGGATACTTTCGCGGCCATGGCCCTCTCTTCGCTCCCTCCTGACAAGAGGGTGATGAGCGAGAAGCCGCGCGACCCTGACAGCCACATCATAAGCCGCAAGATGATACTCCGCATGGTGCTCACGGGCCTGCTCTTTTTCGTCTGCCTCTCGGGGCTGTGGCAGTTCCTCTGGCACAGCGACATCAGCGCCGTAAGCGATCTGTTCGAGTTTTCGGAGATAAAGAAATACTTCACCGGCTTCTTCGACCTGTCAAGGCCCAAGGCCCATCTCAGCCCATATGAGTCCGGCGTGTTCTTCTCCGTCTTCGTGATGATACAGTTCTGGAATCTCTTCAATATCCGCTACTATGACACCGGAAGGAGCCTCCTGACGGACATTGCCGGAGTCATCTGCCGCAGACGCCGCCTCTCCGACTGCTTCAGCCGGGGCTTCCTCCTCATCACGGCAGTCATCCTCGCCGGGCAGGTCATGATCGTCAATCTCGCCGGCAACTTCTTCGAGGTTGCTCCGCTCTCCGCTGCAGACTGGGGCCGGATCTTCCTGATGACGAGTGCCGTCCTGGTGATACCGGACATTGTCCGGGCAATCGGCACCTTCACAAAAGCATCAAAAGTCTGAAGGGTTGACGCCGAACATCTCCCTGAAACATTTCGAGAAATACCCCGGAGTGGAGAATCCCACGGAATACGCCACTTCACTTATGGTATAACCGCCTCGCCTCAGCATGGCGGCCGCCTTTCTCAGGCGGTATGTGCGGAGCAATTCTGTCGGGGCGATGCCCGTGAAGAGCAGGTTGGCGGCTCCGGCGAAGACCATCTGGAGCATGGCGCAAATTTACGATGTTTTTTTGCGCAAAATCGTCGGTATTCGCTATCTTTGATGATATGAATCATCCGAAACAAAAGCTTCTTGTGGTCGTGGATGTCCAGAGAGATTTCTTCGACCCGTCCGGGTCGCTTTATGTAAGCGGCAGCGAGTCGCTCCCGGCCAGAATCGCCGCCATCGCAGGAGCATACGACGCCGTTATCTTCACTCTCGACTGGCATCCTGGAGACCACTGTTCCTTCGCTTCGCAGGGCGGCACATGGCCGTCCCACTGCGTGGCCTACACCCAGGGGGCGGGACTCCCCGATGAATTCGCAGGACTTCTCGCACGAGACTCGGTCAAACTCCATTTTAAAGGCCAGGACAGAGGCAAGGAGCAGTACGGCGCGTTCGAAGACCTCGCACCCGACAGCACCGAGTACCGCTGGCTCACGTCCAGCGAACATGTCGACATCTGCGGCATCGCCGGAGACTACTGTGTCAAGGAAAGCACAGCCAATATCCTGAAACTCGTCCCTGCGCAGAAAGTCGGCATCATCATGGACTGCGTGCGCAGCATAGATGGCGGGGCAGCCCTCGAGGCCTTCATCACAGAGAACCGAATATCAAAAAAATAAAAAAATGAACTCACGTACGATTCTTCTCCTCAGTCTGGCGCTCATCGCCGCAAGCCCCGCTTCGTCGGCGCAGTCACTGAGGGAAAGCCTCAAGAAAGCCGCCGAAAAAGTCGGCAAGCAGGTAGAACAGGAAGTATCAAAAAAAATCCCGGTCAAAACCGGCAAGACCGCAAAAAGATCCGGCAACAGTTCCGCCCGGAATGCAGAACTCGAGAAACAGTATGAAGCCATGCTCGGCCCGGGTGTCGGAAACGCAGAGGACGAGGCCCCCACTGTCAGGCTGCCGGAGACCCACACAGCCCTTTTCGCCCCGCTCGGCTACCCGATAGAGGCAGCCTGGGGAGTCAAGAAGGCGAAGCCGCAGCTGCCGCCGAAGGCGGCCGCGAAGCAGGTCGACTGGGTAGACAAGCTGCCATATATATATGATCTTGACAACCAAAGCCTTATTGATGAGTATCTTCTGCTTGACCAGTGCAAGGAGGACGGATATATCAAGAACCTTACCCCGGCCATGAGCAGGTATGATAATGTAATTGGTGAAGTTATCGCACGCGCCGACGCGCTCAACGGGATGGTGGAGCAATACAACGAGGCCAAGGGCGAGTACGATTCCGAGACCTACCAGTGGGTCATCAACGGCATCCACCGCAAGATTGCCGCCATCCTCGAATCCAGAGAATACAAGACCGTGATCCGCACCTCTCTGACTCCATTCTTCACCCTGAAGGGCGACTTCATAAACGACGAGACGAAAAAATATTTCGCCGCGCATGGCGGGTACGAAAATGCAATAAATGTCACGATGACCGCCTGGGACCCTCAGCCCGACAAGAAGAGCATCGGCACATCGGAGGAGGGCCAGAGCGGCAAAGTCGTGGACGAGAACGCCTCCGGCGCCACAGTGGACATAGGGGGTATAATTTATGTGCTCCACAATACCAACAACGGCCGGGCGGGCCGCGCCTTCATCTCCGAAGTCTACAAGACGGCCGTCGCGGGCAAAGACATCGTGATCCCGGACTATGTCAACTACAACGGCAAGAAATATCCGGTCAAGGAGATGCGCGCCGATCTGTTTCGGGGCACAAGCATCAAGTCGGTAAAGCTCCCGGCCACTCTGACCGAGATTTCCAACGCCGCCTTCCGCGAGACACCTATCACTGAAATCGTCATCCCGGCATCGGTCGAGAAAATCCAGGGTTCAGCCTTCTACGGATGCAAAAACCTCACGAAAGTAGTTTTTGAAAGCGACACGATGGATGAACTGCACGGATGTTTCCAGAAGTGCACGAGTCTGAAAAGCGTCAAGTTCCCGCGCCGCGTCGGACTGATGAGCTACGACATGTTCGAGGGCTGCACCAACCTCACTGAAGTCATTCTACCTGAGAATCTCAAAGAAATCTATTCTTCGATGTTCCAAGGTTGCAAGAAGCTTACCAGGCTGGATGTCCCGCCTACCGTCACAAAGGTCGGCATGCAGGCATTCGGGGACAGCGGCATCACCGAACTTGACCTCTCCCACGTGAAGGAGTTCGAGGGCTTCTGCTTCTCCGGCTGCAAGGCGCTCAAGACCGTCAAGCTCAACTCCAGCCTCAAAGAGGACTTCCTCATGGAGACCTATGATGAATTCATGGAGTGTCCGCTGCTCGAAGTCAAATACATCAACAACGAATATGTCTTCCCGGCAGGGTTCATATTCGTAGACACCGACTAGGCCATGAGGACGAGAAAATTACTGACGCTCACGCTTGCGGCGCTCCTGCCGCTGCTGTGCCTCGCCCAAGGCAAGCCGAAGATAAAGTCCGTGGATTTGACCCTCCCCGTCCCCGCCCCCGGCACATCGCTTTTTGACGCCCGCGAATACCAGTTCACCTCCGCCAAAACCGAATTCGGTGACCTTGCCGCCACTGGCGGGATCACGGTCCATGATCTCGACTGGATCGGGGATTTCCGGGAGGACGATGACGGAGACATGTTCTTCAAGGACGGATTCACCTACAAGGTGCGACTCCAGTTCCTGATCGACCCGAGCGGGAAATATGAGACCGACTATGTATTCAAGAACAACGAATACTACATCGACGGCACCCGCATCAGCGTCACGCTCAACGGGCTCAAAGCCAAGGTGGAGTACAGCGCGCCATATGTCATCAGCATTGAAGTGAGCCTGCCTGTGGGGGCCGGAGGCAAGGGTTCGGAGCGCGATCTGGCCCAGAGCAAGCCGACCGACTACGAGCTCAACAAGGATTCATATCGCGCCTCGCAGAAAGCATACTCGATCGCCGAAGCCGACGCCGCCTGCCCGGATGTGAAGCCTCTCGATGTGATAACCATCAACGACGACTACCATCCGGTGTTCTACGCCAATGGCTATGGCATCGACAACAGAGAGTTCATGGGGCAGAAAACCATGCTCGTCACGAAACTCGTGGTTGACACCGGCAATGCGGCCATCTGCTCGCAGGTGGCGTCCGATGTCAACAACACCATACAGGGTACGTACAACATCCGTGAAGTATGGCTAAGCGACAAGGTGGACGCCGTGAAGTTCATCCGCGCCATCTTCGAAGCGATGCAGGGTTTTGATGATTATGATGAAAACATCTATTACCCGTACACAAGCGTGCTCTTCCATGCGCGGCGCGCCACCCTTTTCATACCGGAGGCCGCCAGAAACGAGGTGATGGCCATCTTCAGCCGCTCCACATGGAATTACCATACGCTGTTCACTATCAAAACCTACAGCGGGGACGTGTTCTCCGCGCAGAGAGCCGGAGCGGCGTCGGCAAAGCCGATCTGCACCGACCACAAGTTTACCGACAAGGTGGCCGCCGCCGACAAGATCTACAGGTACGGGACATGTGACAGCTGGACCGAATACTACTATTCATGCAGAATCTGCGGCGAGTGCGAACACGACCCGAAGCACCTTTTCAGCCAGAAGAGACAAAGCTGGGAAGTCCCTGTTCACCAGTATGACCAGCCGCTTGCCGATGATGCTGCCTATATCGGGGTCAACGCCGCCGGCCAGCATGTGTGGTGGTGCAGCTGCATCTGGTGCGGCCAGTCGCATGGCTATGGTGAGAAGCACATCTCCAAAGGGGAATGGAAAGGCAGCGGGAACGAGGCGGGCTATGAGCAGTTCCGCAAAGCCATGGCCGAGCAGGCCCGTCAATTCGAAGAGGATGCCCTCCTGACTACCACAGCTCAGCCGGGCACATTCATCCTGAAAAGGAAATCCGATGCCAAGATGAGTCAGAAGTACCAGAGCAGCGTCAACTATGCTCTCAATGACAATCTCCTCGACGACAGCATCCTGGGCGATGACTACACCCTCCCTCTGAACCACGGGCAGCTCCGTTCACTGGCCGTGCGGCTGGTCGAGGAGCTTAGCGCAGGCGAAGTCAAGCCGTCGCGTAAGTCACGCGGCAAGTCTGGAGCATCCAAGTCCTCCATCATCGGTCTGGACACAGTATTCGGAGGCGAAAGCCGCCCGGATGACTCCCCTGTCACACGTCAGGAAATAGCGGCGACGCTCTACCGTGCCCTCAGATATATAGAAGAGAGCAAGATATATTCGTATACTGAATTCACTTCCAGACTTGACAAGTATTCAGACTGCGGGAGCATCGCCCCTTGGGCTACCGAAGCCATGGCATTCATGGAGGCCCTCGGTCTCATGGAAGGAGCAGCAGGGAGCACCATTGCTCCGGACAGGGCTTGCACCGTCGAAGAGGCCATAGACCTCACGGAGAAGTGCACGCACGCCCATCAGCTCGGCTGGTACCAGGCCAGGTCATGGGGCGAAGGAGGCGGAAGATCTTATTCAGGGAATGCCTGTCTGGTTCCGGAATCGGAAATGAGCACCTGGCGCATCTATGCTCCGGGCGAGAGGGTCTGGGTCACCGGGCCGCGTGCAGGCGGAGACTCAAAGTTCCTTCCGATAGTGGAGTCATATAGCGGACAGATCATGTATGTGGACGCAGAATGGTTCCGTCCGGTCCGCAAATACGTCTACACCTCCAAACGCACGATTACGGGTCCGTTAATATTCCAGGATTACTACGAGGGGGTCTCCTTGCGAGGCTTCTGATTTAATAAGAATTCCCGACCGCAAGGCCGGGAATTTCTTTATCGCTTCGAGTCAGCGTATTCGAGGAAGTCAAGGACCGTCTTGTTGAATAGCGCCGGCCGTTCCATATTGGACATGTGTCCGCAGTCGGGAAGCTCCACCTGGCGGCTGTCCGGCAGGAAGTCCAGCATCTTCATGTGTCCCTTGTGCTCCGTCTCTCCGGAGAGATACATCGTAGGTACGGCGGGCCGCCTGCTCTTGAGTCCGGCGAAGGCCTCGCGCCCATAATAGAGCCTGGATTCGATATGGGTCAGCTGGAAACCGTCCCAGTCCGTGACCATCTCCGTTATGGCGGGCCTGATGCCGGCGGCATGCGAGCCCCCGTTCAGTACCAGTCTGTCTATCCATTCAGCCTTCCAGTTGTCCACTCCCCTGGCGAGAACTTCGGCGATTGAAGCGCGCTTACGCTCTATCTCCTGGGGCTCCATCGGCTCCCGAGGACTTTTGTAGTCGGACTTCATCGCTCCGCTGCACATCACGCAGCTCAGCATCCTGTCAGGATACATCCCGACCATGTCTCCGGTGACAAAACCTCCCATAGACAGCCCCACTATGTGGGCGCGGTCCACACTAAGAGAATCCATCACCGTGATGACATCGTCCACATGAGTGAACTGGACTCCTTCCGTCTGGTGCGACGAGCGGCCGTATCCGCGCATATCCACCGTGATGACACGGTAACGTCCGCAGAAGTCTTTCAACTGCGGATCCCACATCCTCCGGTCAAGAGTGTGGCCGTGGAGAAGAATCACAGGTGTGCCCTCGCCGCGGGACTCATAGTAGATACGGCCGCCGTCCGTCACGGGCACATAGCCTCTCTCACGCACTGGAATGACCTCTATCTCCTCGACAAACGGCTTCTCGAACCCTTCCACATGGACGAGGACACGCGCACTTCCGCATTCCGGTGTTGACTGGACCCTGATGAGTCCCTCACCGAAATATGTGTTCATCTCCGTGGTCCGCCAGGAAATCTCCCTGCGCAGATCCCCGGTCTCCACACCGAGCAGCCGCAGCGGCCCCTCCACTTCAACGCTGAAGCGCTTAGGCTCCATCTGCTGGAGCCGGCCAAGACTGTCCACAAGGCGAAAGCGTATATGCGACACGGTGCAGGTCTCCCCTCGCGGGCTGAAATCCCCGGCGAGAGGCTCAAGGACAGTGTGATCAGCTTCGAGTTCCACCCCCGCTACCGGGCCGTGGTTGACAAGCGAGTCGCGCAGCACTTCCCTGCCTCCCTTGAATCCTACGGCGAGAACCTTGCCGCGGGCGGACGGAATCTGAACTCTGATGCAATGGTCAGGATAGTCCGCAGTGACACGGGTCTTAAGAGGCATCTGCGGATTGCTCCACATCGGGAAATAGAACCTCACAGAGTCGCAGGTCGTGTAGCAGCGGACCTCGACGCAACGCTCATCCACATACGGGAGATCCCACGTGTCGGCCATAGCCGGATACTGCCAGTGGTCCTTGCCTGCCGGCTGGTCGAAACAGTTGTCACGCACCATGAGCTTGAGATAATCCTTCTCAGGTGACCAGGCAGGATGATAGAAGGCCGCCTGAGGCTTCTCTTTCATGGTGATGTCGAAAGGTGACGCGCACCAGCCCTTGGCCGGCCACGGGGCAGACTCTCCAAGGTAATCCACTCCGGCCCATACGAAAGAGCCGGCGATGAAAGGATTGTCCTCCACGAAGTTCCACGGATTCAGCTCGACGAAATCCCGGACATTGTCTGCCCTCAGGCCCGAATAATACGGGAAAGCCTCCGTGACGAGCATTTTCCTCTCCGGATGACGCTTATGATCCTCTATCATCCGAGGTTCCATGTAGTTGTACCCGACGAGATCGGTCACATCTCCGAACTTGTCGGCGAACTTGCTCTGGCAGGCGACCAAGGTCGGGCGGGTCGGGTCGAGAGCTTTCACGATGTCATGCAGGAAGCGCGCCCGCTCCACTCCCTCGTCACTTGTAAGGAGGGCCTCTGTGACCTCATTGCCGATGCTCCAGACAATGACCGAAGGATGGTTGCGGTCGCGGAGCACCATGTCCGTGATGTCCCGGCGGGCGTGCTCATCGAAAGAAGCGCTGTAGTAGCCTGCTTTCCACTTGTCAAACGCCTCGTCTATCACCAGGAGTCCCAACGAGTCGCACAGGTCCAGGAACTCCGGGGAAGGAGGGTTGTGGGAACAGCGCACGGCATTGCAGCCTATGGTCTTGAGAGCCTTGAGGCGTCTGAGCCACACCTCATCAGGCACAGCCACGCCCAGGCTTCCCGCATCCTGATGCAGGCACACGCCCTTGAGCTTGATGTTCCGGCCGTTGAGCCAAAAGCCACTCGCGGCCTCGAAGCGCGCCTCGCGGAAGCCGAACTTTGTAATCTGCTCGTCTGACGGCTTGCCGGAATGGTCATAGACGACAGTCTTGAGCGTATAGAGCACCGGTGAGTCCGGGCCCCAGAGCCGAGGGTTCTCCACCTTCAGTGAAGTTCCGCCGGTCCGGGCCAGAAGAGCTCCGTCCGGTCCGAACACCGTATGCTCCAACCTGTAGCGCCTGCCTCCGTCAACCTGCGTGGAAACCTCCACGTTCCCGTCAGCGGAAGACTTGACCCACAGGCCGTTATGTCTGACATGCAGGCGGCCGGAAGTCTTCAGCCACACATGACGATAGATGCCGGCGCCGGTGTACCAGCGGGACTGCTGCTCCATATCGACGAATACCGCCAGCCTGTTCGGGCCCTTCTTCTTAAGGTGACGGGTGATGTCAAAGGAGAAATCCGTGTATCCGTAGACATGCCGTCCAAGTTCGCGTCCGTTGAGCCACACCGTGGCCTTGTGATAGACCCCGTCGAAGACGATGCTCACCATCTCCGCGTCAGCGGCAGCCGACGGGAGTGTGAACACCTTGACATACAGCCCGAGTCCGCCCGGAAGGTAACCGGCGGATCCGCCCGCCTCGCGGTCGAACGGCAATTCGACGCTCCAGTCATGAGGGATCTGTACCGGGCGGAATTCGCCACGTTCCGGCGATTTGACAAGAGCCTCCACCTCCTCTCGGGAAGTGCAGAGGCGGAACGACCAGCCCTGGTCGAATCTGTATTCCGACCTCGGGCTATGCTGCTGTGCGCTGACAGCCGCTCCCGAGAGCAGCAGCAGGATCAGCGCGCCTATACTTCTGAGTCGCATGGCGGTTAAAGCTCAATGCGCACAGAATGGCTTCCTGGCTGATACTCCCGGGAGGCGCTGCCGTCAGGAAGGGAAACGGTTGCGCTGCAACCCTGAGGGATGGTGAAATTCCACTCCCAGATGTCGCCATCATACTTCCACTCACTTGTGATAAGTCCGGAAGCGGACTTGTATTCGGCCTTCAGATAACCGAGTCGGCGGTCAGGAACCGGTCTCATGATGATATGGCGGAATCCCGGCTCCGCAGTGTCGGCCTCGATGCCGGCCGCCGTGTTCCACAGCCACTCGCATACGCAGCCGTAGGCGTAATGGTTGAAGCTGTTCATGTCCTTAGGACCCATTCCGTCTTTGAGCGTGTAGCTGTTCCAGCGCTCCCAGATAGTGGTGGCGCCGTTGTCCACAGAATACAGCCAGCTTGGATTCTTCCGCTGGAAGAGGAGTTCGTATGCGATGTCCGTCATTCCGTTCTCAGACAAGGTGGACATCAGGATGGATGTGCCGAGGAAACCTGTCTGCAGGCAGTTGCCGTGATCCTCGAAGTTCTTGCGCAGGCGGGCGATCATATCTTCCCTGGCCTTGCCCTCCACGAGAGCATTCTTCAGGGCGAATAGCGCCGGAGTCTGCATGGTGTTGAAAATCTTCGTCTTGAACATGCCCTGCCCGTCAAGGAAGCGCGACTTGAGGTAGGTCCTGGCCTCTTGTGCCATCGTCTCGTACTCACCGGCCGGGCGGGATGTGGCCTTCGCCATGTCTGCCATCATCTGCGCATCCATCGCCCAATAGCAGGCCCCGAGATAGTTCCAGTACTCGACGGCTTCTTTGCGGAGGACCTTCTTGCTGTCATCTCCGTTTTCGTAGATGCCGAATCCCCTGCTCTCAAGCGGCTCGTAGCTGAGCCAGTCACCCCACTGATAGTTGCCGTTCTCGGCGCTGAGGGCCTTGTGGTCATATTTGCTGGCATTGACATGGCGCATGTATTTGTCCATGGCATCCCAATTCTCGTCGATGATGCCCCGGTCGGCGAACTGCCTCCAGATCACCCACGGCACGATCACGCCCGCGTCGGCCCAGCCGACCCTCATCATCTCGGTGTCGCGCGCCCCGTATTGCGCGAGTGGGGCCACTCCGGGGAACGCCCCGAGCGGAGACTGAGTGTCGCGCAGGTCGCGCGTCCACTTGTGGAAGAAACGGTCCGTATCAGCGAAGAACGAGCCCGTCTCCGCGAAAACCTGCGTGTCCGCGGTCCAGCCGAGACGCTCGTTGCGCTGAGGGCAGTCGGTCGGTACGGAGAGATAGTTTGACCTCTCTCCCCAGAGAGTGTTGGATATAAGCTTGTTGATCAGCTCGTTGCCGGTGGTGATGCGTCCCGTCTCCATGGCGGCGGTGACGGAGCTTACCGGAAGCGTCTCCACAGAGCGAATCTTGACTTCAGCCGTAGCGCTCACAGAGGTGTAACGGTAGCCGAAGAATGTGCAGAGAGGGTGGTAGGTGACATAGCCCTTCTGCGGGCCGAAGGTGTACACCATGCGCATACCGGTATCCGGAGTGCGGAGATTTGTCCTGTGGACGCTGCCCTCAGGGCCGTCCATGCCTCTGCTCCGGGCGCCGTTGCCGTCATTGAGCAGCTCTGCCGGGAGGAATGTCAGCACAGTTCCCTCGGCTGCTGAGAACTCGAATTCAGGCACACCCGCACAGTTCTGTCCGAAGTCGATGACAAGATTCTCCCCGGGGAGCACAGTCATCTCTTCGCCTGGAGCATAAGTCCTTGTGATCACGACCTTGCCGTACTCGCGGTCTGCAGCTCCGGTGATGTCCTGCCAGATGTATGCCGACTGCGAGCCGAGTGCGATGTCGCGTCGAAGGTACACTTCCGCCCCGTCAGACGGGACGATGCTGCCCTGGAACTCGGTGTTGACTTCCGGGGTGGAAAGTTTCTCCGGGGTGAGGTAGCCCTGAGGTATACGTGCATCGTACTCCTCCCCATCGAATATGTCGGCGTGGGTGACAGGACCCGCGACGCCGGCCTTCCAACCGTTGCAGTCTGTCCCGAAGACCTCCGTGGCACCGTCGGAATATGTGAGCCTCAAAACACCTCTGAACGCCGGCTTGCGTCCGACCATCCCCTCGTGATGCTTAGGGGTGACTATCTTGTCCGCCCACCAGCCCGGGGTCAGCTGCGCGGAGAGCTGGTTTACATCACCCTTGCCCTTGCGGAAAGCGTCAGTGATATCGTAGGTGAACGAGAGTTTGGTCTTCTCATAATGCGTGAAGCCCGGCTTGAGAATCTCCTCGCCGACCTCCCGGCCGTTGAGGAAAATCCTGTAGACTCCGAGTCCGCTCGTCATCCATACGGCCTCCTTGACCTTCGCGGGGTTGGTCACTTCGCTGAGGAACCAGCTGGCCCCGTCAGCGGCCCTTTCGCTCGCGCCATTGGTGACAATGTGCGTCGCCACCGGAGCGTCAGCGGCCGATATCCATTCTGAATTCTTCCATAAAGAGTCGTCGAGCGCGCCGGTGCGTACTCCGACATTGGCGCTCTGCTGATCAGTGCAGGCCGGAAGCGCCAATACGGCGGCGACAGCGGCCATCAAAAAGTGTTTATTCATCATGTGAGTGTTTAACAGGCAAATTTAATCAATAAAACGGAGTTTGAGGGAAAAATCAGTACCTTTGTACCCCAAAAAAGACTCTATTTTGAAACACAGCATTGCAATCTACGGTTGCGGAAAACTCGGCAACATCGTGGCCCGCGCGGCCATGGACGGACTCCTCCCTGAATATGAAATCATCGCCTGCTGCTCAAGGACATTCGAAAGCGCCCTCAGGACAGCGGAACTCTGCGGTCCTTCCGCCAAGGCCTGCAGATCGGAGGAAGAGATGCTGGAACTGCATCCGGATTATATAGTGGAAGCCGCCTCCCCCGCCGCTATGAAGCGGATCGCCGTCCCGGCACTCGAAAAGGGGATTTCAATCGTCACCCTGTCAATAGGGGCATTCGCGGACGACGCATTCTATGAGGAGGTGCGCCAGGCGGCGCTCCGCGGCGGAGCGAAGGTGCACATCGCATCCGGAGCCACCGGCGGGTTCGACGTCCTGCAGACAGCCGCCCTCATGGGTAACGCCACGGCCGGGTTCTTCAACGAGAAAGGTCCTGACGCCCTCAAAGGCACGCCAGTATACGACGATTCTCTGCAACGCGAGCAGAAGACAGTGTTTGAAGGCACGGCAAGCGAGGCGATAAGACTCTTCCCGACGAAGGTCAATGTCACGGTGGCCGCAGCCCGGGCATCGGTAGGCCCGGAAAGCCTCCATGTCAGGATGCTCTCAACCCCGGGATTCAAGGGCGACACACAGCGGGTAGAGATCCGCAACGACCAGGTGCACGCCACAGTTGACGTGTACAGCCGGACCTCCGAGATTGCGGCATGGTCAGTGGTGCGCGTATTGAGGAATCTTGTCTCCCCTATTGTATTTTAGTAATCGTTAAAAAACGAGTTGCCATACATTCGACAACTCGTTTGCCTACAATTACTTAGCCCAGATATGCGGCTATATTGTCCAGAACCTTGGCGCTGAGCCGGTCGAAAGCCTGAATGGTCCGGCCGGTGGAGACATTCATGCAGTGAACCCCGGGGACATTCATCAGGCGCTCCCCTCCGAGCGCTCCGGCAGTGTCGCAGAAGCACAGGTTGCGCCGCCCCGGGACAGGTGAGGACAGCCATTCGAGGAACGGGGCCTCATCCCACGCCGGTGACAGGCCCGTGTTGAAGAGAATCTTGCCCGCTCCCAGACTCTTGAACTCAGCCTCATGGAGGAGAACGGTGTTCTTGTTGAGACAGCAGAACACTACATCGGCCCAGCCGAGCAGGTCGCCGAGTTCACGGAAACTGTAGCCTTTCCGCTCTGCGGCAGGCTTGGAAGAACGCGCGAAATAGGAGATCTCCGCCCCGAAAAACTTCAGCGCGTCGGCTATCATGCCGCCAGACTTCCCGAGCCCGACTATGCCGGCCTTGAGCGAGGTGATCTCGCGCGGACATCCTTCCCACGGTTCCATCCCGAATCCGTGCAGGCAGCGGACAAGCTCGCTCACCACATACTCCACGACGCCCTCGTCGCCATAGTCGCGGATACCTGTCACTCTTATCCCCTTCGAGTTGGCATGAAGTATATCGACATTGGCGCTCTCCGGCGAATACAGGGAGCAGCACATCCCTATATATCTGATGCACGGGCATTTGTCCATGACATAGGAATCTATCCTCGAAGTATAGCTCAGAAGTACGGCATCCGCGTCCCCGATACGGCGGACAATCTCGTCATCGTCGGAAGGGACATCTTCAAACAGCACTACCTGTTCCGCGTAGTCGCGGAGCTTCTTCTCGGCGGAATGAATAAGGGAAACCGGTTCTATGGCCACAAGTTTTTTGAACATGATCTTGACTTTTGTGCAAAGCTACCAATAAAAGCCTAGAATGCCATGCCCCAGGCCGCCTCCTGTGCCCTGCGGCTGTGGGCGGCATTCATCTTGCCGAAATTCCACTTGACCCCGAACATCGCATGCCTCCCGCTGATCAGGCGGTAGCTGTCCTCCACATAATTGGAACTGACGCTGCGCGAGAGGCTGCGGGCGCTGTCGAGTATGTCACGCACCGTGAGGCTCAGGCTGAACGCGCCTATATTCTTGGACACCGCGACGTTCCACCTCCATTCAGGCTCCCCGAAACCGTCGGCGTAACCGTTGTAGAAAGTGTAGTTGAGGTCGGTGCTGAACTCGAACTCATGCTTCGTGGTGTAGGAGCCGCGGGCATTGATATCATTGTCAAAGGTCTTGAGGCTTATTTCCGGATATAGCGAATAGCTCGAAGTACGGCCGGTGCTCCCGGCGTCGAGGCCGAACGAGAAACGCTCCCCGGTGTACTTGACACCTATGCGCGCATTGGGTCCGAAAGTGCTGGTCCTGTTCTCCGAGAATCCGCTCTGCCCGCCATAGAAACGCTCCCCGTCCGGGCCGCCCCAGAAAGAAGCCATGAACGTGGAATAGTTGAATCCTTCCTTGTCCAGCCCGGGAAGCAGCCCCTTGGACTGGTATCCTGTCGATGAGGCATAGGTGGCGGACAGGCCGAGGGTGAGCGACCAGGCCTTGTCCTTGTCGAGCGGAGTCGTGTAGCTGGCGTTTACCTGGCCTAGCAGGCCCGGGCGGCGAGAATTGACCGGGATTGAGTACAAGGTGCCAGTCCCGTCATACCACTGAGCGTAAGTGACAGGTGAGGAGTCAACATTGCCCAACCAGTACAGCATCAGGGTGGAGAAGCGCTCCCTGTTGTTGATGCTCCAGCTCCCGCTGACGGAAGTCGTGAACGACGGGCGCAGATAGATGTTGCCGATGCGGAGGCTTGACGGATTGGATATGTCAAGTGCGGGGCGCATGTTGCCGGATGACGGTCTCCGGTTGTAGCCGTAGACGGAGAAGTACACCCGCTGCATGTCGCCGTTTAACTGGAAATCCACCGTCGGGGCCACGAACCAGTTCCACTCCCCCTCCCCGGTTGTCGCCGCCACCCCGTAGCTGCGGGACCAGGTCTCGTTGAGCATTCCGCTGGTCTTGGCGCCGAGGGAGATGAAGCTGCGTTCATTGAATGTATACTGGGCCGTGAGGTCGTAGTTCTGGGCTATATATCTCGAGTTGGAGAGTGACGAATAGAAGTCGTTGTGGCCCGACATGTCCGAGGCGTCACGGGAGATATCACTCTTGGAGAAATTCAGCTGGGCGGCGGCGGTAAGTTTCCACTTGTCCCCGAGAGGCTCCACATAGCGCAGTGATCCACTGGCTGAGTATGCCTTCTCGTCATTGAGATACCGCAGGTCATGGCTCTCTTCCCCGGCTGTAGAGCGGAACACCGAATTCTCGAAGCTGTTCCCTCCCTTATCTTCATAGCCTCCGGAAACATAAAGGCGGAGCGAACGGCCTTTCGTTCCGAAAAGGTTGCGGAATGTCAGATCGGAGTTGAGGGCGGCGCTGCGGCTGGTCGAGAAGTCGCCGGTGCTGCCCTCAGAACTGTTGAGGCTCGTCCCGGCACTGCTTGTCTTGGAGGAAGTCTGGCCGAATGTGTCGGTCTTGCCATATTTGATCTGAGGGCTGACGTGGAACCATATGTCCCCCTTCTCCTTTTTCATCTCGGCATTTGCCGTGAAAGACTGAGAATACTGCTTGCCCCTGTTGTCCTGAAGGCTCAAGATATCCCCGTCCTGCTGGAATGTGGTGCGCTCCCGCCTGTTGCCGGAGTCCGTGTCGGCATATTTGTAGTTCGCGGCCACGGTGGTCTCCACGTCCTTGATGCGGGAGGTGTTGGCATTGACTCCAATCTGGGCGGTGGTGGACAGGCCCTGGTTGAGCGATATGAAATCCCCGGAATCGTCGAGGATTGAGATGGTCATGCCGGAGTCGTCGATATTCTGGGCATTGCCGATCACGGTGACCTGATCTTTCTCGGAGTAGGCGGACGCGAGCGCGTTGCCGCTGAAAAGAAGGCCGCGGTTGTCCCGCAACGGTTCGTCTCTGCCGGAGAGCGTGGAGCCGCCTTTGAGCCCGACGTTGCCGAACCAGCCCTTCTCGTATTCTTTCTTGAGGGCGACGTCAAGGACTTTCTCGCGCGAGCCGTCCTGTACCCCGGTGGCCCGCGACTCCTCGGACGCCCGGTCGATGACCCTGATCTTATCCACCACGGCCGCCGGCAGGTTGTTGAGGGCAGCCGACTGGTCGTTGAAGAAGAATGTGCGGCCGCCGACAGTGAGCTTGTCTATCGCCTCCCCGTTGAACTTCACCTTGCCGTCGACCGTGATTTCCATACCCGGCATGCGGCGGATCAGGTCTTTGAGCATGGCGTTGGTGCCGACCTGATAGGAGGAGGCGCTGAACTCGACCGTGTCTTTCTTGATCACTATCGGATTGCCCACATCCGACACCACGGCGGCGCTGAGGAACTTCTCGTCCTGCTGCAGGCGCACAGTCCCCATGTCGACCACGCGGTCCCTGAAATAAACATGCTTCGTGTATGGCCTGTATCCCATCATCTCGACATGGAAGACATAACTGCCGAACGGCACTTCCTCAAGTTTGGCGTTTCCCTTGTCGTCGGAGAGCGTAAAATTGGTGATGACAGTGTCCTTGGACGGAATCACATAGACCGACGCGAACGATATGGGCTCGCTTGTAAGGGAGTCCAGCACTGAGGTCTTGACTTCGCTCATGCGGCCGGAAAGCATATTGTCGTTGAGGACCACTACTTGCGCCCGTGCGGAGAGGGTGAAGATGACGGCCAGCACAGACGCACAAAACAATTCTCTCATAAGATGTTTTTTTAAAGCACACAATATAGTCATTGTCCGCAAAATGTGCAAGCGGCCGAAGGCACTTATCTGTGCACGATTTTTGAAGCAAAACGGGCCGGCATTGATGCGTTATGCGCAACTTCGAGAACTACATATTCGCGATCATCCTTGTGGCCTGCCTGTGGTCGTGCGGGCATACCGGCAAGGTGCGGCCCATCCTGGACCGGGCAGAGATGTGCATGGAGTCGCATCCGGACAGCGCTTTCGTGACGCTTGATTCACTTGACAGGAGGCTGCTGGACACGCCGGAACTCCGTGCCCGTCACGCGCTTCTGTACTCTCAGGCGCTGGAGAAATGCGGCATCGAGATATATAACGACAGCATCATCCTCATCGCGCTGGATTACTATGCCTCCATCGGTGACAGTGAGAATACCAGGAAGGCGCGGGCGTGCCTTGACAGGATCAACGAGAACGCCAGCATGCTGGCTCCGTCCGATACGCTCAAGATCCAGAACGCCCGTATCATTGAGGAGCGCTATTCTGACAAGATGACACTGGTGGAGAAGGACGAGCGGATGCGGGACATTATTATCCTCTCAATCCTTGCCCTGGCCGTTCTCGCGCTCATCATCCATTTTATCGCCAAGAAACTCCGTTCGAAACCGGATGACCAGGCGATGGCCGTTATCCGTGAACGGCTTTCCGTACTGGACAAGATCATCGCTTCCCGTATCTCTTCTGATGAAAAGCTCTACCGCAGCAGCGAGGAAGAATTGGGCGTGATGATGGCCGACCGGGAAGAGTTCCTGCGCTCTACCAAGATTCTCTTCGAGGAGAATCATCCCAAGTTCACGGCCTGCCTGGAGACCAAGGGGCTCACCGATTGGGAAATCGGCTACTGCTGCCTCTATACCCTCGGACTGAAGGGTAAGGACATCGGGGAATATATCCAGAGGAAGCGTCACTACATCATCAGCCACGAGATTCGCCAGAAGCTGGGCCTGGACGAGCACGACACCAACATCAGCATCTATCTCCGGGAGCTTCTTTTGCAGACGGAGCGCTGATGTAAAACTTTTGGAAATCCTACGGGACGAAAATCTTTCTATCCCTATTGAATATCAGCCACATAACGACTGATATTTTTGCATCGTAACGAGGCTGTGTAAAACTTTTTCCGGATATTTTTGCTATCGTAAAAACGCCAGAAATGCAATGAACGCGAAGACAGTTATTCTTACCGCAGCCGCCCTGTTTGCCGGCCTTGCCGCCGGGGCGCAAGACCTGGTGACGGAGCAGCCGGATACCCTCGGGAAAGTGGAGCAGCTGGGGGAAGCGGCCGTCACGGCCCGCCGGGAACTGATTACGGCCGATGCCGACAAGCTTACCTATAACGTGGAAGCAGACCCTCTGTCGGCCGGCAGCAACCTCATTGACATTCTCCGGAATGTGCCGATGCTCAGCATCAATGGTGACGAGGAGGTGCTGCTGAACGGCAGCAAGGATTACAAGGTGCTGGTGAACGGCCGTTCCACCGGAATGCTGGCCCGGAACTTCAACCAGCTCATCAAGACCATTCCGGCATCGTCCATCAAGGAGATCCAGGTCATCACCAATCCGCCGGTAAAATACGATGCGGAAGGCATCGGCGGCATCATCAATATCGTGATGGCCAGGCGTCTGAAATCGGGCTACAGCGGTTCGCTGGGAGCCAATGCAAGCACCCTCGGCACTGTAAGCGGAAACGGCTATCTGAATGCCCGGCTGGGCAAATTCACCTTCAGCTCAAATGCCAGCGGGACCTATTACACAAGTCCGACGTTCCACGGTGTCACCGACATAGAGAATTATACCAGCGAGACAAACCACTATCAGAAGTTGGCGTTCGACAACGATAATACCTATCACATCGGCGCATTTTCCCTGGAAGCCAGTTATGAGCCGGATTCCCTGAATCTTATCACGCTTTCGGGCTGGACGAACTTCCAGAAGATTCTGAGCAATTACGACATCACGGAGACTTTCTGGAATACCGGCCATGTCAAGACCGTTGAAATGCTGGAGCCGACGGTTCGGACGAACCGATACGACACCTTCTCCGGCGAACTGGCGTACCAGAAAACATTCCGGAATGACGGAGGTATCCTGACCTTCAGCTATTCCATCGACGGAAACCCGAACAGCACGGACAACAATATTATCGTGAATCCGGTCCTGAACTATCCCGACTATCACCGGCATTCCTACAATACGGAGCACACCATCCAGCAGATCGGCCAGATTGACTATTTCGCCACCCGGCGGAAGAAGCACCAGATTGAGGCCGGAGGCAAATACACGCTGCGCAGCCACGTGGCCGATTCCCGTGACGAGCTGTGGGACTACGCCAAGAATGAATGGTACATTGACAATTCCAATGTCAACGACCTGGACTATAAGCAGCATATCTTTGCGGCCTATGCCAGCTATGGGTACAAATTCAGCAAACTGACCTTGAAGGCCGGCACCCGGCTGGAATATACCTTGAACCGGGGGCTCTCCAAGAGCGCTTCCGGGAATATCACTTTCGACAACAGCAACTTCAATATCGTCCCGTATTTCAACGCCGCCTGGCAGATTGACCCGAAGAACTCGCTGTCGCTATCCTATACCCGCCGCCTGGGCCGGCCCAGCGTGAGCTACCTCAATCCCTATATCTTCGAAGAATCTCCCTACAGCAGGGCGCACGGGAATCCTGATCTGCGGACCGTTGTCTCCGATGCTCTGACGCTCACGTATCGCACCGGCGGGGACAAATGGGACCTGACGGCACGCACCTACGGCAGCCTTACGGGCAACAAAATCGAATATCTGTCCGCGGTCGGTCAGGATGGCGTCAAGGTATCGACTTACAAGAACGCCGTGAAGTACAAACATATCGACCAGATGCTCAGTTTCAACTGGAATCCCTCCGACAAATTCAACCTCCAGACATCGGCCCAGGTCGGGTACGACTACTATTACGCTCCCACGCTGGATCAAAAGAACGACGGGCTCAATTGTAATGTCAGCCTGAGCGCCAACGTATTCCTGTGGAAAGGGGCTATGGCGTATGCATCTGCATATGTGGGAGGCGGCGAGATTACCTTGCAGCGCACCTATCACGGCGTGGATTATGAGTATTCATTCGGCCTGCGGCAAGGCTTCCTCCAGGACCGGCTTATCCTGTCGGTTTCGGCCATTATGCCCTTCCAGAACCGTTATGCCGGTCCCGTCCGTGACACCTATACGGATACATACTATCAGCACAACGAATACTGGTACAATCCCCGCCAGTTTCGTCTGGGCCTGACCTGGCGCTTCGGCAAAACCTCCATCAACTTCAAGCACGCGAGGAAGACGGAGGTGAGTGATAAGTTGTGATTCCGATTACTTACGGAGGAATTGATTGAAAATCTTGGGAATTATTTGTTGAAAATCTTGGGAATTTATATCCTTGCATAGCGATTAACGAGATTGAGCTATGTAATACAGCAGACTTATCGAAAAGGAGATCGAGCTGAAACTGAGGACATCGGGGGCTATTGTGGTGGCTGGACCGAAGTTCTGCTGCAAGACTACCACTTGTATGCTCTATCAGAAGAGTTTCACCAAACTCAATACGAAGCAGGCCATTCCTGACTTTATCAATGCGTCACCCAATTTCAGTTAGCCAGTCATCGGACTCGA
>UQMB01000016.1 GCA_900541925.1 uncultured Bacteroidales bacterium | reverse complement strand
ACGCTCAAGAACATCTGCTATGTCATCAAGATTTCGGCCAAAGTGCCAAGCTCTGTCGGCACTGTAAAATCAGTGATCTTCCAAGCAGAAAAAGCCGACGGAAGCAATGTTTCTTTCTGCTTCGGTGGATGGACCAAGGTAAATTCGTTCGGCACATATTACGGCAACCCATGGGACTCTATCGGATTAGGACTCGGCAGCGACTTTAATGGCGCCAGCTCAGACGGCACCGGAATCAGCCCTGACAGCAGCGGCTACATCACCGCATATCTGGTGGGATATACCGGGAGGGTCCAGACCCTGCCAGCCGGCGCGACCCTCAAAGTTTACCTCAATAGCAGTGCATTCAGCAAGAGCTCAACCCCTCTTGCCGGCGACCTCACTCTGGAGCCAGGGAAGATGTACCGCATCAATGTGGACATGACGAAATAATCGCCCAAGCCTCTTCCACTAGGAATAGAATTTTCAAATCTTTTCAGTATCTTAGCGAAATGGTTCCCAGCACAAACCACGGGAGCCATTTCGCTATGAAATTATGTATACTGATATATCTGGCCATATTTGCATCCGCGCAGCAAGCGATTCCTGCGGATGTGGATTCGCTTGCCACTACATTTGACCGCCAGAGAGACACACAGGCCGTACAGACGGCGGAAAAGTTCTTCCGGCTTCTGGCAGAAGACGGATTCACGGACGAGCTGGTGAGAATCATTCCCGGCAGCAGCATGGACAGCGTCAGGGCGGTCACATGGTTCTGGGCCGGAGAATGGTACTACGACTTGCAGGACTACGACAAAGCTCTGTCAAGCGCCAGCAAGGCGTTGGCATTCAGCAGAGAAGCCGGACTCAGGGAGCTTGAGTGCGACTGTTGCAACACACTCTCCATCGTCTGGTTCCGCAAAGCAGACTACAGCAAGGCGCTCGAATACGCCAGGGAGACGCTCGACATCGGGCGGGAATTGCGGGACGAAAGCCGCATCGCGTACTCCCTCAACACCCTCGCCGGCATATGCCTGGTCTCCAAACAAGCTTCGGAAGGAGTGAAATACATCACGGAGGCCATACGCATCTGCGAGAAGCAGAAAGACTCCATCAAGCTCGCCGTCCGCTGCGGAATGGCGGCGGAAATCTACCACAGCCTCGGCGAAGAGGACAGGAGCCTGGAATATGCCCGCCGCGCATACGACATCAACATCGCGATGGGTCTCAAGGACAAGGCGGCGATAAGGCTCTCCCAGATGGCGGCGGCACAGATTGCCCTCGGGCAGACAGGCCAGGCCAAAGCCTCGCTCCTGGAGGCTCTTCCGGAGCTTGAGAGATCAGGCAACCTGCACTCCTGGGCCATCAGCTGCAACCAGCTCGGAGACATCTGCCTCCAAGAAAGCGACAACGCCGCCGCGGCACAATACTACCGGAACGCGCTCGAGGTCTTCAGCAGCAGAGGAGACGCCTACAACATGATCCACGCGCACCTGGGACTCAGCCGCGCCCTCAAGCAGGACGCCCCGGACGAAGCCTTCGAGCACCTGATGCTATACTCCCACATCAAGGACTCGCTATACGACAGCGAGATGAACGACAAGCTCAACGAATACAACGCGCGCTACCGCAACGAGCAGTTGAGCGGAGAGCGCGACCGTCACCTGTACAGCAAACGCCGAATCCTCGCCGGAGGCATCTTCGCCACCATCATCCTGGCCCTTGCCGTGTGGCTGCTGCTCCGCAAGAACAGACGCACAGAGATGGAGCTCGAAGACATGAGCGGCAAACTCGAGAACGCCATGAGCAGAAGGCCTTCCGCCCCGCGCCTAAAACTTGACAGCGACACTCTCGTGGAGAGATTCCGGAAGGAGATCAGGAAGCAGATCGAGAGCGACCAGAATGTAGACCTGCAGACCATCGCCGAAAGGCTCTGTACCACACGAGCCAACCTCAACCGGCAGATCAAGGCGCTGACCGGCTCCAGCAGCAGCGCCATCATCTCGGAAGTCCGGATAGAAATGGCGCAGGAGCTTTTGCTCACCGAGCGCAACCGGTCCATAGCCGAGATCGCCACCCTCTGCGGCATAGCGGACGTCTCATATTTCATCGCGCTCTTCAAGAAGATCTCCGGCATGACACCGGGGCAGTGGCGCGAGACCAACAACTAGAAACATGTTCCGCCTGCATGGCCGTTTCACCACACAGGACAGCATGGGAATCAGCCTCGGCGCAGGATGCAGGCATCCGGCCCGTACGGAAGTTTGCAGGTGCGCCACAAAATGCTAAATTTGCATAAGATATGGACACAGCGACCTCATTATTCTTCACCTTGCTCAGGAGCGGCCTCTGGGGGACGGAGTCGGTCCTCCCGCCATCACAGGGAGCGGCAGAGGCAAGAGGCGGAAACCAAGACACATACAGATCCGGGACATCCGCCGCCACAGGGCTCACAGACTGTGACAATCCCGGCGACGGGATTACCCCTCCTGATCTTGAAATCTGGAAGCGGGCATATCGCCTCGCGACAGAGCAGACCGTGGCCGGCCTGGTCACGGACGGGGCCGCCGTGTGCCCATCAGGCTATGTCCCCGGGGTCGTCTCCCTGAAACTGATGTCCACCCGCGTCGCCACAGAGAAGCGTAACGCCGCCATAAACGCCATGATAGCCAGGGTCATCCCCCTGTTCGACGAGGCCGGCATACCCACAGTGCTCGTCAAAGGCCAGGCAGTGGCCCGATGCTACTCCAGGCCGGAAGGCAGAATGCCCGGCGACATCGACCTCATGATACGGCCCGAGGATTACGATGCCGCCAAGGCCGTCCTCTCCGGGATAGCTGACGACCTCGAGAGCGAGAATCTGGATAAAATGCATTTCGGGGCGATGATAGGCGATATCGAGATCGAGCTCCACGGCACCGTACACACGAGCCTCGGAAACAGGATCAACGACATACTGGACTCGGCGCAGGCGGCACTCTTCGAACCTGGCGGCTGCCGGAGCATAGACCTCGGCGACACCCGCGTCCGCATCCCGTCCATAGACTTCGACGCCATGTTCATTTTCGTCCACCTCCTCCAGCACTTCTACTGCGGCGGTCTGGGACTGAGACAGCTCTGCGACTGGGCGATGGTCCTCCACTCCCACTGCGGCGAGATTGACAGGGACCTCCTCAAGACAAGGCTCAAGGAAATGGGGATAATGAGCGAGTGGCAGGCCTTCCTCGCGTTCATAGTACGCTACCTCGGCCTTCCTGAGCAGGAAGCCCCGCTATACAACAGACGCTCAGAAGCCAAGGCCGACAAACTGTGGAAATTCATGGAGAAAGTCGGCAACTTCGGCAAGAAACGCCGGCGCCGCGACCACAGCAAAGACCCGTACCTCATCAGGAAAATAGAGTCTTTCTGCCGCAATTCCAAGGACTTCCTCAACCACGCCACGATTTTCCCGCTTGACTCGGTGAAGTTCTTCTGGATGTATTTCACCACCGGCACGAAGGTCGTACTGCGGGGCGAATAACCCGGGGCGGAGAGAAAAAGCAGAGGCGAGAAAGAAGAAAGAGAGCCGCAGATGCGGAGCAAAGCGACAGGCTACAAGAAAATGACAAGACAATATACCATAGCGGACCATCTCATAGAAGTCACGGCGCCGGAAGACGCCGCGCTTTGGGAAGTCTGCACCAACTATACCCCGTTCGAGCTCAAACCGGGCAACGGGGCGGAACCGTGCGACGGCCTCAAACCGGGCAACGAGCCAAAACCGGGCGACGGACCCAAACCGGGCAACGGGGCGGAACAGAAAGGCATGGCGGCACCCTCCCCTCTATGCTCGCTCCAAATCGTGGACGAGCTGGAAGTCCCGGAGACGGAACCCTTCTATGAAGTGAAGCAGGAAGGCTACCCGAGGCTGTCCTTCAGCCGCCTTGACGGAGGCTGGGCTGTCCGGATGGCCCCTGACGTGAACCTCCCCGTGATTGGGGTGCTGATGGCCGCCGAGGACTTCCGCAGCGCAAGGCTGAAACTCCTCTCCGGCAGCGACAGAGCCATACACTTCGCTGTGGACAACGCCCTTATGCTGATGTTCGCCCTGGCCTCAGCCCCGTTCGACACGCTGGAAATACACTCGTCAGTCACGGTCTGCGACGGTGCCGGTTACGCGTTCCTCGGCAAGAGCGGCACCGGCAAGAGCACCCACAGCCGCCTCTGGAGGGAACATATCCCCGGGAGCACCCTGCTCAACGACGACAACCCCGTTATCCGCATCAAGGACGGGCAGGCCCGGATCTACGGTTCCCCATGGAGCGGCAAGACCCCGTGCTACAAGGCGGAGAGCGCCCCGCTCTCGGCGATAGTCCGCATCAGGCAATGCGCCGACAACAAAATCCAGCAGCTCTCACCCGTGGAAGCCTACGCTTCCATCTATTCCTCCTGCTCGGCGTTCCGCGAGATCAAAGGCACGGCGGACGGCATACACGCCACCCTCGGCCGGCTCGTAAGCCTCGTCCCGATGTACATCCTGGACTGCCGCCCGGACAAGGAAGCGGCGCAACTGTGCCACTCAAGCGTATCCGCCAGATGACACAGGTCCAGCTCCCGAACGACATCCTGCTCAGTCAGGCCGGAGAATTCCTGAGCGAAGGCCGCGAGGTGATACTCAAGGCCAAAGGCAACAGCATGCTCCCGTTCATCCGTAACGGGAGGGACAGCGTGGCCCTGCGCAGATGCGAAGACCCGCAGATCGGAGACATCGTGCTCGTCAGGCTCCCGGGGAGGTATGTGATGCACCGCATCATCTCCCGTGAAGGGGACATTTACACGATGATGGGAGACGGCAACATCCGCGGCACGGAGAGTTTCCGGAAAGAAGACGTGCTCGGCAAGGTGACAAGGATAATCCGGGACAACGGCAAGGAGTTCAACGCCGCGGATGTCAAGAATCTGCTGCTGGCGCAATATGATGTCGATGAGGACACGGCGGCACGGGATGCCGGGGCCCTCGTGGACAAATGGGACAAGGCGGGCCTGCTTGACAAGTGATGCAGAGCCTGCGCAGCTGCCTCAGGGGACTCCGGGGTATGTCCGGACCGTCAAGAAGCTGGGCGCTGGCCTGCAGCCTCCTGGGCCTTGTGCGCATTGCCGCCTCCTTGGCATTCGTATGGGTCTGCAAAGAGCTCGTAGATGTGGCCACCGGGGCCTCCACAGCCCCGCTCGCGGGCAGAATCGCCATGATGGCCTGCATCATGGCCGTCCAGCTCGCCAGCAATGTGGCATACTCGTATTGTGAGAAATACGGCATCCTCCAGACACAGAACGCGCTGAGACACCGCCTCTTCGGAGAGGTCCTCGCCAGCGAGTGGAGCGGGCGCGAAAGATTCGGCAGCGGAGACGCGGTCAACCGCCTCGAAGAGGACATCCGGGTCGTATCGGAACTGCTCTGCAGCCATATCCCGGGAGCGGCGGTGACCCTATGCCAGCTGGTCGCGGCCTCGGCCTACCTGCTGCTGATGGCGCCGGGACTGCTCTGGGTCCTGCTCATACTGATGCTGGTGGGCATTGGCGGCTCAAGGCTGTTCTTCCTGAAACTCAGGTCTCTGACCTCCGACATCAGGAGCCTCGACTCCGACATCCAGCAACTCATCCAGGAGAATCTCCAGAACCGCATCCTGGCACTGACCCTCATCGGCACCGCCAGGGTACTCGGCACCCTGGGCAGCCTCCAGTCCAGACTCAAAACCAAGACGACAGAGAGACTCAACTATAACGCCGTGGCGCGCGGGCTCATGTCGCTCGGATTCATGGGCGGCTATGCCGCAGCCTTCATCTGGGGCATACTCGGCATCAGGAGCGGAGCTGTCAGCTTCGGCATGATGACGGCCTTCCTGCAACTCGTAGGACAGGTGCAGCGCCCTGTGGCCGACCTCTCAAGGGAGCTTCCGGCGTTCATCCACGCGCTCACCTCCATTGAGCGCCTGATGGAGCTTGACAGCCTGCCTGCCGAGGAGGACGGCCCGCGCTGGATTGCAGACGGGGCCGCAGGCGTGCGTTTCAATGGTGTCAGCTTCAAATACCCTGACGCTTCAGGGCAGGAAGTGCTGAAGGCGTTCTCACACGATTTCCGCCCTGGAACCCTCACAGCCATCGCAGGGCCTACCGGAGCCGGGAAGAGCACCCTCGTAAAACTGATACTCGGCCTGCTCAAGCCGGAAAGCGGCACCATCTCCATATATGACGGCAAGTCCTCATGCCCAGCGGGCAAGAGCGCACGCGGCAACTTCCGTTATGTCCCTCAGGGCAACAGCCTGATGAGCGGCACGATACGGAGCAACCTCCTGCTCGCGGACCGGTCAGCCACGGAAGAGAGCATGCGCGGGGCACTGCACATCGCAGCCGCGGATTTCGTGTTCGGCCTGCCGCTGGGGCTTGACAGCATCTGCGGGGAGTCAGGCAGCGGCCTGAGTGAAGGCCAGTGCCAGCGGATAGCCGTGGCAAGGACCCTCCTGCAACAGGGAAGCATCCTCCTGCTGGACGAAGCCACCTCCTCGCTCGACCCGGCAACCGAAAGACTCATGCTCGACAATCTCCGTGAATACATGAAACGCCAAGGCCTCACGATCATCTTCATCTCTCACAGGGAAGCCGTGACGGCAGGGGCGGACATGACCATAAGTTTGTAGAATTCACATTTTTATCGTTACTTTGTATGTTGATGGCGTCCGCCCGAGGCGGGCCCGTGATTAATGATTATTTGTATGAAGAAGACTGTTCTGCTCGCCGCCCTCGCAGCGGCCGCATCCCTGACAGGATGCCGAAACAGCGCCGAGGTCACATCCAACCCGGCAGCCTACATCACCGACCGCTCCAAACTGGAGATGATAAGGTCCATGAAAGACCTTGACAACGGAGGCGGCAGGTTCTATGAACTCAACTACACGCAAGACTACAAGCTAGATGCGATGCTTGCGGCACAGCCTACAGATGCCTCAGGCATAGTGAGTTTCGTAGCCGGAGAGTTGTTTGACAAGATTCCGAAAAAATCCCCTGAACTCAACACCGGCGCGGGCTGCAGCGCTTTCGCGGCTCCGTCCGCAGACGGAAGTTCCTACCTCATGGGGCGCAACTTCGACTTCTGCCACAAGGATCCCGCTACCGGCAAGGAGATTCCGATTACCGCTGTCATGGTGAGGACTGCTCCGGAAGGCGGCAAGAAATCCATCTCAATGGTCGATTCATACTGGCTCGGACTCAAGAAAGGATTCTATACCGACGGGGTCTCCGACCTCTCTGTGATGATGGCCTTCCCATACGCCCTGATGGACGGCATCAACGAGGACGGTCTCGCGGTGGGCGTGCTCCACTTGGGCGGAGATGCTACTGTGCAGGACACTCCTGGCAAGCGGAACATCATCACCACGGTCGCCATGCGTCTGCTCCTGGACAGGGCCTCCACCGTAGACCAGGCGATAGATATGCTCAAGGGCTACAATCTCTGTCAGGACTCCCCTGCCGGAGGCAACTACCACTTCTTCATTGCCGACGCCCAAGGGGACTACGCCATCGTAGAATATGTCTATGCCTCCCCGGACTTCAGTGGCCGCCCGAACCTCATGCAGGTTCTTAACGGCAACGACACCCTGCGCTGCGTCACCAATTTCTATGTCAGCCCAGACATGGAAAGACACCCTGAAGGCGGCCTCACCGATCACGGCAGATGGCGCTACGACAAGATGAGGGAGACCCTGAAACTCAACGCCTACAAGCTGACCCCAGAACAGGCCATGCAGCTGCTCGGGGCGGTGGCCACGGATGTGGACATAAACGAACCGACCTCCCACACGCAGTGGTCATCCCTGTACAATCTCTCCCAAAAGACACTCGATGTCGCCATACTCAAAGAATACGACAAAGTCTCACACTTCACATTCTGATCTCATGGACATAAGAAGAATCATCCCCGCAGCCCTCTGCGCCCTGGCAATCTGCGCTTGTGACAGGCAGCCTCTCACCAGCACCTCCGGCAGCATCAACGAGCCGGACTACCCGACAGAAGATGTCCTCACCGTCAAGACGCAATCCAGAACCTACATATTCCCGCACTCCTACACTGGCAGCGCCAAGGCCCTGGCGAACCGCATCTCGGACAAGGCCGAGGCTCTCGATGCCTCCGTCAAGACCGTAGTGCTCCACGACAAGGCCTCAGCCGCACTCAGCTCCGCGGATGCCACTGCAATTGCTGCGTTGCTCGCCCGTGGTGGCAGCCTCGTCTACTGCGAACCTACACGGACGGGGACGGATGCCCTGCTGCGCAAAATCCAATCCTCCATCAGGAAAGCCATCGGCAGCGGGCCGCTCTCCATCAGCACAGAAGGCAAGACCGCCATACACAATATCTTGAATATCAGTGAAGACAAGGACGGCCTGCTCGTACCGGTATTCATCGATGAGGGGGACACGGACGGGGTGCTCTGCGACATCATCGCCATCAGAGGCGGAGAATACCGCATCATCACCGATCTCGACGAGAACAGCCCGATAAAGATCACCCTTAGCGGGGATGACGACTCCACTGGAGAATCCTACACGGAAAACCGTCCGGACGACTCGCCGACCGCCTACCTTTACGGACTCCACGCCGACGACCTTGCCGAGTGGCTGGACGGGAACAACACGATGTCCGCAGTAAAGGGCGGCAGCATTCTCGCCTCCGCCATCCCTAATGAGGACAGTCAGGATCTGGAGAAGATCACCAACGCGCAGAAGATATCCTATTCCTACAGCGCCTATGCCGGACACAAGTTCGAACCAATCACGATTTCTTACGAGATATGGGCAGTCAACGATACCAAAGGGTCCGACTACTACCTTGTCCATCAGGAACTTCGCGCCGAGAACAGCGTACTTGTCTGCGGACCGAAGAAAGAAAGGGACTGGAACGAATATAGGGTCAATGAAGCATTCGGTGATGTAGCCAAAGAGCCGAGAGCCTATTGGGCCTATATGTCCAACTTCGGCACACAGACACAATTCAGCAACAACACCGCCACCGTCGAGCATATATCACCGGCCAACAGTCTCAAAGGGGAATCAACATATACGGAGAATCTCACATGGTCCATTGAGACCGCCTATGTCCTCACCAAGCCGGAAATAGAGCTTACCGGAGGGGTGAAAATGTCCAAGAGCTGGACACACAATGTGATGGATCTGGAGATGGATTTCACCTACAACGGCAACAAACCGAAGTGGAATTATAAGGCAGGCGTCCTTCCTAGACTGACCAAGGATTCAAAATATGACTGGAGGCATGACTTCGCGAAGCCCATACTAAGGTCTGACTGCACGATGGGGCACAGCTGGATATGGAAGATCAGCAACGCCTCCGACACCTATTCCTTCTCTTCCAAAACTTGGATAGGCATCCAGGGCCTGTACATTGATCTGAAGAAGGGACATCAGAAGGGCAGCAAGTACAAGATGTTCACCACAGAAGACAACAAGACCCTCAATCTGAACCCGCCTGCACGCTACAAGCAGGAATGGATAATGACCCTCTCACCGTACAACGAGAATACGGAGCGGGTGATGAAAACATACTTCCCGGACTACTGGCTTCCGGCCCTCTCCCTCTACACGGTCAAGGAGGACGACAAGGATGCCATTGACACCCAGATTGCAGCAACTATTTCCGCCATAAGCGACAACACAGCACTACTGGAGGACAACAAGGTGGAGTCATTCACCCTGAGTTGGAAGCCTCTTCACGGCACCACGGTCTACAAGACCTGGTCCTACACCGCTCCGAAGGAATAACAGAAATATAATACGGGAGGGGGCCGGCGCAACTATGCTCAACACAAAAGCATCGCATAGCTGCACCGGCCCCCTCCGGCTATTTTTGAACCGGGAATTACTTGTCCCCGAAGAACCTCTTGTAAAGACCCTTGAAGCCTGCCCCGTGGCGGGCTTCGTCCTTGGCCATCTCGTGCACGGTGTCGTGGATGGCATCGTAGCCCAGCTGCTTGGCGCGGGTGGCGATGGCGAGCTTGCCCTCGCAGGCACCGGCCTCGGCCTCAGCGCGCTTCTTGAGGTTGGTCTTGGTGTCCCACACGACCTCGCCGAGAAGCTCGGCGAACTTGGCGGCATGCTCAGCCTCCTCGAAAGCGTAGCGCTTGAACGCCTCAGCAATCTCCGGATAGCCCTCGCGCTCGGCCTGACGGCTCATCGCCAGATACATGCCCACTTCCGTGCACTCACCGCTGAAGTGATCGTGCAGGCCCTGCATGACTTCGGCGTCCTCCACCTGGCCGTCTCCGAGCTTGTGCTCGCAGGCCCACTTCTCATCGTCTTCCTTGATTTCAACAAACTTGTCCGCCTTTGCATGGCAAACCGGACACTCTGCGGGAGGATTCTCACCCTCATATACATAACCGCAAACGGTACATCTGAACTTCTTGATCATAATCGCTTCTAATTTTGAATTATTCTAAATTGTATGTATTGCAAAGATACGAATAATTTCATTCCATGCAAGAGCTTATCGAAAAATATCCGTATCTTTATCGAACTAAAACTACAATATGACTAAACAATTAATTACCACACTCTGCGCCTCCGCGCTGGCTCTGGCCGCGTGCACGCAGCCGGCAGACAAGCCATCCACCGCATCAGCACCCGCCCCTCACCTTGAGAAGAGAGGCGATGTCACACAACTCATAGTCAAGGGAAAGCCGTATCTGGCACTCTCCTGCGAACTCATGAACTCCTCCTCATCCAGCAGGGCGTATATGGTCCCGCACTGGGACGCCCTCAAGCAGGCCGGCATCAACACCGTCCTCGCCGTAGTAAGCTGGGAGCAGACGGAGCCTCAGGAAGGGAAATTTGATTTCACAGTGGTCGATGACCTCATCACCGATGCCAGGGCCCACGACATGAAGCTCGCCCTGCTCTGGTTCGGAAGCTGGAAGAACGGCGTGAGCAGCTATCACCCCGTATGGGTCAAGAAAGACGCCGCCCGCTTCCCGTCAGCCCTCACCAAGGACGGCAAGACGCTCCCTATACTCAGCACCCTCGGGGCAGCTACGGCCGAGGCCGACGGCAAAGCCTACGCGGCCATGATGCGGCACATCAAGGAGATCGACTCGGAAGAGCAGACGGTCATAATGATCCAGATGGAGAACGAGGTCGGCCTGCACGGCTACACCCGCGACTACTGCCCGGCAGCCAACAAGGCCATCGCGGGAGCGGTGCCGGAGCAGCTGATGAAGTACCTCGTCGAGCACAAGGAGTCCCTGCTTCCGGAGACACTCTCCGCCTGGAAACACAGCAACTTCAGGACATCCGGCACCTGGGAGGAAGTCTTCGGGAAGAACGACCGCACCGACGAGATCTTCATGGCCTGGAACTACGCCTCATACCTGAACACTGTATCCGCAGCCGGCAAGGCGGAGTACAACCTGCCGACCTTCGTCAACGCGTGGATAGTCCAGCCGGAGGACACCCGCCCGGGCAACTACCCGTCAGGCGGCCCTCAGGCGCAGAACCACGACATCTGGAGAGCGGCGGCTCCCGCCATCGACATGCTCTCTCCGGACATCTACCTCACTGACTACCCAGGAATACTCAGGATGTATTCCCGCAGCGGCAATCCGGTCTTCGTGCCTGAATCCCGCGCCGGACAGCAGGGAGCGGCCAACGCCGCCTTCACCATCGGAGAGATGGGCGGCATAGGCTACTCGCCGTTCGGACTTGACAGGGACGCGCTCTCCCCTTCCAACGCCACATTCAGCGCATTCTACCGCAAGGCGGCCGCGGCATCCGCACAGATTCTGGAGGCTCAGGCCGAAGGACGCATCCGCGCCGCATGGCTCAAGGGCTCAAATCCTATGAGACTCAAGGAAGAACTTCTCCTCGGAGACTACAAGGTCTGCTGCGAACTCGTCTCCAGCGGGCGCCGCAACGGCGGGGCGCCTCAGCTCACCGGAGGCACCTACGCCCCCGACGCCATCGGCTACGCCATCATCATCCAGGAGAGCGCGGACAGCTACCTCGTCCTCGGATCCAATGTCCGCGTGACCTTCCTCCCTAAGGAGGGAAGCGACATCGTGGGCCTCGCCAAGGTAACGGAAGGCGAGTTCGTGGACGGAGAGTGGGTGGAGGGCCGCTGGCTCAACGGCGACCAGATCCAGCTCCGCTACGACCTCGTATATGCCGTGGAAGAAGGCTTCTCCGGGCAGGGCCTCAACTTCGGCACGCCTGACCCGGGATTCATCAAAGTGCAACTTTACAACTATAAATAATGAATATGCTCAAGCCTGTGATGGCGGTGACACTCGCCGCCCTCACCCTGATCCCGCTGGGAGCCCAGGACAACCCGTATAAGGGCAAGACCATGCTCCCCGGCAGGACGATAGATGTCCAGGTCACAGAACCCGGATTCAAGGTCTTCCAGTTCCCGAAGAACCAGATTCCCCGCATAGACGGGGAGTTCTCCGACTGGGACATCGTGCCGGAAAGCTACACCGTCCCCATGGAAGAGATGTGGGACGACAGCGGCAAGCACAAGGGCATCGACAAGTCCACCCTGGACATCAAGGTCAAGGTCGGCTGGGTCGACGGCCTCAACCGCCTGTATTTCTATTACGAAGCCTACGATGACTACTGGGACTTCGACCAGCTTGGCCTGCGCAACGACACCTTCGAGATAGTGGTGGACGGAGACCTCTCCGGAGGCCCGCACATCGACGAGTTCCGCCTCAACGACGAGGTGCTCAGCCGCTTTGACGCATTCTTCCAGCTCCAGAACGTGCATGCGCAGAACTACCACATCATGACCCCTCCTACCCCGGGCAAGTCCTGGACCATGGTCTGGGGCACCCAGCAGTGGCTCAAGGAGCTCCCTTACGCCAACTACGCCTACAGCTACGACTTCAAGCACGGCGAGAGCGGCACGCTGAAGTTCGAGTTCTACATCACCCCGTTCGACTTCGCCAGCCCGGACGGACCGGCACACTCGACGGAGAGCAGGCTCTACGAGGGCAAGAAGATCGGTCTCTGCTGGGCCGTGATCGACTACGACGGAGGTCGCGGCAACAACGGATTCTGGAACCTCTCCAAGCATCACAGGATGTTCGGCAACGCCTCCATGCAGCGCCTCTTCACCCTGATGCCTCTCGAGGCACAGTTCCGCAAGCCTGTCGAGGCCGCCTGGACGCACGAGGTCATAGACCACAGCAGGCTCGTGGCCTTCCGCGACCGCAGTTACGGTAACATCACTTCATGGAAATGGGACTTCGGTGACGGCACCACCTCCACCGAGCAGAACCCTGTGCACGAATACGCCAAGGACAACGCCCGCTATGTCGTGACCCTCTATGTGGAGGGGCCTGACGGCAAGGACCTGTGCTGCAAGGTGTGGGATGTCGCGGTAAGGGACGTCAAACACCCCGCCGGCGACTACGAATAGATTCTGAAAAGGAAAGGCCCTCCCAAATGGTCGCGTCAGCGACGCGGCGGAGCGTCAGCAAGTTTGCAAAGCAAACGAGCAGCGAAGACGACCGGCGAAGGCTCGCCGAGCCGGCATGCCCCTGAAAGGGGCTGTCTGCGACAGCAGACTGGGGTTGAGAAGATTGCGCTTGCGCAGCAAGCGCAAAAGGAAAGGCTCTCAATTGAGAGCCTTTCCTTTTTCATCATAGAATTCATATTGCAGGATGCTGAAGTCGTTGTCTTCGACAATCTCCAGCTTGCATTTGTACTTGCGTTTCCACTTGCGGACAAAAGAATTGAATCCGCGGCTCAGGTACGCGCCCAGGATAGGGCTGACCTTGAGCGTAAATGTCTTTCCGCCCTTCTCCACGAAGTCGGCCAGGACCCTCTCTATCTGCTCGTCAATGACGGCCGTAGAGGTGATCTTGCCGGTGCCGTGGCACAGAGGGCATTTCTCCGCGGTGTCTATCTCGGTCACGGGGCGTATGCGCTGGCGGGTGAGCTGCATGAGGCCGAACTTGGTAAGAGGCAGGACATTGTGCTTGGCCCTGTCCGACTCCATAAGGTCCCTCATATACTTGAAGAGCTCATTGCGGTGCTCAGCCTTGTCCATGTCGATGAAATCGACTATGACGATGCCTCCCATATCACGGAGGCGAAGCTGGCGGGCAATCTCTTCCGCCGCAATCTTGTTGACCTCGAAGGTGTTCTCTTCCTGGTCATTGGTCTTGGCCCTGATGCCGCTGTTGACATCGATCACATTGAGAGCCTCTGTCGTCTCGATCACCAGGTAAGCGCCCTGCTTCATCGGCACGATCTTGCCGAATGAGCTCTTGATCTGGCGCGACACCTCGAAATGGTCGAATATCGGCTCCTTGCCTTCATAGAGCTTGACTATCTTCTCCCTGTCCGGGGAGATGAGCGACACGTAGCGCCGCACCTCATCATAGATCTTGGGATCGTTCACATAGACATTGGAGAATGTCTCGTTGAAAAGGTCGCGGATGGTCGCCGTGGTCCTGTCGTACTCGGTGAAGAGCAGTTTGACGCCCTTCGACGCCGCGATCCGTTTCCACGAACCCTCCCACTTCTCTATCAGAGAGCGGAGTTCGGCCACAAGCACCGCGGCGTTCTTGTCCTCCGCAGCCGTGCGGATGATGGCGCCGTAGTTGTGCGGCAGAATGCTGCGCACCAGGACTTCAAGTCTCTTTTTCTCCTCGCGGGAGGAGATCTTCTGGGAAACGCTCACTTTCTCTGCGAAAGGGAGCAGTACAATGTTGCGTCCTGCCAATGAAATCTCCGCTGTCAGCCGGGATCCTTTGGTGGAGATAGGCTCCTTGACAATCTGGGCGATGATCATCTGCCCGGGCTTGAGGTGGTCTTCGATGCGGCCCTCTTTGGCGAGGACCGGCCCTGTCTTGATCTTGGAATAGAGCTCCCCGAGATTCTTGTTGGGGTTGCTCTCGCGGACGAACGTGTCGAACGCGGTGAAATACAGTCCGAGGTCAAGATAGTGGATGAAAGCCTCCTTGCTGTCACCTATGTCCACGAAAGCAGCGTTCAGGGCAGGGAGAATCTTCTTGACTCTGCCAAGATAGACATCACCTACCGAGAAGCCGTGATCCTTGGTTGACTCTCTGTCAAGTTCGATCAGCCGATGGTTCTCCATCAAGGCTATCCGGACTTCCGAGGCCGAGGCGTCGACCACCAGATCTTTTTCTGTTTTCGCGGTGTTTTCCATTTGCATCAATCACTAAAAAAGCCCGCCGGATCTCCCGTCAGGCTTTTCTCGACTACTTCTTCTTATGTCTGTTCAGACGCAAGCGCTTCTTACGCTTGTGCGTTGACATCTTATGTCTCTTATGCTTCTTTCCGTTTGGCATATTTAATGATTATTTGGTCTTTACTGCAGCGACGAATGACTTGGACGGCTTGAATGCCGGGATGTCGTGTGCAGGGATGGTCATTGTCGTCTGCTTGGTGATGTTGCGGGCAGCCTTCTGAGCGCGATGCTTGATGATGAAGCTGCCGAAACCACGCAGGTAAACAGGGTTACCCTTGATAATTGATGATTTGATGCTCTCCATTGTGGCTTCCACAACAGTCTGCACCGTAACCTTCTCGATGCCGGTAGATTTGGCAACCTCGTTAACGATTTCTGCTTTAGTCATTGTCTTAATATTTAATTTTCAATAATTTTCGAAAAGTTTGGAGTGCAAAAATATATTATTTTTTTCATTATTCAAAATAGTTCTGACATTAGTTGCTATTTTTGCAGTGGCATAGAGATTGACTATAATGTCAGACCGGATTTAGCCGCAACAAAAACTGACAAATTGACAGAATTATGAGACAAGATAAGAAAATCACTTTCCCGTCCGGAGCGGAAGTAAGCATCATACCGGTGCTCCAGGGCGAGGGAGCCATGAAGTTTGACGAGACGGAACTGCCTGATGTGCTGCCGATTCTGGCTTTGCGCAATGCGGTGCTGTTCCCGGGGTCCATCTACCCTGTCACGATAGGACGCGAGAAGTCCATGAAACTCATCCAGGACGCCGAGAAGGGAGGATTCTTCATCGGCGCCGTGCCGCAGGAGGACGTCATGGTGGAAGAGCCTCAGGAAGAGGATCTTTTCCGCTACGGCTCAGTGTGCAAGATTATCAAGACCCTGGAGATGCCGGACGGCACCGTGACCGCCATCCTGCAGGCTTTCAAGCGTCTTGAGCTGGACGGAGTGCTCGGATACGAGCCATATATCACCGCCAAGGTGCACTATCTCGACGATGTGCTGAAGGAGGACAACCACAGCACTGACATAAAGGCAATCGGCGAAGCCCTCAAGGACAAGGCGATCAACATACTCCGCTCGTCCAACCTCGGCACCCGCGAGACCATCGGCGCCGTCAAGGCGATAGACGACTTCCGCTTCCTCGTGAACTTCATCGCCACCACTATCGACGTGGAGAACTTCGAGACGAAGATGGGCCTGCTCGAATACGACGACGTCAAGGTCCGCGGTCTCAAGCTCCTCTCGATGCTCAACGTGCAGATCGAGCTGATGAAGATAAAGCAGGAGATCAACCAGAAGGTCAAGAGCGAGATGGACCAGCAGCAGAGGGAATACTACCTCAACAACCAGCTGCGCACCATCCAGGAAGAGCTCGGAATGGACGATGCCGAGGAGTTCGACCGCTTCAGGGAGAAGGCCGCCAAGAAGAAGTGGCCCGAGGAGATCGCCGAGGTCTTCAACAAGGAGCTCGCCAAACTGGAGAAATACAACCCGTCCTCCCCTGACTACAGCGTGCAGTACAACTACCTGGAGTTCATGCTCCAGCTGCCGTGGGGAGAGATGAGCAAGGACAACCTCGACCTGAACCACGCCCAGAAGGTGCTCGACCACGACCACTACGGGCTGGACACCGTCAAGGACAGGATCATCGAGTATCTGGCCGTGCTGAAGCTGAAGGGCAACATGAAATCCCCTATCCTCTGCCTCTACGGCCCTCCGGGAGTCGGCAAGACCTCCCTCGGCAAGTCAGTAGCCAAGGCGCTCGGACGCAAATATGTCCGCATCGCCCTCGGAGGCATGCACGACGAGGCTGAGATCCGCGGACACCGCAAGACTTACGTGGGCGCGCTGCCGGGCCGTATCCTCAACGGAATCGCCCGTGCCGGCACCTCCAACCCTGTGATAGTCCTCGACGAGATCGACAAGCTCAGCTCCGACTTCAAGGGCGACCCGTCATCAGCGCTGCTGGAGGCTCTCGACCCGGAGCAGAACGGAGCGTTCCACGACAACTATCTCGATCTCGACTACGACCTGAGCAATGTGCTCTTCATCACGACAGCCAACAGCATCTCGCCGATACAGCCGGCCCTGCTCGACCGTATGGAGGTGATCAATGTCACCGGCTACCTCGCCGAGGAGAAGATGGAGATCGCCAAGAAGTTCCTGGTGCCTAAGCAGCTGGAGGAGCATGGTATAGCCAAGGGCACCCTCAAGATCGACAAGCCGGCCCTCGCGGAGATCATAGACCAGTACACCCACGAATCCGGCGTGCGCGGACTTGAGAAGCAGATAGCGAAGATAGCCCGCGTGAGCGCCAAGAAGATAGCGCTCACGGAAGAATGCCCTAAGGTGATCAAGAAGGACATGCTCAAGGAGTATCTCGGACTGCCGGTCGCCTTCCACGACAAGCAGAAGGGCAACGAGGCGCCGGGAGTGGTGACAGGACTGGCCTGGACCCAGATGGGAGGCGAGATTCTCTTCGTGGAGAGTTCCGTGTCCAACGGCAAGGGAGTGATGACCATGACCGGAAATCTCGGCGACGTGATGAAGGAGTCGGCCACCATCGCCTACCAATATATAAAGGCTCATCCGGAGATGGCCAACATCACTTCCGAGGAGTTCGCCGCCAAGGACATCCATGTCCATGTGCCGGAGGGCGCCACCCCTAAGGACGGTCCGTCCGCAGGTATCACCATGGTAAGCTCGATGGTGTCAGCCCTGAGGGGACAGGCGGTGATGCACGGCCTCGCCATGACAGGAGAGATGACCCTGAGGGGAAGAGTGCTGCCGGTGGGCGGCATCAAGGAGAAGATTCTCGCCGCCAAGAGGGCCGGAGTCCACACGATCGTCATCTCCGAGGACAACCGCAAGGACATCGAGGACATAAAGCCCGTGTATATCGACGGCCTGACGTTCCACTATGTCCAGAACATCAAGGACGTGATCGACTTCATCTTCTAAAAGAGGGTCGGATGGTTCTCTTCGAGGCCCTTGAGGACACGCTCCATAAGGGCCTCCCTCACAAGGGCCGAACGTGAAGAGACCTTGAAGCGTCTGCAATATTCATCGATTGCCGCAAGTTCCTGCTCGTTGAAGAGCGTGGTCTTGCGGTATTTCCGTTTGAGGGAGTCCTTCTGCCTGTCAAGGTAAGATGGGTCGACAGAGGAGGACTTACTGCTTTTTCTGGTTTTCCCTGCCATCTGTAATGCTTATATAGTGGATGATTTCCTGCAGATTGGCGACCTCAAGTCTCCTGCCGAGTATCTCCCCGTCCTTCCACACTACAAACATTCTCGGCGTACCGGTGACCCCGTAGTATTTCTGATAATCGGAGTCCATGTCCGGATCCCAGAGGTGATGGAGCCTGACTTTCCGTCCCGGAATCCTGAAGTTCCTGCGGAACGCCTTCCACTCCCCCTTGTCCGTACCCACATAGACCGCGTAGAAGTTCATCGGGAAGTCCACCTGCGACAGCACAGAAGGGAGCACCTGGCTCTCGAGACGGCACTTCGCACAAGAAGTGTCGTAGAAGAAAAGCACCGCCACCTTGCCCTTGGCCGGCACTGTCTCGCGGCCTCCGCAAGGCTTCAGTAGACTTACCTCAGGCGCCGTCATCCCGATGAGGGAGCTGCGGTTGAAGTCCGCGAAGATTTCGGCGTCCATCAGTTCTATGTCCGTCGCCGTGCGCACCAGGCCCGTAGCCAGCCAGGTGTCGTAGACATGTATGGCCACTGCCTCTTCGCCCATCACTCTGGAATGGCGGTAGTGGTCGAATATCCTCAAGGTGACATGCTGCCTTGTCAGAGAGTCGCGGCAGCTGGAGATGAGATTGTCGAATTCTGAGTTCTTGGCTTCTATGCTCTCCCTTTCGAGAGAGGTGTAGAACTGCGTCAGGAGACTGTCCAGCCCCGCATAGCGGTCAAGGGAATCGGTCTGCGCAGACAACATGAGCGCAGACAGCATACAGGCGAGGCAGAGGACAAGTCTTCTCATATCCCGACATCAGGAAGTTTGACCCACTCCTCCATGAACAGGGAGGTGTCGCCGTGATGGCGGAGAATGTCACGCACGGCAGAAGATGAGATGTGCGCGAACTCCTGGGCGGTAGGGATGATTATCGTCTCTATCTCGGGGGCCAGGCGGCGGTTGGCGTCGGCTATGGCCCTCTCGTTCTCGAAGTCAAGCATGTTGCGCACTCCCCTGACTATATGACAGATACCGAGTTCGCGGCAGATGTCCACGGTCAGCCCGTCATACTGCATGATCACGACATTGTCGATCCCGCGCACGGTCTGGCGGATGATGTCCAGCTTCTGCTCGCCGGTAAAGAACCCGCGCTTGTCCTGGTTGATGCCGACGGCCACGGTCACCTCGTCAAACATCGTCAGCGCCCTGCGCAGGATGTTGAGGTGTCCGGAAGTGAAGGGGTCGAAAGACCCCGGGAACAAAGCCTTGACTTTCATGACATACAAAGTTATGAAATATTAAGCATTTTTCGCCACTTGATGTAGCCGGCCACCGCGATAATCACATACAGACCGTAGAGGGACGCTTTGAACGGGATGCCTTTGTAGAAGTAAAGAGCGCAGGTGATGATATCTACAACTATCCATATCAACCACTGCTCCAGATACTTGCGCGCAAGCGCCCAGCATCCTACGAAACTCAGGGCAGTGGTGAGGCTGTCGGTAAGCGGAACCCGGGAATCCGTGAAGCGGACAAGGAGAAAATAGATCAGCCCCCACAGTGCGAGGGTCGCGACGGTCCACGGGAGGATGTAGCGGCGCTCGAAATGCGTGACAGTCCGAGGCTTGTCATCCTTGTTCTTGAGGTACTTCCAGTTGATGTAGCCGTAGATGGTCATCGCGATGTAGTAGAATTCCATGCCGCAGTCGGCATACAGGCCGTGCTGATAGTAGAGCACGACATCGAGGCTCTGCATCACGAAAGCCACCAGCCAAAGCCAAAGGCTCGCCTTGTATTCCAGGAGGATATAGGCGAGCCCCAGGGCTGTGGTCAGGATGTCAAGCCAGTGTGTGGCGATGAAGTCCTGCATAAAAGCGGTTTAGAATTTCAGTGTCACGTTCCCGAGGGCGGTGAATCCGGCGTTCGGGACGAAACCTATCTGGTAATAGCGATTGTCGTTCGGATGTCCTGAGCTCTCGCTTATGGCTGAGTAAACCCAGCCGCTTGTAGCGAAATGGCTGTTGAACACATTGTTGAGGGTGAGCCCGAGGCGAAGTTCCTTGAGAGCCCCTTTGAAATTGAAGGTGTAGCCGAAGTTGACATCGGAGCAGGTGTATGCCGGCAGCGAGCGGTCCTCGTTGGCCGTGTTGTCAAGATACTGGCGTCCCACGAATCCGGTGTGCCATACGGCGTCGAAAGCTCCGAAGTGGAAGTCGGCGAAGCCGTTGAGGATCGCTGCCGGGGAGAACGCGAGCGTAGATTTGTCATAGTGGATGACGCGGTATTTGGCGGCCCAGTCCTCGGCATACTCGTCGAAGTCCAATATCCTGTTGGCGCTCAGGGCGGCGTTGCCCTCAAGGGTCAGCCAGCGGGTCACATCCCATGCGAGGCTGAGCTCGGCGCCGGTACGGTAGGACTTGGCGATGTTGGCGGTGAGGTACTCGCCGATGTCGCTCTTCATTCCGGTCTGGACGAACTGGTTGCGGTAGTCCATGTAGTAGAGATTGACCCCGGCGCGGAAACTGCCGGCGTTGAGCTGGTAACCGGCTTCGTAGTCGATCAGGCTCTCGGCCACAGGGGCCGGATAGTTGTAGTTGTCCGTGAAATTGTTGCGCTCAGGCTCGCGGTGGCTGAGGGCCACTGAAGCGTATGCGCGGTGGGCGCCGTTGGTGTAGCTCACTCCACCCTTCGGATTGAAGAAGTTGTAGTGATTGTCCACATCGAGCATCTGGTTGGCATAAGTCCCTTCCGCCTTGTTGTACACGAACTTGTCGTTGCGTCCGTCGGTCCTGTAGTCCACCCTGCGGTACTGGAGGTCTCCGAAGATGTCCCAGTGCTCTCCGAGACTGAGCGAGGCCTTGATGAAGGCGCTGTAGTCGCCCTTGAAGGCGTCTGAGCCGTAGTAGGTATACCTGCCTGAGGCGTCGAGTATGGCCGCGGCGAGGGCGTCATTGCCCACATAGGTGAGGTGTCCGAAATGGTTGGAGCGGAAGTTCTGCGCGCTCACTCCACCTATTACATCCCAGAGCTCATCGTGATAGCTGACATTGTACACGGCGCCATAAGTGTGCTGTGTGAGGCCCTTCTGACGCACGAAGTCGCTCTTCTTGAGCGCAGTGCCGTCAGGGTTCTTGAAAGTGAGGCCGAACTTGGAAAGCTTGTTGTTGTAGCGGAACTCATCGTAGTAGCCGTAACCGTAGGTGTAGTGCAGCGAGAGGTTCATGTCCCAGTGCTCGTCCACATTCCACACGGCGGAGAGGATGTTGTGGTTCTGCACGAAGTTGTCCGTGGTCTTGTCCCAATATGAGCCGTCCTTGAGCTTGTAGCGGGCAGTCTGGTAGTTGCCGTCCGCATCGCGCACGAACTTGCCGTCGGCATCGGTGACAAGGTACTCGTAGAGGGAGTTGTAGCGGCCGAGGCCCACGCGGTAGAGGTCGTCGTAGGTGCGGATACCTGTGGAAGCGCCATAGGTACCGTCCATCAGAGACAGGTCATCGTTACCTGCCGTCACTCCGCTCCAGGCCTGACCGGTGTGCTCGAAGTTGCCGAAGTTGCGGTACTTGATGCTGAAGTCGCGCCCGAGCCAGGTGAGCCCGGCATAGTATGAACCGGAACGGCCCGATGTCCCGTGCACATAGCCGTCCGTGGAAGTCTCGTGGTAGGCACCGTCGATGATGAGGTGGTTCCAGAGCAGGCCGGTGGAGGCCGTGATGCCGGCGTTGAGTGTGTTGTATGAGCCGTATGAGGCGGTAAGCTCCGCATAAGGCAGCAGGGACGCCGACATGCTCTTCATGGCCACTGTGCCGCCGAAGGCTCCGTCACCGTTGGTGGAGGTGCCGACACCGCGCTGGATCTGCACGCTCTCCATGAATGAGGCGTAGCTGTTCATGTTGGCCCAGAATACGCACTGGTCCTCAGGAGAGTTGAGAGGCACACCGTCAAGGGTCACATTGATGCGGGAATCCCCCGCTCCGCGGATGCGCATGTAGCTGGTGCCGGTACCGACACCGTTCTCGCTCCAGGCTATCACGCCAGGTGTCCGCGCGATGAGGAACGGAAGTTCCTTGCCGCTGCGGCTGAAGGACTTGAGCGAAGTCCCGTTGATGTTGGCGACTGCGTAAGGCGCGTTTTCCTGCACCTTAACTCCCTTTACGACCGCCCCCTCAAGCTGTTCGACCAGAAGCGAGTCTTTTGCCGTCTGCGCACCGGCCACCGAGGCCGAAAGCAGGAGCATCACAAAAAATACATTCTTTCTCATTAAATGTAACTATAAGTAAAACAATGTATAAGGGGAGGCATTTCCCTACGCCGGCATTACCCGGATCAGGTTATGGGTATAATCTCAGCCACGGAAAAATCCGGAGCACCCCTTAATGAATTCTAACCAAGCGAAGTTTTCCGGCGCCAAAGGTAGGAATAATTTCTTAAATTCGTAAAAATATTCAGGAAAGGATGGACGTACAGATAGAGAAGAGCTGGAAGGAGGCGCTCGGCGCCGAGTTTGAGAAACCGTATTTCGCAGCCCTCGTGCAGGAACTGCACAGACAGAAACAGGCCGGAGAAGTGATCTTCCCTCCGGGAGGACAGATTTTCAAGGCATTCGAGCTCTGCCCCCTGGACAAGGTCAAGGTCGTCATACTCGGCCAGGACCCGTACCACGGCTACGGCCAGGCCATGGGCCTGTCGTTCTCGGTGCCGCAAAGGGTCGAGGCTCCGCCGTCCCTGAAAAACATATTCAAGGAAATCGAGAGCGACCTCGGCATCAGGATGTCGGGAAGCCCGGATCTCCGCCCATGGGCGGAGCAGGGAGTGCTGCTCCTGAACTCCGTACTCACCGTCCGCGCCGGACAGCCCGCCTCCCACAGCAGGATAGGCTGGCAGACATTCACGGACGCCGTGATAAAGACCATCTCAGACCGCTGCGAGGGCGTGGTGTTCCTGCTTTGGGGCAACTATGCGCGCAGCAAAGCCGTCCTCGTGGACAAGTCCAGGCACCATGTGCTCGAAGCGCCGCACCCCTCACCGCTGGCAAGGGGCGCGTTCTTCGGATGCCGGCACTTCTCCGCGACCAACGAGATTCTCGCCGCGGAAGGCAAAAGCCCTATCGACTGGAAACTCTAACGCTTCCTCCTGTCACGGGACACGAGAGCGAGCAGCAGTTTAGCCACAAGCAGGGCCGCAAGCAGCAGGAAAGCGAGCGTGCAGACGCGGCCGGCAATGTCTCCGTTGCGCACGAAGAAAGTCTCGGAAGAGTTGAGATTGACCGTAGAGGAGATGGTGGCCTCCTCCCACCACGGGGTCTTCTCGAGTATGTCGCCCCGCTGGTCTATGATGCAGGAGATGCCGGTGTTGGCGCTGCGGGCTATGTCGCGGCGCAACTCGATGGCACGCAGGCAGGAATAGCTCAGATGCTGCTTGTACCCCGGGGTGTCACCCCACCAGCCGTCATTGGTGATGACGGTCATCATCTTGGCGCCCTTGCGCACATATTCCGTGCAATATTCCCCGTATATCGACTCGTAGCAGACGGCGCAGCCGAACGGCACCCCGTCGAAATGCAGGACGGAAGCCTCGCTCTGCCCCTCACAGCGCCCCATCAGGCCGCCCGTCCCGAACAGCTCGGATAGTTTCTCGTCCAGCGGCACGAAAACCTTCGGATAAGGGGTGAGTTCCGTACCCACCACGAGGCGGCTCTTCAGATACACCTCGCTCCTGCCTGCCGAATCCAGGACTATGGCGCTGTTGTGCGATGTCACCCAGCCGTCCCCGTATTTCCGGGCAAGCACAGACGGAGCCTTCCCGGAAGGATAGGTCCGGTAGCTGCTCGCCCCGAACAGCAGCGCCGCGCGCGGATGCCGGTCCAGCATCCCCCGGAAGCTGCGCACTGTAGGAGAATCTTCCAAGTGGTTGAGCACCACGTCGGCGGTTATCGTCTCCGGCGCCACGAGCAGCACGCGTGAAGCCGGATCACCCTCCTCGCGGAGCGCATTCTCGAAGATGGAGACTATGGCCTTGTTCTGGTCTGCCTGGCTGACAAGCTTGTATTTGTGGTATGGGTCGAAGTTGGACTGGCCTATGATGACATTGACCTTGCCCTCGGATTTCTCCTGATAAGTGTTGTATATGACGGACGAGGCGGCGATAGGCCCCACCACCGCAAGGACAAGCCCGGCGGCGGAGGAAATCTTAGCCCACGAGGTCCATGTCCCCCAAGCCCCTGTCCCCACAGAGCGCATCATGCCGAAGAGGCCGAGATTGGTCACCCATATCCACATGGAACCTCCCAGCGTACCGGTGTACTCATACCACTGGATGCTGTGCGTGCTGCGCGCGAATGCGTTGCCGAGCACAATCCAAGGCCAGGATATGTCCACAGAAAAATACTTCCTCTCCCAGGCTATCCACATCACAGCCAGGAAGATATACGGCACGGCTCCCCCGAGGTGACGCTTCGCCAGGCGGAACAGGGCCCATATCAAGGCCATCTGCAGGGCATTGGCCACAATCGCGAAGATACCCCCTCCCACGGTGGCGTTGCACACCCAGAAAGTCGTGAGGGCGTTCCAGAGGACGAAGGTCCAGAAATAATAGAAGAAAAACTTGCGGACGCCCCCGCAGTCAGCGGCATAGTCGGCAAGCAAAAGGGGCACGAAGCCCGCGAGAGCGAGCGCCCCGGCATGCGGCACGAGCCACGGCAGGCTCAGCAGCACGGCAGATATAGTGCAGAGTATAAAAAGCTTGAGCTTCATATCATTGCTGTTCTTCCGGCATCTGGGAGCAATACTTGCGCCACTTGGCCAGCAGGTTCTCCATATCGGCAGGCAGCGGGGAGTCGAACTGGAGCCACTCCCCCGTGCCAGGATGCACGAATCCGAGAGTCTTGGCGTGCAGGGCCTGGCGTGGGCATATCTCGAAGCAGTTGGCTATGAACTGCTTGTACTTGGAGTATATCGTCCCCTTGCGTATTTCGCTGCCGCCGTAACGCTCATCGTTGAATATCGGATGCCCTATGCTGGACATGTGCACCCTGATCTGGTGGGTGCGCCCGGTCTCCAGCCTGCATTCGAGCAGGGTCACGAAGCCGAAACGCTCCAGCACGCGGTAGTGGGTCACGGCACGCTTGCCACGCTCCTCGTCGTCATATACCTTGAAGCGGAGACGGTCGTTGGGATCGCGCCCTATGTTGCCGTCCACCGTCCCTTCGTCCTCCTTGACATCGCCCCACACCACCGCCACATAACGCCTCTCGATGCTGTGGTCAAAGAACTGCCTGGCGAGCTTGAGCTGGGACTCCTCGTTCTTCGCCACGGCGAGCAGGCCGCTCGTGTCCTTGTCGATGCGGTGCACCAGGACTCCCATCCTCTCATCTTCGGCTTCCGGCCCCTGGCTTATCCCGAGATGATGCGAGAGGGCGTTGACGAGTGTCCCCTCGAAATGGCCATGTCCCGGATGGACCACCATCCCGGCAGGCTTGTTGATGACGAGCACATCATCGTCCTCGTATACTATGTCCAGCGGAATGTCCTGCGGAAGGATCTCCATCCCGCGCCTGCGATAAGGCATCACGAAGCGGATGACATCGCCCGGGCGGACTATGAAGTTGGACTTGACGACCTCGTCGCCCACATGCACATATCCGGCCTTGAGGGCCTGCTGCACGCGGCTGCGGGAGGTGTCCTCCATGTGGGTCGCCATGTAGCTGTCGATGCGCATGGGGGTCTGCCCCTTGTCCACCTCAAGCCGGAAATGTTCGAAAAGCTCCTCTTCCATCACTTCTTCTTGAGATAAAGGGACACTTCAGTGCCCTTGCGCACTGACTCCTCGGACGGGTTCTGCGAATGCACCACGGCGCTGGCAGAATCGGCATAGTCACGCACTGCGGCCTCATAACGGACACGCCCGATGTTGAGAGAATTGTCCTGGAGGATGTCTACGGCCTGGAGATATGTCTTGCCGGTGACATCCGGGATGCGGGTCTGGTCATCGTCGCCCAGGCCGAGGACGAGATTGATCGAAGTGCCGCTGGACACAGGAGTGCCCGGCGCAATGTCGAAGCCGTAGCGCTGCTGGCGGAGGACATTGTTGGTGGCGATGTCACGCACATAGATTATCTTCCCGAGAGTCAGACCGTTGCGGAGCAGTTCCGCCTTGGCCTGGCGCAGGGACACGCCCACGAGGGACGGCATATATACCTCCTTCGGGAGCACGGTATTGACGGTCAGGCGTATCTTGCGGCCCTTCTTGACACTTGACCCGGCTTTCGGGGTCTGCATATACACGGCGCCGGGCTTCATCCTCTTGACATATACCGAATCGGTCACCGCCACCCTGAGCCCGGCTGCGGAAGCCACGGCCTGCGCCTCGGCGGGAGCCATGTCCGAGAAGTCGGGAACGGGGATAGCCTGTCCGTGCCTGGTCATGAGTGACAGGATCAGGGACACGACGCCCACTATCACGGCCACCATCGCGGCCGCCAGCAGCAAGTTCTTGACAATCCAGTTGTTGAAAAATTCCTTGATATTCATCTCCGTTCAATAAAAATGCCCTTCAAAAGGGTCATGAAGGGCAAAGATACGAAAAAATTACATCATGGGCATCGGGCCTCCCGGACCGCCGCCAGGGCCTCCGGGGCCGCCAGGACCGCCCATGCCGCGGCGGGCGCCGCGCCTGTTGCCCATGGTGCCGAACCTCCATGTCATGGACACGACCACATAGCGCCCGAGGGTGTTGTTGACAGCCTCGCTATGGTAGTTGGCGCTGTCCGACACCGTCAGGTTCTTGGACTGCCCGAGGATGTCGTATCCGCGCAGGGAAAGGGTCATGTTGTTGTTGAAGAGGAGCTTGGATATCTCCGCGTTGAGCACGCTCTGGGACGGCTGCTCGGTGGAGTATCCGTTGTACCAGTTGTAGTCGAAGTCGCTCTTGAGGCTTATGCCTGTGGCCGTCCAGTTCCAGGTCAGGCTCGCGGACATCTGGTTGTTCCAGGTAGTGGTCTGGTCCTTGGTCGTGGAGATGGAGTACCATGATCTGTTCATCCTCGTGCTGCCGCCGAGGCTGGCCTCCAGGGCCGTGCCGCGGTAAGTGAAGCGGAGGCGGTCGTTGGCGCTGAGGGTACGGGTGGTGTTCTCCGTGATGTGCGCCGCATAGAAGGCCGGGTCATTGAAATCAGCAACGAGCTGCTCCATGAAGCCATAGAAGTCAGAACCGTCATAATCCCCGATTCCCGTCCCGACATAAGAGGCGCTCTTGCGCCAGTTGAGCCCAAGGGAGTTGCTGACAGAGAAACTGCTCTTGCCGATAGGGATATTGCCGAAGGCGTTGACGCTCGCGTTGGACGTGGTCGGACCGTTGAACGGCATCGTATACTGGCCGCCGTTGGTCCCGTACCACACGAGGTTGACGATAGGGTTCTGGGTGAATCCGCCGTTGAAACGGATGTTGAACGAAGAGAAGCGCTCCCTGTTGGAGTAGCGGAGGTCGCCCCTGAGATTGTGCGAGAAATACGGAGTCAGCGTAGGGTTACCGAAGCTGACGTTGAGAGGGTCGGAGTTGTCCGGCACAGGCATGAGCTGCGAGGTGGACGGCTGCGACGACTCGCCGCGGTAGAAGAGCCTCCAGTTGAAATTGTCGTTGACATCCATGAACATCATAGCCTGAGGCGAGAAGTTCCAGCGGGAATCGCTGTACTCCTGAGGAGTGTAGCTGCCGTCGGCGGAGTTGTAGCGGGTCGTGCTGTTGTAGGTCTTCGTCGGCATCGCGGCGAAGCCGACCTGGGCGCGGAAGCGCTTGTCCTGGTAGAGGGCGTTGACGCCGATTTCCTGGCGGATGTTGTCGTTGATGATCTCGTTGGAGTAGTTGTAGTCCATCACTCCCCCGTTGAGCAGGTCGTAGGTCTGCTTCTTGGAGGATGACTTGCTCCAGCGGTAGGAGTAGTTGGCCTCGACATAGAAGTGGTTGCCGAGAGGTTCCGTGAAGGTGAGGTCGCCGATCACGGAATATGACTTCTGGTTGTTGTTGAAACTCTGGCTGACCTTGTCCGTGGTCGTCACGCCGCCGTCATAGGAGGTCGTCCCGTTGTTGTTGAGCCCGTCAAGGACATTGTTGGAGAGGTTGAAGTTCACCATAGCGGTCATCGTGCGCCCCGGGAGCCCGAGTCTCTGGCGGAAGAGGAAGAATCCGCCCGCGCTCGCGTTGCGGTTGCTGCCGCTGTTGTCCGTATAGGCGTCATTGAGCTTGGTGACATTGCCCAGGAGGTCGTCGCGGTAGGTCGAGTCCCTGCTGAACTGGCCGTAGTGCCCGGTACCGAAGTTGACGGACGGCTCGAAGAGTATGGAGGTGTTGTCCGAGAACTTGTGCTCCAGGCGAAGCCCGAAACGATGCCCGTCGGAGTGGGTGTTGCTCACGCCGCTGCTGTTGTAGAGGAGGTTGTAGTCGTTGAGATAGGTCGTCCTGACGCTGCTCTCCTCGACATCGTTGTCACTGGTGTTGTAGAGGTAGTTGCCGCCCAGATTCATCTTGTCGTCAAACAGGGTCCATGCCCCGTTGAGACCGCCCATATACGAGGTGGTGATGCCGTTGCCGCCGCCCCAGCCGCCCTGGCCGCGCCCCATTCCGCCGCCGCCCATCATCCCGCGCATCATGTTGCCGGAGAAGTTGGAGGAGCCGCGGTTGTTGGTGTTGTTGCCGTTGAGGATGAGACTGACCTGCGATTTGTCGGTGAAGCGCCCGACGAAGGCGTTGCCCTGATAGCGGACGTCGCTCTTGATGCCGTCCTGGGACGGGATGTCGTATCCCGCGCCTGCAGCCACGTTTCCGAAGAGTCCCTTCATCATGCCCGGCTGCACGGAGAGGTCGATCACCGTCTCCTCCTGGCCGTCATCGATGCCGGTAAACTCGGCCTGCTCGGACTTCTTCTGGATGACTTTCAACTTGTTGACCATCTTCGCCGGGATGTTCTTGGTGGCGAGCTGCGGGTCGTTGAGGAAGAAGGTCTTGCCGTCTATCGTGATCTTGGATATGCTCTGCCCGTTGACGCTCACCGAGCCGTCTTCGGACACTTCGACGCCAGGGAGTTTCTTGAGGAGATCCTCAAGGACATCGTTGTCGGTAGTCTTGAACGAGGACGCGTTGAATTCTATCGTGTCCTTCTTGACTATTATCGGATTGCCGACAGCCGACACCGACGCGGCGTCAAGCTGCTCGCTGTCGACGCTCATCTTGAGAGTACCCAAGTCCACGGGCTTCGCATCCACCTTGACAGTGGCGGTATAAGCCTTGTAGCCAAGCAGTTCAGCCTTAAAGGTATAGGTGCCTTTGGCGACCGATTCTATGGCCACTTTGCCTTTGTCGTCGCTCAAGGCATACTTGAGCGGCTTGTCCTTGCCTTCCCTGAAAAGCGACACCGTCACGAATCCCAGGGGGTCTCCGCTTGAGGAGTCCGTCAGCACAGCAGAAATCTTGTTCTGCGCATAGAGGCCGAACCCGGAAAACAAGAGGCACGACATCAGAATCGATCTAAATACTCTCATATTGTTCAGTATAAAAAACAAGTCGTCTCGTCTCGGGCAAACTGTTTTGCCGCTTACTTAGAAGTTGTTTTGAAAACAACTTCTTATTTTATTCTGCCCGGATTTTCCGAAACAAATTTCTCCCAGGACGAGTGGCCGGAGCCGCCGCCGTTGAATGGATTTATTGATCGGTAAAAATGGCAGAGCGCCAACGCAAGCGCGTCAGTGGCGTCAAGGTATTTATTATCAATTTGTATGCCAAGAGTTTTCTGGGCCATCAGGCAGACTTGCTCCTTGGAGGCCGCGCCGTTGCCACAGATGGCGATCTTGGCCTCGCGGGGGGCGTATTCGTAGACCTCTGCCCCTCTGGACAGGGCCGCCACCATCGCCGCTCCCTGGGCTCGTCCGAGCTTGAAGATAACCTGTGCGTTCTTGCCATAGAACGGGGACTCGATGGCCATGCACTGCGGATGGTGGATGTCACACAGGGCGCCGACCTTCTCGGAAATCATCTCCAGTTTGTCATACGGCGAACTTATCTTGCGCAGGTCGAGCACGCCCATGTCCACATACTGTGGCTTGCGGGCCGCATCTATGCATATAATCCCGAAACCAAGAATGTTGGTCCCGGGATCGATGCCTAATATTACTGAACCTTCCTTAATCAATCTTGTCGAATCCGGTGTAAGGCCTGAGGATATCAGGGATTATTATGCCTTCCGGCGTCTGGTTGTCCTCAAGGAGGGCCGCTACCACGCGAGGCAGGGCGAGGGAGCTTCCGTTGAGGGTGTGGGCCAGCCGCGTCTTGCCGCTATCGTCGCGGTAGCGCAGGTGCAGACGGTTGGACTGGTAGGTCTCGAAGTTGGACACGGAGGATATTTCCAGCCACCTCTGCTGCGCCGCCGACCAGAGCTCGAAGTCGTAGGTGATGGCTGAGGTGAAGCTCAGGTCGCCGCCGCAGAGGCGGAGTATCCTGTACTTCAGTCCGAGCTTGTTCACCAGGGACTCCACATGGGCCACCATCTCGTCGAGGGCGGCGTAGGAGTTTTCCGGCTTCTCGATGCGGACGATCTCCACCTTGTCGAACTGGTGCAGACGGTTGAGGCCACGCACGTCCTTGCCGTAAGAGCCGGCCTCGCGGCGGAAGCAAGGGGTGTAGGCGGTGATTTTCTGCGGTATCTGGTCGCCCGGGAGAATCACGTCGCGGTAGATGTTGGTGAGAGGAACCTCCGCCGTCGGGACCATGTAGAAGTCGTCGAGGTTGGCGTGGTACATCTGTCCCTCCTTGTCAGGAAGCTGGCCGGTGCCGAAGCCTGAAGCGGAGTTGACCATCACAGGCGGTTCCATCTCCTTGTAGCCGGCTGCGGTGTTGCAGTCGAGGAAGAAGTTGATGAGGGCCCTCTGGAGCTTGGCGCCCTTGTCTTTGTATACAGGGAATCCGGCCCCGGTGATCTTCACTCCGAGGTCGAAATCGATGATGTCATATTTCTTGGCGAGTTCCCAGTGCGGAAGCGCGCCTTCAGGGAGCTGAACCTCCGGGCCGCCCATCTTGACGACCTCGTTGTCCTCGGCGCCCTTGCCGGGCTTCACCAGGGCGCATGGCGTGTTGGGCATGAGCACGAGCTGGCTTTCCATCTCCCGTGTGGCCGCGTCCATCCTGGAGAGCAGCTCCCCGGAACGGGTCTTGAGGGTGGCGACCTCCGCCTTTGCGGACTCGGCGGCATCCTTGAGGCCCTGCTTCATCAAGCCTCCGATCTCCGCAGCCTTCACCTTCTGACGGGCGAGGAGCTCGTCGCTCTCGGCCTGAAGATTGCGGCGCAGCGTATCAAGTTCGAGCACCTTGTCCACAATCGGTCTGGCGTCGAAATTCTTTATCTTCAATTTTTCGATGACCCCCTGCGGGTCGTCCCTGAGCATCTTGAGTGTCAGCATAACTATATAGAAAAATTAAAAGGGACCTACACCTTTCTCGAAGTGCAAGTCCCTAAAGATTCTGCATAAACCCCTTCGAGATTAATTCTCAAACGGGAGGACCGATACGTACGATTTGTCGTTCTTCTTGCGGGTGAACTTTACAGTTCCGTCAATGAGAGCGTAGAGGGTGTGGTCCTTGCCCATTCCGACATTCCTGTCCGGGTTGTGGACGGTGCCCCTCTGGCGTACTATGATGTTGCCGGCCTTAACGACTTCGCCGCCGAATTTCTTGAGTCCAAGACGTTTGCTTTGTGACTCACGACCGTTCTTAGAACTTGATTGACCTTTCTTGTGTGCCATAATCCTTAAGCGATTTCGTTGATTTTAATCTTGGTGAGTTTCTGACGGTGACCGTTGAGCTTCTGGAAGCCCTTGCGGCGGATCTTCTTGAATACAAGAACCTTGTCAGCCTTTGCGTCGTCATCGAGAACGGTGGCCTTGACCACTGCGCCCTCTACATAAGGAGCTCCGACCTTCACGTCACCCTCTCCGGCGACAAGAAGAACCTTCTTGAACTCCACATCAGCACCTTTGGCATCAGCGAGCCTCTGCACAAAGATTTCGTTTCCAGCTTCAACCTTGAACTGCTGGCCTGCAATGTCTACGATTGCGTACATTTGAAACTTGTTTAAAAGTCCGGACCGCAAGCGGCCGCCCGTCGTGAACGGCTCTTGACCTGGAGCTTGTCGGCCATAAATAATCGGGCGCAAATTTAGGCAATTTTATCTTATACGCAAAATTTTATTAAATTTGTCCTAAATCATTTCCGAATTATGGACATACCGTTCGTGTACAGCAAATATGTGACCGGCAAGGGCAACATCGGCAGGAAGACCGAGGCGCGCGCCATAGCCAACCTGCTGGGTCAGGGCGAGAACATCGTCATCTACGAAGCCCCGAAGACAGGCAAGACCTCGCTGGTGCAGCAGGCTTTCTTCAACATGAAGTCCTCAGGAGCGGACTTCGTCTCCGCCGGCGTCAGCCTGCTCAACGTCAGGACGCTCAGGGACCTGGCCACGAGGCTGGGCTCGGAAGTGCTCCACGCCGCATACGGCTCCCCGCAGGACTACACCCCCATCGTGGAGGCGCTGTTGCCGGGCACGCACTTCGTCTTCGACCCCCAGAGATACGCCGACTGCGGGGAGATACTCTCCCTCAACTGGGAACTCGACCAGGACGACCTCAAAGCCGCGCTGTCCCTGCCATACCGCGCAGCCCGCAAGTGCGGACGCAAGATCTATGTCCTCATGGACGAGTTCCAGAACATAATGCTGACCGAGGACGGGGACAGGGCATGCCGCCTGATGGAGGAGGTGTTCCGCGAGCTGGACGCCGAAGACAAGGCCGCCGCGTCGTACATATTCACCGGTTCCAAGGTCAACGCCATGCATGAGATATTCGGGACGAAGAAGTACTTCTTCCGGCAGGCGGAGAGGGTGAAGATAGGCGAAATCGACACGCGCGAGATCATAGACCATGTGATACGCGGGCTGCTCGCCTCGGGCAAGGTCATCGACAGGGACCTGCTGCTCGGAGTGTGCAAGCTCTTCCGCAACAACATCTGCTACATCAACCACTTCTCGGCCATCTGCGACTCGCTCACCAAGGGCTACATAATGGAGCCGATACTCAACGAGGCGCTCAGCACGATAGTGTCCATACATGAGCCGCGCTTCATCGCCACCATGGAGGACCTGACCACGTTCCAGGTCAGCCTGCTCAGGGCGGTGCTCGACGGGCAGACCAAGTTCACAAGTTCCGATGTGATAGAGCAGTACGCCCTCAACTCGTCCGCCAATGTGCGCCGGCTCAAGGACGCGCTCTGCAAGAAAGAGATAATAACGTTCAGCGACAACGGAGTCCCTTCGGTGATAGACCCGCTGTTCGAGTACTGGGCAAGAAGATATTATTTCGAGATGAAGATATGAACGGGAAGAAAAGGATAGCCGTGCTGACCGGCGCCGGAGTCAGCGCGGAGAGCGGACTGAAGACCTACCGCGACAACGGGGGCCTGTGGAACGGCGTGGACCCCATGGAGGTCGCCTCCGTCGAAGGGTGGCGGCGGGACCCGGGGAAGGTTCTGGAATTCTACAATGTCCGGAGGGCGGAGCTCGAGGGCGCACGCCCCAACGAAGCGCACAGGCTGATCGCCTCCCTGGAGGGGAAGTGTATCGTGGACGTGATTACGCAGAATGTTGACAACCTGCACGAAAGGGCCGGCTCTACGCATGTGGTGCACCTGCACGGAGAACTGACCAAGATACGGCCCGAGGACAGCTGCAACGAATATGACGGATACTCGGAAAAGTATGTGATAGACATCGGCTACGACTCGGTGCATCTCGGGGACAAGGCTCCCGACGGGGCGCAGTACAGGCCGCACATCGTGTTCTTCGGTGAAGCCGTTCCCAAGATGGAAAGAGCCATCGACCTCGTAAGCCGCGCGGACGTGCTGCTCATCGTAGGGACATCCCTCCAGGTCTACCCCGCTGCGGGGCTGTACCGCTACGCCTCCGCCGACACACCTATATATATTGTGGATCCGGCACCTCTGCGGCTTCCTGACCGCAGGATCACCCACATACGCAAAGTGGCTTCTGAAGGAGTCGCAGACTTCGTCAATCTGCTGAATGGTATTGGATAATAAAAATTATTCACTATCTTTGCGCCGCTAAAAAGAAAAAGGGGGTGATTTAAAGAAATGATTATCGTACCAGTAAAGGAAGGAGAGAACATCGAAAGGGCTCTCAAGAAATTCAAGAGGAAGTTCGAGAAGACCGGAGCTATCCGTGAACTTCGTGCACGCAAGAATTTCGAGAAACCATCCGAGAAGCGCCGCGTAGCCAGGGCTAAGGCCATCTATGTACAGCATCTCCGTCTCGAAGACGAGCAGTAGTTCATAGCGGCGTACGTCTCACCGGGGCATCTCCTCCTTGAGACAGGCGATCATTTCAATCACCGACGAGTGATATTGATGGGGCTGACTATTTCTAGTCAGGCCCCTTTTTAGTAAGCGGCAAAAAATAAGTTGCCGCAGATTTGGCAAAGATTTTTGAGGATAGATTTCTTTTTGAAGAAGGAGTGTGCCGGTGGCACATGACTGATGAAAAAAGGAATATTGACCAAAAAGATTGCCTAAGGTGATGCAACTTATTTTTTAACGATTACTTAGTTGAGGCAGGGGCACGGTCCAGGTGTGAGCGGAAATGCTCGCAGCCCCAAGCCGACCGAAGCTGATGAAATCAGTTCACAATTAATAACTACCTTTACGCTGTTTTCAGGGATGACAGATGCTCAAGAAATAATCGATTTGATGACCTCGATGCGCGACCCGGTGCAGAGCGGGTTTCTCTCGCGGTTTTTCAAGACGGGATACGGAGAGTACGGCTACGGGGACAAGTTCCTCGGGATCAGATGCCCGCAGACACGCAGTGTGGTCAAGGCGACAGGACGGGAAATCGGACTCGAAGAAGTGCAAAAGCTGCTGGCTTCAGAATGGCACGAGATCAGGCTCTGCGGATTTCTGCTGCTGGTGGAGCAGATGCAGGCCTGTCTTGGAAAAAGGGTCCGGCTTTCTCTAAGCGCCTCGTCCCGGAGAGCGGAGCTGGCGGACTTCTATCTGGCTCACACTCATCAGGCCAACAACTGGGATCTTGTGGACATGAGTTGCCCTAAAATCCTCGGCAATTTCCTCCTGAACCCCATCCCGGACGGCACAATGCCGGACCGGAAGATACTTTACACTCTGGCCGAAAGCGACAACCTCTGGGATCAGCGCATAGCACTGGTCACCAACTGGATGCTCATACGCGCCGGGCAGTTCGATGACATCATCCGCATAGCGGACATGATGCTACCTCATCCGCACGACCTGATCCGCAAAGCCACCGGCTGGATGCTGCGCGAAATGGGGAGCAAAAGTCCGGAAACCCTTGAGGAGTACCTGTCGCTGAACTGCGCCAAGATGTCGCGCACCACCCTGCGCTATGCCATTGAGAAACTCCCCGAACCCGAACGCCTCCGCTGGCTGAAGATGTAGCCCCTCATAAGGCCCGATTCACAGGAAGCATCAGAGTTCAGTCTATTGAACTGAGGATATGTGCCGGCACTTCGCTATTCGTAGTACCCTTTCTGATTGATCTCGTAGGCGGTGAAACGGTTGTACTTGTCTTCGTCGATCGGGTAGTCCCAGCATCCGAGCTGGTGGAAGATTTCCCCGCCGAAGCCGTGCTTGAACTTGTACAGGCCGTACATCGGGTGAGACGGATTCGGATTCGGGGCGATGCCGAACATATCATATTCGTAACACCTGTTGGCCTTGGCCTCCTGGATTGCTTTCCACTGCAGGGCGTATGTCGGCATAAGGTTCCTCATGCTGGATGAGGACGCCCCGTAGAGATATGTCGCGCGGTGGGAGGAAAGCACAAGAAACATGGCGGCGAGCGGCGTATTCTCCCAATATGCTATCAGAAGTTTCACCCGCACACCGTCCTCCCCGCTGTCCATCCTGGACGCGAACATGTTGCGGAAATACTCTATCCCGTTGATGTGCAGCCCGTTGCGCAGAGCGGTCTCCGTATATAATCCATACCAGGTGTCCAGCCCCTCTATGCCGGCGGACCTGACTTCCACTCCCCTGCGGAGCGCCAGCCTGATGTTGTAGCGCGTCTTGGGCTTCATGCGCCCGAGTATGGATTCCTCGTCGCCGCTGAGGTCCACCAGCACTGTGTTGGCCGGGAGGATGTTGGTGTTGGACTTGCGGAGATTGTGCCGGGCGGTGCCGATGTTGAGCTTGATCTCCTGGAACTCTTTCCTCGGCAGGCCCACCCAGTTGCCCTCGGCATCAAAGTCCTCCTCCTTGCACCAGTGGGACTCCCAGTTGAGGTCGTACCGCATCGCCACGCAGCCCTTGGGAAGGAATGACCTCATCTCCTCTGAGAGTTCCTCGAGGAATTCTCCCTGATTGTCCTCTGAGGGCTCGATTTCCGGGCCGTAGGGGATGTAGGCGATGTAGTCTTCGGCGTTAATGCGCTGGAGGAACATTATGAAATCGGCGTGCGTGTAGGAGTACCCGCCGACATCCGTGTACAGTTCGCTGTTCCGCACGGAAAACTCAAAAGCCCGGGAGTCCATCCCGAGCCTTTCCTTGAGGCGGGACCAGAACGCCGTCTGCTGGACTATAGGCGTGCTGTATGCATCGACAGGATCTTTCGGCTCAATGTTCAGATTCATCTCTTACGTGTTAGCGCCGGCAAAGTTAGCCATTAAAAGCACGCGAGTCAACCGGGCGGGGCCGAGGCCGCCAGCGCATTCAGGCCGTGAAAACCCGCAAACTGTCGTCAATTAAAACACATCGACGCCGAGGAAACAGGCGATGATGCAGGCCACGCCGATGATAATCGGAACGACTGTGTAGGAAATGACATGGATGATGGTTCCGCCTTTCTCACCATAGGCTTCCTTCATTTTCGGGAGTTTCGAGAAACCTTTAGAACCTTTATGAACCCTCAGGTAGATGGTGAACAGACCATACAGTAAGGCAACAATGCCAATGATTAATGATGTCATAGCTTAAAACTGTCTTTATGTTCTCTGGCGTATTGAGCACAGAGGTCGCAGATTGCATCGGCGGACGAATAGAAGGCATCATCGCACTCGGTCAGTTCCTCAATCGGGCCTTCCTGCTCGGCGTGCTCAGCATAGATAGCCAGCGCTCTCTCACAAATCTTGGCAATATCAAAAGCTTTGACGGCTTCGGCCGAAGAAACGAGAATGTCATTGTACCTGCCGCCCAGATTGAAAAAGTACTGGTCAAATCCGCCATTGTTCACCTCTTGCGCCAATAACGCCATTGACATAAAAACCTTCTCATGCCCGTTGAGGCCGGACAAGTCAAAGCCATAGTCGCTTTGGGCTGACAGCCTGTCGAAGACATACTCAAAAACGGTCGTATCATCCTTCTCCCAGATACGCATGTGCCTGGACGCAAACCAAATACCCAAGACGAGCACTATGGCGGCTGCGACTCCCTTTACAATGGTGACAACACTCATAACGGACAGATTTTCAGTTGAGTAATCGTTAAAAAACGAGACAGCATCCGAGGATGCTGTCTCGTTGTGCGGGTGAAGGGACTCGAACCCATACGCACGAGGCACCAGATCCTAAGTCTGGCTTGGCTACCAATTACAACACACCCGCCTCAAAAGCGAAGCCGCCCGCAAATGCGCTGCGGCTCCGCTCTATCGGACAAATATACGCAAAATCATAAGACCTGCAAAATGCGGGTGCGTCCGGAACTGCCCCGGCGTTACTACTCTAGTTTGCTATTGTCGATAACGATTCCCGTGATCTTGGAAACATCATACACGAGCGTCTTGCCGGTGAACTTCGGGGTCTTGGCGGTTTTTTTGAATTCGCCGCCCGCATTCTTCTTGAAAAGCTGGAACTCGATATCAGCATCGCTACATTCGCAATACCTATAATAGAAAGCAACCCCGTCAGCGTCAGGAACCCCGATTACAGTGCCATCGCTATTTCCTGACATGCAACCACTAAACACGCAACCACTCCCCGGCATAAGGAAAAATCCGCCGCCATTTCCGAAATACTTATCTGTAGTGACATTTTTAACCTGGAGAGCATAATCCCCAGCAGCCGCCGAAGCAAGACCTTTCACCAGAACCTTGAATGCAGAATACATTTCCCACTTTGCAATGGTCGCCGTCAACTTGTTGCCTGTGTAAGTATATGAGACATCTCCATGAGAAGCACACATGACGCGGTTCGGGTACGCGAGGCAACTACCAACAAGATTTGGAGTCAGCAGGCAGTCCAGACTGCCCGACGAAAGCGTGGAAACATATTTGGTCAGATCGTTATAGCCCTCATATAAGGCCCTGAGTTTGCCGTTTGGCCTGGGGCTCCGGCCGGCGGCGAGAGCGTCGGCAGTCCACTTCGTCCCGTCATAGGTGATGACAAGATCAGGAGTAGGGTCGTTAACAGTAGCCGGATAGTTCCAGTCGTCGAACCACAGGTTGAGTTTGTCGCCGGCCGCCCAGCCGGTCTTCACTGCCTTGGTGTCTCCCGCACCGTCGAATCCGGCGATGTTGAGGTCAAGGATGATACCCTCGCCCGGGGACGGGGCCGCCGGGGTCTCGATTGACTTGCTGCAGGAAGCGGACAGCATTGCCGCGAGTGCGGCCGCGATGATGATTGAAATTCTCTTCATGACTCTGTCCTCCTCTTTACCAGATATCCTCGGTGCCGTCACCGAAAGGGTTGCCGAAATCCATGCCGCCCGTGTCCGGGCCGCTGCCGCAGATGACCCCTTCCAGGGGCATCGTCACAATCTCCGATTGCGGAGATTCATACTTTGTCTTGTTTGCCATAATTGAATGTGTTAATCATGATTTAACCATGGCTACAAAAATATAAAAATACCCCCCCCCCGATGATATGGCCAGAAGAACATTTTTTGCTCTTTTAGCCATATTTTCATGGTTTTTTGCGATTTTTTCGGGGTAACGGAGGTTTTTTCGGTGGTCGCGGAGATTTTTTCGGGGTGGCGGCGAGGGTCGCGCGGGTTCGGGGAAGGGTTTAGCGATAAGGCACAGCGGAGATGTCCTGCTGGGCGGCGCACCGGGAGCGGGCGGCCTCCTGCTCAACACAAAAGCATCGCAGGAGGCTGCCTGTTCCCGTGCGCCCGCTGCCATAGTGCCGGGCCAGGAACCTGAGTCACACGGCGCAGGTGTGAGCCGATTCGGCGAAAACGGCTCACACCCGGCAGAGGCGGATGCCGCAGAGAGCCGCGCGGGGCAGGTGGACAGCCCAGGTAGCAGCGAATTCGCCAAAAACGGCTCACACCTGGCAGAGGCGGATGCCGCAGAGGGCCACGCAGGGCAGGTGGACAGCCCAGGTAGCAGCGGAAACACCGGAATAGGCTCACACCTGGAAGCAGCGGACTTCAGTGATGAGCCCGGGGCGGTCCTGTGACGGCGGTCCCCGACGCGCCGTACAGAATCAGGTCTTCTGGTGTACGGAATGCCATCGCAAGACCGTGCCGTACAGAATCAGGCCTCCTGCCGTACGGAATGCCATCGCAAGACCGTGCCGTACAGAATCAGGCCTCCTGCCGTACGGGACACCTCCGCAAAGCGATTTGGTACGACGACACACACAATGCAGTTTGCGATGGCGGATAACATCTTGATATAGAATTAATTAAAGGTTTTGCCTGTCCCGATATACTGACAGGCAAAACCGTCATCTGCTTGTCTGTAAGCGCCTTGTCTGCCACCGCTCGAATGGCTCCGCCTGAGAAATGTCGGTCTCTCCGCGAGATCGTTATCTCTGTCGGCAGGTGAAGTGGCGGCAATATCAGGGCTGCCGAAAACCATCAGGCGGAACCATTGAACCGGTACCGCCGCCGGAATGTACAATCTCCGGCGGCTACAGATCGGGCGCTGCGGGGAGCTCGCCCGTGAAGGGCTCTCCTCGCGCCCGACTGTTGCCCATGATGTCGCCCGAGATGTCAGCCCCTCCCATCTCCTGAAATGAAATCCACCACCCGAGATGCCCGAACGACATCGCTGTCTCCCGAAATGTCAGTATAGCTTCATTGTACCGGACGCCGGTGAGAGCGCGGGTACATCGGTGGTGGAGAAGAAGAGAAAAGAAAAGAAGAGAAGGGATTGGAAGGGATGGGCGGCGGAGATTGAAAACGTGGACGGGGCGGAAGAGAGGGGCCGCTGATTCTGGAATGATTGAGATTCCGTGCTTACCAGGCCCGGCCGCCCAAGTGCTATTCCCGTGCGCACCAGGCCCCTTTCTGCGCACGCGGGCTTCTGAAAATCATCGCGGTGAGTGAAAACGCCCCTGGTGCGCACGGCGATGTTCCACGCGCAGGCGGATGTTCCACGGACGGGGCGCCGTCGGTCATGTCGCCCACGGCCATAACGCTGTCCGGAAGGAGAGGGTGTCGGTGATGAAGGAGGTGATATGGCCGCAGTCGCGCCGGCCCACGGCCAGAGCGCCGTCTGGAAGAGGTAGCCTTGACCGAGCCTGACGGAATTCTCTGCGGCTACTTGCCGCGGACCTTGCGGAGCCAGCGGTCGAAACGCCTGTCCTTGATGGACTCTTCGTAGGCCTTCATCATCCGCGACATGTCCTCGGACGAAGACCGCAACGCCTCCTCCACCTCGGCATCAAGCTCAGCCTCCTGCTCCTGAAGCTCCTGCTGCACCGCGAACTCGTCGGCCATCTCGGCGTACTTCTGCATAGTGGCGTCATCCAGACCTTCTTGCGACGCCTGGAGAGGGTCGACCACCAGACTGCGAAGGTCCAGAGTTTCCACAGCGCTCTCGTTGTGCCGTATCACGGACTCCACACCCTTGTCGAAGATGTCCAGAATCGACTTGGCAAGATTGATCTGCACAGTGTCGAGCTGACGGGTGAACACCGGCACGTTGCCGTCTCGATATTTCGGCTTGCCGAGAGAGACCTTAGTGTGTCCTGACGTGCCGTAGATATTGATGCCGAACAGTACAGGGAACGGAGCCTTGAGCACGGACAGATGATAGAACATGCTCTTGTCGAAGCCCTGACTTCCGCGCAACGCGAAACGGTACTTGTCCGCGCCCAGCACGAACGGGAAGACCTCGATCCGGCTGTCGTGGATGAGGGCGTCCACATGCATGTTGTCGATGTCCAGCGTCTCCTTCCTCTTGAAAAGCAGGAGATTGGCCACCTTGCCGAACTGGCCCGTATTGATCACCCTCAGGTCCTTGCCCGAGACGCGGACAAGCCCGTCAAGCGTAGGGATGATCACATTGCGGTTGGTATCTATCTGCGCCGTGGCCGAGATATCGCAGCTTAGCTTGCCGTCGAAGGCCTTCAGCACAGGCAGAAGTGAATCCACGGCAGGCAGCAGGCTTATGATCTCACCCGCCGACATCCGGGACAGGTTCAGGTTGACCCCGGCGGATATGTCGTGGCGCGAGCGCGTGGCGTAGAACGCGTCGAGATAGATCTTTCCAAGCTCAGTTGTAATATATGTGCCCGTGAGCTGCATGGTCCTGTCCTTGATCTTGATGCCGGAATACACCGGCCCTATGCGCGGATCGGAGAAGTCCACCCTGTCGGCGGCAAGGCCTATGTTGACATCCAGATTGGCCGGGACGATGAATATAGGAAACTTGTGAATATCCACGCGGGCGTCCGAGAGCGTGTCGGTGACAAAGCTCTCGTCGTTCTCATCTTCCGGAGCGACCTCCCCTACATCCTTGCGTCCCACAAGCAGGGCGGCAAGGAATTCGTTGACATTGAGCCGACGCGAATCCACATTCAACCGCGTGCGTATCATATCCTTGTGGATAAGCGAATGCTTCACCCCGTGCAGAGTTCCGCTGAGGTTGACATCAGATGTGCCGCACCTCACGCCTAAGGTGTCGATGTCTATCTTCTCGTCATCGAAGTCGGCGTGCAGGGCGGTGAGACGGGTGCGCAGAGGCAACACAGGAGAAGCGAAGAATCCGGAATCGGCCTTGATGTGACCGGAGGCGGACCAGTTCTTGAGATACTTCACGAGGGAAGAGTCGAGCGATATGTCTATATCCGCGCGCTCGAAGTCCTTGTCCCGGTCGCGCTCGACATGCCGGCGGCGATGGCGGTGCTCCTGCTCCGCGGGAAGTTTCTGCACGGCGGCGCTGACACTGGCCCCGCTCGCCGCGTAGCGAGCCGAGCCGAGCTTGACAAAGGCCCGTTCACCTTCCGAACTCACCTCGATACGAGGCAGGAAGTTGCCGTCCTGCTCGACCTTGGAGATGTGGGCCTCGTTGAAGATTTTCCTGACACGGGCGGTGAGGCCGACCCCCTTGTAGAAATACACGCTGTCGAAATCCGCATTCAGATCAAGGCCGGAAAGCTTGGAATCCAGCCGGACACCGGCATTGAAGACACAGGCCTCGATGGAATCGGAAGGCATCTTGAGATGAAGATGGCTGCTATTCAGCCCTCCCTTGATATCAGCCTCCGCAAATCTGAAATCCCGGAGCTCAGACTGGCGCACACGGGCATCCAGGGTCAGGTGCAGGTCTCCCTCAGCATGCTCGACATCAAGAGAATCCTTGAACGGAAGCAAGTCCAGAAGGCGTTCCACATCAGCCCTGGCATCGGCCGTCACCATATATAGAGGATCCTTGCCGAGGAGGTCCTTGGCCTTGCCGCCGAGAGCCACGTCAAGCCCGGGAACCGAGAGATCGAACTCGTGTATGTCGGCCTCCAGCCTGCCGGAAGCAGACAGGGACGCGTCGATGTCTATGGCGTGTTCGAGACGGATATCCTCCGGGAGATATGTGGTGCCGGAGCCGGGGATTCTGAGACATGCACTTACGGACGGCAGATGCCCCTTGCGGTAAACCCCGTCGGCGTTGATGTCCGCCGTCAGAAGGGCGTCGGTGCTGAACCGGGCCGCCGCAGGCCACACAAGGTCGGCGTACTCGCGGAGGACAGTCTCAAGCCGGCAGGCGACAAGGCTGGCGGTAGCATCCACCACAACGCTGTCCGGATAAACCTCGGCCGTACCGTCAAGAGTCAGGGGGAAGCAGGCGAGCTGCGCCGCCAGGCCATCCGCCCCGAGCGAGATGCGGTCCGCAGACTTCCCGAAAAGCACGGACCCCCTGATCTCGGCAGGAAGCTCAATCCTCCCCAGCGCGGCAGTGCCCAGACGCGCCAGCGCTGAAAAATCCAGCGCGTACCGGTCCGCCGGGCTCTCCTTCACATCCAAAACCCCGACACCCAGGTCAAGAGTGTCGGCAGAAGCGATGCCATACACGGCCAGTGAATCCAAGTGAACCATGGCGTCACGCAGATGCAGCTCTCCCCCGGACATTCTGAACTCCGCCCCGGCGCGGAAATCATCCATCGTGACGACGGCGCGCAAGGAGGCGGGAGCATCCGTATAGACCAGCCGCGTCCTCCCGGCCAGAGCCAGCTCCCCCACGGAAATCAGAGGCGTAGAGCCAGGCCCGCCTTCAGACGAAACGGTGTCGGACGGCGAGATGAACTTGAGCACATCAAGATTGGACGACTCCCCGTCGAAACGGTGCACAAAGGCGGAAAGTCCCTCCAGACGGGCCTGCCCGACATCCACATGCCCTGACAGGAGCCGCCACGGATTGACGCTGAGACTCAAGCGGTCGAGCCTCAACAGGGTGTCGGCCTGCCCGCCGCGTCCCCTCTCCGCGAAACGGCCGGAGAGAAAACCACCCTTATAGAACGAAGAATACCTGTCCGCTGGATAAGTCACGGACAGGCTGTCGAGAGTCAGCCTGACTCTCGGGAAACCGCCGAGCAAGGAGACCCTCAGGCGCGAATACCTGAGAGTCCCCTCTATGTTTTCCCCGGCGAATTTGTCCACGGCTCCGGCGACCAGCCTCGAGTTGAGGGCGATCTGAAGCGCCACTACAAGCAGCACAACGAAACCAAGGACAGAGAACAGGGCTATTCTAAGCCCTTTCCTCACAGACCGAACTTCTTGAAGAAGTCGTTGCCCTTGTCATCTACGAGGATGAATGCAGGGAAGTCCTCGACGCGTATCTTCCAGATGGCCTCCATGCCGAGTTCAGGATACTCCACGCATTCGATGGACTTGATGTTGTTCTGGGCGAGGATGGCGGCCGGGCCGCCGATGGAGCCGAGATAGAACCCGCCGTGCTTCTTGCACGCGTCGGTCACAGCCTGGCTGCGGTTGCCCTTGGCAAGCATCACAAGGCTTCCGCCATAATCCTGGAATTCATCCACATACGGATCCATTCGCCCGGCAGTGGTAGGGCCGAGAGAGCCGCAAGGCATTCCTGCAGGAGTCTTGGCCGGACCGGCGTAGTAGATCGGATGGTCCTTGAAATACTCCGGCATGCCCTCGCCGGCATCCAGACGCGCCTTGATCTTGGTGTGGGCGATGTCACGGGCCACGATGATGGTGCCGTTGAGGCTGAGACGGGTGCTCACAGGGTATTTGGTGAGCTGCGCAAGGATCTCAGGCATAGGGCAGTCGAGATTGATCTTCACCGCATCACCCTCGCCTGCGTTGCGCAGCTGCTCAGGGATGAGCTCGTATGGCTTGTCGTCAAGCTTCTCGATCCACACGCCGTCAGAGTTGATCTTGGTCTTGATATTGCGGTCCGCGGAGCAGCTGACACCGAGTCCTATAGGGCAGCTCGCGCCATGGCGCGGAAGCCTCACGACCCTGACATCATGGGCGAAGTACTTGCCTCCGAACTGGGCGCCGAGCCCGATCTTGTGGGTCTCCTCAAGCAGCTGCTTCTCGAGTTCGATGTCGCGGAAGGCCCTGCCGGTCTCGTCTCCCGTGGTCGGGAGGGTGTCGTAGTAGTGGGTTGACGCAAGCTTGACTGTCAGCAGGTTGCGCTCCGCCGAGGTGCCGCCGATGACGATGGCGATATGATAAGGAGGGCAGGCCGCCGTGCCGAGAGTCTTCATCTTGGAGACGAGGAACGGCACGAGGGTGCCGGGATTCTGGATGCGGGCCTTGGTCTCCTGATAGAGATAGGTCTTGTTGGCTGAACCGCCGCCCTTGGTCACACAGAGGAAGCGGTACTCATCGCCCTCCGCCGCCTCGATGTCGATCTGGGCAGGGAGATTGCACTTGGTGTTGACCTCGTTGTACATGTCAAGAGGGGCGTTCTGCGAGTAGCGCAGGTTCTCCTCAGTATAGGTCTTGAACACTCCGAGGCTCAGGGCCTCCTCGTCGCAGAATCCTGTCCATACCTGCTGGCCCTTCTCGCCGTGGATGATGGCCGTGCCGGTGTCCTGGCAGATAGGGAGTTTGCCCTTGCAGGCTATCTCCGCGTTGCGCAGGAAGGTGAGTGCCACATACTTGTCGTTGTCCGAAGCCTCCGGGTCGCTGAGAATCTTGGCGACCTGTGCATTGTGGGAGCGGCGCAGCATGAAGCTGACGTCACGGAATGCGGTATTGGACATGAGGGTAAGGGCCTCCTTCGAGACCTTCAGGATCTTGTGTCCCTCGAAGTCGGAGACGCTGACCAGTTTTTCGGAACCCGGGATGTGGTAGTATTCAGTCTTGTCTTCTCCAAGCTGAAACATAGGGGCATACTTGAACTCTGTCATATTATCAGTTTTGCATTAGATATACTTTCATGAACTCGTTGAGGTCGCCGTCAAGCACCCCCTGGGTGTCCGCGGTCTCGTAGCCCGTGCGCAGGTCCTTGACCATCTTGTAGGGATGGAGCACATAGGACCGTATCTGGGAGCCCCACTCTATCTTCTTCTTCTGCCCTTCGAGCTCGGCCTGCTTCTCCTGGCGCTTCTTGAGCTCGATGTCGTAGAGGCGCGACTTGAGGATGCGGAGGGCGTTCTGGCGGTTGTCCTGCTGGCTTCGCGTCTCGGTGTTCTCCACCGTGATGCCTGTCGGGATGTGGCGCACACGCACGCCGGTCTCGACCTTGTTGACGTTCTGCCCGCCGTGTCCGCCGGAGCGGAATGTGTCCCATTCGATGTCGGACGGGTTGATCTCTATGTTGATCGTGTCATCCACGAGCGGATACACGAAGACTGAGCTGAAAGTGGTCTGGCGCTTGCCCTGGGAGTTGAACGGGGATATGCGCACCAGACGGTGCACCCCGGACTCGGCCTTGAGGTAGCCATAGGCATAGTCGCCCTCGAACTGGACGGTGGCGGACTTGACGCCGGTCTCGTCGCCTTCAAGTTCCTCGGTGACTGTCATCTTGTAGCCGTTGCGCTCGCCCCATCTCATGTACATCCTCATCAGCATCGCGCTCCAGTCGTTGGCTTCCGTGCCGCCGGCGCCGGAGTTGATGGTGAGCACCGCACCGAGGGAATCTCCCTCCTCACCGAGCATGTTGCGCATCTCAAGATCCTCGACGAGGGTCCTGGCCTGCTCGAATGCGGCGTCCGTCTCCTTGCTCTCAGGGTCGAGTTCGAGCAGGACTTCGAGGTCGTCCACAGCCGAACGGGCCGCATCGTAAGAGTTGACCCATGACTTCACCCCGCTCACCCCCTTGAGGAAAGCCTCCGCCTTCTTGGGGTCATCCCAGAAATCCGGAGCCTGGCTCTGCGCTTCCTTCTCACCGAGTTCCTTCCGCTTGGCTTCTATGTCGATGCAGCGCCCGAGAGTATCTGTCCTGGCCTGCAAATCCTTGATCTGCTCCTGTGTTATCATAATCAAGCAAAGTTAAGCAATTATTTCAAATAATCGGCGGATTACGGGAGCGTGGTGGTGTGCCGGTCTGGTGACGCGGCGGGTCGGGCTTCAGCGATGAGCCAAAGGCGGTTCTGTGGCGGCGGTCCCAGACGCGTCGTACAGAATCAGGCCTTCTGTCGTACGGGACGGCCTCGCCATACAGTTCGGTACAGAAAACGGCCTTGTGGCGTACGCGAGGCACATCTTAGCGCCGAGGCCGCACGAGCGGAGGTGACAGCAGCACAGGTGTGACGGAAAGCTAGGCGGCCGGTGGCTGCGGGGGCCGGGCGGTGGCACGAGGGCTGGTGGCTGCGGGGCTGGGCGCCCGGTGGCAGATAAGTATCTGATAATGAGCGAAATAACGATTTGTCCTATCTGGTTTTGCTGACAGGTAAAGTACTCTTTTGCTTGATTGTCAGTGTGTTATCTGCCACCGCCAGGCCGCCAACATATGTGCATGATGGTATTCATGATGTCTCCAAGGGGGTATTTTCGCTTTCTGTGTTGCGGGTCAAGAATATTTTCGGTAACTTGCCATTGTTTATCAGTAAGGTTGGTCGGATATTGGTTCATAACTCTAATTGATTGACACTTATAAAGTTACGAATAATATTTCAATTAACCTATTGATTTTCAATTATTTATATGCTTACATAGCAACTTTTTTCAATAAATTTTAAACAGCTTCTAAGAAAAACCAGAGTCTCCAAGAAAAACTTAAAAAGTCGGAATCAGATTATGAAGCCATATGTAAAGAATCAGGAATAAAAGACACAATGATTAAACGCCAAAAAAATTATTTTCGGTCTTTTGGCTGTCATTGCAGCAATTATCATATTTGTTATTTTTCATTTCTTCCCAATTGCTAAGTGGTTAAAAGTAATTATGGATGGGATTTGCTCCCTTGGAGGTTTATGGGGATTGATTAGTTTGATTATTAATGTCGTAAAGACTATTACGAAATCCACTTAGACAAATGAAGGACAAACACCGTTATTTTGGTCATATATAAAAATGCATTATGGAACTGAAAGACCTTATAGGAGAGGCTACCGCCTATGACAAGAAAGAGAAGCTTGAAGCCGGCAAACCAAAGAGCTGGCTCAAGAGCGTTTCCGCATTCGCAAACGGCGATGGAGGCACATTGATATTCGGCATCAGCGATGATGACAGGATTGTTGGGCTTGCCAATGCCGAAAGCGACTCCGAGGCTATCAGCGAATATGTCAAGACCAAGCTTGACCCGGTTCCGGATATTCTCCTCGAATTCAAAGATCTTGATGGCAAGAGACTAATCCTGCTTCACGTCAATGCAGGAACGGAAACACCATATTACTACATCGGTGACAAGCAGCGCATAGCATACATCCGTATCGGCAACGAATCTGTTGTCGCCGACCGTCTCCAACTGAAAGCATTGGTATTGAAAGGTTCCGGCAGGACTTACGACGCGCTTCCGTCGCCATACAAGTTCACGGATATGGCCTTCACACAGCTCCGTTCTGCCTGCTTCAAGAGGCTTCACCGCTCATTCGACGACAGCGAGTTCACGTCCTGGGGCATCATTGACGAAAACGGTTCTCTGACCAATGCGGGAGCACTGCTTGCAGACGACTCCCCTATCCGCCAGTCACGAATATTCTGCACTCGCTGGAACGGTCTCACGATGACAAGCGGACTCGGCGAAGCCCTCGATGATGCCGAACTGGAAGGCAGCGTCATCGGTCAGCTGCAGGATGCCGTCGCATTCATCCGCAACAACTCGCACAAGCGCTGGTGGAAGGAGTCTGATCACCGAGAGGAGCTTCCTGACTACCCGGAAAGAGCCGTGACAGAGGTCATCTGCAACGCCATTATCCACCGCGACTACCAAGAACTCGGCAGCGAGATTCATATTGATATGTACAACGACCGGATGGAGGTATATTCCCCCGGCGGAATGATTGACGGTCGTCTGATTCAACAATTGAACCCGCTTTCAGTCCCGTCCAAGCGTCGCAATCCTCTCCTCGCAGACTTTTTCGGCCGTCTCGACCTTATGGAGCGCCGAGGCAGTGGAATGAAGAAAATCCTCGGGGAATATAATCGTTTCGAGTCTTTGAAAGAATACCGCGCCCCTGAATTCAACTCCAACGCCACCGAGTTCCACGTGACCCTCTGGAATCTAAGCTACGGCACCGATATCGTAAAAGATGTCGCGAACTACACCTCTGATGTCACAAAAGAGTTCGTAAAAGAGTTCGTAAAAGAACCGGTTCGGTTCACAAAAGAGTTCGTAAAAGCCCAAAGACGCATATATAAGTTGATTTCAACGAACCCACAAATCAACATCGCCGCCATTGCCGAGAATTTAGGCGTATCTACAAGACAAGTTCAAAAATACTTGAGAAGGCTCACTGAATTACAGCTGATCGCCCGTGAAGGCGGACGTAAAAACGGCTTCTGGAAAATTCTTGACAAAGACTACGACGACTTCTTTGAACGGATATAACACAGAATCTTATTTGCAGAACAAATCCGTCCCATCTGCAATATACTGAATTTCAAAGATATCTTATTTGCAAAGTAAATCAACGTGAAAAGAATATGCCAACAATAGGAATAATGGATTCGGGAGTCGGTGGACTGTCGGTGATGCGGGAGATACTGAAAGTGCTGCCGCAGGAGAGGTATGTGTACTTCTCCGACAACGCATGGTGCCCGTACGGCGAGAAGAGCCCCGAATTCATCCGCGAGCGCTGCCGCCGCATCACGGAGCTTATGCTCTCGAAGGGGGCGGAGGCGATGGTGGTGGCGTGCAACACGGCCACGGCGGCGGCGATCCAGACCCTGCGCAGCGAATACGGCATACCGTTCGTGGGAATGGAACCGGCAGTAAAACCGGCAGCCCTCGGGACCAGAAGCGGGGTGATAGGCGTGCTGGCTACAGCCGGCACCCTCAAGGGCTCCAAGTACCTGAACACCAAGGGCCGATTCCAGGACGAGGTCAAGATAGTGGAGAGGGTCGGAAAGGGATTCGTCGAACTGGTGGAGAGCGGCGAACTGACAGGGCCGCACGCCGAGAAGGTGGTCGGCGACAGCCTCAGACCACTGCTCGAAGCGGGAGCGGACACGGTGGTGCTCGGGTGCACGCACTACCCCTTCCTCCTGGAGACGCTCCGCAAAATCGCGGGACCGGAGATCAGTTTTATCGACCCGGCCCCGGCGGTGGCAAGGAGGCTCGTCGAGGTGCTTAAAGAAAAAGGCATCGGGCCCGCAGACGCCAGACCCGATGTCGAACTTATCGCCTCAGGCCCCGATGAATCCCTGAGAAGGTGCTATGCCCTGATACGGCAATGACGCCGGAGTCAAGGCTGAGACGCGAGGAGCACGAGGCGCGAAGCACACGCGCGGAGCACCGAGATGCACCAGGAGCACCGGGCGCGAAGCGCCAAGATGCGCGGAGGCCTAGTAATAGCTGTAGCCGTCAGTCATCTGGCCCAGGACCTCGAAATACAAGTTCCCGTCCAGCGCCACGGCGCGGTAGACCGTGTAGTCCACGGCGTAATACTCAACCCCGTCGAGATAGATGACACGGTAGTCGTCAGGAAGTTCCACGACAAGCGCGCCGGCAGGAGGCACCACGGTGACATATTCCCCGCCGGAAGTCCGCACGAAGAACACCCCGTCCTCATAGTAATAATCCGCATCGGCTGCGGCAAAGCTCTGCACAAGTCCGAGACGGTCCGCAAGCAGATACGACTCATAGGCCCTCTGCGCATTGCCGGAAGAGAAACGCAGGCGCGAGTTGCCGGAAGCGACCAGCGCGTTGCGGTCCGTGACATAGCGGGCCACATCGTTGTAGGTCCGGTAGTTACGGTAAGACGCGAAATAGAACGCGAAACTGCATGAGACGGCGCCGAACCTGGCAGGCATGAACGCGACCCCGAAAGGAGGCCGGCATACATAATAACTGCCGTCCACATAGCGATAGAATACATCATTCAGCACATAATACGACACCCCGAAATACTCTCTGCGGCCGTAGTTGAGAGGGAGGCGTTTCACCCTGTAGCCGAAATAGTGATCTCCGCTGTCCCAGAAGCGCGACGGACGCCTGTATGATATCGGAGAGCGATGAGGCGGCGGAACCCTCCCCGGCTCCGGACGCCACCCTCCACCGGGGCGCACATCAGGACGGCCGTGGCCATGAGGCCCACCATAGCCCGGGTGCCCCTGAGGCGGACGATTGCCCATGTCCGGACGGCCGGGACGATTCCCGTAACCCGGACGGTTCTGGCTGTCCGGGCGTCCCGGATTACCCGGACGGGACTGCCCGCCCGGCCTGCCGTCTCCAGGACGCATCTGCCCCGGGCGATTGCCATTGTCATGAACCCCGCCAGGTCTGCCGGAAGGCTGCTGACCGCCTGGGCCATATTGCCCTCCCGGACGCCGGCCGTTGTCCTGCGACTGCCCGCCCGGCCCGCCGGAAGGCTGCGTGGCCTGTTCCCGCCGCCCCGGAGCATTGCTGCCCGTGCGTGCCGGCTGCCTGCGGCGTTCATCACCGCCCGGCTGCGCACTGGATTTGTCGCTGTTCTGTGGAGCCGCATAAGTCTTATCGGAGGATCCGTTGCCGCGTTGCGGAGATGTCGTCGCCGAAGGTCTGCGGCCAGCTCCCCTGGAGTTGTTGCCGCCCCCGCCCGACTGGGCGAAGACCGGCTGCGAAAGCAGTGAGAGAACTGCCGCCGCAGCTGCTGCGAGATAGGTCAATCTGTTCATAATCAATAAAGATAATATTTGGCGGACAGTCGCTTGAATGTCTCCGCATCTGCGCACCAGAAGTCCGCGATGTCCGACACCTTGAGGCTCTGCCCGAAAGTGTTGCTGACAAAATCAGTGCCGCAGACCTTGTTGAACATCGGTATGCGCTCGGCGGAGAGGACGAACGGGTTCTTGCCGTAGAGTTCCCAGACGGCCTGCATCACATAGAACTGGGTCAGAGTTATGGTCGCGGCCTCATAGTCCGTGTAGTAGTACTGGACCCCGTGGATCAGTTTGCCGGAGAGCCTGCCGGAAGTCGGCTTGTAGTGTACGGTGCGCCATGCGACCCCTGGAACCTCGTAACTGTCAAGCACTTCCTTGAGCCTGTCGGCATCCACCCATTCCTCCGCGAAGGTCGCGAACGGCAGGGTGTAGCCTATGCCTATGTTGAGGTAGTTGTACATCTCCCCTATCAGGCCGGCTGACGGGTAGCATACCGCGCTCTCGGGATACGGGATGTTCGGGGACGGGAGCACCCACGGCAGGCCGGTGTCGTTGAAAAGCATGTCGCGGCTCCACCCCTCCATAGGCACCACGAACAGGCTGCATTTGCGGGGCTCTTCCTTGCCGTTCTGCCCGCGGTTGAGGCCTTCCTCGTTGATGAGCATCGCAAGTTCGCCCACTGTCAGCCCATAGACATAGGGGATGCGGTACTGGCTGACGAACGAGTTGAACCCAGGCTCCACCAGCGGCCCCTCCACCTTCTTGCCGCCGAGAGGGTTGGGTCTGTCCAGCACCATCACGGGAATCTCCGCCTCGGCGCAGGCGCGCATCACCAGCCCGAGGGTTGAGATGAACGTATAGGAACGGCTGCCGACATCCTGAATGTCATAGATCATGATGTCCAGGCCCTTGAGCATCTCCTGCGACGGCTCGCGTGTGGCGCCGTACAGCGAATGCACCGGCAGCCCTGTGCGCGGATCCCGGCCGGATTCCACCTTGCCGCCGGCGTAAATGTCGCCGCGCACCCCGTGTTCGGGGGCGAAAAGAGCCACAAGCTCCACACCAGGAGCGCCATAGAGGATGTCTATGGTCGAGTTGAGCTGGGAATCAACCCCGGAAGGATTGGTGACCAGGCCGACCCTCATACCGGAAAGGCCGGAGAAGCCGCGGTCACGGAGAACTTCGATGCCGGGTTTGACCCGGGCCTGCGCGCAGACGGCGATCAGCAGCGCCGCCGCGCAAAGAAAGTGACGAAAACGGTTGCCAGACAACATAGCATTACGATTATGAAGAATCCAACATACCCGACAGCCTCCTGCAGCCAGCCGGCGAAGAAGCCCGGGAGCATCATTGAAAGGGCCATGAAGGCCGTGCATATAGCGTAGTGGGAAGTCTTGAACTCCCCCTCGGAGAAGCGCATCATGTAGAGCATGTAGGCGGTGAAACCGAAACCGTAGCCCAACTGGTCGAAGGCCACGCACAGGTACACGACCCACATCGCCGAAGGCTGGGCCACAGCCATGTAGAGGTAGACGGCACAAGGCAGGGCAAGGGAAAGCGACATCGGCCAGAGCGACCTCTTCAGCCCCTTCGAGGCGGCGAAAACCCCGCCAAGTATGCCGCCGACCGTCAGGGCGATCACACCCACAGTCCCGTAGACGAGCCCCGAGTCGGCAGTGCTCAGGCCAAGCCCGCCATCCGCGGGAGCGTCCAGAAGGAAAGGGGTCAACATCTTGACGGACAGCGCCTCCGGAAGCCTGTAAAGCAGCATGAACACGACAGCGAGCCAGACCCCGTCCTTACGGAAAAATGTCACCCAGGCGCGGGAGAACTCCCGTGCAATCTCGGATGCGTTCCTGCCGCCCCCGGCCCGCTCGACCTTGGGGAGGGAGAAAAGGTGCCAGAGCGTAATCAGGGCGAAAAGCACAGAAGCTCCTCCAATGGTAAGGCTCCACGCGGCCGGGATATTCCCCAGCCGGGTCTCAAGGATGCCGGCAAGCACGACCAGCACCCCCTGTCCGAACACGGACGATATGCGGTAGAACGTGCTCCGGATGCCCACGAACAGCGACTGCCGCTTCTCGTCAAGGGCGATGAGGTAGAAGCCGTCCGCCGCAATATCGTGGGTGGCGGAGGCGAAGGCTATTATGTAGAAACACACTATGGACAGCCCGAAAGCGTCCGGACTCACGGACAGGGCGAGCGCGGCGAAGCCGGCTGTGACGAGGGCCTGCATGGCGAGAATCCACCAGCGCTTGGTGCGGATTACGTCCACGAACGGGCTCCAGAGCGGTTTGATGACCCACGGGAGATACAGCAGGGCCGTATAGGCGGCGACATCCCCGTTGGACATTCCGAGCCGCTTGAACATCGTGACGGATATGACGTTCACGATGAAGTACGGTATGCCCTCCGCGAAGTAGAGGGTGGGCACCCAAGCCCACGGATTACTGCTCAACTTCCGCTCCGACATAGTAGTGAGATAGTATCTGCCTGTAATCGTATCCTTCCGAAGCCATGACGGCGGCGCCTATCTGGCAGAGTCCGACACCGTGCCCCCAGCCGCGGCCTCTGAGGACGAAGAAGTCTCCGTCCGCCGTGACCTCGAAGGCTGAACTCTTGAGGTGTGTCTCGCTCAATGCGCGGCGTATGGCCAGTTCCTTGCCGATGACGGCAGAATGCTTGGTACCGTTGATTCTCAAGTACTTGATACGTCCTGAAGGGCCTCGTTCCACCGGCTCCAGCGAGATAATCTCACCGTAATCGACTCCGGTCCGTCTATGGACAAGTGTCGAAAGCTCTTCTCTGGAATACTTCACCGTCCAGTCGTGAAAATCCATGGTGCGCATGTCGTAGTCGTTGAGCACCTGCGGGAGAATCTCCGAATGCTCGCAGTCGCAGAAGCGGTCCTCCACGCTTTGCAGGTACGGGAAGTCCTTGTCTTCCCAGCATGTGCTGTAGAGTTCCGTGCGCCCCCCGCAGCACTTGGAATAACGCGTGTCGCAGAGAGCGCCGCGATATCTGAGCACCTGCCCCCATGTCTGGTCTATGGCCCGGCGGACGCTCTCCCCCACGGCCATGGCAAGTCCCTGATACCGCTGGCAATGGTCGTCGGCGCAGACGTCGAACTCCCGATGCGGGGCCGCTCCGCCCGACTTTCTCTCCTCCATCCTGGCGAGCAGCCAGCTCCGCGAGATGACCGCATGGGCCTTGAGGAGTTCGAGCGAGGAGGACGACTTCATCTCCGAAGATATGACGCTGAGCAGGTAGTTCTCCATGCCGATGCAGTTCACCGCAGTGATGCAGTCTCCCTCCACGATGAATTTCAGCCCTCCGGCAAACTTCAGGGTGCGCTTCTGCTGCCAGTGGAAGTCTATCCCTATCACCACGTCGTATAGGATGAACGAGGCTTCGGCGAAAAGCGTGGAACGGGTGATGGAGTCGAAGTACAACTCATCATATATCATCCCGTTGTAGACTATGCGGCCGTCCTGCCAGATGACTTTCTGCGGGCCGGCTCCGTCGGAGATGATCTCGAAACGTATCTCCTTGGCGGACAGGATGCCGACGCTGACCTTGGGCTGTGTGCGCGTGAGACGCCACTCTATCATCTCGCGTTCCTCGCGGGAGATCGAGACCTCGGAGAGCATCTCCTCAAGGTCGGCGGATGTCACCTTCTCGAAATCCTCTTCGAACGGGGCCACGAAGAAACCGGCCATGTCGGCCGCTCCGGGGCTGATGGTCAGATGGTCGGGACCATCCGAATAATAGTGGTGCGAGCGCTTGGCGGCGCGGAGCGTGACGAAAGCCCTGTACTCCCCGTCACGGCAATAGGCGAAAAGATTGAATTTCGGTTCGATGTCGCCCTCAACCTTGTCGGTGCAGTCAAGCAGCCGATAGAAAAGTTTTGCCATGGACTTGGATGTCGTGGCCTTGAGCGCGAACACCCCTTCTGCAAACCCGGCATAGCGGTACATGGTCGCGTCCTTGACGGATGCGAGGACCTCGCCCGGTTTGTCGAGGTATGCGTCCACCGCCCTCTCGAGCGGCATGGAAAGCCTCGGCACCGCCTGGAAATGCAGGTGGTCCGGAGCTGAGGCCCCGCTGCCTGGGCCATTGTAGAATACCGTGTAGTCCCTGTATTTCATCGCGAAATCGAGCATGTCCGGGAAATGGTGCCATATCGCCTGCGGGATGTGCTCTTCGCGTACTATCACCAAGTGCCCCGGGAAAATCGGGTATGGGTTGACCTGGATATTGTACATCCTCCCCTTGCGGCCCTCGAATTTGAGGTGGAACTGCTCTGCCGGCCTGTTGTCTGCGCAGAGGAAGCACTTGCGTGCGGCTATGGCCTGCGGGGTGGTGTCGGCCGTACTTGACAGTATGCGGCGGGGGTTGCACTGGACCGTGCACAGCAGTCCGTCCACGTCCAACTGCCTGGTCCTGGCGGACTTGAGGGCACGGAAGTTGGCTGCGGCAAGAGGCCAGACGGAAAGCTGGTCATTGATGAATTTGTCGAGTTCCTGCATCACAGAAGGGCTTGAAGGGAATCCTTTATCTTGTGGTATTCGGATTCGAAGTTTGGGGTCAGGATGGACATGCCGGTTGCGGCCTCTATCTCTTCCGGCGACCAGTACCTGCCGTCCGTCACCTCATCTCCGTCCGGCTTCAGGATAAAGTCCCCGACTGTCGCGAATACATTGACAAGTTCCCTCTCCCTCTCTGATTCATAGACATAGGATGTTATGAAGACCGGGTTGAAGTCTGTGAATCCGAGCTCTTCTGAGGCCTCGCGGTAGAGTGCCTCCAGGACATATTCCCCGTAGGCCACATGACCGCCGACGGCCGTGTCCCACTTGAGGGGCAGGAAGTCCTTGGACGCGCTTCGCTGCTGGAGGTAGATGCTGCCGTCGCGGCTGATTATGTGGAGGTGGACCACAGGGTGCAGCGGCTTTGCCGCCGGCTGGGCAGCGGTGGCGGCTGGACTGGTGGCTGCCGGCTGGGGTGTTGCGGTTGATGCAGGCTGGGGGGATGCGGCTTTTGGCTGCTGGGCGGTGGCTGCCGTTTGGCTGTTTGTGGCGGATGCTGGTTGGATGGCGGCGGCGGATGCTGTTTGGATGGCGGCGGCGCTTTGCCGCACCGGACCTGTCATCTGGCCTGCGATTCGGCCGTGACAGAATGCCCGGGACGCCTGCGCGACCACATTGCCGTGCTCGTCCACCACCGGCAGCATCTCGGATGCCGCCGACCTGTCGCTTCCGCGGAGAAGCGGGGCCGTCGAGGCTGGATATATCAAATCAGTCATCAGTAATTGATTATTCTGAGTTCTTCTGGAGTGTACAATATGGAATCGATGAAGTCCGGCGCCACCTGGGCCACCGTAAGGAATGCCAGCAGGGCGACTGCGGCCACGGCAAGCAGCACGAGCAGAGGTATCCACCAGCGGAAGCGGCGTGGCGCATGCACAGGCCCGGTCTCCGGACGGCTCTGCGGCTGCGGCTCTGGTTGCCTTGTTTCCTGTTTAGGCTGCGGCTGCGGCTGCTCTGCCTGCGGCTGCGGTTGCTCTGCCTGAAGCTGCAGCTCTGTTTCCGGTTGAGACTGTTCAGATTCGGGTTGCGGCTGCGGCTGCTCTGGTCGCGGCTGCGGTTCTTGTTCCCCAGGCCCGGGCTGTTGCTCCGGTTGCGGTGCCGGTTCTGATTCTGGCTGAAGCTGTTCAGACTCGGGTTGCGGTTGCTCTGCCTGAAGTTGCAGCTCTGTTTCCGGTTGAGACTGCTCAGATTCGGACTGCGGCTCTTGCTCCCCAGGCTCGGGCTGTTGCTCCGGTTGCGGTGTCGGTTCTGATTCTGGCTGAAGCTGTTCAGACTCAGGCTGCGATGCCTGGTGCGGTGCCGGTTCTGATTGCTGCTGCTCCGGCTGGGTGCTCTCCGGCTGGGTGCTCTCCGGGGACACCGGCCCGCCCGTTTCTTCCTTGTTTTCTGACATTTCCCGCGCCTCCGCTGCTCCGGCGCCCTCCCCTTCTACCTCTGCGGCTCCTTTCACCTCCATCTCTTCCTCCATCGGCGGGAAGAACGGTATCTCCACCTCGTCCGCCATGGATATAGTCTTGAGGGACAGAGGCTTGAGCGCGAATCCATCAGGATATATATCCAGATCCGGATCTGGCACGAAGAAAAAATTGTTCTCCACGGTAGCGCGCAGGCGGCCAAGGCCAGGCAGCATTATTGTCTTACGCTCCTTGAGCACAGACTTCATCTCCCCGAGGAACTGCTTGAGATACAATCCTGCCGCCTCCTTGGAAATGCCATTGGACGCCGCATAGAAATCTATCAGCAGCGTGTCTTCCGAGCGGCTCGGGTGGAAAGACAGGCGACGGTAAGGGGGATTTATCGTGTATCCCTTGTCGGAGAAAGTGGCCGGGACCACCTCCGCCACGAAGGTGCCTAAACCGGGCAGGCCGACCCTGTTGTGGTCGGTTATCAGCTCGGATATCATAGTGGACAAAAGCGCAACATCCATAATACAACAAAAGTACGCAAAATCTGCCGATTTCCACTACCCGCCCCGACCAAAACTTGGAACTCCCGACCAGCCCGTGTTTTTCTCCCGGCTTCGCTTTCTTGCTGCACTATCTTCAGGCCTCAATTTCCTCGGAGAATGGTTTCGCTGGGGGCTGGGTTCTATGCGCGAACGCTGGTCAGGCTCGCCCGGGTCATCGTCATTTCTATTCCGCTGGGGCTGGTTTCTATGGGGTCGGCTTCTCAGACCTTGCATCCTTCCGGACACGCGTTCTCCAAACCATCACCGCGAACAAGTTTCAGGGTGAGCCCGGAGTAGCAGGCCGGGGCGACAAGCGAATCACTTCCGTCAGCCTCGGTCATGCCCGCCCCCTCCAGACAGCGTTCTACCGACGGGGTCCGTGACCGACCCACCCTGGTAGGGCCGGTCGGTCAGGCCAAGACGGCTCACAGGCATCTCCAGGGCACATGGTCGTGACCGAGGCTGACGGGATCAAACCTGGAATCGCTCGTCCTGACTGCTGGTCATACCCGAGGTCAGCCGAAGGAATATCAAGACACCTGTCGGTTGCAAGCCTGACCTTGGTCCGGTGCCGCCTCAAACGCGTCCAGAACGGAAAAGTTTTCAAAAAAAGGCGAAATATTTTTGCGCTTTTAAGATTTTGCCGTATATTTGCAATCCCGAAACGCGAGTTAGGGTAAAATTCCTCTTTAGCTCAGTTGGTTAGAGCACCTGACTGTTAATCAGGGGGTCCTAGGTTCAAGTCCTAGAAGGGGAGCGCAAGCGGACGGCCGAAAGGTCGCCCGCTTTTTGTATTCCGGGGCACAGCCGCCAATTACGATATGATAGACATTTCTGGTTGGTAAACCGTATCCGGAGCACAGCCGCCACATCGGGCCGTTCGGGCTTACATCGCATCTGCTCTGCAGCCACCTCGCCATCATAAACTTCCGCCGCACCTGCGCCACTACTATACGCCACCGCGCACCTGGTCGCGCCGCACACATCACCACACCTCCGCGCGAGGCCTCACATAGAGTCCGCCCCTGCCAGGTGTGAGCCTGTTCCGGCGTTTTCGCTCATACCTGACCTTTCCACCTGCCCTGCATGGCCATCTGCGGCATCCACCTCCGCCAGGTGTGAGCCGTTTTCGGCATTTCCGCTGCTACCTGAACCGCCAATATGCACCCCATCCGCGTCTGTGACCGATGCCGCCGCCAGGTGTGAGCCGTTTTCGGCATTTCCGCTGCTACCTGGCCATTCCTCCTGCCCCGCATGGCTCTCTGCGGCATCAGCCACCGTGCAGGATGCAAAAGAAGGCGACTAAAAAGTCGAATGACTGATAGTCGCCTTCTGCTCTTGTCCACACCCGCTGGTCAATGCTTCACCTCCCGGAACTCCACCGCGACCGCCAGCCGGGGCTCCGTACGAGAAACGGCTATCTGCCGTACGGATTGTCTAGTCCTGATTTAGGTTGACTCGGTTTTGTTTTTTATAC
>UQMB01000015.1 GCA_900541925.1 uncultured Bacteroidales bacterium | reverse complement strand
AATGGGTGCGTGAGGAATACCGGGGCAAAGGCATTGACCTGTACTCTCTTTTCACCGTCGAAGCCGAAAGGACAGGAAGGAACATCACGGTCGTGAGCCCGGTCCGCTCGTGGTATCTTAGCATTGCCGGGGACATGGCAATAATGGTCGGGTCTGATACCCGCAACAGCATCTTTGACAAGGCAGAGCCGCCGATGTCCGGGTCAATGCTGAACATGTATTTCGGGAAAATATATGACTATCCGGAATTTGCCGCAAGGATACGGACGGGCGAATTCAGCATGTTCATGGATGTCATCCATGCGTGGGAAGCATCTTACGGAGGCACTGCTCTCCGCGTGGATGGGAAACTCAAGGCCGGGCAGGTCGGTGTCCAGGGAGGAATCGCATCTTCCGACGCCAAGAAGAACGTGGACTGGAAGCGCACCAAATCTGAGATAGTGTTCCCGAAATACACGAGGACAATCCAGGTCGGCGTCTCCCCCGTAATCGCGGAGTGGACAAAGGTGATGAAGCATGCCACTGACGGCTCCAAATCATCATTCAAGATGGTTGTTCCTCCGATAATGATATATTCGGACATCTGTTTCCTTGATTTCGGACGTTTCGGAAGCCTGGGCTGGTCAATAGGAGGAGAATACTCCCGCTACAGCTACAACTGGATGCTGGACAACGGCTATGGCGACAAGCAGCAGGACACGTTCTGTAACAGAGTTGACATTGCGGCAGGCCTCAGTTACCACATAACCTTATGCGACCGTCTCGAACTCTACGCGAGGGCGATGGTCGATGCCGGACTGATCGGAGAACACACCACTGACCACGAGAGCGGAGAGGAGGCCAGCTCCACATTCAACAAAATGGACACGAAGATGGGCATACTGGCCACTGCCGGACTCCGCTGGTACTTTTGCGACAAGGCCGGGATCTGGGTGGAGGGCGGCCATGACGCGGGCTACGTGTCGGCAGGCTTGTCATTCAAGTTCTGATGAGGTGGCGGGAAAGTTTATAAAATCAAGGTGAGCGTTGGCGGGACGATATTTATTCGTATCTTGCCAAATAGAATCCACGTACTCTGAGGCGATAAACACTACATCCGGCGAAACGCCATTTCGCCGGACGCTTTGGTTCTTACACTTAGCCCTGCGAAACGGCTATTTCCCAGGACAAATTCTTAGCCATCTGTTTTCATGGTACATCCGGAAGAAACTCTCACTTTTCCGCCGTCAGAGGGAAAAGTGAATCGATCTCGTACTGAGAGAGCCCCAGCACCCTGCGGATCTGGCCATTCGAGGAACGGAAGTCATAGCGGAGTTTCCGGGCGAGATCAAATCTTTGAGGCTTGGTCAAGTCCTTGACGGAGGAGACGCCGTAGTCAGACCGCAGCAACGAACTCAAACGAGAGAACAGTTCCGTATCCGAAAGAAACTCACCATCATCGAGTCCGGCTGCCAACTCCGCATACGCCTCCACGTTCTTGCTCACCATCATGAAGTAGTGATGCGCGTCCCGGAACATCGCCATGCCGAACTTGACGGCGCAGTAGTTCCACGGAGCAATGTAGCCGCTTATGACCTCCCACTCATCCGGAAGCACAGGCGTGCGGCACCTGAACATTCTCCTCCTGTCATCCACGAATATCCGAGCCAATGTCTTACCCTTAGGCCTGTCCAGAAAATAATACCGTCCTGTCCCCCATGGATAACTGAACGGAGTGTGGCCAGAGTCAGCAACATAACCGTTCCGGTTGGTATAGACGATATTGTTGCGCAATGCCCCCAAGTCACCGATAGGCTTGAGGGTTATCTGAAGGCCTTTCATCAGCGGGAATGACCTCACCAACCTCTTCCGCGCAAAGCCCCAGAACGCCGAAACAGCCCTCTCATCAGCTGAAACCACAAAATGAAAATGGTTGTTCATCACCTCGAACGCGATAATCCGCACCTCTGGAAAAAGGGCCGCAGCCTGCGCAATCACGTTCATCACGAACACAAGATCCTCCTCCTGCGAAAAAAGCAACGGCGTATCCTTCCCCGAAGTATATGCGTGCCAATACGGTCCGCCATCCTGAAATGTCGTCTCGCAATACCTCTCCCTTTCTTTGAATATGCTCATAATCTTCATCGAATATCATTTCGTCCACCCAAAGCCCGTTTCCCCGGAGGAAACGCTGCCCGGATTCAGTTTCTCCGGTCAAACGCCAATCCACCGGACGAGTTGCCATTCTCAGTAACTTTCTCCGGCCAAACAGGCTCTTCATTATCCCAGACAGTCTCTCGGATTATGGCATTGACCATCCTTCTCGTCACTCCATCACCTACTGTCGGCAACGAGATCTCCTTCCGATATTTGTTCGGGCAAGGAGATATCCTGACGGTGTCTTCTTCCCTCAGCTGTGCAAGCGCGTCATCCGCCCAATGGTTGATCCCGATGATTATTCCCTGCTCGTACAGAGCCCGGACGATGTTCAAGACATCACGGAAATAGCCACAAACATTGTAACTTATCTCAAAATGCCATAAGCCATCATCTTCCCGAACCGGCCACAAATGGATGCGGGCGTAGGCGACATCAAGGCAATGATACAGTGAGTTACCGTCTTTCCACCTTATGAAATCCTCCTGAGAGTCAAGGTCGTATTCTTCAAGATTATACCCCTTGCTGGAACGACGGAAAACTTCTCGGTCATCTGAATCGGCATATTCATCAATGGAATCCGGTTCAATGTCATCACGTGTCCTGTATGCGACATATGCCAATCTCCAATAATGCATGTAGGTGTTTAAGGTCATCTCATCCAAGACTGTCAACGGACATTTGCGCACATTCTCAAGGAGTTCAACCTCAGCCTCCGGATTTTCCACCCGCCTGTACAAAGGGCAAATGCCATTCAGCGCCGAACGCCTTATTGTGCCATGTCTCTTCCAATATGGAAGATTCTCTTCGATATATTCATTGTACTTATCTGGAGCCACGCACACTGCATCGACAATTCTCTTGACATATTCCTCCAAACGGAGCAACGGTTCACGGACATCGGTATAAATATGTTCAGGATTCCGCACTTCACCGACATAAGGTTGGCTCCGAAGGTCGATGCACCTATGGCGATTGTCGCCCAGCAGCAGATAATGGAAACCGCGATAGTTACCGGTGGATATCCAGTACCAGATATTTCCGTTCCGGTCTCGCTTGTCCTCGCCCCAATAGTACCGTCTTCCCGGCAGGTGTATTTCCAGCCACAAGGAACGCCTCTCGTCGTCACCCATAACCTTGAGCCGGCGCATCTCATTTTCGATTCGGAGCATCACCTCCAAGGAAGCGTCATCCACGACATTACCATTGAGTGCCCTGTCATGGACTAATAGCGGCCAAAGTTCCTTATATTCAGGAACAAGAATGTTGTTTATCATATTTTCTATCATTTCATCCACCCAAAGCCCGTTTCCCCGGAGGAAACGCTGCCCGGATTCAGTTTCTCCGGTCAAATGCCAATCCACCGGACGAGTTGTCACTTCCTAATATCGCTCTGGCCGCGCATCACCTGGAAACAACAAAAAAGCGAGTCAGGTGCGATATAACCTAACTCGCTTTGCGGGCTCTTGGCTCCGCGGCTATCAATCTTGTAAACTTCCGCCTGAAATCGTCGCTTACATCTCAAAATACAAATAAGTTTAAGCGAACTCTACCAAGCGTAACTTAAGCCTTAATACTCTTCCTCGTTAAAGAAGAAATCGTCTTTGGTGGGGTAGTCGGGCCAGATGTCCTCGATGGATTCGTATATCTCTCCTTCCTCCTCGAGTTCTTCGAGGTTCTCTATGACTTCCTCCGGTGCTCCGGAGCGGTTTGCATAATCAATCAATTCTTCTTTGCTTGCAGGCCATGGAGCATCATCCAGGCTGCTTGCCAGTTCAAGTGTCCAATACATAAGTCTTACAGTGTTTAGTAATCGTTAAAAACCAAGTTGCATCACCTTGGGCGATCTTTTTGGTCTATATTCCTTTTTTCATCAGCCATGTGCCATCGGCACACACTTTCTTCAAAAAGACATCTGTCCTCAAAAATCTTTGCCAAATCTGCGGCAACTTATTTTTGCCGCTTACTTCGTGCGCAAAGATATAAAAATATTCGATACTTGATATAGAAGTTGTTTTGATTTATGTTGAAAATTCTGTTACTTGCTTTTTCGCCATATTTTTTCCTGGCTTTTTCGGTCATATAGTTCTACTATCTTTCTCAAAATCCAGAAAAAACTCTGACAGAAAAAATCTTCATAAAATTTATGACAAATAAATTCAAAACAACTTCTAGCCTTGCCGAGTAATCGTCAAAAATAAGTAATCGTTAAAAAATAACTTGCCTCACCTTAGGCAATCTTTTTGGTCAATATTCCTTTTTTCATCAGTCATGTGCCACCGGCACACTCCTTCTTCAAAAAGAAATATATCCTCAAAAATCTTTGCCAAATCTGCGGCGACTTATTTTTTGCCGCTTGCTGAAAACAAAGTGCGCCCGACGGTCATTCGTAGTCTTCGATGCGCCACTCGTCCTTCCATTCGATGGTCGGCATCCCGTTGCGGAATACTACCGGCAGGAAGACATAGGTGGCGTTGTAGACGGCCTGTGAAGGCGTGACCAGAGTGTAGAGCCGGTCGGCGGTCGTGGGGGTGTTGAAATCCCTCGGATACGGACGGTGGTCTTTGTACCGCGCTAAAAACTTGTCATATTCTCTGGCCGGAATGTCAGTGTTGAGGGTGTATGGCTGCCATCTGTCCGCCATCGCCACATAGAGATCCCTGCCCGGAATCTTGAGCACGCTTGTGATCTGGGAGCAGAATGAATGGGCGTATCTGTCGCCGACATGCGGGTCTCCCAGCACTTCATACTCGCCATGATAATCGTCAAACACGGCGATTTCTGAAGGGTTGGGCGTGTAGCTGGTGGTTCCGGAAGTGAAGATGTAGTGGCGGCCGTCCTTGACGAAATGCGCGGCTGCTTCACGCGTCAGCGGGGGAGTGAGCCCCACGAAGTGCTCGGAGAACTTGCCGTTGACGCCCAGACAGTCATCAGTGAGTTCGGCGCATATGTACTCCCAGTGCGGGCGCTCGAACCAGACATAAGACTTGCCGGTCTGCGGGTCGGTGTACATGTCGAAGTCTCCCACGGCGAACCCGTCCGGCTTGATGCTTGTGACATACTCGTATGGGCCGAGGAAATTGTCAGATTGGGTAATCACGAAATGTCCGTCATTGGCCTGGTACTTGAGCCAGCAGACATATTTGCCTGTCTTTTCGCTATATACGATGTGCGGGCGCTCAAGTTTCTGCGACCAATGCAGAGGCGATGCCGGGTCGGAGGAGGGAGCGAGGATGTCTCCCTCGTCCTTCCAGTTGTAGAAATCGTCGGACGAGTAGCAACGCACGCCGCAGAAAATCCTGTTGGTGCCGAAGAGCGTAGCCGTCTTGTCCTCTCCGTACCAATAGTATCTGCCGTCCCTGTAAGTGACCTGAAACCCGTGCGCCTGAATGGGTTTGCCGTCCGTGTCCAGCCAGACTTCGCCCGGCTTTATGGAACTGTACCTGACCGGGTGCAGCGGGTAATTTTGTATGCACAGATAGTCGCACCTGCCGATGGTGTCGATCTGTATGGGGCAGTCCTTGGAAGTGTTGGCAAAACCGAAGAACGAAGCATAATCGCATGCGTCAACGGTGAAATGCGTATCTTCTGACTCGACTCTTATATCTTTGATAGAGAACCCGTTGACATCCTGTACCTTGCCTATCTTCTCGCATCGGGCAGAAACATTGCCGAAGAAGATGTTTGAAGCTTTTAGCTCCGGCAAGGCAGTGACGTTGATCAGGTTGCGGCAGTTTTCTATCTCTATGTCATGGATGGATATGTTGCGCAGGTACGGAGTCAGGCGGGTGACTTCTGGGGCGGGGTAGCGCTCCGCTAGCTGCCCGACCCATCGGCTGGAACCGAGCTGGTCGCAGAAAAGCGCGTCCTTGAGGACATTAGCCTTGACGCGCTCGATATATATGTTTTCCGCGCCGCCGCCGCGTGGCCGGCGGGACTTGAAGCGGAATGCCTGGTCGGTGCCGTCGAAAATACAGTCGTGCAGGTAGATGTTGCGTATGCCTCCGGCGGTCTCTGTGCCGCAGACTATGCCTCCGGCGCCACGCAGGGCTACGGAGTTGCGGATCACGACATTCTCTGTCGGGATGGCGGTGTCCACGCCGTCGTCGCCGCGCCCGGATTTCATGGTGTAGCAGTCATCCTGACAATCAAGCGAGCAGTATTCTATGAGAACATCGCGGCTGGAGTCTATGTCTATGCCGTCTGTGCGTCCGTGCCCGAAACTGCGGACCGTCACGCCGCGGATGATGACGTCTTCGCAGTATTGCGGGACAATGTTCCAGAAGAGTCCGTCTTCCAGGGTCACGCCTTCGATGAAGACCTTTCTGCAGCGGATAGGGGAGATGGTCTTCGGCAGAAACACCGGTCCGCCGTCGCGTCCCTCGAAGATGCGTTCCGCTTCCGGACCCGTTGTCAGGTCTTCTATCTTATGGACCGTTTCAGAGTTGCGCTTGTAGATCTCACAGTCTATGGACGGGCCTTTGATTGTGCCTGTGCCTGTGACGGCTATGTTGGTCTGCCCGTCGGCGTAGATGCAGGCGCCGAGGGAGTATAAGTTGACGCCCTCGTCACGGGTATATACTGCCGGGAGATAGTCCTTGATGCGGCCGCTGAAGTTGAGGGTGCAGCCCTTGGAGAGATGAAGGTTGACGTTGCTCTTCAGGCAGATTCGCCCGGTGGTCCAGTGCCCATCCGGGATGGTGACTGTCCCGCCGCCATGCGCCGCCATTTCGTCTATGGCCTGCTGGATGGCGGAAGTGGTCGCTGCCGCAGGGTCTGAGGAGGACGCCTCTTCTGGAATCGATACCGTTATGCTGCGCTCAGGGAATGCCGGCCTGGTGAAACTGATGGTGCGGAACGGAGCGTTGACGGGAGCGATTTCCGTACTCATGTGTTCCGGTCCGGCGATGATGTCGAGGCCTTCTTGGGCGGGTGTGCTGCCACAGGAGGGCAGTATGAGCATTGCCGCGAGCAAGGCGGCGATGGTTCTTGGCGGTGTCTGTGTTTTCATCCTGCGAATGTACTTATTCCCAGGGCAAAATAAAAGAATGGTTGGCCAAATCTTGGTCAACCATTCTTTGTGACGCCTGCAGGATTCAAACCTGCGACCTTTTGATCCGTAGTCAAATGCTCTATTCAGCTGAGCTAAGGCGCCGAGTCAGACCGGACTGGCCGGTCTGTGTATTTATTCTGCCGGAGTTTCTTTCACGTTGCGCTTTGCCTCCTTGATGCGGGCCTTCTTACCTGCGAGGTTGCGGAGGTAGAAGATGCGTGCGCGACGAACCTTTCCGACTTTGTTGAGTTCAATCTTCTCGATGGCAGGAGACTCATAAGGGAAAATCCTCTCGACTCCGACTCCGTTGGAGACTTTACGGATGGTAAAGGTCTTCGTGTACGGGGTGGCTCCACAAATCTGGATAACCACACCTCGGAAGCTCTGGAATCTGAACTTGTCGCCTTCCTTGATCTTGTAGGTCACGGTGATTGTGTCACCGGCCTTGAACTCCGGGTAGGATGCAGTCTTGTTCTCGCTGAATGACTGCTCCACTAATTTTATCAAATCCATAATCTCAAATTATGTTCTAATCGCAGCGTCATCAAACCGTCTGAAGAGAGGCTGCCGTTTTCGGATTGCAAAGATAGGCAATAATTGTGAACCTCCAAAATTTTTTAGAAGAATTCACTCTCTTTTTTGAATATCATCATGTCGTCCCTGGTCGGAGCCGGCTTGAATGAATCGCTGCCCCTCATGGCCTCGAAAGCGTCTTTCTCGCTCTTGCTCAGCTTGTGAGGCACCCATATCAGGATCTTGACATACAAGTCGCCCTTGCCGTATCCGTTCACTGACGGAAGACCCTTGCCGCGGAGTTTCTGTACTGTGCCTGACTGAGTGCCTGCCGGCAGCTTGAGCGTCTGCGGCCCGTCGAGGCAAGGTATGGATATTTCACATCCCAAGATGGCGTCAGTGACCCGTATGACTTTGGTATAGAAGAGGTTCTGTCCCTCTCTCTTGAAGAATGAGTGCGGGATTTCCTCTATGGTGACATAGAGGTCTCCGTTGACACCTCCCATCGGGCCGGTGTCGCCGCCGCCCTGGACGGTCAGCTGCATCCCTCCCTCGACTCCTGCCGGAATCTTGACAGTCACGTTCTCCCTGACCTTGACCACGCCCGTGCCTCTGCACTGGCTGCACGGGTTGGAGACAATCTTGCCTGAACCCTTGCAGTTCGGGCAGGTCGAGACTTTGCTGAATATGAAACTGCCGGTCATCACCTGACCGGAACCGTTGCATGTAGGGCAGACCTTGATGTCAGATGCGTTGGTCGTACCCTTGCCGCCGCATGACGGGCAAGGTCTGTTGCGCTCCACGGTGACGGTCTTCTCGCATCCGGAGGCAATCTCTTCGAGGGTGAGCCTGACTTTTACCGCAAGGTCACTGCCGCGCACGACGCGGGACCCGCCGTTCCTCTGGCTTCTGCCCCCGAACGGGGACCCGCCACCGAAAGAGGAGCCGCCGAAACTGAATCCGCCACCGAAGATGTTCTTCAGCAGGTCGTCCAGGCTTCCGAAGTCCTGAGCCCAGTTCTGTCCTCCGGCGTTGTCTCCGACGCCCGCGAATCCGAACTGGTCGTATTTGGCCTTCTTGTCCGGGTCGCTGAGCACCGAATATGCCTCTGATGCCTCCTTGAATTTCTCCTCGGCGGTCTTTTTCTCCTCGTCCGTGCCGCTTACCCAGCGGTCCGGATGCCATTTGAGCGCCGCCTTGCGGTAAGCGCTCTTTATATCGTCTGCGCTGGCCCCCTTCTGGAGGCCGAGCACCTCATAATAATCTCTTTTTTCTGCCATAATCTGTTATGCTCCAACGACCACCTTGGCATAGCGGAGAACCTTTCCGTTGAAGGTGTATCCTGTCTGGATCACATCAACGACCTTGCCTTTGAGATCCTCGGCTGGTGCGGGAATCTGTGTCACCGCCTCGTGGAGGTCGGTGTCGAATTTCTCGCCCTTAGCCTCGATCTTGTCGAGACCCTTGGTCTTGAGGTAGTCCATCAACTTATTGTAAATCAGATTTGTGCCCTCTATGGCGGCTTCGTCTGCCGAAGATGCGAGCATCTCCATGGCCCTTTCGCAGGCGTCAAGCACCGGAAGCATGCCCTTGACCGTGTCTGCCGCAGCGGAAGCGGTCAGTGAGAGTCTGTCTTCGGCGGAACGCCGGCGAAATGTCTCAAACTCCGCCATCAGACGTATATAGTCGTCCTTCTCTTTCGCCAGTTTGTCAGTCAGTTCGGCGACCTGCTTCTTGAGTTCGCTTTCCTTGCGCTCCTCCTTCTTGCTCTGCTTCTTTTTCTTTTCTTCAACGTCGGAGGCCTTCTCTTCGAGTTCCGGCTCCTGCTTCATATCTTCTTTTTCTGCCATAATCAATTTGTTTTGCAGGGAATGAATCAAAAGCCCTGCCACTGACATTCTGTCACCTGAAGAAGCGGTCGATCTCCCTCAGAGACTCCGGCATGGCGAATATGGCCACCCTGTCGTAGGCTTCTATCGTGGTGTCTCCGACGGCGATGCTGGCGTCGTTGCCCCGGATGACCCCGACTATTATCGCGTTCTGCGGGAAATCCAGGTCCTTGAGCGGTCCCCTGGTGATAGGCGCTCCAGGGGCCACGGTGTACTCCATCACCTCGGTGTTGGTGCCTGCCATGTATCTGACGAACCGGGCCTTGCCGGAGAGTGTGAGCCTGAATATCCTGCCCGCCGTGATGAGTTTGCGGTTGATGACATTGTCTACGCCCATCTCTTCCGCAAGCCTTATGTACTCGATGTTCTCGACTTCGGCCACTGTCCGCGCGACTCCGAATTTGCGCGCCACCACACAGGAGAGCACATTGCTCTCGTCGCTCTCCCCGAGGGCTATGAAGACGTCATACTGCTGTATGCCCTCTTCGTAGAGGAAGTCCGAGTTGCGCCCGTCCCCGTTGATGACCAGCACCGAATCCGGCAGGTTCTCCGATAGATGTATACAGCGCTCCCTGTCCTTCTCGACTATCTTGACGCTGATGCCGTTGGCGGCAAGGGAGCGGGCCAGCATCTCGGATGTCCGTCCGCCGCCGAGGATAAATGCGCTGCTGATCTCTATGTTGCTCTTGCCGAACAGTTTATGCAGTGCCGCCACACCCTCCCTTCTCGAGATGGTGAAGACAAGGTCTCCGAACAGGAACTTGGTGTTGAGTTTCGGGATGATGGTCTTGCCGTCGCGGGAGATGGCTATGACCCTGAACTGCTTGAGGTCCTCAGGCGTGATGGTGCTGATGAATTCGGAGAGTTTGAGGTCAAGCAGCGGCGACTCTTCATTGAGCTTGAATACCGCTATCTGCAACTTGCCGCGGGCGAACTCCATCGTCTCGGCCGTGGAGTTGTGGTTGAGGAAGTCTATAATCTCGTCTGCCGCTATCCTCTCCGGGTAGAACATCATCTCGATACCCATCTCCTTGAACAGCAGCTTGTTCTCGGCCGACAGGAACTCCTCGTCGCTAATCCTGGCTATCACCTTGGCGGCCCCGAGCCTCTTGGCGAGCAGGGCCCCGACTATGTTGACCTCCTGCGGGGCGAATGGGTAGACGGCTATATAAAGGTCGGCCTCCGCCACGCCCGCTTCCCGGAGGACCTTGATCGATGACGGATTGCCGAGTATTGTCTCCACATCGGCGTAAGCGGACATCGCCGCCAGCCTTTGCGGGTTGTCGTCGATGATGGTGATTTCGTTGCCCTCGGAGCGGAGCATTTTCGCAAGGTGGGATCCTACCTCACCCGCGCCTTCAATGACTATCTTCATATCTTCGCAAATAATCAAAAATCCTCTCTCCCCGCAGCAGTGACTGGAGGATGATGCAGACGGGCGCCACTCCACGTACGTCCCCGTTCCTGCTCGCCGCCTTGTGCGGCACTTTGCGGAGCCGGCGGTATTCGCGGTGCGCCCGGAACACGGACCCGCAGAAGTCCGTCTTGCCTCCGAGCAGGTAGACCAGGGCGCTGCAGTCATCCAGGACGAGTCTGGTGATGATCCTGACGCGTGCCTTGAAGCGGCCTATGGTGGGGGCCAGGTTGTTGTCGAGCAGCAGCAGCCCGTTGCGGTAGTTGAGCCTCAGCTTGGTGGCGGAAGTCCTCGGGAGCGTGCCGCCTCCCAGATGCCAGACGCGCGAAGACGGGACGACACGGACCCTGTGTCCGGCAAGCTGGGCCCGCCAGCAGTAGTCGATTTCCTCCATGTGGGCGAAAAACCTCTCATCCAGTCCTCCCGACTCCTCCCACAGCGAGGCCCTGGTCATCAGACAGGCCCCCGACACCCACAGGACATCCTTGACGGAAGAGTATCCCGGGCCGTCGATGTCAGTGCGTGACAGGACGCGTCCGCGGCAGAAAGGATAGCCGAAACGGTCGATGTATCCTCCTGCGGCACCGGCGTATTCAAGCCTGTCAGTTTGTATGTATGCGCCGTCCTTATGTGTGAGCGCCAGCAGTTTAGGGCCGCATATCCCGCATTCCGGGTGCGTGTCCATGTAGTCCGTGAGCCTGTCGAGCCAGCCCGGCTCGACAAGTATGTCCGAGTTGAGCAGAATAAGGTATTCCGGCCGCGGACCGGGGCCGGAGAGGAGACGGGCCATGGCCCTGTTGTACCCTCCGGTGAAACCGTAGTTGCGGTCAAGGACTATGGTCCTGATGCCGGGGAAATGCGTGACGAGCATCTCCACGGAACCGTCAGTACTCCCGTTGTCAGCGACCACAAGCTCCGCATCCCGGCCGCAGAGGCTTTCCTCTATGGCTGGGATGAACTGAGCCAGATAATCCCTGGTGTTCCAATTCAGTATGACAACGGCGGTCTTCAGGGCCCGTAGCTGTTATTTGTCGCCGCAGCCGCAGTTGCAGTCATCTCCGCAACTGCACTCTTTGCTTTCTCCGCAGCCGCAGTTGCAGTCATCTCCGCAACTGCACTCTTTGCCTTCCCCGCAACCGCAGTCGCAGTCATCTCCGCAACTGCATTCGCCTTCCTTGCAGTGGCAACCGTCACCGCAGTGGCATCCTTCCTTAGGGAGATATTCGCCGTGGAGTCCTTCTTTGAGCTCTTTCTCGCTGGCTTCACGCACGCTCTCGACCTTCCCGGTGAAGTGCAGGGTCTTGCCGGCCATCGGATGGTTGAAGTCCATGGTCACGCTGTCCTCGCCCACAGACTCTACCTTACCCTGAATCACCTGCCCGGCGGAGTTGAGCATAGGGATGATGTTGCCCGGCACGAGGAGGTCTTCGCGCACCTTGCCGTCGATCTCGAATGCGCTCTTCGGGATGTCGGTCTTGTATTTCGGCTCGTATGCGCCGTAGCCTTCCTCCGGGGTGAGGGTGAATTCGAAGTTGTCACCCGGCTCTTTCTCCTCCAGTTCGGATTCGAATTTGGGGAGGAGCATCCCTGTTCCATGTATGTATTCGAGAGGGGCTTCAGAGCCCGCCTTGTCGGCTGTCTTGCCTTCCACGTTGAGTTCGTAGCTTACTGCTACCACTTTGTTCTTTCCTACTTTCATTGTCGTTATATGTTTTATTGGTTTATCCGCTGAAATCCACATCGGCAAACGCCAATGTAGGAATAAGTTTTGACATACAGTCCCTCGCGTCGTCTCCGGCCGCGATGAGCTTCTTCCACAGGGAGAGGAAGTTCCCGGTCACGAGCATCCCGCTCACCGGCCTTGATACCTTCCCGTTCTCGAACAGGAAGCCCTCGATGCCGTAGGAGAAGTCTCCGGTCACAGGGTTGCTGTTGCCCCCGTTGAAGTCCGTCACGAGTATTCCGTTCCCGCATATTTTCAGTATCTCGCTTCTCCCGAGACCGCTTTCGGGCCAGGGGAGGACTTTGGGTCTCGTGGCCTCTTCCACTGTCGGGGCTATCCCGAGTTTGCGGGACATGTAGGTGTTGACAAAATACTCGCACACCTCTCCGCTTCTGATGATAGGTGTCTCCTCCGTGGCGACTCCCTCCGAATCGAAGAGCTTGGAGCAGGTCTGCCCCTTGATGTGCGGAAGGTCCATTATCGTCAGCCCTTCAGGGAAAGGCCTCTTGCCGAGACTGTCCACGAGGAAGGAGTTGTTCTGCTGGATGGAGAATGCGTTGAGAGCCCTGAGGACGGGGGAGACCATCTTGGCGGCCACTTCGCTGTCCACGACCATATTGTATCTGCCGCCCCGGACAGCGTCTGAACCCACTTGGGCCCGTGAACGCGCAAGGGCCTTCTCCCCGCAGGAGCGTGCGTCGAGGGCGTCAAGATGTGAGGCTGAGTCCCACCAGTAACCGCTGTATTTCTCCCCGTCCTCTTCGATCGTGATCTCCACTCCGTAGTCGAAAGAAGTTTCGCTGTGCAGGCAGAGCACGCCGTCTGTGTCCATCACGACGGTCTTGTAGACACTGTCAGAGTATTCGCCCTCCTCGGAGAGTATGCCGTCGCGGTAGACGGAGGCGTCGAGCGCCATGCGGATTCTCTCCTCTGGTGTCATGCTCTCTCTCCGACAATCTGTCAGTCCCAGCTCGTCGCCTGTTATGGCTTTGCTGCAGCAGCGCCTCGGATCAGGCAGGTCACGGCACTCATCCTTCGATATGGTCCTCACTGTCTTCACCGAACTCTCCAGGAAATCCCTCAGCGAGGCCGGGTCGAGTTTGTTGGTGGAGAAACTCCCGAAGCGTCCGTCCGCGAAGAGGGCGAAGCTCAGTGAACTGTCCACGCAGTGCGTTACCCTGTCCACCTCGCCGTTGAGGGTGGCGACAAGGTCCTCCTCGCTTCTGCACAGAGTCGCGCGGGCCTTCTCGGCCCCCGCCTGCCGTGCCATGTCGAGGCTCTCTCTGACGAGTTCTATGTCCTTTGGGTCTATCATCTTATTCTCCTCCCACCGTGAGATTGCGTATGAGCACGGAAGGTATCCCGCAGGAAACCGCCACGCTCTGCTCCTTGCCGCAGGTCCAGGTGCTCTCGTCTATCTTCAAGTCCGATGCCACTGCCTCAATGTCAGCGAGCGCCTGCGGTCCGTTGCCTATTATGTTGATGTCTTTTACCGGCATGGTGAGCCTGCCGTCCTCTATGAGGAAACCGCTGCGGACATAGAAGGTGAAGTCTCCTTCGCCTATCTTGACCTGGCCGTTGGCGAACTGGTCCACATAGATGCCCTTCTGCACGGAGGCTATGAGATCGGACACGCAGCCCTTGTCCCCACTCTCCATGTAGGTGGCCCTCATCCTCGGGATGGGGTTGTATCGGAAAGACTCGCGCCTGCCGTTGCCGGTCGGGCTCACCCCGTACCAGGCTGCGCTTATGCGGTCATGCAGGTAGGAGGTCAGCACTCCGTCCGTGACCATATACGTCTTCTGCCCGGGGATTCCCTCGTCATCGTAGTTGCACGCGCCCCGGTTGGCCGGCAGGGTGCCGTCATCGAGGATGTTGATTCCTTTGGGGCATATTCTCCGTCCCATCTTGTCGGAGAATATGGACTGGCCCTTGCGGTTGAAGTCGGCCTCGAAGGCGTGCCCCATGGCTTCGTGAAGCAGGATGCCGGAGGCACCGGCCCCCATCACCACGGGCATCTGCCCGCCTTTTGGCCTGCGCGCCTCAAATCTCTCGTCCATGCCCTTGACGGCTCTCTGCGCGAGGTCTTCCAGCACCTGCTCCCCGATCATCTCCACGCCCTCCCTGAGGCTGCGGGAGACGCTGCTGTTCTCCGTCCTGTCGCCCTGACGGAAAATGGTCTGCACGCTGACGCTTCCAAGCGGCCGGCGGTCGCAGGTCAGTTCTCCGAGAGAGTTGTACATCATTATGTCGCTCACCGACCAGGACAGGGCCGCGATCACCTTGATCACGCGGCTGTCCAGGCTGCGTATCCTCTGGTCGAGCCTTTTGAGAAACGGTACGAGTCCTGCCGTGTCCGCGCTTCTCCAGTCTTGCAGCATGGGGTAGCGGTCAGCCGCATTGATCGCGGCACCGAGTCTCTGCCGGGAGAAGTCCGTGGAGGGGGTGGCGCTGGAGGCGATGGCCCCGGCTGCAGCGGCAGCCGACATGAGCGGGCGGAAGTCTGTGCTTTCCGCGTATGCGTAACCTGTCTTCTCTCCCTTGAGGACGCGGATGCCGCATCCGTAGTCTATATGATGTCCTCCGGAAGTGACTTCACCGTCGCGCAGGAGCAGGTCGCCGTATTCAGTGTCCTCGAAATACAGGTCGCACCAGTCTCCTCCGGAGCGCAGGCCTTCCGCGACTATGGCGCGAAGCTCTTCTTCCGAGAGCGAGAATCTGTCAATATTCTTCATCAGGGTGTATGGTGTTCCAGATCAGGTGATATTTTTCGTTGTCTTTGATGTAGGAATACTGTTTCGAACCTTCAGCCACTACGGTGAACGGTGACTTTGAGTTGTCCGCGAGTATCCAGTTGTCGCAGATGGGGCGGTAGGTCTCGAAAAAGTACTGGAGCCCCATCACATAGCGTCGCCGCACCACATTATCGGGTATGTTGTGCCCTCCGGCCGCGACCCTGTCCCGGACGCGCTTTATCGCGAGCTCCGGAGAGTTGAGCCAGAAGTACAGCAGGGTCACCTCGTAGCCTACCGACTGGGCCTCCTCTATGATCTTGACAAGGGAACGGGTGGCGAGCGTCGTCTCTATGCTGAAGTCTTCATAGCGTCCGAGCAGGTAGTTGATTTTCATCAGCATGTACCGGCTGGCCGTGATGGATGCCGCTGACGGGTTGAAAGGGGACAGGCTCTTGGCGAACTCGTCGGAATTGACGAACTCCCTGCAGTCCAGAAGGTCCGGAAGCAAGGTATAGGACGCCGTCGTCTTGCCGGAGCCGTTGCATCCTGAGAGTATGTATAATTTAGGCATTGTTAACTCCGTATCCGAAAAGTGCAAAATCCCCCTTTGCGGGGTCTGAAGGGAATATCTCACGGAACGCGTCCGTGATCTGCAGCGCCGTGGCGAGGTCTTTGCTGCGGCGCGCGGTGAGTCCTAGCGCGACGGCCTGGTCATATACATGCACGTCGAGCGGTATCAGCAGTTCCGACGGGGAAGTGTGTTTCCAGAGCCCAAGGTCCACCTTGCCGTCATCCCTCACGAGCCAGCGGCGCATCATGTTGATTTTCTTGTCCGGGGCCTTGGCGTCTGGCTTCTGTCCGAACACGACCTCCCGGATTTGCTTGGCGCTGAGAGTCTCAAGAGAGTCGTACGCAGTGTAGAAGTCCTTGAGCCGCCGGCAGATGGCTGCCGTGTCCGACCACTTCACCGTCCGGTGTATGCTGACGGGGTCGTCTCTCCAGTCTCCGGACATCACATAGTCGAGAGGACGCCACTCCATGTGGTCGAACAGGCGCTCGCAGTCCCTGACTATCATCGCCCTCCGTCCCCATGCGAAATGTGCGGCGAACACGGACGCTATTTCTATGTCCTTGAGGCTGGCGCCGTCCCGTGCGAATCTGCGCGGAAAAGCGATCGGGTCCTCGTCAAAATAGACTGGGTCGTTGTATTTCTCGGCCCAGTCTATGAGTTGTTCTTTGAGTCCGGAAGTCATCTTCCGCCGCCCTACTTCTTCTCAGGGATGGCTTCGAGCACAGCCTTGAGGAAGTCCCAGGTCTTCTGGACTGACGGGATGTTGACCTTCTCGTCAGGGGAGTGAGGGTACATGATGGTAGGTCCTATGGATACCATCTCCCAATGCGGATACTTGGCTCCGAGCAGGGCGCATTCGAGTCCTCCGTGGGTTGCGAGGACATTCATCGGCTTGCCGAACATCTTGGAGTGGATGTCGTTGAGCATCGCGATCATCGGGGTGTCAGGCTTCGGAGTCCATCCGCAGTAGCCGCCGACGAACTTGATCTTGGCTCCGGCGAACTCGAAGATGTAACGTACTCTTGCCGCGAGTTCGGCCTTGGACTCGTCGATGGCGCTCCTGAGCAGTGACGCCACGGTCAGATGGCCGCGGCTGCATTTTACCACGGCGAGGTTGATGGATGTCTCGGTGAGCCCCTGCATGCTCTGGCTCATCCTGATTACATTTGAAGGGCAGGCGGAGATGGCCTTGAGGGCGTTGAGAGCCACGGCATCTTCGATATAGCTTGGTGCCGCCTTGCTCTTCTCCACCTTGCAGGACATCGCAGGATCGCTCTCCTTATACCTTGCGGTCACTTCAGCGAAGTTCTTGCGTATTGCCCTGAGGACGGCGGCGCACTTCTCGGCAGGCACGGCGATTTCGGCTTCTCCCTCGAACGGGATAGCGTTGCGGAGGCTTCCTCCACGGATGTCAGTGAGCTTGGCTCCGTACTTCTCCATCACAGGGATGAGCGCGTTGGCGAGCACCTTGTTGGCGTTGGCCCTGTAGAGGGAGATGTCCATCCCGGAGTGTCCGCCTGAGAGGCCCTTTACCGTGAGCTTGCAGCCGAGATATCCGGCCGGAGTCCTGAGGCTCTTGTATTTGAAATCGGCTATGGCGTCCAGTCCGCCGGCGCAGCCGATGCAGAGTTCGTCCTCGTCTTCGGAATCCAGATTGAGGAGTATGTCTCCCTTGAGGACTCCGGGCTTGAGAGCGTCGGCTCCTGTCATGCCGGTCTCCTCATCATAAGTTATGAGCACTTCTACCGGTCCGTGCTTGAGGCTCTTGTCCACAGCCACGGCCATACCCATCGCGACTCCGATGCCGTTGTCCGCTCCGAGGGTGGTGCCTTTTGCCTTGAGCCACTCGCCGTCTACCCAAGTCTCGATCGGGTCCTTGAGGAAATCATGGACGGTGTCGCCCGTCTTCTGCGGAACCATGTCCATGTGCCCCTGGATGATGACACCTTTGCGGTTCTCATAGCCTGGGGTGGCTGGTACACGGAGAATCACATTGCCGGTCTCGTCGGCGAATGCTTCGACCTTATGTTCTTTTGCCCAGTCGAGGATGTGCTGGCGCACGACTTCCTCGTGTTTTGACGGGCGCGGGCAGCGGGTGAGGCCGTAGAAGGCATCCCAAACGACCGCTGGTTTCAAGTCCTTGATAGTCATATTAATATCAGTTTTGAGGGTTATTATTTCCATCTTTTGTGTGTCCACAGATAGTTCCACGGCTGCTCCTCGATGTCTTCCTGGAGCAGGGCATAGTATCTGTCGAGTATGTCTTTCTCCTCCATCTGGCGTGCGTCCTTGCAGATGGGGACGAAAGTCATTTCGTAGTTGCCGTCTTCCATTTCACGCATCCTGAGGTAGAGGACGGCCATGCCGAGCTTGTGCGCCAGGGCGGGGGCTCCGTCCATGGACCAGGTCGGCTGGTGCATGAAGTCGCTGACCCTGACCTTGGATGAGTCGGAATACGGGTACTGGTCGGTCACGATGTTGTAGAACATCCTCTCGTTCTTGTGCCGTATCACATAGCGCATCAGGCTATATGATTCGACCATCCCGTCATAGTGTTCCTTGTCTTCCACGGCCGCCTGGCGGTTCTTCTTCATGAAGAGCTCCCAGGTAGGGCTGGACAACTTCTTGTAGATCACGCACATGTTGCGCTCGGGATACTTGATGTGCTCGTCTGAGTAGAACCGGTAGCCCCCGAAGAGCTCCCAGTTGCCGCTGTGCGACCCCATCACGAACACGCTCAACCCCTCATCGTAGCAGCCGTTGAGAAGCTCCGGATTGGTGAGGCGGGCAACTTTGGACTTGCGCAGTCTCGAAGGGGTCGAAGCCCCGAACCAGACAGCTTCTCCGATGATCTTCCCGAAATGCGCGTATGTGTGCCTGCAGATGTCCTGCAGTTCGCCGTATTTCTTGTCCGGGAAACTTCTGGCGAGGTTGATCATCACCACATCCCTGCGGTAGCGGACCATATTGCAGGCAATCTTCCCGATCAGATGTCCGCATTTTCTGTGGAAGCCGAGCGGGAGGATCGCCAGAGGTCTTGTCAGGCAGCGCAGTATGAAGCAGCCTGCTTTCCCGGATTTCGCCATGCTATCCCGTGACTTTTTCGAGCCACTTCACCATGCCGAGCATCACGCCCATGGAGATGAGGCAGATGATGAGGAACACGAGCCAGCAGTACTTGATCGGCCAGGCGTTGTACATCACAGGGCCTATCCAGATCATGAGGTTGCCGAGCGCCGTAGCTCCGAGCCAGAGTCCCTGGCAGAGTCCCTGGAGATTCTTCGGTGCCACCTTGGAGACGAATGAGAGTCCGAGCGGAGATATGAAGAGCTCGGCCACGGTGAGGAAGAAGTAGGTGACGATGAGCACCCACGGGCCTGCAAGCATCGTGGATCTTACGGCGTCGTCCATCTCTTTGAACTCTGTGCCGGAAGGATACCCCATGGCGGCGGAGAATATGGTCAGGAAGAGGTAGGCGCATCCGGCGATACCCATTCCGATGGCGATCTTGCGAGGGGTGGAGATGACCTTGCCCTTGTTTGCCATGGCGCCGAAGATGGCCATGATGATAGGGGTCAGGACAATCACGAAGAACGGATTGACCGCCTGCCAGATTTCTGGCGCTATCGATTCTGTGCGGATGAAGTCACGGGCGAACACGGACAGGGACTGGCCGTTCTGGTGGAACGAGAGCCAGAAGAACACTGCGATGCCGAGTACCGCGAATAGTGCGGCCATGCGCTGCTTGATCTCCTTGGCCATTGAAGCCTTCTCTTCCGGGGTGTAGGACTGCACTGCGGACGCTTCCTTCTTTGCCGGGTTAGGGAATTTCTTGCGGCAGAGCACGAACACGAGAAGTGATATCATCATGGCAGCCACTGAAGCGATGAACGAATAGTGGATACCGGTGTTGAACACATCGAGATAGCTGGTGCAGAATGCGCTGACGGCTGACGGGTCTGCCATGTCCACTGCCGCGCCGGTGTTGGCCTTGGCGATGAGTCCCGGGAGGTTAGGGTCAATGGTGCCGTTGTTGAGGAATTTGTGGCAGAGGGCCGGAAGCTGTGCGTTATAGAGCATGTCGTGGACTTTGAGCCACCAGCTTCTCAGGAGCGGAGCCACGAACGGGGCGAGAAGTCCGCCGATGTTGATGAACACATAAAAGATCTGGAAGCCTGAGTCGCGCTTGCTCTTGGCCACCGCGAGTTCCTGCGGGCCTTTCTTGGCGGCTTCGCTCTCGAGGTTGTCATACATCTGTCCGACGATGGCCTGGAGGTTGCCTTTGAACAGGCCGTTGCCGAATGCGATCATCAGGAGCGCGAAGCAGGTGAAGATGAGCAGGCCCATGTGGTTGTCCTTGGTGGCGAGGATAGGGAAGGACAGGGCCACGTAGCCGAGGGCCATTACGATGAGGCCGCTCATAATGGTGCGCTTGTAGTTCTGCGTCCTGTCCGCTATGATTCCTCCCACGAGCGAGAGCACATAGATGCCGCAATAGAATACTGAATAGATGGCACCGGCTGTCGCATCGCTGAGCCCGAATTTCGAGCAGAGGAAGAGAAGCAGAACGGCATTCATGATATAGTAGCCGAATCTTTCTCCCATGTTGCTGAGAGCGGCCGCTATAAGTCCTTTAGGGTGTCCTTTAAACATTGCAAATGTCGTTTATTATTGTTTATCAGTTGTTTGTTGGTTTTTGTACAACAAAGTCAGACCTCTGCGGAAACCCCATTGCATCCGAGGGGCCTGAATCAGACTACAATATAAGAAACTGTTTTGGATTTTCCTCGGAAGCCGTTTGAATTTATCTTGAAAATCATAAAACCATCATCCGGAACGCCTCATGGAATCTTCGCCGGAGCGGTGGATTACGCCTGGAGCAAGATGGCGGCGGTTGCCGCGAATGTCATCATCACAGCGGCGGCTCCGACCCAGTGGAGGGTCGCCGGTCTCGAGTCGGGCCATCTTTTCAGGTTGTTGATGATCCTGACGATGACGGCGGCTATGAAGCCCGGGAGCAGGGAGGAAAACTGGAGCGGTGCGGGGCAGGCCGCGAGTCCTGACGCCATGGCTCCCGAGGGCATGAGCGTGAGGGCGAAAGCGAGGCTGTTCCATTGCCTGGAATTGATGGACAGCAGAATCTGGAGCGCAGCTGATATCAGGATGGCGGGAATGGTGCCTATGGCCTCCGGCGGGTGCACGGCATAGCAGACGAGCATCAGCGCGTAGAACGCGGCTGAAGTAAGTATCCGGACCTGTCTGCCTGAAAGTTTCATCTTGCAAATTTAGCCATACTTCGCCTTTTTTCAAAAAGTCAGTTTCTTAAGTTTGCTTTTTTGATAGGCAAGCGGCAGGGGTGGTGGGCTGCACTAAACACAAAAGCATCGTGCAGCCCACCACCCCTGCCGCTTGCCTCAGAAACAGAAATCCGGCCCCTTGCGAGACCGGATTCCTTGAGTCTATGCGGAACCGTCCGATTACTCGGCGGCTACGACCTTTACTTTGATGTTGGCGAAGACGCCCTTGTAGCACTTCACCTTGCCTTCGAACTCGCCGAGTTCCTTGACGTCTGAGAGAGCGATGCTCTTCTTCTCGACCTCGACGCCGGCAGCTGCGAGAACCTCTGCAACCTGTGCGGCGGTGACAGCTCCGTAGAGCTTGCCGTTCTCGCCGACCTTGGCAGGGATCACGATGTCCACCGCCTCGATCTTGGCTGCTACGGCCTGTGCGTCAGCGACAAGCTTGGCTTCCTTGTGCGCTCTCTGGCGGAGGGTCTCAGCGTGCTGCTTGAGGGCAGACGGAGTTCCGACAGATGCGAATCCCTGAGGAACAAGGTAATTGAGAGCGTATCCTGCCTTCACTTCAACCACATCTCCGGCCTCGCCGAGATTGGCAACTTCTTTCTTGAGTATGATTTTCATAACGCTTCAATTATTTAAGGAGGTCAGTTACATACGGGAGAAGAGCAAGTGAGCGCGCGCGCTTCACGGCCTGGGCCACCTTGCGCTGGAACTTCAGAGAAGTGCCGGTGATGCGGCGAGGAAGTATTTTGCCCTGCTCGTTGAGGAACTTCTTGAGGAACTCAGGGTCCTTGTAATCAACATACTTGATGCCTGCCTTCTTGAAACGGCAGTACTTCTTCTTGCGAACCTCTACGGTAGGAGGGTTCAGATAACGGATTTCGTTGTTTGCGATGTTTGCCATAATGATTCCTCCTGATTATGCTTCTGTCTGTTCTGCGGCGGCCTCTTCCTTGACCTCTGCCGGAGCCTGCTCAGCCTTAGGGGCTGCGGCCTTGGCGGCGCGGGTCTGGCGGCGATGCTCCGCGTAGGCTACTGCGTGCTTGTCAAGGGCTACGGTGAGGTAGCGGATGATGCGCTCGTCGCGGTGATACTGGGTCTCGAGAGTCGCCACGAACTCAGGGTTGGCCTTGAACTCGATCAGGTAGTAGAATCCTGATGTCTTGTGCTGGATAGGATAGGCGAGCTGCTTGAGCCCCCAGTCCTCCTGGTACACGATCTCGCCGCCGTTGTCGGTGATGAGCTTGGTGTACTTGGCAACCGCTTCCTTCATCTGGGTGTCAGACAAAACGGGAGTTGCAATGAAAACGGTTTCGTACTGTTTAATCATTTTATTAACTGTTAATTAAGTATAATTCCCCGAAAGGGGCTGCAAATATAAGCATTTTTTTTAATGTGTGCAATAGCCCTCCGGGTGTCGGGCGGTGAGGTGCAGCTCTTCGTATTTCTTCTGTATCAGCTCGGTATCGGCTCTGGCGTCTTCGGTGCAGATGAACCTCTCCCCGATGCTGACCCTCTTGCGTCCCCAGTCGAAATATCCGAGATAGACAGGGCAGTCCAGGGCCCGCGCGATGGTGTGGTAGCCCATCTTCCACTTGTGCACCGCTTTGCGCGTGCCTTCGGGAGCGATGCAGAGATGGAACTCTCCCGGCGTGGCTTCGATATGGGATATGACGCTGCGCACGACGGACGCTCCGTTGCTGCGGTCTACCGGAATGCATCCCAAGTGCTTGAGGATAGGGCCGAGCGGCCAGAAGAAGAAATCCTTCTTGATCATCACATGGGCGGTGTGCCCGAGGCTCTTGTAGTAGAAATACGACACAAGGAAGTCCAATATGCTGGTGTGCGGCACGCCCAGTATGACGCATTTCTCTTCCGGCGCGGGACCGCTGTCGGCCTTCCAGCCGAGAATCTTCATCACAAGACCGTAGAAATTCATATCTGTCAGATGTTTATGTCTTCAAGCTCCTCTTCGCTGCGCAGGTTGCGCATGATGAACTTCTGCCTGTCTATGGTGTTGTCTCCCATGTAGAAGTTCATTATCTCCGCTATCGACTCCTCTTCGGCGAGGCTGACAGGGTCCTTGCGCATGTCCTCTCCTATGAAGTGCACGAACTCATCGTAGGATATCTCTCCGAGACCCTTGAATCGCGTGATCTCCACTCCCGTCTTGAGTTCCGCGACGGCCTTGTCCCGCTCCTCCTGGTTGTAGCAGTAGCGGTTGGCCTTCTTGTTGCGCACCCTGAAGAGCGGGGTCTGGAGTATGTACACATGCCCGCGGCGTATCAGGTCCGGGTAGTACTTCATGAAGAATGTCAGCAGCAGCATCCTGATGTGCATGCCGTCATCATCGGCATCGGTCGCCACGATGATGTTGTTGTAGCGGAGGTTGTCCAGGTCGTCTTCCACTCCCAGCGCGGAGATCAGCAGGTTGAGCTCCTCGTTCTCGGCGACCTTGCGCCGGCTCTCCTTGTAGCAGTTGATTGGTTTGCCGCGGAGAGAGAACACCGCCTGCGAACTGGCGTCGCGCGCCTTGGTGATGGTTCCACTCGCGGAGTCGCCCTCGGTGATGAATATGGATGAGTTCTCTATGTTGTCCTGATTCTTCTCGTTGCGCTTGTCGTTGTAGTGGAAGCGGCAGTCGCGCAGCTTGCGGTTGTAGACATTGGTGCGCTTGTTGCGCTCGCGCGTCTTCTTCTGGATTCCGGAAATCTCCTCGCGCTCCTTCTGGGAGGACTTGATCTTCTCTTCGATGACCGGGGCGATCTCCTTGTGGATGCGGAGGTAGTTGTCCAGGTTCTTGGACACGAAATCGTTGACGTAGGAGCGGATCGTCGGCCCGATGTCCGTAGTCATCGTCCCGCCCTCGTTGACGGTCTTCTCCCACATGTAGTTGGAGCCGAGCTTGGTCTTAGTCTGCCCCTCGAAATTCGGCTCCTGTATGCGTATGCTTATGGCGCCCACGACTCCCTGCCGGCAGTCGGCGGCGTCGTAGTTCTTCTTGAAGAACTCCTTGAGCGTCTTGGCTATGGCTTCGCGGAAGGCTGCCAGATGGGTGCCTCCGTCACGGGTGTTCTGGCCGTTGACGAAGGATGAGATGTTCTCGCCGTACGCGTTGCAGTGGCTCATCACTATCTCTATGTCGTCGCCGGAGAGGTGGATGGGCGGGTAGAGCGGCTCTTCGCTGAGGTTCTCGTTGACCAGGTCCAGAAGCCCGTTCTCAGACTTGTAGGGCGCGCCGTTCAGGATGAGGGTGAGGCCCTTGTTGAGATAGGAGTAGTTCTTGACCATAGTCACGACATAGTCCTCGTTGAAGGCGTACTCTCCGAACATCAGCGGATCCGGGGTGAAGCGTATCAGGGTGCCGTCCTTTTCCTTGGTGGGCCCCTCCGAGCTCTCGATGAGCTTGCCGCGTGTGAAGCTGGCGCTGGCGCACTCGCCGTCGCGGTGCGAGCAGACATAGAAGTCGGACGAGAGGGCGTTGACGGCCTTGGTGCCGACGCCGTTGAGCCCGACGGACTTCTTGAACGCCTTGTCGTCGAACTTGCCTCCGGTGTTGAGTATGCTGACCGCGTCCACCACCTTGCCGAGCGGGATGCCGCGTCCGAAGTCGCGTACGCTTACCGTGCCGCCCTCGATGGTGATCTTCACCTGACTTCCGAAACCGGCGGAGAACTCGTCTATGGAGTTGTCGATTATCTCTTTGAGCAGCACATAGATGCCGTCATCCGGGCTGCGTCCGTCCCCGAGCCGGCCGATATACATTCCGGGACGGAGCCGGATGTGCTCCATCCCCTCTATGGTGCGGATGTTGTCCTCTGTGTAGTTATTTTTTGGTGCCATTCTTCTTCACGATTCCCTTCAGGTGCAGTATGACAGGCTTTTTCTGCGCGGAAGTATATACTGTAAGTGTCTTGTCGAAATAAGTCGGCCCTTCATCGTTGGAGTAGGTGGCCGTGACGCTGCCCTTCCCGCCGGGCGCTATAGTCTCGCGTGTCCATTTGACTTCGGTGCACCCGCAGGATGACACCACGGCGAAGATGGTCAACGGCTCATCGGAACTGTTGGTCACTGTGAATGTGCAGGTAAGCGGGCCCGCATTCTGTGATACCTGCCCGAAATCGTGGACTGTCTTGTCGAAGTTGAGCGGCGCGCTGAGCGCAAGAGACAGCAGAAGTGCGATTAAAGTCTTCATACAAGTGCAAAGTTAGCAATAAATCTTTGCCTTGAAAAACTTGTTAATTCAGATTTTCCTATTACTTTTGTCCTTTGATTGAAAAACACACTAATAATTATGGCTTACAAAATTGATCCTAACGTCTGCGTTGCCTGTGGCACCTGTCAGAGCGAGTGCCCTTCAGGGGCTATCAAGGAAGGAGATGTATATTCTATAGATCCTGATGTCTGCATCAGCTGCGGCGCTTGCGCCGATGCTTGCCCTATGGGCGCCATCTCAGAGGCATAGAAACATCTTTCCCTGATGAAAAGAAAGTTTATAGTGGGGGCTCTTGCAGCCCTCTTTGCGTTTGTACAGGTACAGGCGTACGAACTGGTGAAGCCGGACATGACCCTGAAACTCTACCCTAAGGGGCAGGGCGTGGATCTCGGTATCGTGGAGAACGGGCAGGCCATCACTCTCGGCCCGATTGAACCCAACGGCCTCAGCGGTGCCAACACGGTCAACGACAGGGGTAACGTGGGCAATATAGGCGATGACGCCTACATCGACATCTACATCCCGAAGAAGTGCAACGGGCAGATGATAGTGGTGTGCCCTGGTGGCGGTTATTCCAACTGCTCCGCAGCCAACGAAGGCTCCCGCGTGGCGGACTGGTGCACAAAGCGCGGCATCGCCGTGTGCGTGGTGCTCTACCGCATGCCTAACGGACACTGCAAACTGCCGCTCCGCGACGTGCAGAACGCTTTCCGCTACTGCCGCCACCACGCCTCCGAGTGGGGAGTGAAGCAGATAGGAGTGATGGGTTTCTCCGCCGGCGGCCACCTTGCAGCATCTGCATCGACCCTTTTCGTCGATGATGTGACGAGGCCGGATTTCTCCGTGCTCATCTATCCGGTGATCACATTTGAAGAATTGACACACGGGGGTACAAGGCTGAATCTTATCGGACCAAAGCCAAGCAGGAGGGATGTAACATATTATTCACTTGAGAATCAGGTATCTGCAAATACTCCGGAGACGATCCTCTTGCTTAGTGCTGATGATGGGGCTGTAAATCCTGAGAACAGCATCAACTATTACAGGGCCATGCAGCGCTGCGGCGTGCCGGGTGAGCTTCATATCTTCACCAGCGGCGGCCACGGCTGGGGCTTCACTACTGTGGAGAACTCCGGACGCGACGGCCTCGGAGACCAGAGGGAGGATTTCTTCCAGATTCTCGGACGCTGGCTGGACAATCGCAGGCAGAGCCTATGATAGACCGGTTCAGGCTTAAAGTATTTGTGACCCTCGCGGAGCGCGGAAGTTTTTCTGCGGCCGCGAGGGCACTTGATATTTCGCAGCCTGCCGTCAGCCAGAATGTGGCTGAACTTGAGAAGTATGCCGGGGCGAGACTCCTGTGCCGTTCCAGAAACGGTGTGAGCCTCACCTGGAAAGGCCGCCGCTTCCTCTCCAAGGCCAATGCCGTGCTGGAAGCCTACCGCGCGCTTGAGGACAGCTGCAAGGCCCCGCAGACCATGCTGATGACAGGTGTGCAGCATGGCGGCAAGCGGACGAACATATTGATTGACAGGGGTTTCTATGCTGATATGGCTGCTCCGGACGATGTGCGGGCCGACCGCCGCATCGATGCCTCCGCCCTTGAGATCCGCCCGCTGATGTTTGACTGCTGTGCCGATATTGACCGGCTTCCGGCGGTAGATTCCGGGGTCGGCTTCTTCGCCGGATATTGCTCTGACTATGAGGACGGCGCATCTGCGGGGGAACGTACCGGATTCAGGGTACAGGCCGACATCCCTTACAATGAGCGCGCCCTGCTCTCTGACGAGCCGTCGGAAGGCTCCCGCGTGCTTGCCCTGCCCGATCTGGCCTCGCTTCGCCAAGAGGAACTCAAGCGTGCCTTCGCTTTCGCGCGGAAGCGCGCCATGCTCATCCGTGTCAACTTTCCGGCGACCCGTGCCGGGCACGACTCCTTCGTCAGAGGGTTTTCCCTCACTCCGTTGAGGTATCTTGATTCCCTCGGACTTCTCGGCGGGGACGTTATATTGGGCGGCTGCTCTTTTATGGATGCGGACGAGTGGCGCACGGCTTCCCGCCGGAGGGTCACGGCGGTTCATTGTCCGTCTTTCGACCTGTCATCTTCGGCTGTACGCTTCCCTTATGAGGAGGCGGTTTCCTCCGGAGTCAGAGTGTGCCTCGGCGGGCGGGGGAATTCTCTTGCCGGGGAGTTGAAGGCTGCGCGTCTGTTGTCTTCAATGGGACATCCGGCCGTTTCCGAAGACCTGCTTTTGCAGTGGGCCACAAAAAACGGCGCCGATGCTTTTGGCATCGACGCCGGAGAAATCGCCTACGGCAAGCTCGCTGATGCGGTTCTTGCTTCGCCGTGCGAGGGAAACGCTCCCGGCGCGACATCATCTGTCCGATATGTCTTCTGCCGGGGGCAGATATTATTTGACTTCAGGTCTCATTACGAGTTCGATGAAGTTGCCTGAGGCGAGCAGTTCTTCCGCCGCCTTCTTGACATCTTCCGGAGACAGGGCCTTCACTGTGGCTTCATATTCAGTCACATAGTCTATGCCGTATTTTTCCGCGTCCTGAAGGGCGGAGCTCCACCATGCATTGTGCAGCTTGTTCTCCGGGACGGTCTTGTCCATGTTCTTCCTGGCCTTTTCGAATTTCTCCGCGTCAGGGCCGTTCTTGGCGAGGTCTTCCAGGCCCTTGACTGCGAGTTCGCGAAGCTTGTCGGCCTGCTCCTCGTTGGTCTGGAATGCCACCTGGAGGATGTGCATCTCATTAGGCTCGTGGGTGAGCTGCGCCACGGCGCTCGCACCGTATGTGCCGCCCTCTTCCTCTCGGAGCGTCTCCGTGTAGATCATGTTGAGGATGTAGCTCAGGGCCGTGCCGTTCACCTCATCCTTGACGCTGTATGGCTTGTCTGCCTTGTAAACCTGGACGACAGTTACCATAGGAGTCTGCATGGCGGTGCGGAAGTCGTTGACCTTGCGGCCGCTGATGATGCCGTCGTTGCGGTATTGCCAGTCTGGGGCCTTCTTGCCGCCGGCCAGTGAGCCTGCATACTTCTCCACGAGCGGGACGATGGTCTCCCTGTCGAAGTCGCCTACTATCACGAGCGTCGCTCCAGCGGCATCCTTGAAGAGCTTGCGGTAGTTCTTCTCGATGGTCTGCAGGTTTGCCTTGGCGAGCACATCCTCGTCGAGGGTGAATCTGCGTGGGCTGTCATAGATAGTCTTGCTTATCTGCTTCTGGAGCTGCCAGTTCGGCTGGTTTTCGAGGTTCGGGAGTATGTTCTCTATCTGGCTTATGCCCTTGGCGTACTCATCGGCGTCGAAGCGCGGAGCGGTGAAATAGAGATACATCAGCTGGAAGGCTGTCTCTATGTCCTTGGTGGTGCTGGTGGCGCTGACGCCGTGGGTGTATCCGTTGATGTACGGACTCACCGCCACCTGCTTGCCTGAGAGCATCTTGCTCACTGTCGTGGCAGGGAATGCGGCGACACCGGTGTTCTGCTGGTAGAGGGCCCAGATGTTGTCCTCGAACGAGTAGAGATCCTCGTCGGAGATGAGGCTCTGGCCTCCTTTCTTGAAGATGTTGAAGCTGATCCTGTCCTTCTCGCGGTCTGACGGGAGGAGAATCACCTTGACGCCGTTCTTGAGGGTGAGCACCTCGGAGCCGTAGAGGCCATCTGCCCTTTTCTTGACCTTGCCGCCCTTGAGGGATGCGGGGTTGAGGAATTCGGACGGGATTTCCTCCCCGGCCTCCATGGTGTATTCTGCTGCGGCCACCTTGTCAATGATGGACTGTACCGCGTCCGCCTCAGGGAGTACTGCTCCCTCACGCTCCGGGCCGGAGTAAATCACGACCATGTTGTCGCGTGTGATGAGCTGCTGCGCGAGCTGGTTGAGGATGCCGGCGTTGAACTGCCCCAGCAGTGCCTGCACGGTCTGGTACTCGGTGCCCGGGTCCATGAAGGCGTAGTTGTCGAAGAAATTGCTGATCATCGGCATCATGAACTCGGCGTTCTTGCGGGTGTCGGCCTTGTTTGCGGCGGCCTCATACTGTGAGAGCACTTCATTTTTCGCGCGCTCGAACTCGGCGTCGGTGAAGCCGAAGCGGTGCATTTTCTCGATCTCGGTGAGCATGGCCTCGAATCCCTGGAGGGCTGCACCCTCCTTGCATGTGACCTCACCATAGGTCACGTCCATGGTTTCGCATAAATTTGCGATGCCGAATCCGGCTGAGAGGAACGGTGCGTCAGGTTTGGCGCTGATGTCGCTGAACCTTTCGGCCATGATGTTGCCGATGAGGCTCTTCGCGACCTCCGTCATCAGCCCGATTGCCGTGCTGTTGAGCTCTTCCGGCTGTGCGGCGCTCTTCCAGTACACTTCGAATGAGGTGCTTGCAGTCTCCGGGTCGGTGAGTATGCCGATTACCGGCTTGTCGTTGTCCGGAATCGTGATGACGTCTTTCGCTTTAGGGCTCTCGGCGGCCGGGATGTCCGCGAAAGTTGTCTTGATCTTGGCCTCGACCTCATCGACATCGATGTCTCCGACCACGATAAGGGCCTGCATGTCAGGACGGTACCAAGTGTGGTAGAAGTTGGTCAGGCTCTCCGGCTTGAAGGTCTTGAGATTCTCCTCGCTTCCGATGATCGTGCATCCGGCGTATTTGCTGTCGCCGAACAGATATGGGAGCGACTTCTCGTGCAGCCTCCAGGAGGCGTTGTTGCGTGAGCGTTTCTCTTCGAGGATCACTCCGCGCTCCTTGTCGATCTCTTCCGGGTCGCAGGTCACGAAGTGGGAGTAGTCGTGCATGATGAGCAGACAGGTGTCCACTACGGTAGGGCGCACGAGGGGAATGTTGTTGAGCAGGTAGATGGTCTGCTCGACGCCCGTGGAGGCGTTGACATTGCCGCCGAACGAGGCGCCTATGCTTTCAAGCCAGTTGAGAATGCTTTTGCCCGGGAAGTTCTTGGTGCCGTTGAAGCACATGTGCTCGAGGAAGTGCGCCAGACCGTCCTGGTCCGGGGTCTCCTGGATGGCGCCGACATTGGTGGCAAGATAGAATTCAGCCCGCTGGGCCGGTTTGTCGTTGTGGCGGATGTAATATGTCAGCCCGTTGTCGAGTTTGCCGACCCGGGTCGCCGGGTCGTTCGGAAGCTGCGGCAGCTGCTGCTGTCCATAACACAAAGCAGCGGCACCAAGAAGTACCGCTGCTAAGATTAAGAGTTTTTTACCCATTTTTGTAGTTGCTAAGTGTAATACTTCAATAGTATACCGCAAATATAGGGCTTATTTGCAAAAGCGCAAGAGATTGTTATTTTCCTGCAAGTCTCTTGTAGTTCTCGTACCTGACTTTCGCGAATTCCTCGGTCTTCTCGAGGAGTTCGGTCGCGTTGTCAGGGAAGAGCTTGTAGAGTGAGGCGAATCTCACCTCTCCCTTCAGGAAGTCCTGGAACTTGCTCCAGTCAGGCTCCTTGGAGTCGAGAGAGAACGGATTCTTGTCCTGTCCCTCGAGCATAGGGTTGTACCTGTAGAGGTGCCAGTAGCCGCAGTCGACGGCGAGCTTCTCCTCCTTCTGGCTCAGACCCATGCCGGCCTTGAGGCCGTGGTTGATACAAGGGGCGTAGGCGATGACAAGAGACGGTCCGTCGTAGGCCTCGGCTTCCTTGATGGCGTTGAGGTACTGGACAGGGCTTGCACCCATAGCTACCTGAGCTACATATACATAGCCATAGCTCATGGCCATCATGCCGAGATCCTTCTTGCGGATCTTCTTGCCGGAGGCCGCGAACTTGGCGATGGCTCCCGCAGGAGTTGACTTGGATGACTGTCCGCCGGTGTTGGAGTAGACCTCGGTGTCGAGGACGAGGATGTTGACATTCTCGCCGGAAGCGAGCACGTGGTCAAGTCCGCCGTAGCCGATATCGTAGCTTGCACCGTCACCGCCGATGATCCACTGGCTGCGTGCCGGGATGTACTGCTTGAGCTTGAGCAGGGACTTGCAGGTGTCGCAGCCGCATTCCTCCATGAGAGGGACGAGCTTGTCGGCCACTTCGCGGGTCACCGCGTAGTCATCCTTGTTGTCGAGCCACTTCTGATAGAGGGCCTTCATCTCGTCGCTGCAGCACTCGCAGCTCAAGCCCTTGGTCATGAGCTCGCCGACGGTCTTGCGGATGCGCTCGGAACCGAGCCTCATGCCGAGGCCGAACTCGCAGAAGTCCTCGAACAGGGAGTTGGCCCATGCCGGTCCGTGTCCGTGTGCATCTGTGCAGTATGGTGATGAAGGGAATGAAGCTCCGTAGATTGAAGAGCATCCGGTAGCGTTGGCGATCATCATGTGGTCACCGAAGAGCTGTGTGATGTTCTTGATGTATGGGGTCTCGCCGCATCCTGCGCAGGCTCCTGAGAACTCGAAGAGCGGCTGTGCGAACTGGGAGTTCTTCATGTTGGCCTTCGGGTCTCCGACGGTCTTGTAGCCCACCTTCGTGTTGAGGTAGTCGAAGTTATCCTGCTCGGCGGTGTTGTCCATATAAGGCTGCATGGAGAGCGCCTTGTCCTTGGCGAGGCAGACATCCACGCAGTTGCCGCAACCGGTACAGTCGGAGACTGAAATCGCGATGGCGTACTTGTAGTCCTTGAGGTTGGCCTTGCCGTCGGCGAGCTTGACGCCGGCAGGTGCGGCTGCCGCCTCTTCAGGAGTGAGGAGGAACGGACGGATGGCTGCGTGAGGGCAGACAAATGCACAGCTGTTGCACTGGATACACTTCTCGGCGTCCCATACAGGCACATTCACGGCCACGCCTCTCTTCTCGTATGCAGCGGTGCCGGCAGGCATGGTGCCGTCCTTGTATGGCAGGAACGCGCTTACAGGGAGGCTGTCTCCGCACTGGGCGTTGACCACGTCCGCTATCTCCTTGACAAACGGAGTGGCGAGACGGTTGGCGTTGTGGTTAACGAACTTGGCGTTGATGCTGGCCCACTCTGCAGGAACCTTGACCTCGGTGTATTCTCCGCCGCGGTCGATGGCCGCATAGTTCATGTTGACGATGTTCTCACCCTTCTTGCCGTAGGACTTGAGGGCGGCGTCCTTCATGTACTTGACGGCGTCATCCACAGGGATGATGCCCGAGATGCGGAAGAATGCGCTCTGGAGGATGGTGTTGGTGCGTCCGCCGAGACCGATTTCTGCGGCTATCTTGGTGGCGTTGATGATGTAGAGCTTGATTTTCTTGCGCCCGATCACGGACTTTACGAAATCAGGGATCCTCTCCATCGTCTCCTCCTCGTTCCAGAGGGAGTTGAGCAGGAGACTGCCGCCTTCCTTGATGCCCTTGAGCACGTCGTACTTCTCAAGGTATGAAGGCACGTGGCAGGCCACGAAGTCAGGTGTGTTGACAAGGTACGGGGCTTTGATAGGCTCCTTGCCGAACCTCAGGTGAGAGCAGGTGTATCCGCCGGACTTCTTGGAGTCGTAGTCGAAGTATGCCTGGCTGTAGAGGTCGGTGTGGGTACCGATGATCTTGATGGTGTTCTTGTTGGCTCCAACGGTACCGTCTGAGCCGAGACCGTAGAACTTGCACTCGGTGGTGCCCTTCTTCACGATGGAAACCTCGCCCTTGGTAGGGAGGCTCTTGAAGGTCACGTCGTCGACGATGCCTATAGTGAAGTCGGCCTTAGGCTCCTTGCGGTCGAGGTTGTCGAATACCGCGATGATCTGGGCCGGAGTGGTGTCCTTGGAAGAAAGTCCGTAGCGTCCGCCGATCACGAGAGGGGCGTTGGCCTTGTCCTGGAACAGCGCCTTGATGTCAAGGAAGAGAGGCTCTCCGAGAGCTCCCGGCTCCTTGGTCCTGTCGAGGACGGCGATTTTCTTGACGCTCTTAGGAAGCACCTTGAGGAGGTACTTCTCCGAGAACGGACGATAGAGGTGGACTGTGACGACACCGTACTTGCGTCCGCGGGTGGCGAGGTAGTCAACGGCCTCCCTTGCGGTCTCGGTGACAGAGCCCATGGCCACGATGATGCACTCGGCGTCCGGCGCTCCGTAATACTCGAACGGACGGTACTGGCGTCCTGTCAGTTCTCCGATCTCTCCCATATAGCGGGCCACGATGTCAGGAACGGCCTCATAGACCTGGTTGCGGGACTCGACGGCCTGGAAGTAGACGTCTCCGTTCTGTGCGGTGCCTCGGGTCACAGGGGCCTCAGGGGTGAGGGCGCGTGCGCGGAAGTTGTCAAGGGACTTCTGGCTGACCATCTTCTTGAGGTCCTCCTCGTCGATGGCCTCGATCTTCTGGATCTCGTGTGAGGTGCGGAAACCGTCGAAGAAGTGGAGGAACGGAACTGAAGCCTTGATGGCGGAGAGATGGGCCACGGCCGCGAGGTCCTGAGCTTCCTGTACGGAGCTTGAGGCGAGCATGGCGAAACCTGTCTGACGGCAGGCCATCACATCCTGGTGGTCTCCGAAGATGGAGAGGGCGTGGGATGCGAGGGCGCGCGCGGATACGTGGAAGACGGCGGGAAGCATCTCGCCGGCAATCTTGTACATATTCGGAATCATCAGGAGGAGACCCTGGGAAGCGGTGTAGGTTGTTGTCAGGGCACCAGCCTGGAGGGAACCGTGGACAGCGCCTGCGGCACCTGCCTCACTCTGCATCTCGGTGACTTTGACAGTCTCTCCCCACAGGTTCTTCTTGCCGTGGGCAGCCCACTCGTCAATGTTCTCTGCCATTGTCGAAGATGGCGTGATAGGGTAGATGGCAGCGTGCTCGCTGAAAAGGTAAGCGATATTGGACGCGGCCTGATTACCATCACAGGTGATGAATTTCTTTTCTTTAGCCATATTATTTTAATAATAGTTTTAGTAAGTCTTCTGAAGAGATTACAATTCACACAAAAGTACTAATAAAATCCGAATTATCCCTTAAATCACGCTCATATTTTTGTCCCATACGGGGCAAAAACAAACCCGGCCCGGAGCGCAGGCCCAGGACCGGGAATATTGCTAAAGTTTCGCGATTTCGCTTGCCGCCAGCAGGTAGCAGCCGGTGCCGAAGTCCTCGAAATCCGGAATCCTGTCGTAGGTGGCCGGCTGGGCCTCCTTAGGTTCCTTCCCTGAGCCCTGGGAGAAGCCGATGAATCCGTTGTCGTGGATGCAGATGCGGTTCAGGGCGTTCCATGCCCTTGCGGCCGCCGGGCGGTATGTCGCCCCGTCGAGCATGCCGGTGCGCACACCCCAGGCCAGGCCGTAGGTGAACAGCGAAGTGCCGGTGGCCTCCGGGCCTCCGAAGTCGTCAGGGTCGGCGAGGGAGCAGTTCCAGTTGCCGTCTTCTCTCTGGACCTTGACCAGGGCTTCGCACATGGACTTGAAGTCGGCCTCATAGATGGCCCTGTGCGGGTCGTCTGCCGGCAGTTCTTCGAGCACGCGCACATAGGCGGCCACTACCCAGCCGTTGCCCCTGCCCCAGTAGCAGTTCTTGCCGGAAGGGGTCTTATATGGCGGGCAGAAGTCCTTGTCGCGCCACCACAGGCCTTCCTCTTCATTGAAGAAGCGGTCGCGTGCCCATTTGTACATCTTCCATGCCTTCTCGAAATACTCCGGCCTGCCTGTGGTGACTCCGTACTTGACCAGGACGGGCATCCCCATCTGGATTGCGTCTATCCATGTCCAGTCGGCGTCCGCCTCTTCCGTGGCGAGGATGTTCTCCATGCACTTGGTCACGTTCGCTATCATCGCCGGGTCGTCATAGATGCGGTACATGTCGATGTACGCCTGGCCGCAGCAATAGTTGTCCGCGTTGCGCGTGAGGAAGTTGCCTCCGCGCATGTTCCACTCGAAACGCTCTCCCCAGGCCCTGGTGTAGTCAAGGTACTTCTGCTGCGGGTCCACTCCGTAGAGGGCGAGAAGCCCCTCGTAGTAAACGGCGCGGGTCCAGATGTTGCCTTCGTAGACCTTGTGGCGTGACGGGAACGGCACCACCTTGCCCGGGTCGCCGTATTTGCGCATGAAATAATCGTTGACCTTGCGGGCCTGCGCGATCACCGCCTCGCGGGACGGAATGTCGTAGTGCACAGGGATGAGGTTCACCTCCGAGCAGAGTCCGGACGGGTCCGTCTCCCACTTGCCGAAGTCTTTGTCCCGGCCGAGGGTGCTGATGTTGGCGTCCTTGAATATCCTCCACTCGACGCCTCTCCTGTCGTAGTCAGCTATCCTGTTGGACTGGAGGTTGGTGACATATACATCGAGCAGGTTGATGCCCCGCTTGAGGTATTTGCCGACATCAATCCTGAACGGGGCGCACCATACGGTCCCGACCTCTTCTCCGTTGATGACGACTCTGGCGCTCTCGCGCACATCGCCCAGATCGAGTATCCAGCTGTCCGCCGCCTCAGGGTCGGTCATAGGGATGGCTGACGAATAGAGGGCGGTGGCGAAGTTTATCCGGGCTTCAGGGCAGTCCTTGAGCTTGGTCCAGTCCATCGGCTTGTCCGTGAAGAAGTTGCCCTTGATCTGAGGGTCGCTCTGAGGGAAGGAGATGTTCCATGCGCGATCAATCGCTATCGCTTCACCCTCCGAGGCGACATAGTTCCAGGCAGGTGCCTCGACCTGCGTCGGGAAGGTCTTGATGAGCACGGATTCTCCCGGTTTGAGCTGGAGCCGTATCTCGGCGCATCCGTCTGCAGCGCTGCGGACCATGGCCTTGCCGCTGGTGCCGCTGACGGCATCGTAGAGCATCGCTGATTCTGCCGGGGTGCCGAGCTTGATCCAGCCGTCCACTTCCTGATTCTTGAGCATGGCGGCGAAATAGTTCCAGCCTCCGCATTCGTTGCGGCGGCGTATCATGGAGCCGCCGAGGATGCTGCGGAATTCTTCCGGCTTCACGCCTCCGAGCGCCTTGTCGAGTTTCACGGCTTTCCCGAAGCCTCTGGCTATCTTGCGGAATTCCTTGCGTCTCACGGCGAGGTCGTGCAGGCCAGGCACATCCTTAGGGACGTTGCCGATGAAATATACCGGCACTCCGGCCTTCTTCAGTTCGACCAGGCGGCGGGCTGTCTCCACCGGCATGAAGTTGCAGGCCGGGACGATTACCGGTTTGGTGATCTCCAGGGACTGGAGCTGCTTGTCTGAGATGTAGTCGGCATCGTATCCGCGGGAGGTGATCTCGTTCATGACGGCCTTGAACTCAGGCAGTTTGCGCCCCATGCTGTGGATGTCGAACATCATGTACGGGGTATCGGTCATGCTGCTCCATGCATCGTAGACCGGGAAGTAGAGGAGGAAGTCCGAATCCGGGCTGCCTGCCGTGAGGAAGGCCTGGCAGCGCTCCACATACTTGAACAGCGCCGGGGCATCCCTCCACATGCCGCCGGTAGGGGACATGTTGATCGAGGCGTAGAACATCCATCCCGGGAATTCCGCTCCTTTCGGGGAGTACGGCGCGCCGTGGAAGTAGATGTGGTTGACGCCGGCGGCGAATGCCTGGTCGAGTTCCGGCTTGCACTGGCTCAGGGAGGTGCGGAAATGTTCCGTCATCCAGGTCAGAGATTCACAGGAGACATATTTGTGGCCGGCCACGTGGGCTGCTGATGAGGCGAACTTGAGCACTGCCGGGTCACCGTCGTTGGGCCTGCGTATAGGGTCCTGCCGGAGTCCCGGAATATCGAACTCGGAGCGTCCGTATGTCTCGCATTCAGGGATGTCGACAGCCGCGTAGACATCAAGCAGGTTGGCAGGGGAGCCGTGTGACTGGTTGCGTATGAGCGACCCGTGGCTGTGGCCCCATTCGATCCAAGGGTTTATGAAGTTCTCTATCAGGATGCTGCCGAGGCACTCGCGGTAGTCGGCGATCGCCCTGTCATATTCGGTGACCTTGGAAGGGTCGGCTTTGGTTGAAGGCTGAGGCCCGTTCTGTGGCGGCATCTGACCGCGCGGACGCTCCTGCTTCTCCGGGCGCATCATGAGGAACGGCACGATGTCGTAGCCGTAGCGCTCCCTGAAAATATCGGAGAACTTCTCCGTCCAGTCGGCTCCGTAGACTTCGTAGGAGTCGTTGAACCAGGTGTGAGGCCATTTGGCCCCGCTCTCCTTGAACGCCTTCTCGAAGCGGTCGAGATAGACCTTGAGCGCATCAGGGTTGTAGTGGTCCATCACAAGGCCTTCTCCGCCCGGGGCGGCTCTCTTGACCTTCTGCCTTGTCAGCTCGGTGCTGACTCCGTCCTTGCCGACCTTCATTTTCTTGGCGGCAAGCTCTTCGGTGATCTGCGGGCCTCCGAACGGCCAGCCTGTGCCGTTGTTGAGGTCGCATTCCAGCCCGAGTCTCCCGGACTCGGAGACCAGATATTTGTACATCTCCATCCATTTGGGGGAGAGATACTCGATGTCGTTGCTCTCGTTGCCCTGGACCCCGTAGATAGGGGTCACCTCGTAGCCGCCTATGCCGGCCTTGGCGAATTCTTCCAGGTTGTAGGTGAGGCCTTCCTTGTCCACGGCGCTGCCGAGCCACCACCAGCGGACGAAGGGTTTGTTCTCCACTGTCGGGGTATACCAGCCGGTGTTCTGAGCCTGGGCTGCAAAGGCTGCCGCGAGGCAGAGAGGGATGGTGACTAAAGTCTTGGTCTTCATTTTATTTGAGATATTTTGCGAGCGGATGTCCCGCTTTCTGCAGGCCTTCCGCAAATGATTTGGCGTTTCTCTCCGCGCCGAGGCGGGAGGTGTGGGTATGGTCGTTCTTGTAGTAAGGTTTCGTGGCTTCCGGCCCGATGGAGTCGAAGTAGTCGGCCGTGATGTTGTGCATGTCGATGAAGTCCACGCCGGTCTGGCTTACCACCTCGCGGCACCACTCGCCGTAAGAGTCGTTGCGGCGCTCCATCTTGCCTCCCGGCCATTCGTTGCGCGGGGTGATGCTGACCAGGATAGGGATTCCGCCCTTCTCCCTGACATCACCTATGAACTTGCGCAGATACCAGCCGTAGCTGTAGATGACCTGGTACATGCGTTTGTTGGGCATGAAGTGGTTTTCCGTGTCTTCGGAAGTCCCGCGGAGTTCCGCCCGGTACGGCGGCCTGTCGATGTTGCCCATGTCGTTGTGGCCGAACTGGATGACCACATAGTCACCCGGTTCTATGCTGTTGTAGACCTTGTCCCAGCGGCCCTCGTCGAGGAAGGTGCGGGCGCTGCGGCCTGCCTTACCGGCGTTGACGAGTGTGATCGCGGACGGGTCGAACACCGTTTCCAGCACACTGCCCCAGCCCCACATGCCGTCAGGGTCTGAGTCGTTGTTCTGTATGGTGCTGTCTCCTGTCACGATCAGGGCCGGCTTGCCTGTCTGGCGCTTGAACTCCTGCTTCGGAGCGTCCAGGGGGAGGAGGTAGCCTCCGAGCCCGCAGGCCTTGCAGGCGGCCAGGCCCTCGGCCGCGGAGCGGGCGTTGTTCATCGCCCCGAACGCGCTGGAGTGGATGTTGTCCTTGTAGAACATGTAGTTGACCTTGTCGTGGCCGAACTTCTCGAACTTGGTGGCGGAGATGTCTTCCAGGTCCACGCACGGCACATTCTTCTCCTTCGCTATCTCCTTGATCCACTTGGTGAAATTGTCTTTCTTGCGCCTCACCACGGTCTCGGAGTCCCACTGGTTGCGTGGGGTGAGGGTGAACAGGACCGGGGATGCCCCTTTGGCCCGTACCTCGTCGATGAACTTGCGGAGGTACTCTCCATAACTGTAGACCGTCTCCTTGCCCTGCTCCCCGCGGTCCACGGTCACGGTCTCCTTGCCGGTGCCGGGGATGGACGAGCGTCCGCGAGGGGTGTCATAGGGGCCGCTGTCGTTGTGCCCGAGCTGGATTATGACATAGTCGCCTTTCTGTACTCCTTTCAGGACATCCGGCCACCAGTCTCGGTAGAAGGTGCGGCAGGAGAGTCCGCCGAGGGCATGGTTCTCCACGGTGATCCTGTCCTCGTCGAAGAACTCGTGGGCATAATAGCCCCAGCCCCACTGGCCGTTGTCGCCGTTGCCGCGTGTGCCGGTACGCATGGTGGAGTCACCCACCAGGAAGAGCACCGGGTTGCCGCCCTTGCGGCTGCTGCCCGCCACTGGGCGTGCGGTCTTGGCGAGGTCAAGGGAGTCCGGGGTGTTGTCCTTGTAGCTGTCGTCTTGGCGCATGGCCTGCGGCGGACGCTGCCCCTGAGGTCCCATCTGGCCGCCAGGCCCCATAGGCGGGCGCTGCCCGCGCGGATTCTGGCGTCCCTGCTGAGGGGCGCGCCTGAAGACCACCGAGTCCAGAAGCACGTCTTCGAGGATCACTCCCTTCCTGACTTTCGGTCCCTTGACCTTGGTGCCGCGGAACTTGCCGTTCAGGTCGGACCCGAAATAGAATCCTGTCTCAGGCGGCTGGTTGTAGCAGACATTCTCGTTAGCGAGGCTGGTCCTGTAGACCGGGTCTTCCAGGAAGGTGTGGAAACGGTAGTCCGTCGGCTCCGTGGAGACATAGAGGCGGAGCTCCCTGTTGTCGGATGAGCGCATGAGGACTTCCTCCCTCCAGTCACCGAAGAGGTCTCCAGAGATGCACGGGTTGGACTTGGTGCCGTTGTTGCTTGTGGCTCCCTCAAATACGGAGAACTCTTCCACCTTTCGGGTCTGAGGGTTGAATTTCAGCACCTTGTTGCCGTCGAGCAGCTCGCGTGAGAGGTCTCCGTCCCACCATACGGCGAAGTTCTGGGTGGCCGGCTTCTCTCCGATTTCTTCTCCGCGGTAGTTGCGCAGGGTGCCGGAGGCAGAGCTCCACAGCTCCCAGCCAGGGTTCGTCGGGTCAATGTCGGCTGCCATGGTGCGGCCCACGTCGGTGTTGGAAGGGATGCGGAAGTAGAGTTTGCCGGTGCGGGCGTCGGTGAGCGTGGTGCCCACGCCCTTGGTCTCGTGCCCGATCCATACCTGCAGTTCGTCGCTGCCTGGAATCATGGCACCGATGTGCATGGCGTCGCCGTGCTTCCATCCCGTATTGTAGAGGCCCGTGCCGTCATGGTCGATGCAGCAGGCTCCGTAGACTATCTCGTCGCAACCGTCGCCGTCCACGTCAGCCACGCGGAGGTTGTGGTTGCCCTGTCCGTCGTAGCTCTTGAGTTCCGGTGAGGAGTGGGAGTCGAAGAACCAGCGGAGTTTCAGGTCTTTGCCGTCCCAGTCGTAGGCCGCGAGTGTCGCGCGGGTGTAGTATCCGCGGCACATCACGACGCTCGGGTGTTCTCCGTCGAGGTAGGCGATGGCCGCCAGATGGCGGTCTGAGCGGTTGGCGTGGGTGTCGCCCCAACTGCCGTTCTCGCCTCGGCCAGGAAGGTAGTCTATGGTCTTCATGGCTGCTCCGGTGCGTCCGTTGAAGATGGTGAGGTACTCGTTGCCGCTCATTATGCGGCCGAGGGTGCTCTTGCCATGCTCGCGGTAGTCCGCCGCCGGATCTCCGATGACCTTGCCTGTGCCGTCGATGGTGCCGTCGGATGTCTTCACCACCATTTCGGCGCAGCCGTCCCCGTCGAGGTCATAGACCATCATCTGGGTGTAGTGCGCTCCGGCGCGGATGTTGCGTCCGAGGTTCACTCTCCAGAGCCTGGTGCCGTCAAGCTTGAGGCAGTCGATGAACACATCCGCCGTGTAGCCGTTGTGGGCGTTGTCGTGGGAGTTGGACGGATCCCATTTGAGGAATATCTCGTATTCTCCGTCTCCGTCGACATCTCCGATGGAGCAGTCGTTGGGCGAGTATGTCGCGACTTCCCCGTTCGGCATCGTCTGCGGGGCGGGTATGTCAAGCGCTATCGGGATGTACCCTTCCGGGGCGTTTGCCGGGAGGATGAAACTGCCGCTCTTGAGTCCGCCCTTGCGCGGGCGCACCTCGTATGTGGCGGCCGAAGAGGAGCTGTTGCCGTCTATGAACCAGCAGACGTCCTTGACGGCCTTGTCGTTGACCTTTACGCCGTCACGGTAGATGTCGAAAGCGGCTCCGGCAGGGTCGGAGCTGAGATATCTCCAGCTGACGAAGACTTCCGAAGGACTCTTGCGCACAGCGATGACACCTCTTCCGAGAGGCTCCATCTTCAGCTTGGAGAAGTCGTAGGCGGTCTGTGCCAGGCAGCAGGCGGCCGTGCACAGCAGGATGATTAAAACGGTTGATAATCTTTTCATCATGTGGTATTATTTGTTGAAGTCAAACCATACTCTGATCTTCAGGCCCTCGTCTCCGGACTTGATGCGGATGTTGCCCGGCTGGCTTTTAGGCCCCTGTTGAGGGATGCTCTTGAAGCTCTTGATGGCCTGGATGTCCAGCAGCAGCGCCAGATCCCCCTCCGGGAGTTCCGGGAAGAGCTTGCTGCGGTTGCCCTCCGGCTCGTCCGGGTTGTAGACCTTGAGGTAAAGCCCGTCGGTCTCGCTGAGGATGGTCAGAGGTTCGGTGTCGGATATGAACCTGGCCCAGTAGATGTTGCCGTGGTAGCCTTTGAACTCAGGGTACTCCAGCGGACCGTCCACGGGGCGGCCTGTAATCGTGCTGTTGCAGGCCTTCTGCCAGAGGTCGATGTTGTGTCCGCGCGTGCGGTTCTTCCAGACCCTGTACGGGCCGCGCCCGAGCCACTGCATCCCCTTGACATTCTCTTCCGGATATGAGAACGAGAACCCGAGGTCCTTGATGTCCGTGTCCATGAAGCCGTCGTCGAAGCCGCCGCGCACTCCACCGTTGTCGCGGTTGAGCAGTACGGCGTCCATCCCGAGGCGTCCTTGAGGGGTCATCCTCCACACTATGGAATCCACTGCGCCGAGGTACTTGGCCACATAGAGCGCATCGTCGCCGTCGGTTCTGGAGTATCCCTTTATGAATCTCATCTTGATGCCTATAGGGGACATATTGCCGAAAGCCGAGTCGCGGCCCCCGACATTGACGCCACGGAGCTCTCCCGTGGTGGTGTCGAAGTCCACCCGGACTCCGCCGGCGCTGAGGGTGCAGATGCCGTCTTGTTCTGAAACCTGCGCCTTTGCCGCCGCCCTTGCCGGGGCGGAGTGCAGCGCGTGGTAGTCTGCGGCGTAATGTATCGGCCAGGTCCAGGTGCAGATGCTCTCCCCGTTCTCGGCGAAGGCTTCAAGCTCCAGGATGTCGTTGCTGAAGAATCCCTCCGGAATCTCCATCCTCATTATCCCCGTGGTGTTCGGGGCGAGCGCCGGCATGGGTATTTCGCCCTCAGCCGTCACGCCGCCGGCCGCATCCTCATCAGGGGACGGGACGGTCTTGAGACGCCAGTGCATCCTGCACTTGTCGAGATTGGTGAAGAGGTATTTGTTTGTGATGAAGAATTCTCCGTTGAATGAAGGGGTTATGTACATCTTGGCGAACTGGATCGGGGCCCAGATGTCGCGTATGGCGTAGAAACTGCCTTCCTTCTCGCGGTACGGGCCCACCACTCCGTCGTCCGCCATGTCGAAGTTGCAGTCGAGGATTCCGCCCTTGTCGCTGCGCTTCACGGACTCGTCGATGAACGCCCATATGAAACCGCCGGCGAAGAGCGGGTGGGATGTCCAGTTCGCCCAGAAATCCTCGAGGCCGGCGCCGCCGCCCTGATCGGAGTTGGCGTGCATGAACTCGGTAGGCATGAATACCTTATAGCCGTTGGTGAACCTGCCGACGCCTGTCAGGAAGGTAGGATAGTGGTGGGTGTCGAGCTCGTCGAAATCGGCCCACGGGTGGATGACATGGCGCTTCTGCGGGTCGTATTCGGCGAACAGCCTGTCGAGGTTGGTGTTCCACCCGCCCTCGTTGCCGTTGTCCCAGATTATCACGCTCGGGTGGTTGACGTCGCGCCGCACCATCTCTTCCACGAGCTTCTCCCCGACTGCGTCGTCGTAGCGCCCGTGCCATCCGGCGAGTTCGTCCAGATAGAAGATCCCGAGCGAGTCGCAGATGTCAAGGAAGTGGGTGTCAGGCGGATAGTGGGAGCGTACGGCGTTCATGTTCATCTCTTTGATGAGCCTTGCGTCCATGAGGCTGATCGCCCTGTCGGTGCAGCGTCCTCCTTCCGGGTGGAAGGTGTGGCGGTTGATGCCCTTGAGCACCACCTTGGTGCCGTTGACATAGAGTCCGTCCTTCGGCCTGAGCTCCACAGTCCTGAACCCTACTCTCTGCTCCACTTCGTGCAGTCTCTTCCCCTGCGGGGAGACGAGAGCCATCTTGAGGATGTAGAGGTTGGGGTGCTCGCATTCCCAGCTCTGTACACGGCCCCATGCGAGCGTGTCGGTCTGATTCCGGGATTTGAGGGCCAGGGTATGTGAATTGACTATGCGCTCCGGTGCGGAGAGCGGGGAGAGTGTGTATTCGATGCTGGAGCCTTCCGGCGCGTTGCGGACATCGAGGCTCACCGTCATCACGCCGTTGGCGCGGGCGTCGATCGCATAGTGCTCGATGTGCTCCTGCGCGGTGCAGCTGAGGTATACCGGGCGGTAGATGCCGCCGAAATTCCACCAGTCAGCGTGGCGCTCGGCGTTGTTGACCGAGGCGTTGTCGGACTCTTTCCTGACCGTGACTTCCAGTTTGTTGGCGGCCCCGTATCTGAGCAGGTCGCTGATGTTGTATTCGAAGCGGTAGAATCCGCCCTGGTGCACAGGGCCTGCCGGCTTGCCGTTGATGCGGACTTCCGTGTCGGTCATCACGCCCTCGAAGACTATCTTCACGTCCTTGCCTTTCCAGGACGCGGGCACCTTGAACCGGTGGCGGTATTCCCCGTATTCGTTGAGCGGCTTGGCCGGGCCGAAACCGCGGCCGTAGTTGTATTCTCCGTAGCCTTGGAGTTCCCATTGGGACGGGACTTCAATCTTGTCCCACTTCCCGCTCCTCAAACCTGCGGAGCAGCGGAAATCCCAGGTTCTGGTGTCGTTGAGCCCTGTTCCTGAAAGATAAATGGTCTGGGTCTGCTGTGCGTTGAGCCCCGTGGCGAGGGCCAGAGACAGCACTGTGGCGGTCAAAAATCTCATTGTGTGTTTAATGCAGTTTGCCCAAAGTTAGGAATTATTCTCGCCAATCTGAAAATAAAAGATTATTTTTGTGGCAACAACTGCTGAAACATTACCAATTAATATACCAGACAATGAAAAAAATCATGTTGACCCTGCTCGCGTTGTGCGCCCTCGTGCCGGCCGACGCCAGGAAGAAAGCCAAACCGCAGCCGCTGCTTTTCCCTGACGGGACCGTGGTGCCGGAATGGTTCAAAGATGCCACCGTACCAGCCCTGGAAACTTTGGGGAAACAGTACAACATCGCCGACTACGGCGCCATCAGCGACCCGCTGCATGTCCAGACCGAGCTTATCCAGAGCGTGATAGACAAGGCGGCGGAAGAAGGCGGCGGAGTGGTGGTCATCCCTGAAGGAATCTACAAGAGCGGATCCCTCTTCTTCAAGCAGGGGACGCATCTCTACCTCTCCCGCGGTGCGGTCCTCCTGGGCAGCGAGTTCATCTATGACTTCCCGGTCATCACCACCCGCATCGAGGGCGAGCTCTGCAAGTATTTCGGGGCGCTCATCAATGTGGACGGGCTTGACGGCTTCACGCTCAGCGGCCCCGGCACAGTTGACGGCAACGGCAGCCCGTACTGGAAGGCTTTCCGCATCCGCCGCCAGTGGAATCCTAAATGCACCAACAAGGACGAGCAGCGTCCGCGTTTGCTGCATGTCTCCAACAGCCGCAACGTGACCATCGCGGACGCGACTCTGCAGAACTCTCCTTTCTGGACCTGCCATGTGTATAAGACGGACCACATCAAGCTCCTCAATCTCAGGATCTTCTCTCCTGTGGCTCCGATAAAGTCCGCGAGCGCCGACGGCATCGACCTGGATGTCTGCACGAACGTGCATGTCAAGGGCTGCCGCATCACGGTCAACGACGACGGCATCTGCTTCAAGGGAGGCAAGGGCCCTTGGGCAGACAAAGATGAGAACAACGGCCCGAACAGCAATATCCTCGTGGAGGAGTGCTTCTTCGACCGCACGACCGGGAGCTGCGTGACCTGCGGAAGCGAGTGCATCCAGACCCACAACATCCTCATACGCAACTGCAAGGTTGACCGCGGACAGTCCCTGCTCCAGCTCAAGATGCGCCCTGACACCCCTCAGCACTATGAGTACATCACCATTGACGGTGTCGAGGGAAGTTGCCGCTGCGTGCTCAGCGTAGCGCCTTGGACCCAGTTCTTCGATCTCAAGGACCGCAAGGACATCCCGCGCTCATACGGGGAGCACATCATATTCAGGAATCTCAATCTCGAGTGCAAGAGTTTCGCCAACATCCGTCCGAAGCCGGAGGAGTTCTCCCTCGACGACTTCACATTTGAGAATGTCCGCGTCATCACCCCTCAGCCTGAGTGGGAGAGCTCGGCTATCAGCAATCTCAAGATAATCAACACTTTCATCAATGGCATCGAGCAGTAGAATCATAGTCGCGATAATGGCTCTCGCCGCCCTCTCCGGAGGGCGGGCCATTGCCGCCGCTGATCCTTGGGCCGAGGCCGACAAGATAGTGGCCGGGATGACCAAGGTGCATTTCCCTGACAGGAGCGTGTCCATCACCGAGTACGGCGCCGTGGCAGACGATCCTGACAGGCTTGCCCATGAGGCCATCAACCTCGCCATCGTGGAGATGAGCCGCAGTGGCGGCGGTACCGTGGTGGTGCCAGACGGCACCTTCTATACGGGCCCTATCACGATGAAGAGCAATGTGCGCCTGCATCTGTCCGACAAGGCCGTCCTGAAGTTCTCGACGGACATCTCCCTGTATTTCCCGGCGGTGCTGACGCGCTGGGAGGGGCTGGACTGCTACAACGCCAGACCTCTGATATATGCCTACGGGGAGACCAACATAGCTCTCACCGGCAAGGGCACCATAGACGGGCAGGCCTCGCGGGAGAACTGGTGGGGCCGCCAGAGGAGCGTGGAACGCAACGATTTCACCGGGCCTGACGGGAAGGCTTACCGGGCCTCCCGGCTGAAACTGCTCGAACAGGGCGAGAACCGCATCCCGGTAGGGGAGAGGATCTACGGCGAGGTGGACTGCCTGCGCCCGCAGACCGTCAACTTCAACCGCTGCACCACGGTGCTCATAGAGGACGTGACGATGCTCCGCTCCCCGTTCTGGGTGATACATCCTGTGTTCTGCGAAGACCTGACGGTGCGCGGGGTGCATGTTGTCAACAACGGTCCCAACGGTGACGGCTGCGATCCTGAGTCATGCCGCAACGTGCTGATAGAGAACTGCCTTTTCGATACCGGTGATGACTGTATCGCCATCAAGAGCGGCCGCAACGAGGACGGGAGGAAGTGGAACGTACCGAGCGAAAACATAGTGGTGCGCGGCTGCACGATGAACGACGGCCACGGCGGAGTGGTGATAGGCTCCGAGATTTCGGGCGGCTTCCGCAATCTGTTCGTGGACAACTGCCGCATGGATTCCCCTAATCTGGAGAGGGTGATCAGGATCAAGACCTCATCGGCCAGGGGCGGGCTCATAGAGAACATCTATGTCCGCAATGTGACCGTCGGCCAGTGCCGCGAAGCGGTGCTGCGCATCAATCTCGACTATGAGCCGCGCGAGAAGGCTCGCAGGGGTTTCATCCCGGAGGTGAGGAACGTGGTCCTGGAGAACGTGACCTGTTCGAAGTCCGAATATGGGCTCTGGCTGTACGGGCTTGACGACAGGACCAACATCAGCGGGGTTGTCCTGCGTGACTGCCGTTTCGACGGTGTGAGCACCGGCGGCAACTTCTCCCATGGGTGTGTGGGCGAGGTCGTGTTCAAGGGTTGCACCCTCAACGGAAAGGCCCTCAAGCAGCTTTAGGTATGATTTTTGATACCGACAAAACTTATCGAATACATTTAACACATTAACCAATTCAATTTGCAAATGAAAAAAGCATTGCTTGCGGCAGTCGTTTTCCTGGCTGCAATCTCTTCCGCAAATGCTCAGTTCGGCAAGTTCCAGCCATCCGAGAAGAAGGTGGTCAAGGACGGTCAGACTGGCGTTTCGCTCATTCTTCTCACAGACACGCAGAAGAATGACAGTTTTATATATCAGACGGACCCTATGTGGACTCCTGACGGGAAGTATCTTATGTTCCGTTCGTCCACGAGGGCCGGTGAGGAGCCTCAGAAGCGCACCATGCCGGACGGCAAGGTGAGGGAGTTCACTCCGACACAGTATTTCTTCATAGAGATCGCCACCGGCAAAATAATCCAGGTGACAGAAGGCAGCGTGGGTTCCGTGTTCCTCGCCAACAGATCCAACAAGCTTTTCGTCAACAGGCGTGACGGAGAGGACTGGACCATGTATGTGATGGATCTCGACAAGCTCTTCGCCGATGCCAAGAAGAACAGCGCAGGCTCTTTCGACAGCTACCTGACGAAACTCGGAGTCTTCCCTTCAAGCCCTGAGATGGGCCGTCCAGGCGGATGGTGCGTCAACAGCGAGGATGACTACGCTTTCATCTCCGTGACCCGCGAGGGAACCCCTGAGGAGATCGCCGCCATGAAGGCCAAGGCATTCGTCCCTCGTGACGACCAGCCTGTCAAGGTTTCCCAGTCTCTGAGCGGACTCCGCAAGATGAATCTCAAGACCGGTGAGGTGACCAAGATCTGCGACGTCGATTTCAAGGTGGGCCATATCCAGGCCAGCCGCTTCCGTCCTAACGAGATTGTGTTCTGCTGCGAGACCGGCGGTGACGCCGACCAGAGGATGTGGTTCGCCGACGCTGACGCATGCACCTACAAGCCTCTCTACAAGGAGACTCCGCTTGACTGGGTGACACATGAGACCTTCGGTACTGAGGACTATGTATATTTCAATGTTCTCGGATGGCAGGACCGTCTGCGCAAGCAGGCCAGCGGCATCTTCCGCATCAACCTCCGCACCGATGACGTGGACTGCCTCGGCAATGTCGAGATGGAGAAGGACCGCGAGAGCTCTCTGCGCGGCCGCGGCTTCTGGCACTGCAACTCCACCCGCGACAACCAGTGGGCTGTGGGTGACACCTTCGGCGGAGACATCTGGATGATCAATGTGGAGAACGGTTATCGTCAGATGATCGCGTCTGACGTGAAGATGGCCCCAGACCACTCTCATCCTTTCTTCAGCCCTGACGGCAAGAAGCTCTGCTTCAAGAGCGGCCACTACTCAGACGGCAAGAGGCTCAACCTCGTGATGGTCGACCTCACCAAACTTCCGTTCTTCAAGCAGTACAACAAGTAATACACTACTTGACAACAATAAAGAAGCCGCCTTGCAGAGGGCGGCTTCTTTAATTATGGAGGAGGGTCTCCCGCTATTGCAGGAGATTCTCTTTGAATTCTATCTCAACGATGCGGAGCTCGTTGCTCTTCTTGTCGGCTCCCTTGGCCTTGAAGAGGTCGAGTTCCCCGGCGGCAGGCGCCACGACTTCCACGATGCCTCCGAAGGCGTCCTCGTCCTGTGCCGCTCCCTTGAGCTTGACGGTGATCTCACGCGTCATCACCGGCTTCACCGGAAGGTGCACATAGCCGAGCGAACGCGGTGTCTCGCCTTCCCAGATGAGCTCGTCTCCGGCGTATATCTCGACAGGGTAGCTGCGCATGCGCCATCCGGTGAACTTGACGCAGACTTCGTCTATCTGGGCCATCCTTCCGAGGCGGTAGGTGATCCAGGCGGAGGAGAGCCTGCCGTCGTTGGTCCACTCGCTGAGCTCGTTGTCGTCAAAGGAAGCGGAGGCCTTGTCGGCGTTGGCTCCTGCGGTGGCGGAAACAATCTCGACATCGACACAGCGGTCATAGTAGGAAGGTGTCTGCGGTGTCTCGCCTCTGTCGAGGCGGCCTTTGAGATGGTCTCCAGGGATGTAGGTGCTGAGTCCGCCAGCGGTCTCGAACGCCACGGTCTCAAGGGAGATTTTAGCCCCCTTCAGGCCTTCAGATGAAGCCTTGAGCGTCACCTTGCCCGGAGTCGTGGTGGAGCGTATGATGGCGCGGTTGACACCGCACTCCACAGGGAAGTCCTTGGCGAGGATGTAGTTGTCAGGACCTTGGGCGAGACCTCCTCTCCACTCCGCAGGGCCTTCAAGCTCGTAGTGGATCATGTCGTTGGCGAGCGGGCACCGGCGTCCCTGCGCATCCACGACCTCGATATGCACAAGGGCGACATCAGCCCCGTCGGCCTTCCAGCCAGAAGGGTTTTCTATCTTTGAGAGCCTGATGGCTGCCGGCTCTCCTGCGGTCTGTATGGAGTATCGAGCCACTTCCTTGCCTGCGTTGTAGCCTACAGCCTCGATCTTGCCCGGCTCGAAGGCTACGCCCTCGGCGGTGAAGAGGAAGTTGTAGTCCCGCTTGAGGCCGGAGAGCTCCTTGCCGTTGAGGAAGAGCTTGACTGATTCGGTGTTGGATACTACATAGACAGGTTTCACCGTGCCTTTGTCGTAGTTCCAGTGGCCGACGATGTAGATGCGCGGGTTCTCGATGTCCACCCATCCGTCCCACATCACCTGATGTGCGAAATAGCTGTCCTTAGGGATGCGTAGAGGGTCGGTGACACCGCTGCGGCGGTAGTTCTCCACGCCGCGGAAGTGGGTGTTGGAGTCTGAGAATATAATCTTGGCTCCGCCTGAACTGATGCGGCGGCCTGAGCCTGCCCTTTCCCTCCAGTAGTCATACCAGCGGCGCACATGCTCCACTGTGAACTGGTCCTGGTTGTGGTTGTACGGTGAGGCGTCCCCCGCCACTGTCTTGTTGGACATCGCGGAGTGGAAGCCCTTGTTGCCCTCACCTTCCTTGTGGAAAGGATAGGAGTATTCGTCCCAGTATTTGCGCAGACCCTCGTCGCGGCAGTACTCCGTGGCCCAGAAAGGTGAGTGTGCGCTCTTGTTGATGTAGAGCATCTCTCCGCCATACTCGGCCTCGCGGATGTCGAGCATCTCGCGGCTGCCGATGGCTCTTCCTCCGTAGAAGTCGTATTTGTCGCGTATCTCCCTCATCTCGAGCATGTGCTCGCGGGAGATGGACTCGTTGCCGCACTCGTAGAAAAGGATGGACGGGTTGTTGCGGTTGTAGATGATGGCGTCGCGCATAAGCTCTTTGCGCTGGTTCCACTGCTGCCCCTCCACGTCGCGCTCGGCATCGCCGGCCGGCATCGCCTGGATGAGTCCGACACGGTCGCAGGACTCGATGTCCTGCTTCCACGGGGTGACATGCATCCAGCGGACGAGGTTGGCGTTGTCCTCTACCATCAGGGCGTTGGAGTAGTCGCTTAGCCATGCCGGGACTGACATTCCGAGGGCCGGCCACTCGTTGGAAGTGCGCTGGGCGTATCCCTTCATCTGGAGGACGCGGTCGTTGAGCCACACCTTGCCCTCGGCGAAGCGGGTCTTGCGGAAGCCGGTGCGGGTGCAGACTTCGTCAGTCACCTTGCCGTCCACTTCAAGAGCTGTGCGCACATCATAAAGATATCCGTATCCCCAGCTCCAGAAATGCAGCCCCTCTGCAGGTGCGGAGGCTTTGAGGGTGACGGTCTGTCCGGCCCCGATGCTCTCAGGGGCGGAAGCGAAAGCGCAGACGAGCTTCCCCTCCGGGTCGGTTACGCTGACCTTGTAGACTGCGGTCTGTGCCTTGCCTGTCTCGTTGCGCACCTCTGACTCCGCGTTGATGACGGCTGTGCGTGACTTGACTCGGATGTCGGAAGCGTAGATGTAGACGCCCGTGGTCTGTAGGTTGGAGTAGAGCGGCAGCGTCTGGTAGAGCTTGTCCGTGACATGCAGCCAGACGTTCTTCGGAAGACCGCCGTAGTTGGCGTTGAAGTTGCGGTTGCTCCACTGGTATTTCACTCCTGTCGTCCTCTCGGCGTAGTCCCAGTTGTTGTCCACACGCACGGCGACGACATTGCTGCCGGACTTGAGGTACGGGGTGATGTCGAAGCCGAACGCCATCACGCCGTTTTCGTGCTTGCCGACGAGTTTGCCGTTGACATAGAAGTCAACGCCCTGGCGCGCTCCCTCGAATTCGACGAACACCTTCTTGCCCCGGGCCGACTTCGGCAGGGTGAAGTGCTTGCGGTACCACACCACAGTGTCGGTGAGGTCCTTGATGTTGACCTTGAATGCCTCATCTTCGTTGAAAGCATGAGGAAGGGTGACTTTTTTCCAGTCCGAGTCTTTGAAAGAACGGCTCTCTGCCGAAGGGATGTCCCCGACCTTCAGGAGCCATCCGGAGTTGAAGTTGTACTTCTCGCGCCCTGTCGCGAATGCTGCCGTCAGGATCAGCGCTGCGGACAGGAACAGTGATTTAAGATTCATATAAGATGGGTGGTTGGTGATTTGTGCACAAATATAATTAAAAGAAAGGACGGCCGCAATGACCGTCCTCTCCCTTAAGAAGTGTGTATGTCGCTACCAGTCCTTGTGCTGCTGGTAGAGGCCCGGAGCCGCGGCCATCTCCGCCTTAGGGATAGGGAGGACATAGCGTCCGTCCTTGAGGTTGTCTACGGAGACGTTGGTGCGGTAGTCGCCGTTGGTCTTATACCTGTCGTACTTGGCGATTGTGAGTTCCTTCCACTTGCCGTAGCGTACCATGTCGAACCAGCGGACACCTTCGAGGTAGAGCTCCAGCTTCCTTTCGCGTACCACATACTCCATCGCCTTGTCGGCTGAAGGGCTTGAAGGCACTGTCGCGATGCCGGCGCGGTTGCGGATCTTGTTGACAAGACTCATCGCTCCCGGGATGTCGCCGTCTTCCACGAGAAGCTCTGCATAGAGAAGCATCATGTCCTCGTAGCGGATGACAGGGAAGTTGAGAGGCCACTTGTTGAGGGAGCCGGTGCCTGAGCCGAGCTGGCTGTCCTCGAACGCGATGCCTGCCTCTTTGCGCTTAGGCTTTGTAGGGCACCATTTTGCGTTGATGGACATCTCGAGAGACTCGATCTGGCTGCCGTTGTAGTCGAATTTAGTGGTCCTGTTGACATAGGCAGGGGTGCCGTTGTACTCGTCATACCCGTCGATGAAGCTGAATCCGAGGCCGCGAGGGTCATTGTTGGACACGAACTCGTAGCGGAGGGTAGCCTCAGGGAATACAGGGTTCATCTCGGAGCCGGAGTGGTAACCGTCAGCGACGATGTTGAGATTCTTGATCATCGTGCCTGAGATGAAAGTCAACTGGTTGCCGGTGCCGAGGCGGTGCTGGATTCCGAAGATCTGGTACTTGTTGGCCGCCGTGTTGTCGGTGAGGAACTGCCTCTTCCATTCGGACATGTTTGGGGCGAAGTAGGACGCGCCATTCTTGACAACGGTCTCAAGATAACTCTTGGCCTGCGCCTTGGCGGAAGCGTCGTTGTAAGGATAACCCTTGAGGGTCATGTACACGCGCGCAAGGAGAGCCTGTGCGGCGAGTCTGTCGGCCCTGCCCTCACCAGCGATGCTCTTGCCCGTGCTGCCCTTCATCTCTGCGCGGTAAGGGAGGAGCTTCTCGGCTTCGAGGAGATCCGGGATGACGGAGTTGAGGATGACATCCTTGCCTTCAGACTGCGGGATGGTCTTCGCTTCCTGTGTGGAGGCGAGAACATGGTCGATGATAGGGACGCGTCCGAATGAACGGACGAGCTCGAAGTGGGCGAGTGCGCGGAGGAAGAGGGCTTCTCCCTTGAACTGCTTCTTCGTGAGCTCATCGGAGAACTCGACACCGTCTACGTTCGCGAGGACGGTGTTGGCGTTGTAGATGAGGTTGTACCAGCCTGACCAGAGAGAGCCGAGCTCCCCGGTGGCGTCGGAAATGCGGTAGAACGATGATTCTGAGCAGGTACGGATACCGTTCGGATCCGAATCCACCCAGACATTGTCCGAGCGGTCCTCAGAGAAGGTCATATACTGGTCCGCCTCGACGTTCCTGAGCATGGCATACACTCCGAGCACTCCTGATTCCAGGTGAGCCGCTGTCGTGTAGAAACCATTCGGGGAGATGCTGCCTGCCGGCGGGGTCTCAAGGTAATCTTCTGCGCATGAAGACGCAAGCGCGAGAGTTCCGAGTACTATGATTAAGTGTTTGATATTCTTGAACATGGATAAAATCGATTAGAAGTTGACATTTACGCCGAGGCTGAATGTACGCGCTGAAGGGTATGCACCGTAGTCCACTCCGGTGAATCCGCCCTGGTTGGACGCTTCCGGAGAGTATCCGAGATAGTAGCTGTCAAGGATGAGAAGATTCTCGATTGAAGCGTAGACGCGGAGCGACTCGATGAAGCTCTTGAACGGAATCTTGTATCCGATCGTGAGGTTCTTGATGCGGAAATAGTCAGACTTGTAGACGAAGCGTGAGTCGATGTTGTAGGAGTTGGTCGTGAGAGGGTAAGGCAGGGTGCCGTCGCCAGGCTCTTCCTCGCTCCACCATGCATTCTTCCAGTGGCGCATGGTGTTCTGCTGGGTTCCCATGTGCGCTCTGTCGACAGCGCGGCCGAATCCGCTCATGATGTATCCGCCGAGCTGTGCGGTGAAGAGTACGGACGCGTCGAAGTTCTTGTAAGAGAACCTGTTGGTCATACCGAACACGAACTTAGGAGCCGGATCTCCGAGAGACTGCCAGTCATCGTTGGTGATGTTTCCGTCTCCGTTGACATCTTCGTACTTAGGGTCGCCCGGAACCGTGGTCTTGCCATAATACTTAGGGGTGAGTCCGGTGGCGGCCTTGTAGTCGTCGATCTCCTTCTGGCTCATCCATACACCGATGTTCTTGTGGTTGTAGAACTCGTACATAGGGGATCCGATACGGAGTATCTGGTTCACATTGTAGCTCTGCTTGCTGTATACGAAGTGTCCTTCGGTGGTGTCGTCGCCGAGCTGAAGCACCTTGTTGCGGCTGTAAGCCATGTTGAATGAAGTGCTCCATTCGAAGTCGTTGGTGCTGATGTTCTGGGTGTTGAGCTCAAGCTCGAGACCATGGTTGAGTACGGATCCCAGGTTGTCGTAGACATTGGTGGTTCCGAATACTGAAGGCACAGGGACGCTGTACAGAAGGTCTGTAGTGGTCTTGGTGTACCAGTCGAGGGAGAGCTGGATCCTGTTGTTGAGGAATCCGAGGTCGAAGGCCACGTCGGTGGAGTGGGTCTTCTCCCATCCGAGTGAGTTGTTGCCGAATGAGCCGGCGTAGTAGGCCAGCATGTCGGCGTATGTGCCGGCGGTGAGGGTGGAGTAAGCCGCGCTCTCAGGGATGCCGTAGTTTCCGGTCTGTCCGTAGCTTGCGCGGAACTTGAGGGTGTTCCACCACTCGATTCCGAAGTTCTTGAAGAAGTCTTCGTTGGCGATGTTCCATCCTGCGGATACTGAAGGGAACCAACCCCACTTGTTGGCTGCTCCGAAGCGTGAATATCCGTCACGACGCAGAGATGCGGAAACCATGTAGCGGTCACCGTAGTTGTATGACAGACGGCCGAATGCCGAGAGCAGCTTGGTGTTGGTCTTTTCTGTCACATTGGATGCCTTGACGGTCGGGGTGGTGGTGGAGTTGCTTCCGACGAAAGTGCCCTGGATCACGTCGTTAGGCATGTTGGTGTACTGCTGGTCGGTCGCGAAGCCCATGTTGCCGATCTCCGAAGAGGCACCGAGCATGGCTGAGATGCTGTGCTTGCCGAAGGTCTTGTCGTAGTTCGCGACAACCTGGAGGAGGGTGCTGATGTTGTAGTTGGTCGAGTGCCTTGCAGATGATTTGGCGCCTTCCGCCAGATTCCAGTTCTGGTTGGTCATCGTGTTGGCGGTGAAGGTGTTGGTGTTGCTGCCGACATAGGTGGCGGCGGCGGAAGCCTCGACCTGGAAACCGTCAAAAGGATTCACCCTCAGGAATGAGTTCGCCTGGAGGCGCAAGGTGTTGTTGTGGGATGCGGTCTCCTCGTAGTATTTCTTAGGGCGCATACCTGTGCCGCCCCAGAGGTAGTCTTTGTTAGGGTAGTACTGGGTGTTGTATCCCACGCCGGTTTCGGATACCGGAGGTGAAGTGAGGACATGGTGCGCCCTGCTGTCCTTACCGTTGCCCTGGCCCGCGCCGGTGTTGATGATGAACGCCGGGGCGAGGTTGATGCCGGCCTTGATCCAGTTGTTGATCTTGGTCTCGATGTTGGTGCGCAGGTTGATCCTCTTGTAGTTTGATGCAGGGGAGAGACCGTCCTGGTCGAGGTAGCCGAGGGAGAACAGGTACTTGGTGGCGTCGCTTGCGCCGGATACGCTCACATTGTAGTTCTGCTGGAATGCAGGGCTGTAGGCGTATGACTGCCAGTCGAGAAGGCTCAGCTCCGAGCCGTCGTCATGGTATGTGTGGGCATCCTGGATGTCCTTGCTGAGATATTTGAACCAGCGGTCATCGAAGTTGATCGCGCTGCCGCCGGTCCTCTGAGGGCCGCTGAGGCCGAGGTTGGCGATACGGGTGGCGTTGTCGTCGGAGATCTTGCCGGCAGGATACATCTTGAGGTACTGGGCGTCCATGCAGCGTACGGCGAATTCCATCCACTCGGTCGCGCTGAACACGTCCATCTTCTTTTCGAGAGTGGCGACTCCGCTGTTGAAGCTGAAGTTTACCTTCGGCTTGCCCTTCTGTCCGCTCTTGGTGGTGACGATCACTACACCGTTGGAACCGCGGGAACCGTAGATGGCGGCTGATGCGGCATCCTTGAGAACCTCGATGTTGGCGATGTCGTTAGGGTTGATTCCGCTCATGGAATCCTGCGGGATGCCGTCGATCACGAAAAGCGGGTTATTGCCCGCACTGATTGAAGCGGCTCCGCGGACGCGGATCTGCGGGTCTGCGCCCGGCTCGGAGTTGGTGATCTGTACACTCACACCTGCGAGCTGTCCCTGGAGGGCCTGCTCGGCGCGTGCCATGGTGCGGTCAGCGATTGACTTGCTGTCCATGGATGCCACGGCGGAGGTGAGGCTGCTCTTCTTGACAGAGCCGTAACCGATGGCGACGGCTTCTTCGAGCAGGAGCTTGTCCTCTTCGAGGGTGATGGTCATTACCGGAGCCGGAGCCACCTGCTTGGTGACATATCCGATACCGGACACTTCTAGTGTTGCATTTGACGGGACTGTGAGCGAGAATGCTCCGTCAAGATCCGTCGTGACTCCGTTGGAAGTACTTCCTTGCTCAATCACATAGGCGCCGATGACGGCGAGGCCTTCAGCGTCAACGACCTTACCCTTGCAGGTAATGGTGCTTTGCGCGAAAGATGAGCTGATTAGAGCCAGAGATGCAAGGAGCGTAGTGAGCGCCCTCTTGCAGTGGGTTGAAATTAAGTTCATCAATAAACTTTTTTGGTTGATATAAATGGTTATTATATGAGTCTACATCAAAAATTTCCCAAAGATACTATTTATTTTCGAAACAGTGTCTTCGGGGAGTGGTAAAAAGGGTCGGTGGCCTTACAGCGGCAGCACTTCGAGGCTGTAGATCACGTCAAGGCTCCAGGTCGCGGCGCCGTTGGTGTTAGGATGGTACGGCCTGTCTATGCCGCGCAGAAGCTCTTCCCAGGTCTTGCGGGCGAAGTCGGCATCGTGGTCCTTCCATGCGGCGTAGGCGTTGAGCCTCCCGACGCGGAATCCGGCCATGGTGTGGTAGCGCCTCGCGTGGTCGAGCCATGCGGCATTGAACTCAGGCACGTTGATCATGTCCTGCATCTCGGTCATGATCTCGAATCCGCCCATGATGGTCATCAGGTGGTTGGTACCGATAGATGCAGGGTCGCCTTCCCAGCTGAGCACGCCTGTGGCAGGGTCGAAGCCGAGCACTTTCACCTTGCCGGTCAGAAGTCCGTTAGGCAGGGCTGCGATGCTCTTCATGCCGGCGATGATCATATCGTAGTAATGCTTCTCGCCGGTCCTCTCCCAGCGTGTCATCCAGTTGCCGGCGTATCCGAGCCAGTCCGGACCTATGCGCAGGCGTGCCGGTGCGGTGCAAGGGGTCTCGCTGCGCGGGGCCGCGAGGCGCATAGGGTCGATCTCGTAGAGCAGCTGCTCGGAATCTTTGGACTCGTCCATCAGGTCTCCGGAGCGCTCGTCGGTGGTGAGGTAGTAGAGGAAACGGTTCCATGCCGCCTGTCCGATACGCGCCTCCTTGGCGCCGCAGCCCCAGTGGGAGACGTTGTGGCGGCTGCCCAGTCCGGCGTAAGGCCCGATGTGGTAGACGTCCACCTCCGTGGTGTGGCGGCTCATCGCGACTGCCATGTCCCAGATGTCTTCACGGCCGCTGCGCAGGAACATGTACCAGAGCCACATGTTGGAGGCGAGCTCGGTGTTGTCCCAGGCGAAGCCTCCGATGTCGTAGTTCCACACGCCGCGGACATTGTCCATGGAGTGCATGAAGTCGCCGAAGTTCCAGAAGCCGTACCACTTGAACTCTTCCACGTTCTTCTGGTATACGCTGATGATCTCGTCGAGCCTGTTCTCCACGGCTGTCCTCTTGTCGTTGCTCCTGTCAGGGAGTGACCAGATGCCGAAGGCGCGGCTGTCGTGCAGGTACTGAGGTGTAGGCAGCATCTGGCTGTCCTCCTCGAGAAGTTCGGCAGTGGCGAGGATACCCTCCCTTCCCGGGAAGGCCGCCTGCGGCACAAGCACGAGGGTGTTGGTCTTGGCGATGCCGTAAGGGGTGCTCATCCCTTCCTGGACATCCTCGTAGCTGGCTTCGAGGTCGTGGGCCACGGTGTCGTAGTGGCGCAGGTCCATCGGCTCAGACTCAGGGCTCCAGAGCCATACGTTGATGACGGCTTCGTCGCTGCGGGCATCTGTGATCTCGATGGTGGAAGGATAGAGCTGCCAGAAGTACTTGAGTGATACCCCGAGTCCTCCGGACACGTCACCTGCAAAGGCGTAGCCGGCCGCTCTCTCTCCAGTGAGGGTGCCTATCCAAGGGCGGTCTTCCTGGGTTTTCTTGCGGATTGACCATGAGTTGTCGGTGAGCTGGCTCAGGCGGAAGGAGTCCCAGCTCGCCCAGTTCCTGATGAGGAACTGTCCCTTCTGGTCGAAGTACTCAGGTTCCGGTACGCGTATGCCCTTCTCCTGGTCTTCCTGATAGTCTTTCTGTCTGCGCGGAGCTCCCTGAGGGGCGGCCTGCTGGCCTTGCGGCCTCGGATCCGTGAGTACGCGTCTTCCGTGGAGCGGTTTCACGGATTCTGTCCACACCTTGCCCTTATCGGTGGCGAAGGCTATGTGGCGGTTGTATTCCTGCTCGCGCATAGGAACCCTGAAGCGGAGTCCGATGGAGCTGATGAAATCTTTGTCCTGGTCACCATCGAACACGAAACTGTGCACGAGGCGTATCTGGTCGGAATCCTTGAAGAAGTACATCCTGACCACGAAAGGCAGCCACTCACGGCCACTCTGCTCGTTGTAGTGGACTCCCTCGACCTTGATGGTGCCGCGCACGGCTCCGTTCTGCTCAAGGGTGACCTTGCTTATCTTGCTGGTGTAGCTGCGCCCGCCTTCTGTGGCGACCAGGTCGGCGGCTCCGCCGACTTTGGTGTCACCGACCCAGAGGGCGCCGATGATGTCGCTGCCGTTCTTAGGGACGATGGCCTTCACCTTGCCGGTGTTGACGGTATAGCTGTCGGTGTCTTCCGAGATGAGCTTCTCCTGCGTGGCGTCGGCTTTCCTGACCTTGACGAGCCTGGCATTGTCCATGCCTCCCGGGACGACGGCTGCCACTCCGAGCCACTTGACGGAACCGTCAGGCCATTTGGCCAGGGTCCACTGGTCGCTGGTGATGGCGCTGCCGTCGGCTGACTGGAGCTGGAGGGCTGTCTTTGCCGTCACTTCTCCCTGCTTGAAAGGCACGCCGAAGCTGACTGCGCGGTCGAGTTTCGGGGTGCTCCCTATCCAATGGAGAGGGGCTTCGCTGAACGGCTGCCCGGCTATCCTGGTGTAGCTGAAGTTCTTGATGGCGGTGCGGGAGAGGGTGGTGCGGAATCCGAACCAGCCTTCCGTGTACGGGTCGGCGTCGTTGTAGTCGAAGATGAGTTTCCCGTCCATCCAGTACTGCACCCTGCCATTGACGCTCACGAGCTTGATGTGGTACCAGCGGTTGCCTTCAAGCAGGTGCGCGGGGTCGGTGTATTCCTTGATGATGGCCGGATCAGGCTCGCCGGTGTAGCGGCGGAAGCGGGTGGTGCTGTTGTAGTTGCCGCCGAAGCCCACATAGTAGAGCTTCATCTGGGCGCAGTTGGCGAACACTCCGCCTCGCGCTGCGCTGCGCTTGAACACGTCTTTGGCCTGCGGGTCCGTGGCCATCCAGAAGCAGTTGAGGTCGCTGAGGCGGTCGCCTTCCTTCTCGTTGTAGACGATGGCGTCGTATTCGATGACGACGTTGCCTTTCATCTTCTCCTTGTACCAGAGGGTCAGTCCCTTGGGAGCGGTGATCTCGCAGGCCCCGTCCTTGAAGCTGACTTTGTAGTCAGGAGATTCTGATTCTACTTTCCAGAACTTCGAGAACTGCTTCTCGTTGAGTCCGGAGACATCCTTGGCTGACGCGGCCAGAGGCAGTGTCAGCAGCAAAAGGGTCAATATTCGGTTTTTCATCTGATTGATTGTATTGTGGTATTGTCTGTTTTCGACACAGAGCGCAAATTTACAGTTTTTTGGAGGATATGCAAAAACGGAGACGGTCCTTGCGGGCCGTCTCCGAAGTGAAAACATGCGAGGTGAAGCCTAGTATCCAGGATTCTGCATAGCGGCTTTCTCGTCGGCAGTGAGAGGTTTGCCGTCCTTGGTGATGTTGTCAAGGAACACCTGCGGTATCGGACGATAGTAGTGCACAGAAGCCTTGAAACTTCCTCCATTGGCACTCTCGGCGTATGTTGTTCCGCTCATGTCGGTCTTGTGCCCGGTGATGTCGGTAAGATTCTTGGAATACGCCTGGTCATTGAAGACGAGACGCTTCTCGAGAGTCATGGTACGGGCCAGATCCATCCAGCGCAGATACTCACCATACATTTCCCTGGATTTCTCGTTGAGCAGGTAGCACATCGCCTTGTCGTAATCGGAAGAATACCCGAGCTTGTCAATGATGGCCGCGTCTTCCTTCGGGAGGCTGGCGAGAGTGACGGTCGGGAGCACGGAGGCGACGGCGTTCTTGGACTCGCGTACTGACTCGTCATCCCATCCGCCTACTGAATAGTAGTAGGAGTTCATCGGGTAGAACGAGCAGTTGGCCGTGAAGCCCTTGAGACCGCTCTTGTAGCTGTTGTAATGGTATGCGTTGCCGCCGTCCACATATGCATCGCGAGCTTCCCCGGCTTTGAACTGCGCTCTGTCACGCAATGGTTTGAGGACGGCGATGCCTTCATTGTATTTGCCCTGTCTGATAAGGGCTTCCGCCTTGAAGAAGTAGTCCTCTGCCGAGCGCGCGAGTATTCCGTCACGATATCCGCCACCGAGATTGTTCTTGTCCACCGCCCCGTCAAGATACTTGCACAGAGGGGCGAGAAGGGTATTGTAGTCCGGAGTCATGGAAGTTCCGAGGATTTCGGTGCCGTCTTCGCTGTAGATGTTCAGCGCCATGATAGCCGGAATCTTCTTGCCGGTGCGATAATCGGTTCTTGAATATGTGCCTGTTGTAGCCTTGGAGACATTGACTTCCGGCTTGTAATACTTCTGCCCGTAATCCTTGCGGTTGATGATGTACATGGTGCTCATGTACTCGCCGTCGTTGCTCGGGAAGTAAGCCGTGGACGGAATCCTGGTCCCGCCGATGTTGATCTCCGTCTTGGCGCTTGCATTGTTGACTGCATAAGTGGTCTTGAAAGACTTCCAGAAACGTGAGTCATTCTCCAGGTCATACAGGAAATATGCGTAAGACGGGGTGGTCTTCATGCGCTGATACTCACGGCCGCTGGCAAGGTCGCGCTTCATGAGCGGGAAGTTCTGGTACCAGGCGGTGAAGAGGGCGAGACCCCAGTTGGCTTTGCGGTTGGTCGTCGCGGAATCGGAACTTCCTGATGAAAGGACGATCTCTGAATTGGTTTCGGTGATGGAGGTGTCGTATGCGGTGAAGTTGTTGAAGAGGTCATTGTAGTCTGCCGCCAGAGGGTGAGCCGCGATGACTTCGTCCGCATATTTGATGACTTCTTCCAAGTCCTTTGACTTGTAGGCGGAATTCCACTTGTCGTTGATTTCTGACGCCCTCCAGAGATGTGCTTTCGCGAGATAGTGCGCGGCGGTGTACTTTGTCGCATAGTTTTTCGTCGCGCGGCTTGCGTCTGGACTCAACAGGTCGTATGCGTTCTTGAGGTCAGATATGATCTGCTCGTATACTTTTTCCTGCGGTGCCCTTGCGAACTCCCTCTCAGGTGTAGAAATCGGCTCTGTCACGACAGGTATGTCCCCGAACTGCATGGTGAGGAAAAGGAAATTGAATCCTCTGGTGAAGTATGCTATTCCGAGGGTTTCGTTCTTCAGCGGAGAGCCTTCGAGAATGTCGGCCTTGGCTATGATTCTGTTGGCGCGTGCATTCCATTCATATAAGGTGTTCCAGAAAGTGCTTATTGCCTGCGTGTTGGAGTTCACTACAGGGGTTACGACGGATCCGAGACGGGCGTCATAATCGTTCCACATCCCGTTGGACGCGTCTCCAGCCACCATGAACTCGTCCGTTCCGTAATTGGTGTAGGCATAGCTGGATTCATTGTTGAAGAAGTAATTGAACTCCATATACAGACTCCCTGCCATTGAAGCGAGGCCCTCCGGCTCGTCCAGCCAGCCGCTTGAGACCTCGTCTCTTTTGACTTCGTTGAGGAAGTCGTTTGTGCACGATGTGGTGAACAGGGCGCCCCCTGCCAGCATCGTCAAAAGTATGTGTCGTATATTTGTTTTCATGTCAATTTGTTATTAGAATCCTACATTGAGACCGAATACGAATCCTCTGTTGTATGTGCCGCTGTTCAGGTCGCTGTCCATCCAGCTCGTTCCCTGATATATGGAGAACGGATTCTTCAGCTGTCCTGTGACTTTTACGGATCCGAGTCCAAGTCTCTTCACGAAAGTGCGAGGGAGGTTGTATCCGATGGCGATCTGTCTTACCTTGAGGAAAGAAGCGTCTTTCTGGAGCAGAATTCCGGAGAACGAATCTCCTCCGGCGGTGTTGAAGTAAGGCCTCTGGTACTCGGCTCCGTTCTTGTTGTTCTCGTTGTAATAATTCATGCAGATGACCGGTTCACGGCCACCCTGGTACTGGCCTGTCTGCGCGACGAACTTGAATGCTCCATACAGGAAGATGGAGAGTTCGAGGTTCTTATAAGAGAATGTGTTCGTGAAGCCGAGGTTCCAGAGAGGGCGGGTGTTTCCTATGACTTTGCGGTCGTAGTTCGCATCGATCTTATAGTCATTGTTCTGGTCTACCGGACGGACCATTCCCGGTGCGAATTTGTGGCCGTTCGCATTGAACTTCTCCATGAGCGCGAGATCTTCAGCCGAGTCGGTCCACAGGCCTGCGCTTTCGTATCCATAGAGCACAGTTGACGGATAGCCGATGAAGAGTTTGTCGGCCACCATGTCCTCCTTGCCGTTTTGGAGCTCCAGAATCTTGTTCTTGGTGTAAGACAGGTTGAGGTTGCTTCTCCATGAGAAATCGCGCGTGGAGATGTTGATTGAGTTGAGGGACAGGTCGAATCCGTGGTTCATTGTCTTGCCGACATTGTCCTTGGTCTTGCCGTATCCGGTTACAGTAGGGAGGGTTACATCGAAGATGAGTCCGTTGGTGTAGTTCTGATAGAGGTCAAGGACACCGGAGAGGCGGCCTTTGAGTACCGAGAAGTCGACACCTAAATTGTATTGGGATGTGGTCTCCCAGCCGATGGCGTTGTTGGCAAGGGTGGTCGGCGTGTAGTAGAATGTCGAACCGTTCGCCCCATGTATTGCGGTCCCGCTTGAGAGCGTGTCTTTTGTAGAGTAAATGCCTACGGAATAATTGCCGGTGAGTCCCCAGCCGGCGCGGAGCTTGAGCTGGTCGAGCCAGTTTATGTCACGCATGAAGCTCTCCTGGTCGAGTCTCCAGCCAAGTGCAACGGAAGGGAATCCTGCCCATTTGTGCCCGTCTCCGAGCTGAGAGGCGCCGTCGTACCGGTAGGATAATGTCACGATGTACCTGTCTTTGAAGCTATAGATGAGGCGGGCCATATATGATGCCATCTGTGCTTCGGAGAGGGTGTTGTACTTAGGGTCGTTCAGCACGCCTACCGATTTAGGGGTCAGACCCCACCATTTCTGGGTCATCCCGAGTGCTACGCCGCTGCCGCTCATTTCATACAGGTTGCTGCTCATCTTTGACCATGCTTCCTGAAGGAGGGTCGCGTTGAAGTAGTGCGCACCTATGGTCTTGTCATATGTGAGCATGTTGTCGAGCAGCCAAGAGAAATTCTTCGAGGCCTTTGAGCTTACATAATCGGTGCCTTGGGAGATTCGGTTCACTGATTCATTCGAGAGGTACCTGAAGTTCTGTCCGAAGCTTATCTGCGGGCCGAAATTGGTTCTGAAGCGCAGGCCTTTGAGAGGCTGCCAGATGTTGCCGAAATCAATCTCTCCGTATAGGGAAGCGGACAACTGATAGTAGAGGTTCGTCACGGCCGATTTGCCCACCTCGTCTACGACTGTAGGTATTGTGGTGTCTCCGCCAGGGTAGTCGATACGTTTACCGTTGCTGTCATAAGGGACTGCGTAGCTGAAAGTGTTGCGGGCCTTGCCGTGGAGGGAGCCTGGGATATTTGATGAGATGCTGTTGGAGGCGTCGATGCCATACTCCTGATCAGAGAAGCGGGCATTCATGGATCCGCCCATCTTGAACCAGTTTATAGGATTGACATCCACGCTGGTGCGGATGGTGTATCGTGTGTAGTCCTGGCCGATATTGGTGCCTTTCTGGTTGAGGTAGCCGAATGAGACATAGGCATTCATCTTGTCTGTGCCGCCGCTCGCGCTGAGGGTGTGCTCCTGCGTTACGCCTATGCGGTCCGTGTATTGTGTCCAGTCGGTTGTCTGCACTTTGGAGCCGTCCCATTTCGATGCTGTCTGCCCGGAGTTCCACTGGTCGTATGTGAGTCCCCATCCCCTGAGGATGTTGGCCCATGCCGCTTCATCCGTTCCGTAGGATGTGAAGAGCTTGCGGTCGTTCTCCACCGTAGGTTCGTCGGCTCTCGGTCCAAGACCTGCATAGTAATATCCCCAGCGGCGCCATTCAATGTACTGCTGTGCGTCCATCATAGGGATGCGGTCGTAGATTTTCTCGAATGTCGCAGTCCCGCTATAATTCAATGCCAGCTTGCCGCTCTTTCCCCTCTTTGTCGTGACGAGAATCACGCCGTTGCCGCCTCGGGCACCATATACGGCGGTGGCGGAAGCGTCTTTGAGGATGTCCACCGATTCGATGTCTTGCGGGTTCAGCATGTCGAGACCGACGCTCTGTCCGATTATTCCGTCAATCACCACCAGAGGGCCGGCGGAGTCATCCTTGTCCTTGATGGCATTGATGCCTCGGATGCGGATGGAGCCGACAGAGCCAGGGCGCAAGTCTGCGCTCCCGATGGCGACACCTGCTGCCTTGCCCTGGAGCGCTTCGATGGCGTTATTTGCCGGAGTGGAGACGAGATCGTCTGAGGTTACTGACACCATTGCGCCCGTGACGTCTTTTTTGCGCATCGTACCATAACCCACGACCACGGTCTCTTCAAGCATCTGCGAGTCTTCACGGAGGGTGATGCTGAGTCTTGGGGCGGCTGCGACTTCTACTGTCACATAGCCTATGCATGATACTTCGAGGGTCTTGCCGGAGGCGACTTTGATGGTGAATGCGCCGTCAGTGTCGGTCATCACTCCGTTCATCGTTCCTTTCTCGACGACGGAAGCCCCGATCACGGGAATCCCGTTCTGGTCAATCACCTTGCCGTCTGTCGTGGCAGTTTGTGCGTGTGCTGCTCCTCCGAGGAGGGTCAAGCAAGTCAGAAGCGCCGCTAAGCGCCGATGACATAGATTAAAATTGGGTACCATTAGGTTGTTAAATTGGTTGTTTGTGGTTACGAGTCGTAAATATAGAGATTTTTTTATTAACAACCAAAACTTTTGCCTGTTCTTTGGTTGATATATGCAATTGGAGGTTGAATAAATGAAAATATTGCGCTGCTCTGGTTAAGTAATCGTTAAAAAATAAGTTGCTGTTTACTAAAAAGGTGGCCTCGGAGTCTCAAGAACTCTCGGGGTCACCTTCTGTTCAGGCAACTGGCAGATTGCAAATTTGAGGCGGCTCTTTTATCGTAATCGATGGTTCGGCGCGTCCCTCTCGTCCGCGCTCTTGCCGAATCTCCCCAGCTCCGTAAAGATGTTGGCGGGCACGCACGTCACATCAGCTTCCGAACCTCGTCTTCGCTGAGGCCGGAATACTTGGCGATGGCCTC
>UQMB01000014.1 GCA_900541925.1 uncultured Bacteroidales bacterium | reverse complement strand
CGAGCCTCCGCTATGTCTATGATCTTTTCGTTCAGGCGGTTGCGCAGACGCTCCACTCTGAGGCTCTCCTCCAGTTCGGAGATCCGCGACTTCAGAGACTCCAGCTCTTCCTGCTCCTTTGACTTCTTTGCTTCCATGATTCTTCGGGGTGATCCTTTCCCGTTCTCCGCATCAAAGATAGCAATCCACTCGTACATCTGGGTCACGCTTACCGGGAAAAGCTGCATTTTCGCCATCTTATGGGGGCTAAGACCTGTCTTTTGGTGGAAGTCTATCACCTGTTGATAGTACTTCTTTTGTAATTCTGAGCGTAATTTCATGATGATTGTCTCTTTTTTTGAGTCAACCATTTTCAGTCCAATACAGTTCAGATTCGCAGACGCGTTTCGTTCGGGAGATGGCCTTTTCCCGTACAGAAACCGATAGCCTGCCACCACGCCCTGCCACTCCACCCCTGCCTGCCCGCCCTGCCACTCCGCCCTGCCACCCCGCCCTGCCACCCCGCCTGCCTGCCCGCCTGCCTTGACGACAGGTTGCGAATTGAATATAATTTGTATATTTGCAGCGTTGTACTACTTTATAAAAATCTAATCCAGATGAAGAAATTACTGAATGAGATTTGTGCGAAATACACAGTCCCTCAAGAAGTTAAAGCGCTAGGAATCTACCCTTACTACCGCCCGATATCTTCTGGCCAGGACCCGGTCGTAACCATGGCCGACGGCAAGAAGGTCCTGATGTTCGGCTCCAATTCATATCTCGGGCTTTCGGATGACCCGCGTCTCAAGGAAGCCGCAATCGCGGCTATACGCAAATACGGCACCAGCTGCTCCGGCAGCCGTTTCCTCAACGGAACCCTTGACATACACGAAGAGCTTGAAGCCAAGCTCGCCAAGTTCGTGGGCAAGGATGAGGCTGTCACCTACAGCACCGGGTTTCAGGTAAACCTCGGGGTGGTGAGCTGCCTCGGCATGAAGGGAGGATACATTTTCCTTGACGCCCTTGACCACGCCTGCATCATAGACGGCAGCCGCCTGAGTTTCTCGGAAGTGCGCAAGTTCCCGCACAACGACATGGCAGTCCTCGAGAAGAAGCTTGCACTCACTCCGCCTGACGCCCCGAAACTGATTGTGGTTGACGGAGTTTACTCCATGGAGGGAGACATCGCCCCGCTTCCGCAGATTGTGGAGCTCTGCAAGAAATACAACGCATCCGTGATGGTGGACGACGCCCACGGACTCGGTGTGATAGGGGAGAACGGCTCCGGTACGGCAAGCCACTACGGACTCACGGCCGACACAGACCTGATAATGGGCACGTTCTCCAAGAGCTTCGGCTCCCTGGGCGGCTTCATCGCCGGCGACAAGGAGGTCCTCAACTATCTCAAGCACAACTCCCGCTCCCTGATATTCAGCGCCTCGATGACCCCGGCCGCAGTGGCCGCCGCATCTGCGGCCCTCGACATCATGATCAACGAGCCGGAAAGGCGCGAGCACCTCTGGAAGGTGACCCGTCATGCCCAGCAGGCATTCAAGGACAACGGCTTCGACACGGGGCACACCCAGTCTCCTATCATCCCTCTCTTCGTGCGCGACACCATCAAGGCCATGAAAATCGTGCGCCTGGCATACGAGCAGGGAGTATTCATCACCCCTGTCATCGCCCCGGCGGTGCCGGAGAGCGACGTGCTCATCCGCTTCGCGCTTATGGCCACCCATACAGTAGACCAGGTCGACGAGGCCGTCGAGAAGCTCACGGCGATTTTCAAGGGACTCGGAGTCATAGAATAGAATAGAATAAGTTATGGTCATTCTCATCACAGGAATAAGCTCCGGCTTCGGCAAGGCCATGGCCGAGCGGCTCTCCGCCGACGGGCACAAGGTCTACGGCACGCACAGGCGTGACGTGACGCCGTTACCCGGGGTTACCTACATCAAGGCGGACGCCTCTGATGACGCCGAGGTCGAGGCTGCGGTCTCCAAGGTCGTCGAGGCCGAGGGGCGCATCGACGTCTTTATCAACAACGCCGGCATGGGAGTCGGCGGGCCGCTGGAGTTCAGCTCCCTGGACGATGCCCGCGCTCAGATGGATGTCAACTGGATGGGAATGGTGCGTTTCCTGCATTTCGTGCTCCCTGTGATGCGCAGACAGCGGGAGGGTAAGATTATCTGCATCAGCTCGATAGGGGGACTCATGGGCCTTCCTTATCAGGGGCTGTATTCGGCTTCGAAATTCGCGATCGAGGGTTATTGCCAGGCCCTGCGGCTTGAGCTCAGGGAGTTCGGCATCAAGGTCGTCGTCATCGAACCGGGAGATTTCTCCACCGGGTTCACGGCTACCCGCCGCACCGTGGCTGACCCGAAGTCGTTCGAGGCATATAAGTCATACGCCAAGTCGATGGCCAGCATAGAGCACGACGAGAAGTCAGGCCTGAAGCCGGAAGTCCTCGCGGCCAAGATTTCTTCGATAGTGCGCAAGAAAGACCCGAAGTACAGCTACATCGTGGCCACATTCCTCCAGAGACTTGCCGTTCTGGCCAAAAGCATCCTGCCGCCGAGGCTGTTCGCCTGGGTGCTGTCGGTGTATTACAAACTCTAAGGCATTGAGACATCAAGTTTAACGCGCCACCGTGCCCGGAAAGGACACGGCGGCAACTTTATGCGCATATCCGGGAATATTTTATAACTTTGTTCTTTTGGAATATAACACAAAACGCTATATGTACAGAAGCAACACTTGCGGTGAGCTGAGGCTCTCCGACAAAGGCAAGAAAGTCACCCTGGCGGGCTGGGTGCAGAAAACCCGCAAACTGGGAGGAATGACATTCATCGACCTGCGCGACCGTTACGGCATCACGCAACTGGTGGTGGAGACGGATGCCGACCCGGCACTGGTGGAGACGGCGGCCGGTCTGGGCCGCGAATATGTGATCCAGGCGGTCGGAGAAGTCGTGGAGCGTGCCAGCAAGAACCCGAAGATGCCTACGGGTGATGTCGAGATCCGCCTGGAGAGCATCAATGTGCTCAACAAGTCCGTGACCCCGCCGTTCACCATCGAGGAGAACAGCGACGGCGGAGAGGATCTCAGGGCCAAGTACCGCTATCTCGACTTGCGCCGCCCTCCTCTCCAGAGGGCCCTCGCCCTGCGTCACCGCCTCGCCCAGGAAATCCGCAACTACCTTGACGAGCAGGGATTCATGGAGATAGAGACCCCGTATCTTATCAAATCCACTCCGGAGGGAGCACGCGACTTCGTGGTGCCGTCCCGCATGAATCCGGGCACATTCTACGCACTTCCACAGTCTCCGCAGACATTCAAGCAGCTGCTCATGGTGGCGGGATACGACCGCTATTTCCAGATTGTGCGCTGCTTCCGCGACGAAGACCTGCGCGCCGACCGTCAGCCGGAGTTCACCCAGATAGACTGCGAGATGAGCTTCGTGGAGCAGGAGGATGTCCTCAACACCTTCGAAGGGATGATGCGCCGGATGTTCAAGAACGCACTCGGCGTGGACATACCGGATCCGCTGCCGCGGATGAGGTGGTACGATGCGATGGACAGCTACGGCTCCGACAAGCCGGATGTCCGCTTCGGGATGAAGATCCACGACATCACCACGCTTGTCAAGGGCGAAGGATTCAGTGTCTTCGACTCTTCCGAATATGTCGGCGCGATAGCTGCCGAGGGCTGTGCGGAGTACACCCGCAAGCAGCTTGACGAACTGACCGAGTGGGTCAAGCGCCCGCAGGTAGGTGCCAAGGGCCTCGTGTACATCAAGCTCAACGCCGACGGCAGCGTCAAATCATCCGTGGACAAGTTCTTCTCCGCGGAGAAGCTCCAGGAAGTCGCGAAAGCCTGCGAGGCGAAGCCGGGAGACCTCATCCTCGTGCTGTGCGGAGCCAAGCGCAAGACCCAGACCCAGCTCGGCGTGCTCCGCATCGAGATGGGCGGCCGTCTCGGACTCAGAGACCCTAAGGTGTTCGCGCCGCTGTGGATAGTGGACTTCCCTCTGCTCGAATGGAGCGAGGAGGACGGGCGTTTCTACGCCATGCATCACCCGTTCACGGCTCCTAAGCCGGAGCATGAGCAGTGGTTCTATTCCGACAAGAAAGAAGATCTCGAGCGCGTCTGCGCCAACGCCTACGACTTCGTGCTCAACGGCACCGAACTCGGCGGAGGTTCAATCCGTATCCACGATGCCTCCATGCAGAGCAGGATGTTCGACGTGCTCGGCATCAGCCGCGAGGACGCCGAGTACAAGTTCGGCTTCATAACCAACGCCTTCAAGTTCGGGGCCCCGCCTCATGGAGGGCTGGCCTTCGGATTCGACCGCGTCTGCGCCCTCTTCGGCGGGCAGGAGACGATCCGTGACTACATCGCCTTCCCGAAGAACAATCAGGGCCGCGACGTGATGATCGATTCCCCGTCCAAGATTGACCAGAGCCAGATGGATGAGCTTTATCTTCAATCAACATATAAAGAACAGTGAGAATCAAGCTCAATTATGATCTCGGCGCACTTAACACGTTCAGGATGAAGGTGTCCTGCAGCTGTTTCGTGGAGTACGAGAGCGTAAAGGAACTCGAGGGCCTCAATTTCGAGCGTCTTCCCAAGCCGCTGCTGCATATCGGAGAGGGAAGCAACCTGCTCTTTACGGGAGATTTCCCGGGGACGGTACTGCATTCCAACATAGAGTACATCAAGTATGTGGATGTGGGCTTCGATGATGTGCCGGTGATGGTCGGCGCCGGAGTGAACTTCGACTCGTTCGTCTCCGAGACCTGCCGGCACGGACTCTGGGGGGCGGAGAATCTCTCACTTATCCCCGGGGAAGTCGGGGCTGCCGCCGTGCAGAACATCGGCGCATACGGGGTTGAGGTCAAGGACATCATCTCCGGGGTGGTCTGCTTTGACCTCAAGGAGAAGAAGAAGGTCAAGTTCAGCGCCGCCGAATGCCGCTACGGGTACAGGATGTCGATGTTCAAAGAAGAGGAGAACAAGGGCCGCTATGTCGTCACAAGCGTGCTCTTCAGGCTAAGCCGCGCCCCTCGCCCGAGAGTGGAATATCATGGTCTTTTGGAGACCCTTGGCGGAAACACGCCGCAGTCCCCGCAGGAAGTCAGGGAGGCGGTCATCAAGCTCCGCCGTTCCAAACTCCCTGATCCGGAGGAGACAGGCAGCGCCGGAAGCTTTTTCAAGAATCCCGTGGTCAGTGCGGAGGAGTTCAGGCGCATATCCCCGGACGGCAGCGCGCCGCATTACCTCCTGCCCGACGGCGGAGTGAAGATACCGGCCGCGTGGCTGATAGACAGCTGCTCCCTCAAGGGCGCATCCGAAGGCGGAGCCGCGGTATATGAGAAACAGCCGCTGGTGATAGTCAACCGGAGCGGCGAGGCGACCCCGTCGGATGTGCTTGCACTTGAGAAACGAGTCGTGGACACGGTACGGGAACGTTTTGGTGTTGAACTTGTTCCGGAAGTAGAGCATATATGAGTTCATTCGTCATAGAGGGAGGACGCCGTCTGAGCGGGTCCATCGAGCCTCAGGGTGCCAAGAACGAGGCCCTGGAGGTGATAAGCGCCACCCTGCTTACACCTGAACCGGTAACGATATCCAATGTCCCCGAGATACTGGATGTCCAGAACCTCATCGCCCTGCTTGAGAGCATGGGTGTCGTTGTGGAGCGCCTTTCCAAGGGAGAGTACAGGTTCACTGCCGGGCACATCAACGAATTCTACATACGCAGCGCGGATTTTGTGCGCAGCTGCGCACAGTTGCGAGGCTCCGTGATGGTGGTGGGACCGGTTCTGTCCCGTTTCGGGCAGGCATATTTCCCCAAGCCGGGCGGAGACAAGATAGGCCGCCGCCGCGTCGACACCCACATCGACGGATTCATGAAACTTGGCGCCAAGTGCGCCTACGATACGGCCAAACGTGCCTACAGCCTGTCTTCTGGCCGCAGCATGCAGGGCTGCTATATGCTTCTTGACGAGGCGTCAGTTACCGGAACGGCCAACATAGTGATGGCGGCCACCCTCGCAAAGGGGGTCACGACCATTTACAACGCGGCCTGCGAGCCATACATCCAGCAACTGTGCAAGATGCTGGTGAGGATGGGTGCCAAGATCGAGGGAATCGGGTCCAACCTGCTCACAATCACCGGAGTCGAATCTCTTCACGGGACGGAGCACAGGATACTCCCGGACATGATCGAGGTGGGCTCGTTCATCGGCATGGCCGCGATAACGCGGAGCGAACTTACCATCAGCAATGTCTCCTGGAGCAATCTCGGCATAATCCCGGAGTGCTTCCGCCGGCTCGGAGTCAAGCTTGAGCAGCGCGGAGATGACATCTATGTCCCTTCGCAGGAGAGCTATGAGATAGAGTCTTTCATCGACGGTTCGATCATGACCATCGCCGACGCTCCATGGCCGGGCCTGACCCCGGACCTGTTGAGCGTGATGCTGGTGGTGGCCACCCAGTGCAAGGGAAGCGTGCTCATACATCAGAAGATGTTCGAGAGCAGGCTGTTCTTCGTGGACAAGCTCATCGACATGGGGGCGCAGATCATCCTCTGCGACCCGCACCGCGCGGTGGTGATAGGCCACGACCACAAGATCTGTCTCAAGGCCGGCAGGATGACATCCCCTGACATCAGGGCCGGTATCGCCATGCTTCTTGCGGCCATGTCCGCCAACGGCACATCGACGATAGACAACATTGAGCAGATAGACAGGGGATATGAGAACATAGAAGGGCGCCTCAACGCGCTCGGAGCCAAGATAGAGAGAGAATGATGCGGGTACTTAAATTCGGAGGCAGCTCGGTATCGGACGCGACCAGGATCTCGTCCGTGATGGACATCGTGGGCGATGCGGTACGCGCCGGCAGGGCGGTGCTGGTATGCTCCGCCGTCAGCGGCTGCACCGATGCCTTGATCAAGATAGCCTCCCTTCCGGAGGGTGAGCAGAGGGACAGCCTCATCGAGGCTCTGCGGCTGCGGCACCAGGCGATTGTGAAGCGGCTCTTCACCGGAGAGGAGCGCCAGGCGGTCAGCGCCGAGGTGGATGTCCTCTTCGGGGAGCTCCAGGCGGCGCCCTCTGAGGACTGCGTCACTTTCGGGGAACTTTTCTCGACGGTCATCATTGCCCGCAAGTTCGCCTGTGACGGGGTGAGCACGCAGTGGCTCGACTCCAGGCGTCTGATACGGACCCGCCGCGGCGAGGTTGACAGGGACTGGACTTACGCCGCCATAAGGGATGCCGTGGCTGAGTGTCCTCACACCGCTCTTTTCGTGGCGCCCGGATTCATCGCCTCTGACGAGGACGGCCGTCTGACCACCCTCGGGCGCGGCGGGTCGGACTATAGCGCGGCGCTTTATGCTGCGGCGCTCAAGGCAGATACGCTTGAAATCTGGACAGACGTGCCCGGCATGATGACGGCCAATCCCAAGGTCGTCCCGTCTGCGGTCACGATTCCGGAGATTTCATACCATGCCGCCCTCGAACTCGCTGCGGGCGGGGCCAAGGTCCTCTATGCGCCTACGGTCCATCCCGCCATGCAGGAAGGCATAGCGATCAACATCAAAAACACCTTCGACCCGCGCAATCCGGGCACGGTCGTGCGTGACATACATCCCGGCGGCCCGGAGTCATGGCTGGGCGTGACGAGCCTTGAGCTGCCGCAGGAGGGCGTCTCCAGGATATGTCTTGTCGGAGAGTCTGTCGCGAGCCGCAAGTCCGCTTCCGGAAGGATTCTGTCAGCACTTTCCGAGGCGGGCATCAAACCGCTCTCCGAGGTCTGTGGCGAGGCGTCGGTGTTCTTCGTCGATGTCAGGCAGATTGTTGTCCGCGAGTCCGTGTCCGCCATACACAGGGAGTTCTTCGAGTCCCGCAGCATCACCGAGGTCAATGTGTTCATCGCCGGATACGGAGCTGTGGGCAAGGCCCTTGTGAGGCTGATAGCAGCCAGCCGCGAGAGGATAGAGGACCGTCTCGGGAGGACGATAAGGATCGTGGGAGTGTCGGACAGCCGCAACTATCAGATAGATATGCGCGGACTCAACGAAGACTCCATCTCTTCGCGGCTCCGCGAGGGGGAAAGCGCCGCAGACGGCGCATATATCACGGCAGTCTGTCAGGCCGCCCCGCGCAAGTCCGTATTTATCGACTGCACGGACGACGAATCCATCTACCTGCGATACGAGGAGCTGTTCCGCAGCGGACTCGGGGTCGTGACCTCGAACCGCCGTTCACTTGCCGTGCCTTATGTGCAATATGCCGCACTCAAGGCCGCGGCGCGGGAGAACGGGACCTTCTTCCGCTACGACACCACGGTCGGCACATCTTTGCCTATACTTGAGTCCATCGCCAGCGGAGCCAACTGCAGCGACGGCATCGAGTCGATAGAGGCCGTGGTCTCCTGCACGCTCAACTATGTGCTTACTACGCACGAGCGTCCTGAATGCGGGGAGAGCCTTGCGGACCTTCTGCGCAAGGCGCAGAGGGAGAGGCTTTCGGAGACGGATCCGCGTACCGACCTGGGTGGTCGGGACGTGCTGCGCAAACTGCTGATTCTCGCCCGCGAGGCCGGAGTGCCGCTCGAAGAGAGCGATGTCCGCATAAGTCCTATGCTTGGCCGGGAGTTCTTCGACTGTCCGGTCGAGGAGTTCTACTCCAGGCTTGAGGCCATGGAGTCCCGGATACAGGTGCAGGAGAAGCGCCTGTCGGCGGAGGGCAAGCGCCAGCGCTTCGTGGCCATCCTGCGCAGGGACCCTTCTGCCAGACTCGGGTACTGTGCCGAGATCAAGATGGAGAGCGTCAGCGCTGACAGTCCGTTCTATTGGCTCAACGGTACAGAGAACGTGACCGTCATCAAGAGCGAATACTCCGCACCTCTTGTCATAAGGGGAGCCGGAGAGGGTGTAAGGCTTGCCGCCTCCGGCATAATCAGGGATGTGCTGCTATGATGACCGAACTCTTCCGCCGGATGCTGTCCATAGATTCCACCTCAGGGATGGAAAGAGACTTCGCGCTATGGCTGGAAGAGCATCTTGACGCGCCGCGAAAGACCCGCTACGAGGTCGGTGACGGCACTTTGAATCTCCTGTTTTCCTGGGGTGAGCCGAAGCTTGTGTTCTGCACTCATATTGACACCGTGCCTCCATACATCGCCCCGGTCTTCGACGGGGACATCGTCCGCGGACGCGGAAGCTGCGATGCCAAGGGGCAGATTTTCTCCATGTATTCGGCCTGCCGCTCGCTTGCGGAGAGCGGGCTGGACGGGTTTGCACTGCTGCTGCTGAGCGGGGAGGAGACAGGCTCTTTCGGGGCCAAGGCGTTCTCCCGGACAGGCTTCACCGCCCCGTACCTGGTGATAGGCGAGCCTACTGACAACTGTATGGCGAGCGCCTCGAAGGGCACCAAGTCATTCGACATCCATTTCAAGGGCAAAGCCTGCCACTCCGGCTACCCGCAGTTCGGACGCAGCGCAGTGGAGATGTTCGTCGACTTCATGGACGCCCTCCGCGCCAAGGATTTCGGAGACGACGCGCTTCTCGGGAAGACGAGTTTCAATGTCGGCCTCCTGCGGAGCGACAACCCGCAGAATATCCTGAGCCCGTCGCTTGACTGCCGGCTGTATTTCCGGACGACCTTTGCCTCCGACCGAGAGGTCTGCTCCTATATGGATGCGCTTGCCTGTCCTGAGATTGAGGTCAGCCCGCGTGGCGGCGACTCTCCTGCCGAGTATTATACCTTGCCGGGCTTCCAGACCCAGCCGGTCTCTTTCGGCAGCGACGCCCCGCATCTGGACGGGTTCGCTCACAAGATGATATGCGGCCCGGGCTCGATTCTGACGGCGCACAGGGACAATGAGTGCGTCTCGATGGCGGAAATCGCCGCCGCCGTCGAGAACTATATCCGGATATTCTCTTTGTTAGGCCTTTAACCTATGAGAGTCCGCAATGTCCTCTTGTCCGCCCTTTTGTCCGGGCTTGAATGCGCCGCGTTTTCATGATTCAACTGAGTAGTATAGTTTTATAGCATAATCATTTATGAAGAAGAAGCTTTTTCTGACGGCCATGCTCGCCGTGTCCGCCTGCATGACGCTTTGTGCACAGCGGTCTGATGAGGAAGAGGGACGGCGTGCGCTGGAGAAATCAGCGGCGGAGTACGATTCCGTCCCGAAATGGGAGGGACGCAAGGCGGAACTCCGGAGCAACATCATCACCGCCCTCGGGATAGACAGATTCCCCAAGACCGAAATCCGCACAGTCAGCTCCAACCGCCGCACATATAAAGGCTACCGCGTGGAGAACATGGCTCTCGAAATTCTCCCCGGGGTTTGGGTGAGCGGTTCGTTGTACATGCCAGCCAGATATAAGGGGAAGATTCCGTTCATGCTCTCCCCTCATGGACACTTCTACAACAATGAAGACAATTCCATCCCCGACGAACGGGGCCGCTACCGCCCGGACCAGCAGTTGCGTTGTGCGACTCTCGCGAGGATGGGCGTGGCAGTGTTCAGTTATGACATGTGGGCATGGGGAGAATCCGCTCTCGCGTTCGACCCCAAGGATCACCGCACGGACCTGGCCATTATCATGCAGACCTGGCAGAGCGTGCGGATCCTGGATTATTTCTGCGCTCAAGAATGGGTGGACCTCACCCGCGTCGGAGCGACCGGGGCTTCCGGAGGCGGCTCCCAAGTGATGATAATAGCGGCGATAGATGACCGTGTGACGCTCAGCGCTCCTGTCGTCATGGTCTCCGCCCATTTCAATGGCGGATGCCCGTGCGAGAGCGGCCGCCCCGTCCATATCCTGCCGGACGGCACGCGGACCAACAATGTCGAATTCTGTGCGGCCTTCGCCCCGAAGCCTCTTCTTATCGTTTCCGACGGGGAAGACTGGACGAAGAATGTCCCGGAAGTCGAATTCCCTTATCTTCAGAAGATGTACGGGCTATATGGGGCGGAAGACAATGTTGAGAATGTGCATCTCGCCTCAGAAGGCCACGATTACGGCCTGAGCAAGCGCCTTGCCGTCTATGATTTTGTCCGCAGGCGCTGGAGCCTTGACGCGTCGCGGGTCTATAAGGACGGAAGATATGATGAGTCCGCGACAGTCGTGGAACCGGCGGTGGAGATGTATGTGTTCGGGGAAGAGCGGAAACTTCCGGAAGGCACGATTATGGGGAGCGCGGCCCTGCGCGCCATGATCGCCTCGTTTGACAGGACAGTCGAAAAATAATGCTAATTTTGTGACCATGATAAAGACAGTGATCAGCGGTTACGGCAAGATGGGGCACATGGTCGAGGCGGTGCTGCGCAGCCGGGGCATTGAGCCGGTGTGCGCGACGGAAGACGTGTGCTCGCTCCCCGAGGACATCACCTCGGGCGCGGTGTGCATAGACTTCACGACTCCGGATGCGTTCAGGGCCAATTATGAGTTCCTGGCGCGCCGCTTCAAGGCCGTTGTAGTCGGCACCACGGGGTGGTATGACATCAAGGAAGAGGTTTTCTCGGCTTTCCGCAGCAGCGGCGCCACGCTCGTCTGGGCATCGAATTTCTCTATTGGCGTGAATGCATTCTTCACCGCCGTGGAGCGCGCGTGCACCGTGCTCAAGGGGCACGGATATACCCCGGATGTCAAAGAGATTCACCATATCCACAAGCTTGACGCTCCGAGCGGCACGGCCAAGACGGTCGGCGGCATCATCGAGGCGGCCCTCGGGGAGAAGCCGAAGATCGCTTCCGAGCGCATAGGGGAGGTGCCGGGGACCCACATCGTCCAGCTTCGCTCCGAGGTGGACAGCCTGACTTTCACCCACGAGGCATTCTCGCGGCAAGGCTTTGCCGAGGGAGCGGTGACCGCCGCGCTGATGACGGAAGGGCTCGAAGGCGTACATGAATTTAAAGATCTGATACTATGAGCAAGTTGTATCTCCAAGGTTGCGGAACCGCTCTCGTGACTCCGTTCCGGGGCGGTGCAGTGGATTATGACGCATACGCGTCCTGCATAGTGAGGCAGGTGGAGGCTGGGGTGGATTTCCTCGTGCCGCTTGCCACCACGGGCGAGACCCCGACCCTCTCGACGGAGGAGAGGCTGCGCCTGCTTGACATCACGCGCAAATATTCGGGCGGCCTGCCGCTTCTGGTCGGTTGCGGCACCAATTCCCTCCAGGGGACGCTGGACAACATCCGCCTGCTCGGCCCTCACGGGGCGGACGCTTACCTTGTCGTGGTCCCTTATTACAACAAGCCGACACAGGAGGGCCAGTACCGCTACTTCAAAACCGTCAGCGAAGCTGCCGACAAGCCTGTCGTGATATACAATGTGCCGGGTCGGACGGGTGCCAACATGACGGCGGACACGGCGATAAGGCTTGCCGAAGACTGTCCGAACATCATCGGGACCAAGGAGGCCTCCGGGAATTACCAGCAGGTGAGCGAAATCATCCGCCGCGCTCCGGAGGGGTTCTCCGTGCTCAGCGGCGATGATGACATGACTTTCGCCTTCATGGCGACAGGAGGGCAGGGGGTAGTGAGCGTGGCGTCCAATGTGGCGCCGTCTGAAGTCAAGGCTCTGACGGAGGCTATGCTGCGCGGAGATTTCCTCAAGGCACGCGAGCTCCATCACAGGCTTTCTCCGCTGTTCAGAAACTGTTTCGTGGAATCGAACCCTATACCTGTCAAGGCCGCCATGGCGAAACTTGGCCTGATGAGCGGAGAAGTCCGCCCGCCGCTGTCCGATGCCAGCCCGAAGACAGAAGAGATAATGTCCCTTACCCTTGATGAATTATGGAAGTGACGCTTGAGAGATTCAATGAGGTCCTTGCCGCCCTTGAGACGGGGGAACTCCGTGTCGCCGAGAAGACAGGCGGGGAGTGGAAAGTCAACACCTGGGTCAAGGAGGTGATTCTGGCCGGGTTCCGTCTCGGCAAGATTACAGACATGAGCGCCGGGCAGTTCCCGTTCTTCGACAAAGACACCTACCCTGTACGCGGTTTCCGGCAGGAAGACGGTGTTCGAATAGTGCCGGGCGGCACCAGCATCCGCAGGGGTGCATACCTTGCACCCGGAGCCATCGTGATGCCGCCGTCCTACATCAATGTCGGGGCGTATGTCGGCGAGGGGACGATGGTGGACAGCCACGTCACCATAGGCTCATGTGCGCAGGTCGGCTGCCACATCCACATCTCGGCCGCCACCCAGATCGGCGGCGTGCTTGAACCGGCCGGAGCGATGCCGACCATCATCGAAGACGGAGCCTTCGTCGGCGGCAACTGCGGCATCTACGAGGGCACGATTGTCCGGGAGCAGGCGGTGATAGCCTCCGGGGTCATCATCACAGCCTCGACGGCCCTGTATGATGCCACTACGGGAGAATTCGTGCCGCGCAATGCGGACGGCAGGGTTGTGGTGCCCCGCGGGGCGGTGGTCGTGTCCGGGAGCAGGCCCGTAAGCAAGGGCCCCGGTGCCGGGAGCGGAGTGAGCCTCTACTGTCCGGTGATAGTGAAATATCGCGACGACAAGACTTCCGGATCAGTCTCGCTTGAAGAACTGTTGAGGTAATGGAACTCTACAAGTATTCGGGCGCAGGCAACGACTTTATCGTCCTTGATGGCCGGACGGAAGACGTCTCTGAGTACCGTCAGTCGGACAGGATATGCAGTCTCTGCAGCCGCAGAAGCGGATATCGTGCTGCTGACGGCCGCATCGGGGCGGACGGGCTGATGATACTCAGCCCGTCCGACATCTGTGACTTCAGGATGGAGTTTTTCAATCCGGACGGTTCTTCCGGAATGATGTGCGGCAACGGTGGCCGCTGTATAGTGGCTTTCGCCGATTACCTCGGCATAAGGCCCGGCAGCGGGATAGACGCATTCGTGTTTGAAGCGGCAGACGGTATGCATTCTGCGGAGATTCTCTCTCGCGAAGGGGCGCTCAGCACGGTAAGACTCAGGATGATAGACGTGACTGAGTATCACCGTGAACTCGGAGGATGGTTTGTCGACACCGGCACCAGACATCTCGTGCTTTTTGTGCCGGACGCGGACGATGTGGACGTGGAGACCGCGGGGCGTGAGTACCGTTGGAATCCGATTTTCGCCCCTGACGGAGTCAATGTCAATTTCGTGTCCCGCTCAGACGGAGACCGCGCGATCCATGTGCGCACTTTCGAGAAGGGGGTAGAAGCCGAGACGCTTGCCTGCGGCACCGGCATCACGGCATCGGCTGTCGCCTCATATCTTGAGAGCGGGCGGAACGCTTGCGACCCTGTCAGATATGAGGTGCAGGCGCGCCGGGACAGGCTCTCAGTGGAGTTTGTGCCGGGTGACAACCGTTTCCAGGATGTCTTTCTCACCGGCCCCGCCTTGAGGGTCGCGTGACGCACTGTCCGCTACCCTGTCTTTCCCACCGGCCCCGCCATGAGGGTTGCGTGACGCACTACACCGCCAGCCCGTCTTCCCAAGTGATACAACCGCTGCTGCCGGAGGGCACGCATGGGCGGGGCGGCCCAGAGGTCATGTAGTTCCTTTTGCTGCTTACTTAGCAAAAGGAGAGGACAAAACAAGCGGTTTGCGGGTCTGGCGGAACAGTGGATCTTCAAATTCTGTACGGCGGGATGGGGTTTCCCGTACAAACCGGTTCAAATGATGGTTCGGTACGGCAAAGCAGGGGTTCCCCGAACGGAATCAGAAAGTGTCAGTTGCCGTAGTTGACTCAAAGGTTGATTCGCGGTGCGCACCAGGCCCCTTTCTGCGCACGCGGGCTTTTGAAAACCGGCGCGGTGAGTGAAAACGCCCATGGTGCGCACGGCGATGTTCCACGCTTCGGCGAATGTCCCACGCGCCGGCGGGTGTTCCACGGAGATGCGCCAGGCTTCGCCATTGTTTCACAGGCGCGCCAAGGCATAAGTTATCGTTTTTAAATACCAATTTCGAATCTGATCAACTTCACCAATTGCAAGAAGTAGTCGTTTGACCAAATGTCCAATTCCTTAGGATTTCGCACAAACGGCAAAACGTCCGCCTTCACCTGGTTGATGTCTGAGGTTGCGAGCCTTTCATTCAGTTTCTCGAGGAAAGACTCCTTCGTGATGTCTTCCTGATTGAACTGCAATGCCCTTTCATGGAGATGGGTGAAATCAAGCGGAATGTTGTGGCGAACATACCACTCGAAGTCATACCAGTCTCTTCCTTTGACGCGATTTTTCCATGCCCGGTAAACGAGAGCATGCATCTTTCCCGCAAAGAGGTCAGGCAACGTGAAACAGCGTGTCATGAACGACAGCGGGAGCAACAGAAGCTTCTGCTCTGTATTGAATTCTAATGGTGGCTGCGTATCAACTTCTATCTTGATTTTTACTGACTTCTCTGTCTGGAAGGTAATATCATACACGTCCGTGTTGTCCTTCAAGAAAGCGGATTCGACTTTGCCGAAGTTCTTCTTGTCCTTCTTCTTGATTTCGGCATCGCGGCCAACCAAGGCAAACTGGTCAATGATTGGCTGGAAATAATTGGTGAAGTCAAACTTGCCGTTTGGAGCAAGGAGAGAAAAATCCATGTCTTCGGAGAACCGCTGTAGACCATGGAAGATGCGCAGGCAGGTGCCTCCGTAGAAAGCGGCCTCATTGAAGAATCCGCCGTTGTAGAGACCGGCAAGAACAAGTTGCTGATTCACCTCGAAGGTGGCATTGCGCTTCTGCTGTTCGGTGGTCAAGTCGTAGGCCGACAGCATCTGGTCGAATATTTCGTTTCTCATTTCTTCAGATACTTTACCAGAGTCTCAACGGAATTGGCTTTCTTCCCCACCTGGGCATAGCGCTCAAAAATGCTCATATCCATGTTTCGCAGATCTTCCAAATCCATTCTGATATCCTCTTCAAGATAGGTCTCCACATCCTTGAGGTAACGGATATTAACCTTTGGGGAATTGGCAATAAGGTCACAGAGGGCCTTCTCAGGCGTCGCCATCAGGAAGGCATAATTCTGCTTGTTGATGCTTGTGATGCCAATGGGGAAGGCCTCACGGGAAATCATCTGGTACTCGAACCGTCCTAATGGGGTGTCGAAGCAGCGTGTATGCTTCAGGGTCATCGACTGCGTAGTATAAACCGCTTCCGGAATGAGGCCATAGTAGCGAAGCGCGGTCTGCATAGAGACGTATGACGGGGCATAAAGGTGATTGGCAATCAGCTCCGTGGACAGAGCTACGCGCGAAACCTTCGGATCAACCACATACAGTCCTTTCTTGAGCCGTATGATTTTGCCTGCAGCCTCAAGATTACGCACCTTCTGGTTCCCCGCTTCCAAAGCAGGGAACAGAGACGCTACAGCCTGAGTGCTGACAGGAATGTTGCCGATATGCTCCAAATCCATTGCCACGGCGTAAATATAGTAAAATTAGGAACGGAAAACTAAATAATTGTTGCTTTTCTGTTCCGGAATTGGCTGCTACTGTCCGAAATTTGCATTGATGAAGAAAGGAGCCGCCGCGTGAAATGGTGCACAAAAACACCCATCAAAACGCCACAAAAACACCAACCAAAACACCGCAAAAATACCAGCTAAAAGACCGCTTTGTATTGGCCTGAAAAAGGTTGATTCGCGGTGCGCACCAGGCTCCTTTCTGCGCACGCGAGCTTTTGAAAACCGGCGCGGTGAGTGAAAACGCCCCTGGTGCGCACCGCGATGTTCCACGCCTTGGCAATGTTCCACATGTCGGCGAATGTCCCATGCTTCGTCGGATGTTCCACGCGTCGGCGGGTGTTCCACGGAGATGCGCCATCTCGCGGGCGGCATTGCCTCAGCAACCCCAGTCTCAGGGGCCCCAGCGACCTCGGCAACCCCAACAGCTTCAGCGACCTCAGCAAACTCGGCAGCCGCGGCGACCGCAGCAACCCCAGCAGCTTCAGCAACCCCAGCAGCTTCAGCAACCCCAGCAGCTTCAGCAACCCCAACAGCTTCAGCAGCCCCAACAGCCTCAGTCTCAGCGGCAACAGCAACTTCAGCAGCAACCTCAGCCTCGGCAACCCCCGCGACCCCAGCAGCCGCAGTGACTACAGCAGCGAGGCGAGCAGTTTTATCCCCTCTTCCATCCTGGACTTGTCGAGGAACGAGAAATTAAGCCTCATCGTGTTGCGGTGGCTGCCGTCGGGATAGAAGAACGAGCCTGCCACATAGGCCACGCCCGCGCTCAGGGCCTTGTCATAAAGAGCCACGGTGTCGCAGCCCTCCGGCATCGTCAGGAAGAGGAAGAGCCCGCCCTCGGGCCTTGTCCAGCTGACGTCAGCCGGCATATATTTCTCCAGCAGCGAGAGCATGAGGTCGCGCTTCTCGCGATAGAGCGAGATGCTCTTGGCCAGATTCTCGTCCAGCGCACCGCTATTGAGGAACTCTGCGGCCACATATTGGTCGAACACGGGCGGGCAGAGGTCGAGAGACTGCTTGCAGACATAAATCTGGTCAAGCAGCTCCTCCGGGCCGAAGATCCAGCCCAGCCTGAAGCCCGGCGCGAAAATCTTGGAGAAGCTGCCCAGCTGCAGGGTGCGCTCAGGGCAGAGAGAACGGATTGTAGGGACAGGCGCGCCGCTGTAACGCAGTTCGCGGTACGGGCTGTCCTCCACGATGATGAAATCGTGCTTCTCCGCGAGGCGGCACAGTTCCCGCCTTTCTTCCAGGCTCATGGTCGTCCCTCCCGGGTTCTGGAAGTCAGGTATCACATAGCAGAACTTGGCCCTGTCCAGAGTGGCGGCATCCGCGCCGCAGTCCTCCTCCCGGAAACTCTTCAGCGCCACGATCCAGGCCCGGTAGGACTTGAACGACTGGAGGGCGCCCAGATAAGTCGGAGAGGATGTCAGGACCACGTCCCCCGGGTCAAGCATTATCCTTGAGCAGACATCTATGCCCTGTTGGGAGGAGGTGGTAATCTGGATGTTGCGGATGTCAACGCCGTATCTTGCCGAGAGCGCGCTCCGAAGTTCCGGGACGCCTTGGGTGGCACCATACTGCAGGGCTTTCGCCCCGTACTTGTCCAGCACCAGCGAGCAGAGCCGGCGGATATCCTCTGTGGGGAACGTCGCCGCATCCGGATAGCCTCCGGCGAATGAACATATCGCGTTGAGGTCCGTGTGCTTGAATATCTCCCTGACGGGGGACCTCATGAAGTTGTGGGTATCTTCTGAAAGGAACTTTGAGCAGTCCATGTCGTTATCTGTATTCCTCGAATTCCGGCATCGCGAGCCTGGACAGGAAGTCCTGGAGCTTCTCCTCATCCCGCGGGCAGATCATCAGGACATCTTTCGTGTCGATGACGATGAAGTTCTCCAGTCCTCTCAGGGCCAGCAGCTTGGACGGGTTGCCGGAATACACGATGTTGTCCTTGCATTCCTTGACCAGGCCTTTGTTGACGAGGTTCATCGCGTTGCCGTTCTCGTCGTGGTGGGCCAGATAGTCGTAGAGCGACTCCCAGTTGCCGATGTCGGCCCAGCGGAACTTGGCCGGGTATACCCAGGCGTTGTCGGTTTTCTCCATCACGGCGTAATCTATGGAAATGCGCGGCATGTCGGTATATATCCTCTCGAGGAACTCCAGCTCGTGTTCAGACCCCAGCGCCTCCTGCCAGCCGCTCCACAGCGAGGTGATCTCGGGGGCGTATTTTTCGAGTGCGCCCTGTATGGCGGAGGCTCTCCAGACGAAGATGCCCGAGTTCCAGAGGAACTCACCGGTATCTATGAACACTTTGGCGAGTTGCGTGTCAGGCTTCTCCGTGAATGTCTTGACCTTGACCGGCCTGCCTTCTTCTGCGGCCCCCGCCATCTGGATGTATCCGAAGTTCGGGTCGGGTCTTGTCGGGACAACCCCGAGGGTGATCAGGGCGTCTGCCCCGGCCGCATACGCCAGGGCGTTGGAGAGGGTCTCGTTGAAGATGCTGTGGTTGTTGATTATCAGGTCGGACGGGGTTACGGCCGTGACGGCTGCCGGGTCGCGCTTGAGAATCTTGTAGGTGGCGTAAGTGAGACAGGGGGCCGTGTTGCGGCTGTATGGTTCAAGGAGCAGATTCTCCTCCAGAAGTTCGGGAAGCTGTTTGCGTATGGTCTCCTTGTATCTCGGCAGTGACACGACCAGGATGTTCTCTTCCGGGATTACGGCCTTCATCCTGTCGAAGGTGAACCTCAGGAACGACTGCCCCTCCTCGTTGAAGTCGAGGAACTGTTTGGGCCGGTCGACCCTGCTGATGGGCCAGAAGCGGGATCCGACCCCTCCGGCCATGATTATGCAGTACAGGTGGTTATTAAGCATATAGTGGTATAAAAGCTTGTGGATAATATTCTATTTCAAACTTTGGGCCATCGAAGAGCACTGTCACCACATCGAAGAACACCTCCAGGTCGGAGGGCAGCGATCCGCGTGCCTCGGAGTTCAGGAAGGCGTTGGCCGCCGAGGTGAGTTTCTGCATCTTCCTGCGGTCCACATTGGTCTGCGGCGCTGCGGGCGCGGGAATCTGGCGGCTTTTCACCTCCACGATGTGCAGCCCCTCCTGGTCCAGCGAGATGATGTCGATTTCCAGATGGCCGCATCTCCAGTTGCGCCGGATTATCTCGTGGCCCCTGTCGCGCAGATAGCGGCACGCCTCGTCTTCTCCTCTCCTGCCGGTGATCTGCCTGTTGTCCCTCATAGCTTTACGATTGTGACGCCGGTGCCTCCGTTGCGGATGTCCTCATCGGAGACGCTGAGCCCGGGGATGGACCGGAGATACTTCTGTATTTCTTCGCGGAGCACGCCGGAGCCTTTGCCGTGGATGATCCTGACGGAGCCCATGTTGAGCATGACGGCGTCGTCGATGTAGCGTGTCACGATGTTGAGGGCGTCCGAGAGCCTCTCGCCGCGTATGTCCAGCTCCGGAGAGAAGTTGAGCCTGCGGTCGGTCAGGGAGCGGTCCACTTTCTGCTCCACGGGCTTGAACTCCTTGCGCGAGGCTTCCCGGAACTCGTTGGAGGAGATGCGCTCCACCCTGTCCGGAGACATGGTGCTGCTGATGTTGCCCACGATTACGGTGACGGCCTTGTTGGATATCTTGGACACTTCGCCCACGAGGCCGTTGTCCTTGATCCGGACTTTCTCCCCGACCTTGAGAGGGGAGCTCTTCTGCTCCTTTTCGGCCGCGGCGGCCTTCTTGGCCCCGCGCTTCTGCAGGGAGGCGAGTTTCCGGTCGATGTAGTTCTCCTTGTCGCGTCCCTCCTTCTCCTTGCGCTTCTCCAGCGCGCCCAGGAAACCCTGGAGCTCTTCGCGGGCCTCCTTGGTCTGAGTCTTCTCGGCCTGGGCCGCTTTGATGTCGCGTATGGTCTTCTCGACCTGCTTGCCGGCGCCCTTGACTATCTGCTCAGCCTCTTGCATCGCCGAGGCTATGATGGATTCTCGGAGGCTCTTGATGTCTTCAAGCTCTTTCTGGTATTTCTCGGTAAGCCCAGTGAGGGCCTTGTCGCTGTTCTTGACTTTCTGGAGCTTCTCGTCCAGGGCCCGGCGGTTGCGGGCTATCTTGCGCAGGTTGCGTTCGATGCCGACGAACTCCTCCCCGGCCCGCCGCTCCGCGTCCTTGACTATGCTTTCCGGCAGGCGCATCTTGCGTGCCAGTTCGAACGCGAAGGAGTTGCCGGGAAGTCCGGTCTCGAGTTTGAAGAGCGGCTCTATCTTGGCCGCGTCATACAGCATGGCCCCGTTGATTACGGAAGTGTCGGCCCCGGAAGCATACAACTTGAGGTTGGTGTAGTGAGTGGTGATGACCCCGTAGACGCCCCTGCGGTCCATCTCGCTCAGGATGGCCTCGGCTATGGCCCCGCCTGCGGCGGGCTCCGTGCCGGAGCCGAACTCGTCTATCAGCACGAGCGTCTTCTCGTCCGCGCAGGAGAGCATCTCCCTCATCTGCGAGAGGAAGGAGCTGTAGGTGCTGAGGTCGCTTTCTATGTTCTGGTCATCGCCGATGCTGACGAAAATGCGGTCGAAAATCATCATCTCGGAAGTCTCCGAGGTCGGGATGAGCATTCCCCACTGGAACATATACTGGAGCAGTCCCGTGGTCTTGAGGCACACGGATTTGCCTCCGGCGTTGGGCCCGGAAATCAGCAGTATGCGTTTGCGTGGGGTGAGCGTGATGGTGAGGGGGACCATCGCCCGTCCCTCCGCGCGCAGGGCCTTCTCAAGCAGCGGGTGCCTTGCCTTGCGCAGCTCCATGCCGCCGTCATCGGAGATCACCGGGACGCCCGCGATGAAGTCCAGGGCCGTCTGGGCCTTGGCCATCAGGAAGTCAATCTCCCCGAGGAACTTGGCTCCGGACAGGAGCTCGGGGATATATGGCCGGAGGAATTCCGTGAACTCGAACAGGATCTTGCGTATCTCCCTCTCCTCTTCGAAGCGCAGGGCGATGATCTCGTTCTCCAGCTCGACTATCTCCGCCGGCTCGATGAAGGTCGTCTTGCCGGTGGCCGACTCGTCATAGACGAAGCCGGGCAGTTTGCGTTTGGCGGAGGAGTTGACCGGGATCAGGAACTTCCCGTCGCGGATGCTGACGGAGGCATCGGAGTCGGCTATGCCGTCCTCCTGGGCCTTGCGGAGCACGGCCCCCGCTCTCTTTGAGAGCGATGCCTCCCGGCTGCGCATCGCGCCCCTTATCTCCAGCAGCCTGTCGGAAGCCGAGTCCTTGATGTCCCCGTACTTGTCCAGGACGCTCTCTATCCTGCGCTGTATCTCAGGGAACGAGTTGACCTGCCCGGCCATCCTCTTGAGCCTCGGGTACACCCCGTCCTTGATGCCTCCGAAGAAGTGCAGGATCTTGCGCACCGTGTCAGTGGCTGTCTTGAGCTTGCCGAGCGAGAGCGTGTCTATGGACGATCCCGCCTTGAGCAGCGGCTCCAGGAACGGGGCCGCGTCTATGTATCCGGTCGTCGGGAAACTGTCCTCGAACATCATTATCAGCCTCATCTCGTCCGTGAGGGCGAGCCTCGTCCCGATCACGCCCCTGTCGGTGGAGAACTCCTCTTTCTCCACCCTGTCCGCGGCGTAGTCCGTCAGGCAGCGGTCTGATATGATTCGGCGTATCTTGTCAAAGCCGAGTTTGGCTTCCAGTCCGGAGTTTATCATTCGGTTTTCTCTCCAAGAAGAAGTTTAAGATTGTTGATGCTGTCTATGGTCCTGATGACCCCTCCGCGCACGAAAGATATCGCTCCGGTCTCCTCGCTGACCACGATCACATCCGCATCGCACTGCTCCGAGACGCCGATGGCGGCCTTGTGTCTCATGCCGTAGTGCGCCGGCAGGTCGCCGCGCTCGGTGATGGGCAGGGTGCAGCGCGCCGCGATGATGCGGCTGTCGCCTATGACCATGGCTCCGTCATGGAGCGGGGAGTTCTTGAAGAAGATGTTCATTATCAGGCGGCTGCTTATCTGCGCGTCCACGATGTCGCCGGTCGCCACGATGTCTTCCAGGGAGTCCTTGCGGCGGATGAGGATGAGCGCGCCGGTCTTCTGGTCGGACATCTCCTTGCAGGCCTGCGCTATCTCGGATATCGCACGGCTGTCCACGCTGTCAGCGCCTTTCCCTCCGGCTATCAGTCTCTTGAGCAGCGGACGCCTCTCCAGCGAATTGCCGGCCTTGCGCCCCAGCGAATTGAGGAATCGCCTTATCTCAGGCTGGAAAATCACGATCAGCGCGATGGCGCCGACATCAATGAGAGTCCCGAGCAGGGATGAGACCATCTTCAGCCCGAGCGCATTGGCCACAATCTGAACGGCCAGCACGATTATGATGGCGATGAAGATGTTGATGGCGGTGGAGCCCTGGATGCAGCGGAAGATGAAATAAATCACCAGCGCGACCATCAGGATGTCCAGAAGGTCGACCAGCGTGAAGTGCAGAAAACCCAGTAGTCCTAGAACCATATCGCAAATTTACATAAAAATATTGGAAATCAAGTTTTTGGAAATAAGCGAAATATGTCGTATATTTGCAGCCCGCAAAAGTATGCGGTTACTTATAAAGTATTTATAAACAATTAATTAAACAACCAATGCCTGGATTAATTGGAAAGAAAATCGGAATGACTTCCGTTTTCGGTGCTGATGGCAAGAACATGCCATGCACCGTTATCGAGGCTGGCCCGTGCGTTGTTACGCAGCTCCGTACAGTAGAAAAAGACGGCTATGCCGCTGTACAGCTTGCCTATGACGAAACGACTGAGAAGCACGCCAGCGCGCCTCTGATGGGGCATTTCAAAAAGGCAGGTGTCGCTCCAATGCGCAAGCTCGTCGAGTTCAAGGCGGACTTCGCCGTAGAGCCGAAGCTCGGTGACAAGCTCACCGTAGCCGACATCTTCACCGAGGACGTCGCTTTCGTCGATGTCACCGGTATCTCTAAAGGTAAGGGCTTCCAGGGCGTAGTTCACCGTTACGGCTTTGCCGGTGTCGGCGGACAGACCCACGGCCAGCACAACCGCCTTCGTCACCCTGGTTCTATGGGTGCGTCTTCATGGCCTTCACGCGTTCTTCCTGGAATGCGCATGGCGGGCCACATGGGCAACGAGAGGGTGAAGGTCGAGAACCTTCAGGTCATCAAGGTGATTCCTGAGAACAATCTCGTTGTAGTCAAGGGTTCCGTTCCGGGGGCCAGAGGTTCTTATGTAATTTTGGAGGCTTAAGAGTATGGAATTATCAGTATTAAAGATTGACGGAACCGATTCCGGAAAGAAGGTAACTCTTGAGGACGGCGTATTCGGCATCCAGCCGAACGATCACGCCATCTATCTTGATGTCATCCAGTATCTCGCCAACCAGCGTCACGGCAACGCCAAGACCAAGGACCGCAGCGAGAACGCCCATAGCACCAAGAAGCTCGGACGCCAGAAAGGTGGCGGCGGAGCACGTCACGGAAGCCTCAAGTCCAACATCTTCGTTGGCGGCGGCCGCGTGTTCGGTCCGGTTCCGCGCTTCTACCACAACAAGCTCAACAAGAAACTGAAGGCTCTCGCCCGCAAGTCAGCCCTTTCATACAAGGCTGCCGAGAACGACATCATCGTAGTTGAGCAGTTCTCTCTGGACGCACCTAAGACAAAGGAAATGATCAACATCACCAAGGCCATCGGCGCCGGTGACCGCAAAGTCCTTTATGTGCTTCCTCAGAACTCTACCAATATCTATCTTTCATCACGCAACATTCCGTATGTGGACATCGTGTCAGTTGATGAGATCTGCACCTATTCTATCATGAACGCCAACAAGCTCGTGCTTGTGGACGGAGTGCAGGATGTCCTTGCACAGAGAAACATGCGCTAAAAGAACACGAAGATGGGAATCATAATTAAGCCAATCATAACAGAGAAGCTGACGGCTCAGGGCGAAAAGTTGAACCGTTACGGCTTCATCGTTGACCGCGAAGCCAACAAGCTTCAGATCAAGGACGCAGTGGAGAAGATGTACAACGTCTCCGTCGCTGATGTCAACACCGTCAATTATCACGGCAAGAGGAAGAGCCGCTACACCAAGTCAGGCGTCCTCCGCGGCCGTATGAATCACTTCAAGAAGGCCTATGTGACCCTTGCAGGTGAGGACAAGATTGATTTTTACGCTAACATTTAAGGGAGGGCAAGACAATGGCAGTAAGAAAATTCAAACCGGTAACCCCGGGCCAGAGGAACAAGGTGATCAGCGCGTTTGACGACATCACCGCCAAGAAGCCTCAGAAATCATTGATCGAGCCTCTCAAGAGCACCGGCGGACGCAACAATACGGGCCAGATGACTGTACGCTACAGAGGTGGCGGACACAAGAGGATGTACCGTATCATCGACTTCCGCCGCGACAAGGACAACTGCACCGCAGAGGTTCTCACGATCGAATATGATCCGAACCGCAGCGCCCGCATCGCCCTTGTGCAGTATCAAGACGGTGAGAAGAGGTATATCATCGCTCCTAAGGGACTCAAGGTGGGTCAGGTTATCGCCTCCGGAAGCGGCATCGCTCCGGAAGTCGGCAACGCTCTCCCTCTCGCGGAAATTCCTGTAGGTACTCTCGTACACAATATCGAGCTTCGTCCTGGCCAGGGCGCCGCAATGGCGCGTTCAGCCGGAACCTTCGCTCAGCTTGCCGCCCGTGAGGGCAAACATGCTGTTCTCCGCCTGCCTTCAGGCGAGACCCGCATGGTGCTTGTCAGCTGCCGCGCCACTGTAGGTGAGGTCTCAAACGCAGACCACAGCCTCGAGAGCCACGGCAAGGCAGGCCGCAGGCGCTGGCTCGGTATCCGTCCTCACAACAGAGGCGTCGTGATGAACCCGGTTGATCACCCGATGGGTGGTGGCGAAGGCCGTGCTTCCGGCGGACACCCTCGTTCACGCAAGGGCTTGCCAGCTAAGGGCTACAAGACACGTAATCCTAAGGCATCTTCAAACAAGTTCATCATCGAAAGAAGGAAGAAATAACAGGAATTAAACTTTAGAGATTATGAGTCGTTCATTAAGAAAAGGTCCATATATTCAGGAGGCTCTCGAGAAGAGGGTCATTGCGATGAATGATGGCAGCAAGAAGAAGGAAGTGGTGAAGACCTGGTCACGTGCCAGCATGATCTCCCCTGACTTCATCGGCCACACGATCGCCGTCCATAACGGAAACAAGTTTATCCCTGTTTACGTTACGGAGCAGATGGTCGGGCACAAGCTCGGAGAGTTCGCCCCGACCCGCACATTCAAAGGTCATTCAGGTAACAATAAGAAGTAATCATCATTATGGGAAAGCGTAAAAGACTTATGGCCGAGCGCCTCAAGGAGGCGAAGAAGGTTACGTCAGTTGCCAAACTGAATGATGTTCCGTCATCTCCGCGCAAGATGCGCCTCGTTGCGGACACCGTACGTGGAGTTGAGGTAAACCATGCACTCGATCTTCTGAAATTCTCGAAGAGAGAGGCTTCTGTCCGTCTCGAGAAACTTCTCCGCAGCGCCATCGCCAACTGGGAAGCCAAGAACCCGGACAAGAGCAAAGAGCTTGATAACGGCAATGTGTACGTCAAGACCATCATGGTCGACGGCGGCCGTATGCTGAAGCGTATCCGCCCGTGCCCTCAGGGCCGTGCTGGCCGCATCCGCAAGCGTTCCAACCACGTTACCGTCATCCTTGATGTAAAACAACCAGTGGAGAATAAATAATATGGGACAGAAAACAAATCCTATCAGCAACAGAATCGGTATCACCCGTGGTTGGGACTCTAACTGGTGTGGTGGTAACTATGCGGAGAAGATCGCAGAGGACTACGAGATCCGCAAGTATCTCAGCAAGCGTCTTGCCAAAGCGAGCCTCAGCAGGATCATCATCGAGAGGACCCTCAAGCTCATCACTGTCACCATCTACGCCGCAAGGCCGGGCTTCATCATCGGCAAGGGCGGCACCGAGGTGGACAAACTCAAGGAGGAGCTCAAGAAGGTCACCAGCAAGGACGTGCAGATCAACATTTTCGAGGTTAAGCGTCCTGAGGTTGACGCCAACATCGTGGCTGACAGCATCGCCCGCCAGATTGAGGGCCGTGTGTCATACCGCCGCGCCATCAAGATGGCCGTAGCCAACACCATGAGGGTTGGCGCAGAGGGCATCAAGGTGCAGATCAGCGGCCGTGTGGGTGGCGCCGAGATGGCCCGCAACGAGATGTTCAAGGAAGGCCGTACGCCTCTCCACACATTCCGTGCGGACATCGACTACGCTCTCGCAGTGGCACATACCAAGGTCGGAGCTCTCGGAATCAAGGTCTGGATCTGCAACGGCGAGCGCTATGGCAAGCAGGATCTCACTCCTGCCGCCCTTTCAGCCGCCAACGCTCAGGCAGCAGGCCAGAACCGTGGTGGACGTGACCGTGGCGACCGTCGCGGACGTCGTGACGACCGTCGTCCTCGCAGGGACAACAACCAGAGGTAATTTTTAAATAAAATTACTATATTTACGGCCGGTTCGCGTTGCGGACCGGCTTTTAAAATTATTAGAGATGAAAAAAGTATTGTATGCCGCAGCCGCTCTGCTGATTGCCGCAGCCGGCTGCAAAGGTGTTTCTGAAGAGCAGAAACTCGCCGACTACCAGGCCGGCAACGAGAAGTTTATGGAGGATTACAGGGCTTCTTCCGAGAAGATACAGGCTGATTCTGCATTGACTGAAGACCAGAAGGACTCCGCTTTGGAGAAGTTATACAGCGAGTCCGTTGACAAGTATGTCGGCGAGAGATTCGATATCCTCAAGAAAGAACCGTCCGGGCAGCTGGCTGTCGCCGTGGTTTCTGACATCTGGAACATGATCGAGCCGGAACAGCAGGAAGAGGCTCTCGGACTTCTCAAGGGAGCCGCCGCAGAGGATTCCACCATCCTCAAGTACAAGTCTGTCGTGGACGCCAAGAAGAGCACCGCAGCCGGCAACATGTTCACGGATTTCACCGTAGTGCAGGATCCTGAGAATCCGGAGGCGAGCACAGTCAAGTTCTCCGACTATGTCGGCAAGGGCAAGTATGTCCTCGTGGACTTCTGGGCAAGCTGGTGCGGGCCGTGCAAGCGTGAGATTCCTAACATCGCCGAGGTCTACAAGAAGTATCACGGAGATGATTTCGACGTGCTCAGCGTAGCCGTATGGGATGATCCGGCAGACACCAAGGCTTCCGCAGTGGAGCACGGCGTGGTGTGGAGCCAGATCATCAACGCCCAGAGAATCCCTACCGAGATCTACGGAATCCAGGGCATCCCTCACATTATGCTTGTAGGTCCTGACGGAGTCATCGTCAAGCGTGACCTCAGGGGCGCCGCCATTGAGGAGGCTGTAGCCGAGGCGCTTGGACGTTAGAGAAAAAATAAGCCTTCTTCCACATTCCCCCGGAGTGTACCGATACTACAACTCCGAGGGAACTGTGATTTATGTCGGCAAGGCTAAAGACCTCAACAAGCGGGTCGCCCAGTATTTCGTCAGCCCCGACAGGCTGACGCTCAAAACCCGTGTCCTTGTCTCGAAGATCGCCGATGTGCAGTATTCCGTGGTGGACACGGAGGCTGACGCTCTCCTGCTTGAGAATAACCTGATCAAGCAGTACAAGCCGCGCTACAACATACTGCTCAAAGACTCCAAGACATATCCCTGGATCTGCGTGACCGACGAGGAGTTCCCCCGGGTCTATCTCACCAGGCGCCTTGTGCGCAACGGCAGCCGCTACTTCGGCCCATACAGTTCCGTGATGCACGCCCGCACGCTTCTGGATTTCTTTGAATCCAACTACCCGCTGCGCTCCTGCCGGCTTGCAATCACTTCCGACGCGGTCCTGAGGCACAAGTTCAGGCCGTGCCTGGACTTTCACCTGCACCGTTGCCGCGGATGCTGCATCGGCGCCGTCTCCAAGGAAGAATACGGCGGATATGTCAATGAGATAATACGCCTTCTCAGCGGCGGGGTGAGCGACATCATCAGGGACTACAAGGAGCGTATGCTGCATGCCGCCGAGGAGCTTGACTTCGAGTCTGCCGCTGTGTACAAGCAGAAGATGGAGGCCTTGCAGAGCCACTACTCCAAATCCATCATCACAGCCGCCGGTGACCGGGACGTGGATGTATTCTCGCTGGTCTTTGACGGACTGGAGGCGTTCGGAAACTTCCTCCGCATCAAGGGCGGGGCCATCGTGCAGTCGCTCAATCTCGGGTTCAAGCTCAACATAGAAGAGGACCGCTCCGCCGTGCTCAGCTCATTCGTCGCCGAGATAGAATCCAAGTTCGGAGCTTTGAGCAAGGAGGTCCTGGTTCCTTTCCTTCCGGATGTCAGCATAGAAGGAGTGTCGTTCAGGATCCCGGTGCGGGGAGACAAGCTGGCTCTTCTGGAGCTCAGCGACAAGAACTCCAAGGAGTTCCGCTTCAACTCCCTGAGGCAGAGGGAGCACACCAATCCAGACGAATTCCGCGCAGCTGTCCTTGAGGAACTCCGCAAGGCCATAGGCATGACCGAACTGCCGGAGCACATCGAGTGTTTCGACAACTCCAACATCCAGGGGACCAACCCCGTGGCGTCATGCGTCGTGTTCAGGGGCGGGGAGCCATCCAAGAAAGACTATCGTAAATTCAAGATAAAGACCGTCGTCGGAGCCAACGATTACGCTTCGATGAAAGAGGTCGTAAACCGCAGGTATTCGAGGCTTTGCGAGGAGGCCCCGGAAGACCTTCCGCAGCTCGTCGTCATAGATGGCGGCAAGGGCCAGCTGGACTTCGCCTATCAGGCGATATGCGAGCTCGGACTGGAGAAGAAGCTGACCGTCATAGGACTTGCCAAGAGGCTGGAAGAGGTGATACGCGTGGGCGATCCATATCCGCTGTTCCTGGACAGGAACTCCCAGGCTCTGAAGCTGCTCCAGCGGGTACGTGATGAGGCGCACCGCTTCGGCATCACATTCCACCGCTCTCTGCGCAGCAAGGCGGCCCTGTCTTCTGCTCTCAGGGAGATAAAGGGGGTTGGGGAGCAGACGGAACAGAGGCTGCTCATGCATTTCGGGAGTGTCGCGCGGATAGCGTCGGCCTCTGTGGAGGAGATTTCTTCCATGGTCGGCCCGGCGCTGGCGTCAAGAATCAAGACTCAATTAAACAATCAGGCAGATGAAAATGGCCAAAGCTGATTTTAACAAGTATTTCAATGCGTTCATCCTTATCGGGATGACTGTCGTCATGATTGCCGCCACCTTGCTTAAGCTCAGGGACGCGCAGACTGGTCAGGCGATGCTCATAGTGGCGGCGTTCGGCTCCCTTATGGGCGTGTTGAGCACCGTGTGTTCCGCCAACGCCAAGATATTGACTTTCCTCTTCGGGCTTTTCGATGTCACGATTTATGGCGTGATGTGTTTTGTCGGCGGGAAATACGGCAATGCGGCCCTTCACATCCTGTACTTCCTTCCGATGCAGTTCATCGGGTTTTTCCAGTGGAAGAAGCGCGGCGCCTCATCCGGGGCTTCTGTCCGCGCGCGGCGTCTCACGCCTTCCCGTTGGGCCCTGTATGGCGCCATATTCTTCGTCGGGCTGGTGATTTCATATATTGTGCTGCTGCGCATCGGCTCCGCTCAGGCCCGGGAGGTCATCAGGCTTGCGATATTGATGGACGCCGTGTCGATGATGTGCAACATCCTCGGGCAGATGCTCATGTCCATGGCCTATATGGAGCAGTGGTTCTTCTGGATAGGCGTCAACATAGCTTCCGTGGTGATGTGGGCCGTGACGCTTTCGCGCACTTCTGATTCGTATGCGCTGATATATCTGATCAAGTACAGCTTCTACCTGCTGAACTCCCTTAACGGGCTCAGAATCTGGATTGGGCTTAGCCGTCCGGAGGCGGCTGTGGGCCGGGATTTGGAGAATTGAAAAAAATTGCGTTACTTTGTAAGCCTTTTGGCTAGTAAGGATGTACTAATAAAACTTAATATCTTACGTTATGGATTATCCAGAAATTGTAGAAAAGGTCAAGGCGATAATCGTTGACAAGCTTGGCGTAGAGCCTTCAGAGGTCACGGAGACCGCTAATTTTACAAATGATCTTGGTGCGGACTCACTCGACACCGTTGAGCTTCTTATGGAGTTCGAAAAAGTGTTCGGCATTAAGATTCCTGATGAGGAAACAAGCACCATCGCAACCGTAAAGGATGCGTGTGACAAGGTAGCGGAGAAGCTCAACGTGAGCAAGTAATCTCTGACTCCGTCAAATGAAAAAGGGTGGCTATAACAGCCGCCCTTTAATATTTTTGTCCAGTCCCGGAGCTTATTCCTCCGGTATCGCGAATGTGATCTGGAGATGCGGGACACGGCCGTCCGCAGCCGTCGGCCCGTTGAGTTTTGCCCTGTAGAACCTGTCCTTGTCCAGCTGCGTCGAGATGCTGGTGCTGGTCGTGGACTGGCCCGCATAGGCGGCCATCATGGCGTAGTTGTAGTAATTGGAGTAGTAGTTGGAATATCCGCCGTAGCCTCCGTAACCGCCGCCGTACATGTCATTGTAGTAGCTCTGGTATGCCAGATACTGGTACATCTCGCTCAGGTCGGAAGACCCGGAGTTCGTCGTGGTGACCACTTCCTTGGCCATGATGAGCAGCCAGATGTCATAGAATCCCTTGTCGAGGCGTTCCGCCTTCTTGCTGGAGGCGTCGGATTCGTCTATCTTGATGAGTTCCTGTATGTGGAACGTGATGTCCGGAGCGTACTCCAGAAGGGAGCGGTTGATGTCTCCCTGGTCCTCGTGCTCCGAACCGGAATCCGTCAGACCCATGAAGCGGGTGATCTCGTCATCCGTGATCCTGCATGTCGGCGAGAGGATGTCCGGCCAGCGGTCGAGCTCACTGACTTCAGACGGCACCTCGAACGGGAACACGAGAGAGGCTTTGTTGATGACGGCCGTCTTGGGGTTACCGCCTTTGGACGCGATGGCCTCTTCCGCCATCCTCTTGAGCTGCTTGGCTGAAATCACCGGCTTCAGTCCGCCGCCGCCCTCGATCTTGATGTCCTCCTCCGCGTAGCCGACGCTGCTCCCGGTCTCCTGTGAGGAGAGGTTGAGCGCGTACTGGGGGAACTTGCCTGTGGATGAGGCCGAGAAGAGGGAGTCGATGTCGTAGAACTTGTCCGCTCCGTAGTAGAAGAGGAAAGAACTGTCCCTGCGTTCTCCATTATATTCTCCGGAGAATGACAGTTTCGCATAGTTGCCCTGGATGTAGCCGTAGGAACTGTTGTAGTCCAGCTGCAGCTTGAACATGCCTATCCGCCCGCCTTCTCCTGAAGGGGCGTCGGTCTCTATCATGATGCCGGGGAATTTCTTGAGGTAAGTGTCGATGTCCTCAAGGTCTTCGCTGGTGATTCCGAGATACTTCTTGCCGAACTCTTCGCTGAAATTGAAAGACAGGGAGTCGCTGCCGTTGAAGACCGGCGAGCCCTTGGTTATGCTCTTGCCGAGGTGAGGGAACGGCTTGTTGCAGTCGAAGTCCTTCTTGTAGTCCATAGGCTTCGCCAGCTCATAGACTTTTATGCCCTGAAGGATATTCTTCTGCGAAGGGTCGCCTGCAGAGACGGTGTCAAGGCTTGCAGCGAAGTGGAAGCTCTTGAATTTCGGGTTCTTGCCGAAGTCCATCTTGCGGACGAGCGGCACGAGCGCCACGGCGCTTTTCCTGGTGCTGAGGCCGTACTCCTTGTCCCTGACTGCACCGATGGTTATGCGCGAGCTGCTGAGCCCGGAGAGGCTGTCGGCCATGCGCACATAAATCTGCGGCACCGGAGTGTCCACAGTGTAGAACTTATATATCTGACCGGCAGGGACGAGGTCTCCGCCGAGTTTATTGCTGCTGTCGATGCAGGATGCGAGGCAGGCAAGAGCCGCCAGACCTGCGAGGATGCGTGTCTTCATCTTAAAGCTCATCATAAAATCCGCAGTACTCGTCCACGTAGCTTCCGTCCTCAAGGGCGGCTGCGTTGAACGGCAGGACCGGAAGCCCGAGCTCTTTGCACCAGGAGACAATCTCCGGCTTCACGTCCGCGGCTCCAAGAATCACTCCGTCCGAGTACTGAGCGGCCGTTCGAGCAAGATTTATGCCATCCGGCTTTTCGAGCAGGCCGAGGTCTTCTTTCTTGACCGCCCCGAAGCAGGCCTTGTCGGCGAATGTCGGGCAGAAATCAGCTTCCGGAGTGTCGTCGTAGATGGAGAGGACGACTTTGCTGTTGGAGAAAATCGGGTCTTCTTTGTATGCTTTCTTGAGATAGACCGGCACCAGGTGGGAAATCCAGCCCTGACAATGGATCACGTCCGGGGCCCAGCGGAGCTTCTTGACTGTCTCAAGGACGCCGCGTGCAAAGAAGATCGCGCGCTCGTCGTTGTCCTCAAAGAACTTGCCCCCTGCGTCGCAGAAAGTCTGCTTGCGCCGGAAATAGTCCTCGTTGTCAATGAAATACACCTGGATTCTTGCTGAGGAGATGGATGCCACCTTGATGATGAGAGGCCTGTCCACGTCCCCGATGATTATGTTCATCCCCGAGAGTCTGATGACCTCGTGGAGCTGGTTCTTCCTCTCGTTGATGCAGCCGAATCGCGGCATGAAGGAACGTATCTCTCTCTTGCGGTCCTGGACGCCCTGAGGCAGGTAACGTCCGATGTTTGCTATGTCCGACTCCGGCAGATATGGGAAGATCTCGGAGTTGACAAATAGTATCTTCTGCTTAAAAGCACTCATAGTTACAAAGATAATAATTTTTTTCGATAAGTCGATATTTATTATCTTTGAGGCCAGATTTGAATTCCGATGTCCAAGAGGGAGAACAAGTTGCTTCGCAGGCGTATGGTCAACGCCTATCTCTCCAGCGTCATAAGCATCAGCCTCGTGCTTCTGCTTGTGGGCGCTGCAGCCCTGCTGGCCGTCAATGTCGGCGGGGTGTCGCGCTATCTCAAGGAGAATATGAAGATTTCCGTGATATTCAATCAGGAGGTCACCGGCGGGCAGGCGGAGAAATACGCCGGTTCGGCGTCTCTGCTGCCCTATGTCAAGGATGTGCGCGTTGTGTCGCGTGAGGAGGGTGAGAAGGAGCTCGCCAAGATGCTCGGCGAGGATTTCCTCAGCGTTTTCGAGACTTCGCCCGTCCCGGTGTCGGCCGACGTGACCCTGAAGGCGGAATATGTTGTCGCGGACAGTCTGGCGCTTGTCGTCAAGGCCCTCTCCGCCTCTCCGCTTGTCGATGAGGTGGATAGCCGCCAGGGGCTTGTGGAGGCTCTGGACACCAATCTGACGAAGATCTCGGCAGTGTTTGCCGTGCTCATCGCTGTGCTGCTGTTCATCTCCTTCGCCCTCATCAACAACATGGTCAGGCTCAGCGTGTACGCAAGGCGCTTCACTATCCATACGATGAAACTGGTCGGTGCGACGCGCTCTTTCATCACGGCGCCGTTCCTGAAAGCGGCTCTCGTGCAGGGACTGGTGGCCTCTGTCATCTCGACGGCGGCCCTGTCAGGCATCCTGTATGCGCTGAACAGGTCCTTCCCGGAGTTCTTCTCTGTGTTGAGCCGCTCTTCGCTGCTGATTGCGGCCGGGATCATATTCGCCGCCGGTGCGCTGCTCTGCACGCTCAGCACCTATTTTGTTGTTGGCAAGCTGTCCGAGGCGCCTAAAGATGATTTATATTATTGACAATTATATGGATAAGATGGCTATAACCCCCAAGGGGCTGAAACTCCTGCTCGCCGGCGCCATAGTGATGGCGGCGGGCTATATATTGATGCTCGGGGGAGGTTCTGATGACCCCCAGGTCTTCAACTATGCGATGTTCAACGCCCGCAGACTGGTGGCGGCGCCGCTGGTGATACTTGCCGGCATTGTGGTGATCGGCATCGCGATTGCGGGAGAGTTCCGTGACAGAAAAGACAAGGAGGAGAAGTGATGGAGTTGTGGGAAGCATTCGTGCTGGGCATAGTGCAGGGTCTTACAGAGTTCCTGCCTGTCAGCAGCAGCGGTCATCTTATGATTTTCAAGTCCCTGCTCGGGGTTGACGGAGAGGGCTTTCTTGATTTCACCGTCACCGTGCACTTCGCCACCGTGCTCAGCACGATCGTGGTGTTTGGCGGCGCCATATGGCGCATCCTCAAGGGTGTCCTCAAGTTCAGGTACAACGACGAGACGGATTATTTCCTGAAGATATGCCTGTCCATGGTTCCCGTGGCCATAGTGGGGTTCTGTTTCAAGGACAAGGTCGAGGCGCTTTTCGGAGACAGCCTTCACACCGTGGCCGCCTGTCTGCTGGTGACTGCCGCTCTGCTGTGCTTCTCTGACGTGTTCACCCGCAAGGTGAAGGTCTGCAACAACAGCCGCAACGGCATCTCATGGTGGCAGGCTCTTGCGGTGGGGCTTGGCCAGGCCTGCGCCGTGGCGCCCGGGCTTTCCCGTTCCGGGACCACTATCGCCACCGGGCTTGTGTGCGGGGTGAAGCGTGAGAACATGGCCCAGTTCTCGTTCCTCATGGTACTGATACCCATACTCGGAGAGCAGTTCCTCTCCATTCTGGATATGTTCAAAGAGGGTGCCGCCGCGGCGCCGGGCGTTGGGCTCGGGGCGCTTGCCGTCGGATTTGCGGCCGCATTCCTCTCCGGGCTTGTGGCCTGCAAGGTCATGGTGGCTCTCGTCAGCCGGGCGAGGTTGTCCTGGTTCTCGCTGTACTGCGTCGTGGTCGCGGCCCTGCTCTTCATTTTCGCTTAGGTGATGGCGGAACGCAACGAATACTATTTCGTCTCCGACGTGCACCTTGGGCTGGGCCTCAATGATCCGGCGGACCGGGAGGCGCGCTTCGTCTCCTTCCTCAAGGGAATTCCTCGCGAGAAGGCCGCGGCCCTGTTCATGCTCGGCGACATCTGGGACTTCTGGTATGAATACCGCGATGTGGTGCCGCGCTGCGGGACTCGGGTGATAGCGGCCCTGGTGGACCTTATGGACAGCGGGGTGCAGGTGTGGTTCTGTCCCGGCAATCACGACATCTGGTGCTACTCGTATTTCGAGAGCCTCGGGATGCGCCGTTTCGACCAGCCGTTCTATACGGAGCTTGGAGGCAAGCGGTTCTGCCTGGGGCACGGAGACGCGCTCGGCGGCGCGGGGAGGGGTTACTCATTCATGCTTAAAGTGTTCCATAACAAGGTGCTGCAGAAGATGTTCAGCACCCTGCATCCCTGGATTGCCTTCCGTATAGGACTCGGTCTGTCGAACTCCAACAGGCGCACCCACGAACCATATCATTTCCGTGGGGCGGAGGAGCCGTTGTACAAGTTCGCACTGTCGGAATCCGGGCGCCGTAAGGTGGATTATTTCGTGTTCGGGCACTTTCATGATGCCGTGGACCTCGTGCTGCCTACCGGCTCCCGGCTCATCGTTCTCAAGGACTGGATGGACGGGGGCAAGCCGTTCGGGCGTTTCAGCCCTGAAGGGTTCGAGCTGCGCGCGCGTTAGCGCTTCCGGACCTCGCTGCTCAGGGTTTCCGTCTTGATGACGGTGCGCGGCGGAGCGCTCATGAATATTGACCAGTAGAAACTGTCCCATTCCCCGGAGTCCCAGATCTTGCAGAGCTCTTCCGTCTTGGCGTCTTTGCCTTTGGGGTCGTAGCGCGACTTGAGGTCCTGGGAGAATATTCTCGCGACGAGCTGCCAGAAGTTGGCCGCAAACCCGCTCTCGTATGTCTTGATGATGTTGTAGGCGCTCATCCCGCATTCCCTGTCCACGAGTTTCATCAGCAGCAGCCCCTGGTTGATGGTCATGTTCCTGATATCCTTCTCGAAAAGCCGGAACAGCTCCCTCTCCACATCGTTGATGTAGCGGCTGCGCTGCGAGCGCTTGCTGACATCGGCCGCTATGGTGCTGTCTACCTGCGCCATCATCTTGCGCCCCACCAGGGCGTAGGGATAGACCTTGTTGAAATTCTGCACGAGGCGGTAATACCTCCTCCAGTCGCCGGACTTCATCCCCTTGCCTTTGGGGAACACCCACACCGGGTCCAGGGTGTCGTGGAAGACCGTGTCCCCCTGCTCGCCGACGCTGTAGTACATGGGCGTGCCCGTGATGCGGCGCACGTTCTGCGCGCGTCCCGGAAGCGCCGCGGCCACGAGGATGGCGGCGGAGAGTATGATGGCCTTCACTTTCACAAGCTGCAAATATAAGCAGTTCCGGCTGGCCGCTGCAAATAACTTGCCGCCCATTGGCGCGGCCTGCCGGGCGGGGCCTCCGGAGCGTCTGTGACGCGATGTCGAAAATGCGCGGAAAAACTTTTTCTCCAAGTTTGCAAGGCTTTGAAATCACGGAAGTTGACCATTCAAATCCAATGTCGAAAATATTTCAAATTTTTTGTGGATAACTATGGTATTTCGGAATTTTTTACTAACTTTGCAGTCCCAAAAAATGGCCTCTTTCCGCGTAAGGGGTTGGTTTTAAGGATTTTAGAGAAATAAATTTTTAAAAGTAATACTGAGATGTTACAACCTAAGAGAACAAAATTTAGAAGGGAACAGAAGAACCGCATGAAGGGCAACGCCCAGAGGGGCAACCAGCTTGCGTTCGGCTCTTTCGGTATCAAGACCCTTGAAAATTGTTGGCTCACGGCGCAGCAGATTGAGGCTGCCCGTCAGGCTATTTCGCGTTGTATGAACCGTGAAGGTCAGATCTGGATCAGGGTCTTCCCTGTGAAGCCGATCACCAAGAAGCCTCTCGATACCCGAATGGGTAAGGGTAAGGGTGACCCGTATGCGTTCGTGGCGCCTATCACTCCAGGCCGCATCATCTTCGAGGCCGAGGGGGTTTCACTCGCTGTGGCGAAGGAGGCTATGCGTCTCGGCGCCAACAAGCTCCCGATCGCGACCAAGTTCGTTGTCCGCAGGGATTATACAGAATAATTTATCGGAGAAAGAGAAATGAAAGCATCAGAAGCACGCGAAATGTCTGTAGCAGACCTGCGCGACCGTATTGAGGTTGAGAAGAGCAATCTTGACACAATGAAGATTAATCACGCGATTTCTCCATTGGAGGACACTTCCAAAATCGGTAAGACCAGAAGGGATATAGCTCTTATGATCACTATCCTTGCTGAAAAAGAAAAACAGAACTAAATCAGAGACAATCTTATGGAAAGAAATCTTCGTAAGGAAAGAATAGGGGTGGTGGTCAGCGACAAGATGGACAAGACCATCATCGTTGCCGTCAAGATCAGGGAGAAGCATCCTCTCTACGGCAAATTCGTCAAGAAGACCACGAAGTTCGTTGCTCAGGACGACAAGAACGAGTGCGGAATCGGTGATACCGTACGCATCATGGAGACCCGTCCTCTCAGCAAGACAAAGAACTGGAGACTAGTAGAAATCGTAGAAAAAGCAAAGTAATATATGATACAGCAGGAAACACGTTTACAGGTGGCCGACAACAGCGGTGCAAAGGAAGTTCTCTGCATCCGCGTGCTTGGCGGTACTCACCATCGTTATGCGACTGTCGGCGACACGATCGTCGTTGCAATCAAGAGTGCCATACCTGGCGGTGACGCCAAAAAGGGTACGGTTTCAAAAGCTGTAGTTGTGCGCACCAAGAAGGAAGTCCGCCGTCCGGACGGGTCTTACATCCGTTTCGACGACAATGCCTGCGTGCTTCTCAACAACGCCGGCGAACTCCGCGGTACGCGTATCTTCGGGCCTGTAGCCAGAGAGCTTCGTGCCAACTTTATGAAAATCGTTTCACTGGCACCGGAGGTCCTTTAATTGAACAAGCATTATGAAGAAGTTACATATTAAGAAAGGCGACACCGTGTATGTGAATGCCGGTAACGACAAGGGAAAGACCGGTAAGGTCCTTTCCGTGGATCCGTCAAAGGACCGCGCCATCGTTGAAGGTATCAATATGGTAAGCAAGCACACCAAGCCGAATGCGAAACAGCCTCAGGGCGGCATTCTCAAGCAGGAGGCTGCTATTCATATTTCAAACCTCAACCTCATCGATCCTAAGAGCAACACTCCTACCCGCGTGGGCTATAGGATGGAAGGAGACAAGAAAGTCCGTTTCGCTAAAAAATCTGGGGAGGAGATCAAATAATTATGGCAAAGAAAAACGCAACGGTTCAGGCTCAGGCCCTGCCTACAGGTTATGTACCTGACCTCAAGAAGGTTTACAAGGAGGAGATTGTGGACAAGCTGATGAAGCAGTTCTCATACTCTACCGTGATGCAGGTTCCGCGCCTCGTCAAGATCACCATCAACGAAGGTATCGGCGCCGGCACCCAGGACAAGAAGATCGTCGAGGAGGCAGCTGAAGAGCTCGCTCTCATCACCGGTCAGAAGGCCATCGTGACCACTTCCAAGAAGGACGTTTCCAACTTCAAACTCCGTAAGGGCATGCCTATCGGAACCAAGGTGACGCTCCGCAACGTGAAGATGTACGAGTTCCTCGAGAAACTCATCAGGGTCGCCCTCCCTCGTATCCGTGACTTCAACGGTATCGCTGAGAACATGGACGGCAGGGGTAACTACACCCTCGGACTCAAGGAGCAGGTCATCTTCCCTGAGATCGACATCGACAAGAATCCGCGCATCCACGGACTCGAGATCACTTTTGTAACCACGGCCCAGACCGATGAGGAGTGCCACGCTCTTCTCGCCGCATTCGGGCTGCCATTCAAGAAACATAACAAATAATATACTATGGCAAAGGAATCAATGAAAGCCCGCGAGGTTAAGCGCGCCAAACTCGTAGCCAAGTATGCCGAGAAGAGGAAGGCTCTCAAGGAGGCCGGCGACTGGGCAGCTCTCGACAAGCTCCCTAAGAACGCTTCTCCTGTGCGCCTCCACAACCGCTGCTCCCTCACCGGACGTCCTAAGGGATATATGAGGGCATTCGGCATCAGCCGCATCCAGTTCCGTGAGATGGCCAGCAACGGTCTCATCCCTGGAGTCAAGAAGGCAAGTTGGTAGAAATTAAAGAATATTAAAGAATATGACTGATCCAATTGCAGATTATCTCACCAGAATTCGCAATGCATACAGTGCAGGCAAGAAGATAGTGGAAGTGCCTTCTTCCAAGATGAAGGTCGCCATTACCCAGATTCTCTGTGAGAAGGGCTATATCCTCAGTTACAAGGTAGTGGAGGGTACCCCGTACAACACCATAAAGATCGCCCTCAAGTATCACCCTCAGACCAAGGCCGCCGCAATCAGGAAGATCGAGCGCGTCTCAACTCCGGGTCTGCGCCAGTACACTGATGTAGAGAGCATGCCTCGCGTCCTCAACGGACTCGGAATCGCCGTGCTTTCCACCTCCAAGGGCATCATCACCGACAAGGAGGCCAAAGAGCTTGGCATCGGTGGTGAAGTTATTTGCTACGTATATTAATCTTAAACACATTATTATTTAAATGTCACGAATTGGTAAATTGCCTGTAAGCCTTCCGACCGGGGTGAGCGCCGAGCTCCTCTCCGGCAACGTGCTGAAGGTTAAAGGACCTCATGGTGAGATGTCCCAGAAGATAGATCCGGACATCACTGTCACCATTGAGGACAATCAGATCAAGTTCGCCCGTCCGACAGACCAGCCTCGTCACCGCTCCATGCACGGACTCTACCGTGCTCTTGCGCACAACATGGTCGTAGGTGTGAGCGAGCAGTTCACTGTTAAGCAGGAGCTGGTGGGTGTAGGTTATCGTGTCGCCGTCAGCGGCCAGATCCTCACTTTCTCTCTTGGCTTCTCACACGAGATTCAGCTTATGCTCCCATCTGAGGTCAAGGCTGAAGTTCCGGATGTCAAGAAAGGCGAGAATCCGCTGCTGGTGCTCAAGAGCTGTGACAAGCAGCTTGTAGGCCAGGTGGCTGCCAAGATACGTTCATTCCGTAAGCCGGAGCCTTATAAGGGTAAAGGTATCAAGTTCGTCGGTGAGCAGCTTCGTCGCAAGGCGGGCAAGACAGCGGCCGCAAAATAAAAGGAGGATTGAATTATGGCACTCAACAGAATTGAAAGAAGAAGAAGGATTCACTACCGTATACGTAAGCATGTCAACGGAACTGCCGAGCGTCCTCGTATGGTCGTATTCCGCAGCAACAAGCAGATTTACGTACAGGTTGTCGATGACGAGCAGGGCAAGACCCTTTGCGCTGCCGCATCCAACGACAAGGAACTTGCCGCACAGTGCAAAGGCAAGACCGGAATCGAAGCCGCAGCGATCGTCGGCAAGGCCGTCGCGGAGCGCGCTCTCGCTAAGGGTATCACCACCATCTGCTTTGATCGTGGCGGTTACCTTTTCCACGGAAGAGTTAAGAGTTTGGCGGACGCTGCCCGTGAAGGCGGCCTCGTATTCTAATACAAGAGACAATGGCAAATACGAATGTTAAAAGAGTAAAGACATCTGACCTTGAGCTCAAGGACAGACTGGTCGCCATCCGCAGGGTCACCAAGGTGACCAAGGGTGGACGTCACTTCCGCTTCGCGGCAATTGTCGTTGTGGGAGATGAGAAAGGTGTGGTAGGTTATGGTCTCGGCAAAGCGAACGAGGTTACCGCCGCCATCGCCAAGGGCGTCGAGGACGCAAAGAAGAATCTTGTCAAGATTCCGGTGATCAACACCACCATCCCTCACGAGCAGGAGGCCAAGTTCGGCGGATCCCGCGTATTCATGAAGCCTGCCGCTCCAGGTACCGGTGTCAAGGCCGGCGGTGCGATGCGTGCAGTGTTCGAGTCTGCCGGTGTGCAGAACGTCCTCGCCAAGTCAAGGGGCTCATCAAACCCTCACAACCTCGTGAAGGCTACGGTGACCGCTCTGACCCAGATGAGGGACGCATACACTGTAGCAGGTCTTCGCGGCGTGCCTATGTCCAAGGTTTTCAACGGTTAAAGGAGACACGATTATGGCAAGATTCAAGATTACCCAGATTATAAGCAGCAACGGAGAGACCCAGCGCCAGAAGGATAACCTTCGCTGCCTCGGTATCCGCCGTATGCATCAGACTGTAGAGGTTGAGAAGACCCCTGTGACCGCCGGTCAGGTGGCCAAGATCGCTCACCTCTGCAAAGTTGAAGTGATTGACTAAGGAGGACCCTGAAGATGAAACTTAACAATTTGAAACCTGCTGCTGGGGCGACCCACACAAGCAAAAGATTAGGACGCGGTCAGGGTTCTGGCAAGGGTGGTACTTCCACCCGTGGTACCAAGGGTGCTCAGGCACGTGCCGGCTACGAACACAAGATCGGATTTGAAGGCGGTCAGATGCCTATCCAGAGGCGTCTGCCGAAGTTCGGCTTCAAGAACCCTACAAGGGTTGAGTATCAGGCTGTAAGCCTCAGCGCTCTTGAAGCTATAGCTCAGTCCGGACTTAAGGAGTTCGGTGTAGAGGAGATCAAGGCTGCCGGATATGCCGGAAGGGCTGATCTCGTCAAGGTTCTCGGCAACGGCGAGCTCAAGACCGCAATCACGGTCAAGGCTGACGCCTTCTCAAAATCTGCTGTCGCGAAAATCGAAGCAGCCGGCGGAAAGGCTGTCGTAAACGAATAGGTTTATGAAGTTCGTCGAGACCATAAAGAATATATTCAAGATCGAGGAGCTCCGCAAGAGACTCGTCTACACATTCATCCTGATTCTGGTCTACAGGTTGGGATGTTTTGTGGTGCTTCCGGGCATTGACGCGTCTCTGCTTGCGGGTCTTCAGAGCAAGACCCAGGACGGACTTGTCGGTCTGTTGAATATGTTCTCCGGCGGAGCCTTCGGCAACGCCTCTATCTTCGCGCTCGGTGTGATGCCGTACATTTCGGCGTCCATCGTGATCCAGTTGCTCGGCGTTTTTGTCCCTTACTTCAGGAAGCTCCAGATGGAGGGCGAAAGCGGCCGCAAGAAGATGAATCAGATGACAAGGTGGCTGACCATCGTGATCATCTGCATCCAGGGCCCGGCATACATGGCCGCCGTGCACAGCCAGATTCCGGCTGCGGCGTTCGTGGCCGTCAACCAGCTCGGGTGGAGCAATTTCATGTTCAACATCGTTTCGACCATCATCCTTATGGCCGGATCAATGTTCGTGATGTGGCTCGGTGAGCGTATCACCGACAGAGGCATCGGCAACGGTATTTCCCTGATCATCATGATCGGTATCGTGGCCCGTCTGCCTTACGCCATTCTCGCCGAATTCAGCGACAAGCTCTCCGTCAACAACGGCGGTCTGCTTCTGCTCATCGTGGAACTGCTCATCTGGTTCTTCGTCATCATCGCCGCCATTGCGCTTGTACAGGCTGTCCGCCGTGTGCCGGTGCAGTATGCCAAGAGGGTGGTCGGCAACCGTCAGTACGGCGGAGTACGTCAGTACATCCCGCTCAAGATCAATGCTGCCGGTGTCATGCCTATCATCTTCGCACAGGCCCTGATGCTGTTCCCTCTCATCTTCTCCCGCTGGGATGCTACCCGTGGACTTGCTGCCACTCTCGGTGACTACACCGGGTTCTGGTACAACTTCATATTCTTCATCCTCATCGTTGTCTTCACGTTCTTCTACACGGCTGTCACGGTAAACCCTACCATGATGGCGGAGAGCATGAAGAGGGACGGAGGATTCATCCCGGGTGTGAAGCCTGGCAAGAAGACGGTGGAGTACCTCGACTCAATCATGTCAAGGGTCACTCTTCCGGGTTCATTCTTCCTCGGTATCATATCCATTCTTCCAGCCATTGCGATGATCTTCGGTATCAACAACTCTTTCGCAAGCTTCTACGGCGGTACTTCGCTGCTGATTCTTGTGGGCGTTGTCCTCGATACTCTTCAGCAGGTGGAAAGTTATTTGCTGATGCGCCACTACGACGGTCTGATGAAGACCGGCCGTCTGAGCGGGCGCTCAGGTATGTAGTTCTTTGAATAAAAAGTGAAAGGTTGTGATCAAGCCTAAGACAGAAGAAGAAATTGAGCTTTTGCGTGAGAATGCCATACTCGTTTCCAAGACGTTGGCGGAAGTCGGTAAGGCGGTAGCCCCAGGTGTGACAACTGCAGAGTTGAATAGGGTGGCCGAGACTTTCATTCGCGACAACGGCGCAATTCCGAGCTTCCTTGGATTCGAGGGCTTCCCTGCAGCCATCTGTGCCTCAGTCAACGATGTCGTAGTCCACGGTTTCCCGTCCGACTATGTCCTCAAGGAGGGAGACATCGTGTCGGCGGACATCGGCACGCTCTATAAGGGCTATAACGGCGATTCAGCTTACACCTTCCCGGTAGGGGAGGTGGACGCTGAGACCCGCAAGCTCCTTGACGTGACGAAGGCCTCGCTCTACAAGGGCATAGAAGCGGCTGTAGCCGGTGCGCGGATCGGAGATATCGGATACGCGGTACAATCGTATGCTGAATCGTTCGGATTCTCTGTGGTGCGTGAACTTGAAGGACACGGCATCGGGAAGGAGATGCACGAAGAGCCGGGTGTGCCAAACTATGGCAGACGCGGACACGGCACCCACCTTGTCGATGGCATGGTCATCTGCATCGAGCCGATGATCAATGCCGGCGGAAGAGGCGTTTACCTCGCCCGCAACGGCTGGTCAGTCAAGACCTCCGACCACAAGAATGCGGCGCATTACGAGCTTACGGTTGTTGTCCGTAAAGGCCGTGCCGAGCAGCTTTCAACCTTCGATTTTATTGAGAAAGATGGCGGGATTAAATTTTAAGAGCCAAATATTTTTATGTCAAAACAGGTAGCAATAGAACAAGATGGGAAGGTCATCGAGACCCTTCCGAACGCGATGTTCAAGGTCGAGCTTGAGAATGGTCACGTCCTGCTCTGCAACATTTCGGGCAAGATGCGAATGAACTTCATCCATATTCTTCTTGGCGACAAGGTTAGAGTAGAAATATCGCCTTATGATTTGACCAAAGGCAGAATATCTTTCAGATATAAATAAAACATCACAGATATGAAAGTCAAGACATCCATCAAGAAGCGCAGCGACGACTGCAAGATCGTGAGACGCAAAGGCCGTCTTTACGTGATTTGCAAGAAGAACCCTAAGTTCAAGATGCGCCAGGGATAATATTCAGTAATCAAATTAAGTAAAGTATAATTATGGCAAGAATAGCCGGTGTTGATTTACCAAACAACAAACACGGAGAGATAGGTCTGACCTATATCTTCGGAATCGGCCGCCCTTCAGCCAAGAGGATTCTCGAGAAGTGCGGCATCGATCCTGCAATCAAAGTCGGAGACTGGAACGACGAGCAGATCGCCAAGATCCGTGCTGAGATCAATGCAGAATACAAGATTGAAGGCGAGCTCCGTTCTTCCGTCCAGCTGGACATCAAGCGTCTCATGGATATCGGTTGCTACCGTGGAATCCGTCATCGTCTCGGACTTCCGGTTCGCGGCCAGAGCACCAAGAACAACGCCCGTACACGCAAGGGTCGCAAGAAGACCGTTGCCAACAAGAAGAAGGCTACGAAGTAATAATTGATGAATTATGGCAAAGAAAACTACAACATCCAAGAGAGTTGTCAAGGTTGAAGCTTATGGCGAGGCCCATATTTCATCAACCTTCAACAACGTGATCGTCTCCCTCACCAACGCTCAGGGGCAGGTGATCAGCTGGGGCTCAGCCGGTAAGTGCGGCTTCAGAGGCTCCAAGAAGAACACTCCGTACGCAGCCCAGATGGCAGCCGAGGATGCTGCCAAGACAGCTTTTGATGCTGGCCTGCGCAGGGTCAAGTGCTATGTCAAAGGTCCGGGAGCCGGTCGTGAGTCCGCAATCCGTACCATCAACAATGCGGGTATCGTCGTTTCAGAGATCATCGATGTCACCCCGATGCCGCACAATGGATGCAGACCGAAAGGCCGTCGTAAAGTTTAATTTTTAAAGTAAGACTATTATGGCAAGATATACAGGTCCAAGCACCAAGATCGCCCGTAAATTCGGCGAGCCTATCTATGGCTCAGACAAATATTTTGAGAAGAGAAACTACCCTCCGGGACAGCATGGTCTCGCCGCCAAGCGCAAGAAGCAGAAGGACTACTCCATGCAGCTCAAGGAGAAGCAGAAGGTCAAGTACATGTACGGCGTTCTGGAGCGTCAGTTCCACAACACCTACGACAAGGCTTCCCGCATGGCCGGCCAGAAGGGTGAGAACCTCCTCTTCCTCTTGGAGTCCCGTCTCGACAACGTGGTTTATCGTCTCGGCATCGCACCATCACGCGCAGCTGCCCGTCAGCTCGTGTCCCATCATCACATCACTCTTAACGGTGTCGTTTCCAGCATCCCTTCAACTCAGGTGAAGCCTGGTGATGTTGTTGCTGTGCGAGAGAGGTCAAAGAGTCTTGAAGTCATCCAGAACAGCGTGGCTTCCGTAACCAGGTATTCTTGGCTCGATTTTGACACCAAGACACTGTGCGGAAAGTTCATGAACGTTCCTACCAGGGAGCAAATTCCGGAGAGCATCAACGAGCAGCTTATCGTCGACCTCTACTCCAAGTAACATTTAACACCAGAATAATATGGCAATCTTAGCATTTCAGAAACCTGACAAGGTCATCATGCTCGAAAGCACCGACACCGTCGGCCGTTTCGAATTCCGTCCTCTTGAGCCGGGATACGGTCAGACGATCGGCAATGCTCTTCGTCGCATCTTGCTCGCCTCTTTGGAAGGTTTTGCTGTAAGTCAGATCAAGATCTCCGGTGTTGACCAGGAGTTCGCGACCATCCCGGGCGTCATCGAGGGCATGCAGGATATCATCCTCAACCTCAAGCAGGTGCGTTTCCGCCGCATGGTCGAGTCTGTTGACTCTGAGACAGCAAACATCGTGATCAGCGGCAAGCAGGAGTTCACGGCAGAAGATATCTCAAAGGGATTGTCCTCCTTTATGGTGTTGAATCCGGAACTGCACATCTGCTCGCTTGAGCCTTCTGTCAAGCTCGAAATCGCCATCACCGTCACCAAGGGAAGGGGATTCGTGCCGGCCGAGGAGCTCAGGGACGAGAACACGCCGATCGGAACCATTCCGGTCGATGCCATCTACACCCCGATCCGCAAGGTCAACTGGAGCGTGGAGAACTATCGTGTGGAGCAGAAGACAGACTACGAGAAGCTCAATCTCGAGATCGTCACCGACGGTTCTATCTCCCCTAATTCCGCACTTCATGAGGCGGCCAACATCCTCATCTATCATTTCCGCCTGTTCACCGACGACAAGAAGATGTCTCTGGAGAACACCGTGGAGCCTGATACCAAGGAGCTTGACGAGGAGTCACTCCGCATGAGGCATCTGCTGCTCACCAAACTCTCCGACGTAGGTCTGTCGGTTCGTGCTTTCAACTGCCTCAAGGCGGCTGATATCGACACTTTCGCCGACCTCGTGTCCTACTCTCGTCCGGAGTTGATGAAGTTCCGTAATTTCGGGCGCAAGTCCCTCAACGAGATCGATCTCCTGGTGGAGAAGATGAAGCTGTCTTTCGGAATGGATGTCACAAAGTATAATATCGAACCAAAGAAAAAGAATATCGAAAGATGAGACACAATAAAGCTATAAATCATCTTGGACGCAAGAGCGGTCACCGTAAGGCTCTCCTTTCCAACATGGCGACTTCTCTCATCCTCCACAAGAGGATCACGACTACTGTCGCCAAGGCGAAAGCTCTCAAGAGCTATGTCGAGCCGCTTATAACCAAGTCCAAGGACGATACGACTCACAACCGTCGTGTCGTGTTCAGCTACCTCAAGTCCAAGGAGGCCGTTACCGAGCTTTTCCGCAATGTCGCACCGAAGGTCGCTGACCGTCCGGGCGGATACACCCGCGTGCTTCACGTAGGCTTCCGTCAGGGTGATGCTGCCGAGATGGCTATCATCGAGCTTGTTGACTTCAACGAGGCCGCTCTCGCTTCTGCCGAGAAGACCGCCGCCAAGAAGACAACTCGCCGCAGCCGCGCCAAGAAGGCGGATGTTGCCGCTGAGGAGCCGGCTCCTCAGGCCGAGGCCAAGCAGGAAGAGCAGCCACAGGCTGAATAATAATAGAAAGGGAAGCCGTCCGGCTTCCCTTTTTTAACGATTACATCCTTTCCGGAATTCTTCAAGGAAATCCGGGAAGGATTTTTCCGTACAGGCCTCATCGTCTATGATGACCGGGCTCTCCGCCGCTATAGAAGCCACCTTCAGAGCCATCGCCATCCTGTGGTCGTGGTGAGAACTGTATTCTCCTCCTCTCAGAAGCCTCCCGCTCAGGAGCCGTGATGACAGGGATTCGCCGCAGATGAACATATCGTCACCTTCCTCCCGGGCCTCTACGCCCAGTTTGCCCAACATCTCCAGTATCGCAGCCGCCCTGTCAGACTCTTTTGAGGACAGTCTTCCGACACCGCTTATGCGGCTCTCTCCGGCGCAGAACGAGGCCAGTACGGCCACGATGGGGAACAGGTCCGGGGCGTTGTTGAGGTCCTTCTCGAAGGCTTCGAGCGGGGCTTTGCGGACGCAGATGCTGTCATCTTCGAGCTGTGACACCACGGCTCCGGCGTCAACGAGGATGTCGACTATGGCAAGGTCTGCCTGGAGGCTTCTGGTGTCGAGCCCCGACACTTCCGCGGAGCCGTACAGCGCGCCGGCCACCAGAAAGTTGGCTGCCGCGCTCCAGTCCCCCTCTATGGCGAAGTCCGAGGCGTTGTAGCGTTGGCCACCCTTTATCTTGAACCTGATGCCGGAGCAGGATGACCAGTCTTCGGCCTCAAGCATCTCGGCGTCGCCCTCCATCTCGCTTCGGGTCTTGACACCGAAATGGCGCAGGACATCGAGGGTGATGTACATGTACGGGATGCTCTTGGGTTCATTGACATAGAGTTCTGAGTCGGATGGGCATAGCGGCAGGGCCATCAGCAGGCCGGAGACCAGCTGAGAGCCGCTGCTTCCCGGGACTTCCGCTGCACCCGGAACAAGTTTCCCCCTCACTTCAAGGGGGACATAGAGTTCACGCTCGTCCTTGTTGCCGATGTTTGAGAGCAGCACGCCGTATGCGGCCATTATGCTCGCCGCACCGTTGAGCGGTCTGCGCAGAAGCGTCCCGCGTCCGTCCACCTCGAACTTTCCCTTGCCGGCGGCTGCCATCACCGGGATGAGCAGCCTGGTGAGCAGCCCTGATTCTCCCGTGTCTATCTTGTCCGCCTCCAGGCTTCCGCAGGTGGCCGCCGTGCCCCTGATTTCCAGCATGTCGCCGTCCTTCCTGACGGTCGCGCCAAGCTGCCTTGCGGCTTCGATTGCCGCGTCGGTGTCCCCGCATGGGCTGTATCCGCTCAGGCGGGATGTCCCTGAGGCGAGCGCTGCTGCCAGGATGGCCCTCTGGGCAAAGCTCTTCGATGCCGGCATTTTGAGGTCGCGCGCATGGTAGCCGGCGAAGTCTCCGTACACGGCCTGACGCATCTGGGCCGTGGTCCATTGCCCGGGAGCCGTAGCTTCGTCTTCGCTCAGGGAGGCGTAGCTGAACGGCGCTCCGCGTTTGAGGCACTCGATTCTGCTGGCCTTGCCCTCTTCGCCCATGCCGAAGGCTATTAGCCGCCCTTCGAGGGACGGAATGTCTTCGAGGACAATGGAGTATAGCGCTTCTATGCGGGCCGCGTCCTGCCTGGAGTTGCACCGCAGGGCAAGTTTGGCGATGTCCGCCCCGTATCGGAAACAGCGGGCCAGCGCCTTCTGGAGCATCTCGTCGTCGGGCGTTTCCGTGAAGTTGTGATAGGAGCGGATGATTTCCGTCCCGTGGCGGCGGCAGAGTTTCTGGAACTCCTTGCTCATCGATGACGGGGCTTCGATTTCAAGGTCGGCGAAGCGCGCCCCGGCCTCGATTGCCATCTTCAGGAGTTTCTCGGCTGCCGCTTCTCCGACTTCCTCTATGCGGCAGGTCGCGATGAGCGGGGTGTCCGAGTTGCCGAACAGGTCTTCAATCTGTTCCTTTGTGAGTTCGCAGCGGTCGAGCCTGATTTCCGCCATCTCGACCAGCGGGTCGGAGAGGATTTCGAGTATTTGCCCGTATGTCTTGTTCTGTATGCTAGTGCAGATCATGTATGTCTTTGATTATGACTTTGCCGATTTTCTTGATCAGGACAAAGTGGATTATGCCGTTCTCGGCTTTCTTGTCTTTGCGCATCGCCTGCTCCAGTTCCTCCTCGGGGCAGGGGAGCTCCACAGGGAGTCCGCAGGCGAGGAGGTCTGATTTCAGCTTCTCGCTCAGCCCGTCCTGCGCTATTCCGAGCTTTTCCGAGAGACGGGCGGCCTGTATCATACCCGCGGCGACGGCTTCCCCGTGGGTCATCGGGTCGGCGGCCGCGTGCGTGTGCTGATGCCATTCGATGGCGTGGGCGTATGTGTGGCCGAGATTGAGCAGGCGGCGCGGCCCTTCCTCGAAGGGGTCTTTGGCCACGATCTTGCGCTTAATGTCTGCTGCGGCCTTGACCAGCGGGGCGAGGGCGTTGAAGTCCACTTCTCCGGAGAGGGCGGCCACGGCCTTCTCGTAGTTGCCCTTGTCCTCGATGATGAATGTCTTCAGGAGTTCTGCCGCTCCTGAGCGGAGTTCACGCAAGGGCAGTGTCCGGAGGGTTTCCGGGTATATCCTCGTGTCCGCCGGGAAGCGGATGAGCCCTACCATGTTTTTGTATGAGTCGAGGTTCACGCCAGTCTTGCCGCCTATCCCGGCGTCTACCTGGCAGAGCAGGGTGGTGGGGTAGTTAACATACTTGACTCCGCGCTTGTAGATGCTCGCGGCGAAGCCCGCCAGGTCTGTGGTGACCCCGCCCCCGACGGCATAGATGATGGCGTTGCGGTCGGCCCCTTCCGCGAGCAGCCAGCGGCAGATGTCGAGCACGCTGTCCATCGTCTTATGCTCCTCGTCCGCTATGATCGGCAGCGCCGGCCGCCCTTCTGCTATCTTGTGCGCGAAGTCGGCGACATTGCGGTCATAAACCACGAATATGTTGTTGTTCATATAAGTCAAATCTTTGTCGAGAACGAAGATAATGCAAATATTTGATAAATCGCGATTTTTGGATACCTTTGCAAATCTGCTTGCCCGAGTGGCGGAATTGGTAGACGCGATGGACTCAAAATCCATTATCCCTTAAAGATGTGCCGGTTCGATCCCGGCCCCGGGCACTTTCTCCTTTGTGTGGCATATCACAGGATATTTGCCTGTTTTTGCCCTGTTTTTAGTAAGCGGCAACTTATTTTGAATTTCGACATCAAATAGACATGCCATTGACTGCCCTTGGTGCCATCGCCATATATTTTCTGGTCATCACGGCCATCAGTTTCATCAGTTCCCGCAAGGGTTCCCGCAACGCGGACTTCTTCCGTGGCGGCAGACAGTCCCCGTGGCCGGTGGTCGCCATAGCCATGGTGGGGACATCCATCTCCGGCGTGACTTTTATCTCCGTCCCCGGCATGGTCGAGACCTCACAGTTCTCCTATATGCAGATGGTGCTCGGGTTCACGGCCGGGTATTTCGTCATCGCGTATGTGCTGCTGCCACTATTCTACCGGATTGACACCAACAGCCTCTACGGCTATCTGGAGCAGCGCTTCGGGGCGTGCAGCTATCGCTGCGGGGCGGCGTTTTTCCTCCTCTCCAAGGTGCTGGGCTGCGGGGTGAGGATGTATCTGACGGCTTCCGTGCTCCAGCTGATAGTGTTCGGCCCGCTCGGGATACCGTTCACCCTCAATGTCATCGTGACCATGATAGTGGTGTGGCTCTACACCTTCAGGGGCGGGGTCCGCTCCCTGGTGTGGACCGACATGCTTCAGACGCTCTGCCTGATTGCCGCCGTGGTGTTGTGCATATTCTACGTCGGGAGGGGGCTCGGGCTTGATTTCAAGGGACTGTGCTACGCCGTGACGGACAGCGGGATGAGCAGGGTGTGGTTCTTCGATGACTTCAAGGACACTAGATATTTCTGGAAACAGTTCCTCGCCGGCATGTTCACCACCGTGGCGATGACAGGACTGGACCAGGACATGATGCAGAAGAACCTCTCCTGCCGCAACCTCTCCGAGAGCCGGCGCAATGTCCTCTCATACGGCGCCGCGTTCATCCCGGTGAATCTGCTTTTCCTGAGTCTCGGGGTGCTGCTCTACCGGTTCGCGGCGGAGCGCGGGGTCGCCGTCGCCAAGCCGGACGATCTCTTCCCGGCCATAGCCTGCGGGGCGGACCCTCTCACCGGGCTGAGTTATATGCCCGCCGCGACGGGACTGCTCTTCGTGCTGGGACTCGTATCGGCAGCGTTCAGCAGCGCAGGCTCCGCCCTCACGGCGCTGACCACCTCGTTCACCGTGGACATCCTGCGCGCCGACAGGAAATACGGGGAGGAGAGGCTGAAGAAGGTGCGGAGCAGGGTTCATGTCACGGGCGCCGTGGTGATGGGCCTGGTGATAATATCGTTCAGGCTGATCGGCAACGGCAGCGTGATCAACGCCGTCTACACCGTGGCGAGCTACACCTACGGCCCGCTGCTCGGCTTGTTCGCCTTCGGCCTGCTCGTGCGCCGCAAGGTCCGGGACCGCCTGGTGCCGGCGATCTGCGTGGCTTCTCCCCTTATATGCCTGCTGCTCTCCACTCACAGCGAGGCGTGGTTCGGGGGATACCGCATCGGGTTCGAACTGCTGCTGATAAATGCCCTGCTCACCATGGCCGGACTCCTCGCCGTGAGCAGAAAAACAAGGCCTTGACGCCTGCAAATATGGCTAAAAAGCCCCAAATTGCCTCTTTAGCCATATCTCCCATCTGTGGAGAATTCCTATCTTGCACCCGTTAATACTTCTTTTATGACACATGAGACAAACTATGAGTCCCCGGCAATCCATGTGCTGGAGATTCATCCCGAAAGCGCAGTCCTGATTGCTGCCTCGTTGTACACTGTGCCCGGCATGGATCCGGGCGGATATCCGTCCGGAGGGGACGATCTTTTTTAAACCCGTACTCTTATGAAGCAAACCATTCTGCCAAGACTCGCGGCGCTCACGATGGCCGCAGTCGCCCTGATAGCATGCTCCAAGCAGATTGACAGCCCGTCAGACAGGATCGTCAACGGAGAAATCCGGACACTGTGCTTCGGGCTCGCGCAGCAGGACAACTCAAAGACCACGCTCGATTTCAGCGCTACCGGCGTCAAGGTCAGCTGGAACGCAGGAGACCGCATCGCCGTGATCAAAGGCGACGCGGCGTATATCTATGAACTCGAAAGCACCGCCGCCGCGGGCATAGGCACATTCAACGCTGTCGGCAAGGGCGTTCCTGATCTGAGCGGCAACACGGAGAAGGTGCGCATCCTGCACGTGTCCGGGCAGTCCTTCGACAATGTGACGCTGAACAATCTCCGGGAGTCGATATACGGCAGCCTTGCCTACGCGGAGCAGACCGGGAACGGCACCACGGCCCACGTCGTCAGCGTCCTCTCCAGAGAGGTCACGACTCCTCCGGTAAAGGCGGAGGATCTCGAAGGGACACTGACTCCGGTCAATTCGATCCTTAATCTGGAACTCGCCGCCCCGGCCCTGGAGACCGGAGAATACCCGACAGCATTCATCCTCACCGCCAAGAGCTGGAACACATCATTCGCGTCAAGCATCTGGGTGGACGGCAACGCCACCATCCAGCCGGGACAAAGGTGCAAAAAGCTCCAGGTCAAACTGAAAGACATCACCGTCTGGGACGCCTCCAATCCGCTCAAGGTGGCGATAGGCCTGATGATGGACGAGGAGGCGATCAGCTCGGGCACGGACTCGTGGATATTTGAAGTCCAGACCAACAAGCACAACATCTACAGCGTCACCAAGACCATCAAGAACAAGCCGGCCAGGGGCAGTTACTACGCCGTCCCGGCAATCAGCGGGCTCACGAAAGACACCCAGTACCCGTGCTGGTTCGACGACAGCGGATGGTATGACATGACCAACGCCATAGAGGTGTCCCTCTCCGCCAGGTTCAGCCCGCATACCAACAGCTGCGAATATGGACAGACCTACCTCGCCAGCCAGTACAGCAACATAACGATTGAGGACGAGAGCGGTAACATCGTCAGCAGGGACTATGTCGGCGGCGGCAAGGGCGGTGGAAAAGGCGGCGGCAAGGGAGGACCGTTCGAGGGTGTCGGCTCCATCTCTGCGAGGCTGCGCCCGGGCACCAAGTACTATTGTTATCCGTCAATCTATATGGAGAACGGCATCGAATACTATGGTGCGCGCAAAGAACTCCAGATGCCGGATGTGACCATCAGCACAGACCAGGCTGTGGATCTCGGCACTGCGGTCCTCTGGGCAAGCTGGAATGTGGGGGCGACCAAGGCCGAAGAGCCGGGCGGCTACTACGCGTGGGGCGAGACGGAGGAGCAGACGGGAGAGAACACCTACACGAAGCCTAGCTACAAGTATTTCACTACTTATAATGCCGCCACTTATGTCAACAAATACCTGACAGATGCAACCCATACACATCTGGGCATAGGTACGCCGGATAATCTCGTGGTGCTTGAGGACGCGGACGATGTCGCCAGGAAGGAGTGGGGCGACGGATGGAGAATGCCGCTCAAGAGTGATATCAAGGATCTCTTCGACAAGACATCAGCGCTTGACGACTATGAGTACAATGGCGTGAAGGGCGTGATTTTCTTGGGTAAGAATGAATACAAGAACCGCTGCATCTTCATCCCGCATGGCGGGTTCAAAAGCTTCTCGACGATTGAGTACCCGGAGGACGCGTTCCTGTGGACCGCCACTCTCTGCACGGCCGCCGAAGGTGTGACGAGGAGGGAGTATATCGACTACGCGGCCTTTGTGCTCCAGACCAAAGACCCGGATACGGGTTCGCCGTTCTACTTCTCCTCTTGGCAGAGTCCAAGCATAGGCGGAGCCAGAGAGGCCGGGCGCAATGTGCGTCCGGTCAAGGACAAGCCGTCAGCGCCATAGAGGACACCACATAACCAAGAAGAGACCGACCCTTTGGCCGGCCTCTTCTTTTTCAGCAGGAAGGTGCTCTGAGCCGAAAAGCTCAGAACTTGAATCCGATCTTGATGGTAGGCGAGGCGAATCCGCAGAAGTCATGGCAGTCGGCGCTGTAGGCCGCAAGCCCTGCCTGCGGGCGGATTGTCGTCACGCTGTAGGCATACTGGAACGGATTGAACTCGATGCCGAGGAACATTCCCGGGAGGAAATAGTAGTCGGCGCCTGCGTTGAGCATCGCCCTGAGCGTGTAGCGCTCTCCGAGGGATTTGCCGAGAGATTCGGCCTCGTCGTAGAGAATCTGGTTGAGTCCGTGGGCGAATCCGCCATGGAGACCGGCGTGGAATCTCAGGTTTTTCAGGGACGGGTGCTTGAAGTGCCTGTCCGCGCCGAGAATCACACTGTATTTGAGCGTTGAGGCCTCCCCGACTGCGCGATAAGCCGGGATTGACCCGTCGCCGGCGGTGGAACTCCCGTCGAAAGTCCCCGGTCTCTCCGCGTATCCCGGATTGTAGCTGTAGCCTATCCCGCCGCCGAAGCGCAGAGCCCAGCTGTCGGTAAAGAACCAGCTTCCCTCCAATCCCACACTGAGTCTGCTGTCAAGCCAGCTTGCGGAGGCCGCACCGAGCTCGTAGCGTGAGGCGGCCGTGTTCGTCACGGCGTCCTTGCCCACGAAACTGTCGTAGCCCACGGTGGTGCCGACAAGGATGTCGCCCTTGACAGGGCCGAAATCCGCCTGGCGGCAATGGTGTTCCTGCGCCGCGGCGACCGCCAGACTCAATGAGAGGATACAGAATATTGCTGTAAGTCTCTTGAACATAATATCAATATTAAAGACCACTATGCTGCGAGTGCTGCGTCAAGCTCTTTCTTGGCGTTGTCCACCAGGGTTTCAAGTACCTTGATGCGGGCCTCGATGTCGGCAATCCTCTTCTCGATGAGCTTGATGCTCTCTTCCTTGCTGCTTGCCGCGTTCTTGGCATCCTCTATATACTGCGTGAATCTTGCTATATCAGCCTCTGCGGCGGTGATGGATTCGGCGTAGCTCTCGTAGGTGGCTGCGTTGTAGAGCTCCTGGAGAGCTTTGACCTCCTCGCGCAGTATTCCAAGGGCCTTGGAAGCTTCATAATATGCCGCTACCGCCTTGTCGCGGATGTCGACGAGTTCGAGCATCTCCTTCACGAATGCCTGCTGCTCGGCGAGGGCCTCTGCGACCGCGTTGTCGAAGTTGTTGTAGAGTGCCTCGTTTTTCGCGATTCTCTTGTTGTAGAATGCGATTTCATCCCGATACGCTATAACCAGTTTCTCGGCGGTAATCTTCCTTTCCTGAGCGTCTTCGTACTCAGTGACGGCATCAGAGTAAGCGTTGTACACCTCTTGGCTCTTCGTCAGGGCGTCGTCCTCCGCTTTCTGTGCGGCATCGTTCGCATCGCGGGCCTTGCCGAGTGCGGTCGCCGCATCTGCCGCAGCTTTCTTGGCTGCGTCAAGGGCTTTCTGAAGTTCTGCTTTCTTGGCCGGGTCGCTTTCCGCATCATAGGCGGCCTGAGCCTCCGCCTCTGCCTTTACTGCCTTATCGTAAGCCTCTTGGGCTGCTTCCAGAGCGGCGTGTGCCTTATCGTGGGCTGCCACCGCATCAATGTGCGCCTGCTTGGCGTCAGCCTTGGCTTTCTTGGCCTTTTCGAGAGCGTCAGCTTTCTCGGCGAGTTCTTTCTCGCGTTTTTCAAGCGTCTCTTCGCAGAACTTCAGCCAAGCGTGGAGGGTGTTTTCGTATGTCCTGTCGTCGCCTTCCTTGCCTACCCACTCCTTGTCGTAGCGAATCTCTTTCTCGAGTTCGAACTTGGCCTTTTCTATCAGTGCGCTGTTGGTCGCGGGAACCTGGAAACTGAACAGGTTGGAATATCCCCTGATATATGTCGGTTCAGACCCGTCATCGACGTTCATCCTGGCTACCACATTCAGGTCGTAGAGGGAGCTGACGAGAGGGATGTAAACATTCATCCCGTACCACGAGTAGATATAAGGACTGATCGCATTCGAGTCTTCATACTTCATCATCAGATTGTCCTCGCTCTGCTCATAGGCCTTGGCCTCGTTCTGGTCAAACTTGTAGGCTTGCTCCTCGTACTCTTCTGCCTTGGCGCGGAGGAGCGGCTCAAGGGTCGCGCGGTCAGGCTGGTGCTCCATATGGGCTTTGAGCATCTCGATGTAGGCCTTCCGTCCGGCTATCCGGTTGTTGTACTCGGTCTCGGTCTCAGAGGCCGCGGCCTGAAGCGACACGAGGTCGCTCTCTGCTTTGATCTTGAGGGTCTGCTCGCCCAGAAGGCGGGTCCTCTCCGCCGAGAGGTCGGACACGAGGGAGCTGTACTCGGCGAAGAGCTTCTTGACACGCTCGTCGGCCAGGTCGGCAATCTCCTGCTCAAGCTTCTTGATGCTCAGCCTGTAGGCGGCAATCTGGGCATCGGCTTCTGCGCGGATGCGCTCGATTTCGATGAGAATCTTCTGCTTCTCCATCTGGAACCTCTCCTGGTCCTGCTTCATCTTCTCGCGGATGGCATCCGCCTCGGCTCCTGTCTTGTCGGCAAGGGCTTTCTGGTACTCGGCAAGGGCTTTCTGGTACTCGGCTTGAGCTTTCTGGTACTCGGCTTGGGCGGCCATGAGGGCGGCTTCGGCGTTGGCCGTGATATTGGCCGCCTCCGCCTGGGCCTTGTTGAGGTCGGCGACGCTCAACAGCTGAGCTGCCTTGGCCTGCCTCACTGCAGTCACCGAAGCGGACTCCTGGTCCTTCACACAAGAAATGGTGCCGAGCGCGACAGCGCCGACAGCCAGATAACATAGAATTTTTTTCATAAATGTTTGTTAGTTACTGCCTTATACCCGGAAGGCAAGTTATTGTTACAGAAGCGGGTATCCTCTCTCCCCCCCCCCCTATCAAATTCCATGGACGAGGCGAGGAATCTTCCGTTGTGTAGTTATCCGCAAAGATAGAAGATTATTTCGACTGTGCAAGGGGAGGGATAAAACTATTTTTGCTTTTTGGTGGCTTCTCAAAAATGCGTAAATTTGCCGTTTATATATGGATGATATTCTAAAAGATTTCACGCAGAAGGAGTATGAGGGCGGCTTCGTGACCGAAGTCGAGCAGGAATATGTGCCTAAAGGTCTCAACGAGGACATCATCCGCCTCATCTCTTCCAAAAAAGAGGAGCCGCAGTGGCTGCTGGACTTCAGGCTCGACGCCTACCGCCGCTGGCTCGGGATGACGCCCCCGCAGTGGGGACATCTCAGACTCCCCGAGATAGACTTCCAGGACATAATATATTGGGCCGCGCCCAAAAGGGACGAAGACCGTCCGACAGAGATAGATCCGGCCCTTATGGAGACCTTCGACAAGCTCGGCATACCTCTTCACGAGCGGGAGGCTCTCGCGGGAGTGAAGCCTCGCGGTGAGGTGGCGGTGGATGCGGTGTTCGACTCCGTAAGCGTCAAGACGACATTCCGCAAGACCTTGGCGGACAAGGGTATAATCTTCTGCTCTTTCTCCGAGGCGGTCAAGGAATACCCTGAGCTGGTGCGCAAGTACCTCGCCACGGTGGTCCCTCCGGGGGACAATTTCTACGCCGCGCTCAACTCGGCCGTGTTCTCCGACGGATCGTTCTGCTATATCCCCAAAGGGGTCAAGTGCCCGATGGAGCTCTCCAGTTATTTCCGCATCAACGCCCTCGGGACCGGGCAGTTCGAGAGGACGCTCATCGTGGCGGACGAGGGTTCGCAGCTGAGCTACATGGAAGGCTGCACCGCCCCGATGCGCGACGAACACCAGCTGCATGCCGCAGTGGTGGAGATCATCGTGGAGAAAGACGCCGACGTCAAATACAGCACCGTGCAGAACTGGTATCCGGGAGACGCCCAGGGCCGCGGCGGCATACTCAACCTGGTCACCAAGAGGGGGATATGCCGCGGCAGCGGGTCGCACCTCAGCTGGACGCAGGTCGAGACGGGTTCAGCCGTGACCTGGAAATACCCGAGCACCATCCTCAAGGGAGACAACTCCTCGTCAGAGTTCTACAGCGTGGCGATGACCAACCATTTCCAGCAGGCCGACACGGGAACCAAGATGATACACCTGGGCCGCAACACCCGCAGCCGCATCGTCTCCAAGGGCATCTCCGCCGGCAACAGCGAGAACAGCTACCGCGGACTCGTGCACATCGCCCCGGGAGCATCCAACTCCAAGAACTACTCCCAGTGCGACTCTCTCCTGATCGGCAGCTCCTGCGGAGCGCACACCTTCCCGGTGATACGCAACCAGAACCCCTCATCCACCGTGGAGCACGAGGCCACAACCTCCAAGATCAGTGACGACCAGCTGTTCTACTGCACCCAGAGGGGCATCAGCCCGGAGGATGCCGTCGGGCTGATAGTGGGAGGCTATGCCAAGGAGGTCCTGTCCCGCCTGCCGATGGAGTTTGCCGTCGAGGCGCAGAAACTCCTTTCCGTTTCACTTGAAGGCGCGATAGGCTGATATGGAATGGCTTGACTACGCTCTTTTCACCATCGGCCCGGACAGACCGGTGCTGCTGATAGACTTGCTGACTTCGCTCTTCGGCCTGACCTGCGTGTTTCTCGCCGGGCGCAACAGCAAATACAACTTCTGTGTGGGATATGTCTACTCCGCCCTGCTCTTCCTGATGTTCTGGAACAAGAACCTCTACGCCAACCTGCTTCTCCAGCCTATATCCCTGGGCATCAATGTGCTCGGCCATTACAGGTGGACGCATCCGAGAAGCGGGGAGCAGAGTTCAAAGGACGACAAGGCTCTCAAGGTCGGGATGCTGAGCTGGACTCAGCGGGTTGTCGTGGTGCTCGCTGTCCTGGCCCTTGCCGGAGTGTGGGGCTGGTTCATCAGCCTGCTCGGGAGCGTGGTGTTCCCGGGCAAGCTCTCCTCCGACCCGATTCCGTATCTCGACGCCTGCGTGACTGTGCTTATCCTCGCCGCGCAGCTGCTCTCCGCCCTGAAGAAGTGGGACTGCTGGATCGCGTGGCTTCTGGTCAATGTCTTCCAGCTGGTGATGCACATCTCCGTGGGCCATGTATTCATGCCGTTCGTCTGCGGCCTGTACCTTGCCAACGGCATCTGGTCGCTCGTGTCCTGGCGCAGGCTCTATGAGCACAAAGCTTAAAATAATTGTAAATTTGCAAGACTATGTCTGATAATATACTTCTTGAAATAAAGAACCTGCATGCCGGGGTGGAAGGCAAGGAGATCCTCAAGGGGATCGACCTGACAATCCGCCGCGGAGAAGTACATGCCGTGATGGGGCCAAACGGAGCCGGCAAGAGCACGCTCGGCGCGGTGCTCTCCGGCCGTCCCGACCTCAAGGTGACGGAAGGCTCGGTTCTCTTCATGGGGCGGGACCTGCTCGCCATGAGCCCGGAGGAACGCTCCTGGGCCGGGGTTTTCCTGAGTTTCCAGTACCCTGTGGAGATACCCGGAGTGAGCATCACCAACTTCATGAAGGCCGCAGTCAACGCCCGCCGCAAGGCGCAGGGCCAGCCTGAACTCAAGCCGGCCGAGTTCCTTGCCCTGCTGAAGGAGAACATGAATTTCGTCAAGATGAAGCCTGAGTTCGCGAGGCGTGAAGTCAATGTCGGCTTCTCCGGAGGGGAGAAGAAGCGCAACGAAATCTTCCAGATGGCCATGCTCTCCCCGGTGCTCGGCATCCTTGACGAGACCGACTCGGGACTGGATGTGGATGCGCTACGCACTGTGGCTGAGGGAGTCAACGCCCTGCGGACGGAGGAGACCTCATATATTGTCATAACCCACTACCACCGCCTGCTCGAATACATCGAGCCTGATGTCGTGCATGTCCTGAAGGACGGAAGGATAGTCAAGACGGCCGGCAAGGAACTGGTGGACAGGATAGAAAAAGAAGGATACGAGAGCATCAATGGATAGAGTCGTTGTAATAGGGCGGGATGAGATCCCCGGCCGGATCAGCCTCTCCTCGGGCGAGTCGCTCCGTCTCACGCTTCTCTCGCTTCCGGGCACGTCAGCCGAGGTGTCGCTTGAGGTGGATATAGACGGGGAAGGCTGCGAGGTGGATGTGGCCGGAGTATATCTGTGCCGCGCCGATGAGAAACTGTCCGTCAATGTCCTGGTGCGGCACAACTGCGGCGGCAGCGTGTCGAGGCAGAACTTCAGGGGCATCGCGGGCGGGGAGTCCCGGGCCGCGTTTGACGGTCTGATCTATGTGGCTCAGGGCGCGCAGAAGACCAAGGCGTACCAGGAGAACCACACCATATTGCTTTCTGACACGGCCCGGGTGGAGTCCAGGCCGCAACTTGAAATCTATGCCGACGATGTGGAGTGCTCGCACGGCTGCACATCCGGATTCCTCAATCTTGAGGAACAGTTCTATATGCGCTCGCGCGGCATCCCGGAGGAAGAGGCCCGGCATCTGCAGATGATCGCTTTCCTCGCCCCGATAGTGTCGCGGCTTCCCGAAGACCTTGCCCGAGAGGTGTATGACAGTATATCCTGATGTCAAGATCAACCTGGGACTCAACATCCTGAGGCGTCGCCCGGACGGGTATCACGATCTGGAGACCCTGTTCGTGCCGTTCCGGGGGATGGGGGACCGAATAGACATCGAGGAGTCGGACAGAGGGTCGGTAGAGGTCATTGGCGGGGACTGGGATCCGGAGACGGACCTCTCCTGGCGCGCCTGCCGCCTGCTTTCCGGCGAGTTCGGCCTGCCTCCGGTGAGGATAGTCCTGCACAAGGCCGCCCCTGTCGGCGCCGGGCTCGGCAGCGGTTCCGCCGATGCCGCGTTCACGCTTAAGGCCCTCAATGAGATGTTCTCGCTCGGACTTGACGAGGCCGCTCTCGCCTCGCGTGCAGCCATGCTCGGCTCGGACTGCCCGTTCTTCATCTATGACCGCCCCATGTTCGGGGAGGGAAGGGGAGAGAAACTGACCCCCTGCGAGCTTGACCTTTCCTCTTTTGAAATCCGGGTTGAGGTGCCCGCAGGGGTGAAAGTGAGCACCAGGGAGGCCTATTCAGGGCTCGACCTCAGCCGCGCCGGTGAGCGGAAGCCGCTCCGCGAGGTGCTGTCCCGTCCGGTTGAGGAGTGGCGGGGGACCCTGACGAATGATTTTGAGCCGTCAGTATTTGCCGCTCACCCGGAAGTGGCCGCATTGAAGGAGCGGTTCTATTCTGATGGGGCGGTCTATGCCTCCATGTCCGGTTCAGGCTCGGCGGTGTTCGGACTTTTCCGGAAATTAGTATATTAGCAGATTAAACTTTATTGATATGCAAACTAACCAGTATTACAAGAATGCGGCGCTGGCCAGGCTCAAGGGCAACTGGTCTCCGGTCGTGGTAGCGACAATCGTGTTTATCCTCGTGTCCCTGATATGCTCGAGCAGCAACCTTATAGGCAGCTCCGAGCGCGGGATAGTCCCTCCTGTGGGCAATGTCCTCGCGATGTCGGGCGTATGTTTCATCCTCGGAGTGTTTGTACTTGCCCCGGCGAGCATCGGATATGTCAACGCCACGCTGCTGATGTACCAGACCGGCAACACGGATCTGACCCGCAACATGTGGACATTCGCCACGGACAACTATCTCCACAAGATGCTCGGCTATCTCTGCATGTCCGTCAAGATTCTGCTCTGGTGCCTGCTGCTGTTCATCCCGGGAATCGTGATGAGTTTTGCCTATGCGCTGACGCCGTATATCCTCCACGAGCGTCCGGAACTCTCCCCGTGGGAGGCGAGCACACGCAGCCGCGAGATGATGAAAGGGCACAAGTTTGACCTTTTCTATCTCTATCTCAGTTTTATAGGATGGTTCATCCTGTCCATCCTCACCTGCGGTGTGGGCTTCATCTGGCTTATTCCTTATATGCAGATGAGCGTGGCCGCATTCTACGAGGATCTTAAGAGCGAGACCACAATAGTCCTCGGCTGACGATGGCTCCCGGGGCGGCAGGTTTGTCGGAGAACAGCAGGAGAATTGCCAAAAACACTCTTCTGCTGTATTTCCGCATGCTGCTGCTGATTTTTATCGGCCTCTTTACCTCGCGTGTCGTGCTCGATGCGCTGGGCGTGGAGGACTATGGCGTCTACAACGCCGTAGGCGGGGCCGTCACGCTGTTCACCTTCATCTCGGCATCCATCTCATCGGCCATCAGCCGATTCATCTCATTCGAGCTTGGCCGTGGCGACGAGGAGAAACTCAGGCGCGTGTTCTGCGCCGGCCTGCTGATCCAGCTGTTGCTCTCGGCCGTCATCGTGCTGCTGGCAGAGACTCTTGGGCTGTGGTTCCTGCGGGAGAGGATGGCCATCCCTCCGGGCCGGGAGGGGGCTGCCGCCATGGTGCTGCACTGCTCTCTGGGCGTGCTGGTGTTCAACCTTCTGGCGGTGCCGTACAACGCCACGATAATCGCCCGCGAGAAGATGTCCGCGTTCGCCATGGTGAGCATCCTGGAGGCGGGGCTGAAACTGGCGGTGGCCATGCTGCTGTATGTCTCTGTGTTCGACAAACTTGAGACTTATGCCGTCCTGATGCTCGCGGTGGCTATCATCGTGCGCTCGACATATTCCGTCTATTGCCGTCGGCACTTCGCGGAGAGCCGTGGCAGGTTCGTGGTGGACTGGCCGCTCGTGCGGGAGATGTCCGGTTTCGCCGGATGGAGCTTTTTCGGCACGAGCGCCTATGTGTTCAACACGCAGGGCGTCAATCTGGTGGTGAATGTCTTCTTCGGGGTGACGGTCAACGCGGCCAGAGGAGTCGCCGCCCAGATCGAGAACATAGCCGGGCAGTTTGTCTCCAACTTCCTCACCGCCATCAATCCGCAGATCACCAAGTCCTGGGCGTCCGGCGACAGGGAGTACAGTTTTGAACTCGTGCGCAAGGGCGCGAAGTTCTCGTATCTGGTGATACTGGCATTCTTCATACCTCTGCTTTTCGAGGCTGAGGCGGTGCTCGGGCTCTGGCTCGTGGAGGTGCCGCCGATGGCCGCGTCGTTCTTGAGGCTATCCCTGCTCGGGCTTCTGGTGGATCTGACGGGCAATTCCGTCCTGACCCTGGTGCTCGCCGCAGGGAAGGTGCGCAGGTATTACCTCGTCACGGGCCTGGTGTCTTATCTGTGCCTTCCGCTGGTGTGGCTTTCTTTCAGGGCGGGAGCGCCGGCTTCGTGGGCGTATGTGGTGTTTGTCGTCATATATTTCGCAGTGCTGGTGCTGAGACTCATCATCGTCCGCTCGCAGACCGGCTTCCCGCTCGGAAAGTTCATGCGGGCCGTGGCCCTGCCTCTTGCGGGGGTTAGCGTCCTCTCGCTTGCGCTCCCTGCGCTGCTGCATTGCGGCCTTCCTCCGGGCATCCTGAGAGTCCTGCTGGTGTGCCTTGCGGCTTGGGGTTCGATGGCGCTGACGGTGTTCTTGTTTGCACTCACTCCGGGGGAGCGGGCGTTCGTCACGAGGAAACTCGGGCGCGGGCGCTTCCCGGCGAGGATTGCCGTCGAGGACTCTTACTTCGAGGCGATGGGCCGCGTGCCGGACCTCCGCAATCCGCGCCGCTACACCGAGAAACTCCAGTGGCAGAAACTGCATGACCACAATCCTCTGTATCACACTCTTGCCGACAAGGCGGCGGTCAAGCCACATGTCGCGGGGCTTGTGGGAGAGGAGCATGTCATCCCGACGCTTGGCGTGTGGGACAGGGTGGAGGACATAGACTGGGAGGTTCTCCCGGAGCAGTTCGTGCTCAAGTGCACGCACGACAGCGGGAGCACGCTGGTATGCACAGACAGGCTGGAGTTTGACAGGGACGATGCCTGCCGCAGACTCCGCGAGCACCAGCGCCGCCGCTATTGGCTCCGTGACAGGGAGTGGGCCTACAAGGGAGTGCGCCCGAGAATCATAGCGGAGAAATATATGGGCGAAGGCATCAAGGACTACAAGTTCTTCTGTTTCAACGGTGTCCCGAGGCTCATGTTCGTGGCTTCGGACAGGGCGTCCGGGACGGAGGAGACCAAGTTCGACTTCTTCGACATGGAGTGGAACCATCTTGACATCCGCAACGGGCATCCGAATGCGGCCGTCGCGCCTTCGTGCCCGGAGCATTTCGGGCAGATGAAGACCCTCGCGGCGAGGCTCTCGCAGGGCATTCCGCAGGTGCGGGTGGATTTCTATGAGATCGGCGGGCGTGTGTATTTCGGGGAATACACTTTCTATCACTGGAGCGGGCTTGTACCGTTCGACCCCGATGAGGCGGACCTGCGCATAGGAGAATTGTTCGAGATAAGATGAGGACAGCTGTATATACTTGTATCATAGGAGGATATGATGAGCTTCTCCAGCCTCGTGTCCCGGACCCGGAATTCGATTATATCTGCTTCGTTGGCAAGGGCGAGAAGACGGCGGACCGGGTCGGTGTCTGGCAGATCCGCGAATTTGACTGTGGCCCCGGCGATCCGTCCATGCGTTCGCGCTACCCCAAGATGCACCCCCACGAGCTGCTTCCCGGGTACGACGCGTCGCTCTGGATTGACGGCAACATCGAAGTCCTCGACGAGTCCCTCTGGAGAGCGGTGCGGATCAAGGAATCGGCAGGCGTGAAGTACAGCGGGGTCGCGCATCCGAGCCGGACGGATGTCTTCCAGGAGGCCAGGATGTGCTTCAATATGCACTATATATCTCTGCCCCGGCTGCTCCGGGTCTGGGTCTGGCAGTACCTACAGGGGATGAGGAGGGGTTCGGCCCTGATGGAGAACAACATCATTTTCCGCCTCCACAACGATCCGGACATCGTAGCCCTGGACCTGATGTGGTGGAAGTGCCTGACGCGCGTGGCCCGCAGGGACCAGCTCTCGCTCATGCCGTGCCTGCGCCGCTGCGGAATCCCGAGGGACTATCTCCTGCCGCGCGCGCAGAACAGCCGCAACCATCCGGGCCTCAGATATTTGCCGCATAAATAAATATTCATTATCTTTGCGCCCTGTCCCTCGGGTAGGGACGAATAGTTAATGTTTAACTTTTAAAACAGATTCACAATGGCTGTTAAAATTCGTTTGCAGCGCCACGGCAAGAAGAATTTCGCATTCTTCCACATTGTAGTGGCAGATTCTCATTCACCTCGTGACGGTCGCTTCATCGAGCAGATCGGCTCTTACAACCCTAACACAAACCCTGCAACCATCGTTCTCAACTCAGAGCGCGCTCTCGCATGGATCAAGGTTGGTGCACAGCCGACTCTCACCGCCCGCCGCATCCTCTCTTATGAGGGAGTGCTCCTTCGTCATCACCTCGACGGCGGCGTAGCCAAGGGTGCTCTCACCCAGGCTGAGGCCGACAAGAAGTGGAACGACTGGAAGGCTCAGCACGACGCCAAGCTCGAGGCCAAGAAGACCGCTCTCAAGAACAGCGACATCGAGGCCAAGAAGGCTGCCAAGGCTGAGGAAGTCAAGGTGAACGAGGCACGTGCCGAGGCTCTCCGCAAGAAGGCTGAGGAGCTTGCCGCGAAGCAGGCCGAAGAGGCCGCTGCAGCAGCGGCAGAGGCTCCTGTAGAGGAGGAGGCCGCTGAAGCTCCGGCTGAGGCATAATGCTCAGGATCGCCAAGATTCTCAAATCGAACGGCACCGATGGCGGACTCCTTTGGGGGCTTTTCGACATCGATGTAGAGGAAATCGACCTCAAGGAACCGGTGTTCATCGAATTCGATGGACTTCCGGTTCCTTTCTTTATTCAGGACATCCAGGCCCGGGGCTCCGCCAAGGCCATAGTGCATCTCAATGATGTCCTGGACCTGGCGGATGCGGAGGAACTGACTGGACGGGATGTCTGGACGGAAGGGGAGCAGGAGGCTGATGACGACACGGACATAATAGGCTGGACCGTGCTGTGCCGCGGCGAGAGGCTTGGCGAAGTGACAGGCATCGAGCCTATACCCGGCAATTTCTGCATCTATGTGGGGGGCGCGCTTCTCCCGCTTCACGAAGACTTCATAATCTCGGCGGATCCGCAGACCAGAACCCTAGATCTTGATCTGCCGGACGGGCTGTTGTGATATGGAGACGGCCCCTCTGGTGAGCATAGTCATAGTCTGCATGGACAGGCTGGACAATCTGTATCCTTGTCTGGACAGCCTCAGGAAGCACACGGCGGCGGTCTCTTATGAGACGCTCGTGGTGGCTTACCGCTTCTCCGACGACAATCTCTCTAAAGTCCGGGCCGACTACCCGTGGGTGGAGTTTGTCGAGAGCCGGCAGACACGGGGCTTTTCGGAGAACAACAATCTGGCCCTGCACCGGGCCCGCGGCCGGTTCTGCTTCATTCTCAATGACGACACAGAAATCCGCGAGGATGTCATAGGCGCCCTGGTGGAGGATTTCGGCCGGCTTCCGGAGAGCGCCGCCATCGTGACTCCGCGGCTGGTCAATGCCGATTTTTCTTTGCAGCTCTGCGGAAGGCCGCCGTATCCGGCGCGCCATTATCTGCTTCAGCAGTGGCATCTGTACAGCGAGCCCAAGGACGATACCGTGGGGAAGACGCCCCTCGCCGGGCGGATATACGGGACGTCCAACATCTCTGGGGCCGCGTTCCTGATAAAGACAGACATCTTCCGCAGCCTCGGCTGGTTCGACGAGCGGTATTTCTTCACTCCGGAGGACATCGCCCTCTCCACGCTGGCCCGCAGCAGGGGATACGGCGTGTATGTGGATGCCGCGGTGGCGGTGGTGCACAAGTGGCGCACCACCGCCGGCAGGCTTTCGCCTGCCGTACGGCCTGCGGCCGTCCGCGGCTCCCTGATCTTCTTCAGCGGCGGCTCTCCGCTCAAATACTTCGTCCTGGCCCTCGGAGTCTGGACGGCGGAATTCTCCAAATACCTCAAGGCCGCGCTGCGCTGCCGCCTCCGCCCTACGGAGGAGAACCGCATCAAGGCGAGGACTTTCCGCAACATCTGCCGCAGCATCTTCACCCGCCGCAGCCCCAAGGAGCTCTTCATCTCATATTCCGGATAGATGATGCCTAAAGTTCTGGCTATTGTAGTGACCTATAACGCGATGAGGTGGGTGGAGAGGTGTCTTTTGACTCCTTTCAAAACAGCTTCTAAGTAATATGGCAGAAAAGAACAACATACCGCAGTTCGTGAACAGCGATTCTTTTATGGCTGACAAAAACTATGTCAAGTGGTTGTCTGACTTGAGGAAACGCTTCCGCATGGCACAGCTTAAAGCTGCCGTCAAAGTAAATACGGAAATGCTCAAATTCTACTGGAGTTTGGGCGAGGACATTTGTGAGAAGCAAAAACAATATGAGTGGGGCGCAAGCTTTATGAAAAGGTTGAGCCTTGATTTACGAGCGGAATTTCCACAAGCAGAGGGATTTTCTGTGGCTAACCTGTATAACATTAAAAGATGGTTTATATTCTATTCTTCCCAAACTGAATTTTTCTACCAAGCTGGTAGAAAACTGTTAGAAGTGGAAAATGCCTCTATGAAAATGCCTGAAATTCTGCTTTGTGTTCCATGGAGACACCAAACGGTTATTGTTTCCAAATGCGACACGATAAATGCAGCCTTGTTCTATCTCAACAAGGTAGTTGAAGGCAACATGAGCCGTACTGAATTGGAGAATGTGGTTAAGGCTCAATTATACGAGCATGCAGGCAAGACTTTGAATAACTTTAATGTGACATTGCCACGGCCGCAAAACGCATTGGCAGCAGAAATCATAAAAGACCCTTACAAATTGGATTTCTTCTCATTGCCAAGCAAGTTCAGCGAAAAGGATTTGGAAAATAAGTTAGCCGTAAACATCACTCGCTTCCTTTTGGAACTGGGTAAGGGCTTTGCGTATGTTGGTCGGCAGATGGAACTTGACACGCCAAGCGGGAAGTCCTACTTCCCCGATATGGTTTTCTATCAAACTCGTCTGAAATGCTATGTGGTGGTAGAGCTGAAAATAGTGGACTTTATGCCTGAGTTCATTGGCAAGCTGAATTTCTATGTTTCGGCTGCTGATGAATTGCTTAGAGGTGAAGGAGACAACCCAAGCATTGGTATTCTTCTTTGCAAAGACAAAGATTCATCCGTTGTGGAATGGTCTCTGCGAGAACACTTCGGAAGAAGAATAAGTACGCATAATATTCATCCCCTATGACGAAGGTGTTGGCGATAGTGGTCACCTATAACGCGAAGAGGTGGGTGGAGAGGTGTCTCGGAAGCCTCTTCGCCAGCCGCCTGCGTCCGGATGTGCTCGTGGTGGACAACGGCTCCGCTGACGGGACCCGCGAATTTGTCCATGAACATTTCCCCGCGGCGGAACTGATTCTCTCCGACGGCAATCCAGGCTTCGGGGCGGCCAACAACATCGGGCTGCGGCTCGCTCTGGAACGGGGCTATGACTTCGTTTACCTTCTCAACCAGGATGCCTGGGTGGAGAAGGACACGCTTTCGACCCTCGTGGCTGCGGCCCGCCCGGACTACGGCATTCTGAGCCCTGTGCAGAACGACGCTTCCGGCAGGCTTGACCCGTGGTTTTCCCGGAAGTGCTCCAGATACCTCAAGGCCGCTTCGGCTGTGGCTCCGGATCCGCGGCTGGTCGTCGATGTGCCGTTTGTGATGGCGGCGCATTGGCTCGTCTCCCGCAAGGCTCTGCTGGAGGTCGGCGGCTTCTCTCCGGCGTTCGCCCAATACGGGGAGGATGACAATTATATTGACCGTCTGCATTGGCGCGGGCTTCGCTGCGGCGTGGTCCCGGCTGCCGCGGCTGTCCACGACCGTGCCGGCAGGAAGACTCCTCGCGAGAAGCGGATGCGGCTGAAGTGCATCGCCGTGGTGGTGCGGCTCAGCGACCCGGGGCGTTGCTGGCTTTGGCGGAGGCTGACATACCCGTTTGAACTTGCCGGGATGTCGCTCAAGAATTTCTCCCTCATCCCGCTCCGGTTCGTCCCGGAACTGCGCGCCCGTATCCCGGAACTGCGCCGCCTGCGCAAGGAGTCCGGGCGGAAACGTGCATTTCTATGAGACGCGCTGCGATAAGAACGGCAGACAAAACTTTCTGATACACCAAAACCGGCGTTTGACACTTGTCCACGGTATATTTGTGGAAAACACTAATACCGATGACAAGTATCAGAAAATTCATTTTCGCATCCTCCCTGCTCGCTGCACTATGCTGCGGCGGCGCGTTCGCCCAAGAGGGAGACACTGCTCTTGAGAACTACTTCATGACTTCCGCGGAGGTGACTCCGGATGCCGACGGCTTCATTGGCCGCTGGCTCCTGCTGGAACCGATCAGCAAGCCGAACCGCACCAATACCGTCTTCACGGACAGTTATCTGCGTGAGGCGTTCTATACAGAGTATTTCCCGGGACAGTTCACCGCCGTGCCTAAGCCCGGGTCCAAAGTCAAGGTCGGCAAGCAGAGCCTCACATGGCACGCCTTTGACAGCAAGCTCTACAATGTCAAGCTGTTCCGCTTCGCGAGCAACCTCAAGACCGATGTCTACGGAGTGCTCTTCTGGGCGGTGACAGTCATCAACTGCCCTGAGGATATGCCGGATGTAAGGCTCTCCGTGGGCTCCAACTCCGCATCGATGTGGTGGCTCAACGGGGAGGAGGTGCTCCTTCTTTCCGGTGACAGGCGCATGGTGATGGATGACTGCATGTCCAAGAGGCTCACTCTCAAGAAAGGAAAGAACATCATTCGCGGGGCTGTGATCAACGGCCCGGGGATGAGTGATTTCTGCCTGCGCTTCCTCGATGAGGCCGGCAACCCTGTCAAGAACATAACCATATCCAACAAATAAGCATTCCCTTAAGATGAAAAGAATATTGATGGGGGCCATGGCCCTTGCTTCCCTTGTCTCTTTGTCCGGTGTGGCTTCCGCCCAGAGCAGCGTTTCCCCCGACGGCAAGCCATTTATCCACGATCCGTCCACTATAATGTACTGTGACGGCAAATACTACACCTTCGGCACCGGCGGCGGAGGACTGATTTCTGAGGACGGCTGGATCTGGAACGGCGGCGCAGTACGCCCCGGCGGCGGAGCGGCTCCTGACGCCATCAAGATAGGTGACCGTTATCTGATTGCCTACAGCGCCACGGGCGGTGGACTTGGCGGCGGACATGCCGGCAAGGTGCTGACGATGTGGAACAAGACTCTTGACCCGAATTCTCCGGATTTCAAATACACCGAGCCGGTGGAGGTCGCCAGCTCGCTGGTTGACGAGGACTGCGACGCCATTGACGCGGGGCTTCTCCTCGACCCGACCGACGGCAGGCTCTATCTCACCTATGGCACTTATTTCGGATTCATCCGTCTCGTGGAGCTTGACCCGGCCACCGGGAAGAGGGTCGAGGGCAACGAGCCTGTCAACATCGCGATAGACTGTGAGGCTTCCACTCTCATGTATCGCAACGGCTGGTATTATCTGCTCGGCACGCACGGCACCTGCTGTGACGGCGCCAACTCCACCTACAACATCGTGGTGGGCCGCTCGCGTAGCGTCACAGGTCCGTATCTTGACAATGTCGGACGCGACATGCTCCGCGGCGGCGGCAAGATGGTGCTCGCCGCTCAGGGCAGGGTGACCGGTCCGGGACACTTCGGACGCTATATAGAGGAAGAGGGCGTGGAGAAGATGTCCTGCCACTTCGAGGCTGATCTCAACAGAAGCGGCCGCAGCGTGCTCGGAATCCGTCCTCTGCTCTGGAAGAACGACTGGCCTGTGGCCGGAGACCTCTTCAAGAACGGCACCTACAAGATTGAGTCCGAGCGCAGAGGCTACGCGCTGGAGCTTGCCGTGGACTTCGTCAGGATGGCCGGCGGCATGCGCGGGTTCTGGCGCAACAACGACGAGCCGGAGGTCATCATCGAGGATCAGAAGCTCGAGGATGTGATCGACACCTGGCCTGAGGGCAACATCGATGTCCGTATCGGCGACTACATGTTCAGGCCGCACCAGAAGTGGACCATCACGGCCGTTCCGGAGGCCGGGGGCTATCTCGGCGCGCCATATTTCAAGATTGTGATCGAGGGCACGGAGCGCGCGCTTGCTGCGGCTGAGGGCGCGGAACTCGTGACGGTACCTCAGTTTACCGGGGCGCCGGAGCAGCTCTGGAGGATTGAGCAGCTCACCGACGGCACATACAGGATCATGCCTAAGAGCGTTCCGGGCACAGATGAGAAATACGCGCTCATCTCCATCGCGGACAGCACCCCTACGCTCGGCAAATTCGATATGAGCAGCGACAATTCCAAGTGGAATTTCCGCAAGCACTGACGCTCTCCGTCCGCTGCTTCGTTTGCGCCCGAGAGAGGCCGGCTCAAAGTGCGAGCCGGCCTCTCTTGGGCTTCGCCGGGCTTCCTTCCCGTCATTGCTGTCCTCCCCATCGTTGCTGTCATCCCTGGCATTGTCTTTCGACCCGGAATTGCCTTCCGACTCCAGCCGGATGTCCACCTGCATCCCGCCAACTCCCAGCCTTGCCTGCTCTGCCTTGCATCCCGCCTGCCTGCCTGACACCTCGCCTGTCCGCCGCGCCCTGCGCCCATGTGCAAGAGGAAGAAAAACCCCAAAAAAGCGCCCAAATATGGCTAAAAGAGCACAAATTGCCTCTTTAGCCATATCAAGGGGGGGGGGTAAAACGACTATATTTGCGGCAAAGGGAAGCATCAAAAAGAGTAATACCATAATAAACAACAATCATGATTATGTACAACGACAGCAACTACATCCCGCCGACCTGCGAGGAGGTCGGGATCAACCTCGACAGCACGGTGCTCCAGTCGAGCTTCACCACAAGCGACTTCGGAGACGGAGGAGAAATCTGGTAACCTTAAAACCCAAGAAAGCAATGAAAAAATCTTATCTCATCATCACCGCCGCGGCGCTGCTCGCCGCAGCCTCTTGCCAGAAAGGCGACAACGCCCCGGCGTCGGGAGTGAAGTATAATCCGGTGGAGGTGGTGCTCTCCGCCGCCATCGAAGGAGTTGACACCAAAGTCAGCTACACGGAAGATGCCAATGCCCTCAAGTCGGCATGGGTAAAGGATGACGCCATATCGCTCATCGCCCTTGACGCTTCAGGGAAGGTCCTTTCCAATGACATCTTCACTGCAACTACTGCGGGCCCGGTAGCGAAGTTCAGCGGTACGTACTCCAACCCTGACGGCGCCGCATCGGTATCAGTGTTCTACCCTGCTCTTACAGTGGGAGACGGCGCTACCACTTTTTGGGCGTGCAAAACAAGTGTCCTTTACAATTGTAGAGTAGGTAACGAATATATACATGTGGCATCTAACCTTAATGTTCAAGGGGCAAATGCTGACCCGTCCTTCCTTGCCGAAAGCGTCGTGATGAAAGGCAAGATAACCGTCCCTGAACTTGTCTCAAGCAGTGTCAAGGCTACGCTCAAGAACACTTGCTATATTGTCAAGGCCACAGTCACTCTGCCTTCTACAGTGAATAAGGTTTCCAGAATAAAACTGGAGTCATCTAAAGGCACTCTGAGCGCCCAAGGTTGGTCTTATGCTGGTGACCTTTTCCTTTCTATGTATGGAGGTCCGGCTGCAGAGGCTTTTCGAATAATCCAAACAAGTCTTGACGATTTTGCTCCTGCTTCAGGCGGGACCGTGACGGCATGGATGATTGGATATGAAGCAAGAAATTGCGAGATAGAGTCGGGAGAAACTTTGACCCTGACCGTCAGCACTGATGCAGGCGACATCTCAAAGACCAAGACCCTCGCGTCCAAGCTCACTTTTGAGCCGAGTAAGATATATCGCCTTACTGTAGATATGACGAAATAAGTAATCGTCAAAAGAAATCTCGCCACAAAAATCTTTGCCAAATCTGCGGCAACTTGTTTTTGCCGCTTACTAAAGACTTCAACACCTTTTATCCGGGGCCGGCTAATACTTAGTCGGCCTCTTTTCTGGTTCGTCCAGACCTCGTCCCGCGCCATCGTTCCCTTCCTGCCTCTCCCCACTTGCACCTTCCTGCACCGTCGCCCCCCCCCCCCCCCCCCCCCCCCCCCCCCCCCCATCGCCCGTACCCACGCCTGCTCCTGTCGCCTGTGCCCGCTTGCGCCTTCCTGCGTCATCGTCCCCCGCTAGCTCCTGCCGCCGGTCCTTGCTCCTGTCGCCTGTGACCACGCCTGCCATCGCTCCCGGGCCGTGCGCACCAGGCCCCTTCCTACGCACGCGAGCTTCTGAAAATCATCGCGGTGAGTGAAAACGCCCCTTGTGCGCACGGCATTGTTCCACGCGCCGGTAGGTGTTCCACGGAGGGGGCGACGCAGATAGCGCGTGCATGACCGGTACTCGCGCGGGGCTTTCCGTCAGCCTCGGTCATGACGGGAGGCCTCGCAGGGACCTCTACGCAGTGTGCTCATGACCGACCCTCCCTGCCAGACCCTGTCGGTCACGCCGACCACGGCCAGAACGCCGTCTGGATGGGATGGTCTCAACCGAGCCTGTCGGAATTCGCCGCGGCAGTCCCTGCTCATCCAGAGACCGGGCCGTGGTTCGGCGAGGGTTTAGCGACGAGGCAGGCCGTAGATGTTCTGTTGGGCGGCGCACCGGGAGCGGGCGGCCTCCTGCTCAACACAAAAGCATCGCAGGA
>UQMB01000013.1 GCA_900541925.1 uncultured Bacteroidales bacterium | reverse complement strand
AACTAAAATCAGGTATAAAAAACAAAACCGAGTCAACCTAAATCAGGACTAGACAATCCGTACGGCAAACCCGGCCTTCCCCGAACCGATGCGCGTCGTGTGGCATTTTGGTACGGGAAACGGACTTTCCCCGTACCAAATTGTCAGGACAGGAGTTTGTCGAACAAAATCAGCATTGCCCCGAACCCGAACCATCCACCAGTCTCCAGATCTATGCTTGCCGCAGCATGCGTCATTTCCCCGAAGACAAGGGGAACATAGTGTCAATCTCGTATTGAGTGATGTTGAGAATCCGTCTTATCTGGCCGTTTGAAGAACGGTAGTCGTAGTGGAGCGTTTTGGCAAGCTCCAGTTTTTGAGCTTTGCTCAATTCCCGCAGACTCCCCACTCCATATTTGCCCCTTACGATTCTACATGTCTGCATGTGCAGTTCCGTGTCAGAGAGAAATTCCCCGTCATCAAGTTCAACGGCCAATTCGCTGTATGCTTCTACATTCTTGCTGAGCATGGCGAAGTATTGATGTGCATCCCGGAACATAGACATGCCAAGGGCCAGTGCACAGTAGGAGGGCGGCGCGACATATCCATCGATAATCTTGTAAGTTGCCGGCAGCTTCGGCGCCCGCCCGCGGAACATTCGGCGACATTCATCTGTAAAGACGGAGCCGCAAGCACGCTCTGCCGGGAAGTCGTGAAAGTAATATCGTCCCGTTCCCCATGGGTAGCTGAAAGGGGTGTATTTTCTGTCTGTCACAGATCCGTTCCTGTGTATGTATACTATGTTGTTCCGCAAGAAACTGAGGCTGTCGATAGGCTTGATGCTTCCCTTAAGCGTGCTTTCGGAAGCATGTCCTCCCATCGTCTTGCCACATCTTTTCAGCCGTTTCCTGAAGAAAAAGAACAATTCCATCGCTTCTGGCTCTTCTCCACATAAGATAAGGTGAATGTGGTTCCCCATTATCTCAAATGCTACCAAGCCTGCTTTGCGGACGGATATTGCTGCCTGACAGATCAGATTCATAGCCAAGGTAAAGTCCTCTTTGTTGACAAATAGCGCAGGGGTGTCTTTGCCGGAAGTATACAGATGCCAGAACGGGCCGTTGTTCTCGAAAGTCCTCTGGCAAAAACCCTCCGTTTCCTTATATGTGCTCATTGCTAAAATGGTTTTTGTACGGCAAACCGGGACCTCCCGTACCAAGCCATCAACGCTGAGTGATCCGTACGGCAGATAGCCGTTTTGCCGTACGAAACCATTCAGGCGCCGGGCATTATGTAATCGTCAAAAAATAAGTTGCATCACCTTAGGCAATCTTTTTGGTCAATATTCCTTTTTTCATCAGTCATGTGCCACCGGCACACTCCTTCTTCAAAAAGAAATCTATCCTCAAAAATCTTTGCCAAATCTGCGGCAACTTATTTTTTCCCGCTTACTATATTGGCGAAGACCCGGTCCGCGGGGCTGTTCAGAGTGCGGTGATGTACATTTTGTCGTCCGAGAATGAGAAGAAAGAGTCGTCGCACACCACGACGTGATCCAACAGCTCCAGGCCACAGGTGCCGCTCGCCTTGTGCAGGGAATCTGTCTGGGTGATATCCGCCTCGCTCGGATGCGGGTTGCCGCTCGGGTGATTGTGGACGAGTATGATTCCCGATGCACTCCTGTCCAGAGCGAGGCGGACCACCTGCCTGACATCAATCACGGTCGAGCGTCCGCCGCCGCTGGTGACCCGGACTTTGGAGAGGAGATAATTGCTGTCGTTGAGCAGGAGCACCCAGCACTCCTCGTGTTTCAGCCCCTTGAGGGACGGAATCATGATGTCATATACCATCCGGGATGTCACGACCGGTTTCTTCTGTATGCAGGAGCCTTCCGCGAGGAAACGCTTGCCGAGTTCGAATGCGGCGAGCACTGACGCGACTTTCACACTGCCTATCCCCGGGATAGAACTCATCCGCGAATAAGGCATGTTGAAAAGTTCTGTAAGATGTCCGCCAGACATGGCCAGCAGACGCTGGGAGAGGTCCAGGGCGCTGTCGGTGCGGCTTCCGCTCCGCAGAAGCACGGCTATCAGTTCTCCGTCGCTCAGGCTCGCCGGCCCGAAGCGCATCATTTTCTCGCGAGGCCTTTCGCTCTCGCATAAGTCTTTAATCTTCATAGTTATAAGTATTTATATAGTGCCGCTACCAAAGCGGAGCGGCATGGTGTTCTGATTCTTCAAGGCCCGGCGGTTCGCGTCAGGCCCAACTCGGCAACCCCAGCTAAGCCCGGCGCACCATCCGGCAACCCCGGCGTTCCCGTTCAGGCTCGGCCGGCCTTGTGCCAAATCCCGGCCCGTCCCGGGCTCATCCCGCCCCGGCGCCCTGGTTCCCTGTCGGCTATTCCAAGGTGCAGAGCAGGGTGGCCTGCGTGCAGCCGTTCACCGTGACGTCCACGAAATCACCGGCTTTATGGCTCTTGTCCGGCCACACACACATCTTGTTCTGCTGATTGCGTCCGCAGAGCTCGTCGGGATTCTTCTTCGAAGGGCCTTCCACAAGCACGCGGAACTTCTTGCCGACATCCCTGCGGTTGCTCTCAAGGGACAGGCGGTTCTGCAGGGCGATGATCTCCTCCAGGCGGCGCGTCTTGGTGGCCTGGTCCACATCGTCAGGATATTTCCTGGCGGCGAGTGTACCGGGGCGCTCCGAATAGTAGAACATATAAGCCGCGTCGAAACCGACTTTTTCGAATATGCTCAAGGTGTCTTTGTGGTCCTCTTCCGTCTCGGAGCAGAACCCGGCTATGACATCCGTCGAAATCGCGCAGTCAGGGAGGATTTCGCGTATCTTGTCCACGCGGGACAGATACCATTCGCGGCTGTAGCGGCGGCGCATCTTCTCAAGTATGCGGTCGGATCCCGACTGCACCGGAAGGTGGATATGGTGGCAGATGTTGGGGTGCGAGGCCATTGTGGAGAGCACCTGGTCTGAGATGTCCTGCGGGTTGGAGGTGGAGAAGCGCAGACGCATCTGTGGCACCGCCTCGGCAACCATGGCGAGCAGACCGGCGAAGTCCACATCCCCGTAGCGATACGAGTCCACATTCTGCCCCAGCAGCGTGATTTCCTTGTACCCGGCCCGGCAGCATTCGCAGGCTTCCCGGACTATGGTATGGAAGTCGCGGCTCCGCTCCGCGCCTCTGGTATAAGGCACTACGCAATAGGAACACACATTGTTGCACCCGCGCATTATCGAGATGAATGCGGAGACCCCGTTGCGGTCCATCCTTACAGGGGATATGTCTCCGTAGGTCTCTTCTCGCGAGAGGAGCACGTCAATCTGCGGATGTCCGTCGGAGACGGCCTCAAGGAGCCCCGGGAGCTTGCGGTAGGCGTCCGGCCCTGCCACTACATCCACCTTGCCGGATTCGAGCAGGGATTCTTTCAGGCGTTCCGCCATGCAGCCGAGAATCCCGACAATGACCCCTGGCCGTGCCCGCTTCTGGAGATTGAAAAAGTCAATCCGGCCCCATATCCTCTGCTCCGCGTTGTCGCGTATCGAACAGGTGTTGGCCATTATCACATCCGCCTCGCTTATGTCTTCCGTCTTTGTGTATCCGGCCTTCCCGAGTATCGAGAAGACTATTTCTGTGTCTGCCACATTCATCTGGCAGCCGTATGTCTCAATATATACCTTATTCATATCCCGGAACAAAGATATAGATTTTTCTTATCTTTGCATTTCGTATGGAGAGGTTTAGAGTCATATTTATAGCCATTTTCGCACTTCTGCTGTCATCGTGCGGCAACAAGGTGAAAGACATCAGTGTGACATCCTTCAACATCGTCTCGATAGCCCCGCAGGGCCTTACAGGCATCACGGCCCTGGTGGAGATAGGCATACACAATCCCACGGTGGGCTTCGAGGTCACCAATCTCAACGCCATAATCAAGATGAAGGGGCAGGAGATGATTTACCTCAGCGCAGACCAGCTCATGGTCGAGGGACACTCGGAGAAACAATATGACATCCCTGTCAAGGGCAGGCTCGCCGACGGATTCAACCCGTTCCAGCTCCTCAAGCTCTTGAGCAACGAGGCGGATATCGAGGATATGACCCTGTCCATAAGCGCGCGTCCCGCACTGCGTGGAGGGGTTGGCAAGGTGGTGGAGATCAATGATATGCCTCTCAAGAAACTTATAGACAAGATTTAAGATGAAGAGATTCGCCATCATACTTGCACTTGCTCTCCTGCCTTTCGCGAGACTTGCAGGACAGAGCGTCACGCTCGGAGAAGAGGCGGTGCAGGCCGGGCAGCAGGCCCAGATCGACTCGACCCTTTATGGCCGGGACGTGTTCTCTGTCCTTCCGGAGCACATCATAGTGAGGCAGAGTCCGGAGGTCCGCAGAGCCCTGCTCGCCGCCACTGAGGCGAATGCCGGCAAGACGGTCAGCGGCTACCGGATAAGGCTTTTTCTGGACAGCCGCCGCACGGCGAGGGAGCAGTCCTTGACAGTAATGTCCCGTTTCCATTCGCTTTACCCCAACATCCCGGTGTTCAGGTCGTTCTCCGCGCCCAACTACAAGGTCTCAGTCGGGAATTTCCGTACGCGCGTCGAGGCCGAGGCGCTGATGCGCGTGCTCAAGCCGGAGTTTCCGGATGCCTTCATAGTCAGGGACAAGTTCCCTTATCCTTCCATGGGCAAGCCCGACATGAGCGCTGGCGGTACGGAATTTGACAATGCCGCTGACATCCGATGATAAAACAGGGCCTCGAAATAAAGCAGACGCAGAAGCTGTCACCGCTTCAGATCCAGACGATCAAGCTCATAGAGCTTCCCATCCAGGACCTGGAGCAGCGCATCCGTACGGAGATCGAGGAGAATCCCGTGCTGGACGACAGCCCGGACCCCGACAAGCCGGAGGACATCCGGGACGTGTCGCTGGACGAACTGAAGGACGATGACTATATCCCTTCCTACCGTACCAGAGTCAACAACTGGGGCAAAGACCCGAGACCTGAATACAACACCTTCTCTGTCCACAGCAGCTTCACACAGGGGCTTATGGACCAGCTCGGCTGCAGGAATCTCACAAAACACCAATACGAGATCGCGGCGTTTCTCATCGGTTCTCTCGATGAGGACGGGTATCTGCGCAGGGACATCGAATCCCTCGTGGATGACATGGCGTTCCGGGCTGGCATCGAGACCGACGCCGATGAGGTTCTGGAGATGCTCAAGGTGATACAGGATTTCGAACCTGCAGGCGTGGGAGCGCGTGACCTCAAGGAATGCCTGCTCCTGCAGCTGCGCTCTTGCAAGCAGACCCAGGATGTCACGGATGCCATCAACATCCTTAACGACTGCTTTACGGAATTCTCCAACAAGCACTTCAAGAAAATCACGGCCAGACTGGGAATCAGCGAGGAAGCCCTCAAGAAGGCGATGGCCAGAATAGTCAGGCTCAACCCGTCGCCAGGCGGGGAGTCCGGGGAGACATACGAGGACCAGGCCCAGCAGATTATACCTGACTTCGTGCTTGAGGACAACAACGGGGAACTCTCGTTCTCCATGCCACGATTCTCTGTCCCTGAACTTAGGGTCAACCGCAAATATGCGGACCTGCTGCTCTCCAGCAAGGGTTCGTCCGAGAGGGCGCAGAAGGAGGCCGCGACATTCGTGCGCCAGAAACTCGACTCGGCAAAGTGGTTCGTGGAGGCCCTCAAACAGCGGCAGAACACCTTGAGCCGCACGATGGAAGCCATCCTTGAGTATCAGCACGACTTCTTCGAGACTGGAGACGAGACCAAGCTCAAGCCAATGGTTCTCAAAGATATAGCCGAGAAGACAGGGTTCGACATCTCCACGATTTCGCGGGTCGTCAACAGCAAATACATAGAGACCCACTTCGGCATTTTCCCCCTGAAGTATTTCTTCTCCGAGGGCATGGAGAACAAAGAAGGCGAGGAGGTCTCCACGCGCGAGCTCAAGAAGGTCCTGCAGGAATGCGTGGACGCCGAGGACAAGCGCAAACCGCTCACCGACGAGCAGCTTGTCGTCGAGATGGGCAAGCACGGATACAAGGTGGCCCGCCGGACTATCGCCAAATACCGCGGTCAGCTCGGCATCCCGCTGGCCCGCTGGCGCAAGGAGCTGTAGCAGTTCCCCGCATATACCGCAAACACCTCAGGCACCTCGGTCTCCTGCCCTGCCCATTTGGTACGGGAGGCGGCTCTTTGCCGAACCAAAGGCCTCACGGAAGCGCATCGGTTCGAGAAAGGCCGGGGCTGCCGTACAAATTCCTTGTTAGCATGTATTTGGCCGTCGAAACCCGGCTCTGGCCGGATTTGGGCTGGCAGACGATTTTCTCCGCTGAAACGACCTTCTGCCGGATAAATCACCCTCAAACGAACTTTTCTCCGGCAGAACGTCATTTGGCCGGACAAAAGTCAGCGACTTCCTTCAACTTCGGATTGGAGTCGGCCTTTGCCGAACCAAAGGCCTCGGTGCCCGTGCGCACCAGACCTGCCTTCCGGCTTCGGGGGCTAAGCTTCTGGGGCTCAGCTTGATGTGACCTCGTGCGCACCAGCCCCCTTTCCGTGCACGCCCCAGGCGTCCGCTGCCATAGTACCGGGCCGGGAGCCCGAGTCACGCGACGCAGGTATGAGCCGATTCGGCGAAAACGGCTCACACCTGGCAGCGACGGATGCCGCAGAGGACCATGCAGGGTAGGTGGAAGGGTCAGGTATGAGCGGAAATGCCGGAACAGTCTCACACCTGGCAGCGACGGATGCCGCAGAGGGCCATGCAGGATAGGTGGAAGGGTCAGGTATGAGCGGAAATGCCGGAACAGGCTCACACCTGGCGCGGCGGATGCCGCAGAGGACCATGCGAGGCAGATGGCGTTCCGGCGATAGCAGATAAGAGCTGGGGCGGGTTCTGGCTATGAGGCAAGCCGGAGATTTTCTGCAGGGCGGCGCACCGGGAGCGGGCAGCCTCCTGCTCAACACAAAAGCATCGCAGGAGGCTGTCTGTTCCCGGGCGCCCGCCGCCATAGTGCTGGGCTGGGCGTTTGGGTCACGGCGCAGGCGAGGGCCGGGCTGGTTATTTCCTTGATGTGCGGGACGGGCGGCAGATTATCTGGACATCGATGAAGTCTACCTTCAGACCCCTGAAACGGCGGCCCTTGAAGTGGCTTTCTATCAGGTTTGCCAGCTCCTCGTCGATTACATCCTTGTACTCGTTGTCCACATAGTTGTAGAGGTGGAAGTGGCGGAAAGTGTTGACGTCGAAATACATCTTGTTGTTGGAACTGGTCCGCCTCCCGTAAATCTTGAGGTCGGCGAGTGTCGAGAGGATGTTGTAGACCGACGATACAGTCACGTCCACGCCTTCCGTCGACAGCTTCTCCACCACCATATCGGCGCTGGCGTGCCCGAGATTTAGCATGGCCTCGTGCACAGCTATCCTCTGCGGTGTGGCTTTCAGCCCCTTCCCTTTGAGGATGGAGCGGAATGTCTCGACATCAGGAGCTGTTTTGTCCTTAATCCTTGGCATAAGAAGCCAAAGGTAAAAAAAAATCACTAATTTTGTGAACTATGGACAATAAGGAACATATCAAATGCCTCATAATCGGAGGAGGGCCTGCCGGATACACGGCCGCCATCTATGCCTCCCGCGCCGGTCTGGACCCTGTCCTCTATGAGGGGATGGAACCTGGCGGGCAGCTTACGACCACGACGGTCATAGAGAACTATCCCGGTTTCCCGGGAGGGGTCGACGCCAACAAGCTCATGTCAGACATGCGTGAGCAGGCGGTGCGGCTCGGCGCTGACATAAGGCGCGGTTCCGTGACGGAAGTGGACTTCTCCGGACGTCCGTTCGGGATTTCAGTGGATGATTCGAGGCGGATCGAGGCGGAAGCCGTGATCATAGCGACCGGCGCCGTGGCCAAGTATCTCGGCCTGCCGTCGGAGCAGAAATTCCGCGGGCTCGGAGTTTCAGCCTGCGCCACCTGCGACGGGTTTTTCTATCGCAAGAAAGATGTCGCCGTGGTAGGCGGAGGGGATACCGCCTGCGAGGAGGCGACATATCTTGCCGGCCTTTGCCGCAAGGTGTACATGATAGTGCGGCGCGACGTCCTCCGCGCATCCGAGGCTATGCAGGAGAGGGTCAAGTCCACTCCAAACATTGAGATTCTCTGGAACTGCAACACGCAGGAGGTCCTGGGCGACGAATCCGGAGTGACCGGAGCCAGGCTCCTGAGGAAGAATGGCGAGGTTTTTGATATCAAGGTGGACGGGTTTTTCCTGGCGATAGGCCACCATCCTGTCTCCGAGCTGTTCTCAAAATGGCTCAAGACGGACAGTGAAGGATATATCCTGACAGATGGCGTGGGCGGATTCACCTCGGTGGAGGGAGTGTTCGCGGCCGGCGACGTCCAGGACCCGCATTACCGTCAGGCCATCAATGCCGCCGCATCAGGTTGCAGGGCGGCCCTGGAGGCCGAAAAATTTTTGAAGCGAAAATGAGATTCAACAGGATTTTAGCAGCGCTGCTGGCGGCGCTGGCCTTGCTGCCTTCGTGCAAGTCCCAGTATGACGCCATGCTCGAGAGCAGTGACGTGGACATGAAATACAAGGCCGCGTTCGACTACTTCAACAAGGGCAAATATACCCGGGCGGCCACTCTCTTCGAGTCGCTGGCCCTCCTTACCAACGGCACGGAACGGGACGACACCGTGAGGTATTACTGGGGCCTGAGCAATTACTCCAACAAGGACTATTACACGGCCGAGACCAATTTCACGCAGTTCCTCTCGAACTGCCCGAACAGCCCGTTCGCGGAGAGCGCCGGTTTCCTGCGCATCGACTGCCTCTACAAGGCGACGCTCCGCTATGAACTGGACCAGACGCCGACCTATACGGCGATGAATGCCATCAGCGAGTATCTCATCGACCATCCTCAGGGCGCCAACGCCGAAGTCTGCCGCCACATGCTCCAGGAGCTTGGGGACAGGCTTGACAGGAAGGCCTATGAGAATGCGAAGCTCTACTACAGGATGGAGGACTACAAGGCGGCCAGGGTGGCTTTCAAGAATGTGCTGAAAGAAGATGCGGACAACATCTACCGCGAGGACATCCTCTACTACGCGGCCATGGCGTCTTACAAATACGCCGACCTCAGCGTCAGGCACAAGCAGAAGGAGAGGTTCCTCGTCTTCGTGGACGATTATCTCAACTTCATCGGCGAATACCCGGAATCGCCTTACCGAAAGGAACTTGACTCCCTCTACGCCAAAGTGAAAGGAAATATTTGAAACTTTTTCGAGTCCCGCATCCGTACAACTATTATATGGAAAAGAAAATACCGACAAACACAATCACGCGCGACATCAAGTATCTTGCGCAGCCTACCGGCAACATCTATGAGACAGTTGTAATCCTTTCGAAACGCGCCAATCAGATCGCCGTCGCGGAGAAGAAGGAACTCGCCAAGAAGCTTGAGGATTTCCGCAACGCGGAGCGCGACACCATGGACGAGGTGTTCGAGAACAAGGAGCAGATAGAGATCTCCAAGTATTACGAGCGTCAGCCTAAGCCGGATCTTGTCGCCATATCCGAGTTTGAGGACGGAGACCTTTACTACAGGACGGCCCAGGAAGACGCGGCGGCCGAGAAATAGGCCCTCCTCCAGGCGATGCTCCGTTCCCTGCATATACGGAACTACATCCTTATAGACTCTCTGGATATAACATTTCCGGAGGGTCTGATTATTATAACGGGACAGACAGGCGCCGGCAAGTCCATACTCTTGGGAGCGCTGTCTCTTCTCTTCGGGGTGAAGGCTGATGCCTCCATGCTCTCCGAAGGGGCCTCCTCCTGCGTGGTGGAGGCCGAATTCGACGGCGTGGACGATGGCGTCAGGGCACTTCTTGCGGAAGAGGATGTGGAGGCGGACGGTGAGTCGCTGCTCATAAGGCGGGTCGTGTCGGCTTCCGGCAGGTCGAGAAGTTTCGTCAATGATTTGCCTGTTCAGGTGAATCTGCTCCAGAGGCTTTCTCCAAGACTCGTGGACATCCATTCCCAGCACAAGAGCCTGCTCCTGTCCGACAAGGATTTCCAGTTGTCCGTGCTTGACGGATTCGCCGGCAACGCGGGCGACCTCAAGGAATGCAGGCAGGTCTGGGGACAGCTCCGGCAGGTACGGGCCCAGATTGAGTCCTTGCGGGACAAACTCTCCAGGGCGGAGAGTGAAAGGGAGTACAACGAGTCCCAACTCCGACAGCTTGAGGCTGCGCATCTTGTGAGCGGAGAGCTGGAATCTCTCGAGGAAGAGCACAAGGGACTCGCCAATGCGGAACAGATAATGGAGGGGTTGTCCGCGGCCTCTGAAGTCTTCTCTCCATCGGACGGAGAAACCCGCGGAGTCACGGCATCTCTCAAAGAGGCCCAGAAGCAACTTGAACACATAGCCCGGTTTTTGCCGGGCCTTCCGGAGATCACTTCCCGTCTCGAATCCTCCCGTCTGGAACTTGAGGATGTCGCTTCTGAACTTGACGGCCTGCTCGCCAAGGTGGATCTCTCGCCGGAGAGGCTCCTTGCGGTCGAGGAGAGGATGTCGCTGATTTATTCCCTGCTCAAAAAGCATTCTTGCGCCACAGTCGAGGAACTGATATCGCTCCGGGATTCCCTGTCCGAAAGTGTGGACGGGACTGCGGCTCTGGAAGACAGGATGCTTGAACTTGAGAAACAGGAGCGCGATTTCCTGGGACAGTACGGGGAGATTTGCGCCCGGCTTTCTGACGCGCGGCGCAAGGCCGCTCCCGGACTTTCCGCATCGATTACGGAGTCCCTGCATTTCCTTGAGCTGGACCGGGCCGTGTTCGAGGTTTCGGTCGAGGACGGAAACCAGGGCGCGGACGGTGCCGACAAGGTCCGTTTCCTCTTCTCTTCGACGGGCAAGGGCTTGATGGACATATCGAAAGTCGCTTCCGGGGGAGAGCTCTCAAGAATCATGCTGTGTCTCAAGGCCAAGATGGCCGAGTTCACAGGTATGCCGACGCTGATTTTCGATGAGATAGACACCGGTGTGAGCGGCAGCGTGGCGGACCGTATGGGGCAGATGATATGCTCGATGGGACGCAACATGCAGGTCTTCTCCATCACCCATCTTCCGCAGGTGGCGGCAAAGGGCGATGCGCATTACATGGTCGAGAAGAGTATAAGCCCTGACGGACGGACGCTCTCGTCGATACGCAGGATAGACGGCAAAGAGAGGGTGATGGAAATCGCCCGGCTGCTCAGCGGAGCCAGCATCACGCCCGCCGCTGTGGCCAATGCCGAGACCTTACTGAACGAGGGTCATTGACAGGTCGTTGCCGTAGACTATTCTCCTTACGGCAGTGTTGACCTTCCCGTCAGCCTGAGAGCGGCTGTATCTGAAGTCGGACTGGAGTCCGCGCCAGTATCTCTCCGGAAGCCTGCGCCACCAGCGCCTTCCGTATTCTGAGCACATTTTCACGAAATAACTCATCGTGTCATAGCCCTGGAAGGCGAATGACCCCGGCTCGCATCCGTACAGGGCGCGGTAGGCCATGACGAAGTCTTTCACCTGCCTGGAGTCATAGTCGATGAAGTATGAGGCGGCCAGTCTCGCGTTGGCGTGGTAGAGGTCAAGCACATCTGGGCTGACGCAGTTGCGCACACGTGAGGTGGTGTAGAGCACGATGTCCCCGTTGATTCTCGCCGCTATGCCCAACTGCTTGATGGAGTTGCTGATGAAGTTGTCGTTGTCGGAGGCTATCAGCACCCTGTATTTGCCTTTGAGTTCCGGCTTGCCGAGTTCTTCGGTGCTCTGGACGCTGCGGAATATGACACCTTTCTGCTGAAGCCTGTCGAGAAGGTATGCGGCCTGTTCGCCCGGAGTGGCGTTTTCTTTGAGGACTATCACCTCGTCTCCGAATTCCATTTCGCTCTGCAGCCAGTCCACAATCTCATCCACCTGGTATGTCCATGGAGTAGGGGCCTGGATGATGTTGTCTCCTCGCTCGGCGAGAGCGGCTGATTTCGGTTCCAGCGGGGATATGAGCATTTTGCGCCCGCAGCACTGGAGCGCCTTCTCTATGTCCGCATATGCTACAGGGCCGATCACCACATCGCTTTCATTGTAGATGGACCCGTCGCAGAAATCCTCGCCCGCGGAGTCTACAAAACGGAGGTTGACCTTGGTGCCGCCGTTCCCGATATCCCTCAGGGCCAGCAAGGCTCCGCTGTACATTTCGAGGAAACCGGCCCCCGGCTTGGCGGAAGCGGCATTGACAGGCAGTATGAGGCTCACTCCCACGGAGGAAGGGGGGCCGAAGAAAAACCCGTCATCATCGTCCTCCGTGCTGTCTATGACGGCGGCAGGCTCCTCAGGCACAGTCTGCGGCTTCTCCTCTTTGAGCTCTTTCTGCTCCTCGGCCGGTTCCGTGCGTTTCTTCTTCCCCGGGAAAAGGTACCATTGCGCGCATGCGGTGAGTTGAAGCATGCACAACATGCCCACTATGATGATGACTTTCTTCATTTCTTGATTGTTTCAGCAAATTCTGTAAGTTCCTTGCAGAATCTGTTCCAGCTTAGTCCGCCGTTGATTTTTCTGATGCCGCGTATGCAGTCCTCCTTGAGCTGTGGCCGGGTGAAATACTTGTCGATGGCGTCTGCCACGCATTCAGGGGTGCATTCTCTGCACACTATACCGGCTCCTTCTTTGCCGACAGTCTCCTTGAGTCCGCCCACATCGGTGACTATCATCGGGAGCTCGAAGTGGTTGGCTATCGCGTTGATGCCGCTCTGGGTCGCGCTCCTGTACGGGAGGACGGCCACGTCAGCGGCGGAGAAGAAGTACTTGACTTCCGAGTCGCTGATGTAATTAGGGAACAGGCTGACCCGCTTGGCGTTGGGTGAGGAGTCGATCTGCTTCTGGTATTTCTCGAATGAGCCGTACGGCTCACCGGCGATGATCAGCTGATATGAGTCGTCCAGGCGGCTGAACGCGTCGATCAGGATATCAAGACCTTTGTAGTCGCGTATCAGTCCGAAAAACAATATGTTGCGGTCGCAGTCGCGTATCCCGAGCTTCTTCTCGGCCTCCCTTTTGTCGATCTTCTCGCCGAAGTGGTCGTAGACCGGGTGCGGGATGACCTTGCAGACTGCGTCCTTTTTCAGCCTGAACAGGTCCTCCGACACCTCCTTGCAGAGAGTCACGCAGCCGTCCACATGCCTGAGGAAGTACTTGGTGAGGGGCCTGTCGAAGAAGTGCGGCTCGTGCGGTATCACATTGTCGAGTATGGCGACGACCCGGCAGCTGTCCTTCATCCTGGAGGCCACATATCCCAGGGACGGGGCGAACCAGGACATCCAGTAGCGGAGGATGAGCACGTCCGGACCCCATTCGTTGATCGCCTTGGCTGTCCGTGCCCAGGATAACGGAGAAACCGTATCCAGCAGAGCCTCTGACTCTACGGATACGGCTTCCTTGTCTTCTTCCGTGACAAACTGTGTCTTGCCCGGGAACAGGAATGACGGATACTGTCTGCTGAAGTTGAACGCGCGCACCTCGTGCGATTTCCCCAGCTCTTTCAGGATGTCTGCGTTGAACTGGGCGATACCTCCCCGGTAGGGGTGGAAGCAGGACAGTATGGCAATCCTCAAGACCTGTTATTCTGATTTCTTGCCTTTGGTCTTGGCATAGGCCGCGTTGAGGCCTTCGAGCAGCGTGTCTGTGATGTCAAGCTCGGCGGCTCCAGTCACTACCGGCACGGAGATGATGTCTCCCTGGGTGGCGAGGATGAGTGAGTATTTCTTGTCCGCGTTGAACTCGGCGATGTAGCTGTTGATCGCGTCGGCGATCTGGTTCATCATCACCTGCTGCTCCTCGGCGATTTCCTGCTGCTTCTGTGCGGCATAGGTCTGGAAACTGTTCTGCTGCTGGATGAGCTTCTGGTTCTGGGACTCGGCCACGGACTGGGTGAGAAGACCCTTGTTGATCTTGTCCTGGAACGCCTTGATGTCCTTCTCGAGCTTCGTGCCCCTGCGGGTCACCTCCTGGTTGATGCTGTTGACTTTCGTCTCGACCACGCTGCGCAGGTCATTGGCCATGTCGTATTCGCTGATCACGCGGTCCATATTGAAGTATACTATGGCTCCGGACTGTACTGCAGGAGAGGATTCGGCGGAGGCGTTGCTTGCCGGCGCGCTGTTGCCCGTGCTGCATGATGTGAGCGCAAGGGCCGCTGCGAGCGAGCCGGCGCCGAGAATAAGGGAAATCTTGTTCATTTTATGTTAACTTTTTGTTTTTGGTCATCGGTAAGCCCACAAAAGTAAGTAAAAAATCTGACATCTCAGCCCAATGTGGCTTCGAGGTACTTTTGTATGGTGGTCTCCAGTCCCATATAGAGGGCGTCGCAGATCAGCGCGTGGCCGATGCTCACCTCGTCCGTCCACGGGATCGTCCTGATGAAATACTGGAGATTCTCGAGCGAGAGGTCGTGCCCGGCATTGAGCCCGAGCCCGATTTCCCTGGCTTTCTCCGCCGTCTCAAGATAAGGGGCGATCGCCTTCTCCCTGTCTTGGGCGTAGCCTGCCGCGTATCCCGCCGTGTAGAGTTCCACCCTGTCCGCCCCGCATCTCAGGGCTCCTTCCGCCATGGCCGGGTCCGGGTCGATGAAAATGGATGTCCTTATCCCCCTGGACTTGAACGAGGCGCAGACTCTGGAGAGGAAGGCGTAATTCTTGACGGTGTCCCACCCCGCGTTGGATGTCAGGGCGTCCGGGGCGTCCGGCACAAGCGTGACCTGGTCCGGCACCACCTCGCAGACGAGGGCGCTGAAACTGCCTGTCGGGTTGCCTTCTATGTTGAATTCCGTCTTGATCTCCGGGCGCAGCGTGCGCACATCGGAATATCTGATGTGTCTCTCGTCGGGTCTCGGGTGGACGGTGATGCCTTCGGCGCCGAAGCGCTCGCAGTCGAGCGCCGCTTTGAGCACGTCTGGCATGTTGCCGCCGCGCGCATTGCGCAGCAGGGCGATCTTGTTGATGTTTACACTGAGTCGTGTCATCTCTGTAGGACTTTATCTTATAAGTGCAAAAGTAGCAATATTTATAATAAATGTGCTAAATTTGACGGCTGTTATGAGACTTGCAGGCTATATCAAGAAGAAGGGACTCTGGGACGATCCGCGTGTCCGGAAGATGATTTCCGGGCTGGAAGCGGCTGGCTCGGAAGTATATCCGGTGTCTTCGCAGGCCGATGTGAAGCCGGGCACGGATGCCCTGCTGAGCCTTGGCGGCGACGGGACATTTCTGTCCGCCGCCCGTATAGCCGTGCCGTCATCCCTCCCGGTGCTCGGAGTCAATCTCGGTCGGCTCGGCTTCCTGTCGGAATGCCGTCCGGAGGATCTGCCCGCCGCTCTCTGCGCGGAGGAGTTCCGCGTCGAGGAGAGGAAACTGCTTCAGGTGAGCGCCGAAGGGTTTCTGCCGGAGGGCTTCTGGCCTTTCGCGCTCAACGAGACGGGAGTCTCCCGGATAGGCGCCTCCATGCTCGGCGTGGATGTGGAGCTGGACGGGGAGACGCTCCCGACATGGTGGGCTGACGGACTGCTCGTGGCGACCAGCACCGGTTCCACGGCTTATTCCCTGAGTGTCGGCGGCCCGATATGCACCCCGGACGCAAAAGTGTTCATCGTGGCCCCGATATCCCCGCACAATCTCAATGTGCGTCCGCTTGTCGTGCCGAACACTTCGCGCATCGCCATAAGCTTCCGCTCAAGGGAGGACAGCGTGGCCCTGTCGGTGGACAACCGCACCTGCCGTATCCCGGCCGGGGCCAGAGTCGAGGTGTGCGCCTCGCCGCGCAGCCTGAAGCGGCTCTGCATAGGGAAGCCGAATTTTATTAACGCGCTGCGTACCAGGCTTCTGTGGGGAGAGGATGTGCGCAACGGAAACGAATCATTGTGAATATGATACCGAAGGAGAAACTGCCCCGGCATGTGTCGCTGATAATGGACGGCAACGGAAGATGGGCCGCCAGGAGGGGCAAGGAGAGAGTCTGCGGCCATTTCGAGGGCGTGGAAAGCGTCAGGACGGTCGTGGAGACTTCCGTGGAACTGGGCATAGAATATGTCTCCTTCTTCGCTTTCTCGGAAGAGAACTGGGGCCGGCCTTCAGACGAGGTCAACACCCTGATGGAACTGATGTGCAGCGCCATGAAGAACGAACTCCAGACCTTTCTCGACAACGGGACGCGCTTTGTGGTGCTCGGCAACAGAGCCAGGCTCTCCGGCTCGCTCAATGCTATGATAGACAATATGATGGCTGCCACGTCGGGGGGCCATTCCACGACCGTGGTGCTGTTTCTCAGTTACAGCGGCCGCTGGGATATACTTCAGGCCGCCGAGAAGATGGCACACGATTTGATTGAACACCCCGGTCGCCATATCGGAGCGGAGGATTTCTCGCGTTATCTGGTGACTGACGGCATTCCGGACCCGGATCTGCTGATACGTACTTCAGGAGAGGAGAGGATAAGCAATTACATGCTTTGGCAGACGGCATACACTGAATTCGTGTTCACTGACACGCTCTGGCCCGACTTCCGTAGGGATGAGTACCTGGCCGCGCTTGAGGAGTATGCCTCACGTGACCGGCGGTTCGGAAAAGTCAAATAATTGGGCTATATTTGTGAATTATTGATTGAAGATGAAGATCGGACGGATACTTGCCATTTTGGTCCTTGGTCTCGTGGGCGCCGCAGCCGGTGCGCAGGAGCCGGGGGTCGAAGTGGACTATAATCATCCCCGCACCTACAAGGTCGGCGGAATCAGCGTTGAGGGCAACACCTACTACCGTGACCAGCAGATCATCTCCCACGCCGGCCTCCAGAAAGGAATGGAAGTGACGGTTCCGGGGGAGACGATGACCAATATCGTCCGGCGGTTGTGGCTGCAACGCTATTTTGAGGATGTCTCCATCACCATCGACAGCCTCAGCGCAGGGAGGGATTCCGCTTTCTTCACCATCAGGGTCAAGGAGCGTCCGAGGGTGTCCAGCTGGACTTTCTCCGGAGTGAAGTCGGGGGAGAGGAAGGATATCCAGGAGAGGGTGAACCTCCGCAGGGGCGGGGAGTTCTCAGAATATGTGGAGAAGACCACTTCGGACATCATCAAGCGCTATTTCGCCGAGAAGGGTTTCCTGCTTTGCGAGGTCAACGCCGAGGTCACCCGCGACACGGTGATCCGCAACGCCATCAGGGTCAACTTCGCCGTCGACAAGGGGCAGAAGATCAAGGTGCGCGACATCAATTTCGTCGGCAACGAGCATGTGTCCGACTACAAGCTCGCCCGTTCCATGAAGAAGACCAAGTCCAACAAGTTCTACAACTTCTTCAACAGCAAGAAATTCAACGAGAAGGAATATCTCAACGACAAGAAAGGCGTGCTTGAGGCGTTCAACGAGGCCGGTTACCGCGACGCCAGGATAGTCCGCGACTCCGTATATTATGTGACCCCGAACCGCCTGGGCATCGACCTGGTGTTCGAAGAGGGTGACAAATACTATTTCCGCAACATCAGCTGGACGGGTAACTCCGTCTATTCGTCAGACGCACTCAACCAGGTGCTGGCCATCAGCAAGGGAGATGTCTACGACAAGGTTACGATGGAGAAGAGGCTCTACGGCGGCGGGAAGCAGACGGACTATGACATCTCGAAGCTTTACCGCGACAACGGTTATCTGTTCTTCCAGATCAACCCTGTCGAGACCAATATCCAGAATGACTCCGTGGATGTCGAGATGCGCATCTCCGAAGGCAAGCAGGCCACGATCAACAACATAGTCATCAACGGCAACGACCTTACCAACGAGAAAGTGGTGCGCCGCCAGCTATTCACGCGTCCGGGATACCTGTTCAGCCAGAGCGACTTCGAGCGCTCCATCAGGGAGATCGCTTCCCTTGGGCAGTTTGACGCGGAGACCATCATGCAGCAGGGAACGGGTTGGTCCATGGTCCCTAACCAGCTGGACAACACCGTGGACCTCATCTACAATGTTACCGAGAAGCCGTCTTCGCAGCTGGAGGTTTCCGGCGGCTGGGGCGGAAGGACATTCGTGGCCACGGTCGGAGTCAGTTTCAACAACTTCTCGACCCAGCGCTTCTTCGACAAGAGCGCCTGGCGTCCGGTGCCGCTGGGAGACGCGCAGAACCTTGCGCTCCGCTTCCAGACCAACGGTACATACTATACCGCCCTCACGGCCAACTTCACCGAGCCTTGGCTCTTCGGCAAGAAGCCGACTTCGCTCAACCTCGGCGCATATTATACACGCCAGACCAACTCCTATCTCGCGCTCAACTTCCTCAACAACGACCGCCAGATGGAAGTCTTCGGATTCTCAGCCTCGCTGGGTACGCGCCTGAAGTGGCCTGACAGCTATTTCGTTCTCTACAACGGAATCAACTGGCAGTCCTACAAGCTGACCAACTGGTACTCCGGCTACTTCATATTCGATGACGGCATAGCCAACAACATCAACTACTCCCTGAGTCTCGTGCGCAACTCCACGGACCAGCAGATCTACCCGCGTACCGGTTCCGACTTCTCCTTCTCCCTCCAGCTGACCCCGCCGTTCTCACTTTTCAGGAAGCACGACTACAACAGCAAAGGAGAGAGGGTGGCAGTAGGCAGCTACAAGGACATCAACTACAACAACTGGTCTTCGAAGCAGCGCTACAAGTGGATCGAGTATCACAAGTGGAAGCTCTCCGGCGCCACTTATACCAAACTCGTCGGGGATCTCGTCCTGATGACCAGGGCGCAGTTCGGTTATCTCGGATACTACAACAGGAATTGGGGATATTCTCCGTTCGAGGGCTTCCTCCTCGGCGGTGACGGAATGTCCGGATACAACACCTACGGTTCCGAAGTCATCTCGCTCCGCGGTTATGAGAACTACTCCCTGACCCCGTATGAACCGTCCACCTACAATTCCACCGGATATGCCTATGCCGGTAATGTATATGACAAGTTTACCGTGGAACTGCGTTATCCTGTCATCCTCCAGCCGACTTCCACCATCTATGTGCTCGGCTTCCTGGAGGGAGGAAACGCATGGTCTGACATCAGGAAGTTCAATCCTTTCCAGATCAAACGCAGCGCTGGAGTCGGTGTTCGCATCTTCCTTCCGATGGTAGGTTTGCTCGGCGTCGACTGGGGCTATGGATTTGACACCACTGATTCCAGCAAGCGCAGCCAGTTCCACTTCGTGATCGGACAACAATTTTAAAGTATGAATTATATGAAAAAGATTCTTTTGATCGCCGCTACGGCACTTGTCGCGATTTCCGCTGCAGCCCAGCCGAAATTCGCCCATGTGAATTTCTCGGAGCTTGTGCAGCTTTGCCCTGAGGCAGACCAGGCCCGCACCACGATGGCGGCCTCAAGCAAGGAGGCCCAGGAGACATATCAGGCAATGGTTGAGGAGTTCCAGACCAAGTACAGTCAGTACGAGGCCAAGGCCAGCACCTGGACGGCAGCAATCAAGGCCAGCAAGGACAAGGAACTCCAGGAAATCCAGCAGCGTATCCAGGAGTTCAGCCAGACGGTCGACATGGAGCTCCAGCAGCAGCAGCAGACCCTGATGGCGCCTATCGTCAAGAAGGCTCAGGACACCATCAAGGACCTGGCCAAGCAGGGCGGATATGTGTATGTCTTCGATGTCAGCTCCCTGCTGTACTACGATGACGCACAGAGCACGGATCTCACTCCGCTCGCGCGCAAGGCTCTCGGCATCGCCGATGACCGCACTCTTGAGTCTCTGCAGGCGGAGCTTCAGGCTCAGCAGCAGGCCCAGGCCGGAAACTAGAAACCACACACTACATGACACATAGCCCCGCCCGAGGGTGGGCGGGGCCTTTTTACACTGAAACTACACCAATTAACTTTTGTAATGCAACATAAAATCATTGACGCCAAGGATGTGGTGATCAGATTTGCTGGAGATTCGGGTGATGGAATGCAACTCACCGGATCTCTTTTTGCAGATATGTCAGCTATCTACGGCAACGGTCTGTCGACCTTCCCGGACTATCCGGCCGAGATTCGTGCACCTCATGGCACTGTTTCCGGCGTGTCCGGTTTTCAGATCCATATCGGCTGTTCCAAAGTCTCCACACCGGGAGATTTCTGTGACCTGCTCGTCGCCATGAACCCTGCCGCGTTGAAAACCAACGCGAAATGGTGCAAGCGTCATGCGATGATTCTTGTGGACCAGGATGCATTCGACCAGGCAGGCATGTCCAAGGCCGGTTTCGTCACCGATGACCCGTTCAAGGAGCTCGGTGTCGAGGACAGGACCATCATCGCCGCCCCTATCACGACCCTCACGCAGGAGAGCCTCAAGAACAGCGGGATGGACAACAAGGCCATACTCAAGTGCAAGAACATGTTCACGCTCGGGATGGCCTGCTTCATCTATAATCGCCCGCTTGACTACATTTTCAGCTATCTCGAGAAGAAATTCTCCAAGAAGCACCCGGAGGTCATAGAGCCTAACAAGAAAGTTCTCAAGGACGGCTTCAACTATGCCGCAAACCTCCAGATAATCGCAAACACCTATACCGTTGAGCCGGTGAAAGACCTTGCGAAGGGCACCTGGCGCAACATTACCGGCAACCAGGCCATTGCCTGGGGACTTCTGGCGGCTTCGGAGAAATCCGGACTCCCGCTTTTCTGCGGTTCCTACCCGATAACGCCTGCCACGGCGATTCTTGAGGAACTTGCCATCCACAAGAGCCTCGGAGCCAAGACCCTTCAGGCCGAGGACGAGATTGCCGGCATCTGCACGGCTATCGGCGCCTCATTCGCAGGCAATCTTGCCGTCACCACCACTTCCGGCCCGGGACTCTCCCTGAAGTCCGAGGCCATGGGACTTGCGGTGATGGCTGAGCTGCCTCTCGTCGTCGTCGACGTGCAGAGAGGCGGCCCGTCCACAGGACTTCCTACCAAGACGGAGCAGTCCGACCTCAATCAGGCGCTCTACGGCCGCAACGGCGAATGCCCTATGGCCGTGATCGCCGCACATTCCCCGGCCCACTGCTTCGACGCCGCATTCAACGCGGCCAAGATAGCTCTCGAGCACATGACGCCTGTCCTGCTGCTTTCCGAGGGTTTCCTCGGCAACGGTTCGGAGCCTTGGAGAATTCCTGCGATGAAGGACTATCCTGAGATCCGCCCTCCATTTGTGCAGGGAATCCTCAAGGATGGCGAGAAGTTCCATCCGTTCAAGCGTAATCCGGAGACACTTGTCCGCCGCTGGGCGATTCCGGGACAGAAGGGTTTCGAGCATCGCGTCGGCGGTCTGGAGAAAAACCACGACGGAGTCCTCTCCAACGACCCGGTCAACCATGCCACCATGGTCTCCGAGCGCGCCGAGAAGGTGGCCAGGATAGCCAGGGATATCCCGCAGCTGGACATCCTCCACGGCCCGGCACAGGGCAAGCTCCTCGTCGTCGGCTGGGGCGGCACCTACGGACACATCTGGTCCGCGGTGAGCGAGATGGACAATGTCTCATATGCGCACTTTGACTACATCAACCCGTTGCCTTCCAATACGGAAAAGGTCCTGAACTCGTTTGACAAGATACTGGTCTGCGAGCTCAACAGCGGGCAGTTCGCTGATTACCTGAGGGCGAAGTTCCCTCATCTGGAGATACACAAGTTCAACAAGATACAAGGCCAGCCGTTCCTGGTGAGCGAACTGGAGGAGGCGATTAAAAAAGAGTTGTAAGATATGGCTACATTGACATTCAAAGACTTCAAGAGTGATCAGGAAGTGCGCTGGTGTCCGGGGTGCGGAGACCACGCTGTCCTCGCTGCGCTGCAGAGAGCTCTCCCGAAGGTGAGCCAGGCTCTCAACTACGACAAGGAGAGATATGTGGTGGTGTCCGGTATCGGATGCTCGTCCCGTCTCCCTTATTATATGGATACCTATGGATTCCACAGCATCCATGGCCGCGCCACCGCCATCTCCACCGGCATCAAGGTGGCCAATCCGTGGCTTACCGTATGGCAGGCCTGCGGTGACGGCGACGCCCTCGCGATAGGCGGCAACCACTTCATCCACGCCATCCGCAGGAACATCGACATCAACATAATCCTTTTCAACAACCAGATCTACGGTCTGACCAAGGGGCAGTATTCCCCGACATCCAAGTTGGGCGCCATCACGAAGACCTCGCCTTACGGCACCGTGGAGCATCCGTTCAATCCGGGTGCCCTGGTGCTTGGAGCCAAGGGCACATTCTTCGCGCGCTCTCTGGATGTGGAACTGAAACTCAACGAGGAGATCATGACGGCGGCGGCCCTCCATGATGGCTGCGCCGTGATGGAGATGCTGACCAACTGCGTGATATTCAATGACGGAGCGCACAAGAACCTTTCCGACCCGGCAGTGAAGGCCGACCATACCATAGTCCTCAGGCAGGGCGAGCGCATGATTTTCGGCAAGAACCGGGACAAGGGCCTCATCTATGACGGCAAGAAGATACGTGCCGTGCACATAGGGGAAGGCGGCTTCACGGAGGAGGACATCCTTGTCCATGACGCCCACACCGACAACATCGGCATACACATGGCCCTCGCGGAGATGAAGGGCCCGGACTATCCTGTGGCACTGGGCGTCATCCGCGACGTGAAGGACATCACCTACGACGACGGCGTGCGCGACCAGGTCAAGGAAGTTATGATGAAATCACAGATACACTGTGTAGATGACCTCCTGCACAGCGGTTCAACATGGGAGGTCGAATAACCACATTTCACACTAATAATGAAGACAAAGGACATTATGGCCCGTCTCCAGGCCAAGTACCCGGGGGAGAACGAGTATCTCCAGGCGGTACAGGAGGTTTTGGAATCCATCGAGGATGTCTACAACCAGCATCCTGAATTCGAGAGGGCCAAGATCGTCGAGAGGATGGTGGAGCCTGACCGTATCTTCACATTCCGTGTCACCTGGGTGGATGACCGCGGAGAGGTGCAGACCAACACAGGCTACAGAGTCCAGTTCAACAGCGCCATCGGACCTTATAAGGGAGGCCTCCGCTTCCACAGGGCGGTCTCTCCGTCAATGCTCAAGTTCCTCGGTTTCGAGCAGACTTTCAAGAATGCCCTCACGACCCTTCCTATGGGAGGTGCCAAGGGTGGCTCGGACTTCGACCCTGCCGGCAAGTCCAACGAGGAGATCATGCGTTTCTGCCAGGCTTTCATGCTTGAGCTCTGGAACTGCATCGGACCGGATCAGGACATCCCTGCCGGAGACGTGGGCGTGGGCGGACGCGAGATAGGCTACCTCTACGGGATGTACAAGAAACTCGCCCGTCAGTACAATACCGGAGTGCTTACCGGCAAGGGTGCCACTTGGGGAGGATCCATCCTCCGTCCTGAGGCTACCGGATTCGGAGCTCTCTACTTTACGCACTACCTTCTCGAGAAGGCCGGGAAGGATTTGAAGAACTGCAAGATAGCCGTGTCCGGCTTCGGCAACGTGGCATGGGGCGCCTGCAAGAAGGCCCTCGAACTCGGAGCCAAGGTCATCGCCATCTCCGGCCCGGACGGCGTCTGCGAGATTCCTGACGGCATAACTCCTGAGATGATCGACTATATGCTTGTGATGCGCGCATCCAACCGCAACATGGTGGAGGATATGGCCACCAAGTTCCCGGGCAAGGCGCATTTCACCGCCGGCAAGAAGGCGTGGAGCGTCAAGTGCGACATCGCGCTGCCTTGCGCTTTCCAGAACGAGCTCTCCGAGGATGACGCCAAGGAACTCGTAGCCAACGGCACATGGTGCTGCTGTGAGGTGTCCAACATGGGCTGCCAGCCTGAGGCCATCCACTACTTCCAGCGCAAGGGCATACTCTTCGCCCCGGGCAAGGCCGTCAATGCCGGCGGCGTGGCCACTTCGGGTCTTGAAATGACCCAGAACGCCTCCCATATCAGCTGGAGCGGCAAGGAGGTGGACGACAAGCTGCACTTCATCATGAAGTCCATCCACGAGGCCTGCGTCAAGTACGGCACCCAGCCGGACGGCAGCGTGGACTATGTGAAGGGCGCCAACATCGCCGGCTTCATGAAGGTCGCCACAGCCATGCTTGAGCAGGGGACCATATAGTCATCTATGTAAGTATAAATATCGAGGGGGAGTGGCCGTCCGGCTGCTCCCCCTCTTTGAAAGAGTGGTTGTATATAACAGTTGAGAGAGTTCAAGCTATTTTACATCCCACCAGATACGATGCTCCGCGTCGTTGGTTCCGGCGAATGCGGCGCTGACAGCGGACTCGTAGTTTTTCTTGTTAGACGCCGCGATGGCTCCGGAGTACTTCATCCTGTACGGGATGTGGGTAATTCCTACGGCTGCCGGACCTACCTCTATCACAGGCACATGCAGGCGTCTGATGTCGGACCATGCCTCCACGCCGTCCGCCATGTATCCGGACAGCCAGCGCTGCATCGCGATCTTCTCAAGCTTCTGGGCTTTCGTGCCGGCATAGGCAACCTTGTCTGACGCGAGATAGACATCGACATCTTCGGCTCCCCACTGCTCGAATGAAGCCTTCACGCCCGCCTCATAGAGGGATTTGGCGTCGGCGGAGATCCATCCGCGCTCCGCAGCCTCGGCGGCCACGAGATTGACTCTCGCCGCGGTGATGATAGGCAGCAGGCCCTCGGCGGCGCTGAGCGACTCTGAGAAGTAGCATACCTTCTCCGCGTAGTCGGACACATTTGGGATGCCCAGCTTCATCCCCACATAGGCGGCAGGGTCTGACGCGTCTCCGACAGGGGCCGAGCCCCTGAAAGGTACGAGGGAGAAATAGCAGAACAGCCTCGGGTCGCCGTAGTCCTTGAGAGCCTCCACGATGTATTCGTTAGGGCAGAAGTTGCTGTTGTAGTTGACCCCGTTGGAGTACAGGGGTGAAGGAGAGTTGGAGTCGAAGCGGTATATCATCGAGTCTCCATCGTCCACGATGCCCCCGTCCGCGTAGGCGGCCGCGAAGCGGGACTTGCCGACGCTTTCGGCGACGTCGCTTAGCTTGATCGCCATGAGCATGCGGAGCGAGGCGTTGAGCTTCTTCCATTTGCTCACGTCACCTCCGAAGATGATGTCGGCGGAGGAGAGGCTCCCGCTCTCGTCGAAGAGGGCGTATGCTTCCTTGAGCTTCTCGTCCAGGTATGAGTAGATGTCTTCCACGGAGTCGAACGCCGGTGTGTAGTTGTCTTCTCCCGCCTGGAGGGCCTCCTTGACCGGTATAGGCCCGAGGATGTCCGCCAAGTGCATGTAGAAGTAGGCCTGGAGGGTCACGGCTGTCGCGATCTGGTTCTTGTTGCTGCCGAAGCGGGTCACCGCCACGGTGTTTTTGGTGGCGTCGTCCGAGTTGAGGTCGATGATGTACTTGAGATTCTTGAGCGGATACAGGTAGTAGGAGCTCGTGTCGAATTCGAGGATGTTCATCTTCCCGTACTGGAGGGTGTTGCGCTCGGCCACATAGCCGTTGAACATCTGCGTCCACGGGTTGTAGTAGTAGCTGTTGAGTGTGAAGTCGTAGGTGTACGTGCACGCATAGGTGAAGAACATGTCGGTCTGCGCCTCTGACGGTCTGTTCGGGTTCTTGTTGATGTCACCGAAGTCTCCCAGACTGCACCCTGTCAGGAGAACAGCTCCCAGGGCGGAAGTGGCCAATAATGCTTTTATGTTTCTCATAATATGATTCATTTGAAATGTTGGACAACGTCAGAATGTGAGTTTCAGGGTCATGCCGAACGCCCTGGTGGAAGGTGCGGCGCCGCCTTCGGTGAAGTTGGAGCCGAGCTCTGAAGGGTCGATGTTCGGTGCCGCGGAGTAGATCAGCCAAGGGTTGGTGGCCACGAATGAGACGCGGGCGGCGCTGAGGCCGACATTCATCTTGCTCAGGAAACTCTTCGGCACGTCGTATGAGAGTGATACCTCCCTGAGTTTCACATAAGTACGGTCGAAGATGGAGGTCTCCCAGACCTGGGATGCATAGTCTTGGAAATACTCGGCTGCAGGGACATAGGTGTCCACTTCTTTGCCGTCCTTGTCCACGCCGGTCATGTGGATACCGCCGCCGTTGGCGACCGGCTCACGGATGTTGACTCCCTTGTCGTTGACCGTGGCTGTGTTGGCCAGCAATCCGGAACCGCTGCCCCAGAGGTTCGTCCAGGAGGAAATCTGTCCGCCGACGGAGAAGTCGAGGGATGCCGCCAGACTGAAGCCCTTGTAGCGGAGCCTTGTCGAGAAACCTCCGGTGAAGTCCGGCTGATAGCATCCGAGCTCCTTGTCAACGGCGGTGTTGAACATAGGACGTCCGTCCTCGTCGAAGATGATGCGTCCCTGCTCATCACGCTCCCAGGTGTTGCCCCTGATGATGCCGAGAGGGCGTCCCTCTTCAGCCCACAGGTAGAGTCTGGAGTAGAATGAGGTCCAGTACATCTGGTAGGAGGATATGCCTTCCGTGAGCCGCACGAGGGTGTTCACGTTCCTGGCGATGTTGAAGTCGAGGTCCCAGCTGAAGTCCCTGGTCTCCACGGCCCTCGCCCCGACGAGGAATTCCATGCCTCGGTTGCGGACCAGTCCGGCGTTCAGCTTGCGGGTCGAGTAGCCGGATTCGGCGGCGGAGCTGGCGTTGATGATCTGGTTGTCGTTGTCGCGGTTGTAGAAGTTGATGTCTCCGTAGAAGCGGTTGCCGAACATCTTCCACTCCGTACCGACCTCGTATGAGGTGGAGATGGTAGGCTTGATGTTGTAGTTGACCTGTGAGGAGGATTCATACATGGTGGAGTTGGCGCCGTACTTTGTCCCGAGGATGTATGTCGGATAGATGTTGTAGGCGCCCATCGTGGAGCCGAGCTGCGCCGCGCTCGCGCGGATCTTCCACATGTTGAGCCAAGGTGCGGAGAACCAGTTGCTTGCGATTACGGAGACGGAGAGTCCGCCGTAGAGGTAGCTGTTGTTCTCAGGGGAGAGGGTGGAAGACCAGTCGTTGCGCAGGGAACCGTCTATATAGTAGGTGTCGTCCCAGCCGACGGTAGCGGTGCCGTAGATGCTGCGCTCCGCGTAGTTGGTCTTGGTGTTGGTGACGACGGCTGTGGTCCCGGTCGACGCGCTCAGGTTGTAGAAGTTGTCGATGGACAGGCCGTAGCTGCTGTTGGTGTGGGCGTCGATTATGTCATACTGATAGTTCCTGGCTTCGGCGAATGCGGCGGCCTCGACGGACAGCTTGTCGTTCACGAAGGAGCCTCCCCATGTGAGGTGTCCCTGGACTGTGTCGTCAAGCACTCCGCTTTGGAGCTGGGCATAGTATGAAGTGAAGTTGATGGATCCTGAAGGCCTCTTGGTCTCGCCGATGTAGCTGCGGATATTGGCGTTGTAGCGGACTCCGGCCTTGATGTTGAGCGGCAGCTTGACAGTGGCGTCGGCCGAGAACACGTTCCACTGGTAGGTGTCGTAGGTGTTGTATTCGTGGAAGAGGGCATACGGGTTGTCATGGTAGTTGGCCGTGTTGTTGGAGATGCTCTTGACATTCCAGCTGCGCCAGCTTCCGTCCGGACGCATGTAGTCCTTGTAGTCGGCCAGGTTGACATTGGTCTGTCCCCACTGGGTGTATTCCTGGAGGACGGTGCGGTTGCCGTTGTAGCCTGAGGATGCCGGGTTGTGGTCGCGGCGGTATGTGTAGAGGTAGTCCAGCGACACGTCGAGCCATGATGCCGGACTGTAGTTGGCCTTGATGCTCAGGTTGCGGCGGATGGCGTCGGAGTTCGGCTGGATGCCGGTGCGCTGGTTGTTGGTGAATGACACCCTCGTGGAGAGGTCCTTGTATGACTTCGAGAATGCGATGTTGGTGATGTTGGCGACACCTGTCTTGTAGAGGTCGCTGAGGTTGAGGTGGCTCTCCCAGGTGTCGGGGATGCCGTACTTGCTGCTGGTAGGGTCAACTGAGAGCGGGGTCACATATTTGACGGAAGGGTCGAATCTCGGGCCCCAGGACGCATCGTTGCCGTAGTCCATTATCTTGGCGCCTTTGAGGCTCTCGATGCTGCCGGGGTAGTCCCTCAGAAGCTTCGCGGCCGAAGTCGTGCCCGTGGCCTCCCCGAAGAGGTAGCCGTACTGGCCGCCGCCGTAGAGGGTCTGGAGGTTGACATGGTTGTAGTAGGTCTCCACGGTGGTGGTGTGGCTGAAGTCCACAGTGCCCCTGCCGCTTTCGGCGGATTTGGTGGTGATGATGATGGCGCCGTCACCTCCTCGCGAGCCGTAGAGCGCGGTGGCTGCAGGCCCCTTGAGGACATTGATCGACTCGACGTCGTCCATGTTGACGGCGTTCTTGTTGGTGATGGTGCCGTCCACGACATAGATCGGCTCGTTGACGCTGAGGCTGCCTTCTGAGGCTGCGGAGAGTGTGCCCGCACCGCGGAGGACGATCTTGCCGGAGGAGAATGACGAGCCTGAGCCTCCGAAGAACTGTACGCCGGCCACCTTGCCGACGATGGCGTTGCTCAGGTCGGACTGTCTGGCGATGGTGAGCTCTTCCGAGGTGACTTTCTGCGTTGAATAGCCGAGGGCCTTCTGCTTGCGGGTGAGCCCCTGGGCCGTAATCACGACATCTTCGAGGAACTCCGTGTCGGGTTCCAGCGCGATGTCGAGCCTGGAACGTCCCTCGACCGCGACTTCAACGGTACGATAACCCAGTGAACTTACGATGAGGGTCGCATTGCGCGGGACGGAGAGGACGTAGCTTCCGTCCAGATCTGAACTTGTGCCGCTGCTCGTTCCCTTGACGAGCAGGGAAGCGAATGGCACGGTCTCTTTTGTCGAGGCGTCCGTTACTTTGCCCTGGACAGTGACATTCTGTCCATAGGACCACACAGAGAGCAGCATTGCCGCTACTGTGAGGAAGGATCTGATTCTTTCCATAAGATCGTTTTGACTAAACATTACTTACTAACACTTGTGTGACATTGCGCGTTGACACTGTTGCAAAACTAAATATATTCAAAATAAAAAGCAAGTGCGTAATTGTATGTAAATCAGGGCAAAGTAATAATTTATTCTTGTTTATAAATATTTTGCTTAAAAATTGTAATTCAGGGGGGGGTGATTTGGATGAATTGTCGCAAAAATGGCGCGAAAATTTTCAAAAAAAATTTCGCGCCATTGAAATGTATCGTATGAAAGGGTGCTACTGCCCGAGCAAATCCAGGAGATATTCGCACTTGTGCGGGTTTCCGAGCGTCTTCCCGGCAGTGCAGGACAGTTTGACGCAGTCGTGCCACTCACGAAGTTCGGTGATTCGGCCCCTGGTGAGCTTGACCACTATGTTCATCGGTTCGCACCCGGTCACGTCGCAGGTGAGGAAGGTGCCGATTCCGTAGGAGTCCTGAACCCGTCCGGCGCAGTAGCGGTGGATTTCGATGGCCTTTTCGATGTCGAGACCGTTGCTGTAGACGACCTGCTTGGTGGCAGGGTCTATGCCGAGCGAACGGTATTTGGCGATGATCTTGTCCGTCTGCTCGAATTCGTCTCCGCTGTCCACCCTCAGGCCCTTGTACATCATCGCCATCCTCTTGGAAAGGTTGGAGAAGAAGACCTTGTCTCCGAAACAGTCGTAGAGGTAGATGCCGTTGTCTCCGTCATAGACGTCGCTGAACTTCTTCATCACGTTGAAGTTGCACTCGAACACGCCGCTCACGTTCTCCTCGAACGAGATCAGCTGGTGGGACATGGTCCCGAGCGGGGTGCAGCCGTATTTCATGGCGAACCAGACATTGGACGTGCCGATGAACTTGCCCGGCCCCGGCATCTGCCTCGCGGTCTGCTCCATCACGCGCACCACCATGTCCTGATGCGCGAAACTGAAGCGGCGGCGCGTGCCCATATCCCCGAGCGTGAGCCCGTTTTCGATGATCCTGACGGTCTTCTCCCGGCTGCGCTCTTCTTCAAGGGCTGCGTCATACTTCTCGAAGTCGCCGCGCAGGGAATGGATGAGCTCCGAGATGCAGGACAGGAGCGGCATCTCCCACATTATAGTGGAGAACCACTTGCCCCTGACAGTGATTTCAAGATGGCCTTCGCCGTCCTGGCTGATGTTGACCTCGTCCGGATTGAAGCGGTATCCGCGCAGGAAGGTGAAGTACCATATCGGCAGGAAGACGCACCTGCGCTTCATGAACTCGACTTCCTCGTCGCTGATGACCACGTTCCGCATCATCTCCACCTGCTCCCGCAGGAGCTTGTCGAAGCCCTGCGGGTATCTGTGGCCGTTGCGGTCGTAGAATGTGTATTCCACTTCGGCGCGCGGATATGTCTCCAGTATGTAGTACTGGCAGGTGAATGTGTAGAGGTCGTTGTCTGTGAAATGACGGATTATCTGCTCCATTATTTGTCGCTCTTGTATGGAAGGACTCTTCCCGGCTTGTCGAATTTGAGCCTTGCCCCTTCCTGGCGCACATCGTCGGCGGAGTAGGTGATGGTCCAGGTGTCCATGGTCATGAGCTCCCAGAGCCTGTCGCCAGTCATAGGGGCTGCGAAGCGCACCTGGATGCTCGGTACGAGGTCATCGTTGAGTTTGAGGTAGAGACCTATCACTCCCTCCTCTTTGGAGAGGTGGTTGCTCAGGAACGGCAGGCCGCGCTTGATGATAGGCTTCTCGTAGTTCTGGTCTGCGATTTCATAGATGAACTGAGGCTGGTCCGCATAGACCTCGACGCGTTTGCGGATCACGGTCGTGTCGCCCTGAGGGTACTTGCCGCTGTATTCCGCGATGAACGGGTCGAACATGCTCTCGAGATATCCGGCCACAGGGACCATCTTCTCGTCCTTTTCCATCCTCACGAACTCGAAGTCGACAGGGGTTGACTTGACTCCGCCGCCGTGGACAGGCATGTCGAGGGATTTCTTCTCGACCACCTGGCGGAACCACTCCTCGTCGGCCTGCTCGGCCGGATCCATATAGACTCTGACGATGAGCGGGCAGTCGTACTCGGACTCGAGGCCGAAGATCTTCTTGCCGCTAAGGCGCATCTGGATGCCGAGGTAGTTGAGGTCCAGCTTGTCGGACATGTGCTCCGTGCGTATCGTCACGCATTTTATCTCCGGGTACTTGGCCGGGTCAGGGCTTTCCACCCTGAAGTGCGAAGGCACGAACACTTCTGCCTGCACCTTGTCGGCCGTCGTCACGGACGGGTCGTAGCTGATCACCACGGTGTGGCTGCCGACGAATGTCTTGACTCCGTGCACGCCGCGAACCTTCTCCATGCGGGCTTTGAAGGCCATGGAGCTGCCGTAGCATTTCACTGAGCGCAGGTTCTTCACGGTCACGGTCTCAAGGGCCATGTTCTCCGTGGTGCCCCAGGTCTCGTTGATGGTAGGGAGCTCGAACTTGCCTCCGGCAATGGCCGCGGCGACCACTAGCACGACGGCTATTATGGCCGGCAGGAAACGGGTGAATCTGCGGGACTTCTCGCTCTCGCCCGGCCTTATCCCTATGGCGAGGGCCTTGGTAGGACAGGCTGCGACGCACTCTCCGCAGAGCGTGCAGTCAACGGAAGTGACCTTGTTGCCGTGGGACGGCACGTCGATGCCGTAAGGGCAGCTCTTCCGGCAGGAGTAGCAGCGGTGGCTGCACTGCGCCTGGTTGATGGTGACGCCGAGCAGCAGGAGTTTCGGCCGGCTGTGGAAAATCTCGAGGAGATAGCCGAGCAGGCAGTATGCGCCGAGATACCATATCCATGCGACATGCACCCCGAGCAGGTTCAGCGCCCAGCAGATGCCGGCGAGCAGGACGAGCCATACCCAGTATTTGAGTGAGTTGGAGACGGCTCCGAGCTGGCAGACATATTTGCACCAGAACCTGTCGATGACTATGCCGAGCAGCAGCACGACGCCAAGGCTCACGAGCGACATCCAGAGGGTGATCTCCCCCTTGAATCCCGTGGCCGCGGCGTAGTAAGGATCGAGGTTCTTGCAGAACAGCTCGCTGGCGCTTACGGTCATGTAGACTATCCAGAAGAGCAGGGCGTACTTGACGATGCGCAGGATCTTGTCGGCGACGCTGCCGTTGGCGATGGTGACGCTCTTGAAGCCTATGGCTTCACGGAGCTTCTTGAGCAGGTCTTCGACCGTCCCGACAGGGCAGAGGTAGCCGCAGAAAAGCTTGCTGAAGAGAATGACCGCAGCGGCAAGGGCTATGCCCATCATTATCTGCATGGTGGTCATGGAGCAAGGGAGTGAACCCTTCACCAGGAAAGTGGTCAGAGCCTGAAGTCCGCCGAAAGGGCAGTACTTCTCAGGGTCTGGAGTTTCCAGCCCGAGGACTTTGGCCCCGAGACCGCTCAGGAAGAAGATGATCAGTGCCAGCACGCCCCATTGGAGGGCGTATTTCTGCCAGTTTGTGCAGAAGGTCGATTTTTTCTTGGCCATAGCGTGAGATTATTTTTCTGATGTTATTCCGAGTTTTTTGAGCAGGGCGTCAGGCTGAGGGTCGTGTCCGCGGAAGTTGCGGTACAGTACAGCCTCGTCCTCGGTGCTTCCGCGGGAGAGGATGTTCTTGCGGAAGGCCTCTGCGGCTTCCTTGCTGAATATGCCCTTCTCCTCGAAGAGTGAATAGGCGTCGGCTTCAAGCACTTCCGCCCATTTATATGAATAGTATCCTGCGGAGTAGCCTCCGGAGAATATGTGGCTGAACGATGTCGAGGTGCAGGTGCCTTCCACTCTCGGAAGGGTCAGCGCCGGAGCGAGGGCCGCCTTCTCCACTTCTGTCGTGCTCTTGCTTACAGGTGAGGAGATGTTGTGCCATGCCATGTCAAGCAGTCCGAACTGGAGCTGGCGCACCTGGGAATAGGCGGCCAGATAGTTCTTGGAGGCCACGAGCTTCTCGATCAGCGCGTCCGGAATCTCCTCTCCGGTCCGGTAGTCCTTGGCGAACGGCTTGAGGTACTCCGGCTCGTAGCCCCAGTTTTCCATGATCTGGGACGGAAGCTCCACGAAGTCGCGGGCCACGCTCGTGCCTGTCTGTGACGGGTACCTGCCTTCGGCCAGCATCCCGTGGAGGGCATGGCCGAACTCGTGCAGGAAGGTGGTGAGCTCGTAGTGGGTGAGCAGCGACGGGCTCTCGGCCGTCGGCTTGCTGAAGTTGGTGACTATGCTGATGAACGGCCTGTATTCCCGTCCGCCGCGTATGCTCTGCTCGCGGAAAGCGGTCATCCAGGCTCCGCCGCGCTTGCTTGAGCGCGGGAAGAAGTCCGCATAGAAAAGGGACATGTGTCTCCCGGCGGAGTCACTCACCTCATAGACTTTCACATCTTTATGGTATCCAGGGATGTCCGGTCTCTCGGTGAAGCGCAGGCCGTAGAGCTTGGTGGCGAGGCCGAATACGGCGTCGATGCAGTTCTCGAGCTGGAAGTAAGGCTTGAGGGCCTCGTCGCTTATCGAGTACTCGGCGGCCTTGTATTTCTCTGACCAGTAGCTGAAATCCCAGGCCTTGAGTTCGCGGCCCTTGTAACCGTTCTTGCGGGCGAATGCGAGCACCTGCGCGATCTCCTTGCGCGCGGCAGGGAGTGACGGTGTCAGCAGGGCGTCGAGCAGGGCGTTCACGTTGTCGATGTTCTTGGCCATCTTGTCCTCGAGGGCGAGGTCGGCGTAGGTCTTGTAGCCGAGGATGTTCGCTATCTTCAGGCGCAGGTCCGCTATCTGGCGGCAGATTTCGGAATTGTCGTACTGTCCGCCGAAAGCCCTTGAATTATATGCCATGTAGAGCTTTTTGCGGAGGTCGCTGCGCGAGCTGTACTGCATGAACGGGGAGTAGCTCGGATAGGAGAGGTCGAAGGTCCAGCCGCTCTGGCCTTTCTCCGCCGCCGTCGCCGCCCCCATGTCGCGTACATACTGAGGGAGTCCTTCGAGGTCTTTCTCGTCGGTGAGGTTGAGGCTGTAGGCGTTGGTCGAGGCGAGCAGGTTCTTGCCGAACTGGAGCTGCAGCAATGAGAGCTGCTCCTCGTAGGAGCTGTAGAGTTCCTTGTCCTCGTCGGAGAGCAGGGCTCCTCCGCGGACGAAATCCTTGTAGGTGTCTTCCAGCAGCTTGCGCTGGTCTTTCTCAAGGTCGAGGCTCTCGCGCCTGTCCCATACTGCCTTGATGCGGCTGAACAGCGCCGGGTTGAGGGCCACGTACATCGAGTACCCTGTCATCATCGGGGCGAGCTTTTCGGCGATCTCCTGCATCTGCTCGTCGCTGTCGGCTTCGAGCAGGTTGTAGAATATGCCCGACACGTCGCCGAGCGTCCTGCCGGCGTATTCGAGAGCCTCCACCGTGTTGGCGAATGTCGGCTCGTCAGGGTTGGAGGTTATGGCGTCTATCTCCGCCTTCGCGGAGGCTATGGCGGCTTCAAAGGCCGGCAGATAATGCTCCGCCTTTATCTTATCGAACTGCGGCGCCCCGTACGGAAGCGGGGACTTGGTCAAAAGAGGATTCTCCATCTCACAATTATCACACTGGTTTATTTCTCTGAGCAGGTTGTGGGCCTGCGCATAGTTCCGGAGTGTCCAGAGCACGAAGCGTATGTCCACATTGACGCATCTGTTGTAGTCTTCCGTCCAGCTCACGTCCCCGGCGAGCGACTCTTTGTTGCCGTCGAAGGCGAGTCCCACCAGTTCTCCCCTGGCGTTGAGCACAGGCGAGCCGGAGTTGCCGCCGGTGATGTCGTTGTCGCTGAGGAAGTCCACCGGCAGGTCGTTGCCGGACGCGACGGCTTCCTGCAGGAGCGATCTCCATTCCGGCAGGAGGTGGAAGTCGTAGCTGTCGTCCTCCTTGGCGAGTATCTCGGAGGCGAAGGTCTGCCACGGGAGCATCTCCCCTCCGCGTTCATAGCTCTTGACATTGCCCCAGGTGATGCGCATCGTGGAGTTGGCGTCCGGGTACTGGGGGATGCCTTTCGCCTCACGGAAGCGGTAGAGGGCCGCGGTGCATTCGCGCTCCACGGTGCGGACGCTCCTGCCGCCTTCGGCCGCCTCGACTTCCTTGTTGAAGTCCGTGATGCTGACATCGGTGAAGAACTTGTAGATGCGGTCGTCGCGGGTCATCTGCGAGTCGGTCCAGAGCCATTCCGCCATGGCGTCCCAGTCCTTGCCGAAACGCTCGTACACCTCTTTCTGGAACGGGCCCCAGAGGCGCCTGCTGACATTTTCGTAGTAATTCTGCACGCAGTAGCGGAAGAGTTCCTTCTCCAGGCGCATGTCGAGGGTGGCATATTCTGCCGCCTCGTCCCTTTTGGCCTTGTTCTTGAGGCGGGTGGCGATGAGGGCGAGCCTGGTGCCGCGGATCATGGTCTCCCGGTACCAGATGATGTTCTTCTCGGCCTCGCTGACGGCCTTGTATTTCTTGCGGAGCTCCTTGGCCAGGGCCCGGCCCTCCTTGTCGAGGCTGCGCTCGAGGGCTTTCTTCTCCTTGACAACCCCGAATCTGCGGCAGCACTGCTCCAGGCCCTCATTGTTCTCCTGGACATTGCTCAGGGAGAAGTAGCGGTCGGCGTATTTGAGCCTCACCTGAGGGTCGGCGTCCATCCATTTCTTCATTATCGCCATCTGGTCGGCCCTGACCTTGTTGGTGATAGGGAGGGAGACGGACAGCATGTAATCGACCTTGGCTGAGGAGGAGTAGCGTGCGGTGGATCCCGGATAACCGAGTATCATCGTGAAGTCGCCCGGCTTGACCCCCTCGGTGCTGATGGCGAGGTGGCGCTTGGGATGCATAGGGACATTGATCTCGGAGTATGCCGCCGGTTTGCCGTCAGGTGAGGCGTAGATGCGGTACATCGCGAAGTCGCACTTCTGCTGTGGCCATTCCCAGTTGTCGATGTCCCCGCCGAAAGCGGCGATGCTCACAGGGGGCGCCGCCACGAGACGGACATCCGAATACACTTCATACAGGGCCAGATAATATCTTGATCCGGCCCACATGGAGCTGAGTGAAGCCTCGTAACCGCTGGCCGTGTGGTATTTTCTCTCAATCTGGCTGCTTATGCGCCTCATCCCATGCGGCCTTCCCGCGGCCTTCTCCTCTTCGATGACGGCGTTGACTTCATCGGTCACGTCGAGGACTTTCTGGAGGAACCAGGCCTTTTTGCCCGGAATCGGGATCTCTTCAGACATCACATCGGCGAAGAACCCGTCTTCGAGATAGTTATGTGCGGAGGTGCTCAGCGCATGTACATCCGCATAGGCGCAGTGGTGATTGGTGATCAGCAGGCCTTTGTCGGATATCATGCTTCCGGTGCAGCCGAAATCCAGAGAGACTATGGCGTCCTTGATGGAAACCTTGTCCGCGTCATAGATTTCTCCGGCCTGGAGTTTCAGACCGGATTCCTGCATCTTCCTGGCGAGGGCTTCCGAGATGGAGTTCACCATCCACATCCCTTCGTCTGCCATTGCGACTATAGAGCTGAGAGACAGCAGTATAGATATGGCCAGTCGTCGTGCTTTCATAATAAATTGGCGATTAATAGTTGATTTATTTTGACCAACGAGCACAAAAATAAGAACAAATAATGACTTTATTTTTAGTGAAATGAACTATTTTTGCGAAAACTGCTCAGTCGAAACTATCGTGTCAAGTCATCTTAGATATCTCCTGGTTCTGGCGTCATTGCTCCTTGTCGCCGGTTTCATGCGGCCGGCCCTGGCCCAGAATGCGTTTTACGATGTCAGCGGAACCGTAAGAGACCTTTCTTCAGGCGAGCCGCTTGCGGGCGCGGTCGTCAACATCGATGAACTGTGGTCCGTCACCGAGACGGACGGCAGGTTCACGATAGCGCGCGTCTCTCCGGGGAAATGCACCCTCAAGGTATCCCTGCTCGGCTATGTCGACGTGGCGATGCCGCTTGAAGTCAAGGGCAGGACGGGCGGACTCGAAGTCAAGATGCAGGTGAGCACGCTTGCCCTCAAGGAGGTCGTGGTCACTGCGCAGCGCCCCGCCGAGGGCACGGGAACGACTCACAATGTCGGTCGCGATGCTCTCAACCAGCTGCAGCTGAGCAATATGACCGACATGACGGCACTCCTTCCCGGGGGGAAGACCTCCAACCCTGACCTTACGTCGTCCAACAGCTTCTCCATACGTTCCGCAGGTGCCGCTGCCGGCAACGCGGCCTTTTCTACGGCGGTCGAGGTGGACGGGGTGAGGCTCGGCAACAACGCGGCCTTCGGGCAGATGTCCGGGGTGGACACGCGCAGCGTGGCGGTGGACAATGTCGAGTCGGTGGAGGTGATTTCCGGCGTGCCTTCCGCAGAATACGGAGATCTCGGTTCCGGGATGGTGAAAATCCACACGAAGCGCGGCCGCACGCCGTTCAACCTTGCGTTCACGGTCAACCCGAGAACATGGCAGACATCAGTGTCGAAGGGCGTGGGGCTTCCGGGGGACGGCGGAGTGCTGAACCTCAGTGCGGAGTGGGCGAGGGCCACCAAGAAGCTCACCTCTCCATACGAGTCGTACACCAGGCGCGGGCTCGGCATGACTTACTCCAACACCTTCGCCAAGGTGCTGCGCTTCGAGGCGGGCGTCAACGGCAACCTGGGCGGGATGGACAGCAAGGACGACCCGGACGCATTTGTGGGCGAGTATTCCAAGGCGAGAGCCAACTCCTTGAGGGCCAACACTTCCTTTACATGGCTGCTCAACCGTTCGTGGATAACCAACCTCAAGGCGGACGCGTTCGTCAGCTATGCCGACAATCTCTCGCACAATCACAAATACAATTCATCCGCTTCGCGGCTGCCTGCCGTGCACTCCGAGAAAGAGGGCTACAGTTATGCGGATCTTCTTCCGGAAGGGAAGTATTTCTCCGACCAGATGACGGACTCGCGCGAGCTGGACTACGGGGCTTCGCTCAAGTATTCCCTGATAAACCGCTGGAGCGGGTACAAGAGTTCGCTCAAGGCCGGCCTGCAGTGGAAGGCCAACGGCAATGTGGGGGAGGGCGAGTATTATCAGGACCCCTCACTCGCCGCCGACGGCTACCGGCCGCGCCCGTACAGGGACTACCCGTTCATGCACAGCATCTCCCCTTATATCGAGGAAAATTTCAACTTCCCGTTCGGCCTGCAGATCACGGCCGGGTTGCGCATGGACAATGTCATCGTCAAGGGCTCGGCCTACAACAATGTCAGTTCCCTCTCTCCGCGCTTCAACGCCAAGTGGCAGATAATCGATAATTTGGCCCTGCGGGCAGGTTGGGGAGTGGCCGAGAAACTGCCGTCGTTCTACATTCTCTACCCGAGGCAGGAGTACCGTGACATCCTTGTGGGGAGCGGCTACGACGAGGCTGGGCAGCTCTACTATAGATATTACACGAAGCCATACAAGATAGAGTACAACCCGGACCTGAAGTGGCAGCGCAACGAGAACGCCGAGATAGGGATAGACGCCAAGTTCCTTGGCACTTCCATCTCCCTGGTGGGGTTCAGCAACATCACCCGCAACCCGTATGACTTCACCAACAACTACTCTGTGGTGGAACTTGAGCGTGACGGGGTGACCGACCGCACATTCGTGGCGACCCGCAGGCAGGACAACGGCGCTCCGGTATACAGGGCCGGGGCCGAGCTGACGGCCGACTTCCCGGAGATCAGGCCGCTGCGCACGTCCCTCAGGCTCGACGCGTCGTTCAACTGGTCCAAGACCGATGACGCGGGGCTCTACTATTACTACAACAACGGCTGGTCGCACAGTTCAATAGCCGGCCGCTCATATCAGTATGTAGGAGTCTATGCCAACGGCGGCAACTCCAATCTGATGATACGCGGCAAAATGACCCGTTCCCTTGACGCCAACCTCACCGCGATAACCCATATCCCGGAAGCCAGGCTGGTCATAACCTGCCGCATAGAGGCCTCGATATTCTCCCGCTCGATGAACATCCCGACCGGAGGCGAGGACGCCCTCTACCCGGTGGCCTACCTTGATGTCGAGGATGAAGTGCCGGAGATGCATCCGTTCACGGAAGAGATGAAGAGGGACCCGAAGTTCCGGGACCTTGTCATAAAGCCAAGCAACAATTATCTCTTCGACCTTGACGGCTATGGGGCCTACGCCTCGGCCAACCTCAATGTGACCAAGGAGATAGGCGACCATTTCAGCCTGTCGTTCTTTGCCAACAACTTTACCAATTCGCGGCCTTATGTCGTGTCCCTCGCCACAGGAGTGGGTGCCATATTCACTCCGGCATTCTATTATGGACTTACATGCAGAATCAAGCTATGAAGAAGATACTGATCCTGACGGCGGCGCTGCCGCTCCTGTTCTCCTCCTGTCTCAGGCTCGGGGAAGGCAATCCGTATGAGGCTGACCTCCAGCTGCTCTCGTTCAGGCTGAGTCTTCCGTCCGACTACGCCGGGGCGGACATGTCCGGGGTGCAGATAGAGGTGAGCAATGTCAACGATAACTCCTCCTATACGGCCGTGTGCGACAAGTCCGGCGCGGCTTCGCTCAGACTGCCTTCCGGCCTGTACAGGGCCACGGCTTCGGCGCAGATATCGAACCGCCGCTTCAACGCCTCCAAGGGCGGCATCATCCTGAGCGGAGGCGAGGTGAGCGTGGGCCTGTCCATGAAGGTCAGCCGCGCGGGCGAAATCGTGATCAAGGAGATTTACTGCGGCGGTTGCATGAGACTGCCTCAGGAGGGCACATATCAGCAGGACAGTTATATCATTCTGCACAACAATACGGGAAGTACGGTCTACCTCGACAGCCTGTGCTTCGGTACGCTGGCCCCGTACAATTCCAATTCGGCTTCAGTCTTTGATGAGGACATCGAGTTCAGCCCGGTCATCCAGGCCGTGTGGCAGTTCCCGGGCGACGGGAAGAGTTTCCCGCTTGAGAAGGGTGAGGACGCCATCGTCGCCATCCTCGGCGCGATAGACCATACGGCCCAATATCCCCTGTCCGTCAATCTCAACCGCAGCGACGTCTTCGCCTGCTACAGCCCTACATATTTCCCGAATGTGAAGTATCATCCGGCGCCGGGGGACAAGGTGCGGCGCGACCGCTACATGAATGTGGTCATCAAGACGGGGCAGTCTTCCGCCTACACCTTCTCCATCACTTCGCCGGCTGCGGTGATATTCAGGACAGAGGGACAGACCGTGCAGGAGTTCGTCTCCGGGAGCGACAATGTCATCTACCTTCCGGGCAGCACCAATGACCGTATCGTGTGTGTGCCCAACGAGTGGGTGCTCGATGGCGTGGAGGTGTTCAACGGGCAGTCCTCTTCCAACAAGAAGCGCATAAACTCTTCGATAGACGCGTCTTATGTGACACTGTCCAACACCTTCGAGGGCAAGACCCTCATGCGCAAGGTCGATGAGGCCAAGACTGCGGAACTCGGATACGAGGTTCTGGTGGATACAAACAATAGCGGAAATGATTTCTATGAGCGTAAATCACAGTCAATCAAGGAATAGCCTCGGGCGTGCGGCCCTTTGCCTTGTGGGCGTATGCCTCTGCCTTGCCGCAGGGGCGCAGTCCCGTTACGAGACGCTCATCCGCGTCAATCCGTGGAACGGGGGCAGCAACGCCGCAGGCATGCGGCAGGACAGCACCGGTTTCTCGAACGCCGAGGCCGGAGGGCTGTACCGCAGCGGGGATTTCCGCGACGGCAGCGACGCGGCGTCCGAGTGGACCGCTTCCGCGCAGGCCCGGACGATGACCCATCTTGAGAAATTCTCTATGCGGGGCGCGTTCTCCTTCGAGGACAGGGAGGCCTACGAGGCGTGCGGCTCGATGTTTCTCGGGAGGGGGAAGTTTCCGGTGGATGTGCTGGAGTTCACTCCGGGGCGCAAGTCGTTCCAGACCTACAAGATGTATGGCGGACTGTCCGTGGACATCGCCCCCGGGTGGCGGGTCGGAGGCGCGCTGGATTTCAGCTCGCGCAACGCGGCCAAGCGCAAGGACCTCAGGTATACGGGCTATGCGCTGGACATGGAGGTGACGCCTTCGCTGATGTATCATTCGGGTGACTTCGCGGCCGGAGTGTCGGCCATATATGCACGCAGCACCGAGACGGTGTCCGCCGAGCAGGTGGGCTCCGCGCAGAGCGCTCCTTTCGCGTTCTTCAACGAGGGGCTCTATTTCGGCAATCTGCAGGTGTGGACGGGGAGCGGCACCCGGCTCCGTGAGCCGGGCGTGAGCGGCCTGCCCGTAGTGCAGGACGCTCTCGGGGCTGCAGCGCAGCTGCAGCCGTGCCGCCCCGTCTATGCCGAGGCTGACTTCCGCTATCTCCGCGGCAGGGTAGGCGAGAGGCAGACCATCTGGTACCGCTACGAGGGCCCTTCGGCCTCCCTGCGCCTTGAGCTCCGCACGGGAGCCCACACCCTGCGGGCCCGCGGAGCGTGGGAGCGGCTCTCCAACAGGGAGAGCGTCCTCGACAAGGTCGTCGAAGGCGGCATCACCATCACCCGCGAATACGGCAGCAACAACATCTACCGCCGCAACTCCCTGGGCTCCTCGCTCGAATACGAATATCTCGGCGACATGCTGGAGCTGCGCTCCGGCGCGTCCTATGACCTGCTCCAGGAGATTTCCACGCCGCTCTATCCTTTCGTCTATACCCGCGAGCAGAGGCGGTGGTCCGCTTTTGCCGACGCCCTCGTGCGTTTCGGGGCCTTCGAGACCGGAGCCGGACTCTCCTATATGCAGGGCCGCGCCTCCGGGGATTCCAGGCTCGCAGACAGCTCTGCCTCCGGAGTATCAGGGGCTTACCGCCACCAGGAATGGTACGATGCGGCCTCGGAATATGCAACGGCGCCGCGTCTTTCCGCATCTGCTAATGTGCGTTGGCATTTCTTCAAGACCATGTATGCGGAGGTCTTCGGCGACTATGTCCACGCCTTTGATTTGAAATACATCTCCGGCCCGTCCCGCTGGGACGCCGGACTCAAAATCGGCTATAACTTTTAAACATACAGCACAATGAAAAAAACATCATTCCTCGGAATCGCGCTGCTCTTTATTCTGGCGGCCGTTTCCTGCAAGAAAGAAGAAGAGGGTCCTCTGACTTCCATCACCTATCAGGGCGAGACCTACAAGGTCGTGCAGCTTGCCGACGGCAAGTACTGGATGGCCGAGAACCTCCGCTATGTACCTGAAGGAGTGACCGTCTCAGATGATGTCAACAAGATCACCGGGATGTGGTATCCTGTCACTACCGACGGCACCGGCATGTCATTCGACAAGTCGGCTGTCGCCAAGGCCGGTTATCTCTACTCAGCCGATGTCGCTTTCGGCAAGGCCGTGACCGCGGACAACTTCGACAAGTTCGCCAAGGTGCGCGGCATCTGCCCGGAAGGCTGGCACATTCCTGATTTCGATGACTGGTTCGGTCTCATCGGCCACACTTCCAACAGCAAGGTGATTCCGGACAACACGGCGGCTCCGTACTATGATGCCGACCTCAAGGAATTCGGCTCCATCGCGAAAGCTGCCGCCGACGGACTCGTCATACCTGTCACCGGTGCGGTGACCGTCGCCAATGCCGCCGCTGCGAAAGGCACTATCGTGGGCGCCGTCGGCAAGGCTCCGGACAAGAAGATGAACTTCGAGTATATCCTCGGATCTTCGTCCTTCAAGAAGTTTGAGGACAAGGGAGGCAACTTCACCAATGCGCAGTATTACTCTGTCATGACCAACCGTGCCAACGGCACCCTCATCGTTGGTTATTCCGGATACCGCTTCGGCTGCGCCGTGCGTTGCGTCAAGGACGAATAGTCGGCGTACAAAGTTCAGTTTTGCGGGAGAGCGTCCTCTGGGGATGCCCTCCCGTTTCTTTTTTCATATTTAATTCCTAAATTTGCGACGCTTAAGACGTAAGATAATTTATTTAGATAACACACTAATGTCAAACAGCAAATTTTCAGTAAAGTATTGTGTGCTTCTGCCGCTCGTGCTGATCGTCACAATTCTTCTCTGGGCCCTGCCTGTCAGCGCCTTCGGAATCGATGGCCTCACTGCCGTGCAGCAGAGGATGATAGCGATCTTCATCTTCGCCGCCCTCATGTGGATGTTCGAGATCATACCGAACTGGACCACCTCTCTGATCGTCATTGTCGTGATGCTGCTCACAGTGTCCAATAAGGGCATAAAGGTGTTCTGCGATCCGGCTGCCGGCACTCTTGTGGACTACAAGAGTATCATGGCGTCTTTCGCCGATCCTGTCGTGATGCTGTTCATGGGCGGTTTCGTCCTCGCTATCGTGGCATCCAAGTACGGCATGGACGCGGCCATCGCCAAGGCCCTCCTGGGGCTGTTCGGCAAGAGGCCTAAGTTCGTTCTTCTCGGCTTCCTGATTGTCATCAGCGTGTTCTCGATGTTCATGAGCAACACCGCCACTGCCGCGATGATGCTCGCGTTCCTTGCCCCTGTGCTCAAGTCCCTTCCGGAGGATGAGACAGGCAAGGTCGGCCTGGCGCTCTCCATCCCTGTCGCCGCCAACCTCGGCGGTATCGGAACCCCTATCGGAACCCCTCCTAACGCGATTGCGCTCGGAGCCCTCGAGAATGCCGGCTACACGATCAGCTTCGTGGACTGGATGTCCAGGATGGTTCCGTATGTGATTGTGATGATCGCCATCGCCTGGGTGCTTCTCCAGCTGTTCTTCCCGTTCAAGTCTGACAGGATCGAGCTCAAGATCGAGTCCAAGGCCGGCAAGAAGGACTGGAGGACCTATGTCGCATGGATCACTTTCTTCGTGACCATCCTCCTCTGGGTGACCGAGTCCCTGACCGGAATCAACTCCAACATCGTGGCCCTCATCCCTCTTGCGGTATATACCTGCACCGGAGTCTTCTCCAAGGAGGAGATCAAGGAGATCAACTGGAGCGTGCTCTGGCTCGTCGCCGGAGGTTTCGCCCTCGGTACCGGCCTCAACAAGACCGGTCTTGCCGCCACCCTCATCAACGCGATTCCGTTCAGCACCATGGATGTCGTGCTCGTGATGGTCATCGCCGGATTCATCTGCTACTTCCTCTCCAACTTCATCAGCAACTCCGCCACCGCGGCCCTTCTCGTGCCGATTCTCGTGGTTGTGGGCACTGCGATGTCCGACCCTTCCGCCGCCAACAACGCGCAGTTCGTGGGCCTTGGAGGGATGTACGCGATGATTCCGTTTATCGCCGTGTGCGCATCGATCGCGATGCTTTTCCCTATATCCACACCTCCGAACGCCATTGCGGCTTCCACCGGCCTGGTGCAGACGAAGGACATGGCCAAGGTGGGCATAATCATCGGCGTGATAGGATTTGTCCTCGGATACTTCCTGCTTACAAAGATTTTCCCTTTTACAGTTTAACATGAACATAAAGAAGATACTTTCAGTATCACTTCTCTCTCTGACCGCCGCCTCAGCCTTTGCGCAGGGCGGCGCTCAGTTGAAGTGGTATGGCTTCGTGCGCAATTATTTCGCATACGACAGCCGTGAGACCGTGGCCGGTACCGAGGATTTGTTCACCTACCTGCCGAAAGATGAAAAGATAGTTGACGGGGTGGACCTCAACGAGGTCAGCTCTTTCCGTTTCGCCGCCCTGACTTCCCGTCTCGGGTTGGACGTCAGCGGATACGAGATTGAGGGGTGGAAGGCTGGCGCCAAGATTGAGACCGACTTCTATGCCGGCGTCTCCGGCGTCTCCGGCACCGCGTTCTTGCGTCTGCGCCAGGCCTACATGACCATGGGCAAGGGCGATGTCAATCTCAAGATAGGCCAGGCATGGCATCCTATGGCGGCCGATATGCCTGACGTGATCTCCCTCAATGCCGGAGCTCCGTTCAATCCGTTCAACCGTTCCCCTCAGGTCCTTGTGGACTACAAAATGGCGGGCGGACTCACCTTGAGCGCCGCCGCTCTCTGGCAGATGCAGTACAATTCAGCCGGCCCTGCCGGCCAGTCCGCCAACTACATCAAGTACGGCTGTACTCCGGAGCTCTATCTTGGTCTCAGCTATAAGGCCGGCGGGTTCCTGGCCCGTGCCGGTGTGGACATGCTTTCCATCAAGCCGCGCCGCTTCGATGCGACCGGCGCGAAGAAGGTCAGCGACCGCATCACCACGGTGACTCCTTATGTCTATCTCCAGTATTCCGAGGGCGATATGATGATCCGTGCCAAGAGCACCTTCGCGCAGGCCGGAGAGCATCTCAACCTCAATGGAGGCTATGGCGTGTCTTCCATCAATTCCGACGGCAGCTGGGATTACACCCCGACGCGCAACTCGTCTTCATGGCTGAGCGTCCGCTATGGCAAGAAACTCCAGGGAGTGTTCTTCGCGGGCTATGTCAAGAATTTCGGCACGGCGACGGATCTGGCCGCTCCTTCGATGCTGTATTTCAGCAAGAACAGCTTCTCCAATCTCAACAGCCTCTGGAGAATCACCCCTACGGTCGTCTACAACCTCGGCAAGATCCAGTTCGGTCTTGAGTACGAGCTCACAAGCGCGCAGTACGGCAAGTTCGGCCTCTCCGACAAGTCAGCCCTCGCGACTGAGGACCTGCATTGGGTGACCAACAACCGCCTCCAGGCAATGGTGAGGTACAGCTTCTAGTTTCTCACATAGTTGCGCTGAGTGATCCGGCCCCGAGTGTCTGCCCGTCAAGGGTTCTGGCCTCGGGGCTTGTCATTGGGATATGGTCTCACTCGGCGAGATTCATGACACTCCGGGGGCGGGATAATCAGTGAAGCATATCAAGGGCAGAGATTGCGCATAATCAGGCATTTTGATTATATTTGTGCAATCTATGGCATTATTGTTAGTTTATCTTCTGGGTGCGATGTGCATCTCGTTCATGTGCTCGGTGCTTGAGGCCGTGCTGATGTCCACACCCATCTCATATATCACTATGAGGGAGGAAGAGGGGTACAAGCCCGCCGTCAAGTTCAAGCAGTTCAAGCAGGAGAGTTCACGCCCCATAGCGGCTATCCTCTCTCTCAACACTATAGCCAACACTATCGGTGCCGCCGGAGTCGGCGCGCAGGCCACGGCCGTTTTCGGATCCAGGTGGTTCGGGCTCGTCAGCGCCATCACCACTGTCCTTATACTCGTCTTCTCGGAGATCATCCCCAAGACGATAGGCACATCATACTGGAAGTCGCTGATGGGTTTCGCGACGAAGATAATCTCAGTGCTCATCGTCATAATGTATCCTCTCGTGATTCTTGTCGAGGGACTCTCTAAGCTCATCACGCCGAAATCAGCCGAAGCCGTGGTCTCCCGTGAGGAAGTGAGCGCGATGGCCAATGTGGCCGAGGAGGAGGGAGACCTGGAGGAGGACGAGAACGCCATCATCCAGAACCTCATCAACATGGACGAGATGACCGCGGCGGACGCCATGACCCCGAGGGTGGTGGCTGCCATCGCCCCTGAATCCATGACGATGCGCGCGTACTACAAGGACAAGCGTTATCTCCATCACAGCCGCATCCCGGTCTATGCGGACAACGACGAGTACATCACCGGGTACATCCTCAGGATGGATGCCCTCCAGCTGCTCGCGGACGACAAGTTCGACCGCACTCTCGGCAGCATAAAGAGGGACATAGCGTCTTTCTCCGAGGAGACCCCGCTTGACGAGATCTGGGATGAGATGCTGAGCAAGGATGAGCAGATAGCCGTGATAATCAACGAGTATGGCAGCTTCCAGGGCATCCTGACACTTGAGGATGTCATAGAGACCCTGCTCGGCAGCGAGATTGTGGACGAGAAAGACACGGTCCGCGACATGCAGCAGCTCGCACGCGACAAATGGAAGAAGATCCATCCGGGACAGGCGCTGCCGGGAGCGGCGTCCGGAGCAGAGCCTGAAGACCACAAAACAAAGAATAATGAAGAATAGCATCATCCTGTTGGCAGCAGCCCTGCTCTGCCTGCCCGTCTGCCTGGATGCGCAGCCGGGAAGACAACAATACGGCACCTACACCCTTGACCAGCTTCACTGGAGGGACAATTGCGTGCTTGCCGACCCCGTATCCAAGGAATATATCATGGTGGGCCCTGCCGGCAGGAGCGTCAAGAGCTACAAGAGCAAGGATCTCATACATTGGGAGGGACCGACCATCATCTATACGGCGCCGGACGATGTCTGGGGCGACATCAGAATCAACAGCATCTGGGCTCCGGAACTTCATTATTACAAGGGGAAATACTACCTTTTCCAGACCTTCGACACCAGCGAGAAACTCTCCGAGCAGTGGCGCAACTGGTATCACACCGGGCGTGTGATGCGAGGTAGCCAGGTGCTTGTCTCCGACTCTCCTTACGGGCCGTTCAGGACATTCGCGCCGCATGCGACGCTTCCGTCGGACATGATGACCATTGACGGGACCCTATGGGTGGATGACGGCGTGCCTTATATGGTGTATTGCCATGAATGGGTGCAGGTTACGGACGGCGCCGTGGGATATGTGCGCCTCAAGGATGACCTGTCTGATATGGACGGTGAACCGAAGAACCTCTTCCGCGCGAGCTATGTCAACCACAGCTGGGGCAAGGTGATACCGCCGGACGGCAGCGGCTATGTGACGGACGGGCCTTATCTCTGCATGGGGAAGACCGGCAAACTCTATATGATCTGGACCACCAACAACAGCTGCGGCGTCGCCATCTCCGATTCCGGCAAGATAGCCGGGCCGTGGCGCCAGCAGGACGAGGCGCTGCTGGTCAACGCCGGCCACGGGATGATATTCCGCACTTTCGACGGCCGTCTGATGCTTGCCCTGCACGCACCTTATTGGGGAGAGACTCACCCTAAAATCTACGAACTCGAAGACACTGGCGAGACGCTGAAAGTCTTGAGGGAAATCAAATAGTTTACCTGGCTGTATCCTGTATACAGGCGGAAGTGCCCGGGGCTCAATGCAAATGCATCGCCACGGGCACTTTCACTTGTGTCAGTTGACCCTGATCTTCTGGCCGGGACGGATCCTGTCGATGTTCAGGCCAGGGTTCAGTTTCTTGATGGTGGACAGGCTCTTGCCGTACTTGTGCGCTATGCCGGAGATGGTCTCTCCGGAGCGGACGGTGTGCCATTTCTCGGCGGCTTTCTCTGCCGCTATGCGCTTCTCCTCCTCGATGATTTTCTCGTCGGTGGCGTAGATTTCCTCCTCTTCGTCGATTGATTCAGGTACATATCGGGATGACGGGTCGAGGTAGCTGCGGCGCAGCACGAACACGTTTTTGCGCAATTCGCCCTTCTCGAAATCCACTATCCACTGCGGGTCGAAGGCGTAGCCTTTGTAACGGGTCTCGAAGTGCAGGTGCGGCCCGGACGAGCGCCCGGTCGAACCTCCGAGCCCGATGACTTCTCCGGCTCTTACCCATTGCCCCGGTTCCGCGAGCCTCTTGGAGAGGTGGCCGTAGAATGTCTCCAGCCCGTTTTCGTGGCGGACTATCACCAGATTGCCATAGCCTTTGACATAACTTGAGTAGCGTATCCTGCCGTCGAAGGCCACGTTTATCGGCGTCCCGGTCGGCAGGGGGAGATCCACTCCCTGATGGCGTCGTCTGCGCCTGTATCCGAACTTGGAATATACCTGCCCGACGTGCGGGCACACGAAACTGCTGACCGAGTCGACCAGACAGATGGAGCTCCTGTACGGCAGGTCTGACAGGTTCACCCCGAGGTACGGGTTGATGGTGTTCTCCGTCCATGAGTCAATGAATATGCCGGATTGGGCTATCTTCTTGTGGTTCTTGACATATCTCCAGGTGTAGTCATCGTTGAGGATGATCTGCAGATATCCGTCTCCGATGTCCAGGGTGTCTACCGGGGCACCGTTGCCTCTCTTGAACGCACCAGGCTCGGTGATGTAGTCTTCCGGTATCATCGACACCGACGGCGGGGCGACCAGCTGCCTGATGGTCGAGTCCGGGCCGGAAAGCGCTGCCCACCCGGCAGGAACTGTCTGCTGGGCATATAGGATTGAGGGCAGTATGAGGGCGATTATCGGGAGCTGTGCTTTCATTATGACCTCACAGCTCCGAAATCTCTCTCCAGCAGGCGCACCGTTTCATCGACCTTGCTCCGCAGCATCTCTTCGGTGCGGGCTTCGCAGATGAAGCGCAGGTACGGTTCGGTGTTGGACGGGCGGATGTTGAACCACCAGTCCGGATACTCGAGACGGTATCCGTCGAAATCCATCACCTTGAGAGGTTTCTCCTGGGCCGTGAAGTGGTCGCACACGGCTTTCATCGCTCCGGCCTTGTCTTCGAGCTTGAAGTTGATCTCGCCGGAGTTGAAGTATCTGGTCATCGAGTCTATCTGGTCGCTGAGCTTGATGCCTTGCTCCTTGAGTCTGGATACGATGCGCAGGACGATCATGGAGGAGAGCAGGCCGCTGTCGGAGTAGAAGAAGTCCTTGAAGTAGTAGTGCCCGGCAAGTTCTCCTCCCCAGAGTCCGTCTATCTCGCGGAGCTTGGGAGCGGCGAATGCGCGCCCCACCTTCCAGGTGTGCAGGTCCGCGCCGTATTTCTCAAGGAACTCTCCCACAGCCTTGGAACTGCGTATTTCCTGGAGGACGCGCGGGTTCCTGGCCCCTCTCTCGTCGCAGAAGTACAGGGCCATGAGGGCTATGATGAGGTCTGGGGCGATGAATCTCGCCTTGTCGTCGACGAACATCACCCTGTCCGCGTCTCCGTCGTAGATGATGCCGACATCGGCCCCGCTGCGGCGCACCAGCTCCTTGAGCGGCTCCACGTTCTTGGCTACCAGAGGGTTCGGCTCGTGGTTCGGGAAGCGGCCGTCGATGGTGTCGAAGATATACTCCGGCGCGTCTCCGTAGATTTCCCTGGCGAAGAGGTTGGCCATTCCGTTGGACAGGTCAAAGGCGAGCTTGAGCTTGCTGTAGTCGCCCTTGAATTTCTTCATGAAGTTGATGTAGTCCGCGTGGATGTCCATCTCGTGCACGGTGCCGCGCTTTGCCGCGGCGGGGGTCGGTCTTGAGCTCTCGATCCATTCCTTGATCTGGCCGAGTCCGCTGTCGAGGCCTACCGGCAGGGCGTTCTCGCGGCTCACCTTCATGCCGTTGTATTCGGCCGGGTTGTGGCTCGCCGTGATCTGGACAGAGGCCTTGAAGCCGTAGTTGGCCGTGCCGAAATACACCATAGGCGTACTGCTGAGTCCGATGTCGTATGCGTCGGCTCCGGCATCGCAGATGCCTTCGATGAGCGCGTCGTGGATTTCCGGAGATGAGACGCGGCAGTCGCGTCCTACAAGCACCTTGTCAGCTTTGAGAAGTTCAGGGAGGAAATACCCCACCTTGTAGGCAGTGGTCTTGTCGAAGTCCTTGCCGTAGATTCCTCTTATGTCGTATGCGTGAAAAGCTCCCATAATTTATTTGATTTTGGATTTGTATGCTGTGCCCACCTTGCCGCGGGCGATGTTCTGCAGTTTGCGTGAGATCATCTTGCGGCGCACCGGGGCCACAAGGTCCGTGAAGAGCACTCCGTCCAGATGCGAGAACTCGTGCTGGATCATCCTGGCGGCGAACTTGTCGAAACTCTCCACCTTCTTCTCCAGATTCTCGTCGTAGTATTCCACTTCAATCGTGTCCGGCCTGCGCACGGCGGCGTAGACCCCCGGGACGCTCAGGCATCCCTCGTCGTACTCGCAGCTGCTTTCGCTCTCCGAGAGGATGACGGGGTTGATGAATGTCCGTTTGAAACCTTTGAGATATGGGTAGATGTCCGACATTATGTCTCCGTCCACCACGGCGACTCTTCTGCTGTCCCCGATCTGGGGTGCAGCCAGCCCGCAGCCCTCCGAGGCCGCGAGGGTCTCCCAGAGGTCAGTCACGAGGGTGGAGATGCCTTCTTTGTCGTTGAGGTCTGCGGGGGCGGCGACTTCGCGCAGCACCCCGGAACCGTAGAGGTATATAGGCTGTATCATCGTTGATTTTTTTGCTTGTCGAGATAGCTCTGCAAAATTATTGCCGCGCTGATCTTGTCCACCGAATTCTTGTCCCTCCTGTCGCTTTTCTTCATCCCGCCGTCAATCATCGCCCTGTGTGCCAGCACCGATGTGAATCTCTCGTCCTCCAGGGCTATCGGCGTGTCCGGGAAGGCTTTCTGGAGCTGCTTGAGGAATCTGTCCACGTCCGGGGCGCACTGCGCGGGGGCTCCGTTGAGGTTGAGCGGATAGCCGACCACGAAGACCCCGATGCTCTCGGTGCGGGAGTAATTTTGGAGATATTCTATTATCTTTGCAGAAGGAACGGTCTCTGACGGAGACGCGAAGATGCCGAGCGGATCGCTGACAGCGACCCCAACTCTGGCTTTGCCGTAGTCTATCCCGATTGACCTTTTCATCACTGCGAAATTAAGTAAAAAGTATGGGACGACAAAATCCGGACGGCAGACATAAGGTCTACAGGCTGCTGCTTGTGGACAATGATACTCACAGGAGCATCCGCACGGTGCTGTTCACGAAGCCGCGTTTCGTTTATTTCGCCGTGACCGCGGTGGTGGTCTTTGTCCTCCTGATATACTGCATCGTGGCGTTCACCCCGCTGAAGCTGACGATTCCCGGGTATCCTGACGCCAACTTCAAGCGGACGGCCCTGGCCAACGCCATCAAGGTCGATTCCCTGCAGAGTTCCGTCACACGCTGGCACCTCTACGCCGAGAACCTTTCCCGTGTGCTTGCGGGGGAGAGCACCCTCAGCCTGGACAGCCTGATCGACGGCAACTCGCTGAGATACCTCTCGGACAAATCTGCCGAGGAACTTGCGCGGCGTGATTCGGTGCTGCGGGAGACCGTGCAGAAGGAGGAGAAGTTCGGGGTCAGCGCGGGCAACGCCGCCTCCAAGTCCCTCCCGGTCGAGGGGCTTCACTTCTTCACTCCTGTCAAGGGAGTGGTCTCCGAGGGCTTTGACAGCGTTACCCATCCCGGGGTTGACATCGTCACTCCTCCGGGCACCATAGTGAGCGCAGTGCTTGACGGGGTCGTGATATACAGCGGCTGGAACGATGAGCTGGAGTATGTCGTGATGGTGCAGCACAAGAACAATCTCATCAGCATCTACGGCAGCAACAGCAAGACCCTCAAGCGTCCGGGAGACGACGTCAAGGCCGGGACTCCGATCGCCCTCTCCGGGGGTGTGGACGCCGTTTCCGGCAAGGGTCACTTGCATTTCGAACTGTGGCACAACGGGCACCCGCTCAATCCTTCCCAGTTTATAAGTTTCTAAAAGACGATATTTTGAAAAGAAAGATAGCTATACTTGGCTCTACCGGCTCGATCGGCACCCAGACGCTTGATGTGATAAGGCAGCATCCGGATCTCTTTGAGGTGGAGCTGATATCGGCGCGCAGAAGCGCCGATCTGCTTGTCAGCCAGGCGATAGAGTTTGACGCCGCGAATGTGGTGATCTGTGACGATTCCAGATACCGCGAGGTCGCGGACGCCCTTCAGCCGCGGGGGTTCAAGGTATGGTCGGGGGTTGACAGCCTGTGCGACCTTGTGCGGATGCCTTCCGTCGACATCGTTGTGGGGGCGATGGTGGGGTTCAGCGGCCTGCGGCCGACGCTTGCGGCGCTTGAGGCCGGCAAGATAGTGGCGCTCGCCAACAAGGAGACCCTTGTCGCGGCCGGAGAGCTGGTCACAGGTACGATGCGGAGTCACGGGGCCGTGATCCTGCCCGTTGATTCGGAGCATTCGGCGATATTCCAGTGCCTGCTCGCCGCTCAGGGCAACGAGGTCGAGAAGATCCACCTTACCGCCTCCGGCGGGCCGTTCCGCACTTGGGACAGGGCCAGGATTGCAGCCGCCACGGCTGCGGACGCGCTCAAACACCCCAACTGGAACATGGGCTCCAAGGTGACCATAGACTCGGCCACGATGATGAACAAGGGTTTCGAGGTTATCGAGGCCAAATGGCTTTTTGACATCAGCCCTGAGCGCATCAATGTCGTGGTGCACCCGGAGTCGGTCGTGCATTCCATGGTGGAGTTCGTGGACGGGGCGGTGATAGCGCAGCTGGGCTGCCCGGACATGCGCGAGCCGATAGGCTTCGCCTTGGGCTTTCCGTCGCGGCTTACCGTAGGCAACCGCAAGCTCGATTTCGCTTCGCTGGGGCAGCTTACTTTCGAGGCTCCGGACCTGAAGCGTTTCCCTTGTCTGGAACTGGCGTATGAGGCCATACGCCGTGGCGGCAATGCGCCGTGCGCCCTCAACGCGGCCAACGAGGTGGCGGTGGCTGCATACCTCAAGGGACTGATAGGGTTCTACGACATCGCGAAGATCAACGAGCGCTGCCTGGCTGGCCTGAATTTTGCCCCGAATCCGGGGCTTGACGACATATTCCAGACCAACAAGGAGATAGCATCCATAGCTGATGGTTATATTAATTAAGACTCTGCAAGTGATACTTGCCCTCTCCCTGCTCATCCTCGTGCATGAGCTGGGACATTTCATGTGGGCGAAGATATTCGGCATCCGGGTCGAGAAGTTCTATCTGTTCTTCGACATCGGAGGCAAGGCCATAGTGCGCTGGAAGTGGGGCGGCACCGAGTTCGGCATAGGCTGGCTGCCTTTCGGCGGGTATTGCAAGATTTCGGGCATGATCGACGAGTCGATGGACCTTGAACAGATGCGCAAGGAGCCCGAGCCGTGGGAGTTCCGTTCGCATCCGGCCTGGCAGCGGCTGCTGGTGATGGCTGGAGGCGTGCTCAACAACTTCATATTCGCCGTGCTTGCCTATATATTGATAATGGCCTCGTGGGGGCAGTCGTATGTAGATAACAGTGATAGCCGCATATATGTCAATGACCTCGCCTATGAGATGGGTTTCCGCACGGGGGACAGGATCCTGAAGTTTGACGAATATGTGCCGGAGAATTTCGCCATGCTTCAGGCGGATCTGGCCCGCCGGGATGTCCGGAAGGCGACGGTCCTGCGCGGGACGGACACCCTTGACATCTATGTGGACCAGGCCCGGATAGGGCAGGTGCTCAATTCCCCGATGATGTTCGACCTTGCCGTGCCGTTCGTCGTGGATTCCATAGCCGCCGGGCCCAACGCTTCTTCCGGGCTGCGCCGCGGGGACAGGATCATCGCTTTCGGAGGGACCGGGGTGGAGTATCTCCAAGATTCCAGACCGGTGCTCGCCGGGATGAAGGACAGCCTTGTCGCGGCTACCGTCGTCAGGGGAGGAGACACCCTTTCCGTACCGGTGCGGGTCGATACTTCAGGCCGCATCGGGGTGTATATGCAGATGCCTTCCGTGAAAGTGAAGCACTACAGCCTGCTGAGCGCCATCCCCGCCGGCATCAAGTTGACAGGAAGCACGATAGGAGGGTATGTGAGGGATCTCGGTCTGCTGGTGCGCCCTTCTACGGGGGCATACAAGTCCGTGGGAAGCTTCATCGCGATAGGCCAGGTGTTCCCGTCCACCTGGGACTGGTACCGGTTCATCAACATCCTGGCGTTGCTCTCCATAATGCTCGCGGTGATGAACCTCATCCCGATTCCGGCGCTCGACGGCGGGCATATCCTGTTCACGCTCTATGAGATACTTACCGGGCGCAAGCCTGGCGAGAAGTTCCTCGTGGTGGCACAGGTGATAGGGATGGCGCTGCTTTTCGCGCTGATGTTCCTGGCTTTCGGAAATGATTTGACGAGAATATTATAACTCATTGATACGATGAAAAGATTTTGCAACTTTTTTCTTCTCGCCACTCTTCTTGCGGCTTGTCTGACAGGTTGTAAGGGTGGCACCAAGGCCCTTCTCCCGAGTGTCAGCGGCAAGGCGGGGGAAGTGCTCGTGGTGATTGGACGGGCCGACTGGGAGGGCGCCGTCGGCAACGCCACCCGGGAGCTCCTTGCCGCCGAGTGCCCGTATCTTGCTCAGCGTGAACCGCTGTATACGCTTGTCAATGTGACTCCTGCCGGGTTTGATTCCGACATCTTCAGGATACATCGCAATGTGGTGGTGTTCAAGATCGATCCGCAGATCGACTCCGCCGGCGTGTTCTTCCGCAAGGACGTCTGGTCCAGACCGCAGTGTGTGATACAGGTGGCGGCGTATGATGCCGACGGGGCTGTGGAGCTTCTGAAGAAGAAGGGCAGCCTTATCGTGCGCACCATAGAGCAGGCCGAGCGCGACAGGGTGATACGCAACACTCTTCTCTATGAGGAGAAGAGCCTCTACGAGAGCGTGGCCTCGGAGTTCGGGGGTGCACCGCATTTCCCTGTGGGCTATAAACTCAAGAAGGCCAGTCCGGATTTCTATTGGATAGCCGATGACAAGCAGTATGTGTATCAGGATGTATTCGTCTATCGCTATCCTGCGGAGAGGGATCATCCGTTCTCTTCCGCCAACATCATCCGGCACCGCAACGAGATTCTCAAGCAGAACGTGCCGGGGATGTTCGACAATACCTATATGACTACCAGCGTGTTCTTCACTCCTATGATTGAATACATGAAGTACCGCGGCCGGGACATAGTCCAGACCCGTGGCATGTGGGAGGTGGAGAACGACTATATGGGAGGCCCGTTCGTGTCGCATTCCTTCTACAGTCCTGACGGCAAGGACATCATAGTGGCGGAGGCTTTTGTTTATGCCCCGCGCTATGACAAGAGGCAATACCTGCGTCAGGTGGAATCTCTGCTCTATTCTTGGGAATGGGCCCAAAAGGAAGAAAAATAGTTTGTCAAGTCTAAAATAATTTCTATATTTGCACTCCCTATTCGGAAATTTGCCGGATAGGAGCAGGATGGTGGGTTCGTATAACGGCTAGTACTCAAGATTTTCATTCTTGCAATAGGAGTTCGATTCTCCTACCCACTACAAAATATTAAAAGATAAAATAATGGCAAACACAGCTTCAGCAAAGAAGGCCGCTCGTCAGGGCGAGAGGCGCAGAATGCACAACAGGTATTATGCAAGGACCACGAGGAACGCTATCCGTGACATCCGCAACACCACGGACAAGGCTACGGCCGAGAAGAACGCTCCGAAGGTATATTCGATGATTGACAAGCTCGCCAAGATCGGTCTTATCCACAAGAACAAGGCTTCCAATCTCAAGAGCGGCATCGCTGTCTATATCAACAAGCTTGCATAGATAGTTTCCCGGAATCTGTCTTGGATGCTCTGACGGCTTTCCGCCAGTCTGCAGCCCTCCGGGACGATTTCTTTTTATGACGGGATGTAGCGCAGTTGGCTAGCGCACCACGTTCGGGACGTGGGGGTCGTCCGTTCGAGTCGGATCATCCCGACAAGGAGTCAGGTCTAAGGCCTGGCTCCTTTTATATTGAGGCATATCCTCAAACTTCTGCGCCCTCAAGGGCCTTTCCGATTTCGCTGTGCGAAATCCCGGCCCCGGGCGGTCCGCTGATGCGGACTTTTTAGTCAAGCCATTCGGCCGAGTCCTTGTGCCGGGCATATTCCCGGACCCCTGCGCTTGCTGCGCAAGCGCGCCATCTCAACCCCAGTCACTATTGATACGGGGCGTGTCCCCGAACCCCTGCGGCGCTCAAGTCGCTTTCCGACTTTGCCGTGGCAAAATCCCGCGACCGCGCCGGTCCGCTGATGCGGACTCGCTAGTCGAGCCATTCGGCGGTGTCCTTGTGCGGGGGCTCCGGCGGTGCCTTCGCCGGGCGTCTCCGCTGCATCGCTGTCTCCGACAGCTCGCTGGCGCTCCGCGGCCCCTCCGGCGGTGGCGGATAACACGCTGACAATCAAGCAAAAGAGCACTTTACCTGTCAGCAAAACCAGACAGGACAAATCATTATTCTGCTCATTATCAGATGCTTATCTGCCACCGCCATGTGACCCGCTTTGTGTGTCGACATCTGCTCTGCAGCCACCTAGCCCTCATGTGCATCCGCCGCACCTGCGCCACTACTATCCGCACCAGCTTCCGCTTGCGCCCGCCACCCTACATGACGACCTGCGCTGTTGCTGCCGCCGCGTGCGGCCCAGGCGCTAAGATGAGCCTCGCGTACGCCACGGGGCTGTTTTCTGTACCGCACGGTCCAGCGGGGGCGTCCCGTGCAACGGGAGGCTTGATTCTGTACGGCGCGTTACAGCCACCGCCACAGAACAGCCCCTGCTCATCGCTGAAGTCCGCCCCCACCAGGTGTGAGCCTATTCCGGCATTTCCGCTGCTACCTGAAACGCCAACCTGCCTTGCATGGCCCTCTGCGGCATCCACCTCTGTCAGGTGTGAGCCGTTTTCGCCGAATCGGCTCACACCTGCATCGCGTGCTCAGGCTCCCGGTCCGACACTATGGCAGCAGGCGCCCGGGAACAGGCAGCCTCCTGCGATGCTTTTGTGTTGAGCAGGAGGCCGCCCGCTCCCGATGCGCCCTTAATTAGCTTTGCGAAAATTCGGGGATTCAGAGTGGCATTCCCGCTCAGCTCTTGCGAGGACGCGCGGCAGCGGACATGTGTGCCGTGGTACTTCAAAGTGGCATTCCTGCTCAGTTCTTGCGGTACTCCGACGGGGTCATCCCGGTCTGGGTCTTGAAGAAGCGGTAGAATGTGGTCTGGTTAGGGAAGTTGAGTTCCCAGACAATTGACTTGATGCTCATGCCGGAATACTTGAGCATGTTCTTGGCCTCAAGGATCACGAATGAGTCAATCCACTCGTGTGCGGACTTGCCGCTTGCGGACTTCACCAGCTTCGAGAGATATTTCGGGGTCAGGTAGAGTTTGTCGGCATAGAAAGACAAGTTCCTCTCCTTGTTGTGGTTGTCCCTGACGAGGGTGAGGAAGTCCTCGAGTATGGCCTTCGAGCGGATGGAGCGGTTCTCTTCCGATTTCTGCTTGGCTTCTGACAATCTGTCAGCCCATAGCGCCCCCATCAGATAGAAGATGGACGAGATGAGTGACGAGACGGCGTCGCGCTTGTTCGGCAGGCTCATCGAGCAGATGTCCCGAACCAGGTCGAGGTACTTCTTGCAGATACTCTTGGCTTCCTCCTCAAGAATCACGCACGGATTCTCAAGCAGCCGGAGACTCTCGTCGTAGAGCTTGTTGAAATCGAAGTGCGTCATCCTAATGAGCGCGTTGGAGACGGCTATGAGGAGGAATTGCACATTCTTTTTCTCCTTCGGGGAAATCTCCGACACGCGCACGATATTGCCCGGGGTGTAGAGGAACAGGGAGCCTTCCCGTACCTGGAACGTCCTGAGATTGACCTCAATGTCAAAATGTCCCTCATAACAGAAAAACGCCAGATAGCCGTCGAAGCGGCATGGATGCTTGATTATGTCCATCTCGGACGCGTAGCGGAGCTCCGCTATGAAGATGTCGTCTGACAATTCGTCAGTGACATGGCTGACGGGAAACTGGTGTTTCAGCTCCCGGATGGTGAGTTCGCGGTATTTCTGCATGGCCTGTTTTTTACAAAAATACGCAAAAATTATTAAAAAGTCGCTTATTTCGACTTTTTGTATAATCAAGCCCCTATTTTGTTATGCATTTTTTCTCACAAACGGTAAACTATTTGAATCTTGAATCTGCGTCCCGATATGGCGGCGAAAGAAAACAGATACAACAAAACGATAAAAATGAAAAGAACCATCATCATTCTTGCAAGCGCACTTGCGATGCTTCCGCTCAGCGGACAGGCTCAGCAGGTGCTGACACTTGACGACTGCAGGCAGATGGCGCTCGACAACAGCAACGCCCTCAAGACTGCCAGACAGAAAGTCGAGATTGCAGGTTACGACCGCAAGATTGCGGCGGCCAACTATTTTCCGAAGATTACAGCGTCCGGCACCTATATGTATGCCAATAAGGACCTGCAGCTGATCAGTGACGAGGCGACGACAGAGCTCACCAGCGCCGGCACCATCCTCCAGAAGGATCTCAGTGACAAGCTCGGAGCCATTCTCTCCGACCCTGTCATCCTCCAGAAGGTGATGACCGACCCGGCACTGCAGAAACTGCTCGGATATGCCAAGGGCATGGACATCGCCACCCCGATCAACGCCATCGGCGGACAGATCAGCCAAGCGCTCACACTTGACACCAGGAACACTACGGCGGCGGTTATCTCCCTGCAGCAGCCTGTATATATGGGAGGCAAGATTGCGGCGGCCAACAGGATGGCCGGCTATGCCGAGCAGCTCGCCAAAGAGCAGTATGGTCAGGAGCATTCCCAGGTCCTCGTCGATATCGAGCAGGCCTATTGGCAGATAGTCTCCATCGCCGGCAAGAAGCGTCTGGCCGAAGGGTATGCAAGCCTTCTGCACCAGATGGAGAAGGATACTGACGCCCTCATCGCCGAAGGCTTCGCCACCCCGTCAGATGCGCTGACAATCAAGGTCAAGGCCAACGAGGCGGACATGATGCTCACCAAGGCCGACAACGGTCTGGCCCTCGCCAAGATGCTGCTCTGCAAGGAATGCGGGCTGCCTCTGGACAGCGAGATTACCCTTGCCGACGAGTCCCTCGACAGGATTCCTCAGCCGCAGATGAGTCCTGAAATCTCAGACGAGCAAATCTACGAAGCTCGTCCTGAGATCAGGAGTCTTGAACTAGCGCAGGACATCTACAAGAGCAAGGTGGACATAGCCCGCTCTGACATGCTTCCTACAGTCGCCGTGATGGCCAACTACATCGTCACCAACCCTAACCTCTTCAACGGTTACCAGAAGAAGTACGGTGACTTCATGACCGCCGGAGTTGTGGTCTCAGTCCCTATCTTCCATGCCGGGGAGTCCCTCAACAAGACGCGCAAAGCCAAGGCCGAGGCCGTGATGACCCAGATCAAACTTGACGACGCCAAGCAGATGATCTCCCTTCAGGTGGCACAGCTCCGCCAGCAGGAGAACGAAGCTCTCGAGAAACTCAACACCGCAGAGAGCAACCTTGCCAATGCCGAAGAGAATCTCCGTGTGGCCACAGCAGGGTGGAACGAGGGCATGATAGCATCCAATGTAGTGCTTCAGGCACAGACGGCCTGGCTACAGGCTCATTCAGAGGTAATAGAATCCGGAGTGGAGCTCCAGATGTGCAGCGTCAATCTGGCCAAGGCTGAAGGAAGACTGTAATTAATCGATAATTAAAAAAACAAAAAATAATATGGAAAAGACTCAGAAAAAAGGCAACCTCCTGTTGGGAATCATAGTTCTGGTTGCTCTCATCGCAGCGGTCGCTGTGCTTGGAATCATCTTCTCAAAACCGAAGCCGGCTCTCATCCAGGGCGAGGCGGAGGCCACTGAATACCGCGTGTCAGGCAAGGTGCCTGGGCGTATTGAGGCATTCTACGCCAAGGAAGGTGACATGGTGAAGAAGGGAGATGTCCTCGTGGACATAGATTCTCCTGAGGTCAGGGCCAAACTCGCCCAGGCCAACGCAGTCTACGCCGCCGCTTCAGCGCAGCGCAACAAGGCCAACAAGGGCGCACGCCAGGAAGAGATAGCCGGCGCATATGAGATCTGGCAGAAAGCGCTTGTCGGTCAGGACATCGCCCGCAAGACCCTGGACCGTGCGACCCGCCTGCACGAGCAGAAGGTGATCAGCGACCAGAAGTTCGATGAAGCCACAGCCCAGTACAATGCCGCGGAGGCTACAGCCCAGGCCGCCAAGTCCCAGTACGACATGGCAGTGAAGGGCGCCCGCGAGGAAGACAAGGCCGCAGCCATAGCCCTTGTGAACCAGGCCAACGGAGCCGTGATGGAGGTTGAATCCTACCTCTCTGAGCTCAAGCTCACCTCTCCTGTCGACGGTATCATCAGCGCACGCTATCCTCATGTCGGCGAGCTCGTGGGCACAGGTTCACCTATCATGACAGTGACCGACCTGAGCGACATGTGGTTCACTTTCAACATCCGTGAAGACAAGCTCAACAGCATCAAGAACGGCACCGTCCTCACCCTCAAGATCCAGGCCCTCAATGACGCCACCGTGCAGGCTACAGTCAACTACATAGCCGCCCGTGAGTCATACGCTACCTGGAGAGCCACCAACGAGAGTGACCAGTACGACGCCAAGACATTCGAAGTGAGGGCAGTCCCTTCAACTGCCGTGGACGGTCTCCGTCCTGGTATGACAGCAATAGTAGTAAAGTAAAATGAACAGCATCTTGAAAGTAATGCGGCGGGAGTTCGGGATAATACGCCGCAAACCAGTCTTCCTTCTGGGATCCGTCGGGGTCATGGCAGTGTGCTGCCTGTTCTACCTGACATTCTTCAAGGCAGGGCTTCCGGAGAACCTCCCTATCGGGGTGCTGGATCTGGACAACTCCTCTCTATCCCGTAACTTCTGTCGTCAGCTTGATGCGACCCAGATGGGCAAGGTCATCAAGTACGAAGACTTCACCACCGCGAGGGACGCTATGCAGACAGGTGAGATCACCTCACTGTGCGTGATCCCTCAGGGGATGAACGAAGAGGTCAACGCCAACCGCAGGCCGGTATTCACATACTATGTGAACACCCTCTACCTTATCGGCGGAGCGTTGAGCTACAAGAACATCCTGACCATGGTCACCCTTACCGGAGGCGCCGTCCAGCGTGAGGTGCTCAGGGCCAAAGGGTACTCTGAAGATGCGATAATGGGGTTGATACAGCCGATTGTCGTCGATGAACACAAGATAGGCAATGCGACCACCAACTACGGGGTCTATCTCAACAACATCATACTCCCCGGACTCCTGGCGCTCAGTATAGTATTCGTGCTGATCTATGCGCTCGGCTCGGAGCTCCGCTACGGCACTTCCAAGGAACTGATGGAGACTGCGGACGGCTCGATGGCCGCCGCCCTGATAGGCAAACTGTTGCCATACACCCTCATCTACCTTGTCCTCGGACTTGGGCTGGACCTGCTTCTCTTCGGGGTATGCAGATATCCTCTCAACGGCAGCATCCTCAACATGATGCTCGCGATGGTGGTGTTCATCCTGGCAAATGAGGCCGTGGCCGTGACACTCGTGGGCCTGCTTCCTACTCTGCGCTATTCGCTCAGTATCGCCGCCCTGTTCGCGATTCTCGGATTCTCATTCTCCGGATTCACGTTCCCGGTCGAGGCTATGCCTGCGGCGTTCCAGGGCGTGTCTTGTCTCTTCCCGCTCAGGTTCTACTATCTCCTTTATGTTCAGGAGGCTATGTTCGGTGTCGGTTTCGCCGGATGGTGGCAGTACATTGTATACATGCTCCTCTTCCTTGTGGGCCCGTTCTGCGTGTGCGGAAGGCTGAAGAGGGCCTGGCTTAATCAGAATTACGCGATATGATCAAAGAACTCAAAAGAATATTCGCCGACTCTTATGTGGCGATCATCTTCCTGCTCGGCGGACTGATATACCCTCTGGTGTACGGGTTCGTGTACAGCAAGGGCACGGTTGACGATATGCCTGTGGCCGTGGTCGATCTCAGCCAGAGCCAGGACAGCAGACGTTTCATGCGCAAGATGGACGCTACCCGCGAGGTGGAGATAGCCTACAAGTGCGCCACCATGCAGGAGGCCGAAGAACTGATGCAGAAGCGCAAGGTGCACGGCGTGGTCCTCTTCCCGGAGGACTACAGCGACCGCCTGGCAGGTCTGGAGCAGGCGACAATATCTACCTATGCCGACATGTCCAGCTTCCTTTACTACAAGGACTTGACTATGGCCGTCAATCACGTGATGCTCGATGAGATGGGACAGATCGAAGCGTCCCGCTATGCCGCCAAGGGCATGACGGACGAGAGCATCAAGCAGATGATCAACGCCATCCCGGTCGAGGAGGAGATACCGTTCAACACCAATATGTCCTTCCTGATATTCTTCCTCTCCGCAGCCCTGATTCTCGTGGTGCAGCAGACCATGTTCTACGGCGTCAGCGTGATGAACGGCTCCATGAGGGAAGGCGGGGCGACGCACGACGGTTCCCTGATCGGAAGGGCTGCCGCATATGCCTTTATTTACATCGGGATAGCCGTATACGGACTGCTTCTGGTGCCGATGATGTTCGGTATGCCGCAGAGGGGAATGCTTGGCGACATGCTCGTGCTGATATTCCTGTTCGTCATCACATGCGTGTCTTTCAGCTTCACATTCAGCCGCTTCGTGCATCACAGGGAGACGGTGTTCGTGGTACTGCTCTTCATGTCCTCGCTCTGCCTCTTCCTCAGCGGATTCTCCTGGCCGGTAAGCTCATTCCCTCCATTCTGGAAGGCGGTCTCCTACATTTTCCCGTCAACCTTTATGATCCAGGGCTTCAACAACATCAACAATGCCGCCTGTACGCTGGCCATGATACGGCCGCAGATAATGGGGCTCGTCTCCCAGTTCGCCTTCTACAGCGTGACGGCGTTCATAATGGACATCAGCGAGCGCAATCACTATAGGCTTTTCATCGACAAAATAGAATCAAAGATAGAGTCGAAACTCGAATCAATTTAATCATCAATCAATTATGAAAAAGGTTATTATAACTGTCGCTGCTCTTGCAGCCATTACATTCAGCGCAAACGCTCAGGTATTCGTAGGCGGCACCGCCGGACTTGACTACAACGGAGGCAATGTCACCGCCAATAGCATCAAGACCGACAAGGAGTCCAAGGTAGGCTTCACCATCGCCCCTAATGTCGGCTGGTATTTCGCTGACAACTTCCTTGCAGGTGCAAGGCTCGGCATCGGCTTTGACAAGAACACCACTCCGGGGGCTCTTGCCGACACCAAGAAGTCAAACTTCACCTGGGCTCTCCAGCCGTATGCCCGTTATCGTTTCGCCGAGTGGCGCAGCTTCGGTCTGTGGAGCGAGGTCAATGCCGGTATCGGACGCACCACCGGCAAGACTGAGGTCGGCAACATCTCTACTGACAACAATCCTGTGCTTGCGTGGGGTATCCATGTGCTGCCTGTGCTGACATATTCTGTCAACGAGCACCTCAGCCTTGAGACTTCGCTGAACTTCCTGACCCTCGGCTACGAAGGGTCATACACCAAGAACGATGACAAGACTTATGAGGAGAATGCGTCTTCATTCGCCTTCGGTGCCAGCGCCAACGATGTCATCGGTGCCATCGGACAGGTGAAGATAGGATTCACTTACAGGTTCTAAAAACTTTAGGAGCAGTCTGAGTCGACAAAATGATGGTTTTTTCAAACGGGTTTTCCGGATAGACTCAGACGCTCCTTGCTATGAATTGCTCGAGGCCGTCCCTTCCCAGGGGCGGCTTTTTGTGTGCTTAGCCTCGCGTGTGGGGCGTATCTGCTGCCCCGCTTTCTGTCAGTTTAGGCTCCGCGTCCAGATGGAACTGCCTGCAAGGTGGTTCAAGGCGGCGTCCCGTACAGAAAAGGGGGTGTTTTCTGTACCGCGATGGTCTTTTGGTGGCTCCGGTACAGAAAGAGGGGTGTTTTCTGTACGGGACGGGGCGGCAAGGCAAGGCGGTGCCGAGTGGTGCTGGACGGGGCGGTGCCGGGCGGGACGGTTTTCTGTACGGGACGGGCTTGTAAGGAGCCTAGCGTCAAACTTGTCATGCAGTCAGTGGGAAAAGTGAATCGATTTCGTATTGGCTAAGAGCAAGGAGACGGCGGATTTGTCCGTTGGAGGAGCGGAACTCGCGCCGCAGTCTGACGGCGAGATCCAGTTTTTGCTGACGGCTGAGGTCTTTAAGGAGCATTGCTCCGTATTCTTTTTTGAGGATCGCTGCCAGTTGATTGTAGAGCTCAGGATCTGTGAGGAACTCTCCGTCACCGAGTTCGCTTGCGATCTCGGTGTATGCCTCCACATTTTTACTGACCAGAGAGAAGTAGTGGTGAGCATCGCGGAACATCGCCATTCCTGTTTTTATTGAGCAGAATGATGATGGGCAGATATGGCCGTCAATGACTTTCCAATGCTCCGGAAGGTCCGGATCCCGTCCGCGAAACATGAGCCTGCGCTGGCCTGAATGGATTTCAGCATAGAGTCGGTCTGTCGGGAAATTCTGGAAGTAGTAGCGTCCTGTACCCCATGGGTAGCTGAATGGAGTGTGCGAGGGGTCGGCAACGTAGCCGTTGCGGTTGGTGTAGACTATGTTGTTTCTCAGAGATTGCAAGTTATCGATGGGCTTCAGTGACGGGGTTATGTTTTTTATCAAGGGGAACGGTTTTATCATCCTCTTGCGTATGAGATTCCAGAAGTTGAGAATTTGTTCTTTGTCTGCCGAAATTACGAAATGGAAGTGGTTGCCCATGATTTCAAATGCGAGTAACGTGACACCGGTGCTGGCCTGGGCTTGCGCCACCATATTCATGGCGAGGGTAAATTCTTCTTTGGTGCTGAAAATCAGCGGTGTTTCTTTGCCGGAAGTGTAGACGTGCCAATACGGTCCGCCGGAGAGAAAAGTCGCGTTGCAGAACCTTTCCCGTTCTTTGAAGTTTTTCATCATTTTCTGAAAGTTTTAATGGTGCAGCCTGCTCCGCTGAGGCTGCTCCGGGTGCAAATATGGTACAGAAGAATCAGATTTGCAAATCTTTCGTTTTGACCTTGTTTTCTCGCGGCGGCTAGAGTCTCGCTTGGGGATTGTCGGGTTGTGGTGCCTCGCTTGGCCTCGCGCCTCGCGGTTGCCGTACAGCAGAGGGCCGTTTTCTGTACGGGACGGCTATATTGAGGGCTACCGTACAGAAAGAGGGCTGTTTCCTGTACGGGACGACAGTGGGGATGCTGATTATGACAAAAAACTGCCTGAAGCCGCAGGGCCTCAAGCAGAGAAAAAGGTACCGACAGAAACTACTTGGTCACGACCACGATGACGGCGACATCTTTCTTTCCGGAGAGTTTCAAGGCCCCCTTGGACCCCGGCTTGTAGACAGTCATTGAAGCTATGGATTCTGGTTTGATCTTCGTGAAAGCATCCTTGTCACACTTCTTGCCGTCGACGATATAGACCGTAGTCGAGGACAACACCGTCACCTCCGCATTGGAATAATTCTTCCCATTGATATTGGACTCCGTGTCCTTGTCTTCAACGCGGAAACCCTCGACCACACCGGAAGATTTAATGACTTTTATCTTCTGCCCGTCGGTGCGGATCACGTGAATCCTTACAGCCTCATCGGCCGTATTGCTTTTGGCCACAGTCACCTTGTAGTCGCTCACCGTCTTGCCGACAAGCTGGCTGCCGTCGAACTTGGCCACCTGCTCCCCGTTGATAATGTACTTGTCAAGCGTATCCGCAGGGGCGGCATTTAGGCTCAATGCGCATACTGCGCTCAAAATAAATGTTAGCATAGTAATTTGATTTTTAATTTGTTACCGCCGCAGCACATCTTCATGCGCGCCACTGAAAATGCCGCCGGGCAAGCAACACAACTTATTATTTCATTGCTGTGATAGAGATAGCTCCCCCTTCACGGTTCATGACATAGGAGCATCGGCTCCCGTCATTCATCTCGGCCGTCAGGATGATGCGCTCTCCGTCCGGAGTCGCCGTGACGAACTTTACATTGTCAGTGTCAAGGCTCATGATCTGCTGGATTCCTTCGGCCATTTCAAGCCCGTTGAAGTCACACTGGCGGGGCCTTAGTGTCACGATCAGTGCCAGCGATGCCGCCGCCGCGAGCATCAGCCCCCAGACTATGGGTCTGCGCCTGCGGGATTCCGACCTGTGCACGATCTTGTCGAACTCGGCTGCGGATTCATCGGAAAGATATGCCTTCTCGAGTTCCGCCAATGTCCTGTTGTCCTGTTTCATATCATCGTTCCTTTAATATTTCTTTCATCTTGCGCCTCGCCTTTGAGAGCAGGGCCTTTATCACGGACTTGTCCTTGCCGGTATTCGCAGACATCTCATCCAGCGACCAGCCCGTCTCCTCGCGCAATCTTGTATATTCCAGCTCGGATGGTGTCAGACTCGAGTACATTTCTTTCTGAAGCACAGCAGCATCCTGAGCATCAATACTTTCCGTTGCAGACAAACCGCCAGGGAGAACGTCTCCGGCAATGGGCTCCGTATCAAGGTGCCGTCTGCGATAGTGCGAGACGCAGATGTTTTTCGTAATCTTGACAAGCAGCGCCTCGGCATTCCGCACCGGGTAGCCTTTTTCGGAAAGGTTCCAGAAAGCGAGCAGTGCCTCTTGAACCAGGTCATCCTCATCGATGGCCAGATCCGCTGCCCGGCAGAAACGCCTCGCCAGCGCCTTAAGCCTGCCGCTGCAGTCCCGTGCGATATGTCCGAATTCCTGTTCTGTCATTTGTTTTTGAAGCGCCTTCCTAAACACGCCTCATCTGTAAGTCGCAGAAACACCGCGAAAGTTAACGAAGTTTGTCGCAATTGTCAAAAGCCGTGTCGTCAATTGTCGGAAAGGACAGCAAGTCCACCTTTTCCAAAGAGAAGCAGTTCGCAAACGACCGGTAGCCAATCTTTTCCACTGTTTCCGGAAGATGAAGTTCAGTAAGCTTTATGCAGCGCGCGAACGCGAAGTCCCCAATCTCCTTCAACCCGGCAGGAAGCTCTATCCTTTCGAGATTCTTGCATCCGGAAAAAGTCCTGTCATGTATTACTGTCATATTGTTTAGGAATATCAATGTCTTTATGCCCTCACAACAAGTGAAGGCGAGTCTTCCTATGACACGCACCGACTCCGGAATCACCGAAACCGATACTTTCGTGCAATCCCAGAAAGCCCACTCTCCTATCGTGACGAGGCTGTCCGGCAACGCTTTCAGCTCAAGTTTCCTGTCCATATTGAAAGCACTGTTTCCGATTTCCCTTACAGACGGGGGCATCTCGACAGAGGTAAGATTCTCGCAGGTGTTGAACGCTCTTTTGCGGATGGCAGTCAGACCTTCCGGCAATATGACCTTCCGGATATGCTTGTTCATTTCGAAGGCCATCTCCCCGATGACCTTTACAGAACGCAGCTCCGGAGAGAGGTTGAAATCCACGATAGACTCCTTTCCGAGCCATTTCACAAGACAAGGGCCGTCCGGACTGTCTTGGATGACATAATGTTCTCCGGCCGTCATCAGCGACGGAACCATCAACATAGACAATAGTATAATCACTCTTAACATATTTACAATCAATATATCTATATGGTTAAGACCACCGTCAGGACAAGCTCTCTTCCCCTCAACGCATATTCATAAGTGAATGTGTTGACGGAATCATAGACAGTGTAGCTGTACTCCCTCTCATCGAGTGCATTCCTCAGATCCAGAGACAATTTCCAGGCCTTATGTTTCCAGGAGACACCGAAATCGAGCAGAGTCATCGTCTTGTAGACGTCATCAGTGAGCTGTTTCCTATTTATCTCAGATGACGCACTGAAAATCAGGGATTGCACGGGGGACAGCCGGAGGGAGATGTCATGACTTCTTGAAATGTAACTTCTTGTCGTCCCTTTATACTCGGACGCTGTCCGGCTGAGATCCCCCGAGTAATTGAATTCCAGCCAGTCCAGAGGACGGGAAGATACCGACGGAGAGATTACCATGCTGTCTCCCGCATAATCCATCATTTTCCCGTTTTGCATCGTACTGCCTTCATTATGCATATACGAGCCGCCCAATGACACTTTGGTCCTTATCGCCGCAAACTGCTTGGTCACGCCGGCCTGCGTCATGATGCTGCTTGACATGTTCGGGAAAAGCACCTGACTGTTCAGGATGCCGCCGCTGTCCACTGCGTCCGATGAAAGAAGGTTCATCCAATTACGGATATAGACAAAGTCGGCATTCACGAACCACTGACTCATCGGTATCTTGAAATCATAATGCGCTCTGGCCGTAAGGTACTTACTGTCCGAGGCAGTGCCGTTAGCCGACATCAAAGTCGTCCTGTCAACCTGGATAGGAGCGGTCAGGAAATCCAGTACATCTCCGATATTTCTGGAATACGACAGCTCTGTCCGTACCGTGGAGAGCGCGCTGATCTTCCAATTGAGATACAGTTCCGGGCAAACGGAAACATAACCATTGATTTTAGGGCCGCTCCAAAGCGCATCACCCCTGACCGGTACTTCGGCCCGCAACACAAAATGCTGAATGCTAAACTCATATTGAGGGTAGAACGAAAAAACGGTCTTCGTCAGATGTATATCGTTATTCCCACAGACTGTGCCGCCGTCCTGCCTTTCTGTTTTCAGCCGGTCGGACTGAACATTGAACAACAGCGGTACATATATCCTGTTGTGGCGCTTTTTCCACGTGGCGGAAAGCGTGTTCTTCGAACTGAACGTCTTTCCGGAAACCGACTGCAAGATATCGGTGTCATCTGAAGATATCTTCAATGAATATGACGGAGAAGCGGAGTATTCCGTATCGGAGGACACGCTCCAAAGCAGCCCGACGCTTCGCCACCTCGTGCTGAAGTCACCTCCGAAATCCATGCTGCTCAGGGATTGTGACTGTGACGACATCCGGCCGTTGAGCACCACCGGCACTGCGGAGCGGGTAAACTCCATATTTCCGTGCAATCTTCCATTGATGAAGCAGTTATCGGAGTTTTTCTGGTACTCCAGAGTGGCCCAAGGGCTCTGCATCCTTGTGCTCGGAGAGGTCATCTGCGACATTGTAATCCCGCCACCGTCGTCATAGTATAGGCCTTTGAATGAGTATGAATAATCGCCCTTTGACGAGCCATAGCCGACATTACCTTTTATTGTCGAAGTCTTGCCGACTTTATGGATGGCATTGACTGTCACGGCTATATCTGACGGGCTTATATACCTGCCGGCTTTCATCGGCGGGTGCGATGAAGATAATTCTCCCGCCAATTTTCGGACGGCATCCCCGTCATTGTCCGATTTCAGGAAATCCTTGCCTTCGTCCAAAGCGAAGCCGTCGATGTTTCCGACATTTACCGATGCTATCACCTGTGTCCTCGGGCGGAACATCATTGCTGAACCCTTTGCCGAATACAGCAGGTAGTCTCCATACCCGGCGGATGCTTCATAGGATCCGACAGGTTTTATCTTGGCCTTGTCGTTGAGGCTTATATTGATCGCCACATCATCGGAGAAAGTGTCTTTGTCAATCGCCGCCTCCTTATGATTGTCCAGAACCTGAACAGAATTCACGTACGATGCCGGGATTCCGGAAGTCGCAATGTTGTACTTGCCGCCAAGCAGATTCATCCCTTCAATGTAAAAACCGGATATGTCTTTCCCGAGATACTTTATGCGTCCGGACTCCTCGACATCGATTCCCGGGAGCCTTTTCAGAGCATCTTTGAGTGTGTAGTCCGACCGTGTGGTGTATGCGGAGACGGCATAAGAGAGTGTGTCGCCCCTCTGATGAATCGCCGGAGCACGGACGACAGCCTCTTTAATGCCGATCTTCTTCTCTTTCAGAGAGAAGTTGCATGCCGCAGCGGAAACGGACGACAATGCCACAGAAGATGTCTCATAGCCAAGACAAGACACCGAGACGATGGCGTCACCATTCCGCTCAACAGAAAGCGAGTACCGGCCCTTGTCGTCCGATGTCGTGTAACCGAGAATCGATGAAGAAGACTCTGCTTTCACAATGGCTCCCGGGACCGGTTTCCCGGCAGTGTCGAGAATTTTGCCGCTTATCACGTTTTGAGCAAACGCGACCGTTGAGACGGCAGCAAACAAGGCGCAGAGGAACATGCGCCGTATTGCGCATTTCATAATCAGTTCAAGTTTACTCTGTTACTTCAGCTCAAGCGGCACATATCCGCCGGCACGCAGGCGCAGCGGGACTCCGTTGATGCTTATTGACTTGCTGCCGTCATCGTATTTGTGAATGGACATCTCGCTGATCGACTCCGGCGGCAGATTCCCCATCGGGTCAGACTCGAACAGATTCTTCGCCTTGACGAATTTGTCTCTTATCGTAGTGATTGTGTTCTTGTCGCAAACCGGTGCAATGGATGTGCTCCCGTTGCGTATGATGATGGCCTCGAACTTGTTGGCTCCATCTGAATCTTCCGCTTCCAGGATCAGCCCCGGCAGCCCGGACAATTTCCAGGGCCCATAGGATGCGGGGATATCCTGACTATACCATGCTATCCATTTCCTCCCGCCATATTCACATTCCGCTTTGCGGCATCGATATCCGCATATGGTCTTTTCCCCCTCTGACAAAGTTCACTTCTTCGCATTCAAATCTTCCGTGTACGAATAGCGGTCCGGAGTTATTACCCCGTAAACAGTCATTTTCCCGGCAGGCTCGTTCTGCAATATTGCCTGATCAAAATATTGCTCTTTCTTCTCCTCCCGCAGTCTGAAGGCCTCGACATCTTCTTCCGAAGCCCCGGCACTCTTTGCGGAGTCCAGCTGGAATGTGGAATAATCCGTGAACTTGGCCGACCTGCTCCCTATCTGGAGGATTGTCGAATATACATCTTTCCGCCCCTTGTCATCAATAGTGCAATATTCATACACGCACTCTATATCCGCCGTCTGCACTGACGGCCCGCCGATGCCAGGCATCGCTGCAACGACTGCAGAAACAATCATAGAAAACATTTTCATCGTTTTCTATCATAGTCGCAGAAATCGATGAAAAGTAAACGGAATTTACAACAAGTTTTCCTCGCGCGCGTAAGTGTCGGTCTCCGGGTCTTTTACTCCAATCTCGCGGAGTTTGAGAGTGTTGGATGTCAATGTGAGCAGCTCCGAGCGCTGCGGCTTTTTCGCATGCTTTTTGAATTCCGAGGCTGTCTTTTTGGTAAGCATGTTTCCGAACATCTTAGGAAAGCCCTCCGGTTGTTCCAGCACTTCAGAGCGGATGGATTTCGCATCGTAAATCTGGGTCAGCACACCGTCTTCGTAAGACCATTTTCCGCTGCATGAGACCATCATTTTGACTTTGGCTTTCTGTCCGTTTCCGTCATCCATCGACATTTCCATGACGGTTGCATTGCGGAAGACACCATCCGCTGAAAGCTTAAGAGTGTCGGATAACGTCATCTCTGTCCCGTTCTCGGAAGCGGAATTGACCTGAACCCAAACACCCGTCATCTCTTGACCCTTGAGGCTGCATGCCAAAGACAGACAAAGCAAAAATACCAGTAGCTTTCTCATCATGATGATTTTTTTGTAAGGTAGGCAAAATATTGCAGATTGCCAAAAGTGAATTTTTAGCGGTAACTTATTAATGAGAACAATATTTCAAGTCCGGCAGCCATAGGGCGATGATGCCGATGAGGGGGAGCAGGCTGCTGATGCGGAAGATGAACTCGATGCTTGTTCTGTCCGCGAGCCAGCCGAAAAACGCCGAGCCGAGTCCGCCGATGCCGAACATCAGCCCGAAGAACACCCCGGAGATCATGCCGACCCTGTCCGGCAGGAGTTCCGTGGCGTAGACGATGATGGAAGGAAAGGCCGAGGCTATGATGAAGCCGGTGACTACGGCCATGACGATGGTCCAGCCGAGGGAGAGATGCGGCATCGCCAGTGCGAACGGCGCAGCTCCGAGGATGGAGATGAGGATGATGCGCTTGCGCCCGAACCTGTCACCGAGCGCCCCTCCTATGACCGTCCCCGCTGCGAAGGCTGCCAGATATGCGAAGAGGCAGAGCTGCGCGTGCTTGACTCCGAGCGCGAACTTGTCCATAAGGAAGAAAGTGAAGTAGCTGGTCATCGAGGCGGCGAAGAAGTACTTGGAGAAGAGAAGGATGACAAGTATCACGAGGGCTCGGCGGACAAGTCTGCCTGGAAGCGGCCGCTCCCTGATGGTGGAGCTCTGTGTCCCTCTGGTCTCGGCGAGCTTGCGGCTGTACCATTTGCCGACTACAAGGAGCAGTAGGGCAGCCGCTATGGCCGCCAGGGCGAACCAGCTGATTGCCCCCTGGCCGTGCGGAAGCACTATCGCCGCGGCCAGGAGCGGGCCTATGGCGTTGCCTCCGTTGCCCCCGACCTGGAAGATGGACTGTGCCAGGCTCTTGCGCCCGCCGGATGCCAACTGGGCCGCGCGTGAGGCTTCCGGATGGAAGACAGATGAACCGAGACCGACCAGGCCCACGGAAAGGAGTATCAGCGCGAGGGTGTCGCTCATGGAGAGCAGCAGGAGCCCGCAGAGGGTGAAACACATTCCGGTGGAGAGGGAGTAGGGTTTGGGGTTGCGGTCGGCATACAGGCCCGTGAAAGGCTGCAGGATGGAGGATGTCATCTGGAAGACCAGGGTTATCAGGCCTATCTGCGTGAATGTGAACCCGAACTTCTCCTTGAGTATCGGGTAGACGGCCGGGATGACCGATTGGATCATGTCGTTCAGCAGGTGGGAGATGCTGATTATCAGCAGGATCCCGAAGGCTGTATTGTTTATGGGATTGATCGCGCGGCTGTTCGTGCCGCTTTGCTGGCTGGCTGTCTTCATTTTGTTGTCCCCCTTTCAGGTGCGCAAAGATACTCCTTTCCAGGCGTATTACAATGCAGCGGAGCGCGTTCCACCTCCGGCCCTGGCGTGCCAGGTGGCTTTCCGCGCTTGGGTTGACTTCGTGTACGCGGGGCGGAGTTGCCCCGAGAAGATGCGGGCTGGTATGGAAAAGAGCGAACCCGAAGGTCCGCTCTAAATGTTTACACAACGGAATAATCCTTATTGTGAATTGCTTCTTTTGTTTTGCAAAATTAACAATATCCAGATTAATTACAATAAATATTGTTAGTTTTGTAGAAAAACAACCACTCATATATGAAAAAAGTATTGGGGCTTGACCTCGGAACGACAAGTATAGGATGGGCCATGGTCAATCAGGCCGAATCAGGCGATGAACGCTCGTCCATAATAATGACAGGTGTCAGAGTGAATCCTCTCACGACGGATGAGAAGGACAGTTTCGAGAAAGGCAAGGCTATAACCACCAACGCCGACCGTCGCCTTAAGCGCGGTATGCGCAGGAATCTCCAGCGATACAAACTTCGTCGCGAGCATCTCTTGTCTGTGCTCAGGCGCGAGGGGTGGATAAGCGAAGATACTGTCCTGTCCGAGCAGGGTGCAGGTTCTACATATCAGACATTCCGTTTGAGGGCGGAGGCTCCGTCAAGGGAGATTACCATGGATGAATTGTCCCGTGTGTTGCTGATGATCAATCGCAAGCGCGGATACAAGAGTAACCGCAAGACGGATAAAGGGGAGGAAGGACACCTTATCGACGGCATGTCCGTGGCCCGGGAACTTTATGATGATGGTCTGACCCCAGGGGAGTATTCGCTCAGGCTCCTTGAAAGCGGGAAAAGCGCACTGCCTGAGTATTATCGCTCTGACCTGGCCGCGGAGTTTGAGAGAATCTGGTCCGTGCAGAGTTCATGGTGGCCTGATATCCTGACGGAGGACTTCAAGAAGAGCATAGAAGCTGACGGGAGGAACGGTGTTTCCAAGAAATTCCTGGGTCGATATTCGATATATACTGCTGACAATAAGGGCAAAGACAAGAAAAAGACTGCTCTTGAATGGCGGGTCAAGGCCTTGAACGAGATGCTGGACAAGGAGACTTTGGCTTATGTTATAGCTGATGTCAAGGGCGCTATCCAGAGTTCAAGCGGATATCTCGGGGAGATAAGCGACAGGAGCAAGGAGCTGTTTTTCGATGATGTCACCGTCGGCCAGTATCTATGGCGGCATATCGAGCAGGACCCGAACTACAGCACGCGCAACAAGGTCTTCTACAGGCAGGACTATCTTGATGAGTTTGAGCGTATATGGGAGTGCCAGAAGCGCTTCCATCCTGAGATGACGGACGCGCTCAAGACGGAGATCCGTGACGTGGTGATATTCTACCAGAGGCGCCTGAAGTCTCAGAAAAACCTGATCAGTTTCTGCGAGTTCGAGCATAGGGATATCGTTGTTGAGGAGAACGGGGTGCGTAAGGTCAAGACATGCGGATGCCGTGTGGCCCCGCGCTCATCTCTGCTTTTTCAGGAATTTAAGATATGGTCTGTGCTGAACAACGTGACTTTGACGGACAGGGCTACCGGTGAGTGTCTCCAGTTATCGGCTGAGGACAGGGAAAAACTCGCGGATTTCCTTGCGGTCAATGACAAGATAACGGTTCCGGAAATGCTCCGGCTGCTCGGGCGTGCTTCACGTGGTTACGATGTGAACTACAAGGAGATACAGGGTAACCTGACGATGTCGGCGCTGTATCGGAAGTTTCTGGAGGTGGTTTCGGTATCCGGCCATGGTGAATATGATCTTCGCAAACTGTCGTATTCCGGGGCGTATAAACTGCTGTGTGAAGTCTTCTCTGCCTTGGGATTTGGCACTGACTACCTGACTTTTGACGCTTCTCTTCCCAAAGAGGAGTACGAGCGGCAGCCCATGTTCAAATTGTGGCATCTCCTGTATTCTTATGAGGGGGACAACTCCAAGACCGGAGACGAAAGTCTTATAGGGAAAGTGTCCGAAATCTGCAAGATGCCCCTTGAGTATGCGCGGATCATCGCCTCGGTGAAGCTGCTTGATGATTATGCTTCGCTCAGCCACAAGGCAATGCACAAGATTCTTCCGCATCTGAAGGATGGCTGCACTTACGATGAGGCATGTGCAAGGGCCGGGTACAACCATTCCTCATCCATCACCAAAGAAGAGAATGAGGCCCGGGAGCTTAAGGACAGGTTGGAGATTCTCCCGAAGGGGGCGCTGCGCAACCCTGTGGTGGAGAAGATCCTCAATCAGATGGTCAATGTGGTGAACACCGTCTTGGATGAATATGGCAGGCCGGATGAAATCCATATAGAGATGTCAAGGGAGCTGAAGCAGAACGCCAGGCAGCGGGAGCAGGCGACCCAAAGCATTGCCGACAACACGAAACGTGATGAGGGTATTGTGAAAATCCTTCAGACAGAATTCCATCTGCCGTATGTGAGCAAGAGAGACATCCTGCGTTACAGGCTTTACGATGAATTGAAAAGCAACGGATACAGGACCTTGTATTCCAATCAGTACATTCCTAAGGACCTCTTGTTCTCCCCGTCCATAGACATTGAGCATATCATTCCTCAGGCCTTGCTGTTCGACGATTCCTATTCCAACAAGACCTTGGAATTCAGTGATGTCAACCGAGACAAAGGCAAGGAGACTGCGCTTGACTATGTGTCAAGGAAATATGGCCCGGCGGAATTGGATGCATACAGGCTTCGTGTCATTGATCTTTGTTCTCAAGGGGTGATTTCGGCTCGCAAACGCGACCGCCTGCTCATGAAGCAGAGCGAGATTCCGTCGGATTTTGTCAACCGCGATCTCACGAATTCGCAGTACATAGCGAGAAAATCGATGGAAATGCTCGGCGAGATTGTCCGGGATGTGATGCCGACCACCGGGAGCATCACGGCTCTTCTGCGTGAGCAGTGGCAGCTCGTCGATGTGATGAAAGAGCTCAACCTGCCTAAATACAGGCAGGCGGGCAAGACATTCACCGTCACCAAGTCTGACGGGCAGAGCCTGGAGAAAATCAGCGACGACTGGACCAAGAGGAATGACCACCGCCACCACGCGATGGATGCGCTCACGATAGCATTCACGAGGCGCTCTCACATCAAGGTGCTCAATACTCTGAATGCTCTTCCGGGTTCTGAGGATCTGGTTCTCAAGGAGGCTGTCACGATGCGCCTGCCGAATCACAAATGGATTTTCGCCCCTCCTATGCTGCTCGGTGAGTTGCGCTCCGCGTTCAAGTCGGCCCTGGAGTCCACCCTCGTGTCAATCAAAGCCAAGAACAAGGTCGCGACCAGAAATGTCAACAAGTCAAAGGTTAAGGATCGGACTATCGCGGTGGAGACATTGACTCCGCGCGGGCAATTGCATAAGGAGCAGGTCTATGGCCGCCGCATGGTGTACGAGACGTTTGATGTGACAGTCGGAGGCAAGATGGATGCTGCAATGGTTGCCTCAGTGGCATCCAAGGCGGAGAGGGAGGCATTGGCGAGGCGACTGGAAGCGTTCGGCGGTGATCCCAAGAAGGCGTTTACCGGTAAGAACTCTCTTGACAAGAACCCTCTGTATGTGGATGCCTTGCAGTCCGTCGCTGTTCCTGCCAAGGTCAAGTGCGTGAGGATGAAGGATGTGTATAGCATCCGCAAAGAGATAGGGCCGGATTTGAGTGTGGACAAGGTAGTGGATGGACGTGTCCGTAAGCTTCTTGAGGCGCGGCGGGCGGAGTATGGAGGTGATCCAAAGAAGGCTTTCGTGAATCTGGAGGAGAAGCCGATCTGGGTGGACGAGGCGCGTGGGATAAAACTCAAGCGGGTAACCATAGCCGAGAACTTCGACCTTTGCGCAATCCGGGATAAACGTGACAAAGACGGCAATCTTGTCCTCGATGCCGCCGGCAATACAATCCCGAATGATTTTGTCAACCCGCGCAATAATCATCATGTGGCGATTTATGAGGATGCGGAAGGCAATTATCAGGAGCAGGTGGTTACGCTTTTGGAGGCTCTTGCGCGTAAGACTGCCGGTCTGCCAGTGGTGGACAAAGACTTCCATAAGGATCTTGGCTGGAAGTTCGTATTCAGCCTGAAGCTCAATGAGATGTTCGTGTTCCCGAATCCTAAGACCGGCTTCATCCCTGCCGAGGGGGATCTGATGGATCCGGCCAATTATGCGCAAATCAGTCCTAATCTGTTCAGGGTGCAGAAGTTGAGCTGCAGGGATTATTGGTTCAGACATCATTTGGAAACTGCGCTTGATAGTGTCCCGGAGTTGCGGGATGTGACCTGGAAGCGGGTAACGAATCTTGCGAATCTAAAAGGCATCGTCAAGGTCCGCGTTGACCACATCGGGCGGATAGTCGCAGTGGGGGAGTATTGATATGGTAAAGCGGACATTGTATTTCGGCAATCCGGCTTACCTGTCCTTGTCTAACAGGCAGCTGGTGGTGGAGAAGCCTTCGGACGGCGACCTCCCGTTCGGAGATGCGCCCCTGCGGCGGACTATCCCGATAGAGGACATAGGTGTGGTCGTGATAGACAACCGTCAGGTTACGGTAACCTCCGCCTTGATGTCTGCACTCCTGGATAACAATGCCGCGGTCATCACTTGTGACGAGAAGTCTATGCCTGCCGGACTGCTGCTGCCATTGGAGTCGAATACGGTGCAGAGCGAGCGTTTCAGAAGTCAGATTGATGCGTCCCTGCCTCTCAAAAAGCAGCTTTGGCAGCAGACGGTACAGAGCAAGATTTCCAATCAGGCCGCGGTGCTGAAATATGTTTCCGGGGAGGATGCCCGCAATATGATCATCTGGTCCGGGCAGGTGAGGAGCGGGGACAGTGAGAACATGGAGGGGCGGGCGGCGGCTTTCTACTGGAAGAACATTTTCCCGGAACTTCCTTTCTTTGTGCGTGGCCGCTATGACGGAGCTCCGAACAATCTGCTCAATTACGGCTATGCGATTCTTCGCGCCGTGATTGCTAGGGCTCTGGTGTCCAGCGGATTGCTTCCTACGCTTGGGATACATCATTGCAACCGTTACAATGCGTTCTGCCTCGCGGATGATGTGATGGAGCCTTATCGCCCTTATGTCGATCGGCTTGTGGTGGATATTATGGCTGACGGCAATACCTGCCCGCAGCTGACGCGGGAAATCAAGGCCAGGCTGTTGGAGATTCCGGTGATGGATGTCGTGATTGACGGCAGGCGGAGTCCGTTGATGATTGCCGCGAGCCAGACCACGGCATCGCTCGCGAAGTGTTTCGGAGGAGAATTGAGGAAGGTAGTGTATCCGGAGATGTAGCAGGTGTCCAGACTCAGCGAATATCGTGTTATGTGGGTGCTTGTGTTTTTCGATCTTCCGACAGAGACCAAGAAGGAGCGCAAGGCGGCGGCCACTTTTCGTAAGGAGTTGATAGGCAACGGCTTCACGATGTTCCAGTTCTCCATTTACATTAGGCAATGTCCTTCTGTGGAGAATGCCGGGGTGCATGTCCGGAGGGTCAAGAGCCTGCTTCCGGAATATGGCAAGGTCGGCGTGATGTGCATCACGGACAAGCAGTTTTCCACAATGGAACTTTTTATCGGACGGAAGAATGCGGAACTGCCATCCATAGAGCAGCAGTTGGAGCTGTTCTGACGGTCGGCAGCGATCCATTGGCTCTCAGGGTGAATACGGCAAGGGTCAAGATAGCGTTGCCGGAGTTAAACTGGTTATAAACAATAGAAACTCCGCAGATTATGCGGAGTTTACTGAATTCTACCACAGTAGATAAGTCTTTGTCAATCAGGTTATTACCCGAATTATGGTGTTGTGACCTATGACAAAGATACAAAAAGAAAGCAATTCACAACGCCATATCGCAAGGAAGCCGATGATATCTAGGTGTTGTGACCTATGACAAAGATACAAAAATTCATGACAGGTCAGGAAAGCACCTTGCGTGGTAATCCAGGCCTGCCGTTTTTGTGTGCTTCGCGTATGGGGCGGGACTTCTTTTTGTACGTGGCACGCTCGCGTACATCAGGGTACCTGATTCTGTACCGCGCAGGGGCATTCCCGCGCACGTGATCCTCGCCGAGTGCAGATTTTTCTGTTTCTTATCTCTTTTGAAGTTTCTTTATTGCCCGGCACCCCGGGAATCGCTATCATTGCTGGCGTAACTTTTAAACTCTTTACAATGGGAAACTTCAAGAGAGATTCTGCCGGCGGCAAGGCCGTGGGGCAGATGTGCGAGGGAAACGGAAACATAGGCCGCGGCCGAAACGGAAGCGGGGATGCCGGCATGAACAGGGATGAGGCCTTGCACGCGGTGACGCCGGGACGGTATGTGGACCTCACCCTCGACGCGGGGTTCAAGGCGGTGTTCGCCGACAAGGGCAACAAGGAACTGCTCATCGGACTGCTCAACGTCCTCCTGCCGCCGGAGGCCAGGGTCGGGGACATCCTCGAATACC
>UQMB01000012.1 GCA_900541925.1 uncultured Bacteroidales bacterium | reverse complement strand
TCAACGCTCTCGATTCTATTGCATTTTTCTCGGTACTTGCTTGTACTTGTCTTTCAATATTATCAATGATCTTGTCCCAAGCCTCTCGGAAAGGGATTGCAAAGGTAAGCCGTTTTTTTATTTCCGCCAAATATTTTTGAGATTTTTTCATTTTTATTTTATGTATATTTGCTCTCAACTCAACCACAATAAGCAATGGATAATTACAAGCAGACACTACCGCGCTATGAATCAATGAAGTATCGTCGCTGCGGACAGAGCGGCCTTCTTCTTCCTGAGATTTCTCTCGGTTTCTGGCACAATTTCGGTGCTGACGCGTCCAAGGACAATTGCCGTGAGATTATCGAATGCGCATTCGACAACGGCATCACTTATTTCGATCTTTCCAATAATTATGGTCCGCCTTGCGGGGCTGCGGAAAGCCTCTTCGGAGAGATTTTCTGGTCTTCTCTGGCCGCCCACAGGGATGAGGTCGTCATAGCCACCAAGGCTGGGCACGATATGTGGCCGGGCCCATACGGGGAGTGGGGCTCACGCAAGACCATCATTGCTTCCATCGATCAGAGCCTCAAGCGTATGAAGCTGGACTATGTGGATATCTTCTATTCGCACCGGCCGGACCCGCTGACTCCGATAGAGGAGACGATGCAGGCCTTCGTCGATGTGGTACGCCAGGGCAAGGCGCTGTATGTAGGGCTCTCCAAGTATCCGCCGGAGATGGCCGCCAAGGCCTATGCCTATCTCCGGGAGCAGCATGTGCCGTGCCTTGTGTATCAGGGGCGTTACAACATGATAGACCGCAATGTGGAGCCGGAGATTCTGCCTCAGGCCGAGGCCGCAGGGGCCGGTTTTGTCGCATTCTCCCCTCTGGCGCAAGGACTTCTGACCGGTAAATATCAGCACGGGATACCAGAAGGCTCCCGTATGACGCACAGCGGTTTCCTTAAGCCGGACGTGCTGACTCCGGAGCTTCTTGATCAGATAGCTGTTTGGGGCAAGGAGGCGGAAGCGGAGGGTGTCACCCTTGCGCAATATGCTCTTCGCTGGGTTCTGCGCCGCCCGGAGGTGACCTCTGTCATCGTCGGGGCAAGCTCGGCCGCGCAACTCAAGTCAAATCTTGCCGCGATCAAGTAGACGGTATCCCGCGGCTTCCAGAATATGGCCCGGACGTATCCGTTCCTCACCTTCGAGGTCGGCTATGGTCCGGGCGACTTTTATTATCCTGAACCATGCCCGCAGGGACATCCCGGTCCTTCTCATTATGTCTTCCAGGGTGCGCCTGCACTCATCGTCCAGCCGGCAGTGTCTTTCGGACTGGCGGTTGGACATCTCGGCGTTGGTGCTGATTCCCTCTTCTCGGAATCGTGCCGCCTGCTTCAGCCTTGCGGCCCGTACCCTGAGGGCCACTTCGCGACTGCTTTCCGCTTTGAGCCTGCGGGCGACCGCTTCCGTGGGGACGGGATGCATCCAGACTTGCAGGTCGATGCGGTCCATTATCGGTCCGGACAGTTTCGCCAGATAGGCTGTCCTCTGCGCCGCCGTGCATCTGCACCGGTCTCCTTCGCCGTAATACCCGCAGGGGCAGGGGTTGGCCGCGGCTATGAGGGTGAAAGACGCGGGGAAATCCACCTTGTTCTTGAGCCTGGAGATAGTCACCTTGCGGTCTTCGATGGGGCCGCGGAGAGATTCCAGCACGCTTCTCGGCATCTGCGGCATCTCATCGAGAAAGAGGACTCCGTTGTCGGCGAGGGTGACCTCTCCTGGGACTATGTTGTCTCCGGCGCCACCTCCGATGATGGCAGCCATCGAGGCCGAGTAGTGAGGGGAGCGGAACGGACGCTGCCGTATCAGGCCGCTGCATCCCTTTCTCAGGCCGGCCACGGAATATATGCGGCTGGTCTCCAGAGACTCTTCGCGGGTCATGGGCGGGAGAATGCCGGCCATCGCTTTCGCAAGGGAGCTCTTGCCGGACCCCGGGGCGCCGATCATTATGAGATTGTGCCCTCCGGCCGCCGCAATCTCTACGGCCCTTTTGGCCCCTTCCTGCCCGATGATGTCGGAGAAGTCGACGGCGTTTTCCTCTGGTCGGGTGCCGCCTCTGGCCGGGAGCCTTGCCGAAAGCTCGCCGGCGAGGAGGTGCCGGCAGTCCCCGCCCTGAAGTATGCTCAGGGCTTCTGACAGCAGGGTGATGCCATAGACGGGGATTTCCGTAATCTCCGCCGCCTCAAGGGCCGACTCGGCCGGCAGGATCACTCCCCGCATCCCGATCTCCGCCGCGAGCTCCACAAATGGCAGCGCGCCCTCTATCGGCCTGACGCTTCCGTCCAGTCCGAGTTCTCCCATCATGAGGTATTCTTCGGCGCCGGAGAACTGATACTTGCCCGAGGAGGCCATTATCCCTATCGCTATGGGGAGGTCATAGCCGCTGCCGTTCTTGCGCAGGTCGGCCGGGGCGAGGTTGATGACGATTTTCTTGCCGGGGACCCGGAATCCGAGCGTCTCCATGGCTGTCACGGTCCTCAGGAGGCTTTCTTTCACGGCCGCGTCGGCGAGCCCCACCAGGTGGATGCCTATGCCGTGGTCTATGTCGGTCTCCACGGTGACCAGCACTGCCTGCGTGCCTATGCATTTGGCGGCTTTTATCTGTGTCAGCATTGTTTTTTTCTTATATTTGTCGTTGTTATGTAAGCGGCAACTTATTTTTTAACGGTTACTATGCAGCATGAGATATTGATACAGTCTTTGTCCGGCCTTGAGGCTGCGGCATCGGAATTCCTCCGTCAGACGGAAGGCCGCAACTTGATAGCGTTCTATGCTCCTATGGGGGCCGGCAAGACCACTTTCATCACAGCCCTCTGCCATGTGCTCGGCGTGAGGGATGACGCTGTGGCCTCTCCGACATTCGCCATTGTCAACGAATATCTGTCCGGCTCGGGCGAGTCCATATATCACTTTGACTTCTATCGCATCACCAAAGATGCCGAGGCTCTTGACATCGGGCTGTATGATTATCTGGACAGCGGATGCCTGTGCCTTATGGAGTGGCCGGAGAACATCGAAGACCTGCTCCCGGAGGAGACTCTGAAGGTCGGGATTTCCGTGCTGGATGACGGGACCAGGGCTGTCACTTGGGAGGATTGAGTCCGGAGCGGGCCCGTATCCCGCTGAAATAACCGTGCAGTTCCACCGTCCTGCTTTCGCCATCGCAGAACGCTATATGGCTGTCTCCGCTTTCAGGGGTCAGGATGGCATAGAGATGCCCGTCTCCGAGCAGGTCGGCGCAGGATGCGGACATCAGGCGGTGTCCCTCATATCTTTGCCTCAGCGAGCCTTCGTCATCGGAACACCATATCTCCACGCCCTTGTCCAGGGTCTCCAATATCGCGTATCCGGTCCTGCTGCCGTGCAGTATCAGGGCGTCGCCGACGCAGATCTCGCGCAGCGTCTCCGGATCATCTTCAGTTACGGTGCAGGACAGGTTGTCCATCCCTCCGTATGTCATCCATCCCGCCATGGTGGCTCTCCCGTCCGCTTCTCTCCAGAGCCTTCCTTCTTCGACCGTGAACCACAGGCAGGACGATTCCGCGCTGACGGGGTATCCTCCTATGACTTTCAGGTCCTGGATGTCATATTGTCCTTCCCGTCCGCTGTCGGTGGCCTTGCAGTCCTTGACATAATAGAATGTCTCGTCCTTGCCCCCGCCGTCCCGATAGCAGAAGCATATCTTCCCCTCGTCTTTGTAGAGGGCGCCGTACGGCCGGTATGACGGATCGGCAAGGTCGCCGAACACCGAGCCGCGTTCGCGGCTGAACATGACCTCGCCGTTGCACCGGAGGGAGAATCCGGAGCCGTCGCGTCTCTCGGACAGGGTATAGGTGTCCTCCCCGTCGGGAAGTATCCCCCTGAAAAGCTCCTGCCCGTCGAACCCCAGAAGAAGCTTCCCGTCTTTCGCGAGTCGGGTCTTGTCTCCGGTGAGACGCTCGGTATAGAGGTGGCTGCCGATTATGTGGTGCGTGTCCGGATCCGGACTGACCAGCCCGGAAGAGGAGGGGATGGAGAGATATGGCTGGAAGTCCTTGTACATCAGTACTTCGAACTCAGCGAGTCCATAGTCGCTGTCCTGTCTCCAGTCGTAACCCTCGCCGAATCTCACGGCCGAGAGGAAAACGGAGGTGTCTCTCCCGGCCGGAGTCTCGCCGGCATCGACTGGCGGCCTGCGCGAGTGGCAGTCGCCCCGTGACCGTCCGGTGGAGAGCCACTGCTCCCCGGAGATGCAGCCGGCCGCGTTCAGAGCCGCCGCGGCGAGCAATAGAAGATGAAGTGCTTTCATAGCAGTATGGTTTTCCGCAAAGGACGGAATAAAAAACGACACCCGGAACAAAAACGCTCCGGGTGTCGCTACAAATTAAAGTTTCTTATGTCTTTTGATGTTTTTTAACGATTACTTATCAGAAGTTGAACCTAAGGCCGGCATCGAAGCTGACCATGACAGGCTTGTCTGTCCTTATGCTCTTGGGCTGGTCGGACGGGAAGTAGTATCTGATGTTCGGATCTATATAGAGTCCCAATATGCGAGAGAGCCTGAACTCGATTCCGAGTCCTCCGCCGATGGAGTACTGAAGTTTCTCCACATGCTCATTGCGTATGATGTTCGGAGATGCGAACAAGGTGTACTTGCTGGCTATGCAGTATTCGGCTTCGCCGAGACCATATATATACAGTTTGAGTTTGTCGGTGCTGAGCAGGTCATAGTAGAGACCGAGCGGGATGCCGATGTAGTGAAGGCTATGTGACACGTTGCCGGCTTCCTGGATCTCCTCGCCGGTGACGGATGACGTGCCGGTGTATTTGCCGGTGAATGTCCTGGTGAGCAGGGAGTAGTCTATCCCCGAGCCGACAGACAGTCTCGGAAGGACATAGTACCGTACACCGAGGCCCAAGGTCAGCGGTATTCCGTATGTGGAGGTGCTCAGCTCGGTTATGCCCGATTCTTTGGCTCCCGGGGCCATCGCCACAGCGGGTGACTTGAACTTGAAGTCGGAGTCGTTGCCGCCTATGGAACCTTTGGTGTAGAGAGAGAGCCTGCGGGCTCTGGGGCCACTGCCGCTTTCGTTCATCGCCAGGAGGTCGAAATCGTCCCGGGACGGCTCCATCTTCTTCCATTTCCGGCTTTTGCCAGCCGGCTTCGCTGCCGGAGAGCTGCCATTGTCAACATTTTCTGCAGGGACATTGGCGTCATCAGCCGTTTCGGCGACCTGCGAGGCCGTCTCTGCCGATGCCGTCAGGCGCGCCGCGTAACTTTTGAGAGGGGCGGCATTGTCGAAATCTGTGATTATCTCCGGTTTGACGCCGCTCAGGAGCGCTATGCCGCGCTCAGGCTGCAGAGGCTCGGAGCGGTTCGTGCCTGTGAAGAAGAGCCCGAGACCGAGTGCCGCTGCGAATGCAAGAGTAGCCCCGGCCCATCTGAACCATGGGCCCGCAACCGCCTGACGCGTCCGGACAGGTTCGTCCAGACGTGAGGATATGGCTTTCCAGGCGCCGCGCGGCGGTCTCGCCTCGGCGTCTTCCAGCATTGACCTCATCAAAAGGTCGAAATCCTTGTTCTCGTCCAGCATCTTGACTAATATCTTTCTTTTATCTTTGACTGCATCAGCATCCTTGCCCTCTGCAACTGGGAGCGGGATGTGGTCTCGGAAATCCCGAGCGCCTCCGCGATCTCCTTGTGGGAGTAGCCTTCAATGATATACATGTTGAAGACCGCGCGGAACCCCGGAGGAAGCGAAGCCACCATCTTCAGAAGGTCGTCGTTGCCTATCTTCTGGATAGGGGACGGGTCGTTGCTGGCCATGTTCCAGGCGACATCGAGATCCTCGGTGTTCTTCAGGGCGTCTTTCTTCCTGAGACTCATCAGTGCAGTGTTGACAAAGATCCTTCTTGCCCAGCCTTCAAAGGAACCCGCCCCCGAGTAGCTGTCAAGCTTGGAGAACAGGGTCACAAATCCGTCCTGGAGTATGTCTTCGGCCGCATCCCGATCGCCCATATATCGCAGACACACTGCGAACATCTTAGGCGACAGGAGGTCGAAGATGGCTTTCTGGGATCGGCGGTCTCCGCGTTTCGCCCCCTCGATCATTTCCGCCTCCCGATTGTCAAGATGCTTCCCGTTACCGAAAAGTTGCATCGTCAAATTCAAATAATACCCACGAAAGTAGCCATTTTTTCTCATAAAATTGCATACTTTTGTGTATGATAAGGAATGATATGAGAAAGATAGTCCTGATATATATATCAATATTGGTGTCATGTTTCTGTCTGGGTGCGCAGGACAGTGCCGACAACGGGCTGTTTCTGGATGCCGCCAGGGAGTATGCCGACGGCAGATACCTTAAGGCGCAGGAGAAATTCCTGGTGCTGCTTGACTCTGCCCCGGAGGATGCTGCCGTCAACTATTATCTGGGCCTCTGTGAGCTTGCTCTCGGGGAGAACGCCAACGCCGAGGCGCATCTGACCCGCGCTTCGCAGATTGATTCCACCAATGTCTGGTATCTCAACGCCCTCGCCACCCTGTACAGCAACACGGGGGACCGCGCCTCGCTCGCGGATGTCTGCGAGAGGCTTGTCAAGATGAGCCCGGCTCTCTACAACACTCCTTATACACTGACGCTTCTCGCCGACACCCGCTTCCAGCAGAAGCGGGATTCCCTCGCGCTCGCATACTACAACCAGGCCCTCGAACTCGATCCGGACTATGCTCCGGCGGAGCAGGGGAAGATAGAACTCCTCAGGATGACAGGGTCTTATCCTGACTTTTTCACCACCCTCGGGCATTTCATAGACAATGAAGATGTCCGTGCCGACATCAAGAGCGACTACATCTCGATGATAGTGGACAATCTTGACTCCCGTTTCTGGTGGGTCTGGGGGGAGCAGCTGAAAACTCTTGTGGACAGGTGTCTCAAGATGTATCCGGACGACCTCAAGTCGCAGGAGCTGAAAATCAAGCTCCTCTCCATCGAGAGCCGTTGGGACGAGGTGCTGGCGGCCTGTGGGCGTCTCGCGGAATCGGCCGCGCGCCAGGGCGACAAGGAGAAGCAGGTCTTCGCCTATTCATACGAGGGCGATGTGTACTATCAGAACGGAGATCAGAAGCGCGCCTTCAAGTCGTACGACAAGGCATTGAAAATCAATCCGGACTACGCCCCGGCACTCAACAACTACGCCTATTATCTCTCGCAGAAGAAACGCTCTCTCCGCAAGGCGCTGAAGATGAGCGCGCGGGCCGTGGAGCAGGAGCCGGACAACGCCACATATCTCGACACTTACGGATGGATTCTCTACCTGCTGCACAAGCCGGAGGAGGCCAAGCCTCACTTCAAGCATGCGATGATATATGGCGGCAAGGAGAGCGCGGTGATCCTCGAGCACTACTCCAAGGTGCTGGAGGCCCTCGGGGAGAAGGACCTGTCCTCTTATTATAAGACCCTCTCAGAGCAGAAAGCCGCCAAATGAGACTGTTCAGGCACATACTCGCGGCGTCGGCCCTCGTCCTCCTGTGCTGCCATGCCCTTCCGGGGCAGGACACCAGAGGTCAGGAGAGCCGCAAGGCGCAGCTGGAGAAGGAGATAGCCCAGATACAGAGGCAGCTCCGGGAGAATTCCAGCAAGAGCAGCAGCGCCCTCAATGAACTTTCCCTCATCCGGAAGCAGATCTCCAACAGGCGCGCGCTGATCCAGGAGAGCGACAGGGAGATACGCATCATCTCCGACAGCATCCGCACGGTAAGGCGCGAGTACAACGCATTGAAAACCAGGCTGGACACGATGACCGTCTACTACGAACGCCTGGTACGGGGAGCCTACCGCAACCGCGACACCCGCATGTGGTATGCCGTAGTCTTCTCTGGCGAAGACCTGGGCCAGGCTGCCCGGCGCTATGCATACCTGAAGAACCTCTCTTCGCAGATGAACCATCAGGCGGCCAAGATCAAAGACCTCCAGGCTGAGCTTGAGGGGAAACTCGCCTCGCTGGAGAAGATGCGCCTCAGGGCGGAGAACCTCAGGGCCGACAGGCAGAAAGACCTGGACGGGCTGAAAGCCGAAGAGAAACGTTCCGACACGCTCGTGGCGAACCTCAAGCGCGACAAGACCAGATACCAGCGCCAGCTCGACACCAAACGCAAGCAGGTCGAGGCCCTCAACAAAGAGATAGAGCGCATAATCGCGCAGTACATGGAGGACGGCAAGAAGAGCCAGTCAGGCAAATCCGGCTCCAAGTCGTCAAAAGCCGTCGATTACAAGCTCGCCGCCGAATTCGAGGCCAACAAGGGGAAACTCCCGTGGCCGGCCGACGGCCCGGTGGTGGAGAAGTTCGGCAAGCACAATCATCCCGTGTACACATCCATCACGATGCCGTTCAACAACGGCATCGGAATCTCCCTATCCCCGGGGACATATGTGAACTCCGTGTTCGACGGGGAAGTCAAGAGGGTGATAATGATGCCGGGGTACAACAAATGCGTACTTGTCCAGCACGGCAACTACTTCAGCTTCTACTGCAAACTCGGGCAAGTGTCAGTCAAGGCGGGGGACAAGGTCAAGACAGGACAGACCATAGGCCAGGTCGATACAATCGACGGCCAAGCCATGCTGCATTTCCAGATATGGAAAGAGAAGACCCCGCAGAATCCTGAGGCCTGGCTGCGCTCCCGATAGCGGGCTCAGCCGGCGACCCAGACGAGGATGTGGCGGTCGAAAGTCATGTACTGGAGCCTGAGCTCCTCTTCGAAGCCGTCCTTCTGGATGAAAGTCGCCTCCAACTCACCCTCGCCGCGCATCCTGAAGTCGTCGATCTCGATCTGCTCGGCGAAGTCCACATTGTACTGGGACATCTTCTTGTAGATCGCCTCTTTGGCGCACCAGTAGATGGCGAGCTGCTCGTTGCGCTTGTCTTCGTCGAGGCTTTCGATCTCCTCTTCCGACAGCGCCTTCTTCTCCACGGCGGAGAAATCCCTGTCGAGGGACTCGCAGTCTATGCCGACCTCCTCCGTGTCGTTGAGGATGACAGCGACATATTTGTCTGTATGGGTGATGCTTATGTTGGTCGCGGAATTCTCGATGTAAGGCTTGCCGTTGTCGTGGTGGCTCAGGTAAACCTTCTCCCCGAACATGATGTCAAGAAGAGCCCTCACGGCAAATTTCTGCTTCCTCAGCGATTCGCTTTTGATATAGGAAATTTCTTCAAGTTCATCTGCCGGAACTGAAGAGAGTCTGCGAAGTTCTTCTTCGGACTCGGTGATCTTCCAGACTCCCAGTTTCGAGTGGTAGTCGTCGTCAAGATCCTGTATTAGATATAGAGCCATAAATATTTTATATCGGCGCAAAGATAATGATTTTTTGTATATTTGTCCCACATTTGAGGAACTACAATAATATAGATATTATTTATGAAATACCTTACTGACGAAAAGTTGCTCATTGTCGGCGCCGGCGGAATGATCGGTTCCAATATGGCACAGACGGCCCTCATGCTTGGGCTTACCCCGAATGTTTGTCTTTACGACATCTTTGAGCCAGGCGTACATGGCGTGGCCGAGGAGATGTATCACTGCGCCTTCGAGGGTGCCAACATCACCTGGACAGTTGATCCGGCGGAGGCATTCAAGGATGCCAAATACATCATCTCTTCCGGCGGCGCTCCACGCAAGGAGGGCATGACCCGCGAGGATCTCCTCAAGGGCAACTGCCAGATCGCAGCCCAGTTCGGTGACTATATCAAGGAGTATTGCCCTGATGTGAAGCATGTTGTCGTCATCTTCAACCCGGCCGACGTGACCGCTCTCACCGCACTTATCCACTCCGGTCTCAAGCCATCCCAGCTCACTTCCCTTGCCGCTCTCGACTCAACCCGTCTCCAGAGCAATCTTGCAAAGGAGTTCGGCGTGCCTCAGAGCAAGGTGACGGCCGCCTACACCTACGGCGGACACGGCGAGGCCATGGCTGTATTCGCAAGCAAGACCCTCATCGACGGCACACCTCTCGCCGAGAAGAATCTCTCCGCAGAGCGTTGGGCAGAAATCAAGCACGCCACAGTGCAGGGCGGATCCGCCATCATCAAGCTTCGCGGACGCAGCTCATTCCAGAGTCCTGCCTACAACGCCGTCAAGATGATCGAGGCGGCTATGGGCGGCACCGAGTTCACTTGGCCTGCAGGCTGCTATGTCAACTGTGACGAGTGCGGCTTCAAGAATGTCATGATGGCTATGCCGACAGTGATTGACGCCACTGGCGTACATTTCACCAAGCCTGAAGGCACTCCTGAGGAGATGGCGGAGCTCCAGGCATCTTACGAGCACCTCTGCAAGATGCGCGACGAGATTGTCTCTCTCGGCATCGTCCCTCCTGTAGACGAGTGGAAGAAATCCAACCCTAATCTGTAGTCACGACGCGCAGATATATGATAAGAGGCCGGCTGTTGATTTCAGCCGGCCTCTCTTATATATGCGCGAGCCTTACAGCCCCTTGCGGAAAGTATCTATCACATCGGCCGTGAGGCCGGTGGTGGAGAACCCTCCGTCGTGGTAGAGCGTCTGCATCGTGACATGTTTCGTCAGGTCGGAGAACAGCGTCACGAGGTAGTCGGCGCAGTCAGACGCGCTGGCGTTGCCGAGCGGAGCCATCTGGTCGGCGTAGGTGAACATGTCCTGCATCCCGGCGATGCCGCTGCCCGCAGTCGTCATGGTAGGGGACTGGGACACGGTGTTGATGCGCACATGCCTGTGTTTGCCGTAGATGACGCCGAAACTTCTGGCGATGGACTCGAGCAGAGCCTTGGCGTCCGCCATGTCATTGTATCCCTCGAAGGTCCTTTGTGCGGCGATGTAGGTCAGCGCTGCCACTGAACCCCATTCCTTGAGGGCGTCCTTGCGGTAGAGCACGTTGAGGAGCTTGTGGAATGAGAGGGCGGAGATGTCGAGAGTCTTGCCGAAGAAGTCGTAGTTGGTGTCTTCGTAGGCCTTGCCCTTGCGGATGTTTGGAGACATCCCGACTGAGTGGAGCACGAAGTCAAACTGTCCGCCGAAGTGCTTCATCGCCTGGTCTACCAGCGCGTTGAGGTCTTCGAGGGAAGTCGCGTCGGCCGGAACCACCAGAGCCCCGCACTGTTCGGCCAGCTCATTGATGGTGCCGAGACGTATGGACACGGGAGTGTTGGTGAGCACAAGCTCGGCCCCCTCTTCGTGAGCCTTGAGCGCCGCTTTCCAAGCGATAGACTGGTCGTTGAGCGCACCGAATATGATGCCTTTCTTGCCTTTGAGTAATCCGTATGCCATGTCTGTTATTTCTTGAGATTATCGTTAGATACGAGCATGAATGTAAGCTTGCCCATGCAGCAGACTTTTCCGTCCACGGTGGCCTTGGCCTCTACGAACACTGCCGGGCCTTTGCGGCCCACAAGGCGTGCGCGTGTGCAGACGGTGTCTCCCGGGAAGACGGAATTCTTGAACTTTATCCCGTCCAGGCCGGCATAGAACGCCGTGTTCTCCTTGAGTTCTTCAGCCGGAATCAGCAGAAAGCTGGCCTGCGCCATTATCTCGCACAGGATGACTCCCGGCACGACCGGATATCCCGGAAAGTGCCCTGTGGTGAAAAACTCGTTGTCGCGGATGGTGTATTCTGAGCAGACATACTCCCCGTCCCATTCGGACTTGTCCACGAGGAGCATCGGCTCCCTGTGAGGCAGAATTTGCTTGATTTCTTCTCTGGTCATTATTTGAATTTCCTAAGTGACACGCAAACATTATGCCCCCCGAAGCCGAGGGAATTGGATATTGCGATGTCGAGATCCCTTTTGCGGGCTTCAAGTGGAGTGTAGTCGAGGTCGCATTCCGGATCCGGCTCGAACAGACCGAGGGTCGGAGGCACGATGCCGTCCCTGAGGGCGAGCGCCGAGGCGATGAGCTCCGCCGCTCCGGTGGCGCCGAACATGTGCCCGGTCATCGACTTGGTGGAACTTATGGATGCGCGGTGCGCGTCCTGTTCGCCCAGGGCCAGTTTGACGGCCTTGGTCTCGGCCGCGTCATTGAGGTGCGTGCCGGTGCCGTGGGCGTTGATATAAAGGTTCTCGCCCGGCTTGTATCCGGCCTGGTCGAGAGCGTCTTTGATGGCTCTTGATGCCGGTATTCCGTCCTGGCGCGGCGCCGTGTAGTGGTAGGCGTCGCAGGTGCAGCCGTAGCCGCACACTTCGGCGATGATCTCGGCTCCGCGCGCCACTGCGTGCTCGTATTCTTCAAGCATCAGCATGGCTGCGCCTTCCGCCATGACGAATCCTCCGCGGTCCTTGTCGAACGGGCGGCATGCCTTGGCCGGGTCCTCTTCTGTGGTGAGGGCCTTGCAGTTGGCGAAGCCTCCGATAGCCAGTGGGTTGAGCACGGCCTCGCTGCCTCCTGTCAAGATCGCGTCAGCGCGTCCGCAGCTTATGGCGAGGTATGCTTCCCCGATCGAGTTGGTGCCGGTGGCGCAGGCTGACACATGGGTGAGGCACGGGCCCTGCGCGTTGTACTTGATGGCTATGTTGCCCCCGGCGATGTTGGGGATCATCATAGGGATGAAGAGCGGGGAAATCCTGTCCGCGCCCTCTTCAAGCAGCACTTTGGTCTGTGCGACGAAGGTGTTCATGCCTCCGATGCCTGTGCCGACATAGACCCCGAACCTCTCCGGCCCGATGTTCTCTCCCGAGATGATGCCGCTGGATGCCATCGCCTGCGACGCTGCGGCCAGCGCGTACTGGCTGTAGAGGTCGTTGCGCCTCTTGTCGGGCCCGCTGAGCCCGTAGGCTGCCGGGTCGAAGTCCTTGATGTTCCCGGCCACGTGGATAGGGAGGCCATGGAGGTCCACTCCTGTCAGCGGCCCTATGCCGCAACGGCCGGAGGTGAGACTGTCCCAGAACGCGGCCACATCATTCCCGACCGGGGAGATGACTCCCAGGCCGGTGATGACTACTCTTCTTCCATTATTCATACATGAACCTCCTGATGCTTCCCTTAGGGGTCTTGGAGAACGGCTCGAAACGGAGTTCGTAGGAGCTTACCTGCGAATATGCCGGAATCTTCTTGTTGAGGGCCGTGATGTTTGCGTCCATCACATTCTTGAGCGCGGCGGCGTCAAGGTCTCCTGTGAGGTTGGCGTCAGGGACGATGAGGGCCACGAGCTTGCCGCCGCGTGACACTATCAGGGATTCGCCCACATAAGTGAGGGCGTTGAGCACCACCTCGATCTCCTCCGGGAAGATGTTCTGTCCGTTGGTGGAGAGGATCATGCTCTTGCAGCGTCCCACGATGAATACGCTGTCGTCCTTGTCGATTGTGGCGAGGTCACCGGTCCTGAACCAGCCGTCCTCGGTGAACGCCGCGGCGGTAGCGGCCTCGTTCTTATAGTAGCCCTTGAACACGACGTTGCCCCTGATGAGGATTTCGCCCGGGATGTGCTCCGGGTCTGCGGAGTTGATTTTCAGGTCAACGCCCTCTTCTGCGATTTCCCCGCACTCCTTGAGCTTGTATGCGCCGAGATGGCCCAGACAGATGGTCGGAGCGGCTTCGGTCATGCCGTAACCGGTGACGAACGGAAGTTTGAGTTTCTCGACCATCAGTTTCTCCAGATGCTCAGGGATGGCGGCGCCGCCTGTCACGAACAGGCCCACATTGCCGCCGAGGGCCTTGAGGAAGATGGTCTCGAGGGCTTCGCAGAAGTCCGGGTTGTTCTTGTAGTCCTCAAGCTTTGCCGCGCCGCTTTTGCTGTGGATGAACTCCCCGATGGAGTCTTCCAGGAGTTTGGTGAGAATCAGAGGCACGGCAAAGAATACATACGGCTTGTATTTTCTGAGGGCAGGTTTGAGGTTTGCCGGTACTGGCGGGATGCAGAGCACTATAAGGTGCATTCCGAAGCAGAGCGGCGCGAGCATGTCATAGACCATTCCGAAGATGTGCGCATACGGAAGGACGCTGACATAATTGTCTTCCCTTCTGTACGGGAAGTGTTTAGGAATTAGATAGATGTTGGCGGAAAGGTTGCGGTTGGTCAGCATCACGCCCTTAGGGTTGCCCGTGGAGCCTGATGTGTACATTATGGCGGCGAGGTCGTCCAGTGAGCCGGCCTCGTAGCTGATGTCTTCCGGCTTGAGTCCCTGAGGGTGGGCTTCGTTGAACAGGGCCTCGCGCTTGAGGTGGATGTCCGCGAAGTCGCCGCGGGAGGCGAGAAGCTCCCAGTTCTTGTTGTCGATGGCGCCGATGAGGTTCGGCAGGGCATCGAAATTCATCTTGTCGAAGATGGGCTTCTCTGTATAGAGCAGGCGCGCGTCGGAGTGGTTGACGAGGGCTGTGGTGTCGTCAGGGGTGAAACCGTTGAAGATCTGCACGGCCACAAATCCTCCGACCTGGGCGGCGAGGAAGACCTTGGCCCAGTTGGAGCTGCTCTTGGCGTTGATTACGATCTTGTCGCCTTTCTTGAGGCCTGCCGCTTTCCAGCAGAGCACCAGCTTTTCGATATCTGCAGCGAGTTCGCCATAGGTGACACTGCAACTGTTGTAGTCGTCGAGAGCCTGCTTGTTCCAGCACTCCTTGACCGAATTTTCAAATGTAAGGATGAAATTGTCTTTCTGTTTGAGTTCGTACATCTTTAAAAACTTTTAAGATTAACGGCGGCGAATGTAGGGACATTACTTCTCATTTCCCCGCCGGTGCCGGCTCTTTGTGGTCAAAACGGGCCTATCCGGGGCGAGGATGGGTATTTGTGGCGAGTTCGGACAACGGGGGAATTTCGCCCCAATCGGCCTCCTGTGGGCCTGTAGCGGGGTGTAAAATCGTCAAACGGAGTTCCGGCCCCGTGCGCTCAGAGGTAGAAGTCCTGAGTCAGCAGGCGGTATTCTCCGGTCTTTTCGCCGGCCTCTGACAGGGTCAGGCACTGCTCTTCGACTTCTGCAGCCGCCGTGGAGAACTCCGCCACCACCCTGCGGGGCTGCTTGGCCGCGGTGGTCTTTATGTGCAGCAGCCGGAACGGGTGCAGGCCGAACGATGCGGCGCAGCGCCTCAGGTCGCGGAGGCCTTCGGAAGGCAGGATGAGGGACAGCCGTCCCTCGGGGGAGAGCCGCCCTGCGGCGAATGAGAGTATGTCCCGGCATGAGAGTGAGTCCGAGTGCCTGGCCGCGGCTTCCCGGGGGTCCGGGTTTTTAAGGGAGGAGTCGTAGTAGGGCGGATTGGAGAAAATCAGGTCGAATTTCTGCCCGGTCCTGAATCCCGAGAGCGGGACGCATACAGAAGTCAGACGCTCCTTCCATGGGGACGCCGAGAAATTGAACGCGGCCTCCTCGGCTGAGGCCGGGTCGATGTCTATTCCTATTATATTGCAGGCCTCGCTGCGCTGCGCTGCCATGAGGGCGATCACTCCTGTGCCGGTGCCGATGTCGAGAGCCGTCCTGTCGGACGGCAGGATTGTCATCGCCGCGCCGAGAAGCACTGCGTCCGTGCCCACCTTCAGGGCCGAGTCGCGGTTGCGGACTTCGAAGCGGCGGAATCTGAAGACAGTCTCGGCCATCACACGAAAAGCCCGTCCTTCATTTCAAGGCGGCGGTCGCAAAGGGATGCGAGCTGCGGGTCGTGGGTCACGATCACTATGGTCTGCCCGATGGAGTCCCGCAGGTCGAATAATACTTTGTGGATTTCCTGTTTCGTCGCGGAGTCAAGGTTGCCCGTGGGCTCGTCGGCAAAGAGCACTGAGGGGCGGTTGATGATGGCTCTGGCGATGGCGGTGCGCTGCTGCTCTCCGCCGGAAAGCTCGGCTGGCTTGTGAGAGGCTCTGTCCTTGAGCCCGAGACTCCCCAGCAGCCTGAGCGCTTCCGCCCTGGCGGTGCTTGCCGCCGTTCCTGCGATCAGGGCCGGAATCATCACATTCTCCAGTGCTGTGAACTCCGGCAGAAGGTGGTGCGCCTGGAACACGAATCCTATCTTGCGGCCCCGGAACGAGGCCAGGGCGTCGCTGCGCAGCCTCAAGACATCCTCCCCGTCAATCATGAGACTCCCGCTGTCCGGGGTCGAGAGGGTTCCGAGGATCTGGAGTAGGGTGGACTTGCCCGTGCCGGACGCCCCCATTATCGAGACGGTCTCGGCCTTGTCCGCGCTGAAGTCGATTCCTTTCAGCACTTCAAGCTGGCCGAAACTCTTGTGGATGTCGTGTGCTTCGATGATCATATCTCCTCAAAGATAGATTCAGTTTGGAAATTATCCAAAATTCGCCCGATTATTTTGTTTTTTCGCAAAAGCTCCGTATCTTTGCAGTCCCATTCAAGGGAATTCGGGGTGTGGCGCAGTTGGCTAGCGCATCTGGTTTGGGACCAGAGGGTCCTGTGTTCGAGTCACAGTACCCCGACATTTGAGGACTGACCTTTAGAGGCCGGTCCTTTTTTGTTTGTGGCCGGGTCAGCGGCCACGCAGCCGGGCCTCCGGATTCTGCGGCTACCCCTTGTCCTGACGCGATTAAATCGGCACCCATGTCCCGATATGCTACGCTGTATGGCAGGGCCTTCCCCTGTCTGAAGTCAAGTAATCGTTAAAAAATAAGTTGCATCACCTTTGGCAATCTTTTTGGTCAATATTCCTTTTTTCATCAGTCATGTGCCACCGGCACACTCCTTCTTCAAAAAGAAATCTATCCTCAAAAATCTTTGCCGAATCTGCGGCAACTTATTTTTTGCCGCTTACTAAGGGAGACGCTGACTTTGTCCGTCGAAACCTGCCTTTGACGGACGGGGCAAATCAAGATATTCGGTACGGCAGAGCAGTGGTTTCCCGTACGAAAGGGGTAAATTGATACAATCGGTACGGCAAACCACTATTTGCCGTACCGACATAGGGAAAGTTGTTGTCGCATAGAGACTGTGTCGTGTTGTCGTTCTTTGCTCTTTCACTATATTTGCATCTATGGAAAAGCCGACACATTACCCGGAAGGGAGCATATACAGGATAGACTATTTCGCTCTGCTGCTCTGTATGGCGGTGGCGCACCTGGTGATAGGGAATCCGTTCTTCGGGGCGGCCGTGTATCTTTTCGCCAATATAGTCAAGGCGTTCTTTCTCTGTAATCTGGCTCAGTTGAGGCATCGCGGGGGCAACCATTACTTCTCTTCCCTGCTTATGGTGCTCGTGACGATATGCGGCATGGCGGTGGCTTTTCTCTACCCTCCGCTCATGGGGCGTCCCGATGCCAATTATATCTCCCTGTTCGCCCTGTCTTTGATATTGAGGGACTATCTGTGCTCCAGTCCGTTGGCCGGCGATGAGCCCGGAAGGGTGTCGCGCTGGATTTATCTGGCGTTCGTCCAGATTTGCTTCGATGCCGTCTGCATATATATGCTATACGGGCGCATCGCGGACTCATATCTTGCCTTGTTCTCCGCCGTGGTGGTGGGGACCGGCATTGTCCGGCTCATACATCCCGAGCAGAACGTGAGGGTTGGCAGCATTCTGGAAAACAAGTATGAGGCGCTGGCCTCGTACAGGCTGTTTGAGGACATGAGCCTGTATTCCACCATTGCCCTCAATGTGGGGGTGATGGTATTCTTCCTGTTCGTGCTGTTCCCGTCGGGGCGGTCTTTTGAACCTGATGTCTATATCGGTCTATGTGTCTGGCTGCTGGCGATTTATCTGGTGCTGCTCGTCTCTTCCGTGCTGCTGCGCAGACGGCTCCCGGGCCTGGCGCTTGCCGAATTCATCCTCGGGGCTGTGACATGGATCCTCGGGGCTGTGCTGATGTTCAGGGCGCACAGTCTGATGCACAGGATGGCCTGGACTGTGGTATGGGGCGTCGGCATGGCACTTATCTTTGCTGCGGTACGGAAGTTCCATCTCGACTTCGAGGCGGTGGGGAGCATTTCGGACGGAGGGCTGGACAAGACGAGCCTGGAGGTGAGCAACACCGTCACCGCCACGGTGGCGTCGATTGTCTCGTCCGGCATAATGCTGCTGCTGATGGCGTTCTACACATTTGTGGCGCCGCTGCGGCCCGAGAAGGTGGTCGTCGGCATCTGGACGCTTCAGATTCCGGTCGTCTTCATGATCGTGGCCGTGTTCTTCGCGTTCCGTCAGCCGCTGGATTACCGCAACCGCGAGAAACTGATGAAATTCATCGAGTCGCGCTCCAAGACCGAGCAGATGCGCGAGAATCTCCAGGGCCTCTTCGTGAGCAAGTACAGGATGCGTTTCGGCGTGAAGATATTGTGCACTCTCGCGCGGCCGTTCTTCCATCTCAAGGTCTCCGGCAGGGAGAACCTGCGCCGCGAGGACTATCCTTCGGTGTTCGTGTGCAACCACGGCTTCATCTATGGCCCTATCTCCGCGGTCATCTATCTCCCGACATATTTCCGTCCTTGGATACACAATGTGATGCTGGACAAGGAGACCGCCTTCCGCGAGATGTCCAAGTCGCTCGCTTTCTTGAAGAAGATTTTCGGCAAACGCCTCGGCGGACGGCTGATATGGCAGCTTACGCGCGCCACTTGCTGGGCCCTCAACTCCTGCAACCCGATCCCGGTGGTGCGGGGCGCGTCAAGGGATGTCATGAGCACGTTCAACGAGAGCCTCAAGGCGCTGGAGGACGGGGACAACATCCTCATATTCCCGGAGAAGCCGCGCAACCTCCTGAAGGCTGTCCCAGACTCTGAATACAAGGCTGACAATGTGCGCACATTCTACACAGGTTTCGCGCATATCGGGAAGATGTACTTCGACCGCACCGGCAAGTCTCTGCTGTTCTATCCTCTGTTCTCGGACCGCACGACCCGCAGTTTCAGGATAGGCAGCCCCGTGGCCTATGACGCCAGTCTCGAATCCCACGAGAGCAAGCGTGTGCTGGCCGAGCAGCTCCAGGCCGGGATGGAGGAGCTGATAAACGCGGGGCGCGGGTAATCCGGGGACTATAGCATCCCGAAAATCAGAGTCCAGGCGATGAAGCGCAGCGCCTTGCCGGCCAGCAGCAGGAGTATGGTCCATCCGGCCGGGGTGCGGTAGAAACCGAGCGCCAGCACAAAGATGTCGCCGATCACCGGCACCCATGCGATCAGGGCCAGCCACATGCCGTATTTGTCGACCATGACTTTCTGCTTCTCGAGGGTCTCCGGCTTCACCTTGAACCACTTTTCCAGCCACTCCCACTTGCCTATCCGGCCCATGAAATAAGTGATGACGCTGCCGATCCAGTTGCCCAGCGTGCCCACCACAAGGCAGGCCGCAGGGTCTCCGATGGCGGCAAGCACGGCGACATAAAGGGCATCGGAACTGAACGGCACGACTGTGGCCGCCAGCACGGAGCCTATGAACAGGCCGAGAAGGCCGAGGTTTTCCAATCCAAACACGGGCCCAAAGGTACAAAATCCTCATAAATGGTGATTGCCCTGCCATGCGGCAATATCTACTTTTGCCCGGAAAACATCGGGCGGCGCCCGTAAAATGAGATTATATGGAAAAAGGACAAAAGATTGACCTTGCGCGCATTGTGCTGTCCGCGCTGCTGCTGGCAGGCGCCTATGTGGTGGAGAGGACCTGTTCCCTGCCGACCTGGCAGCTGCTGCTCGTCTACCTGGTCCCATACCTTGTGGCCGGGGCGGACGTCCTCAAAGAGGCCGGGGAGAGCCTGCTGAAGTTAGAGGCCCTCGACGAGGACTTCCTGATGAGCGTGGCCACGCTCGGAGCGCTTGCCATAGGCTTCCTGCCCGGGGCGGCGAACCAGTTCCCTGAAGCGGTGTTCGTCATGCTCTTCTTCAAGGTCGGCGAGCTCTTCGAGTCCATCGCCGAAGGCCGCAGCCGCAGGTCCATATCACATCTTATGGACATCCGCCCCGACACGGCGAACGTGCTCCGCGGCGGGGAAGTCCTCACCGTGAGCCCGGAAGAAGTGGCAGTGGGGGAGAGCGTGGTGGTGAAGCCGGGCGAGAGGGTGCCTATGGACGGCATCGTGACGGAGGGCGGCTCAAGCCTTGACACCGTGGCCCTGACAGGAGAGAGCGTGCCCCGTGCTGTCCATGTGGGCGAGGAGGTGTTCTCCGGCTGTGTCAATCTCAGCGGGGCGCTTACCGTCAAGGTGACGAAGCCGTTCGGGGAATCCACGGCCTCCCGTATACTTGACCTCGTCGAGCACGCCGCCTCCAACAAATCCCGCAGTGAGAACTTCATCACCCGTTTCGCCAGAGTCTACACCCCGGTCGTGGTCATCTGCGCCGTCGTGCTTGCCCTGCTGCCGCCGCTGCTGTCCGGAGATTTCCCGGGGACGTTCCCGACCTGGCTTTACAGGGCGCTGACTTTCCTTGTGGTGTCTTGCCCTTGCGCCCTGGTGATTTCGGTGCCGCTGTCTTTTTTCGGCGGGATCGGAGCCGCCTCCCGCAACGGCGTGCTGGTCAAGGGGTCCAATTATCTTGAAGCCCTCTCGTCTGTCGGGACCGTGGTGTTCGACAAGACCGGCACTCTCACCAAGGGCGTGTTCGAAGTCAATGTGGTGCATCCTGAGAAGATAGACCCGGAGACATTCCTGCATCTCGCGGCCCATGTGGAGCGTTACTCGACGCACCCCATAGCCGTTTCTCTGCGCAACGCCTATCCCGAGGAGGCGGACAGCTGCTCGGTGGACGACATCAAGGAGATCGCGGGGCAGGGGGTCAGCGCCCGCATCAACGGGGACACGGTATGTGTCGGGAACTCAAGGCTCATGGATGCCGTCGGCGCCGCGTGGCACCCGTGCGAGAAACCGGGGACAATCATACATATGGCCATCAACGGAGAATATGCGGGTCATGTGGTGATCTCGGACAAAATCAAGGATGACTCCGCCGGGGCGATAGCCGGCCTCAAGGCGGAGGGCGTGGAACGCACGGTGATGCTGACCGGAGACCACGATGAAGTGGCGAAGAGCGTCGCCACGGCCCTCGGGATTGACGAGTACCACGCCGGACTGCTGCCTGCGGACAAGGTGAGCTGGCTGGAGAAGATAATGTCAGGGACTCCTGCCGGGCGCAAGACGGCCTTCGTGGGCGACGGCATCAACGATGCGCCCGTGCTGGCGCGCGCCGATGTCGGCATAGCGATGGGCGGGCTTGGCTCGGATGCGGCCATCGAGGCAGCGGATGTCGTCCTGATGGATGACAAGCCGTCCAAGATTGCCACGGTCATAGCTGTGGCGCGCCGTACGCTCAGGATCGCACGTGAGAACACAGTCTTCGCGATAGCTGTCAAACTGCTTGTGCTCGTGCTGGCCGGGTTCGGTCTCGCGGGGATGTGGATGGCGGTGTTCGCCGATGTGGGAGTGACCGTGCTCGCGGTGCTTAACGCGATGCGTGCACTGCGCGTCAGGAGTCGAGCTTGAGGACAGCCATGAATGCGCTCTGAGGTACCTGGACGGTGCCGATCTGGCGCATTCGCTTTTTGCCTTCCTTCTGTTTCTCAAGCAGTTTGCGCTTGCGGGACACGTCACCTCCGTAGCACTTGGCGGTCACGTCCTTGCGCACCTGCTTGACCGTCTCCCTGGCGATGATCTTGGCGCCGATCGCGGCCTGCACCGGGATGTCGAACTGCTGGCGCGGGATCAGATCCTTGAGCTTGACGCACATCTTGCGCCCGAAGTCGTAGGCGTTGTCCTCGTGGATGAGGGTGGAGAGGGCGTCGGCCGGCTCCCCGTTGAGGAGGATGTCCAGCCTTACGAGCTTCGCCGGGCGGAATTCGGTGACATGGTAGTCGAACGAGGCGTAGCCTTTGGAGATGGTCTTGAGCTTGTCGTAGAAGTCGAACACGATCTCGGACAGCGGCATGTCGTAGTTAAGCTCCACCCTGTCAGCGGTGATGTAGTGCTGGCCGACGAGGGTGCCGCGCCTGTCGAGGCAGAGCTTCATTATCGGTCCGAAGAACTCGGACTTGGAGATGATCTGTGCCCGGATGTACGGCTCTTCGATGTGGTCGATCATCGTCTGGGCCGGAAGGCCGGAAGGGTTGTGGACATCAATCACTTCCCCCTGGGTGGTGTATACCTTGTAGGATACGTTCGGGACTGTGGTTATCACGTCCATGTCGAACTCCCTGAATAGCCTCTCCTGCACGATTTCGAGGTGCAGCAGCCCGAGGAAACCGCAGCGGAAGCCTGAGCCCAGGGCGAGCGAACTCTCTGGCTCATAGACGAATGAGGCATCGTTGAGCTGGAACTTCTCCAGCACGGAGCGCAACTCTTCGAACTTGTCCGCCTGGACGGGGTACATGCCGGCGAACACCATAGGCTTCACCTCCTCGAATCCGGCGATGGCGCTATCGCAAGGCCTCGCCACATGCGTGATCGTGTCTCCGACCTTGACTTCGGCGGCGCTCTTGATGCCGGTGATGACATATCCCACGTCTCCGCACCCCACTTCCTCGCATGGCACGAGTTTCATCTTGAGATGCCCCACTTCCTCCACTTCGTATTCCATGCCTGTGGCGACGAACTTCACCTTGTCGCCCTTGCGGATGCTGCCGTTCTTGACTTTGAAATAGGCGATCACGCCGCGGAAGGAGTTGAACACCGAGTCGAAGATGAGGGCCTGGAGGGGTGCGTCCGGGTCGCCTTGCGGCGCCGGGATCTTCTCGACAATGGCGTCGAGGATGGGGGCTACGCCCTCGCCGGTGCGCGCCGACACCTTGAACACGTCCTCGGGGGCGCAGCCTATCAGGTCGCAGATTTCGTCCGTGACGAGTTCCACCTGGGCGGATTCCATGTCTATCTTGTTAAGTACGGGGATGATTTCAAGCCCGTGGTCTATGGCCATATAGAGGTTGGAGATGGTCTGCGCCTGCACTCCCTGGGAGGCGTCGACTACGAGCAGCGCCCCTTCGCAGGAGGCGATGGACCGGGAGACTTCATAGGAGAAGTCCACGTGGCCCGGGGTGTCGATCAGGTTGAGCTTGTATTGCTCGCCTTTGAAGGTGTGCACCATCTGGATGGCGTGGCTCTTTATGGTGATGCCTTTTTCGCGCTCGAGGTCCATGTTGTCCAGGACCTGGTTCTCCATGTCGCGCGCCCCGAGGGTGCTGGTCAGCTCAAGCAGCCTGTCGGCCAGGGTGCTCTTGCCGTGGTCGATGTGCGCTATGATGCAAAAGTTTCTGATGCTCTTCATTTCCATACAAGATGCAAAGATAAGAAATCAATTTTTATTCTTAACTTTGTGAACTTATGTTCTGACGTAATACACAACATAATCATATGGCAACAATCGAAGAACTTTCAAAGATTTCCTCCCAGGTTCGCAGGGACATCGTCAGGATGGTGACTGCGGCCAAATCCGGCCACCCGGGCGGATCGCTCGGCATCACCGACGTGATGACGACTCTTTATTTCAACGAGATGAAGCACGATCCGAAGACCTGGACCCGCAGCGGCAAGGATCAGGATGTGTTCATCCTCTCCGCCGGCCACCTCGCTCCGGTACTCTACGCCGAGCTCGCCCGCGCGGGATATTTCCCTGCCCATGAACTCGGTACGCTCCGCAAGTTCGGCAGCCGTCTCCAGGGACACCCATGCATCACGGACTCCCTTCCGGGCGTTTTCAAGCCATCAGGCTCCCTCGGACAGGGGCTTTCTGTAGCGGCCGGCATCGCGCTCGGCAAGAAGATGGCCGGTGACGACACCCGTGTATATTGCCTCTGCGGTGACGGAGAGAGCGAGGAAGGACAGATCTGGGAAGCCGGAATGTGGGCTCTGCACCACAAGGTGGACAACCTCATCGCCTTCACCGACTGGAACGGCCAGCAGATCGACGGCCCGACCACATCCATCACCGGAGTCGAGGATCTGAGCGAGAAGTGGGGCGCGTTCGGCTGGGATGTCATCATCGCCGACGGCAATGACTATCAGAGCATTCTTGACGCGTTCAAGCTTGCGCACAACGCGGACGGCAAGCCGAAGATGATACTTTTCAAGACCCAGATGGGCTATGGCGTCGACTTCATGTGCGGCACCAACGCATGGCACGGCAAGGCTCCGTCAGCGGAGCAGTGCGAGGAGGCCCTCAAGCAGTTACCTGAAACTTTAGGAGATTATTAGTATGAAGAAGTATATTGATACAGGCAAAATCGATACCCGCAGCGGTTTCGGTGAGGGACTCGTGCTTGCAGGCCGCGCCGACGAGCGTGTGCTTGCCCTTACGGCCGACCTCAAGGGCTCACTCAAGATGGGCGCTTTCCAGAAGGAGTTCCCTGAGAGATTCATCCAGTGCGGCATCGCGGAGGCCAACATGGTCGGCGTGGCTGCCGGCCTCGCCATCACCGGCAAGGTTCCGTTCATCGGTTCCTTCGCGGAGTTCGTGACAGGCCGCGTATATGACCAGCTCCGTCAGGAGGTGGCCTACGGTCACACCAATGTCAAGATTGCCTCGTCCCATGCCGGCATCACCCTCGGCGAGGACGGAGCTACCCACCAGACGATGGAGGATCTCGCTCTCATGCGTGCCCTTCCGGGGATGACGGTGCTTGTGCCTTGCGATTACAACCAGACCAAGAATGCCACCATCGCCGCGGCCAAGTTCGACGGCCCTGTGTATCTGCGCTTCGGCCGTCCGTCAGTGCCTAATTTCACCGGGGCCGACGAGCCGTTCGAGATCGGCAAGATCTACAACCTCAACGAGGGTACAGATGTGACCCTCATCACCTGCGGCCACCTCGTATGGGAGGCCCTTGAGGCTGCCGAGGCTCTTGAGGCCGAGGGCATAAGCGCCGAGGTTCTCAATGTGGCCACTGTCAAGCCGCTTGACGAGAAGACCATCATAGAGTCTGTCGCCAAGACCGGCTGCGCCGTGGTTGCAGAGGAGCACAATATGGCCGGAGGTCTCGGAGAGGCTGTGGCCGGCGTGCTCGCCGCCAACGCTCCTGCCGCCCTTGAGTTCGTCAACGGCAAGGACCGCTTCGGCCAGTCCGGCACCCCTGCCGAACTGATGAAGGCCTATGGACTTGACGCCGCCCATATCGCGGAGGCAGCCAAGAAGGCCATCGCCCGCAAGAAGTAATCCTTTCGGATTCAGATATCGTCCGCCGCGGCCCCGGAAGAGGTCGCGGCGGATTTTCGATTGTACGCCGGCGTTCCTCACTGGAACAGGGTTCTCTTGCCGGCGGGAATTGACAGGAATGCCCCTAAGGCACCGGGTCATAGCCGCTGCCGCCCCATGGGTTACAGCGCAGTATCCTCTTGAGACTGAGCCAGAAACCTTTCAGCGGACCGTATTTGCGGAAGGCCTCCAGCGCATACTGGGAGCAAGTGGGAGTGAAGCGGCAGGTGGGCGGCTTGAGCGGAGAGATGCAGAGCTGGTAGAATTTTATCAGCAGGATGAACGGCAGGGCGAGGGCCTTCTTCAGGATGGCGGCGGCTTTCATAGCGCGGCGCCGCTGTCCGTGGCGGGAGCCTGGACTTGATCCGTAGCTGCCGCAGAGGCGGAAGATTGGAGCTGTCCGGAGGCGGAGACAGCCTTGCTGACGCGTGAGAGCACTGCGGCTACCTCTGAGCGGACCGTCTCGAAATCAGCGATTTCCTTGCCTGACCAGGCAAGCAGCAGGTCGACGCCGGAGACGGCGAGCAGGTCTTTCTGCGTGCGGTACGCTTCACGCATCCTGCGCTTGAGGAGGTTGCGCTTCACGGCTCTTTTGAAGAACTTCTTGGAGACTGAGACCACTATCTGTCCGGGGCCTTCTTCCCGTGACCTGTGCCAGCAATACTTGATGTGCTCCGTAGAACCCCACCTTCCTTTGGAGATGAGGGCGGAAATCCTGCTCTTGCCGCAGAGCCGTTCCGCTTTCGGGAGGGTGTTTGCCGGCAGGCCGGGCATGGCTACCTGGAGTTTTCGAGGTAGAGCTCGATGGCCCTGCCTACAGAGGTGGCTTCCGGTGTCGGCGCCTTGACGGTGATGCTGAACCCGGCGTCTTCCATTGCCTTGACCACAGACTTGCCGAAAGATACGAATTTGATGTCCCCCTGCTCGAAGTCAGGGAAGTTCTCCTTGAGAGAGGCTACGTCCGAAGGGTTGTACATCACCACGATGTCGTAGGAGTGGATGTCCAGCCCGTGCAGGTCCTGGGGCACCGCCTTGACGAGCATTCCGAGAGTCCAGTCAAGCCCCGCCGACTCGAAGAGTGCTGTTATGGAGTCCGCGTTGGAGCCTACGGAAGCTGTGATGAGGAACTTCTCGCCTTTGTGTTTGGGGCCTATCAGCCCGACTATGGACTGCGGCGTGCCGTCTCCGAAGAAAATCTTGCGCTTGCGGTAGACTATGTGCTTCTGAAGATACATCGCCACGGCTTCCGTCGAGCAGAAATACTTCATGGTTTCAGGCACCTTGAAGCGCATCTCGTCGCAGAGCTTGAAATACGCGTCGATCGCGAGCCTGGAGGAGAAGACTACGGCCGTGTAATCCGGAAGATTGATTTTCTCCGTGCGGAACTCCTTGGCTGAGAGGGGTTCCATCAGGAAAAAGGGGTGGAAATCCACCGTCGCGCCGAATTTGCTTTGCAGAGATTCATACGGAGCGAGGTTGGTCGGAGTCTGTTGTGAAATCAGTATCTTCATCTTGTGCTGTCATAAAAGTACTGCGCTCGCCACCACCGCGGCGGCGGGCAGGATTTCGAGTCCGCAAAGATACAAAATTGTTGGCAAAGGCGAGCGTCTGCTCTTCAAAATCTGCCATGCGCGGACCGTGGCGAAAGCGAATGCGAGCCCCGTCAAGGCGAGGAAAACAGTGCTTATGATATCTTCCCGGACGGAAAACAGGGGCAGTATGCCTATAGTCGGGACGGCGACGGAGACCAGGGCGATGAAATAGTTGTAGAGACTGTGCTTCAAGGTGGCGAGACTCTCCGCGCTCATCTTCCCGGGGCGGATCGCCGCATAGCATAAGCGCCGGAGCAGAAAATATGCGAGCATCACACCGAGTGTCGCGGCGCTGCTCCACTCCGGCGGCACCATGCTCCAGAACCCGGGTCTGTATGCGCCGCAGTAGTCGGCTATGAGGCAGAACGGCAGCGTGTAGATCAGGGCCACGGTGTTGCGCATCCTGGCCGCGCTGACATTGTATTCCAGGGATTCGCCGCCCCGCTTCCTGTCGAGAGCATAGAGCAGGGGAGGAATCAGCCTTATGATGTCCTTGAGATAAACCAGCACCAGCACGACGGACAGCACGATGGCTATCTTGTTGGGCAGCAAGTCATTCCACTCGGCCGGAGTCTGGAACTCCGGCAGTGGCGCGGCTGACATCTCAAGCCGTCCCTGTCTGAATAATTCCCCGTCCAGCATCAGTTGCCGCGCTTGGCGTTATATCCCATCGTGGTCAGGAGCCCGACAAGCTTGTCCCGGAGGTCTCCCTGCATGGTGATTTCCCCGTCCTTGGCCGTGCCGCCCACGCCGCAGCGGGTCTTGAGTGTCTTGGCGAGGGCCGCGAGGTCGTCGGATGTCCCGACGAAGCCCTCCACGAGAGTGACTTGCTTGCCGGCCCGCTGGCGCCGGTCAATGCGGACGATGAGCCTCTGCTTCCCCGGTTCGAGGGTGGCCTGCTCGACCTTCTGCTCTGTCTGATATTGGAAGTCGGGGTTGGTGGAGTATACCACCCCGAGCCGTTTTTTCCAGTCCTGCTCTGCCATTTGGGATGTTTTTTGCAAAGATAACGAATTTGAATGTATCTTTGTGGGTTATGAATCAGAAGAAGTTTACAATGTGGAACAGGATAAGCGCGCTGCTGGCACTGCTGGTGTCCGCCGTCACTTATCTGCTCACCATAGAGCCGTCGGCATCGTTCTGGGATTGCGGCGAGTTTATCGCGTCATCATACAAGCTGGAGGTGGGACATCCTCCCGGAAACCCGGTGTTCCAGCTCATAGCCCGTTTCTTCACGATGTTCGGGGACAACATGCACGCCGCCATCCTCGTCAATGCGATGAGCGCCCTGTGCTCGGCTCTGACGATATTCTTCCTTTACCTTACTATAGTATGGTTTGTGAAGCGTGTGGTCAAGCCGTCCGCTGACGGGACCTACACCGTCTCACAGGCGATCGCGATACTGGGTTCCGGACTCGTCGGCGCGCTGGCTTACTGCTTCTCCGACACGTTCTGGTTCTCGGCGGTGGAGGGAGAGGTCTATGCGATGTCGTCACTGTTCACGGCCGCGGTGTTCTGGCTCATGACGGTCTGGTATGACCGCGCCGACCGCCCCCACTCGCTTAAGTGGGTGGTGCTCATCGCCTTCCTGATGGGACTCAGCATCGGAGTGCATCTTCTCAACCTGCTGATGATTCCGGCCCTGGTGTTCATGTATTACTACTGTATCAGGGAGGACAGGCCATACAGTTTCAAGGAGTTGCTGAAGATATTCCTGGTGGGGGTGGCGATTCTCGCCCTCGTGCTGTTTGTCATCATCCCGTGGATCCCGAAGATGGCGGCGTATTCCGACCTCTTCTTCGTCAATGTGCTGGGGCTTCCGTACAACAGCGGCGCGGCCTTCTTCATGGTGGCCCTGCAGGCCCTGTGCTTCTGGGGGCTGTTCGTCACGCTCAAGAAGCAGAAGCGCTTCCTCAATACGGCCCTGCTGTGCTTCACCACCATCCTCATAGGATTCTCCGTGTTCAGCATAGACATCATCCGCTCCTGCGCCAAGACCCCGACCAACGAGTATCAGCCGGACAACGCCTTCACGCTGGTGCGCTACCTCTCCCGCGAGCAGTACGGCTCCACACCTCTGCTCTACGGACAGTATTATGACGCCCCGTTCGAGCTCACGACCTCCAAGTACTGGGCGCCGCTGGACGGGAAGTATAAGAAAGTGGACGGTCCGGTGGACGCCAAATATTTCTCCGAAGGCAAGATGCTCTTCCCGAGGATGTGGAGTTCAAGTCCTGACGGGCGTTATGAGGAGTTCTACGAGTACTACACTGGAGGCAAGGGTACCAAACTTCAGGGCAGCACCCACCGCAAGCCTACGATGGGCGCCAATCTGCACTACTTCTTCGACTACCAGATGAACTGGATGTACTGGCGCTATTTCATGTGGAACTTTGTGGGCCGCCAGAACCAGATACACGCCCCGAACCCGGGGGACATATTCCACGGCAACTGGGAGAGCGGGGTCAAGTTCATCGACGACTTCCGGCTCGGCGACCAGAGCGACGCCCCTGAGGCTCTCGCCGGGGACAAGGGCAAGAACCACTATTACTTCCTGCCTCTGCTGCTGGGACTTCTGGGCCTGTTCTTCCAGTTCGACAAGGACAAGAGGGGCTGCTGGCTCAATTTCCTGATGTTCTTCATGACGGGCATCGCCATAGTGATATATCTCAACCAGCCGCCTTATCAGGTGCGCGAGAGGGATTATGCCTATGCGGGGTCGTTCTACTTCTTCTGTGTCTGGATAGGCATGGCTGTGGCCGCCATATATGGACTGGTGGAGAAGGTTCTCAATGGCAAGGGGACCGCGCCTGTCGCCGCTCTGGTCAGCGTGGCGTGCCTCTGCGTGCCTGTGCTGATGGCCGCGCAGAACTGGGACGACCATGACCGCTCCAACCGCCGCACCGCTGTGGAGATGGCGTCCAACTATCTCAATTCGGTCGGGGAGAACGGCATACTTGTCACCCACGGCGACAACGACACCTTCCCGCTCTGGTATGCGCAGGAGGTGGAGGATGTCCGCCCGGACGTGCGCATCTGCAACACTTCGCTTCTCGGCACCGACTGGCACATCGACCAGATGAAGTGGGCCGTCAACGAGTCCGCGCCGCTGCCGCTTTCGGTCGGCCAGGAGCAGTATCTCTACGGCACCAACGAATATGTACCTGTATATGACACCCGCAACGAGGTCACCAGCATCGCCGATGTGATGGCCCTCTTCCGCAATCCTAAGGTGAAGGCTCCGATGACGAGCGGACGCAGGGTGGATTATATCGCTTCCCGCAAGATTTCCATCCCGGTGGACCGGGAGAATGTGATCCGCGCGGGCATCCTGGACGCCAAGTACGCGTCGCAGATTCCTGATTCCATCATCATCACCATCCCTAAGGATAAGGACATGATCTCAAAGCCGGAGCTGTTTATGCTCGACCTCCTGTCCGGGTACAAGTGGGACAGGCCGATCAACCTTCTCAGTATGGGCGGCGACATCAACATCGGCATCAAGGAATACCTTGAGTATGAGGGGTATTCATTCAAGCTTATCCCGATAAAGAACAAGACCACCACCACGGTGGCCGGCTTCGTGGACACCGATGACCTCTACCGCAAGATGACGGAGACATATAAGTGGGATGCCGTGGCTTCCGGCGACTACTTCATCGACTATCAGAACCAGTATACCCATATGGGAGTGATGTCGCTTCGCGGCCTGTTCGTCACTGCGGCCAACGCCTTCATCAAGGCGGGCGAGAACGACAGGGCGATGGAGATGCTTGACAAGTGCCGGGACATCACCAGGGATTTCCCGCTGGAAGGTGTGCCTCTCGGGTTCTCCGGCAACGATTACATGGTCATCAGCATGGTTGAGGACTACTACAAGCTCGGCGCGGCCGACAAGGCCGTGGAGATAGGCACCGCGATGGCGCAGGAGCTGCTGGTGTCAGCCAATTTCTACAACAAGTTCTATACCTATGCCAAGGAGGATTTCGAACTCATAGGCAACTACATCTACTTCCTCGCGGAAGTGATGGAGAAGGGCGGAGACAAGGCTCTCGCGAAGGAGCTTAAAGACAACTTTATGGCTATGCTGGGAGTGTCTCCGGACAGTGTCCGGGGTTAGCGCTCCAGGCGTACCACCACAGAGAGCGGGAGAGCTTTTCCGAACCGGTCGGCGAGGGCGAGCTCTCCCGATTCTATCTTGGCGTCCCTGCCGAGGCCGAACGCCTGCTTGACCACGGTTTCCCCGAGAAGAGGGGAGAACCCGTTGGAGTAGAGGTTGAGGACAAGGAAACTCTCCCGTGGCGAGAGGATGGACTTTATGCTGCCCATCATCTCGAAAAGACATTCGTCCAGTTTCCATTTCTCCCCGTCGGGGCCGTGTCCGTAGGCCGGAGGGTCCATTATGATGCCGTCATAGACATTGCCCCTGCGTTCCTCCCTCTTGGCGAACTTCATCGCGTCTTCCACCACCCAGCGTATGCCGTCGAGTCCCGAGGCCTCCATGTTGCCGCGGGCCCATGTGACTACCTGCCTCACGGAGTCCAGATGGGTCACGTCCGCCCCCGCCGCCTTGGCTGCGAGCGACGCCGCTCCGGTGTATGCGAAGAGGTTGAGGACCTTTGGCCTGCGGCCCCCTTCCGCGAGGCGGCGGGTCTGGCGGTAGATGTATTCCCAGTTCGGAGCCTGCTCCGGGAACACGCCGACATGCTTGAATGACGTCAGTCCGAGACGGAGCGAGAACGCGGGCCCTTCCGCCGGGCCGGCGTATCGTATATACCACTGGTCCTCGCTGCGGCGGAGTCTCTCCCAGGTGCCGCTGTCTTCCTTGCCGGCTTTGCCGAATCCGGCGCCCGGGCGGAAGCGCGTGTGCGCGGCCCTTTCCCATTCCTTGTTGCTCATTGATTTGGCCCACAGGGCTTTAGGCTCCGGGCGTATGAGTTGGTATGTGCCGAATCTCTCGAGTTTCTCTCCGTCTCCGGAGTCGACAAGCTCGTAGTCTTTCCAGAATGTTCCAGGGTATTCTATCATAGCAGATGCAAAGATATGGAGAAAATTGCTAAATTTGCAGAATTGAAAATCAATATCATTTTCTATATGCAACAGCACATTGACTCTTATGATTTCGCCGGCAAGAAAGCCATTGTCCGCGTAGACTTCAACGTCCCTCTCGACGACAAGTTTGAAATCACTGATGACACCCGTATCCGCACTGCCATTCCTACACTGAAGAAGGTGCTCGCCGGAGGCGGCTCCCTCATCATAATGTCTCATCTCGGGCGCCCGAAGGGTGTTGACGGGAAGTTCTCTCTCAAGCACATCGTGAACCATGTGTCCGAGTGCCTCGGCGTGCCGGTGAAGTTCGCTCCGGACTGCCAGAAGGCTCAGGCCGAGGTCGCCGCGCTCAAGCCGGGCGAGGCCCTGCTGCTTGAGAACCTCCGCTTCTATGCTGAGGAGGAGGGCAAGCCTCGCGGACTCGCCGAGGATGCCACGGACGAGGAGAAGAAGGCCGCCAAGGCCGCTGTCAAGGAGAGTCAGAAGGAGTTCGTCAAGACTCTCGCCTCATATGCGGACTGCTATATCAACGACGCGTTCGGCACCGCCCACCGCGCCCACGCATCCACCGCTCTCATCGCCAAGTACTTCCCGAATGACAAGATGTTCGGATATCTGATGCTCGGCGAGATCAAGGCCATCGACAACGTGCTCAAGAACGCCAAGCGTCCTTTCACGGCCATCATCGGAGGCTCCAAGGTGTCATCCAAGCTTGCCGTGCTCGAGAACCTTCTCGACAAGGTGGACAACCTCATCATCGGCGGCGGCATGGGATATACCTTCATCAAGGCAGAAGGCGGACAGATAGGCAGATCCCTCCACGAGGACGACCTCATCCCGCAGGCTCTTGAGATCCTTGCCAAGGCCAAGGAGAAGGGCGTGAAGATCTCCCTCTCTGTGCAGACTCTCGTGGCTGACGACTTCAGCAACGACGCCAACACCAAACTCGTGCCGTCACACCAGATTCCTGACGGATGGGAAGGCATGGACGCCGGCCCTGAGTCCCTCGAGAACTGGAAGAAGATCATTCTCGGTTCCAAGACCGTCCTCTGGAACGGTCCTGTGGGAGTGTTCGAGATGGAGAAGTTCGCAGGCGGAACCCTCCAGATTGCCGAGGATCTCGCCGAGGCTACGGCCAACGGCACATATACCCTCGTGGGTGGTGGTGACTCAGTGGCCGCCGTGACCCGCATGGGCTATGCCGACAAGGTCAGCTATGTGTCCACCGGCGGTGGCGCCATGCTTGAGGCCCTTGAAGGCAAGGTGCTTCCGGGTATCGCCGCAATCGAAGAATAATCGCTAAATACCAATAAACTTTGTCCGTCCGGCCTTGCGACCGGGCGGATTTTTGTTTGCGAATGACTATATTTGCGCCAAATGCTTTGTTATGCTTGATTTGCTTTTTGTCCATTGGCACGTCAATCCAGTGCTTTTCCATATCGGCGGTCTCCAGATAAGATGGTACTCGCTGCTCTTCGTGTCCGGGTTCGTGATCGGCTGGTATCTGTTCCGCTGGTTTTTCCGCCGCGAAGGGGTGGACCAGAAACTTATGGATCCGCTGCTCTATACCCTGCTCATAGCCACGATAGTCGGCGCCCGTCTGGGGCACTGTCTTTTCTATCAGCCAGACTATTACCTCGGCTCCTGGAAGGGCTTCCTTGAGATATTCATGCCGTGGAAAGGCGGACTGGCAAGTCACGGAGGGGCCATCGCCCTGCTGCTTGCGATGTGGTGGTATTCAGTTCATTATGGCAAGAAGAACGGCTTTGACTTCATGTGGATAATGGACCGTCTGTGCATCACCGTGGCCTTCGCCGGCTGCATGATCCGCCTCGGCAACCTGTTCAATTCCGAAATCTACGGCAATGTGACCAGCCTGCCGTGGGGAGTCATCTTCGACCTTCGCGGCGAGACGGAGCCCAAGCACCCGACCCAGATCTATGAGGCCCTCTCATATCTGATTCTCGGGCTTCTGCTGGTGTGGGTGTACAAGAACAAGCTCGACAAAGTACATCGCGGGTTCTTCTTCGGGGCCTTCCTTGTCGGCTGTTTCGGCATGCGTTTCCTGATAGAATTCATAAAGGAACCTCAGGTCGGCTTCGAGCAGGCTATGACCCTCAACATGGGACAGTTGCTCTCGATTCCGTTCATACTTGCCGGCGTCGGCATACTCGTCTGGTCACACATCCGCAAGATGCCCGCCGCGGTGAGCGGCCCTGTCAGGAAGAGATAGACCCCCACTTTCAACTTTCATAGCTGTATTACTCAGGTGGTACGGATTTTGCGTTACCCGTGCCTGCGTTAATATAGTGTATGAATAAGTTAGTATTGTTTTCTTTTGTGGCGCTGACAGTCAGCGGCTTCGCATCGGCGCAAGAGCCCTTGCAGCCGTCAGACACCCTCTCGGCGCCGAAGCTTATTTCCCTGGAACAGGCGCTCCAGATAGCGGTCAGCGAAAACGCTTCTGTCAAAGTGGCGGACATGGAGGTGGAGCGCAGCGGATATGAGCGCAATGGCACCTACTCTTCTCTTTTACCTCAGGTGAACGGTACGGCCAACTATCAGCGGACCATCAAGAAGCAGGTGATGTATATGGATTTCGACATGTCTTCCTTGGGGGGAGGTGCCGGATCCGGTTCTGAAGGCTCGTCAGGTTCCGGTGAGTCCGGGGCCTCCGGTGGCGGGCTTCCGTCCGGCGGCGGCATCGAAGTGGGCCGTTGGAACACCTGGTCTGCCGGAGTGTCCGCATCTATGCCTCTTGTGAACGCCCAGCTTTGGGAGAGCATCAAGGTCAGCGCCCAGAGTGTCGAGCTCGCCGTGGAGAAGGCCAGGAGCTCCCGTCTGGAGACTGTCAACCAGGTCAAGCAGGCCTATTTCTCATGTCTTCTGGCCAAGGAGGCCTTCAAGGTCTACAAGTCCGTCTATGAGAACGCTCTGGAGAATCTTGAGCAGACTCAGCGCAAGTACAACGCGCAGCGCGCCTCCGACCTCGACTTGGCCCGGGCCAAGACCACGCTGGCCAACGCGATTCCCAATGTCTATGACGCGGAGAGTTCGGTAGTGCTCTCTTTGTGGCAGCTCAAGGCCGTGATGGGTGTGAACCTCGACGAGAACATCGATGTCTCCGGCTCCCTGTCCGACTACGCCGACACCATGCTTTATGACATCAAGGCGTCAGAAGAGTTGTCCCTGGACAACAACTCCACCATGCGTCAGCTCTCCATCCAGGCCGAGCAGCTGGCTTCGACCGTGAAAATGCAGCAGTTCGCATATCTTCCGAGCCTCGCCCTGTCTTTCTCCTACAGCATGAACGCGATGACCAACGACTTCAGATTCAGCGAGTACAAGTGGTCGCCGTATTCTTATGTCGGCCTCAGTCTGCAAATCCCGATATTCTCCGGCGGCAAGCGCTATAACGATGTCCGGGCCGCCAAGGTGCAGGGTGCGGAACTCACGGTGCAGCGGGAGAACACGGAGCGCCAGCTGAGGATTTCCATCCGCCAGTATCTCAACAAGATGGAGACGGCTATGAAGAGCTACAGCTCTGCGCAGAGCGCGCTGGAGTCCGCGACCAAGGCCTACGACATAGCGCAGCGCTCCTACAATGTGGGCCGCAGCACCCTGACCGACCTCAACGATGCGCAGCTCGCGCTCACCCAGGCCAGCCTGACCCTTTCCCAGGCCGTATATAACTTCGTCACCGCCAAGGCCAGCCTCGAAGGGACCCTCGGGGCGGATTTCATCGACGAAGAAGGAAATGTTCAACTGAATAAAACATACAACAATGAATAACAAACTGATGATGGGCATGGCGCTTGCGGCAGTTGTCTGCAGCTGCGCCGGCAAAGGTGGCGAAAACGTACAGCAGACCGTTGTCGAGAAGGTTCCGGTCGTATCTGTAGTGACAGCCACAAGGCAGACGGTGCCTCAGGAAGAGGTGTATTCTTCCACCGTGCAGGCCAATGTGGTCAACAATATCGCTCCACAGAGCGGCAACCGTATAGTCAAGCTCAACGTCGAAGTCGGTGATTTCGTCTCCGCCGGGCAGGTGCTCGCCGAGATGGACAGGGTCCAGCTCGACCAGGCCGCTCTCAAACTCAAGAATGACGAGGTAGAACTTGCGCGCGTCAAGGCCCTTCTCGGTGAGGGAGGCATATCCCAGTCTGACTATGATGCGCTTGAGCTCGCGTTCAACGTCTCCAAGTCCAGCTACCAGAACCTGCTGGACAACACGATTCTCCGCGCTCCGGTGAGCGGGGTGGTATCTGCCCGCAACTATGACCGCGGGGACATGTACACAATGTCCTCTCCTCTTTATGTCGTGCAGCAGATCACTCCTGTCAAGGTGCTCGTGGGCGTCTCCGAAGCGGACTACAGCCGGGTCAAGAAAGGCGACAAGGTCAGCATAACCACCGACGCCCTTCCTGGCAAGACATTCACCGGCAGCGTGTCACGCGTGTATCCGGTGATAGATCCGGCTTCCCATACGGTCAAGGTCGAAATCCTCATCCCCAATGCCGACAGGCTCGTCCGTCCGGGGATGTATGTCCGCGCTACCATCAACATGGGTGACCGTGACAGCATAGTCGTGCCGGACGCGGCTGTCATCAAGCAGCAGGGTTCCGGTCAGAGGCAGGTATATGTCCTGGGCGACGACAACACAGTATCCCTGAAGCTTGTGACCCTCGGCCGTCATTTCGGGATGAACTATGAGATAATTTCCGGTCTGGAAGACGGCGACAGGGTCGTCACCGGCGGGCAGGCCGGGCTCAAGTCCGGAGTTAAAGTGGAGGTTGCACAATGAGCATCTATCGTTCAGCCGTCAGCAAACCGGTAACGACCGCCCTGGTATTCATCGCTTTTGTGGTGCTCGGGTTCTTCTCCCTGAGCAGGACTTCCATCGCGCAGTTCCCGGAATTCGACGCAAACACCATCATGGTGATGTCCTCATATCAGGGCGCCAACGCCCAGGATATCGAGACCAACCTCACCAAGGTCCTGGAGAACGCCCTCAACGGCGTGGAGGACCTCAAGGAACTCAACTCCCAGTCCAAGGAGAACATCTCCCTGCTGACTCTCACCTTCGAGTACGGCACGGACATCGAGTCTGCGACCAACAATGTCCGGGACAAGCTGGACATGGTCAACTCCGTCCTTCCGGACGGGGCCAGCACTCCGGTGATCTTCAAGTTCAGCGCGGACGACATGCCTATCATGATGCTCTCCGCCACGGCCGACGAGAGCCTCGAAGGTCTGGACAAGATTCTGGACGACAAGCTCGCGACGCCTCTCGCCCGTGTGAAGGGCGTGGGCACGGTGTCCATCAGCGGTGCGCCGACCAGGGAGATCCAGGTCTATTGCGACCCGGTCAAGCTTCAGGCCTATGGCTTGAGCATCAGTACCATATCGTCCATAATCGCAGCCGAGAACCGCAATGTGCCCTCAGGCAACATCGACATCGGCTCCGAAACCTACACCCTGCGTGTACAGAAGGAATTCTCCGACCCGTCGGAACTCCTGGACATCGTGGTCGGGTCCAGCAACGGCAATGCGGTGTACCTGCGTGACGTGGCAACCGTGCATGACGGGGGCGAGGAGCGCGAGCAGGAGTCCTACACCAACGGACAGCGCGCCGCCCGTATCGTGATCCAGAAGCAGTCCGGTGCCAACACGGTCAATGTGATCCGCAACATCAAGAAGCAGCTCTCCAAGATTGAGCAGACCCTTCCGTCCGATATCAAGATCGTGACCTTCGTGGACGGTTCCACCGAGATTATCAACACCATCAACACCCTCTTCGAGACCATCATCATCACCTTCCTCGTGGTGGCGTTCGTGGTGTTCATATTCCTGGGCAACTGGAAGTCCACGGTAATCATCGTGCTGTCCATCCCTATAGCCCTCCTGGCGTCGTTGATCTATCTCTATGCCACCGGCAACACGCTCAACATCATCTCCATGTCCGCGCTCGCGATAGCGATAGGAATGGTCGTGGACGATGCCATAGTGGTGCTTGAGAATGTCTCGACGCATATCGCCCGTGGCGAGAAGCCTAAGGAGGCGGCCGTACACGGCACTTCCGAAGTGGGCATTTCCGTGGTCGCTTCCACGCTGACCATGCTCTGCGTCTTCCTGCCTCTTACCATGATCAACGGCATGGCCGGCATAATGTTCCGCCAGCTCGGCTGGATAGTCAGCATCATCATGATCGTCTCCACGACGGCCGCCCTGACCTTCGTGCCTATGCTCTGCTCTCGCTGGCTTAAGCCGAACGTGAAGCACGGCAAGGCCTACAATGCCATATTCATCCCGATCAACCGCTTCCTGGACAAGATATCCCGAGGCTACGCGCATGTGATCCACTGGGCCACCAAGCGCCGCAAGACCGTGATTTTCAGCTTCGCAGCCGCGTTTGTGCTGGCCATTGTGCTGCTTGCTCCGGGGCTCAAGACCGAGTACTTCCCGCGTGGAGACTCCGACCGTCTTTCCGTGACCATCGAACTCCCTATGGGTACGGCCCAGGGGGTGACGCGCGGGTTCTACAACACGGTCTATGACGAGATAGAGGCTGCCGTGCCTGAGGCGCAGATCATCAACGGAACCTTCGGGCAGGCCGATTCCGACAACACATTCGCCTCCATGCAGAGCAACGGTACCCACCTGATCTCGATGAACCTCAACATCGGCACAAGCAGCACACGTGAGCGTACGTCCGCCGAGATCGCCGATATCGTCAGGGGTATCATCGGCAAGCATCCGGAAGTCCGCAGGGCCCTTGTGACCGAGGGCATGGGCGGCATGGGCGGAGCCTCCTCCATCAAGGTTGAGGTCTACGGCTACAGTTTCGACAACACGGACCGCGTAGCCCGTCAGGTCCAGTCCGGCATGCTCCAGGATCCGTCATTCACCCAGGTGACCCTGAGCCGTGACGAGTACACGCCTGAGTTCCAGATGAACTTCGACCGTACCAAGCTGGCGCTCAACGGTCTCACCTCTACCGCCGCGGCCACCGCGTTCAGCGCCGCGATGAGCGGGTCCGTAGCCTCATATTACCGTGAGGACGGAGACGAATACAAGATCCGTGTCCGCTACGCACCGGAGTTCCGCACAAGCGTAGAGGATCTGGGCAATATCCTGGTCACCAACGCCGCCGGGCAGCAGATCCGGATGAAAGACCTCGGAGAGGTCGTGGAGACCCTCGTGCCTCCGACCATCGAGCGCAAAGACCGTGAGAGGCTTATCACAATCACCGGCATCGTGGCCCAGGGCGCGGCTCTCAGCGACGCCGTGCAGGCGGCCGGCAAGGTGATTTCGGAGACTCAGATGCCTACCGGAATCTCTACGGTCATCGCCGGTGACTATGAGGACCAGCAGGACATGTTCTCCGACCTGATCGTGCTGATGGCCCTGATGATCATCCTTGTCTACATGGTGATGGCTTCCCAGTTCGAGTCCTTCATGGCTCCGTTCGTGATCATGTTCTCCGTGCCGTTCGCCCTTGTGGGCGTGCTGCTCGGCCTGCGTATCACCGGCACGGCCCTCGGCGTGATGGCGATGATCGGTATCATCATCCTGATCGGTGTCGTCGTGAAGAACGGTATCGTCTTGATTGACTATACCATACTCTGCCGCGAGAGGGGCATGAATATCCGTGACGCATCAACCACCGCGGCCAAGAGCCGACTCAGGCCTATCCTCATGACCACGCTCACCACCGTGCTCGGTATGCTCCCTATGGCTGTCGGGACGGGTGAAGGTTCGGAGATGTGGCGTTCTCTCGGTGTGACGGTGTGCTGGGGTCTTTCCATATCGACCCTCGTGACCCTCGTGCTCATCCCTACAGTGTATTGTGCATTCGCTAACAGACAAGAAAGGAGGAAAAACAAATGAAAGCAGTGTTCATAGTCTACAACCAGGCCTACAACGAGGAGATCGTCGAGGCGCTGGCGGCCCTGGGGCAGCGCGGGTTCACCCGCTGGCAGGACATTCAGGGCAAGGGCGGATTCAACGGCTTCCCGCGTCTGGGCAGTCACGCCTGGCCGGAGATGAACCACGCCGTCCTCACTATGGTGCCGGACGAGAAAGTGGAGCCGATACTCTCGGTCCTCAAGGAAAAGGACGAGGCATCGCCTGACCTGGGACTCAGGGCTTTCGTCTGGGGTATTGAAACTTTCTATTAAATTATTAACTTTGTATCCGCCGCTCATAGGAGAACGGCGGATATTTTTTAAAACTACACGCTATGGCAACTGTAATAAATGACGCAAACATCGCGGAGATTCTTTCTTCTCCGATGCCTGTCCTGATAGATTTCTGGGCCACCTGGTGCGGCCCTTGCCGTGTCCTCTCCCCGACGGTGGACGAGGTCGCGGCTGAATATGAAGGCCGCGCGATCGTGGCCAAATGCAACGTTGACGACTGCGAAGACATCTCTATGAAGTACGGTATCCGCAACATCCCTACGCTGCTCTTCTTCAAGAACGGAGAGCTTGTGGACAGGACAGTCGGTGTCGTGTCAAAACAGGAGATAACAGCAAGAATCGAAAAACTGATTTAACAAAATGAAAAAGATCATCATCATCGCGGCGACCCTGCTTGCAGCCTGGTCCGCCAACGCACAGGTCGGCATCATCGCCGGTCTCACCTCTTCGGCATCTGATATCGAGTCAGCCGCTGCCGACGTCAAGAATATCAACCAGTACCATGTGGGCCTCACCTATAAGCTCGGAATCGGGAATCTTCTCGCCATCCAGCCGTCCCTCATCTACAACATGAAGGGTACCAAGATCGGAGATATCGCCGGTGTCAAGGACGCGTCTGTAGACTACAAGACCGGCTACATCGAGCTTCCGGTTCAGGTTCAGGTGGGTTTCGGCATCGGCTCTCTCGCCCGTGTATACGGTTTCGCTGAGCCGTTCATCGGATACGCCGTCTCCAATGAGGTCAAAGTCGAGAACGTCAACGACGTCAACAAGACTTGGGACAATGTCAAGAACAAGCTTGAGTACGGCGTGGGCCTCGGAGCCGGAGTTGAGGTTCTCCGCCACATACAGGTGTCCGTGAAGTATTTCTGGAACCTCGGTGATGTCTATGGACAGAGCATCAATATTGGCAGCATTTCCAAGGAAGTTTCTTCCAGCAAATGCAACGGTATAGCCGCCTCGGTGGCGTTCCTCTTCTAAGACAGGATATATGTCAGATAAAAAGGCGGTCTTCTTCTGTTCCGCCAGTCACGACATAAAGGCCGAATATAATCAAGCTGCACGGGAAATTGTCCGTGCGGCTTGTTTGTCTGGATATGACATCGTCTCCGGCGGCACCGTCAAGGGGACTATGGGCGTCATATGCGATGAGGCATCGCACTACGGAGTGGAGGTCATCGGCGCCATCCCTCGTTTCATGAAAGGACTTGAACATCCGGCTCTCACCAGCTGCATCTGGACAGACAAGATGTCCAGCCGCAAGGACGCCATGAGGGAGGGTACGTGCCTCGCGGTGGCGCTTCCCGGCGGCATCGGCACTCTTGATGAACTGTCCGAGACATTCTGCCTCGCCAAGATGGGCCTCTACAAGGGAAGGGTTGTCGTCTTCAATGTGGACGGCTTCTATCAGCCTTTCAAGGAGCAGCTTGAGCAGTATGTCAGGGGAGGCTTCATGGATGCTGAGGCGATGTCGCTTATCAGTTTCCCGGAAACGGTCGAAGAAGTCAAGGCGCTGCTGTGAACATAGGCGGAATCATATCGTTGCTCGGTGAGGATTGGACGCGGATGCGCGAACTGATCCGTGCCGGCCTGCATACGGATGTGGCCCTGCTCGAAGACGTCAACGGGCAGGTTTTCGCCCATTCCGGCAAGATGCTCCGTCCGCTCATCTCGCTGCTGGTGGCCAAGGCTCTCGGCGAGCCGAATGATGACAGCCTGCACTATGCGGCCGCGTCCGAGCTGCTTCACAATGCTACCCTGATGCACGATGATGTGGCCGACGAGAGTTCCGAGAGACGCGGCGCGCCGACCGTATCCGCCATGCTCGGCCCGTCCGCGGCGGTGCTTGTCGGGGATTTCTGGCTCGCCAAGGCTGTCGAGACCGTGTTTGTCACGGAGCGCTTCTCGCGGGTTGTCAAATTCTTCTCCGACACGCTCTCCGACCTTGCGGAAGGGGAGATGTATCAGCTTGAGAAGGCCTCCTCCGCCGACACGACGGAAGAGGATTATTTCAGAATCATACAGTGCAAGACGGCTTCTCTCTTTGTGGCCGCCGCCGTGTCCGGCGCATGTTCCGTGGACGCGCCCGAGGAGCTGCAGGAAGCCGCCAGGGCGTATGCGACGGCCCTCGGCACCGCTTTCCAGATCAAGGATGACATCCTTGACTACGCCGGCTCGGGCGAGCTCGGCAAACCGGTCGGCATGGACCTCAAGGAGCAGAAGATCACTCTTCCCCTCATCGGGGCCCTTTCCACCCTTGAAGATGAATCCCCTGTGCGGGACAAGATACTCCATATCCATGAGCATCCGGAATACTGCGGCCAGCTGCATTCTTTCGTCATCGAGAGGGGCGGGATCGAATATGCCGCGGCCAGGCTTCAGGAGTATATAGACAAGGCTGTGGACGCCCTGCGTCCCGTGCCTGATTCTCCTGCCCGGGACGCGCTGGTGGAGATAGCACGTTTCAACGCTTTCCGGCAGGTATGAGGTTCGCGCAGCTGCAGGGTAACGGGGACGTCTTGAAGGCGCTTGTCGGGATGGTCGATGCCGGCAAGGTGCCGCACGCGATAATGTTCCAGGAAGATGACGGGGGAGGGGCGTTCCCGCTGTGCATGGCTTTTTTGCAGTACCTGTACTGCCGGCATCGCAGCGGCGGGGATTCATGCGGGACTTGCCCCTCCTGCAACAAGATATCCAAGTTCATCCACCCGGATGTGCACTTCGTGTACCCTACGGCCGCATCGACCGTCTCCCTGCAGTATATCGCGCAGTTCCGTCAGCTCGCCTCCTCCAATCCGTATTTCTCGGAGACCCAGCTTTCCTCGGCCCTCGGCATTGAGGGCAAGAATTCCCTCATAGCCGTCAGCGAGGCCAAGCACCTGCTTGAGACCCTGTCCCTCAGCGCCCTCGAAAGCGGCTATCGCTCGGTGGTCATCTATCTTCCGGAGAAGATGAATCCTGACGCCGCCAACCGTCTGCTCAAGATCATTGAGGAGCCGCCTCTCCAGACCCAGTTCCTGCTCATCACGCACCACTCCGAGCGCGTCCTGCAGACTATCTCGTCACGGTGTCAGCAGATCAGGGTGAGGCCGGCCGGCGCCGTTGACAGCACGGCTTCTTTCGCCTCTCCGGAGCTGTTCTCCGACTTGATGGAGGCGCTTCTGCGCAAGGATCTTCTCTCCGCCCTCGATGTGGGGGAGAGGGTCGCCGCACTGCCTTCGCGCGAGACCGCCAAGGCTTTTTGTAAATTTGCATCATATCAACTCCGCCTCATTTTCCTTGTCCAGCAGGGACTGGATTCGTTGGGGGCGGGCAGCGGAGACGCCTCCAGGTGGGCTTCCGCATGTCCGAAGACATTCCCAAGGACGGCGCTTGCAGTCTTCGACAGGACGAGTTCCCTGATAGACCGCAATGTCAATGCGCGCCTGCTGTTTACGGATATGGTGGACAGACTTTTTATGCTTATATGAACGATATCAGAGAATCCATACAGTTTGACTGCTCCCGTGGCTGCATCGTGAGCCACGACGCCGAGTCCGGCGAGACTTCCTGCACCTACCGTGCCGGCTGCTGCAAACTAGGCGACTACAACTGGCTCAAAGACGCGCAGGACGGCTCTTGCGACGGGCTTTTCGAGGTGCGCTTCAAGAACACGCGCAAAGGCATATATATCAACGACTCTCCTCAGAACATCAGGCTTGGGGATCTTGTGATGGTCGAGGCTACGACCGGGCTTGACCTCGGCATCGTGACGCTTGAGGGCCCGATTGTCGGGCGGCAGATGAAGTGCAAGGGGATAGATCCGAAAACCGCCGTGTTCAAGAAAATCTACCGCAAGGCGCGTCAGACCGACATCGAGCGCTGGCAGGAGGCGATAGCGCGCGAGCAGGAGACGATGATCAAGGCCCGCAGCATCGCCGCCGAGATGGGACTCGAGATGAAAATCGGTGACGTGGAGTTCCAGGGGGACGGCACCAAAGCCATCTTCTACTACATCGCCGACGGGCGTGTGGACTTCCGCCAGCTCATCAAGGCGTTCGCGGAGGAGTTCCATATCAGGATAGAGATGAAGCAGATCGGCGCGCGTCAGGAAGCCGGGCTCATAGGCGGGCTGGGCGTCTGCGGACGCGAACTTTGCTGTGCCAACTACATCTCTTCCTTCCAGAGCATCTCCACGGCGGCGGCCCGCTGCCAGGACCTTTCGCTCAACCCGCAGAAACTTGCCGGGCAGTGCGGCAAGCTCAAGTGCTGCCTCAACTACGAGGTGGCTACATATCTCGACGCGCAGTCACGCATCCCTAAGGTGAGCGAACCGCTTGATTTTCAGGATGGACCGGCCTATCTCCGCAAGACGGACATCCTCAAGGAGGTGATGTATTTCTCGTATGACAGGACTTCCGACGCCCAGCTCTATCCGCTGGCGGCGTCAGAGGTGCGCGAGATCATAAAGATGAACCGTAACGGCGTCAAGCCGGAATCCCTCAGGATCGAGCCGGAGCCGGTGTCTCCTGAGTTCGTGACGGCTGTCGGAGACGACAGCATCAGCCGTTTCGACTCTCCGCGTCGCCGCAAGGGAGGCAAGGGGCGCGGTGGCAACAACCGTGGCGGCAAACAGAATGCGTCGGCAGCGCCTCCCCGTCAGGAGGGGAAGCCGCGTCAGGATGGGGGCAAACCACGTCAGGACGCAGGTGAACGCCCGCGCCAGAACGGCAGACAGAGACCTTCCGGCGGACGGCCGCGCCAGAACTCCGATAAAGCCGGGCAGTGATGCGGCACAGACTCCTGTTGCTCCTGTCCTGCCTGTCTCTCGCCGCTTGTTCTCGTCCTTCCCAGACCGAGATGTTCATCCGTGCCGACAAGGCTGACGGCGGCGTGTACTCTTTCCCTGTGGAGATGACGGATTCCCTGGCCAGTTATGATTTCTGGTTCTACAGCCGCCTCTTCTCTGGCAGCATAGGCAATCTGGAACTTCGTGTGAGCTGGACGGCCCCTTCTGGAGAGTCTTTCTATGAGACCGTCTATATGGAGAAGGTAGACAGCCACGGGGTGCGCGAGCTCTACCGAAGCGGCGTGGTGCCGGCTGAGTATGGGGAATGGAAACTTAATGTGCGCCCGGTGGATCCGGTCAAGGATTTCCTCGGGCTCGGCCTGATAGCCATAAGAAACGATGGGACACGATAAACTCAGGAAATTCGCGGAGAACGAGACATTCTCCTGCCTGCTCCAGCCTTCATCGCGGGAGCTGCTCTCTGACGGCTTTTTCAATCTCAAGGATCACCCGGTCAAGGGGCATTGGCGGGAGGAGATGTTTCCGGGAGGCTCTCCTCACGCCCCGCTCGTGCTGGAGCTCGGTTGCGGCAAGGGAGAGTATACCGTGGACCTTGCGCTGCGTGACCCGTCTTCCGACTATGTCGGAGTGGACATCAAGGGGGCGCGGCTGTGGAAGGGTGCGGGACGCGTCACGCGCGAGCACATCACCAATGCGGCTTTTCTTCGCACGCGGGTCGAATTCATCACGGCCTTTTTCGCTCCGGGAGAGGTGTCCGAGATATGGCTCACTTTCTCTGACCCGCAGTTCCGCAGCGAAAACTCCCGCCTGACTTCTCCGCTCTTCCTTGAGCGCTACCGCTCCATGCTCAAGCCCGGGGGCGTTGTCCGCCTCAAGACGGATTCGATGTTCCTGCACCGTTACACCCGCGCCGTCTGCGAAGTCAACTCGCTCAGGATTCTCTCCTGCACGGAAGACCTCTACGGCTCGGAAAGCCCCTCGATAGAGCCGGAAGTGCGCGAGGTCCAGACATTCTATGAGAAGATGTTCCGTGAGCAGGGTTACGACATCACATACCTCTCGTTCGTGATAGATCACGACGGGCCGTTCGTCTCCCCGCGCGACCCGGAAGAGTTCGACACTCAGTATTGGCGCTCCGTCGAGGGTCCGCGCCTGCTCTTCGGCCACGACTCCGCCGAGACCCGCCGGCAGAAGCTGAAAGCCGCTCCCCCGGACAAACGGAGAGAGAGTTTTTAAAAAAAAATGAGAAAAGATCGTGGTGCTATTGCGAAATTCGTGTCCTTTTCCTATCTTGCGAAAACTAAATTATTTTAAAATGAAAAAAGTACTCATTGCTCTCGTTCTTCTCATGTCTCCATTGTTCTCGAACACTTCGGAAGCAACTAAGAATTCAACTGCCTCTCTGTCTGTAGATTGCGATATTGTTTGCCCAGTATGCGGATCCAAAGATATCAATCATGTTCATCTGAATGGTTCATCTACGTACTACGCCAAGTGCAGAAGGTGCAAGCATGAATGGTATGGCAAATCTACTAAATAAAATCCTGTCTTTTTCTGCGCTTCTTCTGCTTGCGTTCAGCGGTTTCGCCCAGCAAGGTCCGGGCATCAATAAATACCTCAATATCAAACTTGAGGCTATGGTGCTCGACTCTTTGAGCCGGGAGCCGCTTGAGTTCGCCTCATCCTATATCACAAAGCAGGGAGACAGCACCATACTCGACTTCACCATGTCGTCCAAGGACGGTAAAGTCAGTTTTGATAATGTGGTGAAAGGGAAGTATGTGCTATATGTGGAGCAGCTTGGCTACAAGCCGTTCGCCCTGTCGTTTTCCACACCGGACAATGCTTTCGGGAGCAATGACCTCGGACAGCTGTTGATCAGCCCCGCTCCGGAGACATTGGAAGCGGCGATGGTGACGGGGGATGCTTCCCCGATAACCATCATCAAAGACACCGTAGTCTACAATGCCGGCTCATACAAGGTAGGTGAAGACGCCAAGCTCGGCGAACTCCTCTCCAAGATGCCGGGCATCAAGGTGGACGGCGCCAGCGTGACAGTAGGAGGCTCGCCTGTACGCAACATCACGATAGGCGGGCGGACTTTCTTCCTCAATGACCCTATGGTCGCCGTCAACAATATACCAGCCAGAATCGTCCGCAATGTCAAAGTATACGACAAGGCCCCCGAGACAGAAGGTGGAATGGTTTCTGCCAAGCAGAAGGAGACGGTGATGGACGTGGCCCTGAAACCCGAGTACGAAGACGGCTTTTTCGGTAACGCCAGCGCTTCTGCGGCTTATGAAAAAGAGTTTCTCGGCAACGGAGAGCTGATGCTGTCACGCTTCTCCCCGAAAGAGCAGATCACGGCACTTGCCAATTACATGTCTGTCACAGACCCTTTCTCCGGCAATAGTCAGATCATAAGGGGAGGCCAGACTCTCTCGCCGGGCAGGCTTGCGACAAGCAGTGGCCTGGAGCGCGGTGCCATGGCCGGCGTCAACCTCGATACCGACAGATTCAGGAGAGTCAAACTTGACGGTTCCGTACAATACGGCTACAGCAGCAAGACGGTGGCGGATACCGTCAGCCGCAGTTTCATCTCGGGAGGGAAGCTTGCAGGAGAGGAAGAGCTGCTCTCCGGGAGCAGCGGCAGCCATGCCGTGAGCGGAAATGTCCGGATAGGCAACAAGAACAAATCTTCCTACAATCTCTCCGTCAACATTTCCGGCTCATATAGCAGGTCCGACGAATCCTCCATGTCTCAGACTGGTAACTCCGCGACTTATGGAAGTTCGTTCAGAGGGAACCAGCTGTACGGTAACATGTCGACAGTTCTTACTCTGCCAAGGCTCGGAAAACCGGGACGCTTCGCCATGATGAACCTCAACCTCTCGGGGGGAATGTTCGAAGGCCAGGGCGCAGACGGGAGTATCTCCTACGAAAGTTTCAGAGACAATGCCGGCGGGCGTCTGTTCGTCAACTATGTCGAGCCTCTCTCGGCAAAGCTTTCTCTGCAGGCAAAGGCCGATGCGAGCATCAATTCGTCAGAGTTCAGCAGGACGGCCGACCAGGGATTTTACAGCTACACGGACAGTTACTCTTCCGTCTCCCTGTCGCAATCGTTGAGGATGAAGCTGAGCATCGCCGGAGGAGAGTTGTATGCCGGGGCGGATCTGAGCCAGTCAAGACTCAGGGAGGATTGGGAAAACCGCATCAGTCCGAACATCGAATACAATTACAAAAAGTCGAACTGGACGCTGACGTTACGGACCGAAAGCCACATGTCCTCTCCTTATTCGGACTACCTTGTGTCCGCGCTCGATCTCTCCGATCCGTCGTGCACATTCGTCGGCAATCCGTCTCTGAAATCAAGTTACATCTGGTCCGCCGACATCCGGAGCCGATACAACAACCGCAAGAAAAAGAGGACACTTACGGTCATGGCCGGCGGCGCCATGAAGCAAAACCCGATGACAAGTCTTATCTGGTATGATGCGGCGGGCCAAAGGTTTAGCCGTCCGGTCAGCCTGAGCACCCCTCAAATGTCAGTCTCGAGCGGTATAACTGCGACGACACCGCTGGATGAAAGGGCGAATTGGATGCTTGACATCAGCCCGAGTTTCTCCGGGCAGTTCGCGCAGAGCTTGGCAGTCAACTCCGTATATTCTGGGGAATTCTCATACAGGGCCCTGTCCAAATGGCTTGAGAGCAGTGCCGCCATTGAAAAATCCGACCTCGTCAATTGCAACTACGGGGTCAGTCTCGGCCTGCAAGGCAAGGTCTCAATCTTCAGTCTGCAAGCTAAGGCGGACTGGAATTATCGGGACTACCGCTGGGCTGCTGAATCCCTGCTCAACAGGCAGGTGCACGATGGTTCGTTCATCTTTGAGACAGGCTGCCGTCCTGGAGCAGGATGGGAGGTGCAGGGTAAAGTAGAACAACTTGTATATCTGGGCTACCCGGATGGACTGACTCGCCCGGAGACAATCCTCAGCCTGCGTATCGCCAAGAAAATCGGACCGGTCAATGTAAGCCTGAGCGGAGCGGATCTGCTTGATTCGCGCGGGGCATTCACATATCGTCCGGGTCCGACTATGACAGAATACACGCATTCTACCCACTTCGGCCGCACCATCATGTTCGGTATCTCTCTTGATTTCGGCAAGTTCTCTGCAATCAAAGCCGCCAAGGCCAACTCGGCAGCAAGTGGCATGATGATGAATTGAAAACTCCCTGGGATGTGATACTGAAAGGGCTGACCGTTTATTATTACCGGCCAGCCCTTTCGCTTCGTGGTGCAGAGCTTATTTGCTGAAGGAGATATAATCCACAACAAGTCTTAATGAGTAGGCCTCACGGTATGGGGCATATCCATTAGGAGTAAAGAAATAATACTCGTCGTAAGTCTCTTCGTCGAAAGAGTATCCGAGCATTGCGTGACTTGCGTGATTCGGATTGGCGGCCGCGTCTTCGCCAGTATATTTGCTGCTGCTCCACCAATAACCATAATCTCCTCTGTCTACAAATTTTCCGTTCAGGTCGCGTGCTCCTGCGAACAGAGCCTGCATTCCGGAAAGCTTGAGGTATTTCGGACCGTTGTTCCCAAGCGCCTTGGATCCTCCGACGAACTGATAGTACTGATTCCATTCATCGTATGACGGCACATGTGAGCCTTCCGGGGCTATCCCTTTGGCGTCAGTGACGGCGTACCAGTTGTAGAGAACTCCATATTTGGCAAGATATTCTTTGGCTTTGTCTGAAGCATCTGCGGCGTTTTCGTATCCTGTGACGCAGCATGCTCCAGTGGTGACAGCCTTCCAGTCATCTTTGGTGAGACCGGTGGCTATGGCACTTCCGTCCGAGTATGTGGTGGAGGCCAGGTTGCCCCGCATCCAATATTGTGTTCCGACTTTCGTGACAGGATAAACCTTGCCTGCCTTGTCGGTGATGGTCACTTCTTTGAGGGAGGCGTCTTGTATTGAAGCATTCTGGAATGGCTCTTCTTTTGGTTCTTTACCGTTCATCAGGTAAAGCTCCGATGCCGGTTTTGATGCGCTGCCGGCACTATAAGTGCAGCTTCCTTTGGCTGCATCCCATGTAACTGAACCCCAGTTGTCAAGAACCTTGCCCTCTGCCTGTATGCAGCTCTGTCCGTCCGTAGAGGCTACGGCTGGATAGAATACGGTCGCTCTGTTGCTCTTGGAGAATTCTGGAATATACTCGTTGCACAGCACTCCTATCAGCTTTCCCTCCTTGTCTGAAACTTCATATACAAGGCTTTTGCCGACATTGTCCGCGGCATCCATATTGCTGAAGTCAGGAATGGCCACCTTGTAGAAGGTGATAGAGCTTCCTTGGGTGAGAACTACTTCTGCTGAAGAAGTTGATGATGAAAGTATTATGGTGAGGCTTCTGTCTTTGCCTGTATAGTTCGGCGCTACCGTCAAAACCAACTTGTCCTTATCTTTCTTGCCTTCGCACCATTGTGATGCGTCCTCTTCTACGAATGACCACTGCCAGTCGCTCTGCTCACAAATGACGGAGAGAGAGACCTCTCCTCCTTCGGCTGTCGTTGTCAACAGTGTTTCCCCGGGTGTTATGGGGAAATCTTCCTTTTTCTCGCATGACGCGAGCACCATCGCTGCCGCACATGCGGCAATGACTGCAAGTGATTTGAATTTAAACATGTTAAAATAATTTAAAAAATAAAAAGCCCTGATAAAGAAACCCTTACCAAAGCTTGTAATGTCAGAGATTCACCTGAATCAATACTTGCAAAAACTAATAAGCGAGCACTACATAGCGAAGATACAACTTAAATCTGATAACACCAACCCTTTCGGGGGACTTTTTTGCTATGCTTTGCAACAAAGTGCCACGGCACTTGACGCAGCCTACACCTCCACCCAGTGGATGTGCACCCCGCTGCGCTCCATCCCGCGGAACCAGGTCATCTGGCGCTTGGCGAACTGGTGGATGGCTGTGGCGAGCTTCTCCCGCACGTCTTCGTAGCTGAGCTGACCCTGGAGGTACAGCGTCACATATTTGTACTCAAGCCCGTAGGAGATGAGCGTCTCGGCGGGGACGCCGCTGTCCAGCAGGCCCCGGATCTCCTCCACCATCCCTTCCTTGAGACGGGCATCCAGCCTGCGGTCAATCCTCTCGTTGCGCACTTCCCGTGAGACGAGGGTCCCGATGAAGTAAGGATGCCGCGGCAGGCCTTCCGCCTCGGACGGCCCGCGCCCGGCGCTGAGCGAGACCTTGCTCGTGAAGTCGTATCCGGCCGTGACGGCGTTGATGTACATTCCCGTACCCCCGCAGAGTATCGGCACCATCCCTCTGGAGCGGATGTCAGCCCAGACGCGGCGGAAATCCTGCTGGAATCGGAATACATTGTACTGAGCCCCGGCGGGGAGGATGTCTATGAGGTGGTAAGGGATGTCTCCGTACTCGGAAAGGTCCTTGCCCGTGCCGATGTCCATACCTTTATATACTTGTCTGGAATCGGCCGAGATGATTTCCGCCCCGTTGATTGTCGCTGGGTCTGTCATGCGTCCAGGGCATCCCTCGAAGAGCCCCAGCGCGGCGCAGGCGTTGATTTCGCCAGCCAGCTGCACGGCGTAGCGGGTCTTGCCGGACGCCGTGGGGCCGAGCACGACTATGAGATCCACCATGGAGTCGATGTACTCGCGCGCGAGTGCGCCGAAGTCGATCTCTTCCGGCGCCGGGAGTTCCGCTATGACCGGCTTTCGCTTTGGCATGGCGGCTATTCCCGTTCGAGTTCGCGCCTTATGTCCTTCTCCTTGATGCTGGCGCGCTTGTCATACTCCTTCTTTCCCTTGGCGAGGGCGATGTGTACCTTGGCGTAGCCGTTGTCGGAGATGTAGACCTTCGTGGCGACAATGGTGAGTCCCTTGGTCTTGACGGCCTGCGCGAGGTGGCGCAGTTCGCGTCCCGTCAGCAGAAGTTTGCGGTCGCGCATCGGCTCGTGGCTGCTCCAGGCCGAGGCCCAGAAGTAGGTGGCGATGTTCATCCCGCGCAGATACAGCTCCCCTCCGGAGAAGTAGCAGTAGGCGTCCTGAAGCGACGCCTTGCCGGCCCTGATGGACTTGATCTCCGTGCCCACCAGCACGATCCCGGCATCGTAATGCTCCAGGAACTCGTACTCGAACGAGGCTTTCTTGTTGTTTATGTTGACCTTGGGAGCCTTGTCTCTTTTCATAGCCCGAATTCTTCCTTGATGCGTTCCACGCTGTCAAGCTTCTCCCAGCCGAAGAACTGCATCCCGTCCTTGACATAAGGCTCGCGGCCGAAGTGGCCGTAGGCGGCACAAGGCTCGTAGATAGGGTTCTTGAGCTGGAAACGCTCTATGATGGCCGCCGGGCGCAGGTCGAAGAGATCCCTGATCCTGCTGGCGATGAAGGCGTCGGCCGCTTCTCCGCTGTGTCCCGGGATGGAGGCTGTGCCGTAGGTGTCCACGAAGATGCTCACAGGCTCCGCCACGCCGATCGCGTACGATACCTGTACGAGACATTCTTTCGCCACTCCGGCCGCCACGAGGTTCTTGGCGATGTACCTTGCCGCATAGGCGGCGGACCTGTCCACCTTGGAAGGATCCTTGCCGGAGAACGCCCCGCCGCCGTGGGCTCCGCGTCCGCCGTAGGTGTCGACGATGATTTTGCGCCCCGTGAGGCCCGTGTCCCCGGCAGGGCCGCCGATGACGAACTTGCCGGTAGGGTTCACGTGAAGTATGAACTTGTCGTCAAACAGCCTCGCCGTCTTCTCGGGGAGGGAGGCTATGAGTCTCGGTATCACGATGTCGCGCACGTCCTTCTCTATGCGGTCGTGCATCTGGGCGTCGGTGCCGAAGTCGTCGTGCTGGGTGCTGAGCACAATGGTGTGCACGCGTATCGGCTTGTGCTTCTCCGAGAACTCGACCGTGAACTGTGACTTGGCGTCAGGCCGCAGGTATGGCATAAGCTCCGGCTCGTTGTGCCGTATGTCGGAGAGGACGATGAGCATCTTGTGCGCGAGCGACAGGGCGAGAGGCATGAGCTCCTCTGTGTCGATGCTGGCGTAGCCGAACATCATCCCCTGGTCTCCGGCGCCCTGGTCGAGCGGCTCCGAGCGTACCACTCCCCGGTTGATGTCCGCGCTTTGCTCGTGGATTGTGGAGATTATGCCGCAGGAGGAAGCGTCGAAACCGTATTCGGCCTTGGTGTAGCCGATTTTCCTGATGATGCGGCGCGCCACTGACGGGATGTCCACATAGGCGTCGTCGCTGCGCACTTCACCGCCCACGACCACGAGGCCTGCGGTGCAGAAAGTCTCGCACGCGACTTTGGCTTCCTTGTCCTGGCGGAGGAATTCATCGAGGATTGCATCTGAAATCTGGTCAGCGACCTTGTCGGGATGACCTTCGGAGACTGACTCCGATGTGAAAAGGTAGTTCATTTTTAGCATTTTTTTACACGAGGTTGCAAGCATACAAATCTTTCCTCGTAGTTTTTCGGCTGCAAATATAACAATAAATTAACATATCCCGGACCGATTTGTTTGGCTGATTGCTCCGGATGCACTACCTTTGCGGCGGTTTTTTCAGTAGCGGTGAGAAATATAAGCCAAAATACCGATAAATTCGTATATTTGTGCACAGTAAATCTATCACTTTATTATTATAAAACGGTATGAAACAAACAATCAAAAGCCTTTTGCTGTCTTTTGCGGCAATGCTTTTCGTCATCTCCGCTTCGGCTCAGGTGACAACCTCATCCCTGAACGGTCAGGTGACTGACTCGAAGGGTGAGACTCTGCCGGGCGCGGCCGTGGTCGCTGTCCATACGCCTTCAGGTACTCAGTACCACGCGATTGTCAACGCAGAAGGCCGTTACTTCATCAACGGTATGCGTGCCGGCGGTCCTTACTCCGTCGAAGTGAGCTGCCTCGGTTACCAGACGGTGACATTCACCGACATCACCCTTCAGCTCGGTGAGCCTTCACAGCTCGACGCATATCTCAACGATGACAAAGAGATGCTTTCCGAGGCCATCGTGGTGTCATCCGCGGCGTCAAAGTTCGCAGTGGAGAAGACCGGCGCCTCAACCAACATCACCAGCCGTCAGATCACCGCTCTCCCTAGCGTAAGCAGGAGCCTTACCGATCTCACCCGCCTCTCTCCTTACGGAGGCGACGGAATGACTTTCAGCGGCTCTGACGGACGTACCGCCAACTTCACCGTGGACGGTGCCGACTTCAACAACAACTTCGGTCTCAACGACGGCCTCCCTGGAGGCGGCAACCCTATCTCCATCGATGCCATCGAGGAAATGCAGGTTGTCATCTCCCCTTATGATGTCCGCCAGACCAACTTCATCGGCGGCGGTGTGAACGCCGTCACCAAGTCAGGTACCAATACCTTCAAGGGTTCCGCCTATGTTTATCACCGCAACGAGAACATGCGCGGCAACGCTGTGGCCGGCGTGGAGATCCCGGGCGTGCGCGACAACGACCGCAACACCACCTACGGCTTCACTCTCGGCGGCCCTATCGTGAAGAACAAACTCTTCTTCTTCGTCAACGCCGAATATTCCAAGACTCCTACCGTAGCTGTCCGCTGGAGGGCGTCCGAGAACGGTAAGGGCGTTGAGTCCAAGTACCTTTCATACGCTTCCGTGGCTGATATGGAGAGGGTTTCCGCATTTGTCAAGAGCAAGTACGGATACGACACCGGTTCTTACACCAGTTTCCCTTCCGACGGAGAGAACATGAAAGTCCTCGCCCGCATCGACTGGAACATCGACAACAACAACAAGCTTGCTGTGCGTTACAACTACACCAACAACACCAAGTGGCTCGGTCCTAGCGCATCTTCTATGGACGGCGGTACCCGTTCGCCGTACAGCCGTACCTCCCTCTACTCGATGTCGTATGCGAACTCCATGTACTCCATGAACAATATCGTACATACCGCATCCCTCGACATCAACAGCAAGATCTCCGACCATCTGAGCAATCAGTTCCTCGCGACTTTCTCAAAGCTTGACGATGTGCGCGGCTCCAACTCTGACGAGTTCCCGTTCATCGACATCCAGGACGGTTCAGGCGACAATGTCCAGTACATGTCTCTCGGATACGAGCTCTTCACATGGAATAACGCCGTTCACAACAACGTCCTCAACATCAAGGACGACCTCACATACTATACCGGCAACCACAAGATCATGGGCGGTATAAGCTATGAGTATCAGATGGCCGACAACGCCTACATGCGCAACGGTACCGGTTACTACCGCTATGCCAGCGTGGATGACTTCATCAACGGCGCAGCCCCTGAAGTTGTCTGCCTCACCTACGGCTACAACGGGGAGAAGAACCCTGCCGCACGCGTCAGGTTCAACAAGCTTGGAATCTATGCCCAGGATGACTGGAGCGTCACCCCGAATTTCAAGCTTACCGCAGGTCTGCGTCTTGACGGTCTCTTCTTCGACAATTCGGATCTGATGACCAACAACGCCATCCTTGATCTCACCTACTACGACAGCAAGAACAACGAGCGTCACATCGACACCGGCACCTGGCCTAAGGGCAGGGTTACCGTTTCTCCGCGTATCGGCTTCAACTGGGATGTCCTCGGCGACCGCAGCCTCAAGGTTCGCGGCGGCACCGGCTTCTTCTCCGGCCGTCTGCCTCTCGTGTTCTTCACCAACATGCCGACCAACTCCGGTATGGTGCAGTATCAGGCCCAGCTCAATGCCAGCAAAAAGCTTAACGGCACGCCTGTTGACATGAACCAGTTCGCCGGCGGTCTCGTGACCGATGCCAGCGGCAAGGCCACGACGGCTGCGCTCTACGACAAGCTCATCTCCATGGGTTATCCTGACACGATATCTCCTGAGACCGGCACCAAGCCGTCTTCAATCTCGGCTGTGGACCCTAACTTCAAGATGCCTCAGGTCTGGAAGACCTCCCTGGCTCTCGACTACAGTTTCCCGACTTCATTCCCGTTCTCCATCTCTGCTGAAGGCATCTTCAACAAGACTATCAACGGTGTGATGATTTCTGACTGGAGCATGATGCCTGTAGAGGGCTTCGCGAGGTTCAACGGTGTGGACAACCGTCCGATATTCCCCTCACCGTTCCGCAACGGCACCAAGGCTTTCGTCCTTGAGAACACCAACAAGGGCTACGGATACATGGCCAGCCTCACTCTCAACATGCGTCCTGTAGAGGGGCTCTCCCTTATGGCTTCCTACACCCGCTCCGCTTCCAAGGAGATTACCAGCATGCCTGGCTCCGCCGCCGAGTCCGCATTCACTTATGTGCCTACATACGAGGGGCCTAACAACATCAAGCTCCACAACTCACAGAACGTGACTCCGGACCGTGTGATCGCTTCCCTTACCTACGATGACAAGAGCGACAACCACTTCAGCTTCATCTACGAGGCCAAGAGGGGCGGTTACAACTACTCTTACATGCTCGCGAATGATATGAACGGCGACGGCTACAGCTACGACGCCCTCTATATCCCTACCGACGAGCAGGTGGCCAACAGGGAGTTCCGCTTCGTCTCAGAAGACGACAAGACCCGCTTCATGGACTATGTCCACAAGGACAGCTACCTCAGCAAGCATCAGGGCGAATACGCCGAGGCTTACAGTGTATACTCTCCTTGGTTCCACAGGCTCGACTTCAGCTACAAGCACGATTTCAAGGTTCGCATCGGCGGCAGCACCAACACTCTGCAGCTCAACCTCGACATCAAGAACGTGCTCAATCTCTTCAATTCAAAATGGGGCGTGATGAAGGTCATCAACTCGGAGATTACCGATGCCCGCATCCTTAAGTATGAGGGCGCAGATGCTGAGGGTTACGCTACTTTCTCTACTCCAAAGGCAGTCAGCGGAAGCCTTGAGACTTTCACTCCGAACTACGCCATCGGCCAGCTCTGGTACGCTTCAGTGGGAATCAAATATATGTTTAACTAATTTAAGTGCAGAATAATATGAAACTCAGATATTTATTCACTATTGTTCTTTCTTCGGCCCTTATGCTGGCCGGATGCACAAAGGAAGGGCCTGCGGGCTCTCTCGGAAACATAAGTCTCTCGCAGACCTATGTCTCCATCCCTGAGAGCGGCGGCACTGTAAGCGTCAGCCTCAGCGCTACAGAGGACTGGGCCTTCATCCTGACAGAGAAGGACAAGGACGGCAAAGACGTGTCCCTGATTCCTGACTGGCTTACCATCAGCCCGGTTTCCGGTTCCGAGGGCGAGTCCACGATCACCTTCAAGGCGGCCGCTGACAATAGCGGTCGTGAGGTGGCTCTCCAGATAAAGGTCGGTTCCAACCTCCAGCAGGTGATTGTCCGCCAGGGCGAGATTGCGGCCGTGTCCGCGAAGATCGAGGATGTCCTTGCCGGTACGGATGGCAAAACCTACAAGATCACGGGTACCGTGACGGACATTTACAATACTGAGTACGGCAACTACTATCTTGTTGACGATACGGGCAAGATTACCATCTACGGAACTCTCGACGCGAAGGGTAAGGCGAAGAATTTCTCCAGCCTCAAGATTGAGAACGGCGATGTGATCGAGGTCTCCGGGCCGAGGAAGACATATGGTTCAACCATTGAACTTGAGAATGTCACAGTCCACAGCATCACCAAGTCTCTCATCAAGATTCTCACTCCTGCCCTGGCTGCTCCTATAGCCAAGACCGGACAGAGCGTCGAGGTCAAGGTGGCCCACAAGGGCGACGGCGGTGCGCGCGTGTCCATCCCTGAGGCTGATGCCGCATGGGTGTCTTACGTGTCATCTTCGTTCAGCAAGGGCGTCCCTTCCAAGATTGTCCCTAACCCTGCTGACACCACTACCTTCAAGTTCGAGATCCGTGCCAATGAAGCCGGCAAGCGCGAGACCGAAATCTCGTTCACTTCCGGTACCACTACCGTGAAGTATAATGTGACCCAGGACGGCTCCATCATCGATGCCGACGCCGCCACCATCAACGCGGCTCCGGACGGCACGGCCCAGTATCGCCTCACCGGCTATATCAGCAAGATGGTGAGCGCCACCTGGGGCAACTACAATGTCGCTGACGCTACCGGCTCTGTATATGTCTATGGTACGCTCAATGATAAGGGCGAGTCCAAGAAATTCGAGGCCATGGGCATCTCCGCAGGCGACATCATCACCGTGGTAGGCCCTAAGCAGTCTTACAACGGCAGCCCTCAGCTCAAGAACGTGAGCGTCGAGTCTTTCAAGAAGGTTTCTGCGGTTACCGTCAAGGATTTCCTCGCCGCTGAGGTCAAGAGCGATGTATACTATCGTCTTTCCGGTACGGTGAGCGGAGTCAAGGACACTGATGTCTACGGCAACTTCTATCTTACCGACGCCTCTGGCGACAAGGTTTATGTCTATGGCCTTTTGGCCGGCTGGGGCGGTCCTAAGAAGGAGTTCCAGAAGCTCGGCATCAAGAACGGTGATACCGTCACCCTTGTCGGCGTCCGCGCCGCCTACACCAAGAACGGAGTGACTACCGACCAGGTCGGCAGCGCCTTCCTCGTGTCACACAAGGCAGCGGAGTAATCACTGACCCGATATAATCTGAAGACCGGCCCCTCGCGGGCCGGTCTTTTTCATTAAAAAACACTATCTTTACAAATTATAACATAAACGATTGTATTTTGTTGCAAATATGAAGACAAGGCATTTTTTCTTGGCCGCTGCTGCGCTCGTTTCGGCGCTGACGGCCTGTCAGAAGAAGACTGAAGATTTCGGTACTGAAAAAGTTGAACTCAACACCATAGAAGTCTCTCTCCCTGCCGAGGGCGGCGAGGTGTCGGTAGGACTCACGGCCACAGTGGACTGGAAGGCCCAGATTCCTGCCGAGGCTCAGGAATGGCTGGTGCTCTCTCCTGACGGCGGTTCCGCTGCGGCATCCGCGCAGACCGTCAAGGTCAAGGCTCTCAAGAATGACGGCAACGACCGCAGTGCCGAGGTCGTATTCGCCGGCGGCAGCCGTACGGCGACTCTCGCCATCAAGCAGGCCGGAGCGAAGGGCGGCGTTGATGACGGCAAGATAGCGAAGCCTGAGTCTGCCGAGAAGGTGACCATCAAGGACTACCTCTCCAAGCAGGTTGACACCAAGACCTGGTACGAACTGACTGGCAATATTGTCAGCATCGCCAAGGCGGATTATGGCAACATCACCATCAAGGACGAGACGGCTTCCGTCTTCGTCTACGGACTCGTGAAGGAGTGGGCCGACGGCGAGAACGACCAGTCTTTCTCCAAGATCGGGCTCAAAGAAGGCGACGTGGTGACCCTCTGGACTCTTCGTGGAGAATATGGCGGAGAACCTCAGGCCGGCGGCTCATCCACTTCGGGAGGGGCTCCTGCCATCTATAGGTCACACACAGCCGGCGTGGCCGATACTTATCCTGAGGGCAGCGTGATCCTCTCTTTCCCTGACGATAACAGCGCGAACAACAAGGTCAATGGCTATGACAAGGAGTGGACGGCCAAGTCAGGATCCAACTCGTTCACCATGATGGCATTCAACAACTACGAGTGGAACGGCTGGGCTTTCATCCGCTGCGGGCGCAAGGCGGAGGCTTCCAAGGCCTCCATCGCTACGGACACTCCTGTGGCCGCCAAAGTGGCGAAGGTTCTGCTCCGTCTGGGTTCAGTGAGCGCGGCTGACGTCAATTCCATGAAGCTATCTGTCTGCTCCGACAAGGGCTTCTCCAAGGAGATCTGCACCGTCGATCCTGACGGTGCCATCGCTCCGGGCGAGGTGAGCTTCGCCGTCCCTGCCGCCTCACAGGCTGCCGGACTCTACTACAAACTTGTAATCGATTGCAAGGTATCCAGTGCCACTCCGGCCAAGAATGGATTCGTACAGATTTCAAAAGTGATATATGTGGCCGCTGAATAAGACCGCGACGTTTTTAGTCCTGCTTCTCACCCTCGCCTCCTGCGGCAAGCCTCAGGAGGAGGGAGAGATAGCCTTTTCCGTGCCTCGCACCGCCCTCGGCGCCGAAGCCGGCACCCAGTTCATCAAGGTGACTTCATACACCTCATGGACCATCACCCTCTCTGAAGCCTGGGCCTCAGTCAGCCAGGCTGAGGGAAGCGGTTCCGTATCGGGGATCGAGCTCTCCTGGGAGGAGAATCTCGGCGACGAGAGGAACTGTACCGTAACCCTCGCCAGCGGCGGCAAGAAGTTCAACGCCACCCTCGTCCAGGAGCGCAACTCTACGCAACTGGTTCCGGACACTCCTGCCGCATGGCTCGAACTTCCTGCCACCACGGACAAGGACCTGTATTATTTCACTCACGACATGACCCTCGGAGGCAGGAAGGTGCGCAACTACTCCTTCTATCTCGACCCGCAGGCGAAGCTTTCAAAATGGGTGGCGTACCCTCTCAACAAGGCCCTCAAGGGCTCCGGGAGCCGGACCGACGAGTGGGGACTCGACCCGAAAGTGCCGAAGGCCTGTCAGCCGATTCTCTACAGCGGCTTCGCCGGAGGCTACCAGAGGGGGCACCAGCTCCCGTCCGCCGACCGCCTGGCCAAGGGCGTCAACGAGACCACCTTCTATTTCACCAACATGACACCGCAGCGCGGTGAACTGAACGAGAAGGCTTGGGCCACTCTGGAGGGCATGGTCCGTAACTGGAGTGCGAAGACGGACACCCTCTATGTCGTGACAGGTGCCGACTGGAGAGGCACTACGCAGTACGCCAGAGACAATGTCGGAGCGCAGATTCCTGTGCCGGTGGGCTATTATAAGGCCCTCCTTGCCTACAAGGCTTCCGGCTTCGGCGATGCGGGCAAGTATCTCGGCATCGCGTTCTGGTTCGACCACAAGGGCTATGAGAACAGTACTGCGACCGTGATGGGCCAGGCCATGTCCATAGACGCCCTTGAGGAGAAACTTGGGATCGATTTCTTCGTCAACCTCCCTGCCGCAGCGGGCAAGGCTCAGGCGGACAAGGTCGAAGCCGAGGTGAACAATTGGTGGAAGTAAATTATTAGTAGTGATATGAAAAAAATCCTTTCAATCGCAGCAATAGCATTGGTAATGACAGCTTGCAGCAGAACAAATCCTTTCCTGTCGGAGTGGGACACCCCTTACGGCATACCTCCGTTCGACAAGATTCAGACATCAGACTATATACCGGCCATCAAAGCCGGAATCGAGGAGCAGAACGCGGAGATCGAGGCCATCGTCTCCAACCCTGACACCCCTACATTCGACAACACCATCGCCCCGCTGGAACTCTCCGGACGCACGCTGAGCCGTGTGCAGGGAGTGCTCTTCAATGTCAGCGAGACCGACCGCAGCGACGCCCTCGACGCCGTGCAGGATGAGGCTATCCCTATGCTCAGCGAGCACAGCGACAACATCTCCTTCAACAAGGCTCTTTACAACCGCGTAGCCGCAGTCTACAACGCCGACCAGTCAGCCTTGACCAGAGAGCAGCAGGTGGTTCTCAAAAAACTCTACGATGGTTTCGCCCGCGAGGGCATCGGCCTTCCTGAGGAGCAGCAGGCCCAGCTCCGCGAGATCAACTCCCGCATGGCCGAGCTCACCCAGAAGATAAGCAACAACATCCTGGCCGAGTCCAACGCATTCAGCGAGAAGTTCGGATTCAGCGCCTCCGCCTACCCGGAGAAGATGACATCCACCGAGGACCGTGAACTCCGCCGTCAGTACAACGAGGCCTACACGAGCCGCGGGCACAACGGCAACGAGTATGACAACCGCGCCCTCATCCTCGAGCTCCTTGACAAGCGCATCAAGAAAGCCAGGATTCTCGGCTACGACACCCCGGCCGCCTACACCCTCGCCAACAAGATGGCCCACGACCCTCAGACCGTGGACGCGTTCCTCGCCGGCATAATGAAGGCGGCTGTCGCCAAGGCCAAGGTGGAACTTGCCGACATGCAGGCCATCATGGATCAGGACATCAAGGCCGGCAAGCTCCCTGCGGGCTCGAAGATCGAGCCTTGGGACTGGTGGTACTATGCGGAGAAGGTGCGCAAGGTGAAATATGACCTCGACGAGTCCGAGACCCGCCCTTACTTCAAGATGGACAATGTGGTGAACGGAGTGTTCATCGCCGCCAAGACCCTCTACGGAGTCAATATGGAGAAGCTCGAAGGCGTGCCTTCATACAACCCTGAGAAGGTCACCACCTACAAGGTGACGGCTGACGACGGTTCCCTCATCGGCATCTTCACCACCGACTACTTCCCTCGCGCGAGCAAGAGGGGCGGTGCGTGGATGAACAATATCCGCGACCAGTATGTCGACGCCCAGGGCAACGACATCCGCCCTATCATCGTCAATGTCGGCAATCTCTCCGAGTATCTCAGCATCGACGAGGTGCAGACCGCGTTCCATGAGTTCGGCCATGCCCTGCACGGACTCCTGTCCAAGTGCCATTACCCTTCAGTGAGCGGCACCAATGTGACCCGCGACTTCGTGGAGATGTTCTCCCAGTTCAACGAGAACTGGGCCTTCCAGCCTGAACTCCTCGCGCAGTATGCCAAGAACGACAAGGGAGAGGTGATTCCAGCCGAGCTGGTGGAGAAGATCAACAACGCCCTCAAGTTCAACCAGGGCTTCATGACCACAGAGCTCTGCGCTGCCTCCATCCTTGACATGAAGTGGCACGAGCTTGGCAGTGTGGAGGGAGTGGACATCGACAGCTTCGAGAAGAAGGCCTGCTCCCATATGGGCCTCATCCCGGAGATAGCGCCGCGCTACCGCAGTACCTACTTCAACCATATCTTCGGCGGCAGCGGCTACAACGCCGGCTATTATGGATACCTCTGGGCGGAAGTGCTCGACAAGGATGCGTTCAGCATCTTCGAGGCCTCACCTGCCGGTGTCTGGGATCTTGAGCTTGCCAAGAAGTTCAAGGAGACCTTCCTCGAGAAGGGCGGCTCCGAGGAGCCGATGGTGCTCTTCAAGTCATTCGCCGGACGCGAGCCTGATTCGGCCGCGATGCTCCGTGGAAGGGGATTGACAGACTAATATTTAAAAGTTTTTATGGAGAACAAAAAAGTACTTTTGATGATACTTGACGGTTGGGGCGAGGGTCGCCACGACCATTCAAATGCGATATACACCCAGGGGGCGCCATATATCGACCGCCTCCGCGAGAGATATCCCATGTCCCACCTCCAGGCCTGCGGCGAGTACGTGGGCCTGCCTGCGGGGCAGATGGGCAACTCCGAGGTCGGCCACACCAATCTCGGAGCGGGGCGTGTCGTATATCAGGACCTTGTCAAGATCAATATCGCCTGCCGCGAGCACAAGCTTCTGGACAACAAGGAGATAAGAGCGGCTTATGACTATGTGAAGAAGAGCGGCAAGAAGCTTCATTTCTTCGGACTGTGCTCCCACGGCGGAGTGCATTCTTCACTTGACCATCTATATGAGTTCCTCTCAATGGCGAAGCAGGAGGGGCTTGAGGATGTCTATGTCCACTGCTTCATGGACGGGCGTGACACGGATCCTCACAGCGGACTCGGATTCGTCAAGGAGCTCGAAGAGAAAATGGCTCAGAGCACCGGCAAGGTGGCCACTGTCTGCGGACGCTTCTATGCGATGGACCGCGACAAGCGCTGGGCCCGCGTCAAGGAGGCTTACGATATGCTCGTCGAGGGCAAGGGTGCGGAGTTCACTTCCGCTACCGAGGCCATACAGGCTTCCTACGACGCTGATGTCACGGATGAGTTCATCAAGCCTGTCGTGATCACCAGGGACGGGGCGCCTCTCGCCAAGGTGGAGGAGGGCGATGCGGTGATTTTCTACAACTTCCGCAACGACCGTGCCCGCGAACTCACCGCCGTGCTCACCCAGACCGAAATGCCGGAGGAGGGCATGCACACGATACCTCTTTACTACTGCTGTCTCACTCCTTATGACGCTTCCTTCAGCGGCCTGCACATCCTCTTCGACAAGGAGGATGTCAAGGACACTCTTGGAGAGGTCGTATCCAGGGCCGGCAAGCGCCAGCTGCGCATAGCCGAGACGGAGAAGTATGCGCATGTGACCTTCTTCTTCAACGGGGGCCGCGAGGAACCTTTCGAGGGCGAGGACCGCATCCTCGTCAACTCTCCAAAGGTGGCCACATACGACCTTCAGCCGGAGATGAGCGCCGTGGAGGTGACAGACAAGCTCTGCGCCGCCATCCGCAGCGAGAAGGAGGACCTCATAGTGCTGAACTTCGCCAACGGTGACATGGTCGGGCATACCGGAGTCTATGGAGCCATCTGCAACGCGGTAGGCTGCGTGGACGGCTGCGTGGAGGCTGTGGTGACCTGCGCGCTTGCTCACGGCTATGCCGTGCTGCTCACGGCCGACCACGGCAATGCGGACCATGCCGTCAACGATGACGGCTCACCTAACACCGCCCACTCCCTCAATCCGGTGCAGTTTATCGTGATAGGGGCCGGGGACGAGGTCAAGGATGTCAAGGACGGCGCACTCTGCAATGTCGCTCCGACCATCCTCAAGTTGATGGGCATCCCTCAGCCGGAGGCTATGACGGCAGAGCCTCTCATCTAGCAGGATGTACAAGTTCAAGCCTATACTCAAGACTTTGATTTGGGGCACCGAGAGCTGGGTTCTCTCCGGTGTCCCAGGATCCGAGTCGGTGGTGTCCGAAGGTCCCGACAAGGGACGCACGCTCACCGACGTCTACGGACCCGGCTTCCCGCTGCTCATAAAGTTCATTGATGCCCGCAGGGATCTCAGCATACAGGTGCACCCCGGAGAGGAGCTCGCGCAGAAGCGCCACTCCTGCCACGGCAAGACCGAGATGTGGTATGTGATACGCGCGGAGAAGGACGCGAGGCTGATCAGCGGATTCAGCAGGCGGATAGATCAGGAGCAGTATGAAGAACTCGTCCGCCGGGATGAGATAGTCTCCGTGCTGGCATCGCACAGCGTGAAGGAAGGAGACGTGTTTTTCCTTCCTTCCGGCCGGGTGCATGCCATCGGCGCCGGATGCTGCCTCGCCGAGATCCAGCAGTCTTCGGACATAACCTACCGCATCTACGACTACAACCGTCCTGGACTTGACGGCAAGCCGCGTCAGCTCCACACAGAGGAGGCGAAGGAAGCGATTGACTATGAAGTCTATCCCGATTACCGGACGCATTATGAGCCGGAGAAGGACAGTGAGGTGGAACTGGTGGACTGCCATTATTTCAGAACATCTCTGCTCGACCTTGACGCGCCTTTCGTGCGCGGATTCGACGGGCGGAGCGACTTCGTCTCGCTGGTCTGCATGGAGGGTTCCTGCACGGTCGGCACGGACGGGTCATCAGCGGAACTTAAGGCAGGGGAGGCCCTCCTGCTGCTGTCATCGGAAGTGGAGTTCCGCATAGAACCTTCCGTCAGGGCGAAACTGCTCCTGGCGGAGAGTTGAACAGTTTAATCCAGTCATTATGGACAAGAAAAACAACAGAAGAAACAATAGAAGCAGAAACAGAAAATCACGCCCCTCAGGACGCAGGGTGTTCCCGCAGTGTACGGGAACGGTCCAGATGACCAGAGAAGGATTCATTTTCGTGATAGTGGACGGGGAGGAGGATGATGTCTTCGTCAAGGCCTCCAAGACCCGCCACGCCCTCAACGGTGACAAGGTCCGCGTGGCCGTGACCCGTGAGAAGGGCAAGGATTCGGACAAACGCCGCGAGGGCGAGGTGCTTGAGATACTCGAGCGTTCCTCAAAGCCGTTCGTCGGCATCCTGCATACGGTCGGCGCCCAGGCATGGGTGCTGATGCAGAGCCGCGCCATGCCATACGACATCAGTGTTGACGCAGAAGAGGCTTCCCGCCTCGGGGCGCAGTCCGGGATGAAGGTGGCCGCAGTGGTGGACAAGTGGGAGCGCAAGGAGCCGTGCCCGTCCGGACACATCACCGACGTGCTCGGAGAACCGGGCAAGAACGACACCGAGATGCATGCCATACTGGCAGAGTTCAACCTCCCGTACCGATTCGAACCGGAGGTGGAGAACGCGGCCGACAGCATATCGGAGAAGATTACAGCCGAAGACCTTAAAGGTCGCAAGGACTTCAGGGGAGTGCTGACATTCACTATCGACCCGAAGGACGCCAAAGACTTCGACGACGCCTTGTCTTTCCGAAAACTGGACAACGGCAACTACGAGGTGGGCGTGCACATCGCCGATGTCTCGCATTATGTGAAGCCGGGCTCTCCGGTGGACAAGGAGGCACGCGACCGCGGCACCTCCGTCTATCTGGTGGACCGCACGGTGCCGATGCTCCCGGAGAAGCTCTGCAACAAGCTCTGCTCGCTCCGCCCCTATGAGGAGAAGCTGACATTCTCCGCCGTGTTCGAACTCAGTCCGCGTGCCGACGTCAAGTCTCGCTGGATAGGCCGCACGGTGATCTGCTCTGACCGCCGCTTCACTTATGATGAGGCGCAGGAGTATATCGAGGCGGAAGGCAATCCGTCCGGGGATCCTCTCATGGAAGCGGTGCGTACCCTCAACGACCTCGCCCTCAAACTCAAGGCCAAGTCGCGCAGGGCCGGAGCCATAGACTTCGACCGTCCGGAGATGAAGGTCGAGGTGGATGAAGAAGGGCGCCCGATAAATGTGTACGAGAAGGTCAGCAAGGAAGCCAACTGGCTCGTGGAGCAGTTCATGCTCCTTGCCAACAGGACCGTGGCCGAGTTCGTGGCCACCGACGGCAAGATGAACGGCCTCGTGCGCAAGAACGCCAAGACATTCGTCTACCGTATCCACGGCGAGCCCAACGAGCTGAAGCTGGAGGGACTCTTGACATTCGCCAAAGGTTTCGGCTACAAGATAGACAAAGACACCCCTCTCTCCGGGCGTGGCGCAGCCAAGTCGCTGAGCGCCCTGCTCGACTCCGCCAAGGGCAAGCCGGAGCACGATGCGATGGAAAATCTCGCCCTCCGCGCGATGGCGAAGGCCTGCTACAGCACCGACAATATCGGGCACTATGGCCTGGCCTACAAGTTCTACACGCATTTCACCTCTCCGATACGCCGTTACCCTGACCTTATGGTCCACAGGCTCCTGGCCCTGTACCTGGCCGGAGGCGAAAGCCAGAAGAAGGACTATTATGAGACGGAGTGCAAGTATGCGTCGGAGCGTGAGATGATAGCGGCGGACGCGGAGCGCACGTCGGTGAAATACAAGCTCGTAGAGTTCATGCAGGACAAGGTCGGCATGGAATTCGAGGGTACGGTGTCCGGTGTCACGGAGTGGGGCATGTATGTGGAGATAGAGCCTACAAAGATAGAGGGCATGGTGCCTCTGAGGGAAATCAAGTCCGACTTTTTCTTCTACGATGAGCCGCGCTACCGCCTTGTCGGGAAGCGGACCCGCAAGGTCTATCGCCTTGGCGACAAGGTGACCATCAAGGTCAAGAACGCCAATCTGGAGCAGCGCTTGCTGGATTACGAACTCGTTGAAACTAAATAAGCTATGTCAAAGAATTCATCATTTTTCGCTTTTGTGGCCGGAGCGGCCGCCGGAGCGCTGCTTGCGGCTTTCGCCCGCACAGAGGAGGGCCGCAAGGCCAAGGAAGCTGTCAAGTCTTATGTGAAGCAGGGCCTGGACAATCTCTGCGGCGAGCCCGTAGAGGAAGAGCCTGAAGACTGGAACGGACCTGCCGGGGAGGCGGAAGCGCAGCCGGACAATCAGTAACCCATGGGCAGTCAGTATTTTGACGGTTTCGAGCAATTAGCCCGGGACGCGAAGCGCTATGCGGACCTGCGGGTGGATGAGTTCAAGCTCAAGGCTACCCGCGGGCTTTCCACGGCCTTGAGCCGTCTGCTCTCGTTCTTGCTTATATTCGTGGTGCTCTCAATCGTGCTTGGCCTGCTAGCTTTCGCCCAGTTGCAGTGGCTCAACTCGCTTGTCGGCGCACCATGGGGGACGCTTATCGTGCTGGCCTTCTTCCTTGTCGTGCTTGCCGTGCTCATAATATATCGCAAGAGACTCTTCCGCGACATGTTTGTCAAGCTGTTTATTGAGGTGTTCTATGACTCCGAAGACGATGGTAAAGCGTTCTGACATACGCAGCAGTGAGCAGCTCTCTGCTGCCATCGCCGCTTCCCGGGCCGAGCTTTCAGCCCAGCGCAGGCGGCTTGAGACCGGGTATAAGGCTCTCAAGGACAGGTTTTCGCCTGTCGGCACGGCTGCCGGCTTCGTGGAGCGCGGCAGGAATCTGATCGCCTGGTCCGCCGCCATCATCTCTCTGGTGCGTACCCTCCGCGGCCGCAGGAAGAAGTAGGGGGAGCGCAGGCTGTTTAGGGGTCCTATCTGAACTTGCCGTTCTCTTCGAGCATGCCCAGGTATGAGTTGTATCTCTCCGGGCTGACAAGCCCCTCGTCCACGGCCTGTTTGACGGCGCAGCCCGGCTCATGTGTGTGTGTGCACGGGACGAAGCGGCAATTGTCCGAGCAGCTCAGCATTTCAGGGAAATACTTGTAGATTTCTTCTTTCTCCAGGTTCACGAGGCCGAAGCCCCGGATCCCCGGAGTGTCGATGATATAGCCTCCTCCGGAGAGGCGGTACATCTCGTACAGCGACGTGGTGTGGCGGCCCTGCAGGTGGGAGATTGAGATGCTTCCGGTTTTCGGGTTCAGGCTCGGGTCCACGGCCTTGATGAGGCTTGATTTGCCTACTCCGGATTCGCCCGAGAAGAGGCTCAGCTTGTCCCGGCATGCTTCCTTCAGCTCGTCTATCCCCTCGCCGCTGACGCTTGAGGTCTGTATCACCCGATACCCGGCCCCCTCGTAGATGCTCCGGAATGATCCGACCAGTTCCGGCACCTCATCACGGTAGAGGTCTACCTTGTTGAGGGCTATCACGGCCGGAATGCCGTAGACTCCGCAGGTGACGAGTATCCTGTCGAGGAAAGGCCACTTGAGCTCCGGGAAGAGCAGGCTTACGACTATGACGGCCTGGTCAAGGTTGGCGGCTATTACATGGGATCTCTTCGAGAGATTCACTGACTTGCGTATCAGATGGTTGCGGCGTGGCAGTATCTCTTTTATGACGGCAGGGTTCTGCTCTGAGGTTTCTCCCGCGGTTTCGTAGATGACCCTGTCTCCTACCGCGACGGGATTTGTGGCGTCACTGTTCTCCAGCCTTACCTTGCCGCGGAGCACCGCAGGGAAAAGCTCCCATTCCGGCAGCCGGCTCAGCATATAGTGGCTCCCGGCGTTCTTGACGACTGTGGCTTCTCCTGTCATTTCGCCCTGCCCACGAGACTCTCTGCGAAGCGCTGCAGGATTTCCGTCTCCTGCGTCCCGAAGTCGGCGTTGGCTGCTGCCCGGAGTGCCTTGTCCGTGAAGCGGACGACTTCTGCTTTGGCATCCCTGCAGACATCCACGGAACTGTATATCTCCTTGACGGCCGCGATTTTGCGGGCCTTTTCCTCCGGCGTGTCGGCCTTGGCGGCGAATGCGGTGAGGAATGCCTGCTTGTCGGCAGTCTTCTCAAGGGTGCGGACGGTGAGCCAGCTTTTCTTGCTGTTGACGATATCCCCGCCTATCGGCTTGCCGAAGAGCTTCTCGTCCCCGAAGGCATCGAGGTAGTCGTCCGCGACCTGGAAGGCCATGCCGAGCTGGTAGCCGTATTCATAGAGGGCTTTGCTCTGCGCCTCTGACGCGCCTCCGATGATTGCGCCCATCTCCGCCGAACATGCGAGCAGGACGGCCGTCTTGAGGCCTATCATCGCGTTGTACTCGTCCATCGAGACCTCGTCGCGGCTCTCGAAATCCATGTCGTACTGCTGTCCGTCGCAGACTTGCGCGGAAGTGCGGGAGAAGAGGTCCAACACTCTCCCCAGCACTTCGTGCGGAGCCTTGGCGATACGCCTGTAGGCGTCGATGAGCATCACGTCGCCGGAGAGTATGGCCGTGTCTTCGCTCCATTTCTTCCATACCGTGGGCACCCCGCGGCGCATCGGGGAGCGGTCCATGATGTCGTCGTGCATGAGGGTGAACGAGTGGAATACCTCAAGGGCGGCTGCGGGCGAGAGTATGCCCTCGTCGAAACTGTCCGCGAAGAACGAGTATGCCGTAAGGCAGAGTCTCGGGCGGACTCTCTTGCCCCCGATTTCTATCATGTAGCGGAGCGGGTCGTACAGGCCCGACGGTTCCCTGGTGAATGTGATGCCGTCGAACATCTCCTTGATGACGGCGTCTATCCGGCTTTCTGTAATCATAGTCACAAATATAGGACAATCTTGTGAGAATTGGCGGATTCCTCTGAAAAGAGTAATTTTGCTGTCGTGAAACGCGATGAATTGGAAATAATGGCGCCGGCGGGCAATTTCGAGTGCCTGCACGCGGCTATACAGGGCGGGGCGGACTCCGTCTACTTCGGTGTGGGACATCTCAACATGCGCAGCCACTCTGCCAACAATTTCAGCCCGGAGGACCTGCCGGAAATTGTGCGCATCTGCCGTGAAGCCGGGGTCAAGAGCTATATGACCCTCAATATCGTGCTCTATCAGGAGGACCTGCAGCCGATGCGGGAGGCTCTCGACGCGGCCGCTGCCGCCGGGGTGGACGCCATCATCGCTTCGGACATGGCGGCCATAATGTATTGCCGCGAGATCGGGCTGGAAGTCCATATCTCCACCCAGCTCTCGATTTCGAACGCCGAGTCCCTGCGTTTCTACTCCAGGTTTGCCGATGTCGTGGTGCTTGCCCGCGAACTCAATCTCGACCAGGTCCGCGAAATCTACGACACCATCATCCGCGACAACATCTGCGGCCCTGCCGGCAAGCCTGTCCGCATCGAGATGTTCGCCCACGGGGCACTCTGTATGGCGATCAGCGGCAAATGTTACCTCTCCCTGCACAGCTACGGCGCTTCGGCCAACCGCGGTGCCTGCTATCAGGTATGCCGCAGGGGCTATGAGGTCACTGACCTTGAGACCGGCAACAAACTCGACATCGACAACAAATACATAATGTCCCCCAAGGACCTGTGCACCATCGAGTTCATGGACCGCATCATAGAGAGCGGCGTCAAAGTATTCAAGATAGAAGGACGCGCAAGGTCTGCCGAATATGTGAAGCGTTGCGCCTCCTGCTACAGCCGGGCCGCGCAGGCGGTCTGCGACGGGACCTACGGCCCGGAGCTGGCCGCGGCGCTGAAATCCGAGCTTGCCGAGGTGTTCAACCGGGGTTTCTGGGACGGATATTATCAGGGGGCGTATCTTGGCCAGTGGAGCGATGTCTACGGCTCGCAGGCCACCCTCAAGAAGGTTTATTGCGGCAAGGTGACCAACTGGTTCGACCGCATCGGAGTTGCGGAGATCGCTGTGGAGTCCGCGCCTCTCCATGTCGGGGACAAGGCCATGGCCATCGGGGCCACTACAGGGGTGGTGGAATTTACGGTGGAGGACATGAGGATTAATCTCCAGCCGGCGCAGAAAGCTTCCAAGGGGGTACGCTGTTCTGTGGCCGTCGATCCTGCCATCTGCCCTGACGGGCGTCTACGCCGCGGCGACAAGATCTATATCTGGCAGGAGAAGTAGAGCCGTCAGTGCGTGAAGCTGAAGCCTACCTGAAGGCAGGGACCTGAAGGAAGTAAACGGCCAGAAGAAGATAAGGCGTTGAGCCACTGAAGGTTGAAGTTGAGATGCATGGATTCGGTCAATGCGAATTCCATCCCGGCAAAGGGGGCGATGGCCATGAAAGCCTGCCTGTTGAAGAAAGTTTTGCCTTCAGGCAGCCAATCACTCCCGCTGCCCTCGAACATAAGGAACACTTTTCTGCTCCCGCCGCCGACAGTGAACCCAAGATAGGGGATGAACCGTCCCTTTCTCCAACAGAAGTCAACCAGAACTCCACCCCAGCCGAGTTCTATGTAACTGCCGTTGCCCATCCTTGGGGCACTCAGGACGTAGCCTTCGCTTCCTATCCGGAAGTGCTCTCCCAGCCCGACTTTTACCTGCCCTCCGATTCCGGTAGTGAATCCTCCTGCTTCATATTGCAGTTGTTCGATGTCTCCGAATAGCCATCCTGCGTTGAGCATCATTCCACCTCCGAAGCCGTTGCGGAAAGGGGCTTTGTCCTGTGGCGGTTGTGCCGCTGTGCTGCCGGCACAGACGAGCAGCAGGACAGATGCAATCAAGATTTGTCTTATGTGATGGTTCATGTTGACTGCAAAGTTAGCCATATTCTTCGTACCTTCGCCTGCGGCCCGGCAACAGGGCCGGAGAAACAACAATGAGAAGATTGATTTTTGCTACGGCCAACAAAGGCAAGCTCCGCGAGGCCGGAGAAATACTCGGAGACAGGTTCGAGGTAGTGTCGCCATCTTCGCTCGGCCTGGACGCCGAGGTTGAGGAGAACGGGGCCACGCTTGCCGAGAACTCACGAATCAAAGCCGCTCACCTGTACGCGCTGAGCGGGCAGGACTGCTTCGCTGACGATACCGGTCTGGAGGTTGAGGCGCTCGGGGGAGCCCCGGGCGTGTATTCGGCCCGATATGCCGGCGAGGGTCATGATGACAAGGCCAATATCGCGAAGCTTCTCTCGGAACTGTCCCGTCTCGGGCCGGGAGTCTCCCGCCGCGCGTGCTTCCGCACCGTGGTCACTCTGATTCTGGACGGTGAGGAGCACCTCTTCGAAGGCAGGATGGACGGGAGCATCGCTCTGGTCGAGGCCGGTTCCAACGGCTTCGGCTACGATCCGGTATTCGTCCCGGACGCATATCCCGACAAGACGCTTGCCCAACTGTCTGACGAGCAGAAAAACGCCATGTCCCATCGTGGCAAAGCCATCAGGGCCATGGCGGAATTCTTGGCGGATTTGCCACTCGGGTAGCGCGCGGCGCACGCTGCTTGTCTGGAAGTGGCGGGAAATCTTGTTATTTGTCTACCTTCGGCAGATGGCTGAGGCTTTCCGCGATCTGCCCATCCGTAGGGATGATGTCACTCATCTTGCCGTCGTTGAACTGTTCGTAGGCCTTGAGGTCGAAGTATCCTGTGCCGGTGAGTCCGAAGAGTATGGTCTTCTCCTCGCCGGTCTCTTTGCACTTGAGGGCCTCGTCGATGGTCGCGCGTATGGCATGGCTGCTCTCCGGCGCAGGCAGGGTGCCTTCTGTGCGGGCGAAGAACTCCGCCGCCTCGAACACCGAAGTCTGCTCCACGGCGCGCGCCTCCATCAGCCCGTCCGCATAGAGCTGCGAGAGTATGCTGCTCATTCCGTGATAGCGAAGGCCTCCGGAGTGGCTCGCTGACGGGATGAACTGGCTCCCGAGGGTGTACATCTTTGCGAGCGGGCAGATCTCTCCGGTGTCGCAGAAGTCGTAGGCGTATCTGCCGCGTGTGAAGCTCGGGCAGGAAGCCGGCTCGACGGCTATGAAGCGGTAGTCTTTCTCGCCGCGCAGTTTCTCTCCCATGAACGGGCTGATGAGGCCTCCGAGGTTGGAACCGCCTCCAGCGCAACCTATGATGATGTCCGGAGTGATGCCGTATTTGTCAAGCGCGGCTTTGGCCTCGAGTCCGATGATGGACTGGTGCAGGAGCACCTGGTTGAGCACTGAGCCGAGCACATATCTGTATCCGGGATGTGTCACGGCGGCCTCGACGGCTTCTGAGATCGCGCATCCGAGGCTTCCGCTGGTGTCCGGGTGCTCCGCGAGAATCTTGCGGCCCACTTCGGTGAGCGTGCTCGGGGACGGGGTGACGGAGGCGCCGTAGGTGCGCATCACCTCGCGCCGGAACGGTTTCTGCTCGTATGAGCACTTGACCATGAATACCTTGCAGTCAAGCCCGAAGTAGGCGCAGGCCATGCTGAGCGCCGTTCCCCACTGGCCGGCACCCGTCTCGGTGGTGACGCCCTTCAGCCCCTGCTTCTTGGCATAGTAGGCCTGGGCTATCGCGGAGTTGAGTTTGTGGCTGCCGGAGGTGTTGTTGCCCTCGAACTTGTAGTAAATCTTGGCCGGGGTCCCGAGGGCCTTCTCCAGGAAATACGCCCTCACCAGCGGGGCCGGGCGGTACATCTTGTAGAAGTCGCGTATCTCCTGCGGGATTGGGAAGAGCGCGGTGTCGTTGTCCAGCTCCTGGCGGCAGAGCTCCTCGCAGAACACTCCCTTGAGTTCGTCCAGCGTCATCGGCTGGAGGGTGCCCGGGTTGAGGAGCGGTGCCGGCTTGTGCTTCATGTCGGCGCGCACATTATACCATGCCTGCGGGATTTCGTTTTCTGAGAGATAAATCTTGTACGGTACTTTCTGTTCCATGATTTTGTGATATTAGCGATTAAACATTTATACATATTAAATAAGCCCCGTCGCAGTCGCGGCGGGGCCTGAGGTATCTCATATTGTCGGGACAACACTACGGCGAAAGCCTCCTACGACTCGGGTAAGAAGTAAGAGCGCCACCACCAGTTGTTTGACAAATACATTTCTCTTTCGTTTTGTTTCCGGGTGCCAAGGTAGGGAGTTTGTCCGGAATATGCAAGAACTTTTTGAAAAAATTGCAAAACCGGGGCGCGGGAGCCGGGCCGGCTGCCGGAACCATACCCGGAGAGAAATAATTGAAAAATTCCTTGCATGGGCGGCGAGAAATTTGTACTTTTGCCGCCACGAGCAATTCGCGAAAGGAGTTAGAAATGCAATGCGCTTATTGTCAATCAATAAGGGGGGGGCGAAATTTAGATGGACAACTGTCCTGACACTGCTTGTCGCAAGCGTGTCTCTTCATGCCCAAAACTATTCCGATACCCTTTCTGTGTACTTCCGCCAAGGGAAGTCCGTGTTTGACCGTACCTACGAAGGCAACGGCCAGAGGGCGGATACTTTCACCGGCAATCTCCTCAGCATCATAGAAAACCGCCGCCAGTCAGTCGTCAAGGAAATCCACTTCGTCATAAGCTGCTCCCCGGAAGGAAGCCGGGAGGTCAACGAACGCCTCGTCAAGGCAAGGACGGCAAGCGTGCTCTCATGGGCCCGGCGGCAGCTGCCGCTTGACGGCATCGCGACGGAGGTGAGCCTTGAGACCGAGCCATGGGCGGAACTCCTCTCCCTCGTGGAGGCGGACCGCGACGTCCCGATGCGCGATGACGTCATCTCCGAGCTTATGCTCATGATCAGAGGGCACTCGGACAAGCGTTCCCTCATGGCGCTTGGCGGGGGCGAGCCGTGGAGATATATGCTGGAGCACCTGTTCCCGGAGCTCCGCCGTTTCGAAATGATAGTCTACCTCCAGGTCAGGCTTCCTGACGCCACGATCGGCGAGGAGGAACTGCAGGAGTTCTACGACCGCACGCAGCTCCCGCTGGAGGTCGGAATTGAAGACTTCTCGGGGCTTGACAGCGGTGTGGCTACGGTGCGTCCGCTCAAGTATATCCGCCCGAGGGGCCTGTATCTCAAGACCAATGCCGTGGCCCTTGGGATGCTGGTGCCGAATGTCTGCGTGGAGCTGGAGATTCCCGGCACAAGTCTCAGTGTCAACCTGCCTGTATATTATTCCGGGCTTGACTGGTTCCATCGCAGCTCCAAGTTCAGGATGCTGGGCTTCGTGCCCGAGTTGAGGTATAACTTCGCCGGAGGGCTTTATCTCGGGGCTCATGCCGGCCTTGCATGGTACAATTTTGCGTTTGGCGGAGATTGGCGCTTCCAGGACGCCGGCGGAGACAGCCCGGCATGGGGTGGCGGCCTGAGCATCGGTTACAGGCTCGCCCCGTTCAAGGAGGTGCCGCAGCTCGGCATCGAGTTCAATGCCGGGGCGGGAGTGTATTCCCTCCGTTACGACAAGTTCTACAACGAGGCCAATGGCCCTGTCGCCCAAAGCGGCGTCAGGGAGGTCAGGCTGCTCCCGGACACGTTCGGGGTTTCCCTATATTATAAATTCGGGAATGGAGGAGGCCACGTGAAATGAGGTTGAACCTGCTGCATACGATCCTGGCATCCGCGATGCTGCTGCTTGCAGCCGGGTGCGTGCATGAGTGGCCTGATGAGACCACGCCTGCCGATGTGGACGTGAGCCTGCATTTCGACACGGAGTTCCTGCCGTTCCGGGACGTTGAGTACACCAAGAAAGGCAAGGCCGACCCGTCCGAGTTCAATGTCCGATACAAGATAGCGGCCTACCGCGCCCTCAATACGGGGGGCTACGACACCGCCCCGATGCGCGAGTTCGCATTCTCCAAGACGGATGTGAGCGAACCTGACCACAGTGTCAGGATTGACCTCCCGGAGGGGGAATATATGCTGCGCGCGTGGACGGACTATGTGGACGACGGCAGGCTGGACGACAAATACTACATCACCTCGGACTTCAGCGCCATCAAGGTCGCCGAGCCGTATGAGGGCGATACCGACTTCAAGGACGCGTTCGTCGGGGAGGCTCCCGTGGAGGCGGTCCGCGTGGGCAGCGGCGCCACGAAATCCGGTGCGACCATAGAGATGTCAAGGCCTCTCGCGAAGTTCCAGTTCGTGGCCGAGGACCTCTACGACCTGGTCACCAAGGCGATGGAGAGCCATCTCGGGAAGAATGAATACCAGGACTACATAGAGGGACGCAGGCCGTCTGGCGGGGGCTCCGTGGTTCCGTCAGCGGCTGACTATGAGTGCAGCATCGGCGTCTCCGACAAGCTTGATGGCGGCACGAAGGCCCCGTGGGATCCGACCAAGGCGCCGGGCTTCGACCCGGAGGCCTACAAGGTCGTGTTCTACTACACCTCGTTCCTGCCGGTGGAGTATAATGTGCTGACCAGGAAGCCGACGGACGCGAAGACCGGGATGAAGTTCAGCTCGACCCTCAGGCCGCTCAATGAGGACGAGGCCCTGATCGGGTTCGACTATGTGCTGGTCAACGGTACGGAGTCCAGCGTCGGGGTGCAGGTGGCGCTTTACGACCCGTCCGGGAAGATGCTCTCGCTGAGCAACCCTGTCACGGTACCTATAGTCCGGGGCAAGGTCACCACGGTGCGGGGGCGGTTCCTGACCCTCGCGACCGGAAGCGGAATCGGAGTAGACCCGGGCTTCGACGGAGAATACAATCTGATATTTTAAATATATAACAATTAAATAATTACACATTTTGCAATGAAACACTATTTTAAAACTATTGCAACAGCAGTGCTGGCAGTTCTCGCAGTTGCAGCCTGCCAGAAGGAGAACCTCGGTGAGGTGGCTCCTGACGGGAGGGAAGCGGAGGTCAAGCTGACTCTCACTTCGCCTCAGATCGGCACCAAGTCTTATGCGGACGGTAAGACCGTCAACAAGGTATTCGTCCATGTGTATCAGCAGGACGCTGCTGGAAACTTGAAGTATATCGCTCCGGCGACTGCCGGTGAGTCTGCCACCCCTTCTCAGGTGGTCGACATGGCAGGCGGCGCCGCTAAGTACAGCACACGTCTTGTGACAGGGCAGAAGTACACTTTCGTCTTCTGGGCTGAGTGTCTGGGCGCCGCGGCTTCACCTTATACCTACGACCCGGAGACCAAGACCGTCACCGTCAACTATGCTGGCGTGGCCGGCAATGACGAGACTCGCGATGCATTCTGCAATGTCCTCAAGGATGTCGAGATCACGGGGGCATACTCTTCCGATGTGAAGCTCTACCGTCCGTTCGCGCAGCTCAACTTCGGCGTGACGAACGAGGATTATGCCGCCGCCAAGGCCGCCGGCCTTGAGGTGACCGCCGCCGAGGTCAAACTCACCAAAGCCGCCACGACCCTCAGTCTTCTTGACGGGACTGTCTCAGGCGCTGCGGATGTGACTTTCGCTGCCGCCGCCCTTCCGACGGAGACTCTTTCCGCTGCCGGCGCCACATACAAATATGTAGCTATGGACTATGTGCTTGTTGGCAAGGACGCCAAGACCCTGTCTGATGTGACCCTCACGCTCACTGCCACCGGCACCCAGAGCACGACTCCTGAGTTCACTTACAGCAATGTGCCTCTCCAGGCCAACTACCGTACCAACATTGTCGGCAATCTCTTCACCAGCCCTGCAGAGGTGAACATTACTGTCGACCCTGCATTCGATGCTCCTGATTATGGTGTAGTTGTCGGTGCCGCCAATCTTGCGGCCGCCAATGACGCGTTCGCCAAGGGCGCCACAGCTGTCACCGTGGAGGAGATTGTCTCAGGCGATCCGGATGTCATCGTCCTCCCGAAGACTTCAGAGGGTGTTACCATCACTCTTCCACAGGCCCCGGACGGCAAGTCCATCACCATCAAGTATGACGATGCCGCTGCTGCCGAGCAGAAGCCTCAGACTCTCAAAGTGACCGCCAAGAACGCGGAGTCAATCACCATCGTCGCCCCTAACACCCATGTGGAGGTTAACGGCGTGACAGTCGGCACTCTCACCGCCACCACCAGCGGCAGCACCCTCGTCGTCGGCAAGGACGTGAAGATCACGACCCTGAAGATAGAGCAGGGGGCCGCCGAGATCTACGGCAATGTCAGCAAGGTCGTGAAAGGGGAGAATGCCGGTATTGTCACCTGGTATGTAGATGATGCTGCAAATTTTGAAACTGCGCTCAACAATGCGGACAAGGTCGTTTTGACGGCGGATATTGATCTGAAATCAGGTGTTGCGGTATCCCATTCTGCCGAGCTGAATCTTAACAAACATTCGATTGCCAATATCGTTGACATTTGGAAGAATTCAAATGCTGTCGTCAACGTGGATAATTGTACGCTTTCTATAAGTGGTAATGGTTCAGTTAAGGCCAAAGCGGAGGACTGCTATACTTTTAATGTTAAGAATGGCGGGAAACTAGTCATTAACGGTGGTGATTTTGTGGGTAATGTTTCCGTAATTCAGGTGGAGGAAGGTGTTGCTGAAGTTTATGGAGGCAATTTTTCATTGGCTCAGACTTGGCCTGGCACTGGCCCTTGTGGTTGTGATTACATGATTAATATGATTGATGCCAACTATAAGGCGGGTAAGGCAAAGGCCGTTGTCAAGGGTGGAACTTTCGTTGGATTCAACCCTGGTGATTGTGTGGCGGAAGGTGCACACACGGATTTCGTCGCTGAGGGGTATGCGTCAGTTGCTGCGAGCGCAAGCCCACTGACGTATGAGGTGGAGAAGTGTACGGCGGAAGTTAAGTCTTGTTCTGATTTAGCTAATTTGTGGGCAGACGATAAATTGAAGGCTTCTTATGTCTTGAATATCGATAATGAGATGACGATAGACAAATACCTTAGCCCAATGAATAAGACCATAAAGATGGCTCTTTCTAAGAATGCTAAGATGGTCGCCAATAAGAATCGTACTTCTGTTATGACGATTTGCTATGGCTCGACTCTCGATTTGTCAGGATATGGCACATTTACTGGTCCTTCAAACAAGACAAGCGGAAACTTGAATACCGCAGCCATAAAGACAGAAAAAGCAAATCTGAACATCTATGGCAGCTTGAAGTTTGAAGGTGGTAGCGGAAATACTACCAATAATGCTGTATATGTTTACAGTGGAACAACAAATATATATAGTGGCTATTTCCATGCTGGTCTTGACAAAAACGGCAATGCAAATGCATGCATCTTGGTTGATGCTTGGACATCTCCATCTTCTTCTGTGAAAGCTTACTGTAATATCTATGGTGGCGTGTTTGAAGCGGATGATCCAAAGTATCTGCTGAATATTAATGATGATGTTAGGGAGTATTGCTCGCTTCTTGTATATGGCGGCACTTTCGTGGGCTTTAATCCTGCGGACAATACTGCCGAAGGTGCACACACGAACTTCGTCGCCGAGGGCTACAAGTCCGTTGAGACCACCTACAATGGCAAGCAGGCTTGGGAGGTCGTTCCTGAGTAGTCTTTTTGGGTTTTTTCGGCCGGCGGGGCCTGACCGCGCCGCCGGCTGCCAAGGTCCGGAGATGTCCGGACAAGATTTGAGACGGGAAATATGAGATTCAAGGACTTGATATTTAGGCTTGCCGTGACCGTGGTGCCGCTGCTCACCACACTCGCCTCCTGCACACGGGAGGAGGGTGAACTGTGGGCTGAGACCGAGTGTTCGCTGCAGGCGGACGCTTCCATCATCACGACCAGGGCTGGCGGCCATGCAGTGCCTGCCGCCGAGACGCTTTCCGGGGTTGAGGCTGACCGTGTCCGTTATTTCGTGTATCAACTTGAGTCCGGTGGCTGGATTCCTCTGCCTGAGGCTGGGGGCTCGGTATCGATGTCCGGCGGTAAGGCCGGCATTACTCTGCGTTTGGTGAAGGGCAGGCAGTACAAGTTGCTCCTCTGGGCTGATTCTTGCCCGGCAGGCGGCGCCCCTGAGCGTTATGTGCTTGATGCTTCCCTGGCCCGTGTCAGAATCAACGAGTCGGCTCTTGCCTGCAACGACCCGGCTCTTGACGCGTTCTGCGCCGTTGCGGATGTGGAGGGTGGACAAGGCTCTCTCGGCGTGACGCTCACGCGGGTGTTGGCCCGTATCAATATCGTCTCTGATGCACTTCCGTCCGGGGTTGAGGCTTCCGGTCTGGAACTCTCCGATGTCTGCACCGGGTTCGATTTCAAGACGTGGGATGTGACTGGTGAGCGTGCCGGACTGGGGTTTTCCGGCAGCGCCTGCACTTCTCTGCCTGAGACGGTGAGCGGCAAGACTACGCTGGCGTTCGCATATGTTTTCGCTCCGGCTGCTGCTGACTTCCGGGCCGGTTTGACCTTGACTCTGACTGCTGACGGAGGCAGAGTCGTGGAGCAGCGTTCGCTCATGGACGTCCCTCTCCGGGCCAACCATCTCACCAATATCCAATATAGTAATCGTTAAAAAATAAGTTGCATCACCTTTGGCAATCTTTTTGGTCAATATTCCTTTTTTCATCAGTCATGTGCCACCGGCACACTCCTTCTTCAAAAAGAAATCTATCCTCAAAAATCTTTGCCGAATCTGCGGCAACTTATTTTTTGCCGCTTACATAGTAACCGTTAAGTTGTCGCTTACATGAAACAAATTAAAGTGAATATGAACAAGTATCTGTCAATGGCGGCTTTAGCTCTTGCGCTTCTCGCCGCGGGATGTAGCAAGAACGTGGCTCCGGATGGCGAAGAAGCCGCAGTATGTTTTACCCTTGAGACCCCTCAGATCGGCACCAAGTCCGTGGCCGACGGCCAAAGCGTCAACAGCGTGCGCTGCATCGCATATCGCGACGGCCGTCTTATTGAGCACGGTGATGTCACCAAGACCGTGCCCATGTCCGGCGGCAAGGCTACATACGAGACCCGCCTCATCATCGGCCAGACCTACAAACTGGTGTTCTGGGCGGAGGTCAAGGGCAATGCTCATTACAGTTTTGATTATCAGGATGCCGAGTTGACAGTGTCTTACGCCGGTGCGGGCAATGACGAGTCCCGTGACGCCTTCTACAAGGTAGTGGAAGTTACAGTGGCCGACAACCAGGCGCCGCAGACGGTGACGCTCAAGCGCCCGTTCGCACAGCTGAATTATGGTCTGAGCGCGGCTGACAAGGCCCTCGCTGATGCTGTAAGCCCTATCGTCAAGGCTTCTGTCAAGCTCGACGATGCGGCATATACCAAGATGAATCTTCTCTCCGGAGAGATGTCCGGAGCCGGGTCTGTGGCTTTCCCTGCCGCACCAGTCCTCGGAGAGCCTTTGATGGTGCAGGCAGCCGGAGCCTCAGCCCCGACTGCGTACACATATCTTGCGATGAACTATATTTTAGTGGACCGCGAGGTCAGTCCCAATACCACGCTGACGCTTTATGACGCATCCGATGCAGTGGTCGCGACGGTGCCGGTGAGTCTGGTGCCGCTTCAGCGCAACTATCGCACTAATGTCGTCGGCAATCTCATCTCAGCTCCAGCGGCGCTCAACATCGTCGTGGAACCGTCATTCGAGAACGACAAGAATGTCGTGAAGTAGGGGACTGGGTGCGGGTCACATCAACTTCCGGACCTCGTCTTCGCTGAGGCCGGAGCATTCGGCGATGACATTCAGTGGAAGCCCCGCCTTCAGCATCCGCCTGGCGATGGCGGATTGTTCTTCGGCTTTGCCCTCGGCCTT
>UQMB01000011.1 GCA_900541925.1 uncultured Bacteroidales bacterium | reverse complement strand
GCCCCACCAGGTGTGAGAGTAGGCAGCTGCCGCTTTTCGGGAGTCCCGGAGACGAATTGTTTCGTCCCCGGGACTCCTTCGTTTATGCCCGCCCCCGCCGGTCAGACCCGGGGCCCGCACGGCCTCCCTCGCCGCCGCGCCCGCACGGCCTTCCGGCACGACGACTATGTCCAGCCCCGGCGACTACATTATTCTATGCCGGTTTCGGCCTTGACTCTGGATAGGGTGCTTGTCATGTTGTCGTAGTCGGAGGGATCGAGCCATTCTTCCCGTCTTCCGGCCCACTCGTCGCAGAATATGGTCTTGTATCCTTCTGTCAGAGTCCCCGGGAGAGTGCACCACAGGAACCTCAGTTCCGGGGCGAGCATCTCCTTCTCGCCTGATGCCGGATTGTGCGTGAATCTGAGACTGACCGCGAGACCGAGCCGGGTGTTGCGCGCGCTCATGTTGGATATGGCGTTCCCGATGGAATATATCACCGGCACTCCTTTTATGTGCGTCGTGTCCTGTACCACATGCGGATGCGCCCCCACTATCACGTCGGCCCCTTCTGCGGCCAGCCATTCCGCCCATTCTTCCTGCTTGCCGCTGTGCCGGAGTCCGTATTCGCTTCCCCAGTGCGGGAGCGCTATTATGAAATCGGCCCCGCGTTGACGGGCTCTGCCTATCGCCGCCTTCACGTCTTCTTTCCGCATCAGATTGACGGCGGGCCATCCTGATGACTGCCCGGAGGGGTTGTTCGTGCCGTATGTGAAGTTCAGCAGGGCGAGCCTTATCCCGCTTGCCGTTATCATGAGCGGATAGTTCCGCGACAGGGAAAGGCTGTCCGCGGCGGCGCCTGTGTGCTTGACGCCCAGCGTGTCGTATACCGAAAGCGTACGGGAGAGTCCTTTCCTCCCTTTGTCAAGGATGTGGTTGTTGGCCGTCAGGAACACGTCCACACCGCAGTCGTCCGAGACGTACCCGGCGTACCCGTCCGGAGCGGAGAATGCAGGGTAGCCGCTGTATGGGGGGCCTCCGAGCGAAAACTCCATGTTGGCCACGGCAATGTCCGCCTGTCTGAGGGCCGGGCTGATGCCTTCGAGAAAATGCCGGCAGTCGTATTCCAACTGCCTGCTGTGCATCATCACGTCCCCGATGACCATCACGCTGACCGTGTCCGTCCCATGTCCTATCGGTCTCGGGAAAGGGACCGGGTATTCCCGTATCTGGGCGGATGAGGCGATGACGATTAAAGAGGCCGCCGCCGATATTGAAAGTCTCTTCAGCATACGTAGGCAAATATAAGATAACTTCTGAAAGTTTTGCTAAATTTGCATCTTATGAACAGATTGTCCGTCATAGTTCTTCTTGTGCTTGCCCTGCCATTGCTGAGCGGTTGCGACCTCTTCCGGAAAATGGCGGGCCGTCCGACATCCGAGCAGATAGAGGCCAAGAGAATCTACATAGAGCAACAGGAGAAGGGACACAGAGGTCGCCTTGATTCCTTGAAACTCATGCAGAAGCAGATCTCTGATTCTCTTGAGATACTGGATTCTATCCGTGCCATCCGGAGTTCTCTCGTGGAGGCGAGACAGCTTTCGGATGAAGTCAGGGCATCTCTCAAGAACCGATACTATGTGATTGTGGGCGCATTCGGCAATGCTGACAATGCGACCAAATGTCTGGAGAAGGCTCAGCAGGCGGGATACACGGGCGTCAAGATCAGATATCGCAACGGTTTCACCGCTGTCGGTGTCTGCCCGTCAGATGTGCTTCAGGAAGCTTTTGCCTCCCTGTGCATGATACGTGACAGCGGATTCTGCACAGATGCGTGGATATTGGATAATTCCGGCCGGTGATGAGACGCTTTACCCTTTTGTTTTTGATTCTGCTGCCTATTGCCGCATCGGCCCAGTTCGCTACCTCCAGCCTGCGCGACCTGGACGACAGCGAGGTGGTGTCTGCGATGAAGGAGCATGTGGCGTACCTTTCTTCCGCCATGCTTGAGGGCCGCAAGGCCGGCTCTGAGGGGGAGAAGGAGGCCGCGAAATACATGTCGGACATCCTATCCTCTTATGGGATCGATCTTCTGAGCGACCCGGAGGGCGATCTTTTCGGGCTGCGTCAGGAGAGCGGAGACACCCTGCGCTCGCGCAATGTAATAGGCTTCATCCCGGGTTACGACCCTGCGCTTCGCGACCACTATATAGTCATAGGCGCAAGACTCGACAACATGGGCTGCTCAGACATCATGGTGAACGGGGAGAAACGGCAGACCATCTACTATGGGGCTAACGGCAACGCTTCCGGCCTTGCCATGCTCGCCCAGCTTGCGAGGAAACTCAAGACCAACAGCGTCCTGCTCAGGCGGTCGGTGATCATAGCCGCTTTCGGCTCGTCTCTCGACATGGGAGCCGGGGCGTGGTATTTCCTGAACCGTTCATTCGCGGGGGCGGACAAGATAGACGCGATGATCAATCTCGACATGCTCGGCACCGGCTCGTCGGGCTTCTATGCGTATACGGCCTCGAATCGGGATCTTGATGCCATAATCACGAGATTGTCAGGCACTTTGCAGCCGGTCCAGCCGAAGCTGGTCTCGCTTGAACCTGTCAACTCAGACCACAGGATTTTCTATGACAGGCAGATTCCCGCGGTGTTCTTCACCACCGGGATGTATCCGGAATACAATTCTGACAGGGACACGGCGTCGGTTCTGGAGTATGACGACATGGAGAGGGAGCTGGAGTATATATACAACTTCACGCTTGATCTGGTCAACGGCGTCAGGCCGGAGTTCAGGGAGAAGGACGAGAGGAGGAAGAAATATGTCAAGGACGAGGATGTGGTGCCATATTATGAATGTGACGTGAAGCCGGTGTTCCTCGGTTCCTCGGACCCGTCGGTGTTTATGAGCAAGTGGGTTTATGTCTATCTGCGCTATCCGCGCGAGGCTGTCCAGGCCGGAGTGCAGGGGCGGGTGCTGGTGGATTTCGTCATAGACACACGCGGGCGTGTAACGGATGTCAAGGTTATCAAGGGCGTGAGCGAACTGCTTGACGCTGAGGCGGTGAGGGTAATAAGCGCGTCCCCTGACTGGAAACCTGCGCGCGTCCGCGGAAAGAAGGTGAAGTGCGAGATGTCGCTTTATGTTGATTTCAAACTGGAAAGGAGAAAATAAGATATGGATTACGATTTCAAGTCAATCGAAAGCAAGTGGCAGGCCAGGTGGGCTGCAGAAAAAGAATATAAGGTGACGGAGGACAAGTCGAAGCCTAAATGTTATGTGCTGGACATGTTCCCGTATCCGTCGGGCGCCGGGCTCCATGTCGGACATCCTCTGGGATATATAGCCAGCGACATCTATTCGAGGTACAAGCGCCTGAAGGGCTTCAATGTCCTTCATCCCATGGGCTATGATGCTTTCGGACTTCCGGCCGAGCAATATGCCATCCAGACGGGACAGCATCCCGAGGTGACCACGGAACGCAATATCGCCCGCTATCGCCAGCAGCTTGACCGCATAGGCTTCTCCTATGACTGGGACAGGGAAGTCCGCACCTGCGATCCTGAGTATTACAAGTGGACGCAGTGGGCGTTCCTTAAGATGTTCGACAGCTGGTATGACCCTTCGCAGGACAAGGCCCGCCCTATTTCCGAGCTCGTGGAAAGATTCAAGACCTCGGGGTACGAGGATGTGACTCCGGAGATGTGGAGCAGCGCCACGGAGAAGGAGAAATCTGATATCCTCATGCGTTACAGAATCGCATATCAGGGCGAGACGTCTGTCAACTGGTGTGAGGGGCTCGGCACCGTGCTTGCCAACGATGAGGTCAAGGACGGACTGAGCGTGCGCGGCGGCTTCCCGGTGGAGCAGAAGAAGATGACCCAGTGGCAGCTCCGCGTCTCCGCATATGCCGGGAGACTTCTCGATTCGCTCGACTCGCTCGACTGGACGGATTCTCTCAAGGAGATGCAGCGCAACTGGATAGGCAAGTCCGAGGGTACGGAAATGGTGTTCGACACCGTTTGCGGAGACCGCCACATGCCTGTGACGATTTTCACGACGAGGGCGGACACCGTTTTCGGCGTGACCTTCATGGTGCTTGCGCCTGAGAGCGAACTCGTTGAGAAGCTTACTGCTCCGGAGTGCCGCGAAGAGGTGGAGAAGTATGTCGCCTATGTCAAGAAGAAGACCGAGCGTGAGCGTCTCTCCGAGACCAGGAGCGTCACCGGCGTGTTCTCCGGCTCGTATGGAATCAACCCTCTCACGGGCAAGGGAGTCCCTATCTGGATTTCTGAATATGTGCTTGCCGGTTACGGGACGGGAGCCATCATGGCGGTGCCTGCCCATGACAGCCGTGACTATGCTTTCGCCAAGAAGTTCGGCCTTCCTATCATCCCGCTCATCGAGGGCTGCGACGTGTCGGAGGAGAGTTTCGATGCCAAGGACGGGATAATGTGCAACTCCGGGTTCCTTGACGGCATGCCTGTCAAGGAGGCCATAGAGGCGGCCAAAGATTATGTCGAGGCACACGGGCTTGGTCACCGCAAGACCAACTTCCGCCTGCGTGACGCCATATTCTCCCGCCAGCGTTATTGGGGCGAGCCGTTCCCGATCTACTATAAGGACGGCATTCCGATGCCGTTGCCTGAGTCTGAGCTTCCGCTCAGGCTTCCGGAGATCAGTTCATTCAAGCCTTCGCCGGACGGGCAGCCCCCTCTTGCGAGAGCCAAGGACTGGACATACAAGGGGTATCCGCTTGAGAAGAGCACCATGCCTGGCTTCGCGGGCTCCAGCGCCTACTATCTCAGGTATATGGATCCGCACGATGACAAGGCTCTCGTGAGCCGGGAGGCGGACGAGTATTGGAGAAATGTGGATCTTTATGTCGGGGGCACGGAGCACGCCACCGGACACCTGATCTACTCTCGTTTCTGGAACAAGTTCCTCTACGACCTGGGTTATGTCTGCGAGGATGAGCCGTTCCGCAAGCTCGTCAACCAGGGTATGATCCAGGGCCGTTCCAATTTCGTTTACAGGATAGTCGGGGCCAACAGGTTCGTCTCCTGCGGGCTGAAGGACCAGTACGACACGACCGAAATCCATGTGGACATCAATATCGTGCATGGCGACAGGCTTGACCTCGAAGCGTTCAGAAAGTGGCGTCCGGAGTTTGCCGACGCCGAGTTTGTGCTTGAGAACGGGGAGTATGTCTGCGGCTGGGCCGTGGAGAAGATGAGCAAATCGATGTACAATGTCGTTAATCCTGACGTGATCTGCGACACTTATGGTGCCGACACCCTCCGTCTTTACGAGATGTTCCTCGGCCCTGTGGAGCAGAGCAAGCCTTGGGACACCAAGGGCATCGACGGCGTGAACCGCTTCCTCAAGAAATTCTGGAGGCTCTTCTACGACCGTGACAAGTGGCTTGTGACGGATGACAAGGCTTCCGCCGCAGAGCTCAAAGTGCTCCATAAGCTCATAGCCAAGGAGCAGGAAGACATCGAGAACTTCTCCTACAACACCACGGTCAGCGCGTTCATGATCGCCGTCAATGACCTTGGCACGATGAAGTGCAGCAAGCGGGAGATTCTCGAGAGCATGGTCGTGCTTCTCTGTCCGTTCGCGCCTCATATCTGCGAGGAGCTCTGGCACTCTCTCGGGCATTCCGGCAGCGTCGCGGAGGCCTCTTTCCCTGAGTATGTGGCGGCTTATGCGGCCGAGGACAATGTGACATATCCTGTGCAGTTCAACGGCAAGGTCCGCTTCACGGTGGATATGCCTAAGAGCGCGAGCCCGGCGGAAGTGGAGTCCAAGGTCCGCTCGATGGAGCAGACCGCCAAGTGGGCGTCGGGGATGAATATAGTCAAAGTGATTGTCGTTCCAGGAAGGATTATCAATATAGTCTTGAAATAAATGCAGATCAAATTTGAAAAAATCGATGTGAAGAAGGTCCTGCGGGATTATTTCATGCTTACCATGGCCTGCTTCTTCTTCGCTATGGCTTGGGAGTGCTTCCTGATTCCTAACGGTATGGGCGCCGGAGGGATGATGGGTCTTTGTACCGTCATCCAGTATGCGACTGCCGGGTTCATCAAGGCACAGTATTCATATGTTGTCATCAATGCCGTGCTCATCATAATAGCGGTGCTGTTGATGGGAATCGGTTTCGGCTTCAAGACAATCTACTGTATCGCCGTCTCGACCCTGGCTATGGGGCTCGTGTCGCGGCTGGGGGTGCTGCATTGCGTGCCCGGAGGGTTCTTCTACATCCAGGAGCGCGTCCTCATCCCTATAGTGGCGGGCGTCTTTGAGGCGGTCGGCATCGGTCTGGTGCTGCGCTACGGCGGAAGCACCGGAGGCACCGACATCGTGGCTCTCATGGTCAACAAGTATTGGCCCGTGTCCTTGAGTATGGCTTTCCTTGTGGCTGACCTTGTCATCTGCGCCATGCTCCTGTTCCTGCCGGACAAGAACTTCTCCGACATGTGCTATGCGCTTGAGGAGGTGGTGGTGTTCTCCATGATGATTGACACCGTGGTCGGCGGAAAGCGTTCTTCATACCAGCTGATGGTGTTCTCGGAGAAGTATGGCGAGATTGCGGACCACATCATCCAGAACATGGACCGCGGCGTGACCGTGCTCAAGGCGCAGGGCTGGTTCACCAAGAAAGAAAAGAACGTGCTTTATATTCTCATCAGCCAGAGAGAGCTTCCTTCCTTGACGAAAGTCATCAGGGAGACTGATCCGAAGGCGTTCATGTCGGTTTCCCCTACCAACAATGTCTATGGTGAGGGATTCGAGGAAATAAAGGCCGGAGTGAAGTTCGGCAGAAAGAAAAAATAGATTATGCCATTGATTAACAGGACATTCTGGACCGGGGTCAAAGAATATACCCTGATCACCATCGGCCTTCTCGCCTATACTGTGGGCTGGTCGCTATTCCTGGTTCCGAACAATCTCATCGGAGGCGGGGTTACGGGTATTTCGTCCATCATCCAATATGCTACCGGAATCAAGATAGGTTATAGCTATTTCGTGATCAATGCGGTGCTGCTCATCACCTCGTTCTTCATACTCGGCAAGGGATTCGGTGGCAAGACCATCTATGCGATCATATTCGCGTCGGCCTGTCTCAATTTTTTCCAGAGTGCCATACCGCAGGACATCATTGATATCCTGGCCCTCGGCAACGGTAAGCTGATGTGCACGATAATGGGCGGAATGATGGCAGGATTCGGTATCGGCATGACCATATCCCAGGGGGGAAGTACGGGAGGCACCGACATCATCGCCCTGGTGGTCAACAAATACCGCAACGTGTCGCCCGGCAGGATGATTCTCCTGATGGATGTGGTCATCATCACCTCGTCATTCTTTATTCCTTCCTATATGCAGGACGGCTCGCCTATGCCTTGGGCGGACAAGATAACCACGGTGGTGTATGGTTTCATCCTCGTCCTCACGAACGGCACGGTGGTGGACCTGTATCTGTCAGGTTCCAGGCAGTCCGTCCAGCTTTTCGTGCTCTCTCCGAAGTATGCGGAGATAGCTGATGCCGTGGTCAAGGATCTCCACAGGGGTGTGACGGTGCTTGACGGCAAGGGCTGGTACACCAAGCACAGTACGGAAGTCCTTATGATAATCACGCGCAAGACGGATCTCAACATCCTCCTGAAGTACATCAACAGGATAGACCCCAATGCCTTTATCTCTGTCAATTCCGTGACCGGAGTCTATGGTCAGGGCTTCGACACCATCAAGGCTGATAAAAAACAGAAAAAGATATCATAAAACATAAAAACTTCACGGGAAACCCGTTCTGGCGATTGTCAGGGCGGGTGTTTTCGTCTATATTCGTTTCAGTCATATAAAGGGAATGTCCGGTATCTGTTCTATACATCAAGTGATGCGTGCGCTGTCTGTCGGTTGCCTGCTGGCGCCGGTGGCGGCATCCTTGATATGGCCTGAGGGGGATGTGATACCGGAGACAGTGGTCTATTCCGTCCTTGCCGCGTCGCTGCTTCTTGTCATGCAACCCGTGGCCGATGAGGGACTTGCCCCGTGGGTTGTGTTCTCGGGAGTGATACTGATGGTCGAGTTGCTGTTCTTCGTGCTGGGCTTCAATCCGTCGCTTTATGTGGCGTCGTGCCTGTTTGTCGTTTTGGCTTATGACCTTTTCCGCTTTATGGAGCGTTGCTCCGTGCTGCGGAAACTGTTCGAACCGCGGGCCGTGTGGCATTCGCTGGAGTCCCATTCGAGGATGCTGTTCTCCCTGTGCGCCGGTATCGGCGCGCTGCTCCTCTGGGCTCTTGAGAAAGTGGCCTGGGCCTGCGTCCCGATAGCTGTCCTGGCGACGGGGTTCTATATAATCATGTACTATCGTTCCGTTTCCGGACACTGCCTTGTCATGAGCTTTAATATGGAGCGTGTCGTCAAGCAGATGATCCGGAGCGCTTCCGACATCTCGTCCGAAGCTGCAAGAGGGGAGGACAGTGACGAACGGGAGAAGATGCAGGCCATATTCGGGCGGATCCTCAGGATAATGGAGAAGGACAGGCCTTTTCTCGATTCGGAATACACCCTTCAGGATCTGGCGAGCTCCGCCTTCACCAACAAGACGTATATATCGAGGACCATCAACACTATCACCGGCAAGAACTTCCGCCAGTTCGTCAACGGCTACAGGATTCACTATGCCGTGGAACTCCTTGACGGGAACCCGCGCCTGACAGTGGGGCAGCTTGCCGACAGGTCGGGGTTCAATTCGAGCGTGACCTTCAGTATGGCCTTCAAACTGAATATGGGAGAGACTCCGGGGGAGTATTCAATCCGGCGTCGCTCAGGGCTTGTCTGACGCCTTTCCAACTGGAAGGCACTTGCACGCTGACGCATATCGGAGCCTTCTTGACCGGGTGGACGAAGCGGATCTCGTGGGCCTGCAGGCAGATGCCTCCGTCAGGATTGGAGCGGGGAGCTCCGTATTTGAGGTCTCCCTTTATCACGCAGCCCGCATGGCTCAGCTGGCAGCGTATCTGGTGGTGCCGCCCGGTGAGCAGTTCGACTTCCACGAGATGGTATCTGTCGGTGCTCAGCAGGTAGCGGTAGTTGAGTTTGGCGAGCTTGGCGTCCTGCCTCGGCTTCTCCTTGTCTACGGATGCGATGGCGTAGGTCTTGTTCTGTTTCTCGTTGCGTACGAGCCAGTCTTCCAGGTGTCCCTCGGATGGATGCGGCGCGGCGCAGCAGAGGGCCCAGTATCTTTTGTGGATTTCCCCGTCGCGGAACATCGCCGTCAGCCTTTCAAGGGCCTTGGATGTCTTGGCGAGCACACAGATGCCGCTCACCGGGCGGTCGAGCCTGTGTGGCACACCGAGGAACACCAGCCCCGGCTTCCCGTCACGCCGGGCTATGAATGCCTTGTATGACTCGGCCAGGCATTCATCGCCCGTCTTGTCTCCCTGGGTTATCTCCCCGACTTTCTTGTCGACGATCAGGAGGTGGTTGTCCTCGTAGAGGATCCTGCCTGCGAAATCATCATATTCTTCCTTTGTCAGCTGTCTGTAAACCATGACGCGAAGGTACATAAAAAAGCCGTTTCCCGGCAAGGAAACGGCCTGATATAGTTGAGCGATGCTGATTATTCGGCTACGCAACGCACAGAAAGGCCCTGTGAGCGTGAGTCTTTCTGGTCGTACTTGTTGTAGAGGCGCTTGCCTTTGCTCACGAAAGTGTATCTTCCGTAGAGGGCAGGATTGGCTTCGAGGTCGGCGCTGGCCTTGCCTGCTGTGCCGAGCCACATGCCGCTGTATGGATTCACCTGAGGGAAGTCAAGGCCGCCGCTGTAGTTGACGCGGGTGCCGCAGGCCGGCCACCACTGTCCGTCCTGGACCATGCCGTAGTTGGTCGCGTCCCAGGTGGCCTTGCTGTAGTCGTGCCATTCGTAAGGGTGGTCACCGTTGGCGGCGCATACAGGCACCTTGTAGCCCGGAGGGCAAGGGTCGTTGACTGATTTTGAGAGGCTTACGCCGCCCCATGCATCGTCGTCAGAGCTGTCCCTCCAGTCCTTTGACTTAGGGATGTTCACTCCGTCTCCGTCCTTGAGGATCTTGTAGAACACGGTAGGGTTCTGGATGCTCTTCTCGTATGTGCCGAAGCCTTCGGCATTTTCGAATGCCGTCGCTTTGACGGCGCGGTTATCAATGTCGTAGAGGACAGGCTCTCCGGTGACAGAATAGGAGTAGTCTTCGTTCTGGACCGTGAATGAGACGGCTCCCTTGAACGGGTCCTTGCGTCCCCACTGGTAGATGAGGCCCTTGCTGTTCCAGTCGTCCGCGTCGGCGCTTGACGCTCCGAGGTTGCGGTCCATGAATTTCCACACTGTCCCGCCGGTGGCGGCAGGGCTGCTCCAGAGGCTGGCGGCAGGATCATAATCGCTTACCCACAAGTGCCAGCTCCAGAGGATGTTGTCTTTGGCGTCCCTGACGGCGACGAGGGCATTGCCGGACGCTTTGCCGGCACTCACGACTACCTGACCGGTCTCCGGTACATAGTAGACATCTTTGATGAGAGATGCGGCATCCTGCCAGAGCAGTTCGGCGGATACGGCTGCACCTACAGTCTCGGTCTTGGAGTTGCCTCTGAACTGTGCCGAGAAAACGGATGTTTTTCCGGGGGCTACGATGTAGGAATTGGCTGTTTCTCCAGCCGCATTAAGGTTCACGGCATCGCTCGGGACGGTGACCGCTTCTTCAACAGGTTTTTTCTCCTTGTCGCATCCGGCGACAAGAACGGCGAGCGCTGTGGCGCAAGCCCATAAGGCAATACACTTTTTCATGCGTTTTAATGCTTGTTGCCCACAAGTTAGTGAAAAGAATCGAAAAATTAAGAATTCTTAAAGTCTTTTTCTGTATTCTCCCGGTGTCATGCCGAATCTTTGCCTGAATGCGGTACTGAAATAATGGGTGTCGTTGAACCCGCTCATGTATGCTACTTCTGACAATGAGTGTTCCCCGCTCCTTATGAGGTCCGTGGCTCGTTTGAAGCGTATCTCCCTGATGATTGCGGCCGGAGAGGTGCCGAGTATGGACTTTGTTTTTTCGAATAGCCTGGATCGGCTCACATTCAGCGCCTTGGCTACTTTCGAGACATCGAGGTCTGTCTCCTCTATATGCTCTGAGACATATTCCACCAGGCATTTTACGAAGACTCTGTCCGATCCTCTCAGCCTGCCGTAGTACGGCTCCTCTTCTTGTATCCTCTTATATTTCTTGTAGATCAGTGTCCCGCCGGCAGAGAGCAGAGTTGTCAGATAGACGGCAAAGGCCCACCATGAAAGGTAGAACGGCGCCTTTATCAGCATCCTTACTTGGACAGTGTTCTCGACATCAATCCCGTTGCCGTTGGTGGAGCGCAATTCCAAGGTGTGCTGTCCGATTTTCGGGGAATGCAGTTTGAGATTCCGTGCATTCCCGATGTTGTGCCACTCCCCGTGGTCCACCCTGTAGTAATAGATAATCCTTTCCGGGTCGGTCATGTCCATCGCTTGGAAATCAATGCTCACATCTTTCCCGGCGGTGCATACCAGGGGCCTTGACTGATTGTGGGAACGGATGTTGATGACCGGGATGTAGGCACTGTTCGATATGTGTGACGGGTCGAAGTGGAGTATGCCGCCGCTGGTGTTGAAATACACATTGCCATCCGATGCGAGTAGCGGCGCCCCTTCGTTGAACCGGACTTTATAGCCGAGCCTTTCATATGAGAATCCCTCTATGCTGCCATTTCCCGGGTTGTATTTGTTGAGGCCGTCATCTGTGGCTATCCAGATGTTGCCGGATCTGTCCTGTACCGACGCGAGGGTGAAATCGGACATCATTCCGTCCTTTGTCCCGAGCACCTTGTCCGGGAAGCGGTAGAAGCCTCCTCCGTAGGTGCAGGCGTACACTGTGCCGTCCCGGGTTATTGTCATGTGCTGCACATCCTTGACATTGGACTGATTTGTCTCTGCGCTGGACAGGAGATAGTTGGTGAATGTCAGATCTTCCGGGGCCCGTGACATGTCTTCGCAGATGAAGATACCGAGCGTGCCGCAGGCATAGAGTTTCCCGTCCGGGGAGTGCGTCACGAAACGGAGACGGTTGCGGTGTTCCGTCGGGAAATGAAGGCGGTTCTTCTTGCTGATGAATTCCTCCGTGGCCGTGTCGAGATAAGACAGCCCGTCATCGAAGGTGGCCAGCCATATTCTGCCGGAAGAGTCGGGGGCTACGGAGAAGATCTCCTTGCCGTTGAGTCCGTAGTAGGACTCCTTGTCGACGGAGAAGTGCTGGATTGAATAGTGCCTGTCACTTGTCGGAGTCAGCATGAACAGCCCGTCTCGTCTCGATCCCATCCATATGGTCCCGCCGGAGTCTTGATTTATTGAATAGATGCTGCCGAAATCTCTGCCTCGCCCCGGTTTTACCGATCCATCGGATTGCAGTTCGCCGATTTTTGACATTCCGGCATCGTAGATGTGGACGCGCCCGTTTTTCGTGCTGGCCCAGATGTTCCCGTCCTTGTCTTCCATTAGAGCCCTGACGCTGTTGTCTGGGGTGACTCCGCCTCTGTTTGAGCCTGACGGTTCATTAAGAAAAAAATGATCTTCGTTGAACACGACTTTCATCAGGCCGTTCCAGTTGGTTCCGACCCATAGGATTCCCTGTCTGTCCGAGAATACGGCCGTAGCCCTGTTCTCGCCGTTCCATGCCTGTTGGACCGAGTTGTCGAAGAAAGGTTCGAGCCGGCGCTTGTCGGGATTGTACCAGTCTATCCCTCCCAGGTTGGAGTGTGCCCATAACTGCCCGGCGCTGTCGGTGATTAAGTTTATCTGCCCGCCTGCCTGCAGCGAACCGGAATGCAGGGGTGTGGCGCTGCCGTCTCCGAGGTTCAGAAGGAACAATTCCGATTCTGAGGTCGCGGCTATCATTTCATTGCGGAGGGGGACATGGGTGATGGCGGTGATGCCGTTCCGCGTCGGGAGGCGGTATTGCCTGTCCGATGATTCCGTATGGCGGTAGAGGATGCCGCCCGGCGCTCCAAAAAACAGTGCGCCTTCACTTTCCGCGGCGCATAAGACGGGTATGGGCAGGACGAGATGTCCATCGCACAGAGGACCTTTGTCGGTGAGAATCCACATCTTTCCGTCTTTTTGAAAGAAGATTCCTGTTGCCTTTGCGCCTCCTTCCGGCAGCGGGACATCGGATGTCCGGCAGCTCCTGTCCGAAGCTATGTCAATTCTTGTCAGTCTGCCGGTCGAGCCGAGACGCCATATCTGCTTCTTGTCGGGGGATATGTAGTATCCGGATTCGGATACTGCCCCGCTCTCTATTTCTTCAAATGTATCGCTCTGCCTGTTGAAGCGGTACAGGCGGTTGTCGTATGCCGGTGCCCAGATGTCGTCGTTGCAATCCACGGTGACGTTGATGAAGCGGTTGGTCATCCTGTCCTGGGGGAGGGAGTGCCGCGTGAAGTCGTGCCCGTCGAACATGAGCAGCCCGTCCCAGGTGGCGATCCATATATACCCGGCTCCGTCCTGTGTGATTTTGTGGATTGTCTTCAGTGATTGGTTGCCCGCGCTTCCGTACCATGTGAAATAGTGGGGAGGCTGGGCGCTGGCAATCGGTGTGCAGATTGTCAGCAATGTCGCAAGGCATGTCGCCAGTCCTTTCCCTTTCATATACTGCAAAAATATACAAAGTTTCAGATGTTTGGACGAATTCGAACACTTTTTGGAGCATATTGGACAAATTTATAATGTCACCTTGTTAGATTTGCGGCAGTCACAAAACGATTTTCAATAACACTTTAACCAACCAAATGTCTCAAATGGATTCTAAAAAGATTATCCTGGCCGCCATTTGCCTGTTCTGCACCCTTTTCTCGGGATTTGCGCAGCAGCAGGTCAGCGGCAAGGTCACAGATGTGACCGGGGAGCCTGTTATCGGGGCCGGCGTCGTCGTGGAAAGCAGCGGCAACGGCGTAGTGACCGGACTTGACGGTACTTTTACTGTCAATGCGTCGAAAGGGGACAGGCTTTCGATTTCTTCAATCGGCTATGCGACTAAACTTGTCGCTGTGGCCGAATCACCTATGATGATTGTCCTGGATTTGGACAATACTATGCTTGATGATGTGGTGGTGATAGGTTACGGCTCTGTCAAGCGTCGTGACTTGACCGGTGCCGTATCTTCTGTCAAGGGCTCTGACCTTGCGGCCAATCCTGTGTCCAATGTCTCGCAGGCTCTGCAGGGGAGACTGTCCGGAGTGAATGTCGTCTCAGAAGATGGCCGTCCGGGGGCTTCCGTGTCTGTCCGTGTCCGTGGTGGCGGATCCGTCACCCAGTCCAATGAACCTCTATATATAGTGGACGGATTTCCGGTCGGGAGTATCAGTGACATCCCGGCTTCTGAGATAGAGTCCATTGACGTGCTCAAGGATGCGTCTTCCACGGCCATCTACGGTGCCAGTGGCGCAAACGGCGTGATTCTCGTCACCACCAGGTCGGCTAAGGCCGGGAGGGTGAAGGTGTCATACGACGGCTATGTGCAGATGAAGAGCGTCGCCCGAACCTTCGACACGATGTCTGCCCAAGACTACCTTCTCTTCAACTGGGGTTACGCTTCCTCAAGAGGCGCGGCCAACGGCGACGGCTTCGCGAGGTATTTCGGCCTCGGCTCGGCATACGGCAACCATTATAAGGATTATGCTTCTGTGGCGACGCACGACTACACACATGATCTTCTGCGCACGGCTGTCTCTCACAGCCATACCGTCAATGTCAGCGGAGGTTCAGAAGATACCAAGGTGAATCTTACTCTCGGTTATGTGAACGACGAGGGCATCAAGATCAATTCTGATTACAACCGCTTCAATGCTGCGCTCAAAGTGAGTCAGAAACTTGCGAAGCGGCTTACTCTGGACTTGGATGCAAGATATGTGGAGACCAACACCAATGGCCGGGAAAGCTCCGTGAGCGGTCGCGGCTCGACCCTCTCCAGCGCATATTTCTATCGCCCTATTGACAATCCGCTGGGAGGAGTGGACTATTCTGATGTCACTTCGGCATTCAGTTTCGGTATCGAGAATATTGATCCGGACCATAATCCGGTGCTCCTCACCGAGGATGTCACAAGCCGTGGGCTGAGCCGTTCGTTCAGAGCCTCCGCCGCCCTGTCGTGGGAGATCATGAATGGGCTTACGGCCCGCAGTGAGATGTCTATGAGCCGCGGCTCATCACGCAGCACATATTACGAGAACGGTTATTCCAACAAAGAAAAGAGGGCCACTCTCGGGCGCAGCATAAGTGAGGGCCTCCGCTCTGTCACCACTCTCAGCTGGAACAAGGATTTCGGCGGGCGCCACAGCATAGGCTTGCTGGCCGGCAACGAGATAGCCTCAAGTTCTTCGGAAGGTTCGTCGCTTTCCGGTAACGGTTATCCTGACGCATTTGACTATGATACCACCATGGGCCTGATACAGATGGCTACCGGCAAGTTCTCCGCTACCAACACCATCAATGTCCCTTCCCATACCGTGTCGTTTTTCGGACGTGCCAACTACAGTTTCATGGACCGCTATCTGCTCACGGCCACGTTCCGCGCGGACGGTTCCAGCAAGTTCGCACCTAACAACAGGTGGGGTTATTTCCCGGCTGCCGCCGCTGCCTGGAGGGTGATTGACGAGCCGTTCATGGAAAATGCAAAGTCTTGGCTCTCGGACCTCAAACTCCGCCTTTCCTATGGTACTTCCGGCGCTGACAACATCAGTTCCAACCTCTGGCGGGAAACCTGGAAGACTCTGCCGCTCAGCCAGAACACCATCCCTATCGGCGGAGAGTTCATATCATTCTATGCTCCGGACGGACTTCTCGCCAACCCTGACCTGAAATGGGAAACGACCATCTCCCGCAATCTCGGTATCGACTACGGATTCCTTGACGGGCGTGTGAACGGTGCAGTTGAGCTGTACTGGAACACGACCAAGGATCTCCTGATGGCCGTTCCGGTGGATAACACCACAGGATATTCATACCAGTACCAGAATTTCGGGCGCACTTCCAACAAGGGTGTGGAGTTGTCGCTCAATGCCGTACTCGTGGACAACAGTGACTGGCATCTTGACATAAATGCGCTCTATAATTACAACCGCAACAATCTGGATGAACTCTCGAATGCCGACCAGTACCAGTATTCTTCATATTGGTCGTCTTCAGCCACTGTCCCGGTCAACGACTATATGCTTGAGGTCGGCAGGCCGATCGGGCTTGTACGGGGTTTCAGGAGCGATGGCTGGTATACCACTGCTGATTTCAATTACGACCCGTCAACCGGTGTATATACCCTCAAGGCCGGAGTGCCGGATATCGCCAAAGCTGTCACCGCCACCCAGAATCATCCGTTCAAGGTGCCTGCGGGCCAGGGAGCCTTCCCGGGATGTGCCAAGTTCGAGGATGTAGACGGCAGCGGAGTGGTCAATCTTGATGATGTCACCGAGATTGCGGAACTCATGCCTCGTCATACCGGAGGTTTCAGTATCAACGCCCGCTGGCGTGATTGGGATCTCGCCGGCAACTTCAACTGGGTTCTCGGCGGCAAGGTCTACAATGTCAATATGATGATAATGCAGTCTGGCGGGGAGTTCAACGGTATCGGCCGTCAGAGGCTCGCCACTATGGCCGAGGCGTACAAGGTTTATGACATCGACGCTTCCGGTGACATCTATGCCGTGACGGATCCTGCCGAACTTGACCGCCTCAATGCAGGCGCGCAGTATCCGACTCCGTATCACCAGAGCGGCATCGCCGAGTCCCGCTGGCTTGAGGACGGTTCATATCTCCGTCTGCAGAACCTTACGCTGGGTTATACTCTCCCGAACAGGCTTTCACGCAAGGTCGGCATCGAGCGTCTGCGCCTTTATCTTACTGCAAGCAACCTCTTCTGCCTCACGTCTTATTCAGGACTTGACCCTGAAGTCAACACTTATACGTCCGGGCGCATTGATTTCGGCGGGAGCCTCAATTGCCTGCCTACCATGAACATGGATTATGGCGCATATCCGCGTTCCCGCTCATTCACTTTCGGAGCGAATATCACTTTCTGACAAAAAGAACACACAAGATGAAAAAGATAACATCCATTATACTCGCCGCTCTTGCGGGACTTTCCTTTACCGGATGCGGCAATTTTCTGGACACCAATTCTCCTAGCGTGGTAGATGCGGACTTTGTATTCTCGAACGGGGAATCGGCCAAGGCTGCCTTATATTATGGCTACAAGACCTGGCAGAGCAACCGCTCCATCCATTCGGTGGGATGGTTCTGGACACCTGTCTGGGGATCTGACATAGAAGACTGCCAGGACGCATGGAATGAAGGTGACGCGGGACAGCAGGAAAAGGCCTTTTATCCTGGCGGGACGGCCAATTACAATATCAATGCTGGACAGGGTACGGAGGTTTTCGGAAATTGCTATAGGACTATAGCGATATGCAATTCCCTTATAGCCAAGTTTGAAGCCCTGCCTAACTTTGATGAGATAATGACCGGGGAACCGAATGCTCTCTCCGACATCTACGGACAGGCGTTTGCGCTGCGTGCGACACAGTATTATGAGCTTTGCCGTTGGTATGGAGATGTGCCTTATGCCACTAAGGCGGGGGAGAAGGCTACTGGCTTGACGTCACGTTTCGCCATATACGACAAGGAGATAGCGGCGCTTCGGGCGGTCGAGCCTCATATGTTCCGCCCTGGAGAGAATGGCGCCAGGGCTGATGTGATGAACAGGACCTATGTCCAAGGTCTCATCGCCCGTCTTTGCCTCTATAACGGCGGATATGCGACGCGCCGCACTGATCTCGGAGCGGATTTCTATGTCGGCGGCGACGGCGCCCGTCTCAGTTTTGACGACTGGAGCGTGGAGAAGGACGGTGCCATCTATGGACGCAGAAGTGACTGGAAGCAGATTTTCGAAATAGCCAAGGGCTATCTGCTGTCTCTGTATGAAAACTCCGGGTCTGTTGTCCTGCATACAAGCGACCCGCGTTCCAACGATGGCGGCCGCAGCTACGGCAATCCTTTCCAGTACGCGTTCGCGCAGCTGCACCAGTGCGACAATATTTCACTCGCGGATGAATCTATCTATGAGATCGTCTATGCTTTCGCCAATCCTTCAGGCGGTTCCGATCGCCCCGGCTATATAGGACGTCCTTCATCCGGAGGCAACAACGGCGCCCCATGCATCGCCTGTGGGCAGGACAGGGTACAGGCCTGGTTCTACTACAGCGGCTATGATAACGCGGATATGCGGCGTGACGCTTCCATTTGCGTGACCGGCAGCACCGGCAAGGGCACTGAACTCATGCAGTCTTTCAACAGGAGCGCCTGGGGTGCCGGATGCGGCCCTGGTACCAACAAGTGGGACTGGAACAAGATGACATCTCCGAATACCGCTTCTTATGGAATGGCCGGCATCAACGCGTCCATTATGCGGATATCCGATGCGTATCTCATGCTGGCCGAGGTTTATGCGGCTCTTGGGGATGATGCCAATGCCAAAAAGTATCTGTCTATCGTGCATAACCGCGCGTTCAAGGGTAACAGCGACCCTGACTTCGAGGCGTATATAAAGAAGTGCGGAAGTGTCTATGACGCAGTGATTTATGAGCGTGCGCTCGAGTTTGTGGGAGAAGGAATGCGGCGTCACGATCTGGTGCGTACCGGCAAATTGCCGAAAGCATGCGTGGACAACCGGGCGCTTATGACGGCTGTCGTGGACGGGGTGCACGAGAACGGCTTCTACCGTTTCGATAACGGGAACGAACTTCCTGCCTATGTGTGGACGAAGATGGTGGATGCGAAGCGGCAATATGGCTATCGGCTCACGGCCCAGTGCACTGACGAGAGCGATCCTGTCCTCTTCCCGGGTTGGCGTGGTCAGCACGATGACTGGGGTTCCATCCAGCCTGCATTCAAGGATGTAAATGAGACCAATGTCGCCATAAGGGGATTGTTCAAGTACATAAAGCCCGGTTCTGATGAGGCCAAGGCCCTTGAGGCGGACGGTTATGTGCAGACGAACTGGGGCATCGACATGTACGATTACAGGGATTCGTATGCGACCAAACTTCTCTGCGGCTATTCTGACGCGGACTATGCGGCCAAGAACCCTCCGATTTACCTGATTCCCAACAGGTACAATGACCTTCAGAACTCAGGTATTACAAATGGCTACGGATTCAGGCAGAAGTAGTCTTATCGATATTTTTGGTTGATGTCTCGGGGTGACGCTGAATCCGCCACCCCGATTCTATGAGATGAAAAGTTTTTTTTCTGCGATTATTCTGCTGCTTGCCGTCTCCTGCCGTCCCGGAGGGGATGTGGTAAAGGTGGTGAGTCAGGACGGCAGTGGAGATTACACCACGGTGCAGGCTGCGTTCGATGATGTGCCGGAAGGCTTCGACGGCGGGAGGTGGATTATCAGGCTCCGCCCCGGGAAATATTATGAGAAAGTCATACTGCGGGGCGGCAAGGATAATGTCACGCTGCTTGGCGAGGACCCGTTGACCACCGTGATATGGTATGATGATTATGCCGGCAGCGACACTTCCCAGCCCAAACAGAGCACCACGATCGAGGCCGATGATTTCACCGCCGCCAACATTACCTTCCTGAATCCACACCAGAACATCCGGGAGAAGCCGGGAGAGAATTCCCGTTCCCAGGCCACCGCGCTGTCCGTGACCGGAGACCGTCTTGCGTTCTACAATTGCCGGATGATAGGCAACCAGGATACTTTCTGGGGCAGGGGAGAAGGTCGGGTGTATGTGCGCAAGTGCTACATAGAAGGCAATGTGGACTACATATACGGGGATTCGATGATGGTGTTTGATGAATGCGAGATTTTCTCCAACCAGCACGAAAGCTATATCACTGCCGCGAGCACCAGACCGCACAACCGTTTCGGCATAACTTTCCTGGATTGCCGCCTGACTGCCAAGAACCCCGGGGAGCCGGATCACGACGGCGTCCCGTTTGAGTACTTTTACCTCGGCAGGCCGTGGCACAATACCCCGAAAGTGGCGTTCATACGCTGTGAGGAACCGGGGAGCATACACCCTGACGGATGGACGGTGATGAATCCCAGCGCCGTGCCGGATTTTTGCGAGTACAGGTGCTTCGGTCCGGGTGCATCGCCGGACAGGCTGATGTCCAGGAAGATGGGCGGCAGGCAACTGGGGGATGACGAGGCGGCCGCATATACGGTGGCCAACATCTTCTCGAAAGACAGCAGCCCTCTTTATGAGGAGGACTGGAATCCTGATAGAATTTTAAGTATCTTTGAGAGATAATACCGCATATATAAGATGAAACACATCCTGACAATCATCACTGCCGCGACAGCGATGCTGCTGTCCATGGCCCCGGCCTCGGGGCAGCGCAACCGTCTATGGTACGACACACCGGCCGCATATTGGGAGGAGGCGCTGCCGATAGGCAATGGACGCCTTGCCGCAATGGTCTTCGGCGGCCCGGAGAAGGAGGAGATACAGCTCAACGAGGAGACGATCTCCGCCGGCCAGCCTTACAACAACTACAATCCCGAGGGGCCGAAGTATCTCCAGCAGGTGCGGGAGCTTATCTGGGCGGGGAAATCCAAGGAGGCCCAGGCGATAGCCGACAAGAAGCTGCTCTCGCCGGTGGGCAGGGAACTCCCTTATCAGACTGCCGGCTCGCTGAACATCACTTTCAGGGGGCACGGGGAATACACTGATTATCATAGGGAACTGGATATTGACAACGCTCTCGTCACGACGAGCTACAAGGTCGGTGACGTGCAGTACTTCCGGGAGGCATTCGCTTCCCTGACGGATCAGCTTGTCGTATTCCGCATCACGGCCTCACGCAAGGGCGCGATCAGCTGTGCATTGTCGATGAGCACCCCTATGCCTTCGCCTGTCACGACTGTGCGGGGCAAGGTGCTGCGCATGGAGGGCGTGTCCGGAGACAGCGACTTCATCAAGGGGGCGGTCAGGTACTGCACCGAGGTCAAGGCGGTCAACAAGGGCGGGCGTGTCATAGCCGAGGGGGACTCCCTCAGGGTGGAGAACGCCACGGAACTCCTTGTCTATGTGTCGATCGCGACCAATTTCGTCAATTGGCGCGACCTCTCGGCAGACCCTGTGGAGCGTTGCGGGGCGTATATGAAGAACTCATCGCGCAGATACGACAAGGCCAGGGCGGCCCACATCGCGGCTTACAAGGAGCAGTTCGACAGGGTGAAGTTCGAACTCGCCTCCGATTATGACGGGGATGCGCAGACCACGACATACCGCACCGTCGCGATCCCGTGGACATCGGACAATGATCTCGTGACCCTGTATTTCAATTACGGCCGCTATCTGCTCATCTCATCTTCGCAGCCGGGTGGACAGGCCGCCAACCTTCAGGGCAAGTGGAACAGGCATACCTCGCCGCCGTGGTGCTGCAATTACACGACCAACATCAACGCCGAGATGAACTACTGGCCGGCAGAGGTGACCAACCTTGCCGAACTGCACGAGCCGTTCCTGAGGATGGTGAAGGAGCTGTCCGAGTCGGGACGCGAGACCGCGCGCGGACAGTATGACTGCCGCGGGTGGGTGCTTCACCACAACTCCGACCTCTGGCGCTGCACCGGCGCCCTTGACTACTCTTACTGCGGCCTTTGGCCGACGGGCGGGGCATGGGTCTGCCAGCACCTCTGGGACCGTTACCTCTACAACGGGGACAAGGACTACCTCGCCGAGGCCTATCCTATAATGAAAGGTGCCGCCGAGTTCTTCGTGGACTTCCTGGTCGAAGACCCGAACACCGGCTACATGGTCGTGGTTCCTTCAAACTCGCCGGAGAACAGGCCGCGCTCTCAGAGCGGCAATCTCCAGTCCGGCGTGACCATGGACAACCAGCTCCTGACGGATCTGTTCTCGAATGTCGAGAGGGCTTCCGCGATTCTGGGAGTGGACAAGGAGTTCAGCGATACGCTGAGGGTGCTCCGCCACCGTCTTACCCCGATGCAGGTGGGTCGCTACGGCCAGCTCCAGGAGTGGGCGCAGGATTGGGATTCTCCGGATGACCACCATCGCCATATCTCCCATCTCTGGGGGTTCTTCCCTGGTTATCAGATATCTCCATACCGTACGCCGGTGCTTTTCGACGCCGTCCGCAACACGCTTGCCCAGCGTACCGACGCCTCCACAGGCTGGTCTATGGGCTGGAAAGTCTGCTGCTGGGCGCGTATGCTGGACGGCAACCACGCCTTCAAGATGATCAAGGATCAGCTTAAACATGTGGATCCGCAGGTGCAGAAAGGGGAGGCCGGAGGCACATATCCAAACCTCTTCGACGCTCATCCGCCTTTCCAGATTGACGGCAACTTCGGCTGCACGGCCGGTATCGCGGAGATGCTCATGCAGAGCCACGATAGTGCCGTGCACCTCCTGCCGGCCTTGCCGGACGCTTGGCACAAGGGTTCCATCAAGGGCCTTCGTGCGCGCGGCGGCTTTGAGATCGAGAATCTAGAATGGGATGGCAACACCCTGCAGGAAGCCGTCATCCGCTCAACCCTGGGCGGGAATCTCCGCATACGCTCATACTGGAGGCTCCAGGGTGAGGGCCTGAGGGAAGTCAAGGACGGCGCTGAGAATCCTAATCCTCTTTTCGCGCCGCAGGAGATACTCCGGCCGCTGGTGAGTCCTGAGGCCAGGCTGCACGGACCGGAAGTGCCTCGCGGCTATCTCTATGACATCGAGACAGTCCCGGGCCAGGCAGTGGTCGTGACTCTCTCTCCTGACAATCCTGAAGTTTCGGCCGATCTTGTGGTCGCCATGGACGGCAGCGGGGATTATACCTCGCTTCAGGCGGCCATCAATGCTGCGCCGGACTGCTCCAGGGAGAGATTTGTCATCTATATCAAGGACGGCGTATATGATGAGGAGAAGCTCATCATACCGGAAGGCAAGACCAATATCTCTTTCGTCGGCGAGAGCCGGGACGGGACGATAATCAGCTACCACATGCATGACGGCGACAGCCCCCAGACAGGCAACAAACTGCCTGCCGACTCCTGGCATAAATGGAGCGGCGACGCGATGCTTGTGCGCACCTCCGCCACCCTTACCATCATGGGGGAAGGGTGCTCATTTGAGAATATGACCATACGCAATACCGCAGGCCCTGTGGGCCAGGCGCTTGCCCTGACCGTCTGTGCGGACCGCACCACTTTCCGGAACTGTGCCATATCAAGCTATCAGGATACCATATATCTCTGGACTTCAGGCAAGCGCAGTTATTTTGAGAATTGTCTGGTGATTGGACGCACTGACTATATATATGGTGGTGGTATCGGTTTTTTCGAGGGATGCGAGATCCGCAGCTGGGGAGGCGGCTGGATAACGGCGCCTTCCACTCCAAAAGATCAGAAGTATGGTTTTGTCTTCGACCGGTGCAGATTCACCTACAGTGACGGAAGCCCGCGTCAGGGGGATGACGGCCGCGGCATAGCGATCGGCCGTCCTTGGCACAATTACCCCAAGGTGGCGATTCTCAACAGCGAATACTGCGACGAGATGGATCCTCTCGGATGGCCTACTGTCTGGGGAATGCCTTATGCTGCCACCAGCCCCGACCTTCACCTGTATGAATATGGCAACAGCGGCATCAGGGCTGATATGAGCACCCGTTCAAAGTGGCCGGGCCTCCGCGCGATGAGCGCGGAGGAAGCCGCTGACTATACGGCCGAAAAGGTGTTCGGCATCGATCCGAGATACTGGTAGACGCTCAGAAACGGAAACCGAAGCCGATCTTGCCTCCCTGGTAGAGTGTGCCGACTGACAGTTCTGCGAAACCGTAGACACTGTGGCCGAAAGTCACTCCTATCGGGGAGGCTTGCGCTGCGAAGAACAATGAAGGGTCGCTGCATTCGAAGTTGATCACTCCTATGCCCGCTTCAAGTTTGCCGTAGAGGGTGACATTCTCTCTGGTCAGATAGTTCATCGTGACATTCGGCATGATGGCATACATGTCCATTATGTGTTTGAGGCCGTCGTCGCCGGTGCCGCTGAGCCTGCTCCAGCTCAGGTCCGCTCCGGCTGCAAACCAGCGGTTGAGTTTGCGCGCGAAGTCTATGGAGAGGTCGCCCGTGGCGATTCCCTTGTCGTTTTTCGCTTCCGTCTCGTCAGGGGTGATGTGCCCGATTGCCGTGAGGGCGTATATGAGGGCTCCTGCCACAGGGGCGTAGCCCCAGCCGGCCCTGATTTCCCAGGAGTAGTCCGGGACATATTTGACTGTCGTCTGTGCTGAGAGAGGCTGCTGTCCACCACGGTTCGGGACATATTCACCTGCTGTCTGGGCTGATGCTGACATGGCAGCGGCGCATAGGGCGATTGCGCATAGGGCGGTTTTCCGGATCATGATAAAAGGTTTTTCTGCGGTAAAAATGCGAAAAATATTTTGATTTCCAATCTGCCGGCTCTGTTTTTCAGCGCGTTGCATAATTATGATTTTTTATTATATTTGCCGGGAAAGTGTATTATCCTATTATATCATGAAGAAGTTATTTTATCTTTCATGCGGCTTCGCGCTGCTGCTGGCCGCATCCTGCAACAAGGAAACCCCTGCACCGGCCCCGGAACCAGAGCCGGAAGACAAGGCCATGAATCTCAGTTATGAGGGTACGGCCAACTGCTATCTCGTCTACGAGGCGGGTGACTATTCATTCGATGCCACCGTGCGCGGCAACGGTGCCGTGACCGAGGGTCTGGAAAAACCGGAGCCTCTCTCTCCTGCCAGCGCCGCCCTTGTCTGGGAGACGGACAAGGGCATGGTCAGCGCGGTCTCTTTCGCTGACGGGAAGATCCGTTTCACTTATTCCGGAAAGCCCGGCAATGCTCTTGTAGCGGCCAAGGATGCCGACGGCAAGATCATCTGGAGCTGGCACATCTGGTGCCCGGAGGAAGAGGTTCTCACTTATGGGATGAAATCCGGCTACCGCGTGATGAACATGAACCTTGGCGCGCTGGCCTCGAAGTTCTCCGCCGAGCCTGACGTGAAGCCTTACGGCATGCTCTACCAGTGGGGACGCAAAGACCCGTTCCCGCCTGCACCGACCCTGACGGGTGACGCCCAGACCGTCGGCGCCACTCTCTATGATGCCGAGGGCAAGGAGCTGAGCATCGCTCACACATCCTGGACTTCCGCAGAGGAGAACACCCTTGAGTTCGCGACAGCAAACCCTACCGTCTGCGTCGCCAGCAGTGCACTTGCCGCCACTTCACAGGACTGGCTCGCTGAGTCTGTAGATGCACTCTGGGGCAACCCGGACGGAAGCTTTCGCGACAAGGCCACCAATACCTACCCCAATAAGGGCGCGAAGTCTTATTATGATCCGTGCCCTGTAGGATATCGCGTGCCGCCTGCTGACGCTTTCAGGACTTTCACGGCATCCGGCGGATACGCGTGGACTGTCGATTCTTTCGATGTGGCTGATTCAAATGGCGACGGGGTAGTCGATGCGGAGGATTTCAATTACGGCTGGTTCTTCAATGTGAAGAGCGGCAACAGCCTTTTCTTCCCGGCCGCCACCCGTTACTATGGTGCCTACGGAATGCTGATGGGCTCCATGAGCGGACTCTGGGGCAACTACTGGGGTAATGCCGCCGCTGAAGCCAGCTACGGCAAGCCTGGAGTCGCTTTCTGCGTGCTCTCTTTCGCCAAGTCACCGATGACCGTCTCTCCGGCCGCCACTGCCGCCCGCGCGGACGGAATGTCAGTGCGCTGCATCAAGGAGTAATATTGCCGCTGACGGCATACGATAAGAGGAGGTCGACCCCTTTTGGGCGACCTCCTCTTATCGTGTTTATAGGAGCGGGGCTCCGCGCCTCTAGATTTCGAGCCGCAGGTAGTCGTAGAGCACTCCGGTGTTGAGCGAGCCTCCCGGGAGGGTTATGGTGAGGCTGTTGCCGCCCTCGCGGAGCAGGCTGCCGTCGAAGGCGAACTCTGTCTCATACCAGATGCCGTGGAATCCGTGGCGGGTGATCACCCCGTCGCGGGTCTGCCGGAGCTGGAGCGTGCCTGCCGGCTTGCCGTTGACGCCGATTTCAAGTTCCTGGGCTGCGGTGCCGCAGATGGCGAGCCTGAGAGTGGCCGTGGCTCCGGCGGACGGGGCCTTGTCCATATTGAACCTGACGGTGTACGGGGTCGCCCTGCCTTCTCCGGAGACTCCGAAGAACGGACGGACTGTGGCGTCCTTGGATGTGTTGTGCGGAACCTGAAGATATGGCCACTCACTGGAGCAGTCCCCCCTGTCAGCATTGAAATCTACATCAGAAGGGAATTCAGCGGCATATTTCAGTACGACCTCTGGATCCCGGAAGCTGTCGAAGAGGGCGAATTCCGAACCTGTACGGTTAGGGACGCCGACTTCGAAGACCTGCGCCCCCTTGCGGACCGGCTTCCACTCGAGTTCCCCGAGATCAAGGTCCTTGCCTGGAACCACTTCAATATCCGCGAGGGAGAATTCTCCCAGCACTCCATCGGCGAAGGCGTGGAGGGTGTATCTGCCAGGGCGGACATTCTTGAGCGTGAAGGCCCCGTCTGCGTCGCCTTTCCCCCAGAACTGGTAGTGCTTGGCGTCTCTCTGCCAGAACGACTCAGGGTCTGTGAGGCCGACATTCACATTGGTCATGGTGCGGCCGCCGTCGTTGAGCGTCAGCTTGCCGCTCACCGTGGACCGCGGCACATTGTACGCTTCGGCCTTGACCCAGCTGTACGGCCAGGCCTGCCGCTCCTTTGCCGCCTGCTCTCTGGCGTCGGCATAGAGCCCGCTGTGGTCCGAGCCGCTGTTGAGGTAGATCACGAACGGGCCGATGACCTTCTCCCAGGCCTCGCCTTCATCGACCTTGACTTCGGCGCCGCCGTAGTGGCTGCTGCGCCAGTAGTTGAGCACGCACGGCGCCGCTACCGGATTGGTGTCCCTGTGGCCCATGAATTCCACTTTGGTCGGGCCGCCGCTCATGTATTCCATGGACGGGTTGAGGATGAAGAAACCGAGACTGTCGCTCGTGCTGGACCATCCGAATGCCGGATTGACGGACTGCACGGCGGTGTAGACATACTTGTCTCCGGCATAGTGCTCTTTGGGGTAATGGAAGTCAACCTTGCTGTCCACGCTCATCCAGTCGAACATCGGGGCCAGCTTGGCGCAGAAGCGGGCTTCTCCTATGGCCGTGGCCGGATAGCTCTCCGGGTGGGTGAAGATGCAGTATGTGTATATCTTCGGGCTTCCATCTTCAATGGCGTAGCGGATCTCTACATCCGCCGCGAACTGTCCGTCCGCAGTGGCGCCGGGGCCGGTCCCCATCTTGCGCCCTACGGCGCGGCCCTTGACAGACACTTCCGCCATCTTCCCGCGGCTGGATGCCGGGTCTATCGTGATCCTGGTCTCGGCCTCCCCGCTGTCTTTCGGGCCGGCCGCATCGTGTGACCAGAAGCCGTACTGGTGGTCGGTCATCCCGGGGTTCAGCCCGTGCATATTTGCTCCGGGAGGATCGAGGACAAGGTCCGGACGGCCCAGGGAATCCATCCTGACGGCCAGCATCTCCTTGCCTTTGTAGTTGACTGAGACCAGGTCTCCTGATGCTTTGGCCACGGTCGCCTTGACTATGCCGTTGTCAAGCACATAGGTAAGGGCGTCTTCCGTGACGCTGACGTCCCCTCTTGAGCAGGAGCACAGTACTGCCGCTGCAGCGGCGAGTACGATTATCGTTCTTTTAACCATTTTATTATGTTGATTTGTGTCATTGAGGTCATTCTTGCATAGTCGTCAGGCTCCATGAGCTTGAGATTCCCGGCCGCGCCGGACATGGTGTAGATTCCCGCAGCCCTGCTGACCGCCTCCCTGACGGCGCGGCAGTCAGCGTCGCGGTCCATTGTCGGCTGGACTATCAGTACATTGCGCGGCGCGCACAGGGCGATCAGGTCGTCGAAATCGTATGGCAGACGCTCTTCCTGGCCGAGGAAGAACCCGAGGCGCGGCTGCATGGCGAAAAGGTGGCTGTAGCGCGACATGCCGCTGAGAGGCGTCCCGGGCTTGTCGCTGCGCATCGGGGAGAAACCGCAGACAGACACGATGTTGCTTATGCGTCCGTCCAACGCTCCGGCGTACAGGGCCACGGTGCCTCCCATGGCATACCCGAACACGGAAATCCTGGAACTGTCCACGAGGCTTTCCTTCCCGAGGGCATCAATCGCGCCGCTCACATCCTCGACCATCCTCCCGAGCCGTGACCAGTGGGGATAACGGTCGTAGAACTTGGCGTACTCCCCGTACCTGCTTCCGAAACCGGTCTGGTCATATGCGAGGACGGCATAACCTTCCTTGACGAGTGCGAGGACGGGGTGGATGTCCCTGCGGTAAACCCACATGTATCCGAGCGGGTAGTGGAAACCGTGCAGCCATATCACCACCGGGAGGGATGCGCCTTCCGGGGTGCCGGCCGGGTAGTATAGGTCAGCCTGTACATTGTCGGGGCCGAAACTGATCCGCTTGGAGGCGGCGACGGCTCCGTCTTCTTCCGTCCATCCGAACTCGGAACTCTTCTTGCTCATCACCCATGCCGGCACATCCGGCCCGAGCTGTCCCGGCCTGAACTTGCCTTTCAGCATCTCGACCGGCCCGCTGCTGTCCTGTTTGAAGAATGCAGGCTTGATTCCGGCTGTGGCCGGCTTCTCCCCGAGCATCTGCTCGACGGATGCCTTGAGTGCGGGTTTGCGCGCTTCCCATTCACGGGCGTTGCGCGCGAGCCTACCGCCATTTTTATGGGCTGGATAATCTGCCGGGTCCAGGCTCTCGCCGCTGCTCCGTTTCCATTTGTCGAAATCCCACGGGAATACCGGCGTGTAGCTCCACGCGGCATCGCTGCGTCCGAACTGTATGTCCAGGAAATCGATGCTGGCCTGGATGTCGTTGCTCCCGTGGAAGCCCGGCACGCTCAGGAGGCTCACCCGGTCTCCGGCCCCGAACATCTCATAAACAGGAAGTGCAGAGTCGTAGACCCTCTCCTGCGCCCACCCGTTGGCGACTTCGTCGTTGAATCCCCATTCCATCAGGACGGCGCGCGGAGCTATCAGGGAGAGGAGCAGGTTCGCGTCGACGGGAAGCCTGTCCTCCTTGCCGGAGAAGAACCTCAGTTCCGGCCTGTACCAGTCCGGGAACATCCTCGTGGTGCTCTCGATGCTCTCTCCGCCGTAGCGCTCTCCGGCGTATCTCCACGGCACGAAACCGCCTACTCCGGTGCTGCCGGCCACGAGGGCCTTGACCCTCTCGTCCCTTGCCGCCGCGATGGCGGCCATCTTGCCGTCTCTGGAGTAGCCGTATATGGCGACCTTGTCCATGTCGATTTCCGGTACCGTCTCGAAATAGTCCAGAACTATGGATATGAGCCAGGCCCTGCGCGGCAGGGTTGCGAAACTGTATTCCGGATAGAGTTCTCTCAGCGCCGCCCCGTCATCGGCGAAGTCGCTGCCGGCGAAGCCCGCAGAGATGTATCCCCTGCGCAGCAGGGTGTTGCCGAATCCGCCGAGGGTAGGGGAGAGAAGCACCGGGAATTTCTCCCCTTGATGTCCTGACGGGAAAGTCAGGCTTACCCGCACGCTTCCCTTGTCGTGAGGACCGAAGATGAGCTTGACGCTTCGGCTGAGGCAGTCGCCGTCCATCTTCTCTTCAAGCACCTCCACCCGGCTTATGCGCGGTTTCGGCGGGAAGGTGCCGAATTCATATTTCTCGTACAGGGAGAGGATTTCCGCGCGTCTGCGCTGCCAGTCGCTTTCTGTGCGGACCATGGTCCCGTCCTCGAAACGCAGCGGGTCAGGGAGGCGGTTGTCGCTCCTGAGACTGCTGAAATCAGGCGGAAGCGTGCCGCTTGCGGACTGCCACATGTTGAATTCCGGGCACTCGGGGAGGTTCTCCTGCATCCACTGGAGATGGGCCTCCCGGTCCGTCTGTCCTTCCAATGACAAAGCACAGCCCAGTATGAGGGCTGCGCATAAAGCTATGTGTCTTGGCATCTTACCTTATTTCAGGTTTCCATCCGTTCAGCACGAATGCCGGGTCGGAGTAGTTCGCGATTGTCTTCTTGTCCTTTACAGGGTCGAGCTGGCGTGACCACTCGTGCCTTTTGGAGGTGTCCACGAGCTTGCCGCTGTCGGCGTCGCGGGTCTGGTATTCGAGCATCTTGGCGCTCTTGAAGCCGATGCTGCTCCATCCGGCAGGGTTGAAGTGGCGTGTGGTGCAGTTGATCACCACGAATTCCGCGTCAGGATAGCCCGTGCCGTGGTTGACATTGGTCCGGCCGTAGTCTGCCGGCTTGTCGGGAAGACCTTCGAAATGGCACCCCACGAACACGTCCCCGTGTGCCGGGCTGACATTGCGTACCCATGAGAACGGGCCGCCGTGGTTGTAGAAACTGCTGTGGTAGGCGAAGAGGCTGCCTCGTCCGAGGATCGTGTCCCCGTCCCCGATCAGTTCGCTGTCCTGCATATATATGGTGCCGTTGGCCTGGAGGGCGTCGCCGGAGCCTATGATGCGCACGTTGTACATGGCGATGCGCTCCCCGTGGAGCAGCAGGCCTTCTGCCTGTCCCTTGAGGTCGGTGGCTATGGTGATGTTCTCGATGGTGATGTCGTTGCAGTTGTCAAGGGCGAACGCGGCGCGGCGTGACGGGAAGGTGCCCGGCCACTCGTTGGTCTTGACCGTGAGCGGATGCGGGTTGAAGACCTCGTTGTTGGCATAGTGGACCCGTGTCGCGTCCTTGCCTGCTCCGCGGATTATGACGTTCGTCTTGTTGCGGGCGTATACGATCTCCTCGTAGTCTCCGGCGGCTATCTCTATCGTGGTGACTTCGCCGCAGAAATCAGGTACGGCGTCCAGCGCGCCCTGCACGGTGTTGAAGTCACCGCTGCCGTCGGCGTTGACGCTGAGATTCCTCGGGTCGGCCGGGCCTGAAGCCTTGGTGGAGAAGCTCCACTCTCCCTTCTTGACGCCCTTGAATCCTCCGCATACGATGGCGCCGTCGTCTATGGTGACATAGTATTCATGACCATATTCGAGCATGTTGTTGTGCGGGTAGATGGTCGCCGTGTTGTCGTGTACTATCACCGGATGGAAGCGGAATCCGTCGGTGAAGCCTCCTATGATGGTGAGCTGCATGTCGCGCGGAGTAGGCTCGGCCGTGCCTGAAGGGGTCCCCGGGATGGTGTTGCGGTTGGTGGGGATGAAACTGCGGGAATAGTCATAAGGGACTTTGGTGTAGTCGCAGTCGTCGCCGTAGGTGCGGCTCTCGGTGAGCCCGGACGGCAGGCTGAGGTCGAGGCTGTCCACGCATTCGCCTGAGACAGCGTCCCAGATGCGTATGAATCCGGCCTCTCCCACGGCCGGCGCTTCCTGGAATGTCAGGACAAGGTGTGTGTCGGGATTGACATGTGTCGCCTGCTTGGCGGGGAAGTACTCCGCCGTCGTGCTGCACGCTCCTGCAAGCAGGGGCAGGAGGGCGAGGATGATCTTGGTTTTCATTATCTTGTGTGTTTTGGTGTTACATCAGGAATCCGGACATGTCTTCGCCCAGGGCTTCGCGCTTCCGGATCTCCGTGGAGGAGATGTCGACTATGGGGGCGTCAATCAGCTTGATATGGTACAGCTGGTCGAGTTCTTCAAGGCTCGCGGTGTCGTGGCAGGTCCATGAATCGAGCACATACGGTGCCGGGAACTGCCTGCATTCTTCGAGCAGCAGCTGCCTGGTGCGGTGCATGTCATAGCCGGTGCGCGGGTACACCACCACCCCGTATTCGCTCAGCAGGCGCGGGGCGTCTCTCCACTTGTGTATGTTCTGGAGGTTGTCGGCCCCTATGACCAGCGAGAATTCGTTATGCGGCTCGCGCTTCTTGAGCGCGTCCAGCGTGCGTATCGTATAGTGCGGGGCGGGCATCTGGAGTTCGATGTTGTCCACCCAGACATGGAGTTCCGGGTGACGCAGCACGGCGTCGATGGCGGCGCGGTATCTCTGCTCCGCGCTGAGGACATTGTCAGGGCTCTTGAGCGGGTTCTGCGGGGAGATGACAAGGTAGACCCAGTCGAACTCCCGGACATTGGTGAGATACTCCATTATGGTCTGGTGTCCGATGTGCAGGGGGTCGAAAGACCCTGAATAGACGGCTATCCGCATAAGAAGGCGTCCACTGTCCGGTCTGCCTGGGAGAATGTGTCCTCAAGCTTGTCGTTGACTATCTCGCAGTCGAACTTGCCTCTGGCGAATTCGATTTCGGATTCAGCCTTGGCGAGCCGCTCCCGTATGTCGGCCTCGCTGTCCGTGCCGCGTCCGCGCAGCCTGCTCTCGAGCACCTGCAGGCTCGGGGGGAGGATGAGGATGGAGAGGGCTTTGTCTCCGAAGTATTTCTTGAGATTGGCCCCGCCCTTGACGTCCACGTCGAACAGTATCACATGCCCCTTGGACCAGATGCGCTCGACTTCGCTCTTGAGAGTGCCGTAGAAGCGGTCATGGTAGACCTCCTCGTGCTCCACGAACGCGTCCTGGGCGATCAGTTCCCTGAAACGGTCGGCGGAGATGAAATAATACTCCACTCCGTCGCGCTCACTGCCGCGCGGAGCCCTTGAAGTGGCTGAGACTGAGAACTCGAACTCCGGATGGGATTTGAGCAGGTGACCGACCACCGTGCTCTTGCCTGCCCCGGAAGGAGCTGAGAATATAAGTACTTTACCAGACATTTATATGTGGAATTTGCACAAAAATAGTTAATTTTACGCGATTTTTTGGAAACAAGATATTTGTTATAATAATTTTATTGTCTTATGAAGGTTTCTTATAAGGATCTAGGGCTGGTCAACACCCGTGCGATGTTTGCCAAGGCCGTAAAGGGCGGATACGCCGTTCCTGCATTCAACTTCAACAATATGGAGCAGCTCCAGGCCATCATCCAGGCTGCCGCCGAGACCAAGTCTCCGGTGATTCTCCAGGTGTCCAAGGGCGCTCGCAACTATGCCAACCAGACCCTTCTCCGCTATATGGCGCAGGGTGCTGTGGAGTATGCCAAGGAACTCGGCTGGAAAAAGCCTCAGATCGTGCTCCATCTCGACCACGGCGACAGCTACGAGCTCTGCAAGAGCTGCGTTGACTTCGGCTTCTCTTCAGTGATGATCGACGGCTCTTCTCTCCCTTACGACGAGAATGTGGCCCTCACCAAGAAGGTCGTGAAGTACGCCCACAAATATGACGTGACCGTTGAGGCCGAGCTCGGCGTTCTCGCCGGCGTAGAGGAGGAGGTCGCTTCCGAGGAGTCTCACTACACAAGGCCTGAGGAGGTCATCGACTTCGTGAAGAAGACCGGCTGCGACTCCCTCGCCATCTCCATCGGCACTTCACACGGCGCATACAAGTTCAAGCCTGAGCAGTGCACCCGTGACCCTCAGACCGGCCGCCTCGTACCTCCGCCGCTCGCATTCGACGTGCTGAAGGCCATCGAGAAGAAGCTCCCTGGTTTCCCTATCGTCCTCCACGGATCATCATCAGTGCCTCAGGAGTATGTGGACACCATCAACAAGTTCGGCGGCAAGCTTCCTGATGCCGTAGGTATCCCTGAGGAGCAGCTCCGCAAGGCCGCCAAGAGCGCTGTCTGCAAGATCAACATCGACTCAGACTCACGCCTCGCCATGACTGCCGCCATCCGCGAGCATTTCGTCGAGCATCCGGAGCACTTCGATCCGCGCCAGTATCTCAAGCCGGCCCGCGAGGAGATGAAGAAGATGTACATCCACAAGATCGTGGACGTGCTCGGTTCTAACGGAAAGGCCAGGTAATTGACTGACCGTTATCCATCCAAGTTGCTGAAAGACGCTGTGGAAGCCATCAGCTCCCTCCCGGGAGTGGGCTCCCGCAGCGCTTTGCGCTTGGCTCTGCACCTTCTGCGCCAGCCGTCGGACAACATACATCACTTCGCCTCGGCCATAGACCGCCTGGCTGATGATGTGCGCTATTGCAAGACCTGCATGATGATTTCTGACGGGGACAGCTGCGCCATCTGCGCGGACAAGACCCGGGACCACAGCACCATCTGCGTGGTAGAGAGCGTCCGGGACGTGATGAGCATAGAGGACACCGGGCAGTACAGGGGAGTGTACCATGTCCTGGGAGGGATAATCTCCCCGATCAACGGAGTGGGGCCTTCCGACCTCAATATCCGCCAGCTTGTGGAGCGGCTCAAGGCCGCGGAGGGGCCTGTGGAGGTCATCCTGGCGCTTAGCGGAGATGTGGAGGGGGAGACGACTTCGTTTTATATATACCGTCAGATTGAGGGGCTCGGGGTCAAGGTCTCCACTCTCGCCCGCGGCCTCGGTTTCGGCGACGATCTGGAGTATGCCGATTCCCTGACACTTGGCCGGTCGATTCTCAACCGGCAGATTTTCAAGCCTTAGAACAGAAAACTTATCCCTATTGCGGACAGGACCGCGCCGCCGGCCACTTCGGCGATGCGGCCGGATTTGTGCCCTATCGTCTTGCCGCCGAGGATGCCTGCGAGCACTGAGATGAGGGTGACGGCGGCTACTGCAATCGCCAGGGGGACTATGGCCGGATCCTTGCCCATTGACTGAGCCGCGCCTACTGCCAGCGCGTCGATGCTGGTGGCGATTCCCCCTATGATTATGTTCTTGAATCCGTTGAGATTATGCTCTTCCCCCTTGCCTTTGACGCCTTCCAGAATCATGGAACCCCCCACATAGAGCAGGAGCACGCATCCTATGATGTCGGAAACCGTGTGCACGGCTCCGGCCAGGAGACTGCCGGCCAGATGTCCGAGAAGCAGGAGCCCGGTCTGGATCAGGGCGAACACCGCCGCTACCTTGAGCGCGTCCTTCCAGTCTATCTTCTTGAGGGTGACGCTGGAGCATAGAGATACGGCGAAACAGTCGGCGCACAATGAGACGGCTGTGAGCAGTGATTCGGGCATTCCCATACGATGGAAAGTAATAAAAGCGTTTTGCGGGCGCGAAGATAGACAATTTTATCAAAATATTCCTATATTTGCGCGCCCGCTTCTCCGTGACGTGGACGCCGTAACCCCAAAACCGGAAGGCTTATGATCAAGATTTTCTACAGAAAGGACGGCAAGATCGAGTCCTGCCAGTCTGAAACGGAGCTTGCTGTAATCAGCAAGGATGCTGTCCTCTGGATAGACCTTCTGCAGCCGTCAGGAGATCAGAAGAGGGCTGTCGAGGCATATCTGGGTACAGAGATCCAGAGCCGGGCGGAAGCCGAGGAGATCGAGAGCTCGTCACGCTTCTCCGAAGAGGACGGGGTCATCTTCGCCAACACGAACTTCCTTTCACCTGCGGACGACCAGATGTTGATGGACCCGGTGTCATTCATCGTGGCCGGCGGCATCCTGACCACTGTCAGGGAGATCCCTCTCCGCTCCATCGACACCCTCCAGCTGAAGGTCCAGGCTCTCCCGGAGCAGTTTCCTGACGGATTCACGGTATTCCTCTCCATCATGGACAGGCGTGTCGACCTTGATGCCGACATCGTGGAGCTTATCTCCAAGGACGTGTCCCGCTTCAGCCGCAGGATCAACCAGATGGAGGATATAAACGAGAAGTTCCTTCTGGACATCAACCAGTTGCAGCAAAATGCGATGTATGTCCGGGAGAACATAGTGGACAAGCAGCGCCTGATATCCAATGTCCTCAAGAGCCGCCTCTGCCCCAAGGACCCTGACTTCCGTCAGGATCTCGGGATCATCCTTCAGGATATCGCGTCCCTGATCAACCACATCACATTCACGTTCGAGCGTCTCGAATACATGCAGGACACCGTGGTCGGTATCATCAACCTCGACCAGAACCGCATAATGAAGATTTTCACCTTCGTGTCCCTGCTTCTGATGCCTGCCACCCTCGTGGCCAGCTTCTACGGCATGAACGTGAAACTGCCGCTGGCCGACAACCCTTTCGCGTGGGTATTCACCGTCCTGCTGATGGTCTTGCTCGCCGTTGCGGTGTGGTATTTCTTCAAACGCAGGAAAATGCTTTGATTATCAGTTTTTTTTGTTATCTTTGCGCGCTTTGTTACCGGGCGTGCCCGGGCGGCATGTTACATAATGTTTAACTAATAGTTTGTTTTTTCTTACAAATGAGTGAAATTGAAAACAAAGAGGTGGCTACGGCTCCAGTTGAGGCAGCGGTAGAAACCGTAAAGGAAGAAGCTCCTAAGGCTGAGAAGAAGAGCAGCGTGCTCAACGCTTCCGTGAAGCCTGAAGACTTCGACTGGGATGCATTTGAGGGTGGTGACGTCTATGGCGACACCGACCGCAAGGCCATCGAAGAAGCATACGACAAGACTCTCTCCAAGGTAGTGGAGAACGAGGTTGTCGAGGGAGAGATCACCGGACTCAACAAGCGCGAGGTCGTCGTGACGATCGGCGGCAAGAGCGAGGGCGTCATCCCTGTATCAGAGTTCCGTTATGATCCGGATCTCAAAGTAGGCGACAAGGTTGAGGTTTATGTGGAGTCCGCAGAGGACAAGAAGGGCCAGCTCGTGCTCTCTCACCGCAAGGCCCGCACCCTCAAGTCTTGGGACAGAGTCAACGAGGCGTTCGAGAACGACGAGATCGTCAAGGGCTTCGTGAAGACCCGCACCAAGGGCGGCATGATCGTGGACGTGTTCGGTATCGAGGCTTTCCTCCCGGGCTCACAGATCGACATCAAGCCTATCCGCGACTATGACCAGTTCGTCAACCAGAACATCGACTGCAAGATCGTCAAGATCAACCAGGAGTTCCGCAACGTGGTAGTGTCACACAAGGCGCTTCTTGAGGCGGAGCAGGAGCAGAAGAGGGCTGAGCTCATCGGCAAGCTCGAGAAGGGCCAGATCCTCGAGGGCGTTGTCAAGAACATCACCAACTACGGCGTATTCGTGGATCTCGGCGGTGTTGACGGTCTCATCCATATCACCGACCTCTCATGGGGCCGCGTCAACCATCCTGAGGAGGTCGTTTCCCTCGATGAGAAGATCAAGGTCGTTGTCCTTGACTTCAACGAGCAGCAGAAGCGCATCGCCCTCGGACTCAAGCAGCTTACTCCACATCCTTGGGACAACCTCAATCCTGACCTCAAGGTCGGCGACAAGGTCAAGGGCAAGGTGATTCTCATCGCTGACTACGGCGCATTCGTTGAGATCGAGCCGGGCGTAGAGGGTCTCGTACACGTTTCCGAGATGTCATGGTCTCCACGTCTCCACTCCGCACAGGAGTTCCTCAAGGCAGGCGACGAGGTTGAGGCCCAGATCCTCTCCATCGACCGTGAGGCCCGCAAGATTTCCCTCGGACTCAAGCAGCTCACCCCTAACCCTTGGGAGAACATCCGCGAGAAGTATCCAGTAGGCAGCAAGCACAAGGCTGTTGTCCGCAACATCACCAACTTCGGCGTATTTGCCGAGCTTGAGGATGGCGTTGAGGGTCTCGTGCACATCAGCGACCTCAGCTGGAACAAGATCAAGCATCCTTCAGAGGTTGTCGCCCCTGGTGACACCATCGAGGTTCAGATCCTTGACTTCGACGAGGCCAACCACAAGCTCTCTCTGGGCATGAAGCAGCTCACCCCTAACCCTTGGGACGAGATCGAGGCCAAGTACCCTGTAGGTTCAACCGTTGAGGGCACCGTGGCTTCCCTGACCGACAAGGGCGCCAACATCACTCTTGACGGCAACGCCGAAGGCTTCGCTTTCAGCCGTGAACTCGTCAAGGAGGACGGCAAGCAGGCCGCAGTGGGCGAGACTCTTCCGTTCAAGGTCGTTGAGCTTCGCCGTTCAACCCGCCGCATTCTTCTCTCTCACCTCCGCACCTACGCCGAGGTCAAGGAGAGAGCAGCTGCAGCAGAGGCTGAGAGCACCAAGAAGGCTGTCAAGAGAGTCAACGCCAATGTCGAGAAGGCTACCCTTGGAGACATCGACGCTCTGGCCGCTCTCAAGGAGAAGCTCGAGAAGGGCGAGTAATCCCCTGATATGAACTTTACACTGAAGATAATGGGCACGGCTTCGGCCATGCCCATTTCTGATAGAAATCCAAGCGCTCAGGCACTTTCTGTGCACGGGCGCTTGTTTCTCATTGACTGCGGTGAGGGTACGCAGCGCCAGATGAGGCGCATGCACATATCGTTCACCAAGATCGAGGCCATATTCATCTCGCACATCCATGGCGACCATGTCTTCGGACTTTTCGGGCTGCTGAACTCCATGGCCATGTACGGGCGGACGGCGGACCTTTATATTTATGGACCGCAGGCTCTTGGCTCGATTGTCAAGTTCTACGAGTCGTTTTTCGGCTCGGAGGGCGCTTTCAAGATTGTGTTCACGGCGGTGAAGTGCCGCGAGCCGCAGCTTATACATGAGTCCAAGGCGGTGAGAGTCAGCGCGTTCCCGCTCAATCACAAGATTGAGTGCTATGGTTACCGCTTCGATGAGATCTTAAGCCCCAAGGCTCTCGCCGCCATGGCGGAAGGCTCCCCGGTCTCTCCGAAATCATACGCCTACTGCTCCGACACTGCGCCCTTCGAGCGGCTCCCGGAGTGGGTGAAGGGAGTGGACTGCCTCTATCACGAGGCCACTTATATGGAAGCGATGTCCGACAAGGCCGGGAAGTACTATCATTCCACGACCTGCCAGGCTGCGGAATGCGCCCTCAAGGCCGGTGTGGGGAAGCTCGTCGTGGGGCACTTCTCTTCACGGATTACGGATTTTGATGCCTTCAAGGCTGAATGTACTTCCATCTTCCCTCATACTGTCGTCGCCGGGGATGGAGATGAAATTGAAATTTAGTACCTTCGTGGCATTATGAAACGATTCGCCCTCATTGTCCTGGCGGCCTTTCTCGCTCTCGGAGCCGAGAAGAACCCCCGCCTTGCCTATATCGAAAAATACGCTCCGCTTGCCGTGAGCGAGATGGAACGTACCGGAGTGCCGGCCAGCATAACCCTCGCCCAGGGCATGCTGGAGTCCAACGCGGGTCTCTCCGCACTTGCCGTCAAAGGCAACAATCATTTCGGCATCAAGTGTCACAATGACTGGACCGGCAAGCGCATGAAGGCGGACGACAACGCGCCGCGCGAGTGTTTCCGTGTCTATCCGAACGCGGAGGCCTCGTTCCGTGACCACTCGGATTTCCTGCGCGGCAAGGACCGCTACAAGGAGCTGTTCGAGCTCAAGAGCACGGACTACAAGGGCTGGGCCCGCGGGCTGAAGAAGGCCGGCTACGCCACAGATCCGGCGTATGCCCAGAAACTCATCACCATCATCGAGGACTACAAGCTTTATGAATACGACAAGGGCATAAAGGTGGAGGTGACTCCGCCTCTGGAGGTCGAGGCTCCGGTCCAGGTCACATCCGCGACCATCGAGCGCCAATACAAGGAGTCTGTGCGTTTCTCTTTGGGCAGGAAGGTCTATGAGCAGAACGGCGTGCCGTTCGTCTATGCGATAGAAGGGGAGAGCTGGCAGTCGATAGCCGCGTCCAACGGCTTGTTCCTCAAGGAAATCCTGAGGTTCAACGACCTTGGCTCGGACAGTGCCCTCGCTCCGGGGACGATGGTGTATCTCGCACGCAAGAAGACTCAGGCCCGGCCGGGTGTGGGCAGGTATGTGGTCGGTTCGGACGGGGAGACTCTTTGGGAGATTTCCCAGCGTTTCGGTGTGCGGCTGGCTTCTCTTCAGAAGATGAATCCTGCTCTGATCGGCAAGTCCCTTGAGGAGGGCGACACGATAATCTTGAGGAAGCGCTGATGAAAAAGCTTCTCCTGCTGATTCTTTTTCTCATCGTGCTGTTCCTGGGGGGCTGTTTCGGCTGGACCTGGTATAGGGACAACAGGGCTTCCAATTTCGGGCGGACCGCCGAGATATATGTCCGTCCGGAGGATTCGGCCTCTGATGTGCTGGAGGCTGTGTGCTCGTCCGCCCAGGTCAAGGACCGCAAGAGCCTTGAGCGCAGTTTCCGGGACAAGAAAGTCGCCGAGAACCTCAAGCCGGGGCATTATACCGTGAGTGCCGCTGACGCGAGCGTCTATGTGGCGCGCATGCTCAACAACGGTTGGCAGACACCGGTGAAGCTGACCCTTGCCGGCAATCTCCGCATCAAGCAGAACATCGCGGCCAAGATTTCCAGCCAGATGCTGGCGGATTCGGCTTCTGTCTATGCTGCGCTCTGCGATGACGCGCTGCTCGGCGAGTTCGGTTTCTGCTCGCGCAACGCCTTCTCCCTGCTGATGCCTGCCACTTATGAGATGTGGTGGACGGCGACCCCGGAGGACATCCTGCGCAGGATGAAGGAGGCGTGGGACGCTTTCTGGACGGCCTCCAATGACGGCAAGGCTGCACAGCTCGGTCTCTCCCGGGAGCAGGTGTCGGTCCTCGCGTCCATCGTCAAGGCCGAGTCCAACTATGAACCGGAGATGCCGCTCATCGCGGGAGTGTATCTCAACCGTCTCGCCGCCGGCATGCCTCTGCAGGCTGACCCCACCGTGGCATTCTGCTTCGACTATAAGCCGCAGCGTATTCTGCACAAGCATCTTGAGGTGGATTCCCCGTACAACACCTACCGCCATCCGGGGCTCCCGCCGGGACCGATATGCGTGCCGTCGAAGGCGGCTCTTGAGGCGGTGCTGAATCCTGATTACGGAGGTGAGCGGGGGAAGGGTAACTTCTATTTCTGCGCCAATCCCGATTTCTCGGGGAGGCATATTTTCGCCCGCACACTCTCCGAGCACAACTCCAATGCCCGCGCCTTCCAGGCGGAACTCACTCGCCGCGCCCGCGCGAAGCGTGGAAGCTGAGGCTCTGCCGGACGGGGTGTGAAAACCGGGCGGCGTCCGTTCTGAAAGTATTTCCGAAAGAGTTAAGTAATCGTTAAAAAACAAGTTGCCGCTTACTAAAATATATCTAATTTTGCAGCGGTTTTCAGAAGTAGTGCGTACTTATGGACATAAAGCTGATTATCTTCGATTTCGACGGGACGATAGGCGACACGCGCCGCAACATCGTCAAGACTCTCCAGATGACCTTGGCGGAGAAAGGACTGCCTCCGCGCTCCGAGCAGGAGTGCGCCGCCACGATAGGGCTGACGCTCAATGATGCGTTCCTCAGGCTCCAGCCGCAGCTCAGCATGGAGGAAGCAGAGAAATGCACCGAATGCTACCGCGAACTTTTCGAAATCAACAAGAAGGAGCTTGTCCCGCAGACCTTCCCCAATGTCATCACCACGCTGAAGCATCTGAGAGACAAAGGATACAGGATGACAGTGGCGTCCTCGCGCTCGCACCTCTCGCTTGACGGATTCGTGCGCGACATGGCTCTCGGAGACTATATCGGCTATGTCCTTGGCGCCGAGGACTCAGAGCGCCCGAAACCGGATCCGGCGCCGGTGCTCAAGACCCTTAAGGACTTGGGGTACAGCGCCGCGCAGACCCTTGTTGTCGGCGACATGCCGTTCGACATCCTCATGGGGCGCGGGGCCGGGACGGTCACTTGCGGCGTCAGCTACGGCAACTCGTCGCGGGAAGAACTCCTTGCGAGCGGCGCCGACCATGTGATAGACGATTTCGCGGAGCTGGAGACAGTGCTAAAACAGATGTAGAAATGATTGACAAAAGCAAACTTCTCGGCCACCTCGCCGTGGCCACAGCGTACACGATATTCGGGTTCAACATAATTTTCTGCAAGGACATAGCGAACTCGCACACGATTTCTCCCGCCGTGCTCTTCACCATAAGGGCGATCGGGGCGTCGGCCCTGTTCTGGCTGCTGTCCCTCTTCCTCCCGAAAGAGAAGATGGCTCGCGGGGACATACTGATGACGGCCTTGGCCTCCGTGCTCGGACTCTTCGTCCCACAGTTCACTTTCCTTGCGGCGACGACGATGACCACATCCATAGACCTGTCCGTGCTCGGTACGCTGCCTCCTATATTCACGATGATTTTTGCGGCCGTCTTCCTCAAGGAGCCGATCACATTCAAGAAGGCTGGAGGTGTAGTGCTGAGCCTTGCCGGGGTGCTGATGCTGATATTCAATTCGGTGACCGCCCACAACGGCATCGGTCAGACCAGACCGCTCGGAATCATACTCATGCTCATGAACGGTGTCAGCTTCGGCGCGTATCTCGGCATCTTCCGCCCGTTGATTTCGCGCTACAGCGTGGTGACATTCATGAAGTGGATGTTTCTTTTCTCCCTGCTGATTTCGCTCCCGTTCTCCGCAAAGGGATTCTTCGCGACAGATTTCGCCGCGATCACCCCGTCGGTGGCGAGGGAAATCGCATTCCTCGTGATATTCGCGACCTTCGTATCCTATTTCCTCATCCCGGTCGGGCAGAAGAGGATACGTCCTACCGTCATAAGCCTCTACACCTATCTGCAGCCGATGATAGCCACAGTGTTCAGCATAATTATAGGTATGGACAGCCTGACCTGGCAGAAAGTCGCCGCCATAGTGCTGGTATTCGCAGGAGTGGGCTTCGTCAACCGGAGCAAGGCCGCCCCGCAGGATGCGGAGCAACTTGTCAGTGAGAGCTGTCGTGGACAGGTTCGCAGGTGAGGTCCACGCCCAGTTTCTTGAACACCTTCTTGTCGATGTCGCTCAGGAGGACTGTCGAGTGGACCTGACAGCCGTTGAGCAGCGGCAGCATGTCCAGGGCCTTGCGGCAGTTCTCGTCGTCCGGGCTGAGCACGGACAGCGCGATCAGCACCTCGTCCGTATGGAGACGCGGGTTCTTGCCGTGCAGGAATGTCACTTTCGTCTTCTGGATCGGTTCGATCAGCCTTCCCGGGATGAGTTTGGCGTCATTGTCTATACCCGCGAGGTGTTTGAGGGCCTTCAGAATCATTGCGGAGCAAGGGCCGAGCAGGTCTGAGGTCTCCGCGCTCAGGATGGTGCCGTCGGAGAGCTCGATGGCTGCCGCGGGATTGCCGGCGGTGGCTGCGCGCTGTTTTGCTGCCACGGTGACTCTCCTGTATTCTGTGGTGATTCCTGCCTGTTTGAGGAGCAGGGCGATTTTGCCGACTTCGTTCTCGTTGTCCTCGCCGTCCGCCATGCGCTCAAGGGCTGCATAGTAGCGCCTGATGATCTCGTCGTTGGCGGCCTTGCAGCAGATGTCGTTGTCGCAGATGCAGTTGCCCACCATGTTGACCCCCATGTCGGTTGGGGACTTGTACGGGTTTTTACCGTAGATGCCTTCGAATAGGGCGTTGAGTATCGGGAAGATCTCGATGTCGCGGTTGTAGTTGATGGCTGTCTTGCCGTAGGCTTCGAGGTGGAACGGGTCGATCATGTTGACATCGTTCAGGTCTGCGGTCGCCGCCTCGTAGGCTATGTTGACGGGGTGCATCAGCGGAAGGTTCCATACCGGGAAAGTCTCGAACTTGGCGTATCCGGCCGCCATGCCCTTCTTGTGCTCGTGGTAGAGCTGGCTGAGGCACACCGCCATCTTGCCGCTCCCCGGGCCAGGCGCAGTCACGATGACAAGCGGGCGGGAGGTCTGCACATAGTCGTTCTTGCCATAGCCTTCCTCGGAGTCGATGAGGGACACGTTGTTGGGGTAGCCCTCGATGGTGTAGTGATAATATGCCTTGATTCCCAGCTTCTTGAGCTTGGCTTTGTAGGCCTTGGCACTGGACTGCCCGTTGAAATGCGTGATCACGACACTGCTCACCAGGAAGCCCCTGCTCTGGAACTCGGTGCGCAGGCGCAGCACATCCATCTCGTATGTGATGCCGTAGTCGGCCCGCACCTTGTTCTTCTCTATGTCAGTGGCACTGATGACGATGACTATCTCCGCGCAGTCGCTCAGCTGCTGAAGCATCCTGAGTTTGCTGTCCGGCTGGAAGCCCGGGAGGACCCTGCTGGCGTGGTAGTCGTCAAACAATTTGCCCCCGAGCTCGAGGTAGAGTTTGTCCCCGAACTGGGCGATACGTTCTTTGATGTGGGCTGATTGTATCCGCAGATACTTTTCGTTGTCGAATCCGTATTTCATAACGGATAACAAAATTACGAATTAAAATCCGAGCCCGCAAATCCATTCTGATTCCGGAGGCGATTTAGCACAATATTTGGTATATTTGCGTGCGATGGATGCACTTATAGAAAAAGCCCGCGCAGTGGCGCTGGACGCGCTCAAGGACGAGACCCGCTACGACGGCACCCCATTCATGCAGCACCCCGACAATGTCGCCCGCATAGTGGCTGACGAGATCGGCCTGCCGATGGAGTGCGTGGCCGCAGTCTACCTGCACGAGGCTACAAGGACGCATAAGGAAGTGGATATCAGTTCGTTTCCTAAGGATGTCCGGAAGATTGCGGAGGGGCTCAACAAGATTTCGACTATCAAGCCGAAAGACACTCGCCTTGAGGCCGAGAACTATAAGAAGCTCATAGTCCAGTATTCCACCGACCCCCGGGTCGTGGTGCTGAAGATCGCCGACCGCCTGGAGGTGATGCGCAGCCTCAACATCTTCCCGAAGGCTTCGCGTGAGCAGAAGCTGCTGGAGACCATGATGCTCTATATGCCTCTCGCGCACCAGCTGGGGCTCTATAACATCAACAATGAGCTGGGCAACATCTACTTCCGCTACTCGGAGCCGGAGCAGTACCGTGCCGTGACCAACAAGCTCAAGGCCACGGAGAAGGACAGGGAGCAGCTTACGGCGGAGTTCATACGCCCGCTGGAGAAGAAGCTCTCGGACGCCGGCATCCGCTACAAGCTCAAGGCGCGTACCAAGAGCGCATATTCCATCTATCGCAAGATGCAGGTGCAGAAAGTGCCGTTCGAGGGGGTCTATGACGTGTTCGCGATCCGCTTCATCATCGATTGCGAGGATGACCCCAAGGTGGAGAAAGACCTCTGCTGGAAGGTTTACTCATACGTGACGGAAGAATACGAGCCTGATATCAAGAGGCTCCGTGACTGGCTCACGACCCCGCGCCCCAACGGATACGAGTCCCTGCATATCACTGTCAAGAACAAGCAGGGCAAATCCCTGGAGGTGCAGATCCGCACGAAGCGCATGGACATAGAGGCCGAGAGCGGCAACGCGGCCCACTGGGCCTACAAGGGCATACGCCACGAGGCGTCCATCGACAGATGGATGCAGTCCGTGCGCGATTCGCTCGCCAATCCGTTCGACGCCAGCCCGGAGGACATGCCGGCCCCGCCGGACAGGGAGATATTCGTGTTCACCCCGACCGGGGAGCTCCGCATCCTGTCGGCAGGTTCGTCCGTGCTGGATTTCGCCTTCAACATACACTCCAATGTGGGGTGCCGCTGCACCGGAGGCAAGGTCAACGGCAAACCGGTGCAGATAAAGGATAAACTCAAGACCGGAGATGTGGTGGAGATCATGACGGGCCGCAACCAGCGCCCGAGCCGTGACTGGCTCGGATGGGTGGTCACCTCCAAGGCCCGCGGGAAAATAAAGCAGGAACTCGACGCCGACGAGCGCCGCGCCGCGGCCGAGGGACGCGAGATCCTGACGCGCCGCCTGAAGAACTGGAAGCTCGAGTTTGGTGACGACCTGCAGACGGAGTTCATGAAGTCGCGGAAGTACTCTTCCGTGATGCCGTTCCTCGCCGCCATATCGCGTGAGGAGGTGGACATCAACGACATAAAGTCATTCATCCTGCAGAAGCAGGCCGAGAAGGCCCTGCCGTCCGTCGAGGAGAAGAACGAAGCCGCCCCTAAGGAAGGCTATGCCGGGAGCTCGTCCGATGACATACTTGTCATCAACGCCAAGAATGTTCGCGGACTGGACTACAAACTGTCAAAATGCTGCAACCCCGTGTTCGGTGACGATGTCTTCGGCTTCGTCACGAGGACTGACGGCATCAAGATTCACAGGATATCCTGTCCTAACGCCGCGAGGCTCATAGAGCGCTACCCGTACAGGATTCAGAAAGTGGTGTGGCAGGACAACAGCAGCGGCGGGGACTTTGTCTGTGACCTTGCGATTACTGCCGGGATGGAGCATCCGGTGCTCAGCGCCATAATGGATGTCATCGGCAAGTTCAAGGTGTCGATGCGCTCGTTCAATGTCAAGGAGAACCAGAGGACCGGCACTTATGAGATAAGCGTGAGGCTGCTGGTGCCGTCCAACACGGAGCTTGACAAGGTGATCTCGCTGGTGTCCAACATAAAGAATGTGATTAAAGTTCATAGGGTATAGAGATTATGGATACGGAGTATCTGGACAGATTCGAGAAGATCCTTGAGGAGGGTCTTCTCAAGGTTTGCAGGGGAGCCGGTCTCCTGGAGGATGAAGTGCTGAGAAGTCCCGACATTGACGACAAGTGGGATTCATATATCAAGGATTACACTGCTGACGCGGTGGAGAATTTCAATGCCTATCCGGAGGCGGCCCTGTCCTGGGCGGCGTTTCTGGGGATGGGTGTGGCCCATAATTGGGACGCCGGCTGGGAGGCGCACAAAGACGATGCCTACCAGGCCTATTATGGCAGCAAGGGCTGGGACAATATGGATGAGCACATACTCCATGATGTGCTGGGACTGAAATCTGACGACCCTGTGGCGAAGAAGCTGAACGACACTCTGCTCAGCTGCGCGCTTGCCACGCTTGGCCTGATCAGGCACGAGGGCATAGAGCCGCAGACGGATCTTGGGTTCTATGTACTTGTCCGTTCATATACGGTGATGTACAGGATAGGCGCGGCCATAGAGATACGGCGCCTTGGCTATAAGAAAGTGCTGATCAATTAGTTCTGCTGCGGGACGGCCGTCTATATCCCGGCTCTCAACATGGCTTCGCATCCTTCGAGGATGTCCTGGAAGGCCTGCTCGAAGTCGCCGGTGTACCACGGGTCCATCACATCGCGGCTCCGGCCGGTGTAGGACATCAGCAGATGGACTTTGCCCTCAGGGTCCGGTCCCATCACTCTTTCGAGCCAGCGCAGGTTGCTGGTGTCCATGCAGATGATGCGGTCGAATCTCTGATAGTCTTCCGGAGTGATGGTGCGTGCCGTCTTGTCCTGGTCGAACATGATGCCGTGCTGCTTGAGGCAGCGTTTGGCCGGCGGATAGATAGGGTTGCCGTATTCCTCGTCTGACACGGCCGCCGATTCGACATGGTACTGATCCTCGTCGCCCCTCGCTCTCAGCAGGGCTTTGAGGATGAATTCCGCCATCGGGCTTCTGCATATATTGCCGTGGCATACAAAAAGTATCCGTTTCATATTATCAGTTGTCGTTGGTTCTGTGCGTCTTACGGTATGCTCCTTCCCGGTCCATTCTTTTGGCTGCTGGAGTCAGGACAAATATACGAAAGATATGTGAATTCATGTCCGTCCTGTTTGCGGCCGGCAGTTTGACAGGAGTGCCGTACGTGACACGATTTCCGCGTTCCCGCTGCCACCTGTATGCACGACCGCCGGCGGTGCCCGCTCAATGGCTCCGTCTGCTGACTTTCGGCAGCCAATACACATATTGTTTGTTGATGGTTGTACATGGTGCTTACAAACAACATTATAGCATTTGGTTTTTGGAAGTTTTTTATATTGACAATCATGCCAAGACTTTTCTGCGTGTAACACATCATTAAATAAATAAAAAGTATTACTTTTGCATATTATATGATATGTTGACCATGATAAGGTTATCGGCATAGTTGCTTTGCCGCTTACTTAAATTGATGTAGTAATGACAAAGAATACAATGGGAACCAAGCTTCCCCGAAAATTGGAGCAGAAGATGCAAATTGTAGGTGAGCAGATTAAGTTAGCTCGCTTGCGTCGGAATCTGAGTGTGGCTCAGGTGGCAGAACGGGCTACCTGTTCACCGCTTACTGTGTCCCGGATAGAAAAAGGGATTCCTACTGTTGCAATAGGGATCTATCTACGTGTTTTGTATGCATTGCAACTTGACGATGATATCCTATTGCTTGCCAAAGAAGATAAAATGGGAAAAGCTTTGCAAGATTTGAGTTTGAAAACAAGAGAACGTGCATCCAAGAAAGAATAAGAAGTTGTTTTGATTTATGTTGAAAATTCTTTTACTTGCTTTTTCGCCATATTTTTTCCTGGCTTTTTCGGTCAGATAGTTCTACTATCTTTCTCAAAATCCAGAAAAAACTCTGACAGAAAAAATCTTCATAAAATTTATGACAAATAAATTCAAAGCAACTTCTAATCTATGAAAAAGTTGTATGTATATGCCGATTTCGATTGGCTCAAAGAAGTGGAACTCATTGGCGAATTAGGCTATGAGTCTCTTCGTGGTGCGGACAGCTATAGTTTTACGTTCAATAATGAATGGTTAAGGCAGCACAGCGATCTGTTTTTGAGTGACGACTTGAATAATTATCCAGGACAACAATATACACAACCGGACAAGGATATATTCGGATGTTTTTCTGATGTCTTGCCGGATCGTTGGGGACGTACTTTGTTGTTGCGTCGCGAGCAATTAGTAGCAGCGGAAGAAAAGCGGTCGGTACGAAGATTATCATCTTTCGATTTCTTGACTGGTATCGATGATTTCTCTCGAATGGGTGGATTCCGTTTTAAGGAAGATCCTGATGGCGAATTTATCAATATGAGTGAACCGTTGAGAATTCCACCTTTGACAGATATTCGGGAGTTGATTGCTGCCAGTGCTGAGATTGAGAAAAGCGAAGAGAACAATACGCTTCCTGATTGGAAATGGATTGCACAACTTGTGCAACCTGGTACATCATTAGGAGGAGCACGTCCTAAAGCCAGTGTTGTAGATACGGATAAAACTCTTTACGTGGCTAAGTTCCCGTCGCGCAAGGATGACTATGATGTCGGACTTTGGGAGCATTTCAGTCACTTGCTTGCCACAAAAGCAGGAGTAAACGCAGCAAAAACAAAAGTGCTGGCAACTGGAGAAAAATATCATACATTGCTGTCACAACGTTTCGATAGAACAAACGATAGCAAACGTATTCATTTTGCATCCGCTATGACCTTGTTGGGATTAAGTGATGGAGATAATGCAACTGCTGGATACGGCTATTTGGATATAGTTGACTTCATTATTCAGAACTGTACCGATGTAGAGAGAAACTTGCAGGAACTCTTCCGTCGTGTTGCCTTCAATATCTGCATAGGTAACAGCGATGACCATTTCCGCAATCATGGTTTCCTGTTGACTGCAAAAGGATGGACATTGTCGCCGGCATACGATGTGAATCCAACGCTGAATGAATATCAAAGCCTGCTCATCTCATCAACTTCCAACAAGGCGGATTTAAGTATCTTGCTTGATGCCTGCGGGGATTATATGCTTAATCGAAACACTGCGGAGAAGATTATTTCGGAGGTGATTGAAGTTGTGAAAGGATGGCGCAAATTGGCGACACGATTAGGAATTTCCGGGAGAGAGATGGATATGTTCTCAGGAGTGTTTGATAAACAATATGATCGTATTTGATTTCTTAATTCACATTTGGTAAAGAAGAAATAACCACGAGTGGCGGATAGTTTGATAGGAGTGCCGTACGTGACGCGATTGCCGCGTTCCCGCTGCCACCTGTATGCACGACCGCCGGTGCTCCCGTCCGTGGAACCTCCGCCGATGCGTGGAACATCGCGGTGCGCACCAGGGGCGTTTTCACTCACCGCGCTGATTTCGGAAAGCCCGCGTGCGTAGAAAGGGGCCTGGTGCGCACGGGAATCTCGCCAGTGATGTGCCACCGGCACACTCCTTCTTCAAAAAGACATCTATCCTCAAAAATCTTTGCCAAATCTGCGGCAACTTGTTTTCGGCCGCGTACTAAAATGGGCGGCGCATCGGGAGCAGGCGGCCATAGTGCCGGACCATAAGCCTGCACGCGACGCAGGTGTGAGCCGATCCGGTGAAAGCGGCTCACACCTGGCAGGGGTGGATGCCGCAGAGGGCCATGCAGGGCAGGTCGGCGTTTCAGGTAGCAGCGGAAACACCGGGATAGGCTCACACCTGGCGGTGGCATCGGTCACAGGCGCGGCCCGTACCGCCCGAACCGAGCCGCCCGATGTGTCGATGTCACAGAAACCCTGCATTTATCACGGCTCATTCAATATATACAGCCAGACTATGACCGGCGTCATCCGGGCGGCCAGTTTTTCAGACCACCCGGATTTTTTATATCTTTGCAAATCAAGCAAAATAACGATGGACAATAAAAAGGAAGTGGAGCGCGCAGAACTCCACCGGACCATCTGGGCAATAGCAGATGAGATGAGAGGTTCTGTGGATGGATGGGATTTCAAATCCTACATCTTGGGGATGCTCTTTTACAGATACATCTCTGAAAATATCACAACCTACATCAACAAGGGTGAATGGGAGACAGGCAACAGGGACTTCAATTATGCAGACCTTAATGATGCACAGGCAGAAGGCATAAGGGAAGAGATGGTGAATGTCAAAGGGTTCTTCATCCTTCCTTCACAACTGTTTGAGAACATCTGCAAGACTTGTGATGCTGACCCCAACCTGAATATGACACTTGAAGGTATTTTCTCCGCCATTGAGAACTCCGCAAAGGGAACTGCAAGTGAAGATGATTTCAAGGGGTTGTTTGCAGACCTTGACGTGAACAGCAACAAACTGGGTGCTACTGTCATCAAGAGGAATGAAAAGCTGGTCAAACTCCTGAGGGGTATCGGGTCAATGAAATTGGGTGATTATCAGGACAATACCATTGACGCCTTCGGTGACGCATACGAGTACCTGATGGGAATGTATGCTTCAAATGCAGGAAAGAGCGGTGGCGAATACTACACGCCGCAGGAAGTGAGCGAGCTCTTGACAAAGCTCGCCACAGTGGGCAAAACTGAAGTCAATAAAGTTTATGACCCGGCCTGTGGTTCAGGCTCACTGCTCCTGAAAGCTGCAAAGATACTTGGCAAGGACAATGTAAGACAGGGTTTCTTCGGGCAGGAAATCAACCTTACCACATATAACCTGTGCAGGATCAACATGTTCCTTCACGACATTGACTATGACAAGTTTGACATAGCTTGTGAAGACACACTCCTTTCTCCGCAGCATTGGGATGATGAGCCTTTTGAGGTAATTGTCTCAAACCCACCTTACTCAACCAAGTGGAAAGGGGATGATGACATGACCCTTATCAATGACCCGAGATTTGCACCTGCAGGTGTGCTTGCACCGAAGTCCAAGGCTGACCTTGCATTCATCATGCACTCTCTTGCCTGGCTTGCCAGCAATGGAACAGCTGCCATAGTATGTTTCCCCGGCGTGATGTATAGAGGTGGCTCAGAGAAGAAGATAAGACAATACTTGATTGACAACAACTATGTTGATTGCATTATCCAACTCCCTGACAACCTTTTCTTTGGGACCAGCATCGCCACATGCATAATGGTGCTGAAGAAGGCCAAGAAGGATAACTGCACCCTGTTCATAGATGCTACCAGGGAGTGTGTCAAGGTCACCAACTCCAACAAACTCACAGAGGAGAACATCCAGCATATCCTTGATGTCTTCACAGGCAGAAAAGATGAGCAGTATGTCAGCAAGCTTGTGGCCAATGATGACATAGCCAAGGCTGACTACAACCTGTCTGTCTCCACCTATGTTGAGCAGGAGGACACCAGGGAGAAAGTGGATATTGTGAAGCTCAATGCAGAACTTGCCAGGATTGTGGAGAGGGAGAATGTGCTCCGGGCTGAGATTGACAGGATAATAAAAGAAATAGAATTATAATGTCTCTGTGCCATTTCAGGATGAAAGAGAGTGACGAAGCCGCCCGTTGGATGAGCGGCTCCGATACGGACGGGTATGCAGACAAGGCCGAGGGGCTACCTTTTACGGTAGTGGGCCTTCACGTAGACCTTTTTGCCTCTGACCATTCTGAAATGGCCTCTGACAAAAACAGGCTGGTGAGCGTCTTTACACTCTGTGCAGGAGCGCTCGTCAAACTTAATGATGATAGAGATTTTTTTCATATTTGTATGAATGGTTTTTAGCTTGAGAGCTGAGAGCGGCCTTTGAGAGTACTTCCGTCAGTATATCTCTTAAAAGCAAAAAGCACTCACCCGAGGGCAAATGCTTTTTAAAATAAGTTTGACGAGCGCCTCAACCATTCAAATAAAAAAATCTCCGATGCAAATGTAAGCAATTAAAAGGGAAAAGCAATACTTGACAGAAGAAAATATGAGCAAGTTAGAAAGGTTAATACAGCAATACTGTCCGGATGGGGTGGAGTATGTCAAGATTGGAGAGATAGCTCAAGTTGGCACCGGCAGTAGTAATGGTAATGAAGCCATTGAAGATGGCATATATCCATTTTTTGTGAGATCACAAATAATTAAGAAAAAGGACACTTATGAATATGATGAAGAAGCTATAATCATCCCGGGAGAAGGAGGTATTGGGGATATTTTTCACTACATCAATGGGAAATATGCACTTCATCAAAGAGTGTATCGAATACATTTTATATCACCACACATCAATGTGAAGTTCGCATTTTACTATATGAAAAGTGCTTTCAAGAAGTTTATTATGGCGAAAGCTGTCAGTTCAACAGTATCTTCAATTAGGAAACCCATGATTGAGGGATTTTCTCTCCCAATTCCGCCACTTCCTGTGCAGGAAGAGATTGTGAGGATACTGGATACTTTTACAGAACTGCAAGCAGAACTGCAAGCAGAACTGCAAGCAGAACTGCAAAAAAGAAAGCAACAATACAACTATTATCTTGATAACTTGTTGAGTTTCAATAGGGGGGGGCAAACAGAAGTAAGATGGATGAAGTTGAAGGACATAGGTAAAGTATGTATGTGTAAAAGAATACTGAAAAGTCAAACGTCATCATCTGGTGATGTCCCATTCTTCAAAATCGGGACTTTTGGTGGTAATGCGGATGCGTATATATCACAGGCTTTATTCAATGAGTATAAGGCCAAATATTCATACCCACAAAAAGGAGATGTTCTTATTTCTGCGGCGGGCACTATTGGTAGAACTATTGTATTTGATGGCACACCTTCATATTTTCAGGATAGCAATATAGTATGGTTGAAACACGATGAAAGCATCGTGCTAAACTCTTATTTGAGATATTGCTACGCGTTGAACCCGTGGGTAGTATCAACAGGAGGGACAATAGCCAGATTATACAATGATAATATTCTTGAAGCAACTATTCCAGTTCCCTCTTTAGCAAACCAGCAAAGAATTGTCTCCATCCTCGACCGCTTCGACACCCTCACCACCGACCTCACCCAGGGTCTCCCTGCCGAGATTGAGAAGAGAAGACAACAGTATGAATATTACAGAGACAAACTCCTGACCTTTAAAAGAAAAGGAGCATAACAAAACACAAGACACATAATAATGACACAATACAATATCATCGCTGAAAGTCAGGAGTACACTGTGGTCTCGGAGTATGACCACGTGGCGACTCCTGCAGAGGCCTACCAGAGTGAAGCTGATCTGGAGAAAGAGTTCATCAGGCTCCTTCAGGAGCAGGGGTATGAATATCTCCCTATCCACACGGAAGCTGACCTTATCTCAAACCTGCGCTCCCAGCTGGAGAAACTCAACCACTACCATTTCACGGATAGTGAGTGGGAGCAGTTCTTCAACACCTGCATAGCCAACAAGAACGATGATATTGTAGCCAAGACACAGAAGATTCAGGATGACTATATCCAGGTCCTTAAAAGAGACACCGGCGAAAGCCAGAACATCAAACTCATTGACAAGGACAATATCCACAACAACTCTCTTCAGGTCATAAACCAGTATGTGGAAGAAGGAGGGAACTACGACACGAGGTACGACGTGACAGTACTTGTCAATGGCCTCCCCCTCGTACACATTGAGCTGAAACGCAGGGGCGTACAGTTGAAAGAGGCTTTCAACCAGATAAACCGCTATCAGAGAGATAGTTTCTGGGCAGGATGTGGATTGTATGAGTATGTGCAGATATTTGTCATCTCAAATGGAACAAATACCAAATACTACTCCAACACCACAAGGGCAAATCACCTCAAAGAGCAGGAACCGGGTGGCAGAAACAAGTCAAAGAAGACATCTAACTCCTTTGAGTTCTCATCCTTCTGGGCTGACAGCAACAACAAGGTCATCACAGACCTTCTGGACTTCACCAAGACATTCTTCTCAAAGCACACCCTGCTGAATATCCTTACCAAATACTGTGTCTTCACCAGTGAGAAGATGCTTATGGTGATGAGACCATACCAGATTGCAGCCACAGAAAGGATAATCCAGAGGATAAATGTTGCCAATAACTACAAGTTTTATGGCAGCATCAAGGGTGGAGGATACGTTTGGCACACAACAGGTTCAGGTAAGACATTGACATCATTCAAGACAGCCCAATTGGCGTCCAGGCTCCCTTACATAGACAAGGTTCTTTTCGTTGTGGACAGGAAAGACCTTGACTACCAGACCATGAAGGAGTATAACCGCTTTGAGGAAGGGGCTGCTGATGGAAATACTTCCACTGCAGTGCTTCAAAGACAATTGGAGAATAAGGATAAGAATGGTGGTTATCACGATTACAGGATTATAATCACCACCATCCAGAAGCTCTCCATCTTTGTGCAGAAGAACAAGAACCATCCTGTATTTCAGCAGAGGGTGGTGATAATCTTCGATGAGTGCCACAGAAGCAACTTCGGGCAGATGCACTCGGCCATTACCAAGAACTTCAAGAAATACAATCTGTTCGGCTTCACCGGCACTCCGATCTTTGCACAGAATGCAGGGACTGGTGGAGATATGAGGCTCAAAACCACTCAGCAGGCATTTGGAGACAAACTCCATACATATACCATAGTGGATGCCATCAATGATGAGAATGTCCTTCCTTTCAGGATTGACTATGTGAATACCATCAAGGAGAAAGAGGGTATCCTTGACCAGCAGATATCGGCCATTGACAGGGAGAAGGCCATGGCATCTCCTGAAAGGATATCTCAGGTGGTGAAATACATCCTTGAACACTTCGACCAGAAGACAAAGCGGAGTTCGTACTATTCCTTCCGTGTGCTGGATGATATTCACAAGGTGGCGAGCGCCAGAAAGGGAGCCCAGGTCTCTGAACACAAGACAGAGCAGAAACTGAATGGTTTCAATGCTATGTTTGCAGTGGCTTCCATTCCTATGGCCAAGGCATACTACAATGAGTTCAAGAGGCAGCAGGCTGAGCTCCCGGAAACACAAAGATTGAAGATAGCTACCATATACAGTTATGGGGCGAATGAGGAAGAGATCGACGGAATTCTCGCGGAAGAGAACCCTGAGAGCACCACTCAGCTTGACCAGCAGTCAAGGGACTTCCTCGAAGGAGCTATCAGGGACTATAACCTGATGTTCTCCACCAACTATGACACTTCCAGCGACAAGTTCCAGAACTATTATAAGGACTTGTCATTGAGGATGAAGAACAGGCAGGTGGATCTGCTGATAGTGGTGAATATGTTCCTTACCGGCTTTGACGCGACCACGCTCAACACCCTGTTTGTGGACAAGAACCTGAAACAGCACGGCCTGATACAGGCTTTCTCAAGGACCAACAGAATATTGAACTCTGTCAAGACCTTCGGCAATATAGTCTGTTTCAGGGATCTCCAGCAGGCCACAGATGATGCCATCGCCCTCTTCGGAGACAAGGATGCAAGCAGTATTGTGGTGCTGAGAGACTTCCTCTCTTACTATGACGGATACGACACGGAAAAGGGAAAACACTGTTATGGTTACAAGGAACTTGTCGAGCAGCTTCAAAATGAGTTCCCTGAAGGACAAACTATCTTGGGTGAAGATGCGGAGAGACGGTTTGTGGCTTTGTTCGGAAGCCTGCTCAAATCCATCAACATCCTTTCCGCCTTCGACCAGTTTGAGGGGCGGCATATCATCACTGACAGGCAGTTGCAGGATTACCAGAGCAACTATCTTGACCTTCAGGAGAAGTGGCGGAGGAGGAGGCCCGGGGACAAGGAGAACATAAATGATGACCTTGTGTTTGAGACCGAGCTTATAAGGCAGGTGGAGATAAACATTGACTATATTCTCCTCCTTGTCCAGAAATATCACGACAGCAACTGCACGAACAAGGAGATACTTGTCAATATCTCCAAGGCCATAGGTTCAAGCATCCAGCTCAGGAGCAAGAAAGAGCTTATCGAGAACTTCATCGGCAGTGTGAATGCCGATACTGATGTGGAAAAGAGTTGGAAAGACTTTGTCCGGCAGCGGAAGGATGAAGATCTGAAGGAAATCATAGACAGTGAGCATCTCAAGCCACAAGAGACAAGGACATTCATCGATAACAGTTTCCGGGACGGGCAGGTGAGGACCACAGGCACGGACATTGACCGGATACTTCCGCCTATGTCCCGCTTTGGCGGCGGCAACAGGCAAGAAAAGAAAAAGTCTGTCATCGATAAGATACAGGCATTCTTTGACAGATACTTTGGGCTATAATATCCGCTTTGTGCGTATCTTTGCCCTATGAAGTTTCAGCTCCAGTCAGAATACAGGCCCTCGGGAGACCAGCCGGAAGCCATCGATCAGCTCTGCTCCGCCTTGGAATCCGGAGTGAATGATGTCACCCTGCTCGGCGTGACGGGCTCCGGCAAGACATTCACGATGGCCAACGTCATCGAGCGTCTCCAGCGTCCGGCGCTGATTCTCAGCCACAACAAGACGCTCGCGGCCCAGCTCTATGGCGAGTTCAAGGCCTTCTTCCCGGACAACGCCGTGGAGTACTTCGTCTCCTATTACGACTACTATCAGCCGGAGGCCTACATCCCTTCGAGCGACACATATATCGAGAAGGATCTCAGCATCAACGACCGCATAGAGAAGCTGCGTCTCAGCGCCGCGAGCGCCCTGATGTCCGGACGGCGCGACGTCATAGTCATATCTTCCGTCTCATGCCTCTACGGCATCGGCAATCCTGAGGACTTCCACGCGCAGACGGTCACGGTCCGAAGAGGCGAGACCCGCAGCCTGACCGGGCTGCTGTACCGTCTGGTCGAGGGCCTCTACAACCGCACTGAGGCCGAGTTCAAGCGCGGCTCCTTCCGTGTGAGGGGCGACACTGTCGATGTCTATCTGAGCGGTGCCGACGAGGCGGTGCGGATCGAGTTCTTCGGGGACGAGATAGACGCGCTGAGCCTGATCGACCCGGTGACAGGGGCGCACATCGAGGATCTGGATGAGATAAGCATATACCCGGCCAACAATTTCGTCACCACCAAGGAGCGCAGCGCCGCAGCCGTGTCACAGATCCAGGATGATCTTGTGAAACAGATGCAGGTCTTCGCGGAGCAGGGCAGGGAACTCGAAGCGAAACGCCTCAAGCAGAGGGTTGAGTATGACCTTGAGATGATCAAGGAGATGGGCTATTGCCCTGGCATCGAGAACTACTCCCGCTACTTCGACGGACGCCGCGAGGGGCAGCGGCCGTTCTGCCTTATCGACTATTTCCCCAAGGACTTCATCACCTTCATAGACGAGAGCCATGTGACTCTCCCTCAGGTGCGGGCGATGTACGGCGGCGACCATTCCCGCAAATCGGTCTTGATAGACTACGGGTTCCGCCTGCCGGCAGCCTCCGACAACCGTCCCCTCAAGTTCGAGGAGTTCGAGGCCATCACGGGGCAGAAGGTCTATGTGAGCGCGACCCCCGCCGACTATGAGCTGGAGAAATCCGGCGGACTTGTGGTGGAGCAGGTCGTGCGCCCTACCGGGCTGCTGGACCCGCCCATCGAGGTGCGCCCCACGAAGAATCAGGTCGACGACCTCGTCGAGGAGATACGCAAGCGCGCCGGGAGCGATGAGCGGACCCTTGTCACGACCCTCACCAAGAGGATGGCCGAGGAACTGGACGAGTACCTGCGCAAAATCGGCATCCGGGTGCGGTACATACATTCCGATGTGGACACTGCCGAGAGGGTCGAAATCATCGAGGACTTCAAGATGGGAATGTTCGATGTCCTTGTCGGGGTCAACCTCCTGCGCGAGGGGCTGGACATCCCGTCGGTGTCCCTGGTGGCCATACTGGACGCGGACAAGGAAGGGTTCCTCCGCACCGGACGCGCCCTGACCCAGACGGCGGGACGGGCGGCCCGCAATGTCAACGGCCTCGTGATAATGTACGCCGACTCGGTGACTCCGTCGATGGAGGAGACCATACGCGAGACCAACCGCCGTCGCCGCAAGCAGGTGGAATACAACGAACTGCACCATATCACCCCCAAGCAGGTGCAGGTGCGCCAGAATGTCCTCGCCAAGAGCCTTGCGGGCGGCACCACCGGGCGCGTCAGCGCCGCCAATTCCTACGATTCCCCGGTATATGTCCCGAATCCCTCGGATCTGGGCAAGGGAAGCGTCTCTGTGGGCTTCGGCCATGCCGCGCTCCGGGAGGACGGGGCCGCGTTCGCTGACGGGCACATCAAGGCCGACCTGGCCGCGGTGCTCCAGGACCCTGTGATCCGCTCCATGTCCAGGGAACAGGTGGAGAAACTTGTCGAGGAAGACAGGCGGCGCATGAAAAAGTCCGCGGCCGACCTCGATTTTGCCCACGCCGCACGTTACCGCGACGAGATGTGGGCGCTTCAGGAATACCTTAAAGTCTGGAAAGAGAAATGAAAAGAAGCAGAGTGCTGATATTCATCCTGTCCGTAATCGCCATGCTGACATTGCTCAGTGCGGTTTTCCCGTCGGGAGGCATAAAGGCCGGGCAGGCCGTGCTGAGGTTCCCCTCGGTCGCGGATATCCTTGAAGGCGCCGTGCCGGAGGAGCCCAGGGTGTCTCCGGAAGAGCTGCTCGAAAACCGCAAGGCGGCCGTGCACCGGGCCGAGAAGGACCGTTTCGAGGACTTCTTCGAGTCCGATCCCGCGCGCTTCTATCTGCCGGACGGGGATGCCCGTTTCTTCGACCCGCTCTTCGCCGCCCTTGAGGGCGCGTCCGTCAAGCCGGTACGCATCATACATTACGGTGACTCCCAGATAGAGGAGGACAGGATCACTTCCGCCGTCCGCACCGCCCTGCAGGAGCGTTTCGGCGGCGACGGCCAGGGGATGCTTCCCGCGCGGCGCTATTTTACCCCGGCCATGGCGGTGAGTTCGTCTTCCGAACTGGAGCGGTTCACCGTTTTCGGAGAGAGGCCCGAAGGGCTGAGGAAATTCGGCCCTTACGGGGACTTCGTGCGGCTTGACACCACTCTGACACTGGGCTTCTCGCCTGTGCGCAGCCGCGACAAGGGGCAGGAGCTCTTCAACCGCCTGACATTGGTCGCCGGCAACATCGACGGCGAACTCAAAGTGAACTGTGCCGGGCGCAGCCGGACCTTGAGCGGGGAAGGGGCCATCGTCAAGGCGGTCTTTGAACTTCCGGACAGCAGTGCCAAGACCAGCCTTACCATCTCCGGCCATGCGGACATCTACGGGGTGCTGCTGGACACGGAGACCGGGGTGAGGATGGACAATGTGGCCATGCGCGGCTGCTCGGGGCTCGTGTTCACCGCCATGGACGCATCTCAGCTGCGCAGTTTCTACAATAGCGAGAATGTGAGGCTCATCCTTCTCCAGTACGGGGGCAACACCGTGCCTTATCTCTCCACCGGCAAGGCCATCTCCGGCTACGCGTCATCGGTACGCCGCCAGATACGCCATCTGCACAAGCTGGCCCCTCAGGCCACGCTGATATTCATCGGCCCGTCAGACATGTCCACGACAGTGGAGGGCAAGAGGCAGACTTATCCGAAACTCCCGGACATAGTGGATTCTCTGCGTGTCGCCGCGACTGCCGAGGGGGCCGCTTATTGGGACATCTACGGCGCCATGGGCGGGCGCAATTCCATGATTGACTGGGTCGGCGCCGCCCCGCCTCTCGCGGGTTCCGACTATGTGCATTTCACCCCGCGCGGCTCGGCCAGGGTGGGGGAGATGTTCAGCGACAGTTTTCTTTTGTACTATGACTATTACCTCTGGAGGAAAAAGAATGATTAAGAAGTTGTTTTGATTTATGTTGAAAATTCTTTTACTTGCTTTTTCGCCATATTTTTTCCTGGCTTTTTCGGTCAGATAGTTCTACTATCTTTCTCAAAATCCAGAAAAAACTCTGACAGAAAAAATCTTCATAAAATTTATGACAAATAAATTCAAAACAACTTCTAAGAGAACGCTTCTGCTCGCCGGGCTGCTGCTGCCCGTGATGCTTGCCGGGCGGAGGCTGCCGGAATGCGTGAGCACCGGGGATGCGGGGCTGTTGTTCCCGGGTGACCGCAGCGCACAGGATCTCTTCTATGCCAAGCTTGACAGCCTCATCTCCACGGGGCGGGGCAATGTGAACATCTGGCACATTGGCGGCTCCCATGTGCAGGCGGCATATTTCCCCAACAGGATAATGAACGACCTGGACTCCATCGCGCCACGGGGCGACAGGGGGTTCCTGTTCCCGAGGCGGCTCTGCAAGACCAATTCGGACAAGAGCTACCGCATCTCATCGACGGGGGAGTGGGAAGCTCCGATGATGACGCTCAACTCGCGCCTGGAGAAGCCCCGCTACGGGATAACCGGGTTCGGGGCGAGAACCTCCGACGCCGGGGCTTCGGTGAGCTTCAATGTCTGCCCGGACGCGGACAGCCTGTGGTCATTCTCGACGCTGCGCGTGCTCGGTTACGGCTCTTCTGACAGCGCCAGACCCTATGTCATAAGCGGAACTGACACGTTGAGGCACAGTTACGATTCCCTGACGGCGAGCTACCTCTTCGACCTGCCGCGCAAGGCGGACAGCGTGACCGTGGCATTTGAGATCCCGTCGGGCGAGACATTCACTCTGACCGGGCTCCAGCCCATCAGCGGCCGGCCCGGGGTGAACTACTATTCGTCCGGAGTCAACGGGGCCAAGCTGACTACATGGATGGACAAGTGTCCGGACCTTGAGCGGGATCTCGGCATCGTCAATCCTGACCTTGCGATCCTGGCCCTGGGGATCAACGACTCGGCCTGCATGGCCAAGGATTTCAAGCCGGGCAGGTTCAAGGACAACTATCGCCGTCTCATCGAGATGATACACCGGGTGAACCCGGACTGCGCCATCATATTCATCACCAACAACGACAGCTACCGCTACGTGAAGAGGGGGATGACATACAACGAGAACGCCCCTGCGGTGCGCAAGGCGATGATGGAACTGGCCGGAGAATACGGCGCTGGCGTATGGGATCTCTACACCCTGATGGGAGGGGCCCATTCTGTGCAGCGATGGAGAGACCTCGGGCTTGTCAAGCCCGACCGGCTCCACTTCACCGACGAGGGCTACACTCTGCTCGGAGACCTGTTCTTCGAGGCGCTGATGGACGACCGCAAAGCCGCCAGATAGATGGACGCAGGGCTCATATGGACTTTTCTGCGGAGGCTGTTCTCGTTTGACCCGAACTCGCCGCTGCTCTTCACCCAGTTCTATTTCTGGGCGTTTTTCGCCATAGTATATGCGGCCCTCGCCCTCATAGGGGACCGCCGCCTGCTGCGCAACAGTTTCCTCTTCTTCACCAGCCTCCTGTTCTACTTCAAGACAAGCGGCCTGTCGGTGCTGATACTGGTTTTTGTGACCTGCTCGGATTTCTTGATAGCCAGGCGGATAGCCGCATCGGAAGGCCGGCGGCGCAAGGCCTGGCTGGTGCTGGGCGTCAGCATCGACCTGCTTCTGCTCTGCTACTTCAAGTACAGTTATTTCTTCGCGGACCTGCTCTATTCCCTGACGGGCCTGCAGGTCAAGGTGACGGATGTGTTCGGGGCATTGGGCAATGCCATCGCCGGCAGGGACATGTTCAGGGTGGACAGCATCGTGCTTCCGGTCGGCATCTCCTTCTTCATCTTCCAGGTGATCAGCTATACTGTGGATGTCTATCGCCGGGAGGTGAAGCCGGTGGACAACATCCTGGATTTCGGTTTCTATGTGAGCTTCTTCCCGCAGCTTGTGGCCGGGCCTATCGTGAGGGCCAGCGAGTTCATCCCGCAGCTCTACAAACCTTTCTTCCTCGGACGCAGGCAGTTCGGCATCGCTGTGTTCTGGATTCTCAACGGATTGGCCAAGAAGCTGATACTCAGTGACTATATTGCGGTCAATTTTATCGACCGCGTCTTCGAGAACCCGCTTCTGTTTACCGGTTTCGAGAACCTGACGGCGCTCTTCGGCTACTCTCTCCAGGTCTATGCCGACTTCTCCGGATACACGGACATCGCGATCGGCGTGGCGATGTTGATGGGCTTCTATCTCCCGCAGAACTTCAACTCGCCTTATAAGGCGTCGAATCCGCAGGATTTCTGGCGGCGCTGGCACATGTCGCTCAGCCGTTGGCTCAAGTCCTATCTCTATATACCTCTTGGCGGCAACCGCAACGCGACTTTCGGCACATATTTCTGGGTTGTGCTTTTCGCCCTGATCGCGGTGATGCTCTCCGGCCAGTGGATTGTCTCCCTGGTGTTTGTGCTCATCGCCCTTGTCCTCGGCGTCGTTGCCCGCTGTTTCCCGGAGAGGCGCAAGAAGATTCTCGCCAACATCAACCGTTTCATCACGATGCTGCTCGGCGGAATGTGGCACGGGGCTTCGTGGAACTTCATCATCTGGGGCGGGCTCAACGGTATCGGCCTGATAGTCTATCAGTTCTGGAAGGATATGTCATGGACTTTGAGGATGGCGCTGGTGGCCCTGCTCACTCTGGCGCTGGGGCTTCTCAGCCGGTTTTTCCCTGCCCCGGTGTGGAATCTGCTCTTTGTCTGGGCGGCATTCGTGTGCGTCGGGGCGGCTGTCCGGTTCGTGTATCATCTCTGCCGGGGCAGGGGATGCGGCCGTCTGGGCTATATCTGGGGTGTGGCGCAGACTTTCGTTTTTGTGACTTTTACGCGTCTTTTCTTCCGCAGCGGAAGCAATCTGGATCCGGCCACGGCCAACGAAGTGGCCTGGAACACGGCCCGCAACATGGTGCACCAGATAGGCTCCGGCTGGGACTGGGGGCTGGTTCCGCAGATTTGCGCGGAGTACTGGCGGGTATTCGCCCTGATTGTCGCCGGCATGGTCATCCATTGGCTGCCGTCGCGCTGGAAGAGGTGGTACCGTATCAATTTCGCGCTCCTGCCGCTGCCGGTCATGGCCCTTGTCGTCGTCGCCGTGGTCTTCATCGTCTACCAGTTCATCACAGCCGAACTCCAGGCCTTCATCTATTTCCAGTTCTAACCAAGCACCACGTCCAGGATCATCATCAGCACAAAGCCGAGCGCGAAGCCGATTGTGCCTATGTTGGAGTGTTCGCCCCGTGAGTATTCCGGAATCAGTTCCTCGACCACCACGTAAAGCATGGCTCCGGCGGCAAAGGCGAGCATATAAGGCATGATGCCGAGAATCGAGGTCGCCAGAAGCAGCACGATGCCGCCGCCTATCGGTTCCACGATTCCGCTCATTGTCCCTATGCGGAAGGATTTCCAGCGGGAGTTCCCTGCTGCGCGGAGAGGCATTGATATGATGGCGCCTTCAGGGATATTCTGGATGGCTATGCCTAATGAAAGGGCCAGGGCGCCGGCCATGTTGAAGTCTGCCGAGAGCGCCCCGGCGAGGGCGACTCCGACCGCCATCCCTTCCGGGAAGTTGTGGATGGTGACTGCCAGTGTCAGTTTGGCGGTTCGGGAGAGCTGGCTGCGGGGGCCTTCCGCCTCGCCGCCGGCATGGATATGCGGCGTGACATGGTCGATCAGCAGCAGGAAGGCGAAGCCGGCCAGCAGACCGATGACGGGAGGTATGACCGCGGACATGCCCTCTCCCATCTCGATAGCCGGGATAATAAGTGACCACACCGAGGCGGCGACCATCACGCCGGAAGCGAAGCCCAGCAGAACCTTCTGCAGCGATTCGGGCATATCGCGCTTCATGAAGAACACGAAAGCCGAGCCGAGCGCAGTGCCCAGGAAGGGTATCATCAGGGCTGTCAAAATTGAGATCATGATGTTGTATTAATGCTGTAACGATTACAAAAATACAGAATTTTTCTTGGCAGGCATATCGCCGATAATGATGATTTGCCTGCAGGCCCGGAGACAATCCCCGGCAGGCCTTGCAGAACCTGACTGCGCCCTGCCGCCGCCCGATTCGCCCGACACGGCCGATTCGCCCGATTCGGCTGGTGGCAGATAACACGCTGACAATCAAGCAAAAGAGCACTTTACCTGTCGGCAAAACCAGACAGGACGAATCATCATTCCGCTCATTATCAGGTGCTTATCCGCCACCAGCCATGTGTCGTCCTGTCCGCCGCACCTGTGCTTGCTGCCACCGCCACATGCGGCCCCGGCGCTAAGATGGGCCTCGCGTACACTACGAGGCCGTTTTCTGTACAGTACTGTCCGGCGAGGCCGTCCCGTACAACAGGAGGCCTGATTCTGTACGGCGCGTTGGGGACCGCCGTCATAGGACCGTCTGGGCTTATCGCTGAAGACCGCCGCCACCAGGTGTGAGCCATTTTTGGTGAGTTCGCTGCCACCTGAACCGCCAACCTGCACCCCAACCGCGTCTGTGACCGGTGTCGCTGCCGGGTGTGAGCCTGTTCCGGCGTTTCCGCTCATACCTGACTTTCCACCTGCCCCGCATGACCCTCTGCGGTATCCGCCCCTTCCAGGTGTGAGCCTATTTCGCCGAATCGGCTCACACCTGCGTCGCGTGACTCAGGCTTCCGGCCCGGCACTATGGTAGCGGGCGCCCGGGAACAGGCAGCCTCCTGCGATGCTTCTGTGTAGAGCAGGAGGCGGCCCGCTCCCGATGCGCCGCCCATCAGAACATCTCCCGCTTCGACACCGCCGGAAACTACCAGCCGCGGGCCTTCGTTCCCTTCCCTATCTTCAATCTGGACTTTGGCGGAAGTGGCGTTGTTGGCGATAATGACGTTTTGCTGCAGACCCGGCTCACGCTGTATGGAACTGAAGAGTATTCCAGATACCGGGTATTGGGCAAGAGCCAGTTCGAAACTCCAGGCTATGGAAGGCATCCCGGCAAGATGCGGTACATACCGTTGGACAACGAGGCCGGATACCGGTCGCAGTGCCATTCTTTATCGATGTCGTTTTCCTTGCACTGACCCGGAGTCTGGCATTTGCTTACAGGAGTTTCTTCATCTCTTCCTCGTCAGGAAGCAGTTCCTTGAGTTTCTCTTGATTGGTCTTGTAGGTGGCCACGCCCATCGGGCGCTGGTAATCCTGCAGTACATATTCTACAAATGTCTTGTCGGCATCCTTGCAGAGGATGATGCCCACTGGCGGATTCTCCCATTCAAGGCGGTCGTCATCATCCAGAACATGCAGGTAGTGGGATAACTGGCCGAGGTAACTGGGTTTAAATTTGCCCTTTTTGAGTTCCACGACCACGGTCGCCCGCAGAATCCGGTTGAAAAATAGAAGATCCACCCAATGGTCGTGGCCGAGTTTATCATAATGCACTTGACTGCCAGAGAAACTGAAACCCTTGCCGAACGTCATAATGAAGTTCTTGACATTATGGACAATCTCATTCTCAATTACTCTCTCGTCGATGTCTTCTTCCCGTTCTCCCAGCTGCTCCACGTTGATGAAATCAAGCAGGTATTCATCCTTGAACATCTGGATGGCTTTGAAAGCCTGCTTATGGCCCGGGATGGTCTGGACGAAGTTATTGGGCATCTTGCCCTGGTTGTGGAAGGCGTCTTCATCTATCTTCCTTCCAAGGGCCTCGTGACTGAGCTTCAAATCTGCACAAAGTTGGATATAGTATTTTCTCTCCTCGGCGGTTTTTGTCTTTTGAAGGATAAGGACATGATGGGAAAAACCTATGCTGAAGAAAGCAACAACTGGAATGTCTATTAGTGCCGTGGGCAGCAGATTGTCTTCCAATGCTATTTTGGCAGATGTGTCTGCCAATTCTTTTGTGCCCTCCAATTTGGCAGACGCGTCTGCCAAATTGGTATCAAGACTCTTCCACTGTTCATAAAAAGTCCTCATGTTCCGCAGATTGCGAGGAGAGAAACCCTTGAGTCCTGGTACTTCGGCGGAAAGCTGACGGCTGATAACCTCAATAGCATCCTTGCCCCAGAAACCATCTCTGGAATTCTGGGAAATGAAGCGGCCAATGCCATAGTAAAGCGCAAGTTGCTCCTGGTTAACTCCAGCAAGTGCCTTGGCCTGACTCTTCAAGATTGCCGTCTTAATTTGCTGGACGGCGTCGTTGTATTGTGGGCTCAGTTTCTCTTCCATAAGTACCATTATCAATTGTCACGCAAAATACAAATTTTTGCCGACACAGTGGGCGGTGGCAGATAACACTCTGACAATCAAGCAAAAGAGCACTTTACCTGTCGGCAAAACTAGACAGGACAAATCATTATTCTGCTCATTATCAGTCACTTATCTACCACCGCTCACTGTGTGTGTGCTGTGTGTCGCAGTCGTATTGCGCCCTCACCGTCATGTTGCACCTCGCCGTCATGTTGCACCTCGCCGTCGTGAGGCCGCCAGTCGCCTAGCCTTCGCTGCCACCACCGCGTGCGGCCACGGCGCTAAGATGGGCCTCACGTACACTACGAGGCCGTTTTCTGTACAGTACTGTCCGGCGAGGCCGTCCCGTACAACAGGAGGCCTGATTCTGTACGGCGCGTTGGGGACCGCCGTCATAGGACCGTCTGGGCTTATCGCTGAAGACCGCCGCCACCAGGTGTGAGCCATTTTTGGTGAGTTCGCTGCCACCTGAACCGCCAACCGCAGCCCCAGCAGCCACCAGCCACCAACAGCAGCCCCCGCAGCCCCCGCAGCCCCCGCAGTCGTGCTATCATCTCTGGCCTTCTGCGGCCAAGCAACCCCGGCAACCACCGGCCCCGGCAACCACCAGTCCCAGCAACCGCAACCGCAGCCACCGCAGCCCCCGCAACCAGCCGTCAGCCGTGCGTCGGCCTTAGCGGACCTTGGCGTCGCAGTACCAGCAGCGGGTGACCTGGCCGGCGGTGCGCTTGAAGCGCGGCTGGACCTTCTCGTTGTTGCAGATGCACTTCGGGTTGCTGCAGTGGAGCGCAGGGTCGGTGATCCACTCCTCTTGCGGCATCGTGCGGCTGCTGTCGTCCTTCCACTCCAGGAGCTTGCAGATCAGCGCCATGCGGACGAATTTGCCGTTCTCGACCTGGCGGAAGTAAGCCGCACGAGGGTCGTCGTCCACCTCCGTGAGGATCTCGTTGACTCTCGGCAGCGGATGGAGCACAGCCATCTTCTCCTTGGCGAGCCCCATTCGTCTCGCGTCGAGGATGAAGCTGTCCTTGACCCTGTCGAACTCGTCCTCGTCCAGGAATCGCTCCTTCTGGACTCTGGTCATGTAGAGCACGTCAAGTTCCGGAAGCACCTCGTCGAGATTGTCCGTCTCCTTGTATTCGATGCCCTTGCTGTCGCAGACGTCCTGCTTGATGTAGTCCGGCAGTCTCAGCTCATCCGGGGCGATCAGGATGACGCGCACGTCCTTGTATCTTGAGAGGGCCTTGATGAGGGAGTGCACGGTGCGGCCGAACCTCAGGTCTCCGCAGAATCCGATGGTGATCCCGTCTATCCGCCCGAGCTCGCGCTCTATGGTCAGAAGGTCGGTAAGGGTCTGGGTCGGGTGGCTGTGGCTGCCGTCACCGGCGTTGATGATCGGCACTTTGGCCACTTCCGCCGCCACGAGGGGGGCCCCCTCCAGATGGTGGCGCATCGCGATGATGTCGGCGAAGCATCCTACCACCCTGATGGTGTCCTGCACGGTCTCTCCCTTGCTGACGGAAGAATTCCGGGCGTCGGAGAACCCGAGCACATTGCCTCCGAGCTCCATCATCGCCGAGGTGAAGCTCAGGCGGGTGCGGGTGCTCGGCTCATAGAAGAGAGTGGCGAGTTTGCGGTGAGTCATCAGGTCCTGGTACTTGGTCCTGTCCCTGATGATGTCCTCCGCGAGGGCGATTATCTGGTCGGTCTCCTCACGGGTGAGGTCCGTCGGGTCTATCAGGTGTTTCATAGGCTGTCTCTGAATTCGATGATCTTGTTCTTCCATTCCGGCGCGATGTAGCCTTCCTCGGCTGCGACCTCGACAAGGGTGTCCAGGTTGCTCAGGGAGTAGTTGACCGTCCCCGCGTCAGCTATCCTGATGAGCCCTTTCTTGATGCCGTAGGTGAAGATGCTGGCGATGCCGAGCACTTCAGCGCCTTCTTCGCGGAGAGCCTCCACGACATCGATGCAGCTGCCTCCTGTGGAGATGAGGTCCTCGATGACAACCACCTTGGTGCCCTTCTCCATCTTGCCTTCGATACGGTTGCCGCGCCCGTGGCCCTTGGCTTCACCGCGCACGTATCCCATCGGGAGTCCGAGAATCGAGGCCGTGATGGCCGCATGGGCGATGCCTGCAGTCGAGGTGCCCATAAGCATCTGGCATTCAGGATAATGTTTCATTATGAGAGTAGCGAGGCCGACCTCTATCTTCTGCCTCACCTGCGGGGCGGAGAGGGTCAGCCTGTTGTCACAGTAGATAGGGCTCTTGATGCCGCTGGCCCAGGTGAACGGTTCCTCCGGGCGGAGGAATACGGCTCCTATCGAGAGGAGCTCCTTTGCGATGATTCTCTCCATATTATTTGTTCAGAAATTCCTTGACACATCTTCTGTAGGCTGCCACCGGATCCTGGGCCGCAGTGACCGGCCTGCCGACCACGATGTAGTCGGAGCCGATTTCCCTGGCCCTGGCGGGGGTGGTGATGCGCGACTGGTCGTCGGCTGCGGAGTCGGCGAACCTCACGCCCGGGGTCACGGTCAGGAATCCCTGCCCGCAGGCCTCCTTGACCATCCCGGCCTCGAGAGGGGAGCACACGACACCGTCCAGCCCTGCCTCACGCGCGTTGGAGGCATATTTGACGATGACATCGTTGATGGGGGCGTCTATGAGCAGTTCCCGGCGCATCCTCTCTTCGCTGGTGGAGGTCAACTGCGTGACGGCTATCAGCAGCGGCCTGCTTCCGTCCGCCCGGGTGAGCCCTTCCAGACCTGCACGCATCATCTCCACCGTGCCGACGGCGTGCACATTGCACATGTCCACATCCAGTCCGGACAGCACCCGGCAGGCTTTCTTCACCGTGTTGGGGATGTCGTGGAGCTTGAGGTCCAGGAATATCCTGTGCCCTCGGGCGCGGATGTCCCTCACGATGTCCGGGCCCTCGCTGTAGAAGAGCTCCATTCCTATCTTCACGAAAGGTCTCTCCTGCTCCCCGAAGAGGGAGAGGAAGTCCATCGTCTCTTTCCTGCCGCTGAAGTCGCAGGCGATGATAACGTCTTTTGCCATATTATATTATTCCTTGTATCTCTGACAATTTTTCTATCCCGAGACTTTCCATCACCCCCGGGAGCGCCGCGATGATTTCGGGGCAGGCGTAGGGGTTGCGGATATTCTCCGCGCCGACCTGCACGGCTGAGGCTCCGGCCATCATCATCTCCACCACATCCTCCGCCGAGGCCACTCCTCCGCATCCCATCACCGGTATGCGGCAGGCCTTGGTGACCTGATGCACCATTCTCAGGGCTACCGGGAATATGGCCCTGCCCGAGAATCCTCCCATCCCTGCCGCCACTATAGGTTTGCGCCCGCGTATGTCTATCCTCATCCCGAGCATGGTGTTGATGAGGGTGAGCCCGTCCGCGCCGGCATCCTCGCAGGCACGCGCAATCTCCACTATGTCAGTGACATTGGGGCTGAGCTTGATGAACACAGGCTTGCGGCAGACCGCCTTCACGGCCGCCGTGACTTCAGCCGCCGCCGAGGCGCAGGTGCCGAAGGCCATCCCGCCGTTGTGCACATTGGGGCAGGAGACATTGACTTCTATGATGTCTATCCCTTCGCATGCGTCGGCCTTGGCGCAGTTCCGGGAGTATTCTTCGACCGAGAAGCCGCTGATGTTGGCTATCACGGTCTTGTGGTATATCTTTCTGAGCGTCGGGACTTTCTCGTCCACGAGGGCGTCTATCCCCGGGTTCTGCAGGCCCACGGAGTTGATCATCCCGCCTTCGCACTCCGCGATGCGCGGTGTAGGGTTGCCGAAGCGCGCCTCGCCGGTGGTGCCTTTGAGGCTGATGCCTCCGAGGATGTCGAGGTCGAACGCGTCCGCCATCTCAAGCCCGAAGCCGAATGTCCCGCTTGCCGGAATCACCGGGTTGTCGAGCCGGAGTCCGCAGAGATTGACTGAAAGGTCTCTTACCATATTATGTCCTCCTTCCTGAAAACAGGTCCGTCCTTGCATATTCTCCGGGCCCCGACAGTGGTGTGGCAGCTGCATCCGTAGCAGAATCCGGCTCCGCAGCCCATCCTTTCTTCGAGGCTGGCCTCTCCGCCGCCCTTGAGCGCCCCGCATACTGCCTGCATCATCTTCATCGGGCCGCAGGTGTAGAAGAAATCATATTCCGGCTCCGCTTCCCTGATCGCGTCCGTGACGAAGCCCTTCGTCCCCTCGCTTCCGTCCATGGTCGCGATGTGCAGGCTTGCCCCGAGCCGGCGGTATTCTTCGGCGAGCAGTATCTCGTCAGCCTTGTTGAATCCGAGCACCACGCTGACCTGCCTGCCTGCGGCGAGCAGTTCTTTGGCCAGGAGGTACAGAGGTGCGGCTCCCAGTCCTCCTCCGGCGAGGAGGGCCTTGGAACGGCAGGATTCAGGGGTGAACCCGTGCCCGAGCCCGCAGAGAATCTCCAGCGTCTCGCCCGGGTGCATCTGTGACATCTTGCGTGTGCCCCGGCCCACGGTCTTGTAGAGCAGGGTCAGGCTGTCCGGGCCGCAGTCGCAGACGGAGATAGGCCTGCGCAGGAAGAACCCGTCCAGGGCTATGTCCACGAACTGTCCGCTCCGGCACGGTTCCATGCCGGGGGCGTCGAGCTGCAGCCGGAAGGTGTCCCTGGCCACTTCTTCGTTTGATTCTATGGTGAATCTCAGTTTTTGCATATATGAACGATTTCCCCGTCTTTGAGGGTGAGTTTGACTTTGCCGTATACCTCCATCCCCTCGAACGGGGTGGAATGTCCTCTGGAGAGGAAACGGGAACTGTCGATAGTGTATCTGCCGTTGAGGTCTATCACGGTGATGTCCGCCCTCGCGCCTTCCTCCAGGCTGCCTCCCGGGAGGCGGAATATCGCCCTCGGGGAGGTGCAGAGCGCTTCGGTGAGCCGCTCCAGGCTCAGCAGTCCGCGCCGCACGAGCGAGGTGTAGAGCACCGGGAACGCCGTCTCAAGCCCCGTGATGCCCATGGCACTGCTCCGAAGCCCGCCGCTCTTCTCTTCGGCGCTGTGCGGGGCGTGGTCCGTGGCGATCGCGTCTATGGTCCCGTCGCGCAGGCCTTCCAGAAGGGCGTCGCGGTCGCGCTCGCCGCGTATCGGCGGGTTCATCTTGAATCTTCCGTCCTCCTGCAGGTCGTCGTCGCAGAGGCACAGGTAGTGGGGCGCGGTCTCGCAGCTCACCCTCACCCCGCGGCTCTTGGCATCGCGTATCAGCTCGACGCTCTCCGCAGTGGAGATGTGGCAGACATGGTAGCGGCAGCCGGTTTTCTCGCAGAGCTGCAGGTCGCGTCGTATCTGTCCCCACTCGCTCTCGGAGCAGATGCCCCTGTGGCCGTGCTCGCGGCAGTAGCGCCCGTCGTGTATGTATCCGGAATGCAGCAGGCTGTTGTCTTCGCAGTGCGCCGCGATTATGACATCTTCCGCGGCCGCGGCCTCCATCGCCTTGAGCATCATCTCTTCGCTCTGGACTCCGCTTCCGTCGTCGGAGAACGCGGCGCAGTGTCCCTTGAGCGCCGCCATGTCCACGAGTTCAAGACCTTTGCGCCCTCTCGTGATGGAGGCGTACGGGATGACTTCCACCACGGCGTCCCGGTCGATGATGGCCTGCTCCAGCGCCAGGTGCTCCGGACTGTCCGGCACCGGGTCGAGGTTAGGCATCGCGCAGACCGTGGTGTATCCGCCGGCGGCTGCGGCGCGGGAACCGTCCCGGATCGTCTCCTTGTAGGAGAAGCCAGGTTCTCTGAAATGAACGTGGATGTCGGCAAAGCCGTAGGAGACAAGGCAGCCTGTGGTGTCGATGATGCGAACGCCCTCCCCGACCTGCAGGTTGTACCCTTTCCTGCAGATGATGCCGTCCCTGACCAGGATGTCGGGACCGCTGCCTCTGAGCAAAATGTCCTGTATCATTGAGCGAATTCTTCAATGATTGCAGCGCAATCGTACAAAGGTAGACAAATTTTTCCGATGTTCAGGAAAAAACTTATCAACACCTGAAAAAGGTGAAATTGTAGATAACTTGACTTGCAGACCACGCCGCGAAGTTGTAAATTTGTGGCTTGTTAGAAAAGTAGCAATGAAAGTCAGTATCATTATGGGCTCGAAGAGCGACTGGGATGTGATGTCAGCCGCCTGCGAGACTCTTGACGCTTTCGGCGTCCCTTACGAGAAGAAGGTGATCAGTGCTCACCGCACCCCGGGATTTTTCTGTGAGTATATGGCTTCCGCCGTCTCACGCGGGGTGGACATTGTCATCGCCGGTGCCGGCGGTGCCGCGCATCTGCCGGGAATGGCGGCTGCGATGACCTCCCTCCCCGTGATCGGGGTTCCGATCAAGAGCGCAGCGCTTAACGGACTTGATTCGCTGCTGTCCATCGTCCAGATGCCGTCCGGCGTCCCTGTGGCCACGATGGCCATCAACGGGGCCAAGAACGCCGCCCTTTTCGCGGTGTCGATACTTGCCCTGCAGAGCCCTGATTTGCGCGCCGCCCTTGACGCGTTCAGGCAAAAACAGGCTGATAAGGTACTCCAGACAGAACTGTAGAAATATGAAAGCACACCGTATATTTGTGGAGAAGTGTTCCGGATTCCGGGTCGAGGCTGACAGCCTGCGCAGTGAATTCAACGAAAACCTCTCCCTTTCTCTCCGTTCCCTGAGACTTCTCAATGTCTATGACCTTTTCGGGTTTTCCGACGAGCTTCTCGAGAAATGCCGCTACACCGTCTTCGGTGAGAAGGTGACAGATTTCGTCAGCGACGAGTGCCCGCTTGAGGGCCGCCGCTATCTGGCGGTGGAGTATATCCCGGGCCAGTTCGACCAGCGCGCGTCTTCCGCAGTGGATTGCGTGCACCTGATCGACCCTGCCGCCGACGTGCGCATCCGCAGCTCGCGCCTGCTGATTTTCGACGATGACATGACGGACGAGGCCTTTGCCGCCGTTCGTCATTATTATATAAATGCGGTCGAGTCCCGCCAGAAGGACCTCTCGGCGCTCGAGTACAACGAGACGGCCGACGTCAAGCCGCTCGCTTCCCTTGAGGGCTTCACATCCATGGCCCCCGAGGAGTATGCGGACTTCTGCCGCAAGTGGGGGCTTGCGATGAATGTGGACGACCTCTCGGAGGTCGTGAGGTATTTCCGCGGCGAGCGCCGCGACCCGACGGAGACCGAGCTGCGCATCCTGGACACTTATTGGAGCGACCACTGCCGCCACACCACCTTCACCACTGAGCTGGAGGGAGTGAGCGTGGACGATTCGTTCATCCGTCCTGAGATCGAGGCCTCGCTTGCCGAGGTCGAGCAGATACGCCGCGAGCTGGGCCGCGGGCAGAAGAGCTTCTGTCTCATGGAGCTTGCCACCATCGGCGCGCGCTACCTCCGCAAGAAGGGGCTGCTCGAAGACCTCGAGGTCAGCGAGGAGAACAATGCGTGCAGCATCTATGTCAATGTGGATGTGGACGGCAAGCCGGAGAAATGGCTCCTGCAGTTCAAGAACGAGACGCACAACCACCCGACGGAGATCGAGCCGTTCGGGGGAGCGGCCACCTGCCTCGGCGGTGCGATACGCGACCCTCTCTCCGGCAGGGCCTATGTCTACCAGGCCATGCGCGTGACCGGGGCCGGCGACATCTGCGAGCCGGTGAGCGCGACTCTTCCGGGCAAACTGCCGCAGAAGCAGATAAGCCGCAAGGCCGCGGCGGGCTATTCCAGCTACGGCAACCAGATAGGCCTCGCCACGACCCATGTGAGGGAGATATACCACGAGGGCTATGTGGCCAAGAGGCTTGAGGTCGGTGCCGTGGTGGGTGCCGTGAAAGCGGAGAACGTGCGCCGCGAGAGTCCGGCTCCGGGAGATGTGATCCTCCTGCTGGGCGGCAGGACGGGCCGTGACGGCATCGGCGGTGCCACCGGGTCTTCCAAGGAGCACAACGAGGCTTCCATTGAGACCTGCGGAAGCGAGGTCCAGAAGGGCAACGCCCCGGAGGAGAGGAAACTCCAGCGCCTTTTCAGGCGTCCGGAAGTCACCCGGCTTATCAAGAAATCCAATGACTTCGGCGCCGGGGGAGTGAGTGTCGCGATAGGCGAGCTCGCCCCGGGACTTGACATATACCTCGACCGCGTGCCGGTCAAATACAGCGGGCTGAACTCCACTGAACTCGCCATCAGCGAGTCACAGGAGAGGATGGCCGTGGTTGTGGACGCCTCCGACCGCGGGGAGTTCGAGAAATACTGCCACAGCGAGAATGTCGAAGTGACATATGTGGCGGACGTCACAGGAAGCGGCAGGATGGTGATGTACAACGGCTCCGACAAGGTGGCCGACCTCAGCCGCGAGTTCATCGACAGCGCCGGCGCGAAGCATTATGCCGTCGCCGAGGTGCAGCCGGTTGAGGACAGGGATCCGTTCGCGGCGCATCCGGAGGGTCTCACCCTCAAGGAGAAGATGCTTTCCGTGATGGCACAGCCTAATGTGGCTTCGCAGAAGGGCCTTGTCGAGATGTTCGACTCCACCATCGGGCGCTCCACCGTACTGATGCCGTTCGGCGGCACCACACAGGCCACCGAGACCCAGGTTTCCGTGCAGAAGCTCCCGGCGGACGGCTATACCGACACCGCCAGCATGATGGCCTTCGGATACAATCCGTTCCTTTCATCATGGAGCCCTTATCACGGTGCGGCCTATTCTCTGGTCGAGGCCTGCGCCAAGACCGTGGCCGCCGGCGGCGACTGGTCGCGCATGCGTTTCTCCTGTCAGGAGTACTTCGAGAGGATGACATCCGACCCTCACAGCTGGGGTAAGCCTCTCAGCGCCCTGCTCGGCGCCTTGAGGATGCAGCTCGCCTTCGGGCTTCCTTCCATCGGCGGCAAGGACTCGATGAGCGGCACTTTCGAGCACATCAATGTCCCTCCGACCCTCATCTCGTTCGGCATCTCCACCGTGGATGCCTCCAAGGTCATCTCTCCTGAGTTCAAGTGGGGCGGGGACAAGATATATCTCTTCCGCCACACCCCGCGTGCGGACAGGATGCCGGATGTCGAGGCTCTCAAATCATCATGGACATATATACATGAGGGAATCGGGTCCGGCGACATCACCGCAGCATGGGCTGTAGGCATGGGCGGAGTGGCCGAGGCCCTCGCCAAGATGTCTTTCGGCAATATGTTCGGCGTGGATGTCAAGATATCCGAGAGCGACCTTTTCGACTGCCTGTGCGGCTCCATCGTGGTGGAGTCCTCCAGGGAACTGGACTTCCCGGGAGCCGTGCTGCTCGGCACCGTCACGGACGATGACGACTGCTGCCTGCGCATCAACGGGGAGAAGGTCAGCATAGACGAGCTGCTCTCCGCCAACCTCGGGCGTTACTCCAAGGTCTACCCGCAGAGGGTTCCGGCTGCGCACAGGGAGATGCTGTCAGTCAAGTGCGAGGCTCCGGCCTACAAGGAACCGCACTACAAGGGCGGCCCTGTGGAGCGTCCGCTTGTCTACATACCGGTGTTCCCGGGAACCAACTGCGATTACGACACGGCCAAGGCCTTCCGCAAGGCCGGAGCCGAAGTCCGTTTCGGGGTCTTCCGCAACCTCACGGCCGAGGACGTCCTGAGCTCCATCGCCGAGATGAAGAAGAACATAGCCGAGTGCCAGATACTCGCCCTTGCCGGCGGCTTCTCCGCCGGAGACGAGCCTGACGGAAGCGGCAAGTTTATAGCCAATGTACTGGAGAACAAGGAGATATCTTCTGAGATCCAGGCCCTCACGGACAGAGGCGGCCTTATCCTCGGCATCTGCAACGGTTTCCAGGCCCTCGTCAAGAGCGGTCTGCTCCCGTACGGCAAGGCCGGGGCTGTCACCAAGGAGTCTCCGACCCTCTTCCGCAACGACATCAACCGCCACATCTCCTGCATGGTCACGACGCGTGTCCGCTCGACGCGCTCGCCGTGGCTCTCCGGGATGAGCGAGGGCGATCTGCATACCATAGCCGTGAGCCACGGCGAGGGCAAGTTCGTGGTGAGCGAATCCCTCGCCAGGGAGCTCTTCGCCGCCGGACAGGTGGCGTTCCAGTATGCCGACCCTGTGATGGAGGAGGTGACGATGGAGTCTCCGGCCAACCCTAACGGGTCATTCTATGCCATCGAGGGTATCATCAGCCCTGACGGCCTGATACTCGGCAAGATGGGACATTCCGAACGCTACGAGAAGAATGTCTTCAAGAACATAGAGGAGGAGATGGAGCAGCCTCTGTTCGACAATGCCGTAAGATATTTCCGCAAGAAGTCAAGGTGATATGATAAAAGGAGAATTGCTTGGCGAATCCAACGAGAAGCTGGTCTATGCGACCGACGATCCCGGCAAGGTGATCCTGTGCTTCCAGGATGTGGCCTCAGCATACAACAATGTCAAGACGGCGCTCTTCCCGAGGAAGGGGATTGTGGACAACAGGATTTCCGCCTTCCTGATGGACTGCCTCCAGCGCGGCGGGCTCAGGACGCACTTCATCTCGTTGCTCGGGGACAGGGAGCAGCTCTGCCGCACCTGCACCCTGATTCCGCTTGAGGTGGTGTCGCGTAACCTCATCGCCGGTTCGCTCGCGGACAGGCTTGCCCTGGACGAGGGCACCAGGCCTTCCGCCCCGATCTACGACATCTACTTCAAGGATACGGCGCTCGGTGATCCAATGATCAACGACACCCAGGCCATAGCTCTCGACATAGTGAGCCACGAGGAACTCTCGGCCATCTACGGCATCGCCCGCAAGGCCAATGAGATACTCTCCTCGGTGTTCAGCCGTGCCGGCATAACCCTCGTCGACTTCAAACTCGAGTTCGGCAAGGACAGGCAGGGCAATGTCATCATAGTTGACGAGATCAGCCCCGACACCTGCCGCCTCTGGGATGCCGCTACCGGCAAGAGGCTCGACAAGGACCGTTTCCGTCACGATCTCGGAAGCATCGTGCCTTCATACGAAGAGGTGCTCGCGCGCCTCGAATCCATAGACAAATAAATCAATCATATATGGCTAAATCATACGAAAACGCCGGAGTCAATCTGGAAGCGGGTTACGAAGTGGTCCGCCGCATAAAGCAGCATGTGGCCTCCACGGCCCGTCCCGGCTCAATGGGCGGCATAGGTTCGTTCGGAGGAATGTTCGACCTTTCATCTCTCGGCGTCAAGGAGCCGGTGCTCGTCAGCGGTACTGACGGCGTGGGCACCAAGCTCAAGATCGCTTTTGCGATGGACAAGCACGACACCGTCGGCATCGATGCCGTGGCCATGTGCGTCAATGACGTGCTGGCGCAGGGCGCCGAGCCTCTCATCTTCCTTGATTATGTGGCGGTCGGTCACAACGAGCCCGCGAAGATCGAGGCCATTGTGGCCGGAGTCGCGGAAGGCTGCCGTCAGGCGGGCTGCGCGCTCGTCGGGGGCGAGACGGCGGAGATGCCGGGGATGTATGAGGGCGGCGAATATGATATCGCCGGATTCACCACCGGGGTCGTCGAGAAGTCCAGGCTCATAGACGGCAGCAAGGTGAGCGTCGGGGATGTCCTCGTGGGCATAGCGTCCACGGGCGTACACTCCAACGGCTTCAGCCTCGTGCGCAAGATCGTGGCCGACAGCGGCCTTTCGTTCACCGACAGCATCCCGGAATTCGGCGGCAGGACCCTCGGCGAGGTGCTCCTGACCCCGACGAAGATATATGTCAAGCAGGTGCTTGACGTGATACGCAACTGTGACGTGCACGGTATATGCCACATCACCGGAGGCGGCTTCGACGAGAACATCCCGCGCGTGCTGCACGAAGGCCAGGGGCTTGAGATCAGGGAGGGCAGCTGGGAGATACTTCCGGTATTCAGGATGCTTGAGAAATGGGGCGGCGTGCCTCATAGGGAGATGTTCAACATCTTCAACATGGGCATAGGCATGGTTGTCGTCCTTGACGCCTCCGAGGCCCGGAAGGCCATCTCCATCCTCGAAAGCCACGGAGAGAAGGCTTCAGTGATAGGCACTGTCACCGACAGGCCGGGAGTCAGCATCATCTGATATGGACGGCAAGAAAAAACTGGCCGTATTCGCCAGCGGCACCGGTTCCAACTTCGAGGCCATCGACGATGCCTGCAAAGACGGCAGGCTCGACGCCGAAGTGGTCCTGATGGTCTGTGACAAGCCGTCCGCAGCGGTGGTCGGCAAGGCCGCCGCACGTGGCGTGGAGAGTTTTGTCTTCTCTCCGCGGGATTATGCCTGCAAGGCTGATTTCGAGAGGGAGATAGTCTGCAGGATGGACGCTCTGGGAGTGGATCTCGTCTGCCTGGCCGGATACATGCGCATCGTTTCCGACGTGCTTCTCGAGGCGTACGGCGGGCGCATCATCAACATACACCCTTCGCTGCTGCCTGCGTTCCGCGGGGCTCACGCAGTGGAGCAGGCCGTGGAATACGGAGTCAAGGTCTACGGCATCACCATCCATTATGTCAACTCCGAACTGGACGGAGGCCGCATAATCGCCCAGCGGGCTTTTGAGTACGACGGGGATGACCCGGCGGAAGTCCACCGCCTCGGGCAGAAGATAGAGCATGCGCTCTATGTCGAAACGATTTCCAGACTGTTGAACAACAAATAATTGAAATATATGAGCAAAAGAGCATTGGTCAGTGTCAGCGACAAGACCGGCCTGGTGCCGTTCGTCGAGGGACTTGTCAGTCTCGGGTGGGAGATAGTAGCCACCGGAGGCACTCAGAAACTGCTGGAAGACAGCGGAGTGAAGACCATCGGGATCAGCGAGGTGACCGGTTTCCCGGAGATTCTCGACGGCAGGGTCAAGACCCTACATCCCAAGGTCCATGGAGGGCTGCTCGCCAGGCGCGACATCCCTTCACACATGCAGACTCTTTCCGAGCAGGGCATAACCCCGATTGACCTGGTGTGCGTCAATCTCTATCCTTTCCGCCAGACGATAGCGAAGGAGGGGGTGACCATGGAGGACGCCATCGAGAACATCGACATCGGCGGACCGTCAATGCTCCGCAGCTCCGCCAAGAACTGGAAGGACGTGACAGTGGTCTGCGACCCTGCCGACTATGAGACTGTCCTCTCCGAGCTCCGGGCGTCCGGAAGCACTTCCGCCTCCACGCGGCTCAAGCTTTCGGCCAAGGCCTATACCCACACTGCCGAATACGACATCTGTATCGCGCGTTATATGCGTGAGCAGGCCGGGCTCACTGAGAAACTCTTCCTCGAGTACGAGCTCAAGCAGTCGCTCCGCTATGGCGAGAACCCTCACCAGAGCGCGAAGTTCTATGCAGGTGCCGAGAAGTGCTCTTACGCTCTCCCGTTCGCCGAGCAGATCCAGGGCAAGGAACTCTCCTACAACAACATACAGGACGCCAACGCGGCGCTTTGCGTGCTGCGCGACTTCAGCGAGCCTTTCTGCGTGGCCCTCAAGCACATGAATCCTTGCGGGGCGGCGACAGGAGCCACCATAGAGGAGGCCTGGCAGGCCGCTTACGAGGCTGACAAGGTGAGCATCTACGGCGGCATCGTGGCCGTGAACCGCGAACTCACCGCAGAGGTGGCGGCCGGGATGAAGCCGATATTCCTTGAGATCGTCATCGCGCCGTCGTTCAGCCCCGAGGCTCTTGAGATCCTTTCGTCCAAGAAGAATCTCCGCGTCCTCAAGGTGGACATGACTCCTGACACAAACCCTCAGATGCAGTACATCAGCGTGTGCGGCGGCATGCTCGCACAGCAGCTCGACACCTGCACGGAGAGTCTCACGCCGCAGATGTGCGTGACCAAGGCCAAGCCTACGGAGGCTCAGATGCGCGACCTTGACTTCGGCTGGAGGATAGTCAAGCACGTCAAGTCCAACGCCATAGCGGTGGTGCGTGACGGGCATACCATAGGAGTGGGCGCCGGCCAGACCAACCGTGTGGGTTCTGCGGAGATCGCCCTCAAGCAGGCGCGTGAAGCCGGCTACACCGATGGCCTCGTCCTCGCTTCCGACGGATTCCTCCCGTTTGACGATACCGTCTCCCTTGCCGCGCAGTACGGCGTGAGCGCCATAGTCCAGCCCGGCGGCAGCATCCGCGACAACGATGCCGTGGCCAAGGCCGACGAGTGCGGCATCACCATGCTCATGACAGGTGTAAGACATTTCAAACATTAGAAGTTGTTTTGATTTATGTTGAAAATTCTTTTACTTGCTTTTCCGCCATATTTTTTCCTGGCTTTTTCGGTCAGATAGTTCTACTATCTTTCTCAAAATCCAGAAAAAACTCTGACAGAAAAATCTTCATAAAATTTATGACAAATAAATCCAAAACAACTTCTTAGACAGATGAAGAAAGTTCTCGTAGTGGGCGGCGGCGGACGCTGCCATGCCATTGTGGACGCCCTCAGCCGCTCGCCTCAGGTGTCGCAGATATTCTGCGCCCCGGGCAACGCAGGCATCGCGTCCCAAGCCACGACCGTCCCGGTGGCGGACACTGACGTGGAGGCCCTCAAGGCCTTCGCCATCAAGGAAGGCATCGACCTTACCGTGGTAGGTCCGGAGGCTTCGCTGGCCGCCGGCATAGTGGACAGTTTCCGCGAAGCCGGACTCAAGATTTTCGGGCACAGCCGTTCCGCCACGATGATAGAGAGCAGCAAGGAATTCGCCAAGCGCCTTATGCTGGAGCACGGCATCCCTACAGCCGCCTACCGCTGCTTCACCTCATACGATGAGGCTCTTGCCTATGTGGATTCGAGACCGTACCCTGCCGTCATAAAGTATGACGGACTCGCCGCCGGCAAGGGCGTGGTGATAGCCGCCGACCGCATGGAAGCGGATGACGCGCTCCGCAGCATGCTGCTGGACGGCGCCTTCGGCGAGGGCAAGGTCGTCATAGAGGACTGGCTCGAAGGGCCGGAGTTCTCGTTCATGTGTTTCGTGGAGGGGGAGAGGGTCTGCCCTATGCCCCTTGCGCAGGACCACAAACGCGCCTATGACGGCGACAAGGGCCCCAACACCGGCGGCATGGGCGCCTACACCGGGCTCCCTTTCATAACGGAGGAGGACAAGGCGTTTGCCCTCAATGAGATAATGCTCAAGACCGCCAAGGCCATGTGCGCCGAGGGCAGACCGCTTTCCGGAGTGCTCTATGGCGGACTCATGAAGACTCCGCAGGGCATCAAGGTCATCGAGTTCAACGCCCGTTTCGGCGATCCTGAGACGGAGGTGGTGCTCCCTCTGCTGGAGAGCGACATCTATGACGTGTTCGAGGCCGTGGCCTCCGCCGCCCCGCTTCCTGAGCTCAAGTGGAAGGATGCGGTGACCATGGGTGTAGTCCTCGCCTCAAAGGGATATCCGGGCCGCTATGACAAGGGCGCGGTGATCGGGGGACTGGATCAGGTCAGGGACTCCAAGGTCTATTCGATGGGCACTGCCCTCAAGGACGGCAGGCTCGTCACCGCCGGAGGCCGTGTCCTGATGGTTGTCTCCGAGGGGCGCGACATCTCCGAGGCGCGGAGCCGTGTCTATGCCGACATCGCCCGTATAAAGTGTGATAATCTTTTCTGTCGTAACGATATAGCTCATTTGGCAATGGAATATGCAAAAGCTGCCGTCATCGACGGCAAGGCGATCTCCCAGTCTGTCAAGGACAGAATCAGGGAGCAGGTGCCTGTGCTCGAAGGCAAGTACGGGCGCAAACCGTCCCTGGCCGTCATCATAGTCGGGGAGAACCCTGCCAGCCAGGTCTATGTGCGCAACAAGGTCAAGGCCGCCACTTACGTGGGAATGGATTCCAGGCTCGTCGCGATGCCGGAATCGGTTTCGGAGCAGGCGCTGCTCGACACGATAGCCACCCTCAACGGAGACGACAGCGTGGACGGGATTCTCGTCCAGCTGCCTCTGCCGAAGCATATTGACGAATCCAAGGTGATCTACTCCATCGCCCGGGAGAAGGATGTGGACGGGTTCCATATCCTCAATGTCGGGGCTCTCTGGATCGGGACACCTTGCGTCAAGCCATGCACGCCTAAGGGAATCATAGAACTGATCAAGAGCACCGGGGTGCCGATAGCCGGCAAGCACGCGGTGGTGGTTGGGCGCAGCAACATCGTGGGCAAGCCTGTCGCGAAGCTCCTGCTTGACGAGAACGCCACCGTCACGATAGCCCATTCACGCACTCCTGACCTCAAGGCCGTCACCCTCCTCGCGGACATCCTCGTGGTGGCCGTGGGCAAGGAGAACGTGGTGACCGGGGACATGGTCAAACCGGGCGCCGTGGTGATCGACGTGGGCATGAACCGCAACGCCGAGGGCAAACTCACAGGTGACGTGGACTTCGAGTCCGTGTCCCGCCGGGCAGGGTATCTGACGCCTGTACCGGGCGGCGTGGGCCCGATGACGATAGCGATGCTGATGCAGAACACGGTGGAGTGCTTCCTCGAAAGAATGAAGGACAAGGCCTGATGGCAGAATACAAGTACACTCTCAAGAAGTTCCTCAAGGACTGGGCCCTCATAATCGGAATGGTGGTGGGGGCCTCGGCCTATCTTATATATGCTGAGATACCGGCCCTGCACCCGGCCGGGCCTTTTCTGGAGTCTTTTGTCAAGCATCTCCAGCCGGTGCTGATCTTCATTATGCTCTTCCTGAGTTTCGCGAGGATCGAGCCGCGCCAGCTGCGCCTGCATCACTGGATGCACAGGGTGCTGTTGCTGCAATGCTCCATTTTCGTGGCGCTGGCGCTTGTCCTGGCATTCGTGCCCGGGCTGCCTTTCCGTTATGGGTTCGAGGCTCTGGCCCTGTGTGTCATCTGCCCCACGGCCACGGCCTGCGCTGTCGTCACTGGCAAGCTCGGTGGCAATATGGCCGGAGTGGTCACCTACACGGTGCTGATCAATGTCGCGGACGCCGTTTTGGTGCCGCTCCTGGTGCCGCTCGTGCACCCGGCGGCCGGTGTGTCGTTCTTCAGCGCCTTTATCCGCATTCTCGGCAAGGTGTTCCCCCTGCTCATACTCCCGGCCCTGACCGCCTGGGCGGTGCGCTTCCTTCTGCCCCGTTTCCACAAGTGGCTGCTCGGTTTCCCGAACCTTGCCTTCTATATATGGTCGGTGTCCCTGAGCCTCGCTATCTTGATGAGCACCAGGGCTATAGTTCACAACAACTCCGGCGGTTCCGCCGTGCTCCAGGTGTTCGTGGCGTCTCTTCTCGCCTGCGTCTTCCAGTTCTGGGCGGGGCGCAAGATCGGCAGGAGGTTCGCGTGCCCCGTCTCCGCCGGGCAGGCTTTCGGCCAGAAGAACACCGTTTTCGGCATGTGGATGGGCTACACCTTCTTCTCTCCGGTGACCTCGGTGGCCGGAGGGTTTTACAGCATCTGGCACAACTGCTATAATACTTGGCAGATGTATCAGAAACGCAAGAGAAAAGAAAATATTTGATTACCTTTGCAAGTCATAAAGTTCCTCATAAAATGTCATTTGTAGAAGAAAGAATCGCTATGGAAGGGCTCACCTTCGACGATGTGCTTTTGATTCCGTCATATTCGGAAGTAACGCCGCGTGAGGTCAGCCTCGGTTGCAAGTTTTCCCGCAACATCACACTCAACATCCCGATCGTGTCCGCCGCCATGGACACCGTAACAGAAGCGCCGATGGCCATCGCAATTGCAAGAGAAGGTGGTATCGGCGTGATTCATAAGAATATGAGCATAGCCGCGCAGGCCGCGGAGGTGCGTCGTGTGAAGCGTTCCGAGAACGGGATGATCAACGACCCTGTCACGGTCAACCAGGACCAGACGGTCGCCGATGCCCTTCAGCTGATGCACGACAACCGCATCGGGGGCATTCCTGTCACGGACTCCGAGGGGAAGCTGGTCGGCATAGTGACCAACCGCGACGTGCGTTTCCTCGAGGACACCGGTGCTCTCATCAGGGACGTTATGACATCCGAGGGGCTTGTCACGATACTTGACAGCCGCACGGATCGCGATTATGTGAAGAGCGTTCTTCAGAAATATAAGGTGGAGAAACTTCCTGTGGTTGACAAGGACAGGCACATCGTGGGCCTCATCACCTACAAGGACATCATCAAGGAGCGTCTCCATCCTAATGCCTGCAAGGATTCCAAGGGCAGGCTCAGAGTGGCTGCAGGCGTGGGCATCACGGCCGACGCTCTCGACAGGGTGGCCGCACTTGCCGCCGAGGGAGTGGATGCGGTGGTGCTTGACAGCGCCCACGGACACAGCCGCAATGTGATTGAACTTCTCGGGAAGGTCAAGAAGAGTTTCCCTTCTCTTGATGTCGTGGTCGGCAACATCGCCACTGAAGAGGGCGCGCGCGCCCTTGTCGAGGCCGGGGCTGACGGGGTCAAGGTCGGAATCGGGCCTGGCTCCATCTGCACCACCCGTATCGTGGCGGGTGTCGGTGTGCCTCAGCTCAGCGCCATCTACGGGGCCTACACCGCCATCAAGGGTTCCGGCGCCAGCCTCATCGCTGACGGCGGTCTGCGCTATTCCGGCGACATCGTTAAGGCGCTCGCGGCTGGCGGAGACTGCGTCATGTGCGGGTCCATGTTTGCCGGCACCGAGGAGTCTCCTGGCGAGACCATCATCTACAACGGACGCAAGTTCAAGGCATACAGGGGAATGGGTTCCATCGACGCCATGGCGGCAGGCTCCAAGGACCGTTATTTCCAGGAGGACAAGACCGACCTGAGCAAGCTCGTGCCGGAAGGCATCGTGGGCCGTGTTCCGTACAAGGGGACTCTCTCCGAGACCGTCTACCAGCTTGTCGGCGGACTCCGCTCAGGCATGGGCTACTGCGGCGCGAGGACTCTTGAGGATCTCAAGAAGGCCCGCTTCACCCGTGTCACGGCGAGCGGCATGGCGGAGAGCCATCCTCATGATGTGACCATTACCAAGGAAACCCCTAACTACACAAGAGGTGAATAAGATATTGATTCTCGATTTCGGCTCGCAGTACACCCAGCTTATAGCCCGCAGGGTGCGTGAGATAGGTGTGTATTGCGAAATATGGCCGTTCAACAAGATCCCTTCCGATCTCTCGGAGGTGCAGGGTGTGATTCTTTCGGGAAGCCCCGCATCGGTAAGGGATGCTGACGCTCCACAGCCCGACTTGTCGGCTATCAGGGGCCATATGCCTCTGCTCGGCATCTGCTATGGCGCGCAGTGGCTCGCATACAACGGGGGCGGCGAAGTGGCTCCGGCCGGTTCCCGCGAATACGGTCGCGCCAAGCTCAAGGTCACTGACGCTTCCGACCCTCTCATGGCCGGCGTGTCCGCCGAGTCCACGGTGTGGATGTCTCACGGGGACACCATCACCCGCCTGCCGGAAGGCACCAGGGTCATAGGCTCGACCGGAAGTGTCGAGAATGCGGCTTTCCGCTTCTGCGGGGAGCAGGTATGGGGTATACAGTTCCACCCGGAAGTCCATCACAGCGAGTGCGGGACGGAGATTCTCCGCAATTTCGTGATCGGCATCTGCGGATGCGCGGGAGACTGGACTGCCGAGAATTTCGTGGAGTCCACGATCGCGTCTCTCAAGGAGCAGCTCGGCGACGATAAGGTGATCCTCGGTCTCTCCGGGGGTGTGGATTCGAGCGTGGCGGCCCTGCTGCTGCACCGCGCGATAGGCAAGAGGCTGCACTGCATCTTCGTGGATTCGGGGCTCCTCCGCAAGAATGAGTTTGAGGACGTGCTCCGCTCATACGAGGGTATGGGCCTGAATGTCAAGGGCGTGAGGGCGGCTGACCGCTTCCTCTCGGACCTTGCCGGGGTGACTGACCCAGAGAAGAAGCGCAAGATCATAGGCCGCGATTTCGTCGAGGTGTTCAACGCCGAAGCCAAGGCCATCACCGGTGCCCGCTGGCTGGGCCAGGGTACGATCTACCCTGATGTCATCGAGTCTTCTTCCGTCAAGGGCCCTTCGGCCACCATCAAGAGCCACCACAATGTGGGGGGGCTTCCAGAGGATATGCACCTCAAGGTGGTGGAGCCGCTCCGTCTTCTCTTCAAGGATGAGGTCCGCCGTGTCGGCAAGGCTCTCGGGCTTGATCCGGCCATCCTTGGCCGCCATCCTTTCCCGGGCCCCGGACTCAGTATCCGCATCCTGGGCGAGGTTACTCCTGAGAAGATAGCCATTATCCAGGAGGCTGACGCCATCTACATAGACAAGCTGCACGAGTACGGTCTCTACGACTCCATCTGGCAGGCGGGCGCCATCCTGCTTCCGGTGAGGAGCGTCGGAGTGATGGGTGACGAGCGCACTTATGAGAGCACCGTGGCCCTGAGGGCCGTGACCTCCGTCGACGGCATGACCGCGGACTGGGTTCACCTGCCTTATGATTTCCTCGCCGACGTTTCCAACGAGATCATACGCAAGGTGCGCGGCATCAACCGCGTAGTCTATGACATCTCGTCCAAACCGCCTGCAACCATCGAGTGGGAATAACATTCATTATATATTATGGCTAAAGTACAAAAAGACCAGACAATCTACGATGCCCGTACCCTCGGTAAGGGCAAGATGGCTGTGCTCGGACTCCAGCATCTCTTCGCCATGTTCGGAGCCACCATCCTCGTGCCGGTGATTACCGGACTCTCAGTTTCCGCCACATTGCTTTTCGCGGGACTCGGCACGCTCATCTTCCATCTTTGCACAAAGATGAAAGTCCCTGCATTCCTTGGTTCATCCTTTGCGTTCCTCGGCGGTTATGCCGCTGTGACCCAGATGGGTATGGCCAAGGGGATGACCCTCGCCCAGTCGCTTCCTTATGCCTGCATAGGCGTGTTCTGCGCGGGACTCATGTATTTCATCCTTGCGGGACTCTTCGCCGCTTTCGGCGCCAAGAAGGTGATGCGTTTCTTCCCTCCGGTAGTGACGGGACCTATCATCATCGCAATCGGACTCACGCTCTCGGGCTCGGCCATCCAGAACTGCAACCAGAACTGGTGGATCGCCATCCTCGCGGTGGCCATCATCATCGTCTGCAACATCTGGGGCCGCGGGATGATCAAGATCGTGCCTATCCTGCTCGGTGTCCTCGGCTCGTATGTTGTCGCCGCCTGCTTCGGCCAGGTGGATTTCGCTCCTGTCAAGGAGGCCGCATGGGTCGGCCTGCCGTTCCAGTGGCAGAACACCAGTTTCGCCGTGTTCAATAATCCGGATTGGGGTCTTATCGTGGCTGCCATAATCGCCATCCTCCCTATCTCCCTCGCCACAATGGTGGAGCATATCGGAGACATGTGCGCGATTTCTTCGACGACCGGCGTCAACTACCTTGAGGATCCGGGTCTGCACCGTACCCTCATGGGTGACGGTCTCGCGACTTCGCTCGCTTCGCTTTTCGGCGCTCCTGCCAACACCACATATGGCGAGAACACCGGCGTGCTCAACATCACCCGCGTGTTTGACCCTCGCGTGATCCGCATCGCGGCGGTGTTCGCCATCGTCCTGTCGTTCTGCCCTAAGTTCGCCGCTCTCATCGGCGTCATGCCGGCGGCCACCATCGGAGGCGTCTCCCTGGTGCTTTACGGTATGATCTCCGCTGTCGGTGTGCGCAACATCGTGGAGAACAGGGTTGACTTCACCGTCTCCCGCAATCTTCTGATCGCGGCGCTGATTCTCGTCCTCGCCATCGGCATCAAGTACGGTGCGGGCGACGCCATCAACATCGGTTTCACTTCACTGAGCGGCCTTGCTACGGCGGCCCTCCTCGGCATCCTGCTCAACGCGATTCTTCCGGGCAACGACTATGAGTTCGGCAAGAGCAGCGTCGGTGACCGTTCCGCCGATTTCGGCAGCGCGTCTCTCCCGGGATTGGACGGCCCGGACAAAGATGTGGACAGCGCAAAGTAGCGCTGCTGACTGATTTATGAAGAATGTCCGGCGGGACTGGAGTTCTGCCGGACATTCTTGGCGTTTATGCGATTTTCTTGAGGCGCTCCAGCTCGTGGTCCGCGACAATCTTGTCGATTATGGCCTTGACGAGGCGGAAGGCCTTTGAGTCCTCGGTGTAGACGGCCGGTATGGAAAAACCTACGCGGCCCTGGTGCTTGAGCTTCAGGGCCGCCGCCTTCTTCCTCTCGTCAGACGGATTGTAGACGGCTATCGATTGCCCTCCGAACATCCCCACGATCTTCATGCACGGCACGTCCGTGTCCCCGTCCCCGAAATAGATCATGTTGGAGAACGGGATGCGCTTCTTGTCGTCCGAGATGGAGGCGTTGACGAGCTTGTTGTCCCTGGCGCTGAAGATGCCCTTGTTGATCTTGAAAAGGTACTGGGTCTTGCCGGTGTAGTCCACGGCGATTCCCGGCCAGACGGCTTCCCCCTTCTCGTCATAGATGAAACTGCCGGCGAAGATGTGCTTGAATTCTCCGGCTATCGGGCTGCCCTCGATGATTTCCTTGAGTCCGGATGAGTTTATGTAATGCTCGATGACGGCTCCGTGCTCCTTGCCGTAATCGTTGACCCTGCCGAACCATTCCCGCACACCCTCAAATAGCTGGATGTGCTTCCCGAAGCGGTAGAAGTCCTCCTTGCGGAGCTCTATGCCGTTGCGTCCGGCTTCGTCGAACATAAGTTTCATGTATGCAAGCACATTGGACGCGTCCTGGCCGATCGCGATGCTGTCGCTCATCCTCCAGAATTCCTCGGCCGTCTTGCCGACGGCCTGTATGAATCCGAATTCCTGCATGTTGCCGGGAGACAGTGTCCCGTCAAAATCGTAAATCAGTGCTATGATAGGCTTCTTTTTCATCTCTCAATTCGCCCCAGATTAAACTCTTTAGCCACAAATATCGCAAATATTCATCACTTTGCAACAAACGCTATTGCCATTGCGCACGCGTATGAGTATTTTTGCTTAAAACAATTAACGGAACAATATGGAACACTATCTGGCCTGTTTGGAGAACAGTATGAAGTCAGCTTGGGACAAGCCGGCGCTCTGCAACTACAAGGGCGAAGTCTTCACCAGCGCGGACCTTGCCAAGTATATAGCTAAATTCGGTCTGATGTTCGAGAAGTCGGGCGTCAGGAAGGGAGACAAGATTGCCTTGTGCGCCAAGAACACGGCCCGCTGGGCGGTCACTTTCCTCGCGGTCAATGTCTACGAGGCGGTCATCGTGCCTATCCTGTCGGATTTCCATCCTGACAGCGTCGCGCACCTTACCGACCACTCCGACAGCGTCCTGCTTTTTACCGACAAGGAGATCTGGGACAAGCTTGACGTGTCCGTGATGCCGAAGCTCAAGGGTGCCGTCAATGTTGACGACTTCACCCTCCTCTATGCTCCTGACCCTGAGTTCAAGGCGGCATTCGAGAGCATGGACGCCGACTTCGACGAGAAGTACGCCTCAGGTTTCTCTTCTGGGGACCTCGCTTTCCCGACGGACAATTTCTCCGACCTCGCCGTCATCAACTACACCTCTGGCACCACGAGCGCCCCTAAGGGAGTGATGCTCACCTACGGCAACCTCAGCGCCTCCATCGAATACGGCCACAAGCATGTGCTCATCTATCCTGGCGATACCCTCGTGTCCATGCTCCCTATGGCCCATGTCTATGGGATGGTGTACGAGTTCCTCTACCCGCTCTCCGGCGGCTGCGCCGTCTACTATCTCGGCAAGACTCCGGCCCCGTCCCTCCTTCTCAAGGCGATGAAGGACGTGAAGCCATATATGATATGTACCGTGCCTCTCGTGATGGAGAAGATCTACAAGTCTTCCCTCAAGCCTGTGCTCAGCAAGTGGTATATCCGCGTGCTCGCCTCTATCCCTGGGCTGAACAAAATCATATTCAACAAGATGCGTTCGGGTCTTGACACCGCGTTCGGCGGCAAGGTGCGCACATATATCATGGGCGGCGCCGCCCTCAATCCTGAGGTCGAGAAGTGGTTCAAACGCATAGGCCTGCACTACACCGTGGGCTACGGCATGACGGAGGCCGCTCCTCTGCTCGGGTACGAGGACTGGTCACGCTATGTGCCGGGCTCTTGCGGCAAGGTCATCGACTGCATCGAGGCGCGCATCGACTCCGATGACCCTCAGCATATTGCGGGGGAAATCCAGGCCAAGGGCGCCAATATCACCATAGGCTACTACAAGAACGAGGAGGCCAACAAGGCGGCGTTCACCGAGGACGGGTTCCTGCGCACCGGAGACCTCGGCATCATTGACAAGAACAACAACATCTTCATCAAGGGCCGCAGCAAGAGCATGATACTCTCAGCCAACGGGCAGAACATCTACCCGGAGGAGCTCGAGGCCGTCATCAACAATCAGGAGTTCGTGGGCGAGTCCCTTGTGGTGGACCGTTCCGGGAAACTCGTGGCACTTGTCTACTTTGACAAGGATGCCCTCAAGAGCGCCAGACTCGACGAGGAGGCCATATCCGACCTTCCGGAGAAGATCCGCATCAACTCCAACCGCCAGCTTCCGGGATACAGCCGGATCTCCAAGGTGGAGACCGTGATGGTGCCGTTCGAGAAGACTCCTAAGATGAGCATCAAGAGGTTTCTCTACAAGTAGTGCAACATCAGGCCATATCCTGGCATCTTTTACTCGTATGGTGAAATACATGAGAATATTTATTGTGCTCGCAGCCGTGGCTGCGGGCACATGTGCGCTCTCCGCCCAGACTGTCACGGTGCGCACCGAGCATACGGTGAGCGCTGACCGCGGAAGATATGAGAGCCGGCGGGAAGTCAGGCGTTATTCGTCGCGTGATTTCTGGAAGGCGGAAAGATGGTCTGTCCGTGCCGGGATGGCTACGCCGTCGTACACGGCATCGACATTTGCTGAAGGCTCATTGTGGAAGAGTCCCTGGCGGAATAGCACATCCCGGTCTCTCTCGGACATATATGCCGACTACAATGGTATTACCAGGTCAAGCGGAGCCTTGTGCCTGGGTGCGGATTATGCTTTTGCGCGCTGGTTTGCCTTGTCGGTCGACCTCTCGGCCACAATCGTGTGGCACGATGTATACAATGGGGTCAGCGGCCGGAAGACAGGCTCTAAGTCCGGAGTGATGTTTTCTCTGATGCCTCAAGGTAAATTGATCTATCTGAATCGCCCGATGGTGCGTCTTTACGGGAAGTTCGGAATCGGCGTGGTCAAGTATTTCGGCTTCGACCGCAGGAACCGGGAGAGTGCTGATTACGGTATTGAGTATTTGGACAACTCTTTCACTCCCGGTTTCCAGTGGACGCCTTTCGGAATCGAGGTCGGACGAAAGGTCTTCGGCTTCGCCGAGACCGGTCTCGGCACATTGTATACGGGTATATCGGCCGGGGTCGGCTATAAATTCTAGCGTGTCATGAAGAAGATCTTTGCTTTTGCCTCTGCGGCGCTCATGCTTGTTTCCTGTGTCGTCTCCGAGCAGACCAACAACAACCGCACGGACTACAACCTTTTCCGCTTCACTTCTGAAATGATATCTTCCAGCGTCGAGGTGACTCTGCGCAATCTTGTCTCCAATCTCGGCGTCAACGACGAGGGCTTGAGTTTCACGGGGACGGTAGACCCCGACATAAGGCCCGTCATCACGCGGGTGGGAGACAATGCCTGGACCTCAGCCTACAACAGCCGTGGACTGGAGTTCAGACTTGATGTGCGGAGGATCGGGTCGGACAACCGGCTTGAGGACAAGTGGGTGTTTTCTGGACTCGACCTGAAATTCGACGAGGGGGACGGCTTCAGTTTTTCCCTTGTCTCTGAGAATGATGTGACTTATGTCTGGGAGGCATCCGGCTCTCAACTCAGCGTCAATTACGACCTTGTTCCGACCGGGGCATATAAGGCCATGTTCTATAGCGGAGGGGAGGCTGTTGACTGGTGCAATGTCTCTTATGTCGGGGGACGGGCGTCTTACTCGTCATCCCGCAATCGGTGACAAATTGTCACTGGAACATAATTTGATTTTTCAAGGCCGGGTGCAGGGTTCTGCATCCGGTTTTTTGAATATTAAAACTGAGAATATATGGCAAACAATTCCCTTAAAGGCAAGATAGGTGTCACAACCGAGAATATCTTCCCTGTAATCAAGCAGTTCCTTTATTCCGACCACGAGATTTTCCTGCGCGAACTTGTGGCCAACGCAGTCGACGCCACCCAGAAGATGAAGGCTCTCGCCTCCAGCGGTGACTTCAAGGGTGAACTGGGCGCGCTCAATGTCAGAGTGGAGCTGGACGAGAAGCAGAAAGTCCTCCGCATCATCGACCGCGGTATCGGCATGACAGAAGAAGAGGTGGACAAGTACATCAACCAGATCGCCTTCTCCTCAGCCGGCGAGTTCCTTGAGAAATACAAGGACCAGATCGGCTCCATCATAGGCCATTTCGGACTGGGCTTCTACTCCGCCTTCATGGTGGCGAAGAAGGTCACCATCGACACTCTCAGCTGGAAGGATGGCGCAAAGCCTGTCCAGTGGAGTTGCGACGGGTCTCCGGAGTATTCCATGTCTGAGGGCAAGAAAGAGGACAGGGGCACGGAAATTACCCTGTATCTCGACGACGACTCTTCCGAGTACGCCGCCAAGGGCCGCATCAGCCAGCTGCTCGGCAAGTACTGCAAGTTCATGCCTGTGCCTGTCGTGTTCGGCAAGAAGACTGAGTGGAAGGACGGCAAGGAGGTCGAGACGGAAGAGGACAATGTCATCAACAGTATCGAGCCTATATGGACAAAGGCCCCTTCTGACCTGAAGGAGGAGGACTATCTCAAGTTCTACCATGAGCTGTATCCGATGGAGGAGGATCCGATGTTCTGGATTCACCTCAACGTGGACTATCCGTTCACCCTCACCGGCGTGCTCTATTTCCCTAAGATCAAGGAGAGGATGGCCATCGACAAGAACAAGATACAGCTCTACTGCAACCAGATGTTCGTCACCGACCATGTGGACAACATCGTGCCGGACTTCCTGACATTGCTGCACGGTGTGATCGACTCCCCGGACATCCCGCTGAATGTCAGCCGAAGCTACCTCCAGAGCGATGCCAACGTCAAGAAAATCAGCACATACATCACCAAGAAGGTGGCCGATCGCCTGGAGGACATCTTCAAGAACCAGCACGAACAGTTCGAGCAGAAGTGGGACAACATCAAGCTCTTCATCGAGTACGGCATGCTGAGCGACGAGAAGTTCTGCGAGCGCGCGCTCAAGTTCGCCCTGCTCAAAAACACGGACGGCAAGTTCTTCAGCCTTGATGACTACCGCAAGGCGATCGAGCCGGCCCAGACCGACAAGGACAAGAATGTGGTCTATCTCTACGCCACGAAGCCGGAGGAGCAGTACAGCTTCATCGAGGCGGCCAAGAACATGGGCTACGACGTGCTTCTGATGGACTGCGAACTTGACAGCCACTGGGTCAACCTGCTTGAGAGCAAGATCGAGCATACTCGTTTCGCCCGTGTGGACAGTGATTCCGTGGCCAATCTCATCAAGAAGGAGGAGGCCGTGAAGCCGGAGCTGTCCGAAGACGACAAGAAGGTGCTTGAGGAGATGTTCAAGGCCGTCCTGCCGGAGGGCAATGACTACCGGATTGAGGCCGAGAACCTCGGTGAGACTTCCGCTCCGGTGCTCATTACCCAGAGCGAGTTCATGCGCCGTTATCGTGAGATGAGTTCGATGGGCGGCGGGATGAACTTCTATGGTTCGCTCCCGGAGTCATACAACATTCTGGTCAACATGCAGAATCCTCTGGTCCTTAAGATTTGGGGAGAGAAGAAGGATGCCGCCGACCAGAGCGTGGCCGACTTTGTCGCCGCCAATGAGCTTCTGCATCAGGTCGTCGATCTCGCCCTGCTGAGCAACGGCATGCTCAAGGGCAAGGCCCTCGCGGACTTCGTCTCCCGCAGCGAGAAGTTCCTCTCGGAGCAGAAATAAAGCTTGGACATCAATTTAGAAGTGAGAGCGTCGGAGTATTCCAATGCTCTCACTGGGCTCAGCTGCAAACTTCCGTGTCAGATTATCAGCAGAAAGCAGTTCAACATACGGATTACCGGGGAGCTTTCGCGCCGGCACGATTGCGCTATAATCGCCATTGAGGCAGCTGGCAGAGAGACAGGAGGTGGACACCTGCGAGGCTTTTGTGTTGAGCAGGTGTCCACCTCCTGTCTCTCTGCTCTATCATAGGCCTTTCTTTGAACCGTGGTTGAGGGAGTTGCTGATATTTTGTATTGGACTGAAAATGGTTGACTCAAAAAAAGAGACAATCATCATGAAATTAC
>UQMB01000010.1 GCA_900541925.1 uncultured Bacteroidales bacterium | reverse complement strand
TCAAAAGAGATAAGAAACAGAAAAATCTGCACTCGGCGAGGATCACGGGAGCAGGGGGCAGAGGTGGCAGGAGCTCGACACAAAAGCCTCGTCCCTGCCACCTCTGCCTCCCGCGCACGAAACCAATCCCGTGCGCGGAAATGCCCCGCGCGGTACAGAATCTGGCGCCCTGGTGTACGCGAGGCATCCGGAGAGGAATTCATCCCTTCCGCATTATGTAAGATATACGAGCCTGCTGCCTTTGCTGAAATCCCCCACCGTATCCCACACGGCCGCGCGGGCGCTGCCGAAGGAAACCGGAATTTCCGTCAGGCTCGGTCGGCAACGGAGACCATCATCAGAACGATGCCTGGAAGGGGTGGCCTTGACCGAGCCTGACGGAAACCGCAACAGCGGCAGCCTAAAGCCGCTATAGTCCAAAACTGAAAGGCCTGACCGCAGTCCTTACTCAGCATCCGACGCAGAAGCATCCGGCACAGAAGAATCCTGCCCCGGGAGGCCACCGAGCCGGGCGCGCTGGGCAGGGGTCACGAGCACCGGCCGGTTCCGCTCATCGTGGACCGGAAGTCCATAGCGGTCAGACAGCACGCTCTTGATCCGGAGAGAATCGACCGGAACCCCCAGAGGCCGCACCCCGGAAGGCAGAGGCATCCCGGAGAAAGTCTGGAAATACCCGACGCAAGCATCCCTCCACCACAGGGCGTCATTCTTCTGAATATCAAGCTTCTTGCTGACCTCGGCAAAAATCGCCGGACTCACATGCCTCTCCAGCCTCTTCCAAGTCCGCTGATAAGACTCCACCGAAGAAATCCCCCTGTCATAATGAAGGCACAGCTCATCCCAGAGAGTATTGCCGCTCGACATCACATAGTCCCAAGGGACATGATGGAACCACAACAGAAGAGGCTCCGGACAGGTCTCCAGAGAATTGAGCATGGACGCGAGAGGCTCGTTATACTGGTCCACATTATCGGACCCGTCCCTCGTACGGTCAAACCCGACACCATCCGGTCCCGCCTTGTGATAATACACGCATGACCAGTCAGGGCGTATGCTCTTCTCCCACGGGCCAGGGCCATAGTGGGAGCCGGCGAATATGTGATGCAGTCCGAGAGGCATCGAATAATCGACGGCCGTCTCACGCGAACTCATCATCATGTCCTTGACCGGAGAGAGGAACTTATGATAAAAAGCATCTGCGCTCATCCCGGAAGGACAGTTGAAGGTCTGCCGCACCCACTCGTCGGCAATCTGCTCCGAATCCAACTCTGGATTCCAGGCCAGACGCCCGAAAGCATACCAGTTGGCCTGGGCGAATATATACCCGCAGAAATTCGGATCCTGCCCGGTATTGGCCACGCCGGCGATGGCCCGGACGCGCCTCGCGACAGAAGAGCCGGGGCCGTCGGCATAAGTGTCGCTGCCAAGACACTCCTCGAATGCCGGCCCGAGATAGACAAGATGGTTGGAGAAGCCGAGATACTCCTGGGTAATCTGGAACTCCACCATCACGGCCGTCTTCTCCATACGCCCGAAAAGCGGGCTGAACGGCTCCCTCGGCTGGAAATCCACAGGCCCGTTCTTGACCTGGATTATCACATTGTCGGCAAACTCACCGTCCAGCGGCAAGAATTCCTCCACCGCCTGATTGGCACGGTCCGGGCTCGTCGGGCTGTAGACGAACGCCCTCCACATCACTATGCCCCCGTGCGGCCTCAGGGCCTCCGCCAGCATATTGGCACCGTCGGCATGCGTCCGCCCATAATCCTGAGGCCCGGCCTGCCCTTCGGAATTGGCCTTCACAAGGAAACCGCCGAAATCCGGGATGAGCGCATAGATCTCATCGGTCTTGGCCTTCCACCAGGCGAGCACCGCCGGGTCCAGAGGGTCAGCGGACTTGAGCCCGCCGAGACTCATCGGGGAAGTCCATTTGATGGAGAGATAAGTCCTGATACCGTACTGCCGGAGGATGTCGGCTATCCCGGCCACTCTCTTTATATGCTCAGTGTCAAGGATAAGCGGATCGGAGTTGACATTATTGAGCACCGAGCCGTTGATCCCGACCGACGCGCAGAGACTGCCGTAACGGCGGATACGCTCCGAGGATATCTGAGGCGAAGTCCACTCCCACATGGAGAGCCCCGCGTAGCCGCGCTCCACGGTGTCGTCGAGATTGTCCCAGTGATTGAGGATACGCAGCCCGTAGTATGGCTTTTCTCTCATCTCCATCCCGGCCCCCGCCTGCCCGAGCACCTCCGCCCGCTGGAGGGCATAGGTCCCGTACATTATCGCGGCGGACGAACCCCCGTCCACATGCCGAAAACCATCCCTGTCATAGATGTGGAACTCTTCCCGTTCGAGGGTGCTGTCTATCCCGGTACGGACAGAACCGAGAACCTCATCGTAGCCGCGGGAGTTGGCCATCCACAATTCCGTGCCGTCCTGGGAACCGGGCAGCGGAGCGCTGCAGGCGGCCGCCATCAAGGCCAGGGCCGCAGCCGAAAGTCTACAAAACCGTATCATCCTGAGTGTCAGTTAGCCCGGTCAAGTTACGAAAAAGACGGGCAATACGCAAGTTTTTGCTTACATTTGCGCAGAGTTTCATTTCGCAGATGTAATATGAACTGGTTGATCGACATATTCACTGAGCAGTCCTACACCCAGGCGATACTCGTCCTGTCGCTGATATGCGTCATAGGGCTGCTGTGCAACAAGTTGCAATTCAAGGGAATCAGCCTCGGCGTGACATTCGTCTTCTTCGCCGGCATCCTCGCAGGACATTTCGGCCTGGCCGTGAACCCGCAGATGCTCGCCCTCGCACAGAACTTCGGTCTGGTGCTGTTCGTCTATACGCTTGGCCTCCAGGTAGGCCCGAGCTTCTTCCCGTCCCTCAAAAAAGGCGGCATCAAGCTCAACATCCTGGCCTTCGCAGTGCTCCTCTCCGGGACTGCGCTCACCATGCTGGTCAGCCGCCTGACAGGCATCTCCATGCCGGTCGCCACGGGCCTGCTCACAGGAGCCGCCACCAACACCCCGATGCTCGGAGCCGCGCAGCAGACCCTGCTGCAGATTGACCCGGCGGGCTCGAGCACAGCCAACGAGATGGCCACCGCCTGCGCCGTCGGATACCCTTTCGGCCTGATCGGGGTCATCCTCTGCGTGGTTATCCTCAAGGCCCTGTTCCACAAGGAAGACTCCAAGGCCGACTCCCACGACAAACCGGCATTCGTGACCGAATTCAGGGTAAGCAACCCGGCCATATTCGGCAAGACGCTCAGAGAGATCATGAAAGACTCCAACATCCGCATCGTCGTGTCGAGGGTGTGGAAATTCGACGGCAGCGAACGCGGCCAGGTGATCATGCCTGACGGGGACACCGTCCTCGAGAAGGGAGAGCATGTGCTGGTGCTGACCAAGGAGAAGGAGGCAGGAGCGGCCGAGCAGATATTCGGGGAGAAGGTGGTGAAAGACTGGAACCAGAAAGACATCGACTGGAACCACCTGGACGGGATGCTCGTCTCAAGGCATATCTTCGTGACCAGGAACAGCATCAACGGGGCCAAGCTCGGAGATCTCCACCTGCGCAACACCTACCGCATCAACATCACGCGCGTGAACCGTGCCGGTATCGACATACTCCCCTCCCGCGATCTCAGGCTCCAGATCGGAGACAAACTGACCGTAGTCGGAGAAGAAAGGGCCGTAGCCGAAGTCGCCAAGGTGCTCGGCAACCAGGAGAAGGAGCTTCGCAACCCCAACCTGCTGTTCATTTTCGTGGGGCTCATGCTGGGACTCCTGCTCGGCAGCCTGCCCATAGCCATCCCCGGGATGAACGTGCCGATAAGGCTCGGCATAGCGGGAGGCCCGATAGTGATAGGCATCCTGATGGGGGCATTCGGACCACGCCTGCACATCACGACCTACACCACCCACAGCGCCAACCTGATGCTCAGGCAGTTCGGGCTTACCGTCTACCTCGCCGGGCTGGGACTCAGCGCCGGGCCGGGGTTCTTCGCCACCGTACTGCGGCCGGAGGGGCTGCTCTGGATCGCGATAAGCGTTTTGCTCGCCATAGTGCCGGTGCTGCTCGTCGGGTTCATAGCGTCAAGATGGTGCCGCACCGATTACGCCTCGAATGTCGGGATGCTGTGCGGAGCCATGGCCAACCCGATAGCCCTCAACTACGCGCTGAGCACAGTGGAGGACGACGGCCCGTCCGTGGCATACGCCACCGTCTACCCGGTGGAGATGTTTCTCCGGGTGATTTCAGGCCAGTTGCTCATGCTGCTCTGACAACAAAAATCACTATATTCGCCCTATGAGAACCAGATTCATATCCATGATTGCCGCAGCCGCATTGGCAGCGGGATTATCCGTGCCCGCAGCGGCACAGCCGGGCTACATCCCATCCGAAGACAACCTCCTGGCCAGGAAGCAGTTCGAGGAGTCGCGCTTCGGAATCTTCATCCACTGGGGAATATATTCCATGCTGGGCCGGGGGGAATGGGTGATGCAGAACGAGGACATCGACTACCGTGAATACCCGCACCTCGCGGCGGGATTCTGCCCGTCACGGTTCGACGCCGCGGAATGGGCTCGGCTGTTCAGGGAATCCGGTGCACGATATGTCACTTTCACCACCCGCCACCACGACGGGTTCTCAATGTTCAACAGCAAAGCCAGTGAATACAACATCCTCAAGGCCACACCGTTCCGCAGAGACATCCTCGCGGAACTCGCCGACGCCCTCGGGAGAGAGGGCCTGCAGCTGCATCTCTACTACTCTCATCTGGACTGGGGGCGCACGGACTACTACCCGCTCGGGAGGACGGGCACGGGGACAGGCAGGCCGGAGGGCAAGGACGGGGACTGGGAGCACTACATGGAATTCATAAACGCCCAGTTGACCGAGCTCCTCACAGGCTACGGCAAGATCGGCGCCGTCTGGTTCGACGGCGTATGGGACAAGGACGCTTTCCCGAGAGAGGACCAGCCCGCCATCTGGAATCTCAGCGAGCAGTACGAACTCATACACAGACTTCAGCCACAATGCCTTATAGGCAACAATCACCACCTCCTCCCGTTCGAGGGGGAGGATATCCAGATATTCGAGCGCGACCTCCCGGGACAGAACGAGTTTGGCCTCTCCGGCCAGGAAATCTCCCGCCTGCCGCTGGAAACCTGCCAGACCATGAACCGCAGTTGGGGATACAGGATCAAGGACACGGACTACAAGAGCGCCGATTTCCTGATAGAATACCTTGTGCGGACAGCGGCCAAGGGCGCCAACCTCCTGCTCAACATCGGCCCGCGCCCTGACGGCACCATCCCGGAAGAGGCGGCATCCCGCCTGCGCGAGATGGGCAAGTGGCTCAAAGTCAACGGGGAGAGCATCTACGGGACGCAGGCCGGAGAATACTCCGGAGAGTGGGGAGTCAGCACGGCAAACGGCAAGACGACATACCTGCACATCCTGGACCCGGAGAGAGGCGAGCTGACGCTTGAGGACAACGGGCGCAAACTCACCGGCGCAACCATGCTTGAAGACGGAAGAGAGGTGAAGTTCAAGAAGGGCAAGGGCAGGTTCACGCTCCAGATACCTTCCGGCCCTGGCCCGGACAGAATCGTCAAACTCAGTTTCCGATGAACTACATCCTCGAGCGCTGCTGCACCGGTCTTACGGATGTCCTGACAGCAAGGGCCGGCGGGGCCGCCAGAGCGGAGCTGTGCCGCGATCTTGAGGTCGGGGGCACGACGCCGTCATCAGACGAAATCACGCGTTGCACAGCCACCGGACTGCCGATAAATGTCCTGGTCAGGCCGCGCGGCGGCTCATTCGTCTACTCTGAAGATGAAATCGCCGCGATGGTGGAGAGCATCCGCGAATGCGCGGCCTGCGGGGCCGCAGCCGTAGTGGTCGGAGCGCTGGACAGGGCCGGAGACATAGACCTCGCCGCCTGCCGCCTCCTTGTCCGCGAAGCCGGATCTCTCGGGCTGGGACTGACATTCCACAGGGCGTTCGACTGCTGCCGAGACCCGTTCCTCGCCCTCGAACAGATCATAGAACTGGGCTTCGACAGGATTCTCACCTCAGGGCAGCAGCCGAGCGCCATGGAAGGCGCGCCCCTCATACGGGAACTTATACAGAAGGCCGGCGGCAGGATCGCGATCATGCCGGGAGCCGGAGTGACACCCTCAAACATAGACACTTTACACGAACTGACCGGAGCGGTCGAATTTCACGGGACAAGATTATGCGCCACCAGACTTTAGCAGCATTGCTGCTCGCCGTATTGGCGACGGCCTGCAGACCAGGCCACAGAGATTATGTTGATTTCCTGTACGCGTCCATGCCGCTGCCGGATTCGCTGGTGTTCCCCCGGGAATACTGGGAGGAGAATGTGGCCAAGACCCTGCAGGTGCGCGACCGCATGGGCTGGGACATCCCGGAGAGGGAGTTCCTGCACTTCGTCCTGCCGCTGCGGGTCAACAACGAGGACCTCGATGATTTCCGCATCGTATACGCGGACACGCTGTGCAGCCGCGTCAAGGGGATGAGCCTCGCTGACGCCGCTCTGGAGATCAATCACTGGTGCCACGAACAGGCCACTTACCGTCCTTCCGACGGGCGGACGCTCGGCCCTATGGCCACCATCCGCTCCGGACTCGGAAGGTGCGGGGAAGAGTCGGTGCTCGCGGTCGCAGCGCTCCGGGCCGCAGGCATCCCGGCGCGTCAGGTCTACACCCCCAGATGGGCACACACCGACGACAACCACGCCTGGGTCGAGGTCTGGGCAGACGGCAAATGGCATTTCATGGGAGCCTGCGAGCCCGAGCCGGTGCTAGACCTGGCATGGTTCAACGCACCCGTGTCCAGGGCGATGCTCCTGCATACCAAGGTATACGGCCATGACTATGACGGCCCGGAGGATGTGATCAGCCGCACCCTGGCCTACACAGAGATCAATGTAATCAAGGGTTACATCCCGAGCCGCAGGACTGAAGTCGTCATCACCGACGGCGAAGGCAAGGCGGTGACTGGAGCTGATGTGGAATTCAAGATCTACAATTACGCCGAGTTCTACACCGTCGCCCGCTGCGTCTCGGACGGACAAGGCAGGGCAAGCCTCGACACGGGAGTCGGCGACATCATCGTCTGGGCTTCGGACGGCGACCGTTTCGGCATAGGCGCCGTCCGTGACGGCAGAGGGACAGTGGTGCTCGACAAGCGATTCGGGGAAGACTACAGTTTCGACCTTGACATCATCCCGCCGGCAGAGAAGCCTCTCCCGGACAACTCCACCCCGGAGCAGAAGGAAGCGAATGCCCTGAGGCTCGCCCGAGAAGACTCCATCAGAACCTCGCACCCGCATCCGAGGACATCGGCTCCGGAACTGTACATCAGCGAGAAAGACGAAATCGACATCAGCGCCGATGTCCTGAGCGACGTCCGCGAGACTTCCTCCAGCGAGGACAGATATGTCATCTGCCCGCGCGTGGAGCGGGAGATGCTGTATCCATACCGCAAGGAGATTCTCGCCTCTGGCATAGGCGCACGCCTGCATTCCCCGGAAGACGCGGCCGCATGGGTCAAAGACAGCATCAGGGTCGACAGTGCACGCAACCCCCAGGGGCTCAGGATCCCTCCGTTCGCCGTCTGGCGCTCACGCATGGCCGACACCAAGTCAAGGGACATATTCTTCGTGGCTCTATGCCGAAGCCTCGGCTTCCCGGCGCGCATCAACCCAGTCACGGCAGCCGTACAGTTCAGGTCCGCATCTTCCGAGTGGAACGATGTAGATTTCGAGTCAGGGGCGGGTGAAACCCCGAAAGAAGGACGCCTCATCCTCAAATACGACGACAACGGCGCCGTCAAGACCCCGGAGTACTTCCGCCATTTCACCCTGTCCGCCGTCAGCGCCGACGGCCTGAGCCTGTGCGAATTCGACGAATTCGAGCCGCTCCGGAGACAGTACTCCCTCCCGGAAGGCTACTATATGCTGTGCAGTGGCATGAGAATGGCTGACGGCAGCGTCAGGGCGCATGTGGAGATGTTCCCTGTCAGCCCGGAGCGCAGCACCGTGAAGCCTCTGATACTCAGAGCTTCGGAAGACAAGCCGCAGGTCATCGGAGCCATGGACGCCGAGACGGGTTTCCTCGCCGAAGGAAGCGGGGCGCAGCAGTCTATACTCTCAGCCACAGGCCGGGGCTACTTCCTCATCTGCGTGACAGGCAGCAACGACGAGCCGAGCCTGCATCTGCGCAGACAGCTGGAAGAGAACGCTGACGCTCTCAACTCCTGGGGACGGAAGGTTCTCATCCTCGGCGGCATACGCCCTGAGGGGCTGGACAATGTCATCCACGGCACGGATGTGGACGGCAAGGTGGCCGGAATGCTGCGCGAAGGCACGGAATCCGTCCGCAACTCTCTCCCGGTCACGGCGCTCTGCGACAGCTTCGGCCGCATCATATATTATAGCGAAGGCTACGACACATCCCTCGGGACGCGTCTGGCGACCATCCTGCCGCAACTGTAAAAGAAACTTCTCGCCGGGCAAAGGCCAGCCCGGCCGCCTCAACTATGAGGCCTTGGGGGTCTCTGTATAGAAAAGGATCAACCTTTCTATCGCCCTGCGGCACACAGGACAGAACTCCGGAGCGGAGTTGGTGCGCATGCGGCAATCTCCGCAGGCCCGCCACACTCCCCTGCTCTGGTATCCGGCCCCCTCGACAAGTCCGACCCCGTCCTTGCCGAGCATGTCCTCCCACTTGGACCCGAAATCCGCCTTGGTGGTGATGTTCTGCTCCCACGGCTCGGTGTCCGGGTAATAATACTCAACGAACTGGTCGTCGTAGGCGTACTCGTCCGCCAGACCCGCGAAGCTGTGACCGAACTCATGCACCACTACCGGAGCGAACGCCTTGTGATGCGCGGTCGTGAGGGTGTAGGAGTTATAGATTCCGCCGCCGCCATAGGTGTCGGTGTTGGCAAGCACTATGATATGCTCATAAGGCACACCGGCAAGGGCGTCGTGCATACGGAAGAGGTGCGGCGTGGTGAGATAGCGGTCCGAATAGAAAGTGTCGAAGTGCGAGCCGGCGGCCGTGTCCTTCCAGACCCCCTCACGCGGCACGCTCACCCCGCTGTCCGCGGACGTAGCCCCGACGGCGACGATATTGAAGCAGTCCCTCAGCTCCCCGAAAGGCTCGTGGGCGAAGAGACTCCTCACGGCGGCTTCGGCATCACGGTAGAAAGTCTCCATCTCAGAAGCCGTATATCCCTCGGCAAGGATGACCACATCTATCTTATCCTCCGGGGAGCCGCCGTGGTGAAGCACGCGCCAGCCCTCCCCGTCCTTCCCGGCGGCGGCCCCATGATCAGGCGACCAGCCTCCCGCCGGCCTTATCAATATGTCCGACGGATCCACAGGGTGGGACATGGAAGCCACGACATTGTCGTGAAAATCAAAGAGTCTGACGCATATCTCGACAGGCGCTGTCGGCATCGGGACGAGAAACACATTCTCGAAACTCCGGCGCACCCGCGTCGCCTCCTCGGTGGCCTGCCATTCCTGGAAAAGGGTGGAGAACGAAGTCCGGTAAAGGGTGTCTCCGGTAGCCTTGTCCGTCATCGTAAGCTGCCCGTTTCCGCGCAGAGGAAGCTTGTCCAGATTGGCACGCCGCCCGGCCCAGCCGTCAATGCTCCGCAACTGCGAGAGCGCGATGTCGCAAGTCTTGTCCGTGCCGGAGAAGATATAGTCAAGACGCAGCGTCCTGTCCTCGAAACGCCCGCCGGCAAACGGCGCCGCATCCATGCATAATGCAAGCAGGATGCACGGCAAGATGAAAGAAATCCTTTTCATATCCGGTAAATATACTTAAAAAACACTACATTTGCATACCACAAGAATCATATCATGAAACACACGACAATCATCGCGGCCGCCGCAGCCGCAAGCACACTTCTCTTCTGCGCACAGGGCAAGGCGCAGACCGCGACCAGCCTATTCTGGCGCGCAGACAGCCTGCAGGTAAGCGAGATAGTCTCACAGCAGGCCGTCCAGTACAACTTCGTCGGACACCACGGCCCGGCGGTGGAGAACTCCCACTGCGCCCTCCGCATCTATTTCAACGACAGCGGAGCCATCGACGTCTACTCCAAGAGCGGCAAGCAGATGGAACTGGCCAAATACCTCTGGTACCCTACAGACAAGCAGCAGGCGGAAGAAGGCGCGGGCTGCGATGAGTATCTGGTAGGCCGCACGGTCGGGCTCGGAGGCATCGCCCTCTGGGACGGCTCCGAGGAAGTCAAGCTCAAGGCCACCAAAGGCCGCACCGCGAGAGTCGGCCAGATCCGCGGCGGCTCGTTCGCCGAGATGGTGGCTTATGGAGTCGAGTACAAAGGAGAGAGCGTGGACATCCTCATCCGCATCGAGATGAAGGACAACAGCCGCATCGCAAAGGTCATCGGCCGCGAACTGAACGGCAAGAAGGTGCAGTTCCTCACCGGAGTCAACTACCACAAGGGCGAGACCGTGGAGTACGGGCGCAACTACATAGCCGTATGGGGCGTACATCCTGCCGACGTCTCGGCGGCCCCGTCTCCTCTCGGAGCTGGCATGTGGTTCAGCCCGCGCAAATTCGAGAGCACGGAGAAGACCGGCGACATGGTGCGCCTCATCTCAAAGCCTGCCACGGAAATCTCCACAGAAGTGGTGGCCGCTTCCATAAAAGAAGATGAACTGGGCAGCGAGGCCAAGTTCATCTCCTATATGAGAAAAAAGAGATAGGCTCTACTTCTTCCTTATGATCACTACCGCTCCGTCGTCCTTCGGGATGAGGAGCGGTTTTTTGGTCACCGGCACCTCGGAGAGAGTTCCCTTGACAGAGCATATCACCCTGGCCGCTCCGCCAAGACGGGCCTCAAGAGCCCTTACATCAAGCCTCAAAGGCTTCTCGGAAGCATTGACTGCCCCGACATACCAGACATCCCCGCTGCGGCGGGCAAGGACGGCATTCTCCGCCGGCAGACCGTCAATATACAAGGTCTCGTCCCACTCCACCGGCACTTCACGCAGAAAGTCCATGGCAAGCGCCGGAGCATCGGTAAGATTGTTGGGAGCCAGCGCGAAATTCTGTATCGGATTCTGGAAGAGCACGGCCGTGGCCAGCTGGAAGGCGTCACTCGTCCGGCGTATGCTGCCCAGCACCTTGCCATCGGAAGTCGGCTCGCCGTTGCGCCTCTCCAGGCGCTTGTTGAGGAAAGTGCCGCCGAACTCCATGCAGCCCACCGCATTGCGGATGAACGGATGGAGGCTGGCGCTCTGCGACTCGATATCGCACTCATACTGCGAGAACACGAGGTTCTCGGAAGCTCTCACCGCCTCGCTGCCCACATAATTAGGATACATTCTCTCCCAGCCGCGCGGGATGGTGCAGCCGTGGAATATCACCATCAGCCCGTGGTCATCGGCATCGCTCAGTATGCTCTCATAAAGGGCCATGGTCTCCTGTTTGTCCCCGCCGAAAAAGTCCACCTTGATGCCCTTGACGCCTATGCTCTGCAGCCAGCGCATCTCACGCTTGCGCGCGATCGGGTCGCACATTATGTCCACCGGGCTCTGTACGATGTCGTTCCACCATCCGCTCGAAGAATACCACAGGAAGAGGTCCACGCCCTTGAGAGCAGCGTACCGGACCAGATCCTCCACCCCGGCGCGGCCCGGATTCTTGTCCCATCCGCTGTCTACGAGGGAGTACTTCCACCCCATGGCGGCAGACAGGTCGATGTACTCCTTGAGGTCATCGTAGTTGATGCTCGCGTCCTGCCAGAGTATCCAGCTCCAGCTGCTCTTGCCGAACTCGTAGCGGTGCGCGCTCTCATAGCGCGGTTCCACCACGTCGAACGGGATTGTGGTCTCCACGACAGGGCCCAGATCCGAGCCGACGGTGATGGTTCGCCACGGGGTGTGGCCAGGCAGGGCGAACGCCGGCTCGGAGGTGCCGTTGCCGTTGTTCTCCTCCTGCATAGGGAATGCAATCCGGAAGCCCTCTCCCGCCACGTAATCGCTCAGGCGCGACGCGCAGTAGCGGCTGTCGACTCCCGTCTCGCTGACAAGAGCCCAGCCGTCCGAGCCGACCCGGAAAAGGCAAGGAAACGTGAATCCGTGTCCGAATTCCGAGGCGGTCGAGAGCAGGGCGCCGGGAGCATAATACTCTTCATAGCTCGGCTTGGAGCGCTTCCACCCCACCATCGCGTCGCTCTGCGGGCAGAGATAGGTCGTGGTGTGCGCCGGGAAATTGAACCAGGTCTCTTCCCTCATCACCCTGACGCTGCCGATCCCGCTGTCGCGCGGGATGAAATAGCGGAACGCCACATCGTTGTCGCTCACATGCCATTCGATGTCCAGCAGGCGGCCGTCCGGGTTCTTGAAGTGCATCACGGCCTGCGACGCCTCATGGCCCACGTGGCTGCGTTTGATGCGGTCGAGGCTGTAGTCCACGATGACCGTCCCGGACTCCGCCCCGACAAACTCAAGTCCGGTATAGTCGACCTGGTCGGTCACCAGGCCGAGCCTGGACGGGGCGATGATGGTCCGGCCTTCATAGGTAACGCCATATACCACCTGTCCCGTTGATTCAATGGAACTTACAGATACATTTAGCTTCCCGTCGGGGCTGCTTACAGAGCTGAGCACCGCCAGCATCAGGTTCAATAGGATAGAGTTCATTTTTATGAGTTTATTTGATGTTTTTCAGCATCCAGTCCAGATGGCCCCGCTCCGTGGCCTCGGAGGTCCAGTGCTCGTTGACCGGGGTGATGAGGGCCTCTTTCGGGCAGGTCAGGACATTCCAGACCGCGTAAGAGGTTGTAGGAGGGCAGGTGTTGTCGTTGTAGCCCCAGGTCATGTAGACCTTGGCCTTGATGTGGCGGGCGAAATTCACCACGTCGTAGTATGCCAGGTTGTCGATGATTTCTTGGGTGAAGAATCCCGGGATGCGGTTGAAGTGAGGGTATCCGCCGGTGCGGCCCGGCTCGCTGTAGCCAGCCATGTCGGACAGGGCCGGATGATTGGCTATGCACAGGGTCACGCGCGGGTCAAGCCCAGCCGCTATCAGGGACAGCGCCCCGCCCTGGCTGCCGCCCTGCACCACCACATTCTTCCCGTCCCACTCAGGGAGCGAGGTCAGCAGGTCGATGCAGCGCACGAGGCTCAGGTAGACACGCTTCATATAGTAACGGTCACGGTCTTCGATGCCGTTGGCGAGGTAGCCGTTCTCCCGGCCGTTGAACGCGGCGCTGATCTGCGCGAACACATCGTCAGAGATGCGTGGGTCGAGCCCGTGTATCTCCGTCTCGAAGCGGATGCACCCTTGCTCGGCGTAGTACTTGTGACGGAGAGGCTGCTTGATGGTCTTGATGCCGGCTCCCGGAGGACAGAGCACGACCGGGCACCCGCCCTTGACGGCGTTCTTGGGATAGAACAGGTATCCGTATATGGACTGGCTCGGATTGAGCATGAGCCTCACCAGGTAGCAGTCTATCTTGTCGGTGCAGTACTCCGGCGCCAGTTCCCTGGTATAAGTGAGGGGAAACTCTTCCGCCTTGCGTACATTGTCCTGCCAGAACTGCACGAAATCCCCCGGCTCGCGGGTGAACGGCTGAATCCTGTCCACGCTGAATCCGAGTTTGATGTGATGCTCGTATTTAACCCCGTCCACCACGGTGCTGAGCTGGAGATCCCGGAACCCGGGAGTTTTCCTGGTACCCATGTTGAGGGTGCCGCGGCCGCCTTTCAGGCTGATGCTGCCGTTCTTGTCGGCGGGAAGCATGTCATCGGCAAGCTTGTACTCCACGGTACAGTCACGCGGGATGCCGTATTTGTAGAACTGTATCTCTACCTTGGCGCTCTCACCCGTCTTGTAGAGCCAGTCGGGATGGTCAGGAACCGTCACCCAGAGATAGTCGGCACGGTCAGGATAGTTTCCTCCCGCAGCGGCGAAGCACAGCAGGGCGGAGAGGATAAAGGTCATCAAACGTTTCATCTTGTCATTAAAATTGGTTTGTCGCAACCACAAATTTAGGTATTTTTCGTACATTTGCGTCATCCGCATTTTTTATGAAACACTGCAATACTTTTTTGAAACTTTTCCTCCCCGTCCTGGCCGCCACGCTCTGCACAGGAGCGTTCGCCCAGCCGCTGCTCAGCAGCCAGTGGGACGGGAGCAGGGTGGCGTTCCTCGGCGACTCTATCACTGACGCGCGCCAGATCGAAAAGACCAACAACATCTTCTGGAACAACCTCAAGGACATACTCGGCATAGAGCCTTATGTCTACGGCATCAGCGGCCACAGGATGAATCAGATCATCGGTCAGGGCGAGAAGCTTGAGGCCGAGCACGGACAGGCGGTGGACGCCATCATAGTCTTCGTCGGCACCAACGACTTCAACGGGAGCATCCCGCTCGGGGAATGGTACACATACTCGACTGAGAAAACCCTGGAAGACGGCCCTGTCGAAGTGGAGAAGCTGCATCGGGAGCTCGTCTACGCCGACTCCACATTCCGAGGGAGGGCCAATGTGACCATGCGCTGGCTCAAGACGCACTACCCGGACAAGCAGATCATCCTCCTGACCCCACTCCACAGGGGCATCGCCCGCTTCAGCGACCGCAACATCCAGCCGCCGGAATCATTCGCCAACTTCTGCGGCAGCTTCATAGACGAATATGTGCAGGCCGTCAAGGAGATAGCCAATGTCTGGGGCGTGCCGGTCATCGACCTCAACAGCATAAGCGGCCTCTACCCGCTCCTGGACGGACAGGCAGAGTATTTCCGCAGCCCGGAGACCGACCGTCTGCATCCCAACACCCCCGGGCAGCTCCGCATGGCCTGGGCTCTCGCCTATCAGCTCCTCGGCTACCCGGCCAGATTCCCGAAATACCTGGCGCTCTCATTTGATGACGGCCCGAACACGGTGACCACCCCGAAGGTGCTCGACATCCTGGAGGAGAACGGCGTCCCGGCCTCGTTCTTCGTCTGCGGCAAGAACATCGACAAATCCACGGCCAAAGTGATGCGCCGCGCGCTGCAACTCGGCTGCGACATCGAGAACCATTCATTCTCGCACTCCCACATCTCACGCCTCAGCGAAGAGCAGATACGGGACGAGGTCGGACGCACCGACGCCCTCATCGAGAAATACACAGGCTCCGCGCCACGGTTCTTCCGTCCCCCGTACATCGACCACAATGAACTGATGCACAAGACGATCGACCACACTTTCATCTGCGGAGTCGGAGCCGATGACTGGAAGAAGGACGTGGACGCAGCCACAAGGGCAAGCCTCATCCTTGACAATGTGAAGGACGGGGACATCATCCTGCTGCACGATTTCGAGGGCAACGACGCCACCGTGGAAGCCCTGAAGACCGTCATCCCGGAGCTGAAGAGCAGAGGATTCGAATTCGTCACGGTGCCTCAGCTCTTCGACCAGGTGCGCGGGACCGTGCCGGCAGCCCACAACGGACAGATTTACACCAATGTATATTAATTTACCACAATGAAGAAGTTTTTTACCATCCTCCTCGCGCTGTCCTGCATCTCAGGATATGCCAAGGTGTACAATGTGCGTGACTACGGCGCCGTGGGAGACGGCGTGCATATCGACTCCCCGGCCATCAACGCCGCCATCGAAGCCGCCGCACAGAAAGGCGGCGGAGTGATCCTTTTCCCTGAAGGGGTCTACTCAAGCTACTCCATCCGCCTCAAGGACAACATCACCCTCCGCCTCGCCAAGGGTTCCGTCATCAAGGCGGCCAAGCCGACAAAAGAGCAGGGCTACGACATTGCCGAACCCAACGAATGGGACGCCTATCAGGATTTCGGCCACAGCCACTGGAAGAACTCCCTCATCTGGGGAATAGGCCTGAAGAACCTCAAGTTCGAGGGTGAAGGCACGATTGACGGCACGGACGCCCTCTCACGCGGCCTGGGACGTCAGGGGCCTGTGGCGGAAGCCAACAAGGCCATAGCTCTCAAGAACTGCAAGAACGTGACCATCAAGGGCATAAAGCTCCTTCAGTGCGGACACTTCGCGCTCCTTCTCACCGGAGTTGACAATCTGGTCATCGACCGTGTGCTGGCCGACACCAACCGCGACGCCTTCGACATCGACTGCTGCGCCAATGTCAGGATCACCAACTGCATCGTGAACTCCCTCAACGACGACGGCATCGTGCTGAAGTGCTCATACGGACTCGGATGGCCTAAAGCCACCGAAAATGTCCTCATCGAGAACTGCAAGGTCTCAGGCTACGACCCGAGCACCTTGTACTATGGCACCTACGGCGAGACCATCACCGCCGCCCCTGACCGCGACGGCCCGACAGGCCGCATCAAGTTAGGCACCGAGAGCAACGGCGGATTCAGGAACGTGACCATACGCAACTGCGAGTTCAAGCGCTGCCGCGGCCTCGCCCTGGAGACAGTCGACGGCGCCCCGCTCGAGAACATCAAGGTCAAGGGCATCAAGATGGATGACATCTGGAACTCCCCTATCTACATCCGCGTCGGAGACCGCATGCGCGGCCCTAAGGAGCTTCCGGCCTCATACGCACGCAACATAGAGATCTCCGACGTGACCGTGACCAACTGCGACAGCCGTTACGCCCTGCTCATCGTCGGGCTTCCTGGCAATCCGGTGGAGAACGTGACCCTCAAGAACATCCACATCCAGTACAAGGGCGGGCTCACCCTCGACGACGTGCGCGAGCAGAGGGGTTCGAACTCATTCTTCTTCGGGCGCAACAGCGGCTACCCGGAGCCTTCTGCACACGGCATACAGCCGGCCTGGGGCCTCTCCATGCAGCACGCGCGCAACATCACCTTCAAGAATGTCACGATGGAGCTGATGCAGCCGGACGAAAGGGAGAAGACATTCCTCAAAGATGTCGAGAACTTCGTCTGGGAATAGCCGCGTGGCATAATAATTGACAAAAACGCAGTATCTTTGCACACACTGACATTTAACAAATGACCACTATGCCCATCAAGAATTATCTTGCGGTAGACCTCGGTGCCACCAGCGGAAGGACGATTGTCGCTTCCTACGACGGCAAGAAGGTTGACATGCACGAACTTACGCGCTTCAAGAACCCGATGATCCCTCTCGGAGGGCACCTCTTCTGGGATCTTCCGGCACTCTACAACGAAATCATCTCCGCACTCAAGAAGACTGTCGACGAGAACATCAAGATCGACTCCATAGGCATCGACACCTGGGGATGCGACTTCGCCTTCTTCGGTAAGGACGGCCAGCTCCTGAGCCTCCCTTACTGCTACCGAGACCCGCAGACGGACGGCTCCATCGAGCGCTACATGAAGATGCACGACAAGCGCGAGGTCTATGACAGGACCGGCATCCAGTTCATGGAGTTCAATTCCCTTTTCCAGCTCGACACCCTGCGCCACAACGGCTGCACGGCTCTGGAGAACGCGGACAAGATACTCTTCATCCCTGACGCGCTCACATACATGCTGACAGGCAAGGCCATATGCGAATACACCGTGGCCTCCACCTCCCAGCTTCTCAACCCTAACACAGGCGACCTGGACAAGGAGCTCCTCATGAGCATCGGCCTGAGGCGCGACCAGTTCGGAGAGCTCACCCAGCCGGGCACCGTGATCGGCCCTCTCACCGAGCAGGTACGCAACGCCACCGGTCTCGGCGAGGATGTCAAGGTAATCGCCGTCGCCGGCCATGACACGGCCTCAGCGGTCGCAGCCGTCCCGGCCAAGGACGCGGACTACGCCTACCTCAGCTGCGGCACATGGTCACTCATGGGCATCGAGTCCCCTACCCCTATAATCAATGACGAGAGCTACCGCCAGAACTTCACCAACGAAGGCGGCATCGAGGGCACGACGCGCTTCCTCAAGAACATCTGCGGCCTCTGGCTCTTCGAGCAGTGCCGTCCGGAGTTCAAGGACGTGCCGGCAGAGATAGGACCGCTCACGGCTCTCTGCGAGACCACCAGGTTCGACTCCATCATCAATCCTGACGACCCGTCGTTCGCCCACCCGGCATCCATGACCAAGGCCATCGACGAATACTGCGAGCGCACAGGCCAGATCGTGCCGAAGACCCCGGCGGAATACATCAGGTGCATCTACAAGAGCCTCGCGCACCGCTACACGGCCATCATCGACATCCTGCGCGGTCTCTCCCCGAACAAGATCAAGTGTCTCCACGTGATCGGAGGCGGCTCCCTCAACAAATACCTCATGCAGTTCACCGCCGACGCCCTCCAGATGCCTGTCATCTGCGGTCCGACCGAAGGCACCGCCCTCGGCAACGTGCTGCTGCAGATCAAGGCGGAAGGCCTGGTGAAGACCCTTCCGGAGATGCGCGCCATCGTGGCCGCCTCCGTGGAGCTCAAGGAATATCATCCGAACAACAAATAATCAAACAACGATATCAAAATGAAAGAATCAGTAAACAAAGCTTATGCTATCGCCAAGGAGCGCTATGCCGCCCTCGGAGTCGATACCGAGAAGGTACTCGCCCAGATGCAGGACTTCCACCTCTCCCTCCACTGCTGGCAGGCAGATGACGTGAAGGGATTCGAGGTGCAGGCTGGAGCCCTCTCAGGAGGCATCCAGTCCACAGGAAACTATCCTGGAGCCGCACGCAACATCGATGAGCTCCGTGCCGACATCCTCAAGGCCAAGAGCCTCATCCCGGGCAGCCACCGACTCAACCTCCACGAGATCTACGGAGACTTCCAGGGCAAGGTCGTTGACCGCGACGAAGTGACCGTTGACTACTTCAAGAGCTGGATTGACTGGGCCAAGGAGAACGACACCAAGCTCGACTTCAACTCCACCTCATTCTCTCATCCTAAGAGCGGCAACCTCTCCCTCGCCAACCCTGACAAGGGAATCCGCGACTTCTGGATCGAGCACACCAAGCGCTGCCGCGAGATCGCGGAGGCGATGGGCAAGGCCCAGGGCGACCCTTGTATCATGAACGTGTGGGTGCATGACGGATGCAAGGACGTGTCAGTCAACCACTACCTCTACCGCAAACTCCTCAGGGAGTCCCTCGACGAGATCTTCGCCAAGAAGTACGACAACATGAAGGACTGCATCGAGGGCAAAGTATTCGGCATCGGTCTTGAGAGCTTCACCGTGGGTTCACACGACTTCTACACCGCATACGCCGCCAAGAACGGCAAGATCCTCACCATCGACACAGGCCACTATCATCCTACCGAGGTGCCAGCCGACAAGGTTTCCGCAGTGCTCCAGTTCGTGCCTGAGCTGATGCTCCATGTAAGCCGCCCTATCCGCTGGGACTCAGACCATGTCACCATCATGGACGACAACACCCAGGATCTCTTCTACGAAATCGTCCGCGCAGACGCTCTTGACCGCGTTCACTACGGCCTCGACTTCTTCGACGGCTCCATCAACCGCATCGGCGCCTATGTGATCGGCGCACGCTCCGCACAGAAGTGCATGATCAAGGCCCTCCTTGAGCCGAAGGAGATGATCAGCAAGCTCGAACTCGAAGGCAGGACATTCGAAGTGCTCCAGTACATCGAGGAGGAGAAGACCATGCCTTGGAACGCCGTTTACGAGGAGTTCTGCGTAAGGAACAACGTTCCTGTCGGCAACGAGGTCGTTCCTGTCATCGAGCAGTACGAGAAGGATGTAACCTCCAAGCGATAGTTTCCAATGGGAGCATCCGTTCTTTTAGGACTTCTTATCATAGCTGCTGGGGCTTTCTGCCAATCCAGCAGCTATGTTCCTATCAATAAGATCAAGAAATGGAGCTGGGAGAGCTACTGGCTTGTCCAGGGCGTGTTCGCCTGGCTCGTCTTCCCGTTGCTCGGAGCGCTTCTCGCGATTCCTGAGGGACATACTCTGGGAGACCTTTTCGCCCTCATGGGAGCAAACCCTAAGGCGACAGGACTCACCATCCTCTTCGGCGCCCTCTGGGGTGTAGGAGGCCTGACTTTCGGTCTCGGGATGCGCTATCTCGGCGTAGCCCTCGGCCAGAGCATCGGCCTCGGACTCTGCTCCGGTCTCGGAGCGATCCTCGGACCTGTCCTCACCGGCAAGGCGGCCAGCCTCACGATGGCTGTGATTATCGGAGTGATAGTCACCATCATAGGCATCGCCATCATAGGCATCGCCGGTGCGATGAAAGCCGCTTCGCTTCCTGAAGAGGAGAGGAAGAAAGCCGTCAAGGACTTCAACTTCGGCAAGGGCATAGTGATCGCCGTGATCTGCGGCCTGATGAGCGCCTGCTTCAACATCGGACTGAGCTTCGGTGAAGATCTCTGCTTCGATGGCACGGCACCGCTGTTCAAGACTCTTCCGGCCACGATGCTCGTGACCTTCGGAGGATTCCTCACCAACGCCTGCTACTGCCTCTACCAGAACAGCAAGAACAAGACTTTCGGCGATTACGCCCAGGGCTCGCTCTGGGGGCACAACATCATCTTCTGCGCCCTCGCCGGCCTTCTCTGGTACAGCCAGTTCTTCGGCCTCAGCCTCGGCAAGGGATTCCTCACCGCATCCCCTGTCCTGCTGACCTTCAGCTGGTGCATCCTGATGAGCCTCAATGTGATATTCTCCAATGTCTGGGGCATCATCCTCAAGGAGTGGAAGGGTTGCAACAAGAAGACGATATATGTGCTTCTATGTGGCCTCGCGGTGCTGATCTTCAGCATCTTCCTGCCTTACATCATAGGATAGGGCTCTGCTTGACTAAGTAATCGTTAAAAAATAAGTTGCATCACCTTTGGCAATCTTTTTGGTCAATATTCCTTTTTTCATCAGTCATGTGCCACCGGCACACTCCTTCTTCAAAAAGAAATCTATCCTCAAAAATCTTTGCCAAATCTACGGCAACTTATTTTTTGCCGCTTACTAAAAGAAGAGGGACAGCCAGACCGGCCGCCCCTCTTTTTTGTATCTGCCTGGCAGCATGCGGCGGTATAGCTTGTCTGCTGGCCGGTTCCGCCCTCATCGGCATCGCCAACGGCAGCGGCGTCCCATACCTGAACACCATAGGAAGCGTCAAGGCCGGCAAAGAAGCAGCCACTACCGTGATGCCGCTCCTTTCTGCCGCACTTTATACAGGCCAGTTCGTCTCACCATTGATCGTCTCCCCTATAGCCTCAGCAGCGGGAACGTCACCTTATGCAGTCGGCGTCGTTATCGCGCTCATCTATCTCCTCCAGGCCTTCCTGACCAGGAAGAAACAGATGCTGCCGGAGAATCCCCAGTCAACACACTGACATGACAGGGATGCCGGACGAACAAGCGGAACATCCAAGGCAAGCGACATTTCACAAAAACGGCAGTTTCACTTGATTAAGGCGGCAGATTATTCTTTAACGATTACTAAATTTGCAGAATGGACAAACTGATAATCATCGACTCCTGCATGAGGGCGGAGTCCCGGACAAGAAGGATTCTGAACGCGGCGAAAGAAGCGCTTTCGTCAAGGTATGATATGGAATGCATCGATGTCAATGCCGTCGGACTGCCGCCGCTCACACCGGAAACTCTCGCGGAGAGGAACTCAGGGGCTATCCCGGAATCCGCTGCGGTCCTGGCGAGGAAAATCGCTTCCGCGGACAGGCTCGTGATCGCGGCTCCGTTCTGGGACATGAGCTTCCCGGCTGTGCTGAAAGCGTTCTTCGAGAACATGTCCCTCTACGGCATAACATTCACGGACAACGGGAATACCTGCACGGGACTGTGCCGGTGCAGAAGGGTGATGTACATCTGCACAAGGGGGATGGACATCGCGGACGGCAGCCCTCTGGATCAAGGAAGTTCCTATCTGCAGGCTCTGTCTTCGCTGTGGGGCCTGGGAGATGTCACGACCGTGGCGGCTTGGAATCTCGACTACCTCTCACCGGAAGAGGTGGAAGCAAAAATAGAGGATGCGTCCGCTGCGGTGCGTGCGATTTCCGCCACATTCTGACAGGCGCGGCAGCAGTACAACAAATCATTTTGGTACGGGAAACCCCTCTTTCCCGCACCAACTAATCATGAGAACCCGTTTGGTACGGGAAAGCCCTGCCCTGCCGTACGGAATCGCCGTCCTGGGTATTCTAAACCTCGGGCCGCAGAAAGGTTCCTGATGGGGTGGTGCCGGGGTGGCAAGGTAGACGGCTGGGCTCGCGGCTGGGCTGACGGCAAGGCAGGCGCTCGCGGCAAGGCTGACGGCAAGGCAGGCGCCGGGGCTGGCAGCCACCTGCTCAACACAAAAGCATCGCAGGTGGCTACCAGCCCCGGCACTGCAACCACAACACAAGGGCGGTGACAGGCAAGACGCTGACAAACAAGCAGATGACGATATTACCTGTCCGCATATCGGGACAGGCAAAACCTTTAATCAGGTCTGTGTAAAGATCTTATCCGCCACCGCCCGCATCAACAACAAACTCTGAGCGTGGACTCCTGCCGCAAGAGATTCGGCCATTTACGGGTCGAGGCCGACCTTGTGGTCGACCTCTTCTCGAAAAACCAACCCGATCTACAGGCGACTACAGCAGAAGTATCGTCAACCTGTAGGCTCCTTCGTTGAAAAGCAGGTATTGACGCTTACTTCTTCATTGTCGGAGGAACACTGACAGTGAAATCGTTGGTGGAGTTGTTGGTGTCCACGATCTTGCCGTCGGCATCGCGTTTGCGGAGCACTGACTTGCCGAAGCGCTCAGGGTCGCGGTCGATGGTGGAGACATTGGTGTAGCCGGCATCTACGGTAGCGTTGAATGCGAGGGTTCCGAGTCCTTCGACGACAGCCCCGTTGACAGCATCAAGCACCCAAGAGTTAGGGATGATGTAGGCATCGGTGATTTCTTTCTCGAAGTGGTATCCGTTGAAATCCATCACCCTCTTGCCTTCCCATGGATGATCCTTCATGAAACTCTCGGAAGTGGTTCCGGCAGGGGCTACAGCTATGGCATAGCTCTCATATCCCCTGTCATGGAGAGCAGTGATACTCCAGGATGACTTGAACCAGTTGACAAGATTAGGTACATCAGGGTTATCTGTGTCAGGATAATATTCACTCCCGTCATCGAAGAACTCGAAGTCCGCCTTGCTCAGGTCGCAGCCGGCACCGTTCTCGGTCTGGAAGTTCTGGGCGTTGATGGCAATGACGATGGACTTGCCGGCCTCGATGGCCACGTCCTGTCCCGTGCCCGGTATCACATAAAGCGTACTGACTCCAACTCCGTCCGGAAGATCAGGATAGGCCCAATAAGCGCCTGTGGATGACACCTGCGAATAAGTCTCCGAAAGGGCGATCATCACCCCGTCAGCATAGAGAGTCTCTCCTGTCGTGTTGGTGAGTTTGAAGTACTGGTCGCCATCCGATGAATCCGAGTTGTCGGATTCAGGGATGGTGAATCCTGAGAAGAACACCTCATCAATCAGGAGTTCGCCAGGTTCAACATTCCTCCAGCTCTGGCGGAGGACAGCCTTCTCAAGCTGGATGTCGTCGGTGGTGGTAACGGTAAGCGTGGCCACGCGGTAGTCGGAGGTGGTGTTGGCATCGAAATGCAGGACAATCTTCTCCTCATCACTGGAGACGACGGTCACTCCCTCCCCCTCTACTGAAGTCTTGTAGGTAAAGCCCTTAGGAGCAGGGACACTGAAATCCTGTGCATAGGCACGCACATTGAAACTGAGCTCGGTCGGGTCTTTCGGGGTTTCCGGGCGATTCTGCAGGATAGCCGCGGTCTTTACCAGTCCGTCAGCCCGGAATGTCAGTTGTGCGGAACGGGCCGCAGCTTCGGTATACCTGCCAAGGGTCACCGTAACCTCCCCGTCACCGCTTCCCTCCTTCGGAGAGACGGTATACCAGTCAGCCCCATCGGTGGTGAGGGTCCAGTCGCGATTGGACTTGACAGTCAGAGTCCGGCTGCCTCCCTCGGCTGTAAACTCAAGGCTCACCGGCTCGATGGTGAGAGCCGGAGCCTCCTTTTCTTTTTCGCAAGCAGCCAAAAGCAGGGCGGCAAGCGGGATGATAAGATACTTTTTCATTTTACTAAAACTATGATTACTAATAAGAAATTCCTATTGAAAGACTTACGCCGGCAGCCACCTCCGGGGAGCGCAGCGCAGCCGATGCGTAAAGTCTGGAGAAGATTGCGAACTGCCGGCCAAGCTCGCGTTGTATCATGGCCTGCATTGAAAGGTGCGCGAAATCTGTAGACTGGAAGGCATATTTGTCTGCGCAGACCCGCAAGATGCGACTGTCCATACATTGCAGGGAAGACTCGCTCTCAGGAAAGGTGCAATACCCCACATATGCTTGTACATTATATATCCAAGCCTTCCTGACCGTACAGAATCCGGCCCCGCATGTGGCGTCAACGGAGGTGGCGGACATGTTTGACTCAGGGTACAGGTATGCTTCCGATACTCCGGAATATGCGATGGCAGGCAATATCTGCCAAAAACCATAATCACGCGCGAACTGCAACACGGCAGACAGTGACGCCGACAGACGGTCTCGGCTGTACATGCCTATTGAGAGCAGGTTCCGATATACTCCAGATGCTGCGCAGTCAATGACGTTTTCCACCCCGTCTCTCCTCTCATGGTTTACTTTTGCTTCAAGTGCCGCCGTGCCTGACGGCTTCCAAGCAGCAAAAGCGCTCAGCCTCCCGGTCGCCAGACTGGTGAGCGGAGCATCATTCTGGTTAGAAAGATATCTGGTGACGGAAAGCCACTCATACGAAATCCCGCCTGTCAGACTCCCCCTTGCCGCGCTTCCAACCACTCCGGCGGAGAACCCCCGCCCGGCATAACGCGTCGCGGCAAAAATCCCGGTGCTGCGGAAGCGCCAATAATCCCGCCCAAGCCCCGTTGCATGAAAAAGCGTGGTGTTGGCCCCTTTGTTGCTGACAAAGGTCACATTCTGGTCCTGATTGTACCTGCGATAGGAAGCGAAGCCGATCAGACTCCCTCCCGGAAGGACAAGCCCAAGCGAAGCGCCGGCCTTGAAGTCGGATGATATGTTGCGTGGACGCGGGTCGAAGCTGCGGTACTCGTGTACAGCCCTGTAGCTGCCGCCGAGTGAATACACTGCATTGCCTGCCCTGCGCATCCATTCGCCACGGAAGGAATAGGACTCGTTCTGGAGATTTCCTCCGACGGTATCCACAAGCACATAAGGCTGCAGGAGTTCAAAATCCGCAGTCTCATTGAGCAAGACATTGTTTTTGACGGCCCTGCGGTAGCAGACCGCTCCGCTGACAGCCGAACCACCCTTGAGCCGCAGAAATGTGCCGGCGTCAAAGCGGCCTTGCCTCAGGCCGTCCCCATCCTCGAGGACAACGGCCTTGCTCTCCTGTCGGAAGTCAAACGACGCCGAGGCCGAAGAAAAGGATGCGTACGGGGAAAGAAGTCCGTAAGACGGAGCGAACCGCATGGCAGAAGCGTTGCCGGCGGCAGCAAGATGATCAAAGTGCAGAATGGTGCGCTCGTTGACGGACAGACTGTCCTGAGCCTGCACCTCAAACGCCGCCATGACGGCGAATATCATGGTCAAACACTTTCTCATAGCAACAGGAGATCGAATTCGAGGGTAATCTCATTCCCGAGTATATTGACCGAATCATTTGGAGAGCGGTGCGCGTAGCACCTGACTCTCCTTATAGTGCCATCAGGAAGTGTGGCGCTCCCGTCAAACGCAAAAACATACACTCCCTTGAGGACTCTGAGCGTGCATGAACCGTTGGTAAACAAGGGATATTCATACTCTTCGCCAGTGTTGAGATTGCGGAAGAAATTGCCTTCCAAGGCATTGTCCACCTTAATAGCCACCAGGCTGACATCACCGGCGGAGGCCCTCAGAGTCACCACGGAATAAATGTCTTCAGATGCCTTGCCACATGAGACGAGACAGGCAGAAACGACAATCACGGCCAGGACAAACACTGATTTTCTCATATCTTGAAATCAAGTTCCATCCCGAAATACGGAGTCACGCTCCGGCGCACCAGGGCATCACCTCGCCGATAATCGGGAGTCACATCAAATATCTTGTTGACATACAGCGAGCAGGACACTTTGTCACGATAGAGCCTCTTGCTCACTTTCAAATTGACATTCATCGCGAACGGTGTCCGCTGGTACTGGTAAAGGGACTCAGTATAATCCCTGATCAAATGGCGCAGCACCGCGTCACCCTCCGCCACAGCGGCATCGAAGGGGTACACCGTCCCGGCTTTGTCAAGGTATGAGTCCGGGTACTTGCTCTCGGGCATCGACCGGCGGCCGGAGAACCACTTGCATTGGAACGATGTCGAGAAGATAAGCCCGAGACTGGGGATCTGCGTGTCAAGCATCAGGTTCGTGACAAGTGAATCATAGAAGTTCCCGTCATTCATCTCATAAATGCCTATATACGGATACGGCTTACCGCTTATCATGACATTCGGGCGATAGTACTCGGGCTGGCTGTTCATGTATTCGGTGCGGAGCCATGCCCCGTTGGCCGTGATCCTGGTGTTGATGGCCTTGATCCTGCGGGTGCTGAAGCTGAACTCAAGGCCCTGTTTGAGGGTACGGCTACCATTGGTGGTGAAACTGTAGGCCGTAAGGGTGGTGTCGTTCTGGTAAGGGAGCCCCTCAAGTGAAGGAGGCCCGGCCAGCGCCGACTTGTCTATGGCTGATGTGTCGTATTTCTTGGCGATGACGGAAAGGTACTCATAGGCGTAACGGAAACCGGAAGTCATATCCTCGCGGAACCAGTCTATCGAGAATGAGCAGCCGTTCCAGTCAGCGTCCGCGCCGATCTCCCACTTGAGGTTACTTGCGGGCAGAAGAGAGGTGTTGGTCGGGTCAATCCGGTATACAAGCAGATTGACCCTCCTGAGTTTTTCCTCCACCGGCCAGTAGTTCATCTGGGTGATGTCCCCGTATATCGGATCAGGGAAAAGCATGTCCATAGTAGGGAACTTGGTATGCCGTCCGATACCGCCATATACTCCATAATCAAGCTTGCGCCCGCCAAGCAGGATGGTCGGGAGAGCAATCCTGAGATTGGTGCGCGGATCGAGATACGGCTTCATGTTGACTTCATAACCGCTGCCGGCCCCGGCCATAATCTCGGCACGCAGACCAAGCACCCAGTCCAAGGTGACAGGGCCGAGAGACTTGGAAACATGATCTTCCGCGAAGACGGAGAACTGGTGAGTGGCCGGGATTGCGCTGTACGGCCTCGGGCGTACCCCCATGCTTGTCGAGAACGGTCTGGAGGTATCGAAGATGGTGCCGCGCCCGAAGTTCTTGTCCATATTCCACTCCGTGCCGGCCTGAATCTTATGGACGCCTCTTGAAAACATGGCCGATGCGCTGAAGAACATATAGAACGGGCGTCCGTCCACCTGGAGCGTCGCATCATACTTTGCCGGAATTATCACGGCGTCATGTTCTCCCGGCTCAAGCGATGTGGAGACCGGAGTGGCCTTGCCAAGGGCATTGTGCTTCCAACGGTCTATCAGGTCACGCTCATAGGTGAGCGATGCGTGCGCCTCCAGTGAACGGAAGAACGAAGAGTCTCCGAGAGCCCTGAGGGCATAGCAGCCGCTGAGGGAAAACTTGTTGTATGCAGAGCTGTAAGTCTCTATCGGCATACCGCCTTCGGTGATGTCCAGATCCACATCGGACTTCTGGTTGTCGAAAGACCCGGTATAGTCGAGGTTGGCTGTGAGTTGTCGGCTGAACCTCTCGCCGCTCATGTCCTTCCCTGCCCTGAAGCTGGCGGTCAGGCGCTTCCAGTTCTGGCGGGTCTGGCGCGGGTCCGCGCGGGAGTCAAGGAAATTGACGCTGCCATTGAGTGTGGTTCTGTCAGGCTTGTTCCCCCACTCGAAACCCTTGCCAAGATAGAAGAGTTTGCTTTTCATGTCCGACTTGAAGCGGGCATGCAGATCGCTGCCGCCCCTCTTACGGACTATGTTGACAAGACCGCTTGTGAGATCACCGTATCGGACGGAGGCGATACCGCGGACAATATCGACATTCTCGATGTCCTCCGTGCTAATCTCACGCATGTCCGTCCCGTAATTGACATGGCTGCTCCCGTAGCTGCTATAGGCAGGCGTGGACTGAAGGTTGGCATCGTTGCCCAGCGGCCTGCCGTCCACTATAAAACGGGTTCCCAGAGCCGAAGTCGCGTAGTCTCTGTCTGTCAAGGCATTTGCAGAGCGCAGATTGATGAGTTGCGGACTGCTCAGCGAAGGGTCTTTTGCCATTCCGCCAGGCATCAGTTCGAGTATATCAGCAAAACTTGACGGCTGGATGTGCGCGATGGCATCGACCCCTATTCTCGTGGAAGACGTAACACCGCGATTCTCTATGGCTGTCACAACCACTTCCTTAAGCTGCTCGGTATCAAGAGCGAGCCTGAAGGAGATGGACATGTCCTTATCGAGAACAAGCGTCCTGGAGACAGGAAGATATCCCATATAGGACACCTTGACGACATATTCCCCTGCGGGAAGGCCGCTTATGACATAGCGGCCGTCATCCCCTGCGACAGCCCATCTGAATGTCTGCCCTCCCTTATGCACGGTCACCGCCGCCGCTGACAGAGGGGAGGAATCGGCAGCATCCCTGACGGATCCCGACAAGGAGAAAAGCTGCAAAGCTGCAGCGAGCACCGAGAGCAGAACATTCATTACAACTTGATTGAAAAACGGCGCAAAGATAGACTGCCGCACCGCGCAAGGCAATCCCAATTTCGTGGTATCTTTCCAGGGGGTCATCCCCATTTGTGGTGATTTTGCAGACTCGGCAGTTCAATTATGCCTGCATGCAATTTATTTTTGCCGCAAAACCTGCAAGAATGGAAGACAATGTAATAGTCTGCAACCGCCTGACGCATTACTATGGCAGGCGGTGTATCTACTCGGACCTGAGTTTCAACGTAGCCAAAGGCACAATCACCGGCCTGCTCGGCAAGAACGGGACCGGCAAGACAACAACCATCAACATCCTGATGGGCTATCTCAAACCGACAGCGGGACGCTGCACGGTCTTCGGCGAGGATGCCTCCTGCATAAGCCCCCTCACCAGGGCTAAGATAGCGCTGCTCCTCGAAGGCCATGTCCAGTATTCGTTCATGACCATAGGACAGATCGAGAGATTCTACTCCAGATTCTATCCGAAGTGGAACAGGGACGCCTACTATGAGTTGATGGCCCGGCTCAAGGTGGCCCCGGGCCAAAAGATATCCAACATGAGCAACGGGCAGAAATCCCAGGTGGCGCTTGGGCTCATACTGGCCCAGAACGCCGACCTGCTCGTGCTGGACGACTTCTCTCTCGGGCTGGATCCTGGCTATCGCAGACTCTTCATCGAGTATCTGCGCGACTACGCCAAATCCGAAGAGAAGACGGTATTCATGACCTCGCATATCATACAGGATGTGGAGAAACTTGTGGATGACTGCATCATCATGGACTACGGACGGATTCTCTTCCACGGCAGAATCGGCGCACTCACCGGCTGTCTCCTCAAGTACACCTACACTGGTGCGGCGCCGCACTCTTCTGACAAGATTCTGCACCCGTCGGAATACCGGGGCCGCTCTGAACTCTACTCTTTCTCCGCGCCTGGAGAAATCAGCAGCCTGCTTAATGCAGAAGGCATATGCACGGATGACCTCAAGGCTGAATACATGAACCTCGAAGACGCCTTCATCGGACTAACCGGAAAGTACTGATTATGTTCAAGTCAATGATATACAAAGAATGGCTGAAGACTTGGACGGCCATAGCATGCCTGATGCTGATGCTCATCGGGGTCACATCCTACGACTTCCTGGCCCTCGCAAAGAACGCTTCCCTGCAGGGGTACGGCTTCCTTTGGTCTTACGCAGTCGGGAAATACTCGATTCTGGTGGACAACCTCATCTATCTCCCCGTCATCTGCGGGCTTGCCCTCGCAGCGGCACAGTTTATCCCGGAGACATACCGCAAATGCCTTAAACTCACGCTGCATCTGCCGATGTCGCAACTGAGGACGGTGTCCATCATGCAAGGATACGGCCTTGTCGTACTGCTGGTGTTTTTCATCATCCAAGCCGCATCGCTCGGCATTTTCCTCGGACATTATCTGGTGGCCGACATAGTGTGGAGAATTCTCTTCTCGCTTCTCACATGGTACTGCGCCGGCTTGTGCGCATATATATGGGCGGGGGCAATAATACTCGAGCCCGCTTGGAGGATGAGGATATTCGAGACCGTGCTGATGCTCGCGCTGCTGAGCACATTCTACCTTTCATCCCAGATGATGGGCTACAGCTGCGGGATACTTCCCCTCGCGACAGTCACCACGCTTGCGGCCTTCCCGCTCATCCACTACAGTGTAAGAAGATTTAAAGACGGAGTACAATGAGAAAGACAGGAAACATCTACCTTGCGGTCATCACCGCCCTGCTTGCAATCTGGCTGCTGCCACGGCTCTGGTACATCATCACGGCGAAACCCTACTCTACGCCGTTCACCCTTTACAGCTGCATCGCCGGAGATTTCGTATCCCTCGAGGACCGCTCCGGAAGAGATTTCACATTCAAAGACACCCACGGCCGGGAATACAACGACAGCGTGCTGCCGTTTTTCTACTACCGCGTGCTGAGCAGCCGCAATAATGTCTCGGAGACCATAAACGGCAAGCAATACACGGCGGATCAGATAGAGTCCAACAACATCTTCTTCTCAACCTCCCCGAAAGAGGTTAACATCCCGGAGCTGAATGTCCATATGTTATTGGAATCCGACCCTCCACGCCTCGAACTTGAAGACCCCGAGTACGCCCTTGTGGCCCGACGGGACGGAGTCCGGATCATAGAGATGTCAACGAACAGAAGCGCCATGGCGCTGGAGCAGGCCTTCAACGGGGCATTGGACTCCGCAGGCTTCCGCTTCCCGGCAGCAATAATATCCGGTAACCCGACCACCCGGAAAGCCTACGACGAGGGCTATATGCTGACCGATGCGGACGGGCGGCTATTTCATCTCAAGCTCGCCGGAGGAAAGCCTTTCGTCGAGGGCATACCCGCCGAAGGGCTTGAGATAGAGCACATCTTCATGACGGAAAACGAGAACAGGGCTTCGCTCGCTTTTCTTTTCGACTGTGACGGGCGGTTCTATATTCTGGACAGCCTGAGAAGAATCATCCCCACCGATGTGAGAGCCGATGTCACAAAGCAGAGTGTCCTGCTCGTGGGAGACATCCTCAACCACACGGTGCGGGTCAGCGACAGTGACGGAGAGGACTTCTGGGCTCTAGAATCAGGCACATACAGAACCGTCAGGACTATGAGGCGAGACTACCCTCAAGATGAGGGTTTTGACCTCCCCGAATACATCTTCCCCGCCCGTCTTGTTCTGTCCTCATCCCTCGACGGAAGGATAAGACCGCGTCTTGTGGACTTCTCGTGGATCGGGCTTTGCGTGGACATCACCGCACTCGCGGCCGCGCTTCTGCTCGCCAAGGCACTGCGGAAAAAACGGGAGCAGCCCCAGAGGCATTGACAATGACTGATGATTCCTCTCATTTGATCATAGGTATAGATTCCGTCGATGAAGCGGAATACCGCCTGAAGTATTGTACTTTATCCTCATTTGGTACGGGAAACCCATCTTTCCCGCACCAACTAATCATGAGAACCCGTTTGGTACGGGAAAGCCCTGCCCTGCCGTACGGAATCGCCGTCCTGGGTATTCTAAACCTCGGGCCGCAGAAAGGTTCCTGATGGGGTGGTGCCGGGGTGGCAAGGTAGACGGCTGGGCTCGCGGCTGGGCTGACGGCAAGGCAGGCGCTCGCGGCAAGGCTGACGGCAAGGCAGGCGCCGGGGCTGGCAGCCACCTGCTCAACACAAAAGCATCGCAGGTGGCTACCAGCCCCGGCACTGCAACCACAACACAAGGGCGGTGACAGGCAAGACGCTGACAAACAAGCAGATGACGATATTACCTGTCCGCATATCGGGACAGGCAAAACCTTTAATCAGGTCTGTGTAAAGATCTTATCCGCCACCGCCCGCATCAACAACAAACTCTGAGCGTGGACTCCTGCCGCAAGAGATTCGGCCATTTACGGGTCGAGGCCGACCTTGTGGTCGACCTCTTCTCGAAAAACCAACCCGATCTACAGGCGACTACGGCAGGAGTATCGTCAACCTGTAGGCTCCGTCGTTGAGGAATCCGTACTGGAAGTCCGGAAGACAGTAGACCGGATAGAGCTGGAACTCCTTGTCGGAGATCCGGCGGTTGTCGGCGGCGTACTGTGAAAAATCCTTGCCCCACTGATACTCTGACGGGAAATATGCATAAGCCGGGTACTTCCCCTGCACCTTCATTCCGGTGCAGAAAGGCTCGAAGTATATGCTGCCGTCCGGGCGCACAGAGAACTGCACATATTCCGACGGAGTGCCGGCCCAGCCGTTCTCCGCATATTCCTCTACGGTAAGTCCTTCGGAATAAGGGTCCATCACACGGTAGATGTCGGCCTCCTCCGCCTTGTAGATGTCAGCCTGATAACTGTTGTCAAAGACGCAGCGGTCAGTCCATGTGCACTTCCCGAGACGCTTGAAGTTGAGCTTGCGGTTCGCCGTGATGACTACGCTCCCCTTCTGCGACGGGCTGAGATTGTCCTTTATCGAAAGGCGCATACGGTACTTGGTATCCACGCCAAGCTTGTTGATGTCCGTGAAGCGTATCTGCGCATAAGCCACATAGCTGTCGTCAGCGAAGAGCACCCTGCGCGCGATCAACGAGAAGATTCCCGCCGGGTCGCTCTCCACCCAGACGACCTTGCCGGAAGCGTCTTTAGTCTCAAACTCCAGGGAGAGATCCGCCTGGAAGACATCCTGAGTCCCCCTATAGACAGGCACAAGTATCTGGTTGGCATCCTCGGCGCTCAGTTCGGTGTTGAGCACGGAGGAGGCGAACGCCAGACCCGAATCTCCTTCATAAAGAGTCGACGCCTGGTCCTTGGAGCAGGACAGGCAGAGAAGCGAGAGCAAAACGGCGCTAACGCTGGATATAAGGGTTCTGGTCTTCATCTGAAATGTTCGGATTATTGTCTATTTCTGTCTGAGGTATCATCAGGATGCACTCGATATAGTCAGCCGGGAAGGCGGCATACTCGGAGTACTTGCTGAGGATGTTGGTGTGGTTGGACTTCTCCCCGCCCACGGTCCAGTTCCTCGTCCATCCCTTGCCGAGGCGGAGTATGTCGAAGATGCGGCCTGTCTCGCCCCAGAGCTCGATGCGGCGCTGAAGCAGGATCTCATCCAGCAGAGTCTTCACGACTCCGGTGCTGGAGAAAGTCTGTTCGTCACCCTCAAGTCTCGACACCCTGGCGGCATATCCCGGATCCCTGCGGGAGCCCAGTTCGCACAGTGCGGCGCGGGCGTCCTTATACTCCTTGAGGCGGCAAAGAGCCTCGGCCTTGATGAGCACGGCCTCCTCAAGCCTCATGAAGATATAGTCGCCCAAGTAACTCTTCTGCTCCTTCCACTGGAACTTGTGCTGATTGTAGTTGATATTGGCGCCGTACTTCCACTTGGAAGCCGGGACGCCGATGTCTCCGTTCCACCAGCCCTTGCGGACATCGCTGTCCGGGATCTGGGCATAGAGCCAGTTGCTGATGCACTTCGGCGTCTCGGCGGCATAGTAGATGTCCGTGCAGGCGTCCATCTGGGAGAAGAACGAAGCATAGACAGTAGACTGGTCGGAGAGCACCTTCGCGCCCCAGATGACGGAAGATGAGCTGACGGAGTTGAACGGGGTGCTGCCCGTAGTCCATGCCTTCGTGGCATCGTCATACTGCCCCTTGACCACAGCAGCGTCCGCGCGGCTGAGCAAGGTCTTGCCAGGCTTCTCAAGCACGATGTCGGCAGCCTCAGCGGCAGTCTTCCAGTCGTTCATCACCAGTGCGACGCGTGCCTTGAGCATATTGGCGGCATAGTAGTCCATCTCGCTTATATCACTCTGTTTCAGACCGGAAATCTCATAATACACCATAGCCTGGTCGAGGTCGTCGAGAATCTGGTCATACACATCCTGCACTGTGCCGCGCCCCTTGCCCTTGGAAGAACTCAGAGTAGGCTCCGTATACACCGGCACGCCCGGGAGGGTCTCATGGCCCTTGTAGGTCTGCTGATAAGACTGAATCAGCATAAAGTACGAGAACGCCCTTACGGCATACGCCTGCGCCATCAGATAGCTCAGCTTGGCCTTGTCCCCGGCAGCCGTCAAGCCGGCGGAGAGGATATAGTTGACATTGTTGATTATCTGATAGAAATATGTCCATGTGAAGTAGCACCTCTGGATTTTGCTCGTATAGCGTTCACGGGTCTCATAGCTGTAGTCCTTCCAGAACCAGCCCGGCCCCTCGGCCGTCTGCACCATGTCCTCACCCATCAAGTCAGCGGCGAGCGTCACGGCGAGATTGCCGAAGCACTGGTGGGCATTGGCGGTGACGAAGTCAATCCTGTTGTACATGGTGGAATAGACCCCGTTCATCGCCACCTCGATGGCGCCCGCATCCCCGAGAATCAGATTCTTGTCCACATCCGTGGACGGAGAAGTCTCAAGCATCCCCGAGCAGGACGAAAGGGCAGCAAGACAGAGCGAAGGCAGCAAAAACCTGAATTTCATTATCTTGAATTTCATCTTGTCACTTAGAATTTAAGGTCCACGCCGAGATTGAGGGTACGGTTCGGGGTGTACGAGTACGAAGTGGAACCGGAGAAATCGGCCTGCGGGTTCATGCCCTTCAGGCTGGTGAAGAGCCACGGGCTGTCGCAGGACAGATAGACCCTCAGCGACTCGATGCCGGCCCCGGAAAGCAGGGCGGAAGGCAGGGTGTAACCGAGAGAGATATTCTTCACCGCGAAGTATGACGCATCCACGAGGAAACGGTCCGAAGCCAGGGTCGAAAGGGTCGTCAGGGCCTTAGGCACATCGGTGACATCCCCCGCACGGCTCCAGCTGCGCAGGACATTCTTGTGGTAAGTCTGTCCGATGAATGAAGGCTCCATCAGGGAACGGTAGATGTTGTCGAAAACCTTGCCACCAAGCGAGTAGGTGAACAGCACGGCGAAATCCAGCCCCTTCCAGCTGAAGTTGGAAGAAAGCGAACCGTAGATGTCCGGAATCCTGCAGCCGAACACATATTTGCTGCCGGAAGCCGCAGTGGCGTTGTTGGTGATGTACTCGCTGCCATCTATCATGTTGCCGGACGCATCCTTCTTGTAGGCCCAGTAGAGCTGGTCGCCCGTGGCAGGATCGACACCGGCGCTCCTGGAGAGGTAGAACGAGTTGATAGGGAGACCTTCCCGTATAAGGAAGGCACCGTTCACGATGTCCTCCCCCTTGTCGGAGAGCTTGAGCACCTTGTTGCGCAGGGTAGAACCCATCCAGCCGATGCTCCAGTGGAAGTCGCGTTCCGAGATGATGTCGGCGTTGAGGCTGATGTCGAAGCCGGTGTTGAGAATGCTCCCGACATTGTCGTAATACCCAGGGAATCCGAGAGATATGGCCATCGGGGTCTCAAGCAGAAGATCGGTGGTCTTGCGGCTGTACCATTCCACGGTTCCGGAGAGCCTGTCGAAGAGGCGGAACTCCAGGCCAGCGTTGAAGTTGCCGTTTTTCTCCCAGGTGATGTCCCTGCTCTCCACAGATGTGATGATGGCTCCGGAATGGTTGGCGTTGGGGTAATTCATCGAATAGAGGGACTGCCAGGCGTAGAACGAGCCGAGGTTGTCGTTGCCCTGTACGCCATAGCTGGCCTTGAGGGTGAGGTTGTTGATCCAGGACTTGTCCTTGAGGAACGGCTCCTGCGAGATGCGCCACGATCCGCCCACAGACCAGAACGCTCCCCAGCGGTTGTCCTTCATGAAACGCGACGAGGCGTCCATACGGAAACTGGCGGAGAAGTAGTACCTGTCGGCGTATGAGTAGTTGACTCGGGAGAGCCAGGAATCTATGGCGTAGCGGTCAGTCTGGGAGTTGGCGTCGGCGAGGGTGGAACCCATCCCGAGGTCGTCATACACGTCAAACGGGAAACCAGTCCTCGACGCGAGGGTGTAACGGAATTCGTAGTTGTAGAACTCGTGCCCGGCAAGGGCATCCACGGCGTGCTCCCCGAATTTGCCGTTCCAGCTGAGAAGCTGGTTGATGGTGTAGCTGAGCATACGCCCGTTCTCCTTGGTGAGGCGTCCGGTGCCGGCGGCGTTGCCGGAGATACGGTTGTAGTTGGTGCTCTCGTAGGTGTTGGAGTTGTCGGCGCCCAGATTGGTCGAGAGTTTGAAGCCCCCGAACTTCAGGGCGGCGTTGGCACGTATGTTCACCGTCCCGGCCTGGCTGTAATACTCGTCATCGAAGAGCGTGGCCACGGAGTTCTTGTTGTTCTGCGCTCCGGCAGGACGCGACTTTCCGTAGTCGAACACCCGCTGGCCACTTCCGTCAAGCACGTCGCTCCCGTCCGGGTTCTTCTCGTAGACCGGGTATATAGGGCCCATCATCATCGCGGAGTACCAGACATTGGTGTTGTTGGAACTGCCGTCCGAGCCGAGGAAGCGGCTGTCGGAGTAGGCATAGTTGATATCCGCCCCGAAATCGAACCACTCCTTAGGGGACATCTGCGCCCCGACCCTCGCGGTGTAGCGCTTGAAGCCCGTGGTCTTGAGGGTGCCCTGCTCATCGAGATAGCCGAGCGAGGCGAAGTAACGCCCCTTGGAGCCGCCGCCGTTGGCGGAGAACTGATACTCCTGGCGGAATGCCGCCTTGCGCTGCGCCTCGTCGAGCCAGTTTTCCGAATATCTGAGAGCCGCCCCGCTCACGACCTTGCCATCAGCGTCGAAGACCTGGTCTATAGGCAGGGTGTAAGGATTGTAGATGTTGTCAGTGCCGAGGAAACGGCCCGCAAGACGCGAGACTGTCATGCCGGCTGCGACGGAAGGCAGATAACCCTCCGTGCTCACGAGATCATTGTAGGTGGCGGCATAGATATGCTCCATGTACTCACCTGCGCCCAGGGTCTCGTAAGGAGGTATGGCCCTTGAGCTCACACCCGCCTTGACATTGAGGGCGAGCTTGATGGCGCCTTCGGTGTCCTTGCCGGACCTGGTCGTGATCATGATGACTCCGTTGGCTCCGCGCGCGCCGTAGAGAGCGCCGGCGGAAGCGTCCTTGAGGACTGACATGGTCTCGATGTCGTTGCTGTTGATGGAGCTGAGGTCACCGTCGTACGGCACGCCGTCCACCACGAGCAGGGGCGCGTTGGAGGCATTGATGGAACCGTAGCCGCGCACGCGCAGATCCGCGCCGCTGCCCGGCTGTCCGCTTCCTGACGTGACCATCACTCCGGCCACCTGACCGTCCAGCATCTTGGAGACGTCAGTTACAGCACGGTCCTTGAACTTGTCAGCCTTGACCACTTCGGCGGAGCCCGTGAAAGACTCCTTCTTGGTGGTGCCGTAGGCCACTACTATGACTTCCTCCAGCAGATCCCTGTTGACGTCCAGCGCCACGTTGAGCACAGTGACATCTCCCAGAGTCACCGTCTTGGGAATCATCCCGAGACAGGAGAAGCTGAGCCTGTCGCCAGGCTGGGCCTTGATCAGATAGCGGCCGTCGAAATCGGTGATAGCCGACACGCCGCTCCCCTCCACCACTACTGTGGCTCCGATCAGGGTCTCCGAATTAGAACTGTCAGTCACGACCCCTGACACCTCGCGGACCTGGGCCCGGAGAGCAAGAGTCGTGACTGCAGAAAGGATGAGGGAGAGAACGATTCCTCTTCTCATTATTTGACTTTTATGCAACGGATAGCCGCGCCATAAGAACGGTTAAGATAACTCTCGGCAGCGGGGTTGCCCCAAGCGAACACCTGCATAGTCATGGTAGTATTGGAAGCGGTAGAAGTCCATATACTTGCGCCGCTGTCTACACGTTCAAACACTCCGGTGTTCGGATTACGGTCTCCGTTGAACGGGAACCAGTACTCCTTGCCGTCAGCCTGCTTGTAACGGAAGCCGATGCAATACGCGTCATCATACTCGATATACCAAGGGTAAGACGGATCATACTTGCCGTCGGTGGTAAGACCGCCCGCCTTGCTGTATTCCTTACGGAAGCCCCATGCCTCGCCGGTCTCAGGTACCATCCATCCCTCAGGGCACGGATCATACTTGGTCTTGATGTGGGACTTGCCGCCCCAGAGGTCATTGCCCTGAAGGTCAGCCTTGTCCGTAAGCCAGTCGACAACAGGCCATGCGCTTTGAGGGGCGCTGTAGAATGTCATCGGATTGTTGATGGCAAGCTGGAGGTTGGTACTGGTCCTGTCATCGTAGACCGGACGCTCCTTCGCGTCATCATACACCTGATTGCCATCCATATCATACATCTTGATGAGGGCGGATGAATGCACGCCGTCAGCGCAGACGAACGGATCCTTGCGGCCGTACTGATACATGTAGCCGAGAGCCTTGTCCGAATATTTCTCGCTGCTCATGGCGCCGAGGTTGCGGTCCATGAATGTAAAAGTATTGCCGGCCGCGCTCTTCCAAACAAACGGATCCGCATCCGGATCGTAGTCGCATACCCAGAGATGCCAGCTCCACACGATGACACCGTCCTTGAGGGCGGCCACCACGGCATTGCCGCTCAGCCCAGGATTGAGAGACACAACAAGGGCGCCCTCTCCCGGAGCAGCAGAGACGGATTTGACCATCCCGCGCTCTGTCTGCCAGAGAAGCTTGGCGTTGTCGAAGTCCACCTTGTCTGCGGAATTGCCTTCCACGGCCTTGATGGTCAGCGTGGAACCAGGCTTGACAATATAACTGTTGGAGGCACCTGCCGTCTCGGTCACCGCAGCGATGGCTATGTCGAGGGTGGCTTTGGCCTCGCGGCTGTAGTCGTCCTTGACGCTGAGTTCAACCTTCACGGATTCGGTGAGGGCGGAAGGAGCGGTGAGGACAATCTTGCCGGAGAGTCCGTCCGAGGCGAGTTCACATTTGCCGCCCCATGAAGAAGGAGTGACCGCAAGCTGCGGAGAGGATATCTTGGCGAGGCCTACACCCTTGATGGCGAAAGGAATCGCGAATGAACCGCCAGGACGGCAGACTTGTATTCAGAAGAGAAAGCTATCTCAAGGGCCTCGGAGGCGCCGACCTTTACCGCGGTGGTAACCTCAACTTTCCTGGAGTTGGCCTCATCGACAGCGGTGAGGGTCACAGTCACGGTCTCGCCGGCAGACACGGCCGGAGCAGTGAACAGCACCTCCCCCTGATACATGAGAGGGTTCTTGACCTCGACGCTGGCGCGGTCGGAGGAAGCCTCGGCGCTCACAGCCACATCGGCGTTCTCGTGGCCTGAGACCACGAAGGCAAGAGAGATGGTGCCTCCAGGCTCCACGCTGTATTCATCGGAACCGAAAGCGGCTTTCAACGAGCCGAGCTGAGGTTTTTCGGCTTCTTTCTGGCAAGCTCCGGCCAGAAGCACGAGCGCGCCGAGAGAAAAGGCGGCAATAGCCTTTGACAAAGTCTTCGTCATCTGAAAAATGTTTTATTAGCGATTAATACTACTACTTCACTTTCACGCAGCGGACAGGCGTGCCGTATCCGAAGCCGAGCCCACCCTTGGCTCCAGTCGAAGAAGGGCTGACGGCAGTGGCGTACGCCCTGCAGTTGGCCGGATCAGCGGTGGCGGACCATGCTTTCGCGCAAGGCCAGTTGGATCCTGCGCCACTGGTATAATTGCCTCCGTGAGGAATCTCACCCTGTGCAGGGAAGAAGAACTTGTCTGAACCCACCTTCACATAGCGGCCGAGGAGATCCTTGTTGGCAGTTGAGCCCTCGACAGCGAAGCACTTCGTCTTCTCGACATCAGCATCGGCATAGAATGAGAACGCCTCGATGGCAGGTACCTGCCACCCGTCAGGGCACGGGTCATATACGGACTTCTTGCCTGACTTGCCGCCCCACAGATCCACAACCTCATCAGTCTGAGGGAAGGTCCTGGTGTTGGAAAGCCAGCCCCAGTTGCCGCCTCTCACGCCGGAATACCACACGAAAGGATTGGCGACACCGTTAGGGATGTTGTTCTCGGCGGCGCAGGCCTCCACAGTATAAGACACGGCATTGCCCTCAATATCATACACTTCCTTGAGGGAAGCCGCCAGAGTTGATCCAGGGAAGGCGTCCTTGCGGCCCCACTGGTAGAAGTTGCCGCTGACAGCGTCAGTACCAGGCTCGGCAGAAACGGCGCCGAGATAACGGTCCATGAAGCTGAAGCTCACGCCTGAGGTCTTGTCGGTGTAGTCCATAGTCTTGGCGGCCGGATCGTAGTCGGCCACCCAGAGAGTCCAGCTCCATACCACCTTCTTGTCTGCGGCTGATGCTGCGACTACTGCGTTGCCGCTGAGCTCAGGGCTGAGAGCCACATAGATGGAACCGGAGGCCGGATCAGCGATGACATCGGCCACCATGCCCTTCTTGTCCTGCCAGAGCAGGGATGCGGAAGCGAATTCCACCTTGCCGGAAAGGTTGGCTGCCGGGAACTTGACGAATGCGCCAGGCTTCACAATATATGTATTGGCCGCGGCGGACAGCTCCTGGAAACCGGCTGCCATCTCCGCTGACACGGCCACACTCTTCTTGACGGTACGGGAATTGGCCTCATCCGCGGCGCTGACCTCGACATTGACGGTAGCAGGGGCGAGGATGTATTTTGGAGCGGTGAGCTTGAGCACACCGGACGCGGCGTCGGTCTCGGACATCTCCACAGCGGCGACATAATCCGAATTGTCAGATACGGCCTTCACTTCGAGGGCCGCGGACCCGGCCTCTCCTACGGAGAACGGGAGCTGGAGAGTCTCGCCCTGCCTGATGACGGCAGTTTCGGTCATGACGAAATCGAGAGAAAGATCCTTGAGGGGTTTCTCACAGGAGGCCGTCGCCAGAAGCGCGGCAGCGAAAGAAAGACCCAGTCCTCCTTTCACGACAAAATGAAATCTTCTCATATAGCAATACACTGTTTTGAGTTCCTACTTTAGCGGTTAATACATTTCATACCAAATAAACGAAGAATTTCGGAAAATAGCAAACAGCTGCGGAAAAATTAACGAAAAACTAAGGAAGCCTCCCCAGCCCCTCCCAGCGAACATTCCACTTGCCGTCTTTAGGGAATCCAGGGTTCGTCTCAGTGCACCCGTCCCATCCGGCGCACATCAGGGCCACGGCTGTGAGAAGTCCTCCGTTGCCCGGGAGATAGCAGCGCAGGCGAGCATCCTGATAATTGTGCCCGTTCGGGAGATATGTATTGGTCCTGTTGTCCATCAGCAGGGCGTCGACCGCCTTCTCGGGCTCTCCCATCCGGACGGCGTTCATGCAGGTGGTCGGATAGTCCCATCCCCAGGTCTTGTCCCAGTTCCAGTTGTCACACACCCAGTCGAGAGTGTTCTTCATGATCCCGGTATCCGCCTGGGAAGTCTGGGGCAGCACACCGACTGCGGCGAGCACCGCCATGTGGTCAGAGTACATACGTATATCCGAATATGTGTCAGGCTCGCTCTCCGCGGCAAGGTAAAGGCCGTCCCTGGAGGCGAGGGCGGAGAGTTTCGAGATTATCGTGTCCCACTCACTGTTCCTCTCCAGCCCGCGGCGCTCTCTCCAGAGCTGGGCCGTGCTCAAGCCGAAGTGCCAATATGACAGTTCAAAAGGAGGGTTGACGGTCTTGTCTGCCCGGAGAGTCTCCTGTGCGGCGATACAGCCTCTGAGCACATAACGGTCATTCTCAGCGTCATAGCTCGCGAAGTCCGCCATGAATTCAGCCGTCTCGTCGACGAGAGAGCCGTATTTGTCGAGAATCTCGCGGGAAGGCTCGGCGCGATAGAGGAGTTCCGCAAGGTAAATCAGGTGAGGCTGCTGCCATATGAGGAAGGAGCCGGTGTTGGACGGAGCCTCCAGACCGGACGGGTCGGTCATCTTCATCCAGCGGACGCCCTTGAAGCCCTGGCGCTCAGCGATGCCGCGCGCCACCGGCTCCACTTTCCCGTACCACGGAAGGGTCCTGCCGAGCAGGTCACCGTGTCCCCACAGAGGAAAATGCGCCTGATGCCACCATATCATCTCCATGTGGTGCTTGCCGAACCATGAATTATATGTAAGGCCCGTCTCCTGCGGAGGGACGTCGCCGCAACACTGGATGGCGAGAAGATACTGGCTCAGCACCACGCGGCGCTCAAGCTCGGCCGCACGGCGGTCGGTGCAGGCGCTGAAATCCACCACCGCACCGTCCTCCCAATAGGAGTTCCAGTATCTGGATGAAGCCTCGCGGGAGAATGCGGCCCCGCCGGAACGCTCTGCCGAGGGGCGAGGCTGGCTGAACTCCGCCGTGAAGCTCCAGTCGTCCGCGTCCGGCGTGAGCAGCAGCGAATTGCGGCCCGCCCTCGAGAAGACGGCGTTGTCGTAACATATCTTTATATAATATACCGTGGCACCTATGGTATGGCGGAGTATCACCATCCCGTCTTCCTCCTGGTCGACGGCGGTGTCGTGCAGCTCATCCCGGCTCCAGTCGCAGGCATCATCCGAATGGCCCCCGGTCGGATACGGGAAGCGGAAAGACACGGGGATGCGCGTCCGGCTGCTGATGGACACGGCCACCTTGTCGTAGGACGGATCGCAGGAGGTCAGCACGTCCACATCTTCTCCCCTGACGCAGAAGGACGAACGGATGACCCCGTCCCACATATCGAGAGTCTGGTCTATCTTGCTGAGTTCAGACGGCTCAAGTCCCTGGAAACCTATGACCCCGAGATGCAGGCGGTGAGGGTTGACCCTGTACCAGTCTGATGCGGCCTTTCCGCGGCCTTCCTTGAGCTGGCAGGCATAGAGCTCCTCGTGCCCGCGCCCGAAATCGTAGGACCTGAGGGTCTCCTCGAAGCGGAGCCCCTGCGGATTGTCAAAAGAATGCCAGCCCCACTGTGACTGCGTGCCGAGCGGCACACCCTTGGAGTAGAGGGTCTGGAAAGTCTGAAGACCTGTCACATCAGCGGTGAAGGCGAAACGGCCGTTGCCCACCGACAGGGATGCCAGGGTGTCTATGGAAGTGATGTGCGGATTGTTGCGCTCCACAAGGGCGAAACGGTCGATCTTGACGCCGCCGCAGGACACGGCAAGGACGGCAAGAGCGGCCAGGGCTGATAACTTGGTCATATGCGGTAATTATTTCTTTCTCCAGAAGCGCGGGGTGATGTCCTCACCACGGCGGTACAACCTCTGGTTGGTGGTCTTCTCGTTGAGCGGGCCAAGAGCCTCGATGTACGGCCCTACCTTGACATAATCGAAAGCGGATTTCAGTTCCTCCTCCACGTCATGCCGGCCCGAATACAGGGCGGTCTCAAGCTCAGGCCAGCGCCGGCGCAGATGGGCGGCGAGGCGCAGGAGAGCTCCGGTGTCGTTGCCCTCTCCCAGGAAGAGCAGGCAGTTGACGCCGAAATTGTCCTCTATCATCTTGTCGAGGGCCGCCTCGGTGAGCTCCTCCCCTATATCCTGACGAAGAAACGGGGAGTGGCATCCCGGACAAGAACCCTGGCAGTTCGTTATCTCGACTGCCAGGGTCACTCTGTCAGGTATTTCTTCCAGGACCACGTCGGTAAGTCCGGGCAGGTATTTAATCATCTTTGGCAGGGTTGTAGAACCTCTTGTGAGCCTCCTCCTGACGTGGCTCGGCAAATGAGGACACCCTCTTGAGATAGCCGATGACTCTGGTGAGGTAGTCGATGTTGGTGCTGCCGCACTTAGGGCACTTGGTCAGCGTATCCTTGCTGATGTAGCCGCAGTCGTTGCAGACCGTGTTGCGTACATTGAAGGTGAAGTAGTTGGTGCCGTAGTGGGCAGCGACGTTCAGAAGACGCCTGTACTGCTCCTTGGAGAGGTGCTCCGCGAGGTTCATGTGCAGGGCGGAGCCGCCGTCAAGATACTTGACGAAGTCCTCGCCGTGCAGCTTGAACTTGTCGATCATGGACACCTCGACATCCTCCGGGTTGTAGAAGTAGGAGCTGTAGAGATTGTGCTTGCCGGACACGAAGTAGCCGTCCTTGCTGTCCCACTTGTAGTTCTTGGCGGCGAGGTTCTCGGCCGGGACGAACTCGGTGTTGAACATGGCCTCAGGGGTGCGGTCCCTGCGGTTGGAGATGTTGATCGTCTCAAGCACGCTGTTGACGAAGTCGCCGTACTCCGGATTAGGGGAGATCTTGAGTCCGAGGAACTCGGCCGCCTCAGTGAGACCGTTCACGCCCACAGTGAGGTACTGCTTCTTCATGTCGATGAAGCCGGCCTTGTAGACATCGAGCATGTCGGCCTTCAGGAAGTCCTTGATGATTTCGTTGAAGGCTATCTGATACTTGTGCACACGCTCCGTCATCTCCGTGAGGTCCTTGTCTATGTAGTTGGTATAGAGGTCGTCTTTGTCGTAGAAATTGGACAGCGGGTCAAGCGGCTTGCCGGCAGGGAGTGTCACTCCCCTGCGCTCCAGGAAGTAGCGGCGCACGGAGTCCTGGATGAGACGGTTGAGATTGATGGTCATCACGGACTTGGAACCGGTGGCGACGGAAGCCGTGCCCATCGAGTACTGGTGGGTCGTGTGGTTGTGGGCGCTGTCCTCCTTGTCTTCGAGGTCCTTGAGGCTGTTGCGCAGGCGGCAGCAGCTGGAGAGGGAGTCCGGACTGTTGGAGATATAGCAGAAGAAGCTGTGGCCCTTGGCCCACATCTCCGCGGTGAAGTCGGCGTAGTCCTTGTCGAGATAGTCGTCCCCGCCGTCGGTCAGCAGCGCCATGGTCTCCACAGGGAAGGTGAGGATGTAGCGGCTGCGCTCCTCGTTGAACCAGTTCATGAAGTGCCTCTGCAGCCAGTCGAGAGTCTCCCACTTCGGGGCGCTGCCGTCAGGGAAGCGGAAATCCCCGAACACGCCCTGGAAATAGTTGCGGTCGAAGTAGCTGATGTTCCAGAACACGGTCTGGTAGCCCCTGTTGCCGGCAGGCATGTTCATCGAATGCACGACCTGCTGGAAGTAGTTGTCGATCACCTTGACAAGGGTGCGCTGCTTGACGTTGAACTCCACGACTTCGTCCAGGCGGGAGATGTAGTCCTCACCGTAATCCTTGCGGATGAAGTAGTCAAGATACATCAGGAATTCAGGCGTGGCCACGGCGCCCATGAACTGCGAGGAGACGGAGTAGACGAGGTTGATGAACTCTCCGCAGAACGACTTGAGGTCGGTCGGGGCGATGGACACTCCGCCCAGCTCGCGCAGGCCGCTCACCAGGAACGGGTACATCGATATGGCCACGCAGTAAGGGAAGCCAGGGGTGCCGCTCTCGTCGTGCTTGTAGAGGATGTGCGAGTTGAGATCCTTGAGGTACTGGTCCGCGAGGGCCCGCCCGTAGAGGGTCTTTATCTTGTCGCACATGATATAGCGATTCTGCTTGATGTTGTTCTCCTTGTAGAGTTCGTTGCCGAGGGTCACGATGTTCTTCCTGGTGACATTGGCGTTGGAGTCGAACTTGGAACCTGTGGCCGCGTTGGAGGCGGCGATGTAGTCCTTGATGAAGTCACGCTTGCGGCGCAGGTCCACGTCCGCGTCGAACTTCTCGATGTAGGCCAGGGCCACTTTCTTGTTGATGGACATGAGCGACTCCTCCACCTGACGGCGGATTTCTGCGCTCGTGATGCCCTCGTAGACATAGAGATTGTTTATGATGGATACCACTATGGCATCATCGCAGTACTCTTTGGCTGACTTGTATGCCTGGTGGATTCCTCTCGCAAGTTTAGCCTTGTCGAACTCTTCGATTGAGCCATTGGTTTTACGTACATCCATAATTCCGGTTTTTAAATTTTAAGCTTGTGGGAAGACAAAATTAGTCAAAATCAGACCAATTTGTCAACCCGCCGGACGAAGTTCCGGGAAAAGTTATCAACATAGTTATCCACAAGCGCTGACCCTCCGTCAGTTGGAGAATCCGCACCCGGGGGAGTCGCAAAAAATACTATCTTTGCAGGAATTTTGCGCGACACGATGGCATCATCTTCTAAAGACATACTGCTCGCCCGCCTCAGGGGAGGAAGCCCCATGGGAGGCGCGGACCAGCTGAAACTGACTCTGCTGCTCGCCCTCCCGGCCATACTCGCCCAGCTGTCAATGTGCCTGATGAGCTACATAGACGCGGCGATGGTGGGCCGCCTCGGCTCCGCGCAGGCCGCAGCCGTGGGACTGGTCAGCACCTCCACATGGATTCTTGGAGGATTCTGCTACGCCAACAACTCCGGCTTCAGCGTGCAGATCGCCCACCGTTGCGGAGCGAGGGACTTCGCCGGGGCGAGAAAGATATTCCACCGCGGGCTCGCCACCGTCAGCATGGCCAGCATAGCCCTCGCCCTGATCGGCCTCGCCGTCAGCGGCGCGCTTCCGGGATGGCTCGGCGGCGAAAGCGGAATCCGCAGCGACGCCTCGGACTACTTCCGCGTGTATTCCCTCTTCCTTCCCACATTCCAGATCGCCATATTCTGCCAGGCCTCCCTTATAGCCAGCGGCAACATGAAAATACCGAGCATCACCAGCATGGCCATGTGCCTGCTGGACGTGCTGTTCAACTACATATTCATCTTCGTGCTGGATCTCGGAGTGATGGGCGCGGCGATAGGCACAGGCCTCGCGACACTGTGCGCCGGGGCGTTCCTGCTGACCTACATCTTCACCCGCTCCGAGGAACTGAGGCAGAAGGGGCGGGACTGCGGCACCAGCAGGGAGGAGGCCGGAAAGATATACGGGCGGGCATTTGACATATCCTGGCCTCTCTGGCTTCAGAATGTGGTGACCCGCGGCGCCTATGTCGCCGCCACTGTCATCGTGGCCCCGCTCGGCACCGTTGCGATAGCGGCCAACTCGTTCGCCATCATCGCGGAAGGCTTCTGCTACCTGCCCGGATACGGCATGCAGGACGCCGCCACCACCCTCATCGGACAGAGCCTGGGCGCAAGGCGCAAAGACATGGCACGGAGTTTCGCGAAGGTGACGATAGCTACGGGAGCGTCGATGATGACCTTCCTGGCCATCCTCATGTGGGCGTTCGCCCCGCAGATCATGGGGCTGATGAGCCGGGATCCGGAAGTGATCGCGCTCGGAGCCTCGTGCCTGAGGATAGAGGCCTGGGCGGAACTGCTCTACGGGGTAAGCATCGTGGCATACGGCTGCTGCGTCGGCGCCGGAGACACGCTCGTGCCTTCAGCCATCAACCTGCTCAGCATGTGGATTATACGTCTCGGCCTGGCTCTCGTCCTGATCCCGCACCTCGGCCTGAGGGGCTACTGGATCGCGATGGCGGTGGAACTGAGCGTCAAGGGCATGATATTCGCCTTCAGAATCCGCGGAGACAGGTGGATGAGGACCAGGCTCACCACAGCGGCGGCCCAGCTCCCCCAGATTCCGGAAGAGCAGATCATATAGTCTGGATCAGGCTCCTGAGTTTTGAGAAATGTCGGCGTGAGGCATAGATCTCCATATCGTTGTATGGAGGACGGAGCCGGCAGCGCATCGTGCTGTTGTCTATCGACGACAAGTATGACGAATTGATGATGCAGTCCTTGGAAGTCTGGACATATTTGTCCGACAGCGCGAGGATGTCAGAGGCCCCGGTGCGCGCCTTCATCTCATATTCGCAGCGCTTGGAAGTGGTCACGGCCCACCGTCCGCCGTCCTTGGAGAAACGGAAGCACACAGCCTCCTCGACGCCGATCAGCGCGACGCCGGTCGTAGTCAGCACGGCGAAACGCTCCCCTCCGTCGAAAAGCCGCGAGAACGACTCCCTCGGGCTTTCCTTAGCCGGCGCGGCGGAACTGAAATCAGCGAGTATGCGGTTCACCACCACAGAAAGTTCCTCTCTGGTATAAGGCTTCAACAGGAAGTCAAACGCCGAGTTGCGTATCGCGTCCAGCATGAAGCCGCTATAGGCCGTGTAGAACACTATGCGCATCCCGTCAGGCGCCTGCCCGCAGATGTCCTCGAGCAGCTGGAGCCCGCTCTTGCCCGGCATCATCATGTCCAGGAAGAGCACGTCCGGCTTCTCCCGAAGGACAAGCTTCTGCCCCGCCTCCGGCGAAGTCTCCGCACCTATCACCTCCACCTGCGGCCAGGTCGCGAGGTCGCGGATGAGGCAGTCTATATTATGGTGCCCGTCATCTATTATTACTGTCCTGATCTTCATCCGGAATGATTATTCTGACCTCAGTTCCGGACTTGCCGGCCTCGCTGAGGATATCGTATTTCATCTTGTTCCTGCGGGTCTCGTTGAGGACGGCGATGGTCCTTGACATGGTCTGTATGCCCCATGCCGTCCCCTGCCCCGGCATGGACTGCGTATTGAGATACCCGGCTCCGTCGTCCTTGACGGAAATCTCCAGAGCGTCCCGGGTTCTGGACACACGGACCACAATCCGCGATGCGCAAGCATATTTGAGGGCGTTCTCGACATGGGTCTGGATGCAGAGAGTAGGCACCGGAGCACCCTGATCCACCGACGGGTCCACATCCCAGAGGACTTCAGGGTCATCAGGATGCATAGTCCTGCGGAGACAGGCATACTCGCGGCTCATCAGCAGTTCGTCGCTGAGCGGTATGGTGTTCTTGTCCAGCATCAGCACGCTGAAACGGGCGATATTGACAAGATGTTCCGAGACGGACGAGTCCTTCGGGGCCACGGCGTTGAGGGCATTGAAGAGCAGATGCGGCGAGAGCAGCTTGCGCGCGGCCTGCAGGCGGAGTTCTCCGATGAGACGCATCTCCTTCTGCCTCTGGAGTTCCCTGCGGCGGCGCAACAAGGTGTGTATGGCGATGAAGGCGCAGACGGAAAGAGCCAGCATCAGGGCGATCACCGTTATTGTAAGTCGCTGTGAGCGTATCGTCGCACGGTTGTCCAGAAGCTCGGCCCTCTGATGCATGAGCGTCGTGTCCCGGGTGTATCTGGCAGACATTTCCGCCACATTGTTGAGATGCTTCAGATTGCGCAGAGAGTCATCGTACTCCCTCTCCTTGTCCGAGTAGTACAGGGCGCGCCGCCAGTCCCCGCTGCGGCGGAAGTACTCGGACATTCTTTTGTAGTGCTCATACAGATAATTCGGACCGACCCTTCTCTCATCGTAAGGCATCGACAGATAACGCCTCGCCGTCACCACGTCGCCATTCTGGAGATATAGCGAAGCATACAGCCCGTTCAGATAGAAGAGTGCGGCGTCATCTGCGCCCGGCTGCCGGAAATACGTGGCGGCCCTGTCCAGCCATATCTTCGCGGAGTCCAGCCTGTCCATGCGGATGAAGATGTCGCCGAGATTGGCCTCGGCTATCGCCTCTGACGGCCTCTGCCCGGTCTTGTGCACGGCGGTGTAAGCCTTCCTGGCGGCGTCAAGGGCCTTGGCGTAATCATCCTGGAGATAGTAGAAGTTGCAGAGGGCGTTGTAGAAGTAGAATGTCTCGTAGTCCGACGACGGCGGATACTTCTCGCTGGCCGCGTCGAAATACCATCCGGCCTTGTCGTAGTTGGCCATGCGCGCATAAATCTCGGCAAGAGCCACATTGATCGAGTGCTTGGAAGCGTCAAGCCCCAGAGAGTCGGCGCATTGCAGGGCCTGTGACGCCTCGTAGGCCGCGGAGGCGAAGTCTCCCTTATGGAGGAGGACATTGCTGAGGTTCACATAGATGTCCGGCAGCCACTTCCCTCTCCCGCTCCGCTCAAGGCTGGCGGCGGCATCCCTGAAGCATGCTTCCGCCTCATCTTGGGCGTTCTCCGCCTGGAAGCAGACCCCGCGGACATTGTTGCTCAGTCCGTTGACGAAGCACATGTCGGGGTCCGGATTACTCTGCCGCGAGAACCACGCCGACACGGCGGAGGTCAGAGCCTTGCATGAATCGTCCTCATACATCAGGTAATGGAACTTGGAGGAGAGCGCGTCTATATAATATATGACTGTGCTGTCCGTCGCCGAAGCCCGCGCATCGCGAAGGATGGCGAAAGCCGAATCCGGTCTGGAAGTCATCATGGATGCGGCCAGCTCTCCGGCGAGGTCCGCCTGCGCAAAACGGTCCCCCGGAGTCATGACTGGTGAACCACAGGAAACCACGATCAGAAACAAGGCGGGAAGCGCCCGGAAAGATAAGGACCGCATCATTGCGGACAAAAATAATAAAAGTTTTTGATTTGGGAATAAGGTACAAACTAAGTATCTTTGCGCGTTAAAAAGCAGTAATGTATTTTTTATGAAAAAGATGTTCATAGCAGCAGCCCTTGCGGTTGCCCTGCTCTCATCCTGCAGCGGGAACAAGAAGGATGACGTCAACTTCGCCAAGTATGAGACAGTGAAAATCGGCCCCGAGAATTCGGCTTACACCAACGCCATTTCCATCTACGGCAAGGAGGTTCTCAACCTCTATCGTTTCGCCGCCATGGAGGCGGACAAGATCTACTGGAAGCAGGTGTTCGGTGACAAGCAGGCTCTCGACAGCGCAATCACATCCCCGAAGATCAAAGAATACGCAGACATCAACTACGGCCCATGGGACAGGATCACCGGCAATAGCTTCATAGAAGGCTATCAAGCGGAGATCCCGGCCGGCAAGTGCTTCTACCCGGCGGACATGACCCAGGCCGAATGGGAAGCATTCGACGACCCGGCAAAATACAGCCCTTACACCCTCATCCGCAGGGACTCCGAAGGCAAGCTCACCACTGAGTGGTACCACGACGCCTATAAGGAGAACATCGACAAGATCGCCAACTACCTCACGGCGGCAGCCGACCTCACCATCGTGCCGAGCGTGCGGGAATACCTGCTCGCCAAGGCCGAAGACCTGAAGACCGACTCCTACGAGCAGAGCGCGCTGAAATGGCTTGACACGGACGACAGCAAGATGGATCTCGTACTCGGCCCCAACGAGAGCCGCGACGACGAACTCCACGGAATCAAGCGCTCCTTCGGCGCTTTCGTGATGCTTAAAAACCTCACCCGCACAGCACAGATAGCCAAGTTCAGCGAGCAGCTGCCGGCATTCCAGCAGAACCTCCCATGCCGCGAGGAACTCAAGTCCTTCAAACCTGGCACGGCGTCCACCATCTATGTCTGCGACGCCCTCTACTACGCCGGAGCATCCAACTGCGCCGTCAAGGACATAGCCATCAACCTTCCGTTCGACACGAAGGTGCAGGCAGAGAAAGGCACACGCACCATACTCATGCAGAATGTGATATCCGCCAAGTTCAACAGCATACTCATCCCTACGGCCGACCTTGTCATCAGCGACAGGGACCGCGAGCACATCAACGACAAGGCGTTCTTCTGGAATGTGGCCTTCCGTGAGGTGGCGCACGCCCTCGGAGTCAAGCAGACCCTTGACGGCCGCACCGTTGACGAGGCTCTGGACAGCCAGGCTGACGTGATCGAGGAGACCAAGGCCCTCGCGCTCGGAGCATACCTCGCATCAGATGTGCTCGGCAATTTCGAGACCAACGAGATCGTCACCAAGGAGGACGGCTACGCCACATTCCTCACCGCCCTTCTGCGCTCAGCCAGATTCGGCACAGAGGGAGTGGTCGGCAAGGCTAATGTCATCTGCTACAACTATCTCAAACAGGCCGGCGCCTTCTCTCGCCATCAGGACGGATGCTATTACATCGACTACGACGCTTTCCACAAGGGCATCTCATCCCTCGTTTCAGAGACGCTTGAACTCCAGGGCCGCGGAGATTTCGCTGCCGCCAAGCAGTTCACAGCCCAATACGGCAACATCGATGACGACCTGAAGGCCGACGCATTCAACATGATGCTCGAGGGCATCCCTGTAGATGTGAAATTCGACTTCGTATGGTAATCAGCGGGACAGCATACTCGATACTTCTTTTCGCGATAGCCATCACCGTCGGGCTCTGCCTCGCGAAGTTCAACTTCAAGGGCATAACCATAGGCTCGACCTGGATACTTTTCGTCGGCATCGTGATGGGGCATTTCGGCTTCGTCCCGAATGCCAGGGTTCTCTCTTTCATGAAGGACTTCGGCCTGATACTCTTCGTCTACTCGATAGGTCTCCAGGTCGGCCCGGGATTCCTCTCTTCCTTCAAGAACGGCGGCGTCAAGCTTAACCTGCTGGCAGTAGGGCTCGTGCTCATGGCCGCGCTGACGGCGTTCGGCATCCATCTGGTCAGCGGCGAGAGCCTCCAGACGATGGTCGGAGTGATGTCCGGAGCCGTGACCAACACCCCAGGCCTCGGTGCAGCGCAGCAGACTCTCCTCGATTCGGGAGGATCCGGCACTGACGCATCAAGGCTGGCTTCAGCCTACGCAGTAGCCTACCCGATGGGAGTTCTGGGCGTACTCGCCCTGCTCATCATATTCAAGGCCGTGTTCAGAGTCAACCTCGAAGAGGAGACCAAGGCCATAGAGTCCCAGAGCAGCGCGGCCGAGACGGCAAGGCGCATGCACTGCGAGGTCACCAATCCGGCCATCATCGGCAAGAGCCTCAAGGATGTGATCACCGAGGATCTCAAGAACGAGATGGTCGTCTCAAGGATAATGCGTGACGGCGAGGAATTCGTCCCTGAAGACGACGCAGTCCTGCACGAAGGCGACAAGGTGCTGATCGTGACGACACAGAAATGCGTGGACAAGATCCGCATCGTCTTCGGAGCGGAGATTCCTATGCATCTGGACGACTGGATCAAGTTCAAAAGCAAGAAGGGCGTTCCGAGCGTCAAGAGACTCGGGATCACCAACTCCTCCCTCACAGGCAAGAAGCTCAGCGAGATTCTCTTCAAGGGCAAATACGCCGTCACCGTCACCAGAGTCGCACGTTCAGGTGTCGAGCTCGTGGCAGCGCCGGACCTCCGGGTCCAGGTCGGAGACTATCTCCAGGTGGTGGGAGACAAGGAGGGCATCGACGCCCTCGCCAAACTCGTGGGCAACAAGGCCTCGGCGCTTGAGAAGCCGAACCTCTTCCCAATCTTCCTGGGAATCGCGCTCGGCGTCGTGCTCGGCTGCGTGCCTATCGCCGTGCCCGGAATCCCCCAGCCTATCAAACTCGGACTGGCCGGAGGCCCGCTCATCGTGGCCATCATCATCAGCCACCTCGGTCCACGATTCCATATCACGACCTACACTACGCTGAGCGCCAACATGATGATCAGGGAGATCGGAATCTCCTTCTTCCTCGCGGCGGTGGGACTCGGTGCCGGACGCACTTTCGTCTCGTCCCTCACGGCTGGAGGCTGGTGGTGGATACTCTATGGAGCCCTCATCACAATCATCCCTATCGTGGTCATCGCGCTGATCGGGCGCTTCGTCTGCAAGCTCAACTTCTACCAGCTCTGCGGCCTCATCGCCGGCGGCACCACCAATCCGCCTGTCCTCGCGTTCGCCCAGAACGCCTACGGCAGCCAGTACGTGTCGCTCAACTACGCCACGGTCTATCCGCTCTCCATGTTCATGAGGGTGCTGATAGCCCAGGTAATGATACTCGTTGCGATGGCCTGACGCTTAAATGCCTTAGTTATAAAAGAACTCCTGCCTACGCACACCCATGTGCCAAGGCAGGAGTTCTTTTACATGGTACAGCCTGATTTAAAGGCCTGGACTGCTCAGGAACCCGCCGTCAACCGGTACGGTGATTCCGGTCACGAACGAGGCTTTCTCATCATCTATCAGCCAGTTCACGCAACCGAGCAGTTCTTCGGCCCGCCCCCAGCGATGCATGGGAGTGTTGTACATGATATGCTCGGCACGTGCCGTTGGAGTGCCGTCCTCTTTATACATCAGTTTCTTGCTCCTGTCGTTGATGAAGAAACCGGGAGCGACTGCGTTAACCCTGATACCTGCCGGAGCGAGGTATGCAGCCAGCCACTGAGTGAAATTGGACACCGCAGCCTTGGACAAGGCATAAGCCGGCACTCTGGACAGAGGACGGTAGGTATTCATCGAAGCGAAATTGACTATCGCCCCGCCTCCGGCTTCGGCCATATCGCGTGCGAAGACCTGACACGGGATGACAGTACCCATGATGTTGACATTGACCACATCCAGGAACCTGTCCATCTTCAAGTCAAAGAATCCGCGGAACTGATGTCCCTGCTCAAGCTCTTCCGGAGAGAACTCGTTGACATTTGCAATCACATCCATCTGATTGCCTCCCGCCCCATTTATCAGAACGGAAACCTTGCCGTAGGCGGCATTGACCTTGTCACATGCCGCTTTAATCTCAGCCTCATCGGTCACATCGGCGGCGATGCACATGCACTCACCCCCTTCCTCACGGACCTTGGCGGCTCTTGACTCCAATTTGTCAAGAGTCCTTCCTATCAAGACAAGTTTGTAGCCCTGCCGGGCAAGATCACAAACTATCGGACCGCACAGGACTCCGCCCGCACCGGTCACCACAGCCACTTTTCCTTTATTCATTTCCATATATCCATTTGTCTGCATTCTTGTATGATATGCCTGTGACAACCCCTCCGAGGAACTCCATATCGGCCGGGAGTCCGCCCCTCTCAACCCTATTTCCAATGTAATCGCAAAGAATCCTCCTGAAGTAGTCATGACGCGAAAAAGATAGAATCGTCCTCGAATCCGTAGTCATCCCCAATGACATGGACATCAGCGAATATGAACCAAGAGCATCGAGGTTGTCACGGATACCGCACTCATGATCATTGTACCACCAGGCCGGACCGAACTGGAGCTTCTGCACGCCTGACTCGGAGAACGAACCGGTCAGTGTGGCAAGCATCGCGTTGTCGGAAGGATTGAGGGTGTAGAGAATCGTCTTAGGCATAAGGCCATCCGCATCAAGCCCGTCCAGAAAATCGCACACGGCTCTAAGGCAGCAGCTGTTGCCTATTCCGGCATATCCGCCCGCCGGGCCAGATATTCTGCGAAGACGAGTACTTGTCCATCTCTCCGCCCCTATGTGCAACTGCATCACCCAACCTCTCCGAGCATATTCCCGGGCAAGGAAATCCAGCATGAAAGACTTGAGCCGGAGAAGCTCCGTCTTGCCTATCGCACCTCCATTTGTAAGTCTGGCGTACAGCCCGTCGGCCTCCTGGCGGGAAGTCCTGGCATAAAAGAATCCGTTGTCAAGGGCATGATCAGAAAGACGGCAGCCATTGCCTGCGAAGGAGTCAAGCCTGCTCTTCACCAGCTCAAGATACTCGCCCAAGCTGTCCGGGGCTCCGGCAAGTTTGAAGTCAACTATTGAATCAGCCCTCAGAGACGGCGCCACGCACATTGATGACTTCCGGGAAGCCCTGCTATGCACGCTCACATCTTCCATGGCATCATTGGATGTCGTGAGAGACTTGACATTCATCCGGCGAAGGATAGAGTTCGTCGAGAAGTCGTCTGTGGAGAGTTTCGTGTTGCACGCCTCCCATATCTCCTCCCAATTGTCCTTCGAAGGAACCTCGTCTATGCCGAAAATGTTTTTCATTTCAAGGCAGGACCAGTGGAAAAGAGGGTTGAACACCGTATACGGCATAAGTCCGCACCATGCCTGGAACTTCTCTTTCGCCGGGGCTTTCCCTGTGATGAGCCTCTCGCTGATTCCGGCGATACGCATGGCCCGGTGCTTGTACTTGTCGGCACAGACCCACAATTCCGCTATATTACTATGCTTGCGGTCTTCCAAAATGTCATTCACATCAAGATGATTATGAAAATCCACGATTGGAGCGCCCGACGCATATTTGTGGTATAGTTCCCTGCCGAAATCATTGCCAAGCATGAAGTCCGCTGTTATGAAATCAGTATTCATAAACTAAAAGTAACCGCCATTGTTAATCATCTCCACTGCGGAGAATCCCTCGTAAACCATTCCCCTCATCTCGCGCTCATTGCTTTTTATTCTCTCTGCTCTCACCAGAACCTCGTAAGCAATCGCTCTCGGGATAACCACCACGCCATCGATGTCTCCGAAAATAAAGTCTCCCGGCTTGATGTATACCTTGCCGATCCTCAGCGGGACATTGTATTCGGTGATCTTCGTACGACCGAGAGAGCCGTTGGAGGTATGATATCTGTAGAAGACCGGAAATTTCTGGGCAAGCACCTGACGAGTGTCACGAAGACCACCGTTGATTACGGCCATTCTGGCATTCCGGGCCATCGCGGATGCAGTCATCACCTCGCCCCAATGGGCAGCTTCATTCTCGATACCGGCATCCCAGACCACGCAGCAGTGCTCCGGCATCGCATCCAACATCTGTGCACGTATGTTCATTTCCCCTCCCACGGTCGGGTTAGGAGCAGAGCGGATGGTGTATGCCACGCCGGCCTTGCACATATCCTGAGTCAACGGAAGGATGTTGTTGGGCAGTGCCTGATCCATAAGGCAATGTTCGCGGAGCACATCGTTGATGGCTCCGGTGTAAAGTTTCTCAAGCCTGTCACAAAGTTCCACATCGGATATTTCCAGTGGCTTTATCTCAAAGTGGTCAAGCATTTGTGTCAGGTCTTCGAGTCTAGTAGAGTCTTTAATCATATTTTACTGGTTTTGTTGAATTTACGTGTAAAGAGAACTATTCCTGCGGCAGCCGCCAGGCACAAGGCGCCGGCGATGAAACTGTATAGGCCGCCACGAGTTGAAATAGAAGGGATACTCAAGCCGCAGAACAAGAACCCCGCCACCGCAAACGAGAATGCGAACAAAGAGACGAGAACCTTCTTGTACTGAGGACTGATGACAGGCTTCTCCGCCTCCGGGATCGGAGAGGAAAGTTTCTTGAAGAACTCGCTGACTTCCCGCTGTTTGGTCTCCGAACGCCGCTCCTTGTACGGGAAGAAGTAAATCACAAGACAGAATATCATCTCCAGCATGGTGCCAAGTTCCCAGGAAATGGCGGGAATGAGGTTGACGATGGTTCCGAACGACACACCGGCTATGATGGTAAGCATAGCCGCAGCTCCGCCCGGACGCTTGGCCACTATACCCAGAATCAGAGGGATTCCGAGCGGTATGGCAAGTATGCCGGTGAAGAGCTTGTTGGCCTCGAAGGCCCCCCCGATACCTTGAATGAGAATGGCGCCGCCTGTCATCACGATACCGATTATAAGGGTGCTCCACCTCGCGACGCGCAGCATCTGCTTGTCGGTGGCGTCCTTGTTGAACAGCCGCTTGTATATATCGTGGGTCACGACTCCGGACATCACGTTGTATTCCGCATTGAGGGAGGACATCGTGGCCGCGAACATCGAAGAGAAAAGTATACCCATTATCCCGACAGGCAGGAGTTTGGATGATATTGCCACATAGGACATCTCAGGATTTTCGATTCCCGGGACGATAATCGGGCCGGCCACAGCCGGAAGGAGAAATACCGGGGTGAACACGAGGAAGAGCAGGGCCGTGACCCAAGCCGTTTTCTGTGCAGACTTTTCATCCCGGACACAGTAGTATTTCTGAATGAATGTCCAGTTCTCATTGCTCTTGATGATGGACATTATCGTATAGACAGTGAACCAGAACGGGGCCCCTTTCGGCCCGTTGAACCACTTGAGGTGATCCGGCATGACCTCTTGGATATGTCCAAGACCGCCAGCGTCCTGAAGGGACAGTGGCAGCAGCACAAGAGTCACAAGAATCATTATGACGAACTGTATGGTGCTCATGATTGACACCGACCACATCCCCCCGAAGAGGTTGAACAGTGTGACTATCACACCGGAAATGATAATCGACCATTCCAATGAGAGCGGGGTGACAGCTGTGATGAAGATCCCGATGGCGTAGAGTCTTACCATGTTGTCAAGGAAACGCATCACAAGACCCACCCAACTTGTAATCTCTCTCACAGGAAAATTGTAACGCAGCTCAAGGTACTCGGTTGGAGTCGTATATCCGGAACGCCTCCACCTCTTGGCGAAGAACAGGCCTCCTATGATGCAGGCCGGGACGAAACTCCAGAACACGGAGATTGACACCAGGCCGTATTCATAGGCCACACCGGCATAGGCCACAAACACGAACGTGCTGAACAGACCCATGAAATTGGTAACGGCGGCCATGGTCCATGGAATGGCGCCGCCGCCCTTGAAGTATGAGCCTGAATCCTTGACAATCCAGGCGAAAAGCAGGCCGACAACGGCCATCAGAGCTATATAGACGACTACGGCTACATAGTCGAGAGTTTGAAGAGAAGCGTACATAAGATCAGTCAGCCTTAATTGCGAGCGCGTCCATTATACCCTTGATATATCCCACACCGAAGAGACTGCCGTTCATGGAATAGCTCGGGTCATCATTGTCTTCTCCGGCCATTGTAGGCACATGGTCGGAACGCAAGATTCCGTTGAACCCCTCGTCCGCGTAGAACTTCAGCATCGCAGGCATGTCAGTGGGGCCGTCATCGTGGAAAGTCTCATGAAAATGGCCGGCAGTTCCCGATACATCCCTCAGATGCACGAAAACGACACGGTCCTTCCACTTGTGGAAACAGTCGCGAATATCAGCCCCCATAGTCACATATGTCCCTTGGCAGAATGTGAGGCAGTGGGACGGGCTGTCGCTGAGCGACAACGCGAGATCGATATGCTCGGGACAGGTGAAGAAACGGCCTACACCCTGAATGCTGGGGACAGGCGGATCGTCCGGATGAAGCCCCATCCTCACCCCGGACTCTTCAGCAGCCGGAATTACCTGTGAGATGAACCAGCGGTAGTTTTCCCATACCTGCTCCGCACTCACAGGAGCATACTCCTTGTCAGGAAGAGCATTGGCTTCACACGAATCGAATCCGGTCACAAGAGCGCCTCCGCGCTCCTTGATATCCACCCTCGTCCGGAACCAGCCGGTCTGCATGAAATTGTAACAGAGGGTCGAGATGCCGAGTCTGCCCATGTTGGCAAGCATCTCCCGGTAGTGTTCAGCATCCTCTTCGCGCCCAGGCAAGCCAAGCTTGATGCGGGTCATGTCGAACTGGTCCCCTTCAAGTGCGATGAGCTCAAGCCCTCTGGAGGCGAAAGACTCTTTAGCCTGCTCAAGCACGGAGTAATGCCAAATCGGATCCTTCCCCGTCAATTCCGGAGAAAGTTTCGCCACAGCATATTTGACTCCCATCTGCAGGCACAGATCCCATTTGATATCAGGGACGGCTGTCTTGAAAAAATGTGCAAGTTTCATTATGTGGTAAATGTATGAAATAATTTTACATTGGTGAACATATAATTAAAATACTTTCTTTATTTTTGCATTGTAAAACAATTCAGCTATGCAAATTCAAGTATTAAAAAAGGCCACCGATATATTAGACATCCTGGCCAGAAATAAGGGTAGGCAGATTTCACTTTCCGAAATCGCGGACAGCCTCTCACTCAACCGCGGAACCTGCGCCAACATCCTCAAGACCATGGTGGAACTAGACCTTGTCTGCCAGCCGGACCGGCGCAAGGGCTACATGCTCGGGCGCAGACTCTTCGAACTGGCAGGAGAGAGCACGGATGAGGAACCGCTGCTGAAATTCTCCTTCCCACTCATAGACGAGCTCAGCCGGAGGACCAATGAGAACGTACTCCTCTCTGTCATCCGCAGTTGTCGCAGATCACTCCTGCACACAGCCTTCGGGGACCACGAGGTCGAAGCACGCACCAGCGACAACATCAGCGTATATAAGGCTGTCACCGGAAGAATGATCCTCGCGCACTATACGCCCGAGCAGATCGACAGTGTGATCGAAGAGATCGGCCTGCCGGGAGACGACTGGCCTGAAATCAAGTCCAGAGAAGACCTTGACCGAGAACTTAAAAGCATCAAGGGCCGGGAATATATCATCAGCACCAACAAGCACCATGTACTCAGCATAGCCGTTCCGATTTTCCATCACGGCAGGGTTATCGCCAGTCTGGGATATTACTTGCCCGACTACCGGGCCGACATCCGGCATCTCGACTTCCTCGTGAAGGAAATCCTGCAGACAGCCGGAGAAATCAATTCACACCTGTCTTGAATATGGACGACAACCTGCTTTTAGTTCCCCTGAGAAACGGGGACGACCGGGCCTGGAAACAGCTGTTCAACACTCACTACCCCGTCATGTGCCACCTCGCATTCCAATATGTCAAAGACGACTTCACCGCCGCCGCCCTTGTTGACGATGTGATGGCCGACCTGTGGGAGAAACGCGGCGCCATCAGGATAAAGCAGTCGCTCAGATCCTATCTGCTGTCATCGGTGCGCAACCGCTGCATCAACTATCTACGTTCGTTCCACATCAAGAACCTCAAGCCTCTCGAAGCAGAGAGGTTCCTGGAAAGAGAAGTTGTGGACGGCACATACCCTTTGGGCAAGATGCTTGACGATGAGATGATCGAAGCCGTCAGGCAAGCCGTCGATTCGCTGCCCGACGAATGTCGGCGCATACTCCTCAAGAACAAGGAGGATGGTCTCAAATACGAGCAAATCGCCAACGAACTGGGAATTTCCGTAAACACCGTCAAGTACCACATGAAGAACGCTTTTGCCCTGCTCCGCGACAAACTCGGAGACTATGTCGGCATTTTTTCACTACCCGTTTTACTGTCCATCTTGTCTAAATGAAAAGAAAGATGAAAGAGATACCTCAAAATATAATTGACCTGTCCCTTGCCTGCTTCAAGGGTGAACTCAGCGTGTCCGGACAGTCCAAGCTTGAAGCGTGGATCGGAGAATCTGACGACAACCTCAAGGCATTCAGACAACTAAGAGAGATCTGGACAGCCCTGCAGGCCGGATCAATCTCAGAAAAATACAATGCCGACAGGGCCTATGCGCGGTTCCGCAAGGATGTAATGAGAAAGCGGAGCGGCCGCACATCACGCAGAAGAGCACTATGCTTCGCCTGTGGGGCGTTTGCAGCCATAGCGGCCGGCATCATTGCCCTATACTCATTCAATCTTGGACGCGCAGATGCCTATGACGCCTTTGCCGACATCAGAATTGAGGCCCCGGCAGGTTCCAGAACGAGAGTGGTGCTGCCTGACAGCAGTGAAGTCTGGCTCAACAGCCGTTCCAGCATAAGCTACTCCCAAGGCTTTGGAGTTGAGAACAGGGACATCTCCATGAGCGGAGAGTGCCACTTCAAAGTCAGCCGTAATCCGGAAATGCCATTCACAGTCAAGACGGACGGAATGGACATCAAAGTGCTCGGCACCGAGTTCAACTTCAGGAACTACCCCGAAGATGACGAAATCATAGTCTCCCTTGAGAAAGGCCGCATCTCAATGCGCAACCTCCTCAAGGACTCACATGAAAGACTCCTCTTCCCGGATCAAAAATGCACACTTGACAAGCAGACGGGAGATATGAAGATAGAGGTCGCCAGGACAGGGGCCATCTCATCCTGGAAGACCGGAGAAGTGTTCTTCGATGAGGAGAAGCTGGGTGAGATCATCAAGAAACTGCAGCGCGAGTTCGGGGCTGACATAGAAATCCGGGATTCCTCCAAACTGGAAATCCGCTTCTACGGAGAATTCTCGGAATGCGACGGCATCGAGGACATCCTCGGCAAGTTCAGTTCAACTGGAAAAATAACATATACCAAGACAGGACGGAAATATGTAATCGAGTAAAACATATTATTACACTAATAATCAAATCCAAAAACCACTCGTTTATGAAAAATGGAAGAGCGGCCCTGTTGATGGCCGCAGGTCTTTTGCTTTTCAGCGCCGGTGTTTCAGCACAGTCCATAGCGCCTCTCAAGCTTGACAAGGTCAATGTAAAGCAGGCCATCTATGAACTCAAGCACAGCACCGGGTTCTCATTCGTGTTCGCAACAGGCGACATTGACACGACAAAGGAAATCAATGTAAACGCAAGCGACATCAGACAGGCGGCCGAACAGATCCTGGCCGGGCAGAATGTCAGCTTCGAAATCAAAGGCAAGAACATCGTCATCACCAGGACGAAGCCGCAGGAAACCGAACCCGCCAAGGGTGTCATCATTGACAGCCGCGGCGATGCAGTCATCGGTGCCGGAGTGGTGGTGAAGGGCACCACCAACGGAGTCATCACCGATATGGACGGACGATTCAGCCTGCCGGGCATTACGAAAGGCTCCGTACTCACGATATCCTGCCTCGGCTACAGTGACCAAGAAGCCGTATGGGACGGCACAGAGCTCAAAATCACCCTCCAGGACGACTCTGAAGCCCTCGAAGAGGTTGTCGTGATCGGCTATGGTACCATGAAGAAGTCTGACCTCACCGGTTCCGTAGTCAAAGCTGACCTCTCATCGGTCAAGACGGCACCGAACTCCAACATCCTCCAGGCGCTCCAGGGCGGGGTCGCCGGACTCCAGATTGCGCAGACCAACTACGCCGGAGCCGAACCCGCCATTGAAGTGCGCGGCCAAACGACAATCAACGGCAGTACCGACCCTCTGATTGTACTGGACGGCATCATATACAACGGAAGAATCTCCGACATCAACCCGTCTGACATCGAGGCCATCGATGTCCTCAAGGACGCGAGCAGCAAAGCCGTATACGGAGCCAAGGCAGCCAACGGCGTCCTGATGATCACAAGCAAGAGCGGCCGCAACGAGATGGCCCCAAAGATCAGCTGGTCAAGCAACTGGTCATTCAGCAACCCTACCCGCAACTACCATCCTCTGGACCGCGAGGCCTACCTCAAGAAAATCCGCGATGTGGATTTCAAGAACGCCTACACCGCAGAATCCGGCTACACTGCAGCCAACCCTGACTGGTCAATGACAAGCACGGGCATGAACGACATCGTATTCGAGGGCATCAATAACGGCACAGAATACGACTGGTGGGACAACGGCACGCGCACAGGACACCTCTATACCAACACCGTCAACGTGACCGGAGGCAGCAAGAACGTATCATACTTCCTCTCAGGAAGCTATACCGACCAGGGAGGCATAGTCCTGAACGACTCATACAAGAGAACGACATTCCGCTCCAACATCGATGTCACGCTCAACTCCTGGCTCAAAGTCGGGACAAACACCATGCTCTCATTCAACGACTACTCCGGAGATTCACCCGATATCGGAGCGCTCAGCAGAATGCCGAGTGTGGTAGGATCTAAAGACGAAGACGGCAACTGGATTGTCAACCCGAACGGAAGTCTTATCATCAACCCGTTCCTCAAGATGCAGTCAAATGACTCCGACAAGCGTCACCAGATCAACACCACAGTCTACGGACTCGTGACGGTGCCATGGATCACGGGACTCACCTACAGGGTCAACTACAACTACATGACCAATGTGGTCAACGCCTACAACTTCAACCGCTATTCTGCCAGCCAGACAGGAGAGGCCTCCAAGGAGATAAGCAACACATACTACTGGTTGCTTGACAACATAATCAACTACACCCGCAACTTCAACAGGCATAACATCAACGCGACATTCGTATACGGTGCCAACAAGAGAAGCTTCGACCAGACCACTGCCCTCGGCACACAGTTCTCCAACTTCTCCCTCGGGTACGACAACCTCTCACAGGCTGTCACACAGAAGACCAAGTCCAACGCGTGGGAAGAGAGCAACCTCTACCAGATGTTCAGATTCGCCTACAACTACGACAGCAGGTACTTCTTCACCGCGACCCTGCGCCGCGACGGTTTCTCAGGATTTGCCGCCAACCACAAGTTCGGCCTGTTCCCATCGGTCGGCCTCGGCTGGACAATCTCCAGAGAACCTTGGATGCAGAATGCCAAATGGGTGGACAATCTTAAGCTCCGCGCCAGTTACGGCGTAACGGGCAATCAGACATCCCGCTACAGTTCATTGGCAAAAGTCGCCGTAACAAACGGATATGTCTACGGTGACGGGGCAGGAACCTCATTCGGGACAAGCGTCTCAAGCATGGCCAACTCCGACCTCAAGTGGGAGACCACAGCCGAATTCAACGCGGGAATAGATTTCGCATTCTTCAACAATCGCCTGAACGGTTCTGTTGACCTGTACAACGCCACCACCACAGACCTTCTCTGGGATGTCGTGGTACCGAGTCCTACCGGATTCACCAGCGTCCGCAGCAATATCGGCAAGATCAGGAACAACGGCATCGAGATTGTCCTCAACGGTACCCCGGTCAAGACAAACGACTTCAGCTGGAACATCAACCTCAACTTCGCCGCCAACAGGAATCGTGTGGTCTCCCTGCTCGGAGAGGACAAGGACGGAGACGGAAGAGAGGACGACTTGATTTCCAGCGGCCTGTTCATCGGAGAGCCCCTCGGGACCATCTACGGATACGAAGTAGAGGGCATCTGGCAGCTCGAAGACGAAGCAGCAGGCATCATACCTAAGGGCTACTATCCTGGCAACTACAAGATCAAAGACCAGGACGGGGACGGAGAAATCACCCCGGCCAACGACCGCGTCATCCTCGGACACACCGAGCCGCTCTTCACTATGGGTATCAGAAACACCTTCAACTATAAGGGATTCGACCTAAGTTTCTTCCTCAACATCATCAACGGCGGCAAGGACGGTTATCTCGCGTACAACGAGAAGCCGAGCTATGTCAGCCACTCAACCGGCAACGCGTCCAACCTCAACTGGTTTGACTGCTATGACTACTGGTCACCGTCCAACACTGGTGCCAAGTTCGGGATTTCATGGAACTCACCTGCCATGGATGCCGACATTCTCCAGTCAAGAAGCTTCGTCCGCCTGCAGGATTTATCGCTTGGCTACACTTTCAGCCAGAAGACACTCCAGAAGGCCAAGATTGACGCCCTCCGCGTATTCTTCAGCGGTAAGAATCTCCTGACACTCACCGGGTGGGACGGATGGGATCCGGAAATGGGGCTCGGGATCAGTTCCACCAGCTATCCTGTAATGAAAACATACGCGCTCGGCGTAGAAATCACTTTCTAATAGAACCAATATGAACAAGCATATATTGAAAGCAGGAATCATTGCAGCAGCATTTCTGACTGTATCCTGCAACGAGAAACTCTTCCTTGATGAGTCTCCAAAAAGCTTTCTCAGCCCGGAGAACGCATACATCACCATCGACGACTACAACATGGCCCTGAACGGGCTGTATGCCAAAGTGCGCGACAATTTCTACAACAGCGGCCAGAACAACTGCTTCGAGTTCTTCATGAGCACGGATGTGGCCAAGAACGCACGCGGCAACAACAACTTCATGGGCAACATGTCCAACTGGTGCACCCCTCAGCAGGCAAACATAAAGAACGTCTGGGAAAGAGAGTACAAGCTCATTGCAAACGCCAACACGGTCATCACCCGCATCCAGGACAGCAATCTGACGGAAGAACAGAAAAAATCCATCACTGCCGAATCCAAGTTCTTCAGGGCATTCGGATACAGGACTCTCGTCTACCTGTTCGGAGGTGTCCCTCTGATTCTCGATGAGGTCACATCTCCCCGCTATGACTATACAAGGGCCACGAAGACCGCAATTCTCGATGCGATGAAGGCGGACTTCCAGGAGGCTGCGGAGGTCCTTCCGGAGATAACTGACGTCAAGGACGGGCGCATATCAAAGCAGGTCGCCGGGTTCTACCTCGCAGAGACACTCATGTCTCTGGGAGAAAGCGACAAGGCCGTCCCTTACCTTACTTCAATCATCTCCGACCCGGCTATCAGTTTGATGAAGACCCGTTTCGGCTCCCACAAGAACGATGAGGGGGACGTATTCTGGGATCTGTTCAGAGTCAAGAACCAGAACAGAGGTTCAGGCAACACCGAGGCCCTCTGGGTAATCCAAATGGAGGCGGACGTAATCGGTGGCTTCCTCACAACCACAAGCTACAGACCGTGGTACCTTGAAAGATTCGCAGCTCCGGTATCCTATTCACTCACGGACCCGGAAGGGAAGAACGCGATGCTCTGCACCAACGGCCGCTCCACCCTCAACATCGGAGGACGCGGAGTAGCGAACCTCAACAACACCGACTGGTGGCTCAATGACCTGTGGGAAAGTGACTGGAGCAATGACATCCGCAACTCGAAATGGAACATCGTCCGCGACATCGTGTACGACAACCCTAAATCCAAATACTACGGAAAGAGTGCCATCGCCCCCGAGACCTACAGCAAAAAGCTCAAGACAGACAAATGGCGCTGGTATCCTTGGCCGAGCAAGATCACCACTCCCGGAGATCACCCTGCGGCTCTGTATCAGAACGAGGAGCAGCTCTCGCTCAAATCAACCGCCGGAGCCACATACCTCGACCAATACATGCTCAGGCTTCCTGAAGTATACCTCCTGCGCGCAGAAGCCTACCTCAATCTCGGCAAGAAGGATCTCGCGGCCGGCGACATCAATGCCGTGAGGGAACGCGCACAGGCCAAACCTGTCGCAGATGCCGATGTCACTCTGGATTACATCCTTGACGAAAGGGCAAGGGAGATGGTCTACGAGGAATTCCGCAGGATAACCCTCGGCCGTGTAGGCAAATATGTAGAGCGTGTCCGCAAATGCAATTCGTTCAATGCGCCCCAGATGGAGGACAAGATGGAACTGTGGCCTATCCCATACAGCTTCATCGAAGCCAACAAGGACGCCAAGATTGAGCAGAATCCGGGCTATACCAACTAAGTAACCGTTAAAAAATAAGTTGCCGCTTACTAAAATCATTTTATGAAGTTCAGACTTATTCCAACAATTATCCTGGGAGCGGGCCTTGTTGCCTGCGCCCAGGTTTCTGAAGAGAAGTTCCCTCTGATCGGAGAGCTTGGGCACAAGACCATCAGGGAATACAAGAACGACCTCACGATAGGCTGCGAGACTCTCGACAGGGACTACGCCGACTATGACGAATACAAGGACTACCTCACCAGGCTCGGCATGAAGAAAATCCGCCTCCAGGCAGGATGGGCAAAGACCGAAAAAGTGAAGGGTGTCTACGATTTCGCCTGGCTTGATCACATCATTGATGATGCGCACTCCCGCGGGATGACAATCCTGCTTGAGACTTCATACGGAAACCCTATCTACAAAGGCGGCGGCACCCCGTATCTCAAAGGCGGCTGGCCGTCCTCTCCGGAAGCGCTGAACGCCTGGGACAACTGGGTACGGGCCATGGCCGAGAGATACAAGGACAAGGTCAGCGAATGGGAGATGTGGAACGAGCCTGACATCAACTATGAACAGATCAAAGACTACAAAAGCATCGTAGACCTCAACATAAGGACTGCCGAGATTATAAAGAGCGTCAACCCCGACGCCAAGATAGCCGCACTGGCATTGGCCCTGATAGACAATACGGAACTGATTGAGAACTGTCTCAAGGAGTTTCAGGACAGGGGCAAGTTGGATCTGTTCACATGGATCACATACCATCAGTATGTCTACCGTCCAGAGGAAATGTACCCGATGGTGGACACTTTCAAGACCATCCTGAAGAAATACTCCGACAAGATAATCCTCAGGCAGGGCGAGACAGGATGTCCGTCAACCAACGGACTTGCCGGAGCCCTCAGCGACCACGAATGGAACGAACGCTCACAAGCCAAGTGGGATCTGAGGCGCATCTTCAGCGACAAGGGAAGGGATATCCCAAGTTGCATTTTCACCCTGTCGGAGTTCATCTACGCCAAGGGGGACGCATTCTCGTCCAAAAATGCCAAGGGGCTTCTCGAAATCAATGACAATTATGAGGTTGTCCGTCCAAAACTGGCATACGAGGCAATGTGCAACCTCACATCCGTCTTCGACCTTTTGGACAACCGCATCCCTTCCGACGGGGTTCAACTCATGACCGACATCCCTTACAGCCTCTTCTACTACGAGGACGTCAAGAGCATGACAGGGCTGAATTCCATGGTATTCTGGCACGACTCAGAAATCCCGGCCAACACGGACACGCCGGTGCCGACAGACATAGTCGTGAGAAACGGAAAATTCAAGGACCCGGTCATGGTCGATCTGATTTCGGGGGAAGTACGCAGAATCACCAAAGAGAGCATTGAAGTTCACGGAGAAGAGACGACATTCAAGGATATCCCTGTCTATGATTCTCCCCTGCTGATTACAGACCTCGGACTGCTCAACATCGCCCAGCCGCGCGAGCAAGTCCTCTCGCAACTCCAGAGGGCTAACGCTTATTTCGTCAAGAAGTATCCGGACCCGACAGAAAAGACATTCGTGGCATGGTGGAGGCCCAGCAACATCTGGACGAGAGCCGTCTATTTCGAAGGACTCATGGCCCTCTACAGCATAGATTCCAGACAAGAGCACTATGATTATGCCTTCAAATGGGCCGAGTTCCACAATTGGGGAATGGACAAGGGGGCAGCAACGAGACACGCTGACGACCAGTGCTGCGGACAGACATATATCGACCTCTACAACATCTGCCCGGACGACCCGAAGAAAATCAGGGACATCAAGGCGTGCATCGACATGGTGGTCAACACCCCCCAAAACAACGACTGGTATTGGATAGACGCCATACAGATGGCAATGCCTGTATTCGCAAAGCTTGCGGTGCTGACCGGGGACAGCGCATATTCCGAGAAGATGTGGGAGATGTACAAGTGCACCCGCGACAAGCTCGGGGACAACGGCCTGTTCAACCGCAAGGACGGATTCTGGTGGAGAGACAAGGACTTCGACTACCCTTACCTTACCCGCAACGGCAAACCCTGCTACTGGTCAAGAGGCAACGGATGGGTGTTCGCCGCACTCGCCAGGGTGATGGACATCATCCCGGAATCCGACCCGCACTACAAAGAGTACCTTCATGACTTCAAGACGATGGCCCGTGCCATAAAGGGTGTGCAGCGTGAAGACGGATTCTGGAACCCGAACCTTTGCGACCCGGAAGACTGCGGAGGACGGGAAGGCACAGGCACGGCCCTCTTCGTGTATGGTCTCGCATGGGGATTGAGACAAGGTGTCCTCCCGGAAAAGGAATACCTTCCTGCCGCTATGAATGGTTGGAATGCCCTCGCCGGCATGAGCCTGCATCCTAATGGAGCGCTCGGCTACATGCAGGGCCGGGCAAAGGGTCCCAAGGATGGGCTCCCGCTCGAATACGATGTGATTCACGAACCGGAGGACTTCGCTGTCGGATGCTTCCTTCTGGCCGGATCCGAGATATACAAGATAATAGACTGATCGGATCCCCGAAAATAAAAATATTTGCCGCTTATTGAGCATTTTGACCGCTTGTCGCGCAAAAGTCCCAAAAGGCCGGCGCAGGCAAGCGGTTTTGCATATATTTGTCTCAGTAAACAATATGGAGAATCAATTCTGACTTTTTTTTCATAATAGTTTACAACTTCATATTGATTGTGTGACCTAAACTCGTTCACTACTTTTTATTAGCGGAAAGCTTCGCATCATTTCAGGCATCCTCCGGATCGGCTACCGGGGGATGTTTATTTTTGGCCGTCTCGGATAATATTGCTATTTTTATCGACTGGAACAAATTTCAATTCTATAAAATGAACAAGACAGATGTCGTGCTCGGGCTCCAATGGGGCGACGAGGGCAAAGGCAAGATTGTGGATGTCCTTGCCGAAAGGTACAACACGGTAGCGCGATTCCAGGGAGGACCGAACGCCGGCCATTCTCTTCATTTCGGCGGCAAGAGCTTCGTTCTCAGATCCATCCCGTCAGGCATTTTCAGGGAAGGGACCACCAACATAATCGGCAACGGCGTCGTATTCGACCCTATAGCCTTCCAGACCGAATGCAACGAGCTTGCGGCCGCAGGAGTCCCTGTCCGCGAACGGCTTGTAATCTCGCACAAGGCGCACCTCATCCTGCCTACGCACAGGCTTCTTGACGCGGCCAACGAACAGGCCGCAGGCAAGGGCAAGATAGGTTCCACCCTCAAGGGCATCGGTCCTTGCTACACCGACAAGATAAGTCGCCACGGACTCCGCATCGGAGACATCTGCTCCGACGAATTCACGAAGAAATACGAGGCGCTCAAGACACGCCATCTCAAGGACATGGAGGAGCTCGGCTTCGACTGGAGCACGAATCCTGTCAAGCCGTTCGCGGGCAGCCTCGCGGAAGAGGAGAAGAAGTTCTTCGCCGCGGTGGAGTATGTCAAGACATTCAAGGCCGTCAACTGCGAATACTATGTCAATGACCTCCTGAAGTCAGGCAGCATCCTGGCCGAAGGCGCCCAGGGCACCATGCTCGATGTCGACTACGGCTCATATCCTTTTGTGACATCTTCCACCACATCATGCTCCGGGGTCTGCTCCGGCCTGGGAATAGCCCCGCAGATGGTCGGCAAGGTGTTCGGCATCTTCAAGGCCTATTGCACCCGCGTAGGCAGCGGCCCGTTCCCTACCGAGCTCTTCGACGAGACTGGAGAGAAACTCCGCGCAGTGGGTCATGAGTTCGGAGCCGTAACCGGACGGCCGCGCCGCTGCGGCTGGCTGGACCTCGTGGCGCTCAAATACGCGGTCATCATAGACGGCGTCACCGACCTGATAATGATGAAGTCCGACTGTCTCGACGACTTCGACACCATCAAGGTCTGCACCTCATACAAGGTCGGCGGAGTCGAGACCGGGGAACTCCCATTTGACATCTCCGTCCCGGTGGAGCCGGTATACACCGAGTTCAAAGGATGGAAGACTGACCTGAGCGGCATACGTGACGAGGAGGCGCTCCCTGCAGAGTTCAAGGAGTACATCAAGTTCATGGAAGGCTATCTCGGAGTCCCGATCAGCATCATCTCCATCGGCCCGGACCGCGAAGCGACCATCTTCAGGCAGTAGCCCCTACCTCAGCATCTGTAAACCCGGCCATTTGTCAGAGCCTCATCAATGTAGTGACGGCGGGAAGTTTCTGCCCGGCCGGGATGACATACTCAAAGCCGCAGAGATAACCATCCAGCGGATTCTGATGCAGTTTCTCAGTCTCCGTAAACGGGCTCGTGTAGTCTTCCGACTTGGCAGGGTCGGTTGACCAGATGCTGAATTTCGCTCCAGGAGCATTCGTGCTTATCTTCATCTTCACGCCATTCGCGTCAGTGAGGACTATGCCGTCAGAGACGACCTCCGGCGCAGCATCGCTTGCGCATGTCCAGCGGACCCGGGCCTCCTTGCCGTCGAGGGCCGTCAGGACATCTGTGATCTCAAGATAAGAACCGTCCCGGATGACCGCCGTCCTGCCCCCCGTCTTTATCTGGCCATAGAGCGCATTGGCAAGGTCGACATAGCCTCCGAGCCGCGAAGGCTCGTCTATCTTGGTGATCTGGCCTATCCCGAACGGATGATGTGCCTGCATATCTATGGTGAGCGTGCTGTGGCGGAGATTATGGTATTGGAAGAACTTCCATCTCCAAGAGTCCGGTTCGCGGTTCCCGAGTTCATCGGCGCTCCGACCGGATGCTATCAGCAGTTCGCGGCATTTGCCATAATCGGTGGAATAAGTGAAGTCCTTCATCCAGCGGGTGCCGTAGGCATCGAACACGACCTCCCCAACATCGAGGTGAGCATGGCTGATGTTCGCCTCGCCACCCTTGAGTGCAAGATAAAGGTCATTCTTGTCCCACCCGGTGCGGCACATCAGGACAGGATTGGCGCCGCCAGCCTTGTAGAGCCTTCCCGTAGGCTTGGAGACAGTGACAGGGCCAAGCTTGTGGCAGCAAGTCAACGCAAGGAAAGCATAGTGCTCGGCGCTGAATGACCCGCTGTCGAGTCGGGATATGTCCTGATAGAGATAAAAGCCCTTCTTGAGTTTATACGCCATATACCACAGCCCGATGGAAGGTTCGTTCTTCTCGCCGCTGTCTGAATAGTTGAATCTCTTGCCGGAGTTGCCTCTTATGTACATATAGTAGAGTCCGGTCTTGTCGAACCCTTCGATTGACGGGAGTTCGAAGTCAGTGCCGAGCGCCGTCTCACATGCGAGATTCAGTATGCCCTGATAGGTGGTGCCGTACTCCCAATACCCTGGGCCTTCTGCACAGGCACCTGACGGAGCATAGATTGCCTTGACCTCTTTTGCGTTGGAAGAAAGGCTTTTCCTTATGACCTCATCGCAAAGCTGTGGGGCATCCTCATAGACCGCAAGGGCGGCGCAGACGAGCCCTCCGAGGCAGACCTGGTTCCAGTTGCCCGCCTTCTTGTATATGGAATTCGGCTCAGCCTGCTCAAGCGCGAAGGACTTCAGACGCTCACGAGCTTTGGTTTTCGTCGCCTCGGGCAGGTCGCCATATAGCCAGTCGTAGCCGATGGAGACGGCAGCGGCCATCTCGGCGACATCAAGGAAATGCTCCGCATGCCAGTCAGGGAAATCGCAGACAGTGTTGATATTCCAGTCCGCCATCTCAAGATAACGTTCCTCCCCTGTGACACGGTAGGCATATGCAAGGTCGGCAATACGCAGCAGGGCCTTGCGGGAAGTCAGCACCAATTGTCCGCCGACAGTCACTTCATACTTGAGAGGGGTCGTATTCTTGACCAATGTCTTGGCGCCGGAGAGGATGGCATTGTGAAGTTTAGTGAGATTCGGATCCGATCCGGTCCCGACTTTGGCGAGGATTTCTTTTATGTCTTTGTCCCTCAGGAACAGACGCGGATGATTTGACTCCGTCAGATTGCCGTAATCGATGGAAATGGCAGACCAGTCCGGCAAGTCCTTGACGGACTTTCCCGCGTTGAGGTCAGGGAGCTCCGGCTCACCTGCGCCGCCTCCGCCTGTACCCGGCGTGCTGCCGGAGGACTTGACGGGGCGGATGTAATAACCCATGTTGCGGAGGTTATTGCCAGTTGTGACATTTTTCGCGTCCACCCTGAAATAATACCCTTTCAGGAACTTCTTGTCATCGCTCTCTTCGCTGACCACGGTACTTGTCCAATAGCGTCCCCTGTCGCCGAACACGGTGCCTTTAGCCCCGTACGGGCGGGTGAACGCAAGCGAGTTTCCGTCCGAATCCGCGATTGTAAGGTAAGACGAACTCTTCCCTTCATTAACCGTAAGGGAACCCAGAGACTTGAACTCTTCAAGGGTCGGCATCCTCCATCCGCTTCCCGGATAGGTCAGCTGGACGATGTCATCGACCGGATCAAGGACAGTTTTGCCATCTGCCGCATTGTACTTGGTATATGCCGACCCGTCATAGTAGTTCTGACCCGCCACGGCCGCAAACCCTTGCGGGTATTCCGGCTTCAACGTTATGGTCTTGGAATTATATGCCTTTTCGGTGTATAAAAGCTCCGTGTCGGCCCAACGGTACATCTCACCCCATGCACCCGAACCAGAGGAAACGCTCTCCGCCCCGAGGTTCCTGTCCGACCAGAAAACACCGCCGGCGCAGACATCCGTGTTCACGGGAAGTTTCACCCTGGAGAACTCCTTGGAGTTCAATCCGTAGTGTTTCGACTCAACCACCTCTTTGCCGCCCACCTCATAGGAGTATATCGTCCCTTTGTCATCGAGAAACGTCACCTTGTCTACGGCACACGGAGGCACGACCACATACACCGGCTTCTCCAATGTGAACTTCCCGTCCGCTCCGCTGACGGGGGCAACCTGAACCTCCTTTTCTATGAATCGTGACGGCACATCCGATGCGAAAGACAGCTTGCCGCCGTCAAGGACAACTTTGCCGCTTGACACCACATTGTGTCCGCTGAGCAGTACACGGCTGATCTTCCTGTTGGAGTTCAGCGCTTCTATGGAAGGATCCTTGATCCCGATGACAGAGACGGCATTCCTGAAGTTGAAACTGAGCGACGGGCCGTCAGCGACGACCGCCTCAGCGAACATGAGCGCAGGAATCCCCCCGGCTTTCTGATCGGAAAAATCCACAGTCAGAACCCCGTCCGCAAAGCCCGAAGAAGTCCCGTCGGGGCAATAGACGGCATAGACCTTGTCCCCTACCGCAAACGCCCGCGATGTCTGAGCTTTAAGGATCGCCGTTCCACCTGTCGCGTCCACATCTGTCACGGAAAAGCTGAAAGGCGCCCCGTCCCCGCCCAAGGCGAGAATGACATCCCCTTCCTCCCACTTTCCGCACAAGCGCCCGTCAGCCCCCTCTTCATACTGGACTTTCGTCATAGGGGCCATCAGGGCGACAGCGGTCAAGCCTCCGTCTTCAGGTTCAGGCTTGAAATTCTCTTTATGGCAGGCAATGGCAGAGAGCATCACCACTGCCGCCAACAACTTGTATGCAAACGGCTTGTTCATCTTATTTCTTTTTCATCATCGTGCTTACCTTGACAGCCGTCCCTGCGGGGATGTCATATTCATACCCACAGATCCAGGTCTTTTTGAACGCCGGCTCGCCAAAGGCGGTAGGGCTGTCGTAGTCCTTGGGGTCGGAGGACCAGATCATATACTTCGCCCCCTCCGCATCAGTCGAAAGCAGCATCTTCGTCTTCCCGTCATTGAAGAGTATCCCGTCCGGGCCGACATGCGGCTTCACTTGGCTGATGAGAGTGAACCTGACATGGGCCGGCCGGGTCTCGTCCGTTGACAGCTCATCAATTATCTCCAGCCACGCGTCATCGATGATGGAGGCGCTTCTGGCGGCCGACTTCAGGTCGCCGCCGAACACGTCCGTCATCTCCAGCCTGCCTCCGAGCCTGCCGGGTTCGTCCCAAGTCTGCACGATTGAAGCATAGCCGTTGACATTGTGGTTATTGCCATTGACAGTGAGGGTAGAATGCTGGCGGTTGTTGTACTGGAACAGATACCACCTGTAGGACTTCTGGTCGTAGGCCCAATCCTCCTTTGAGAGGCCGAGCTGCTTGAAAATAGCCTCCTGCTTATCGTAGGCACGGACATAGTAGTCATTTGCCCACCTCGTGCCGTATGCGTCGAACACAAAGGAGCCGGCATCCATGTGGGAGTGGCCCACAGCCGCACACCCGCCCTTGAGTCCAAGATATAGGTCATTCTTGTTCCAACCGGACTTGGCCATGAGCACATCGTTGGTGCCGGTGCCGATATAGAGACGGTCATTCATAGGCTCAATCTTGACTTTCCCAAGCCTGTAGGCGGAGATGAGGGCCACGAGAAGACGGCGGTCATCAGCATAGCCCTTAGTGTCTTCTCCCATCAGTTTGACCTCGTCATAGAGAATTCCGGTGTTGCCGAATTTCCAGGCAAGATACCACAAACCCGGTGCAACGGTGAGCCTGTCGCTGTTGTCCGAATAGTTGAAGACATGTCCGGCACCGCTGCGGGAGAACGCCTTGTAGATGCCGGTCTTCGAGAATCCCTCGATCCCGTTGAGGCCGAAGTCCGTCCCGAAAGCATCCTCAAGCATCATGTTGAGATATTCTTGATAGCAGGTTCCATACAGCCAATATCCCGGGCCTTCGGGGAACGCTCCGGACGGGGAATAAATCTCCTTCGCGGCCCGGGTATTCGACACGATTCCCCGACGGATGACCTCAGCCGAAATTTCCGGATTGAGTTCGTAAGTCACTATGGCCGCAGCCGTAGTGCCTGCGATGCAGACCTGATTCCAGTTGCCGGAACGGCCATAAATCTGCTGACCGATTCCGTGGGCGACCTCCTCCATGGCGAAGTCTCGAAGACAGATGGCCACCCTGGAACGGAGATCCTCCGGGAGGTAATTATAAAGCCAGTCGTAACCCAGCGCCATCCCGAAAGCCATCTCGGCCGGGTCAAGAAAATGTGTCGGATTCCAATCCGGAAAAGCGCAGACCTGCGCGAGACAATCCTCAGCCTTGAGAAGATAAACCTTGTTTCTGGTCATCCTGTAGGCATACGAGAGGCTGGCTATCCTGCGCACGGCTTCCGAAGAGGTCTTGAGTATGCTGCGCCCCCTCGCGTCCATCTTGTACTCCAACGGGGAATCCTTGTCAAGCAGTCCGTCCGCCACGTCCATCATTATCCGGTGCAGTGCGCCCAGATTACGGTTGCGGGAGAGATTCTTCTTGATATCCCTGATATCCTCATCAGTAAGAAACAGACGCGGATGATTCGTCTCCGTGAGCGAAGTACAGTCTAGGCTGATGTCCTGCCACTTAGTCCCCGATGGAATCTCCTGGGCACGGAGACTTAACCCGCCGCACAGGAGCAGCGATGCCGCCATCAGCTTGATTATCTTGTTCATTTTATTACAAATATTTAATATTCAACTCATTGTCTGACCATCCGCTCTGCTTCCCTCTCCAAATACGAAAAATCTATTGCTACTTGACCGGTTTGACGGGGCGTACGGAGTAACCGAGACAACGCTTCGCGATACTGTTATTGACTGCCCCGGTGGCTTTTCCCTTCGATGTTACCACCTGAAAATACTGAGCGGCATAAGGCTTGCCCATCGGATCTGTCGTAGAGCTTGATGTCCAGTATTTCCCTTGGTTTACCTTAACTGCCGTACCACCGATACTGCATGGCTGATTACCCCTTAGCACCACATTCTTACTCTCATCAGATTTAAGGGAGTATTTCAACTTGTCTCCGGACGTTTCTTGTTTATAGTCAGGATTATCCTTCAGGGCATCCAATGCGACGAACTCCTCGACAGTCGGCATCCTCCATCCACTTCCCGGATAGGTCAGCTGGACTATATCATCCACCGGGTCAAGGACAAGCCCGGACTCGTTGTACTTGGTGTAAGTCGAATTTGCGCCATCTTTGCCGACAGAAGAGCAGTATATCTCTCCTAAATAATCAATAAAACCATCCGCATGCCCGGCATCTCCTGTAATCTTTTTCGAGGTTTTTTCCGTGTATATGATTCCACTGTCAGACCAACGATACAAATCGCCTTGAGCTCCGGTTCCGTTCACATCCACCCCGGCACCAAGATTGTTTTTTGACCATTCCACTCCCCCGGCTGCTATACCTGTAGCTACTGGCACCTTCATCTCTGCCAAGGTCTTACCTGCAATGCGATAGTATTTGCCGACCTCGGCTGTCTTGTCTATGGTGTACTCGAAATACTTGCCATTATTGACGGCGACAGACAGTTTGGATACTTTCCCGGCAGGAACCACGACATATACCGGGTCGCTTGTGGCAAGGTTGGAACCTTGGGTGGTGACAGGATTATTGACTGTCTTCACTATGAAGTTCGAAGGAGCGTTCCCGGTAAATGTCAGTTTCCCTCCGACAAGCGAAACCTCCCCGGAACTTACAATCTCATGACCGCTCAGAGTAACCCTGACGACAGCTCTCTCCCCGGAGACTGTTCCCGGCATAATCGGAGCCACAAGCCCGACTACGGACACGGCATTGCTGAACGAGAACTTGACGGACGGTCCCTCAGTTACCGTCGCATCGCAGAGAAGCAGCGTCTGGACCGGCTCCTTGTAGGACTGACTGGAAAAATCCACGGCAAGCTTGCTGTCGGCTATGTCTGCTGACGTCTTGCCCGGAGAGTATATGGCATGGAGCTTGTCCCCGGCCTTGAAGGTCGTGCTGCCGCTTTGGGCAAGGGCGGCCGCGCCAGTCTTGGAATCAACGGATTCAACTTTAAACTCAAATGTGGTGCCATCATCCTTGAAGCCGAAGATGACATCATCAACACTCCAAGTACCGCAAAAGTTCTTCGATCCGTCCTCTTCATAGACTGCCTTCGTCTGAGGATGGCCAAGGGCAACAGCATTCAGCATCGGAGCCCCATCCCCAGAGAGATCCTTCTCATTCTGAACAACTTCCTTCTGGCACGAGATTGCCGCGCATGCCAATGCGAGCAACGAAACATTGTATATCAACTTTCTCATAGCCGGTCGCTTTTACCATTCCTCATAAAAAAACTCCGGGACCGTGTTCGCCCCCTCACCACTGGCGCAGAGCACCTGCTCAGGATCAATTTTTACAACATCCACGCAGGGAGCGTCATACTTCCTGCCCAGATTGGTTTCATTGTACATCATTACTTTGTCTATTAATTAATTATGTTTAACGTTACTGCCAGTAAAAGTCATTCTGGTCTTTCACCGGATCTATCTTGGTGTTGTAGATACCCTCAGTAGTGGCCGGGAATGCGCAAAGGAGGCTCTTCCTAAGATCAGCCCTGGAGGTCGGGAATGTGGAGCCGACATAGTTGTACTTGAACACGCCCACATTGCCCTCGCCAGGGCCCTGCTCGCTGCGTAGGAGGAACTCGTTGAGAGGCAAGGCAATCTGCTCGGACAGCCACTTGGCTCCGCAGCGATGGGTGTCGAAGTACTCATGGCCCTCGGCGCACATCTCATAGGCGCGCTCCCATATTATGGCGTTCACGAGTTCATCCTTGTCCGAAAAGGTTCTGTCTTTCCAAGTTGGAAACTCAGCCTCCTGGCCGTCCGTAGATTTCCTCGCCCTCGAATGAAGGGTCTCTATCCTGTCCAGAGCCGTATGCCAGTAAGCGTCTCCAACGCCTGCGCTGAGCCTTGCTGCGGCCTCGGCTGAAATCAGGTACATTTCGGCGAAACGCATCAGATAAAAGTCCGCGCATCCGGAATTCACGTCGAATGTCGGGTCAAGATATTTCCTGTAGTATGGGAACACCGATGCCCCGTCGATAACCCTGACGCAACTGGCATCCGGATACACCTTGAGCGACGTGCCGGTGTCAAGACGCTTGTAGGAAGTGTGTATGAAAGAGGCGTTGAAGCGCGGGTCAGGACATTTCACATAAATTCCTTCATTGTCGGCCCCTTCCCTGCCCTTTGTCCCGCCATTGTCCTGCGCAAACTTCTGAAACAGGAAGCGCGACGGGCGGAAGCGTCCGAAGTTGCCGTTCTTGGTGGTCGTGTTTGACGAGCCTTCCACAAACATAGGCAAGGACATGAGCGCGAGCCTGTTCTCGGGTGCCGAAGTGTTTGTGGACTGCAGGACGAATATCCGTTCATCAAGCGTGAAATCCTCCGGCTCCGTCCAGCGGAAAAGTTGCCTGTAGTCATGGGCAAGCCTATATGGCCCATCATGGATGACTTTCTCGGCCGTCTGATAGCAGAGAGTCCAGGCATCCTTCGCAGTATTGATACCTATGGCCTTGAAATCAGGAGTACGCGGATCCTTTCCTTCAGCAACGAGCGCAGCATCTTTGGAGGTATCGAAAAACTGGTCAGAGGAATCGGCCTCGTATGAGGAAAGCATAGAGCCTATCGTCATATATACGGAAGCCTTCATCGCAGTGGCGGCCCAATTGCACGGGCGTCCGCGTCCCGGAGACTTGGCTTCCGCCGCAACCTTGTCCCGCATGTGCTTCTCCGCGAAATTGAGATCATCAAATATGGCTGCGTACACCTTGTAGTACACGGTGCGCGGTTGATTGGTCTCCTCGATGTTCTTCGGACATGTCAGAATCAGCGGCACATCCGCGTAAAGGCGCACGAGGTAGTAATAGAGGACTGCGCGGTAGAAACGGGCCTCGGCCTCAATCTCCGTCTTGAACTGCTCCCCGACCGGACTTGAAGGCAGATTGTCCAGAAGGCGGTTGCAGCACGATATGGACGCATAGAGGTTCTGATACCATCCCTGATTCGGGGTGGTGTTGGAGTATATCGCGAACTTGAGGGCTTCGGTCCAATCGTCTTGGGTTCTCTGCCCTTTCCACATCATCAGCCCGGAGGCCGTGTGAAGCTGCTCGTTCATATACCCCTGCATCATATATCTCCCATAAAATGACGACAGGATGCCGTATATCTGCGACTCGAGGGCCTCTTCACTCCTGTAGGCAGATGTCTCCGAGATAGAGGTCGCAGGATCCTCCTTCAGAAAGCTGCACGAGGCGCAGGTGAAGAGAGTGCCGGCAAGGGCAAGGATTGACATATATTTTCTGAATCTCATATTCCGGAACATTAGAAAGTAAACTTGAAATCAAGGCTGAATGTCCTTGCAGACGGATACGAGCCGGTATCGGCACCCATTCTCATCACATCCGAGCCGTAGCTGTTCACATCCGGGTCCCAGCCGCTGTACTTCGTCCAGAACCACAGGTTGTTGGCGGACGCACCGATGTTCAGGCCCCGGAGAACCTTGTTCTTGCCAATCGGGACATCGTAGGAAAGCGAGACATTCGATAGACGAAGGTATGAACCGTCTTCTATGTCCACATCCTTGAGCATCCTGGTCTCGGTGCTTGAAATGGCGCCGACAGCCCAGTACTTCGCTCCGTGGTTTTCAGGAGTCCAAGAGTCATAGAATGCCTCACGGATTATGTTGTGGTTTTTCTGGCCCGTGTCGGTCTCACGCATATTGTTGACATTGATAATGTCTCCACCCGCCCTTCCGTAGAAAGTGGCGGAGAGGCTGAAACTCTTGTAGGTCAGAGAGGTGGAGAAGCCGTATGTAAATTTAGGATTAGGATTTCCGATGATCATCCTGTCATCTGGATCGATGTAGCCGTTGCCGTTGGTATCAAGAAGCTTGAGGTGCCCCGGCGCGGCCGGAGTGCCTCCGCTCACTATCGCGGGGCCTGTCTCGCCCTCTTGGACAATGCCGTCAGTCCTGTAGCCATAGAAAAGCCCCATCTCGTAACCGGTCATGAAGATGGATGCAGGACTGTTGGCATAGTTGGAGCTTCCGACACGTGAACCGTAGAAATAGACGACATCTGCCATCGTAGAAGGGTCGAGGTAGACACGCCCGGAGGAGGCTGTCTCGCTGATTGACATTATCTTGTTGCGGTTGAAAGAGATGTTCCCGCTGAGATGCCATCCGAAGTCTCTGGTCACGACAGGGGTCGCATCAAGGGTGAATTCCAGACCGCGGTTGCGCACAACCCCCTCATTAACCCACATGATTTCGAACCCGGACGAGGTCGCGATATTCTTCTGCTGGAGAAGGTCATAGGTCATCTTGTCATAGGCGTCGACAGTGAGGGCGAAACGCCCTTTCCACATCGCGAAGTCAAGGCCGAGGTTGAATTGTTCTGTGGTCTCCCACTTCAAGTCAGGATTAGCTATGTTGACAGGCACGAGCCCGACGGAGAAACCGGCCCCGTTGCCGATGCTGTGATCGGCGTAGGTCGTGTTGGTATAGTTCGACATGGTCTGGTAGCTCGTAATGGCCTGGTTGCCGACGCGCCCCCAGCCGATCCGCAGCTTTGTTTGGGAAATCAGAGGGACGTTGAACCACGGCTCCTCGTTCATCCTCCAGGCGAAGGCCGCAGAAGGGAACGATGCCCACTTGTTATGGTTGCGGAACTTGCTCGAACCGTCAAGCCTCCAGGTCGTCGTGAGCACATATCTGTCTTTCCAGTTGTAGACCGCCCTCGTGAAGAACGACAGTGTCGTGGAGTGGCTCTCGATATAAGAGTTGCTGGCATTTGGAGCGGATGAGATTGCCGAGGCAAGCCCCTTGTACTGGACTATGTTCCAGCCCTGGATGTTGGCTCTCTGGACACTGGCGCTGTTAGCGGAGATTCCTGCCATCGCGGAGAGGTTGTGTCCCCGCTTCTTGTACTGATAGGAAAGGACATTGTCCCAGTTCCAGTTGAGATATTTGATATCAGCGATGGCACCCGTAGAGCCCTGCGAAGTAGAGTTGATGCGGGAGGACTTGAACTTGGTGTAGTTACTGTTGCGGTAATCGCCGCCAAGAGTCGACTTGAACGAGAAGCCGCCGGGGAACTTGACCTGCGCATACATGCTCGGCGTCACCCTTATCTCCTTACGGTCGTTGACGAAGTCGGTGAGCCACCTGTTCGGACCCGACTTGAGAGCCGGGTCATCCTCCTCATCACCTTCGCTGTCGGTCGAGATTCCGACATACGGTCTGAATGAGAGGATGCTGCGGATGAGGGATGTAGCGGCAGTGGCCTTTCCGCTGCTCTGCCCCTGCTGGGAGTCTATATATGAGATGCTTGACTTAGTTCCGATGCGGAATCGCTTTGACACCTGCTTCTCGAGGTTGAGACGTGTCGTGAGCGTCTTAAGCCCGGTTGACTTCACGATTCCCTGTTTGTCGCTGTAACCGACGGAGAATGTGTACGAGAGTGACTTCGGACGTCCGGATATGGAGAAGTGATACCTCTGGGCAACCGCCGTCCTGAACGAGTAGTCCTGCCAGTCAATGGGAGAAACCTTCAGGCCGCTGCGCTCCTCGGGGTTCTCGTATATCCCTGCGAGCAACGCCTCCGTCGTGATACCGGCCGCCTTCTGCGCCTCAAGGAAATCCACATACTCGTCAAACGAGAGAATATCCATCTTCTTGTAGCGGGAGGAAACATCCACCCCTGTGGAGAAGTTGACAGTGGGACGCTCGCTGACAGCCGTCTTGGTGGTGATGAGAATCACTCCATTGGCGCCGAGCGCCCCATAGATTGCCGTCGCGGACGCGTCCTTCAGTATCTCGATGTTGGATATGTCCTGCGGGCTGATTCCCAGCAGGCCGTTGGACTGCTCGTCGGTACCTTCGTTGTCCGTTCCTACGGTCATGATGGACTCGGACTGGCTCGGACTATTGAGTATGACCCCGTCAACCACATACAGAGGTTCGTTGCTTCCGTTGAACGAACCCATTCCACGCACCCTCACCGTCACCCCGGCATCGGGGCCGGCGTTATTGGAGACTATGTCCACTCCGGCAGCATGCCCGTGGAGAAGCTGATCGAGAGAGTTGGCCTTGGCAGCCACGACATTGTCTATCTTTACCGATGCGACGGAACCTGTAAGGTCGCTCCTGTTCATTGAACCATAACCCACGACAACGGCATCCTCGAGGAGCTGGCTGTCTTCCCGGAGGACAAAGTCAAATATTGCAATCTTCCCGACGAGCTGCTCGATCTCTTTATAGCCAAGGCAGTTGACCACAAGAACGGCCTTTTCGGCCGGCTCCGGGACATTCAACTCCCAACGCCCGTCAAGGTCGGAAACCGCAGCCACGGCACTGTTATCCTTCAACATGACTACCGCCCCCGCCACCGGCTCACCTGACACCTCTTTCACTGTCCCGAAAATCCTCGTCTGACCGATGGCCGCAAGAGCGGGGAACAACAGAAGAATAATGCTCAAAAATATATTATGTTTCATCTTTCCTCCCTCCACTTTTAGAATACCAGCTTAACTCCCGCGACAAGCGTCCTCTGAAGTTTGAATGAGGCATAGTCGACACCGTGAACACCATAGGCTGCATAACAATCCGCGAGAGGATTCCACCCGTCATAGGCTGATACGGCGAACAGATTGTATGCGCTCAGGCTCGCCGTCAGGGACTTGAGGAACCTGGCATGCGGGAAATTGAAATCGTATGAAGCACAGAGACTGTTCATGCGGAACATGTCCGATTTCTTCACATAACTGCTCATAAGACCATCCGCATCCGGGACTGCACCCAACTGGGCATTAAGGTCGGCGATGTGTCCTCCTGTCTGCCAGTCGAGCACTGCATCCAGATGGAAATCCTTAAACATCAACGATGTGCGCACCGCCCCATAGAGTTTTGGCGTCGGACTTCCGAGAATGGTCATATCAGTTTTTGAAATCCTGCCGTCTGAGGTCCTGTCCACAATGGAGCCGTCTGCAAGCACTTCATAGCCGACAAATGAACCTATCGGGCGTCCAGTCACATTGGCCGAGACAGTCATCCCGCCCCCGAGGTCCCTCATAGCAAGGTCGGCCCCGGAAACTGCCGTCACGACATTGTCGTACCAAGTGAAAGACGTGCCCAGTGACCACTGCCAATCCTCTGTCTTCACCGGCACCGTATCGATATCCACCTCCACTCCGTATGAGGTGAATGAGGTCGTCCTGTCGGAAACATCGGTCCTGCCGGACCACTCCCAGAGATAATTCTCGCCTTTCTGCCCGAAACAGTATGTATTGAAGGCATCATCCGTGTGCCTGCGGAAATACTTCAGAGAAGAATTGAACTTTCCGTTCCATAGTTCGATTTCAGTTCCGGCGTGCCATTCTTTGCTGCCGGTCCTCATAAGCCCCTCATAGTAGAAACTCACCGACGGGTCAATCAGATCATAAGATGGAAGGAAGTTCCCGAAAGCCCCGTAAGGAACAGGGATTTCAGAGCCTGCCGTACCATAACCGCCCGCAAGCCGGATCCCTTTATATACATTGACGAAAGCCTCGGCCCCATAATATAGGACAGGCACGGCACCACCGTAGCGCGGAGTCCATTGCGGCATCACGGAGAAATCCACTCCGGCAAGCTCCCGGAAGCGGTAAGCCCCCTTTAGAAACGCACTGTAGCTGAGATAGCCGTATGCACTGTAATCCAATGTCGTCTTGCTCGAATGTATGTTAAGCCCCTTCGCCCTGAGTTCATGGCTGAAAAAATCAGAACCCTCCATTAAGTTCGACTTATTGTCATCGTATATGATCTTCGCCCCGGCGGAAAGCTCCACGGCATGCTCCTCGAAGTGTCGCTTCCAGTTCAGAGACGGGGTGATGAAGAAACGCATCTGCGAATAACCGTCAATGTCCGCCTTCCCGTTGAGGGCGGCACCGGACGGGGTCTGCGGGCCGAACCATATCCAACGCGTCAGGTTATGGTAATCCATTCCGAAATCCGCCTTGAAATTCAGTTCTTTAAGGAAATTGACCGTAAGGCTTGAGCTGTTGACGACACGATATATACGGGCATCGTTATCGAAGTCGGCAAGGAACCCGGAAACCGTCCCGAGCGCCTTGTTCTCCGGGAATCTCGCCGCCATCATAAGTGACGGATCCCCGTATTGCCGGAACATGTCCGGAGAAGCGGCCTGCCCGATCGAAAGCATCGTGTTGGTCCCGAACCAGAGTACAGGATTCACCATCGTCTCGTACATCACCGAAAAGTTGCCAGAATTGCCGCTGTTCCTTCTGGCCGCACCATCCTTGCCGATATATCCGACAGACACACGGAGCATCGAATTGCCTTTTGTGGATGTAAGTCCCACGAAGTGGTTCTGGCTCAGTCCAGTGCGATAGGCATCTGACGGCTCTCCATACGGGAGTGCAGCGCCAAGGGATGAGTTCCACTCGATTTTCAGACCATCTGCCCGGCCTCGGCGCGTGGTGTTCACGATTATGACACCGTCGGCCCCCATAGAGCCGTAGATTGCCGCTGCCGAAAGGTCTTTGATGACCTCTATGCTCTCCACATCATAGACATTCAGGAAAGAAAGCTGGTTCTCGACTGTCGCATAGGAGGCCTGGAAGTTGCCGAGCGGCATTCCATCGACAATCCAAAGCGGCTGGCCGGCGGTCCTCACGGAGTTGACACCACGCACCAGTATGTTGGCCCCGGATGTCGCATCGCCATTGAATTCGCCTACCTGCACCCCGGAAATCCTCCCGGAAATAAAGCGTGCAGGAGAATCACACAGCGACTTGTCCACCCGCATCGTGTCACGAGGCGTCTGCGCAACGGTCATCACTGGCAGGACTGCAAGAACGACAGACAGCGGCATATATTTCAACATTCGTCTCATTGTATTCTCATTCATAATAGAAAATCACTTCAGCCATGAAGAAGTTGGCCGTGCCCGAAGAAACAAGATAGTATTCCGTCCCGGCATCAGTTCCGCTGAGTTCCCATGTGTACTCCTGCACTTTGGTCGGGAGCGGAATCTGCTCGCCACCGCCGACAGGGGTCTCCTTGTCCTTGCCGCATACGGACAAGGAGAGGTTCTTCGGCCATGCCTTCGCACAACGGTAATGCACCTTGACGAGCCTGTGTCCTTCCACGGCAGGAGCCGTGAGGTACGAGCCGGCCGGTTTCCCGCCGAAGTTGAGCCCGGACGATGGAATATACCACAAACCCGCACTTGAATAAAGACCTGCCCTGTATCCGCTCAGGAGTTCAAGGTCCTTGAGTTTCTGATAGTACGGGTCATTGTCGTTTTTCTGGGAAGTCGACGGAATATCCGCTCTGGACGGATAGCTGAACGGCCAGCAAGCCTCTTCTACAGCGGCCCCAGTCTCCGGATCGAAAAGCACGATTCCTATCGCCGGTTCTTGACGGACTTCGAATACTTTGGATTCCACTCCTTCAGGGGTGAACTTGACCTTGAGAGAGGCGGTCTTGCCGAAGCATGTCGCCGGTGTGAAGTAAACCTTGACGGAAGAGTCCTCTCGCGTACCGGAATCCGCCCCCAGCCTTGCCGAGGAGAACCCGTCGACGCCCTCTATCGCTGCGCTCCAGTTGCTGTTGGTCTGGAAAGATATCGTGTAGCTGAGCGATGCCGGATAGGCATCAGCCACAGCGCTTTCGGCGGCAAAGCGAAAATACGGCACACCCCGGCTTTGAACAAATGTCACGATGACATCCTCACAGCCCTCGGCCTTGAACACAACTTCGGCTGTCCTTGAGTTGACAGCGTCCCCGTTCTCCGCCAAAGAGATGTTGACGGTGCCGTTGCCTTCACCGGAATTGCGGTCAAGGCTCGCGTACTCTGTCGATGATGCTGCGACCTCCGCCGTCCACGCCATGTTTGAAACGATGGTGAGAGGATATACTGCGGCATCCGGGGAGACTGAACCGTAGTCGCTTTTCTCCTTGACATCCAGCCGTGGAGTTCTTGAGTTCTGAATAACCTCAACGGACTCGGAAAGTCCGGATGCGGAGAAAAGGATGCTTGCACTCCTCCTCAGCCCCCTGTTATCGGACGCTTTCAGCGCGATGCGCACATTCTTTGTGCGTTCTTCAAGATTAAGATCTTCAAGGGTTTCCAGTTCCAGCCAATCCGCCCCGGAGGGAAGAGAAGCGTTCCAGCTCCTGTTCGAGGAAAGGGTTATCGTGTCACGTACCGGGCTGCCGTCCATGTTGTCTCCCGCAAGCGTCAATTCGTTTAGTTCCGGCTTGAGGAAAGGGACCTCCTCACGCATTCCGTCGGGCGCCCAGCAGGAAAAAAGAGCAAAGGCAAGCAACACACCTATAATAATTCTCTGTTTCATCAGCATCATCAATTATGTGTCATTTACACATTTTAGTAATCGTTAAAAAATAACTTGCATCACCTTTGGCAACTTATTTTTTGCCGCTTACTTATTTGGCGGTAAAGTTAGTACTGGCATCAAGACATTATACGAACCACTGCGAATGTTATTATACGTTTTGCGAAATAATGCCTATATTTGCGACATGATAAATGTTCTGCTTCTCGGGGACTTGTCCCGCGAACCGGCACGGCTGCTCGTCAAGGGATTATCCCGCTTCTCAAACAGCCGTGGCGGATGGAGGTTTTATCAGGTTCCGCCAGCAATACGCGACAGCCCGTGCCACATCTCGAAGATAGTCAGCATGGTACACGATCTTGAGATTGACGCCATCTTTGGGCAGTGGAAGGGAATCGATGTCCCAATAGCCAAACAGCTTGGAATACCTGTCGTGCTCTATCAGAGGAGGGAGATGGTGACAGGTTTCCCGATAGTCCACTGCGACAATGACGCTGTAGGGAAGATGGCGGCAGGGTTTTTTCTCAGGTATGCAGACATGCATCTGACCTTTTGCGGATTCAAGGGCGTAGTGTGGTCTGATGAACGGATAAGGGCGTACCAGACAAGTGCCGGAGATAGAATCATACCCGGTTTTTATTCCGATGACAGCGGAGAGGACTGGATGGCGATGCGCGACTGGCTTCAAAAACTGCCCAAACCGGCAGGAATCTTCTGCTGCAACGATGTCAACGCAAAGATGCTGATTGAGGTCTGCATAAGCAGCGGGCTCAGGATTCCGGAGGATATCTCGGTACTGGGGGTCGACAACGACTCCTTCACCTGCAACATCACCTCCCCGACAATCTCCACCATAGAGTTGGAGTTTGAAAGAGTCGGATATCGCATCGGCCAGTACATCAATGACAAACTCGATACCGGGGATGGGGACAGCGACATTCTGTTCCACAGTCCGGCAGGAATTGTCGAGCGAGAATCGACTCCTCGTTTGCAGACTTCAGACGAATATATAAAGAGAGTTGTTGATTTCATGAAAAAGCACTTCACCGAGGATATCGGAGTGAATGACATCATACGCGACATTCCTCTGTCGCGGCGTTCAGTGGAGATGCGTTTCAAGAATGCCTATGGAGACAAGACCATACACAGGGTTCTCCTCGAAATGAGGGTTGAACGGATGAAGGAGCTGCTTGTCCGGACTGACCTGCCAATCTTCAATATCGCGCTGATGGCAGGCTTCAAGGACAATACAAACATCAACAGAGCCTTCAGGAACATCGTAGGCTACTCGCCGAAAGAATTCCGGGAGACGCACAGATAATTTACTTCCGCGTGATTGCCCTCAACAACGCTCTGTATATTGACCTTATTTGAAATCGGCCTACACTTTGGAGCTTGTTGCACCGTATACTGGTTGACAACTCCCTGCTCCCGACTTTTCCGTCAGCCTCGGTTATGCCCGCATGCCCTGGAGCGCGCTCAGATAGGGGTACGCATGACCGAGGGGGCCTGGCAGGGTGGGTCGGTCGAGACCACCCCCAACAGAACGCAGTCTGGAGGGGGTGTCCATGACCGACACTGACGGAAAACGCGTGCGCCCAAGAGCGACCACGCTAGATTCCCACCCGGTCGAAGATGAAGTCGACGTTCTTGAAATAGTAGTCAAGCGTGAAGCAGGACTCAAGCTCATCGGTGCTGACAAGCCCCATCACCTTCTCGTTGTCCTTCAAGAGAGTCTGATAGTCAAGACCTTCTGTCCAAGCCTTCATAGCCACAGGCTGTACCGTGTCATAAGCCTCCTCGCGTGAGAGCCCCTTCGAGATGAGGAGATTCATCACCCGCTGCGCGAAGATCACTCCCTTGGTCTTGTAGATGTTCTCCAGCATATTCTCCGGATAGACGACAAGATTCTCAAGGATGCCCTTCAACCTGCAGAGCATATAGTCGAGAAGCTCCGTGGCGTCAGGAAGGATGATGCGCTCGGTGGAAGAATGCGAAATGTCCCTCTCATACCAGAGAGCCTCGTTCTCGCAGGCTGTCACCATGTAGCCGCGCATCACGCGCGCGCAGCCGCAGATATTCTCCGAAGAGATCGGATTCCTCTTGTGCGGCATGGCGCTGGAACCCTTCTGTCCCTTGCGGAAAGCCTCCTCGGACTCCCTGACCTCGGTACGCTGCGAATTGCGCACTTCCGTCGCCATCTGCTCGAGCGTCCCGGCTATGACAGCCAGGGTAGCCATATAATAGGCGTGGCGGTCACGCTGAAGCACCTGCGTGGAGATGTTGGCCGAATTGATGCCGAGCTTTTCGCAGACATAGTCCTGGATGAACGGCGGGATGTTGGCGAAATTGCCGACGGCACCGCTCATCTTCCCCGCCTCGACGCCCTGGCTGGCATACTTGAAACGCTCGATGTTGCGCTTCATCTCCTCATACCACAGCGCCCACTTGAGACCGTAGGAAGTGATGTCGGCATGGATGCCGTGGGTACGGCCGATGCAAGGAGTCGATTTGAACTCTATCGCCCGGCGGCGAAGCACCTCAAGGAATTCCTCCATGTCCTGGAGGAGGATGGCGTCCGCCTGCTTGATGAGGTAGCCGTTCGCCGTGTCAACGACATCGGTGGAGGTAAGACCGTAATGGACCCACTTGCGCTCCTCGCCGAGGCTCTCGCTCACAGCCCTGGTGAACGCCACCACATCGTGACGGGTGACCTCCTCGATCTCCTTGATCCTGTCCACGTCGAACCTGGCGTTCTCGCGGATTTTCTCCACATCGCCCGCCGGGATGACCCCGAGCTTGCTCCATGCCTCGCAGGAGAGGATCTCGACCTCGAGATAGGCGCCGAACTTGTTCTCCTCAGTCCAGACGTCCCTCATCACCTTACGGGAATACCTGTCTATCATATAGCCTCGTTTTTGGAAAGGAACGCGTTGATGTTGGCCTCGATACGCGAGAGCGCGTCACCCGACTCGGCAGGGATGAACTTCTCGCCGGTGAGATGCTCGTAGAGCTCGACATACCTCGCCGTGATGCCGGCCACCACTTCAGGGGTCATCTCCGGCACTTTCTGTCCCTCCTGGCCGCTGAAGCCCTCGGACATGAGCCACTCGCGCACGAACTCCTTGGAGAGCTGGCGCTGCCTCTCTCCCTTGGCGAGGCGCTCCCCGTAGCCCTCGGAATAGAAGTAGCGGGATGAATCCGGGGTGTGGATCTCATCCATCAGGATGATCTTGCCGTCGCGCTTGCCGAACTCGTACTTGGTGTCCACGAGGATGAGGCCCTTGTCTGCGGCCATCTCGCAGCCGCGCTCGTAGAGGGCACGGGTGTATTTCTCCAGCTGGGCGTAGTCCTCGGCGCTGACGATGCCCTGCGCCACTATGTCTTCCGGGCTGATGTCCTCATCGTGGCCCTCGGCGGCTTTGGTGGTAGGAGTGATGATAGGCTGAGGGAATTTCTGGTTCTCGACCATGCCCTCCGGAAGGGCCGCGCCGCAGAGGCTGCGTTTCCCCGCCTTGTACTCGCGCCAGGCGTGTCCGGTGAGATAGCCGCGGATGACCATCTCGACCTTGAACGGCTCGCAGCGCAGACCGGCCGTGGCCATAGGATCGACCTCGGAGAGCTTCCAGTTAGGGATGATGTCGGAGGTGGCGTCCAGGAACTTGGATGCTATCTGATTGAGCACCTGTCCCTTGTAAGGAATTCCCTCGGGGAGCACTACGTCGAAGGCTGAGATGCGGTCGGTGGCGACCATGACGAGATAATCCTTTCCGATGCTGTACACATCGCGGACCTTGCCTTGATACTTGGCTGTCTGGCCCGGAAACTTGAAGTCGGTGGTAACTATCGCTTTCATTTTGAAACTTGAGAAAACATTATCGCACGAAGTTAGATGTTTTTTCTCAGTATCCGAAAAAATCTTGCTACATTTGTCTCTATGAATTACCCTGACAGAGAACTTCACGAAGAGTGTGGAGTATTCGGCATCTACGGGGTCCCGGATGCCGCCAACTTGGTCTATTACGGGCTTCACGCCCTTCAGCACCGCGGACAGGAAGGATGCGGCATCGTCGCACGCAACGATGACGGAGTCCTCAAGAGAATCAAGGGAGAAGGCCTCGTAACGGAAGTCTTCAACGGCGACAAGATAGCCTCCCTCCCGGGCTCAATGGCCATAGGACATGTCAGGTACTCCACTTCGGGCGGCGGCGGCATAGAGAATGTGCAACCTTTTCTTTTCCACCACAACACCGGGGACTTCGCCCTCGCGCACAACGGCAACCTCGTGAACTCCGCCCAGTTGCGCCGCTACCTCGAAGACCACGGAAGCCTCTTCCAGTCATCGTCGGACAGCGAGATTCTGGCACACCTCATCCGCAAGGACACCAGGGAGCGCAAGCACCCGAGAATATTCGCCATACGCGAGGCCCTCAACATGATAGAGGGAGCGTTCGCGTTCCTGATAATGACGGAGAAGCGCATCTATGTCTGCCGCGACAAGCACGGTCTGAGGCCGCTCTCGCTGGCGAAACTCGGCGACGGCTATGTGGTGAGCAGCGAGACATGCGCATTCGATGTGATCGGGGCACAGTACATCAGGGACATCGAGCCGGGCGAAATCGTCACCATAGACCACAACGGCCTCCGCTCCAACCGCTACTCGGACTTCTACCACCACTATATGTGCGCGATGGAGTACATCTACTTCTCCCGCCCGGACAGCGACATCGAGGGCAGCAACGTGCACAATTTCAGGAAACTCAGCGGCAAGCTCCTCTTCCGCGAGGCGCCGGCCGACGCGGACATAGTGGTCGGGGTGCCGGATTCCAGCCTCAGCGCCGCGATGGGTTACGCCGAAGCCGCGGGCCTGCCTTATGAGATGGGGCTCATCAAGAACAAATACATCGGGCGCACATTCATCCAGCCGTCCCAGGAACTCAGGGAGAAAGGCGTGAAGATGAAGATGTCCGCAGTCAAGACCATCGTGCAGGGCAAGAGAGTCGTGCTCATCGACGACTCCATCGTGCGCGGCACCACATCCAGGAGGATAGTGAAGATGCTCAAGGACGCCGGGGCGAAGGAAGTGCACCTGCGCATCGCCAGCCCGCAGATCAAGAGACCGTGCTTCTACGGAGTGGACATATCCACCTACGAGGAGCTCATCTGCGCCCACAAGAGCATCGAGGAGGTGCAGGAACTGCTCGGAGCGGACTCCGTGGCGTTCCTCTCCGAAGCCGCCCTCTATGAAGCCGGGCACCGCAGCGAGCTATGCCTCGCATGCTTCAACGGCAACTACCCGACCTACCTCTACCAGAGCATAGAGGAGGCCAACAAAGACGGAAAATTCTAGAGACCATGATAAGGGAAGAGACAGTGTTCGGACCGATCCACAGCCGCCGCCTCGGCTCGTCGCTGGGCATCAACCTGCTGCCGCAGAAGGGCAAGATATGCAACTTCGACTGCATCTACTGCGAATGCGGCTGGAACCGCGACGGCCTGCAGGACAAGACTCTGCCAAGCGCGGCAGATGTCCGGAACGCGCTTGAGGACAAGCTCCGCAGCCTGAGGGCCGAGGGGGTCGGGATAGACTCCATCACATTCTCAGGAGACGGGGAACCGACCCTCAACCCGGAGTTCCCGCAGATAATAGACGACACCCTCGCGCTGCGCGGCCGCTACTATCCTGAAGCCGCCGTGTCAGTGCTCTCCAACGCCACCAGAGCCCACATACCGGAGGTTTTCAAGGCTCTGCGCAAGGTAGACAACCCGATAATGAAAATCGACGCGCCGACGGCTGAGCTCGCCGCACGCATCAACAATCCCGCCCCGGGCTACGACCCTCTCAAGGTGGCCGATGCCCTCAGAGGCTTCGGCGGCGACTTCGTCCTCCAGACTATGTTCCTGAAGAGCAGCGACTTCGACTCCTCCAGCCCGGAAGTGTTGGACGGGTGGATGCAAATCGTGAGAGACCTGCGCCCTCGCGAGATTATGGTGTACACCATAGCCAGGCCGACGCCACAGCAGGGGCTGGAAAAGTTCAACGAGGAGCAGATGCGCCAGCTGGTCAAGCCACTTCTGGACGAAGGCTTCAACATAAGCATAAGAGGATAACTACAAATACACTTATAACCGATGAACAGAACCGTTTTTACCATTGTGGCCTTGACGGCCATGGCATTGTCGGCTTCGGCTCAGGACGAGTGGAAAGACCGCTCCGTCCCTGCCTGGGGCAAGGAATACCCGCATGCCGACTACATGCTCTTCGGAAGCCGCGAAAAGGCCCTCCAAGCTGATTACTCCGGCTCGGAATACTACAAATGCCTCAACGGGGAGTGGAACTTCTCCTATGCCGAGGATTTCAGGGAGCTCCCGGAAAACTTCTGGACAAACGATTACGATGACTCCGCCTGGGGGCGCATAGCAGTCCCTTCCAACTGGGAGTTCAACGGCTACGGCACTCCTATCTACATCAACTCCCCTTTCGAGATGGACCCGAACACCGGAGCCAAGAAAGAGCCGGCCTTCCCCGACAAAATCCCGGGGGGAGCGTACAGGATGTGGTTCTCCGTGCCCTCCGACTGGGACGGACGCGAGGTTTTCCTCCAGCTGGGAGGAGTCAAGTCGGCCTGCTGGCTCTATGTCAACGGGCAGAAGGCCGGATACACCGAGGATTCCAAGGACCCGGCAGAGTTCAACATCACCCCGTACCTCCAGCCGGGCAGGAACCTGCTGGCGCTTGAAGTGCACCGCTGGTCGACAGGAAGCTACTATGAGTGCCAGGACTTCTGGAGAGTGAGCGGCATCGAGCGCGACGTCTACCTGACCTCCCGCCCCCAGATCCTCATCAGGGACATCGTGGTGGACTCTCCTCTCGACCCGACATTCAAGCACGGCATGCTCGACTACAAGGTCAAGCTCGCCAATCTTGGCGGCGCCACGGGCAAGGTGAAGCTGAACCTCAGCCTCCTCGACCCTTCCGGCAAGACCATATGGAGCGAGACCCGCAAGGCATACGTCGACCCGACCGGAGACGACCTCACCGCGGGAGACTATGTCCAGTTCAGCCACTGCGTGATGAACGCGGACGCATGGAGCGCGGAGAAACCGTCGCTCTATACAGCCCTGCTCGCCGTGACCAACCCGGACGGAACTATCGAATACACCTCCCACAAGGTCGGGTTCCGCAGTTCATTCATAGTGGGGACAGATTACTACATCAATGGCAAGCGCGTGATGATCAAGGGAGTGAATATCCACGAGCACGCCCCGTACAGCGGACATGTCGTGTCCGAGGAGGTGATGCGCAAGGACTTCGACCTGATGAAGCAGCACAACATCAACGCCATCCGCACCAGCCACTATCCGCAGCAGCGCCGCTTCTATGAGCTCTGCGACGAGTACGGCTTCTATGTCTGCAGCGAGGCCAATGTCGAGAGCCACGGATGGAGAGGCTTCGCCAACGACCCGAGCGTCTACCCGCTGCAGCTTGAGCGCGAACTCAACATGTACGAGCGCACCAAGAACTTCGCCTGCGTGGTGATATTCTCCCTCGGCAACGAGTGCAGCAACGGCGTCAACTTCTACAACTGCTACGATGTGCTCCGCGCCAAAGAGAAAATGCGCCCTATTGTATATGGCGGCGCAGGCAGCGAGCGCGACACAGACATCATATGGCCGATGTACCCGAGCGAGTCCAGCCTCAAGGCGACGGACAGCCGCAAGCTCACCAAGCCATACATCGCCTGCGAGTACTCCCACTCCATGGGCAACAGTACCGGCGACCTCGTCGATCTCTGGAACGTGTTCTACAACGCGCGCCAGATGCAGGGCGGATACATCTGGGACTGGGTGGACCAGGGATTCTGGGTGGACCGCGACGGCGGGTTCTGGAGCTACGGCGGGGATTTCGGGTTCCAGACCCCGTCCGACGGCAACTTCTGCTGCAACGGGCTCATCTCCCCTGACAGGAAGCCTCACCCTGCCATGACCGAGGTCAAGAAGGTCTACCAGAACTTCCTCTTCGAGGCCGAGGACCTCTCCAGGAGCAAGATCAAGATCACCAACCGCCACTTCTTCACCAACCTCAACGAGTATGACTACAGCTTCGAGGTGACGGCCGACGGGGTCGTCATCGACAGGGGCAGTTTCGCAGGCCCGGACGTGGAGCCGGAGCAGAGCGGCATCGCCACCATACCGTTCAGGACGGGTGAACGCAAACCGGGAGTGGAATACCTCCTCACCGTCAAGGCTCTCGTGCGCAACGCCAGCCTCGGCCTGAGCAAGGGCCACGTGGCCGGATACGAGCAGTTCAGCCTCGGCTGCGAAGGCGTCAAGCCTGCCGCGGCCACAGCCAAGGGCAAGTTCAACATCACCGACGACGGGTCGTCCCTCACCGTCAAAGGCGATGCGGTAGAGTTCGTGTTCGACCGCAGGGAGGGCGCAGTCAGCTCATACAAGGTGAACGGCACGGAGTATATTGACAAAGACTTCGGTTTCAGGCCGAACTTCTGGAGAGGACCGACCGACAACGACTACGGCAACCGCCTCCCGGCGCGCTCGGAAGGCTGGAAGAAGGCATCCGGGGAGTTCAACGTCACCTCGCTCAGCGGCCGCGCGAAAGGCGGGGTCGCCATAGTGAAAGCCGTCTACAGACAGATGGAGCGAGACTTCACCGTCACCTACACCATACGTCCGGACGGAGCGGTGCGCATCGCCGCCACCCTTTCCGCCGTGCAGCCTTCAGGCGACAGCCAGGCACGCAGGGACCGCCCTACCCTGCCTCGTATCGGCCTGAGACTCAGGATTCCTGTCTCCATGCACAATGTCAGCTACTACGGACGCGGCGAAGGAGAGAATTATTGGGACCGCAAGACCGGATCACTGCTCGGAATCTATGAGACGACGGCCGAGGAGATGTACTTCCCGTACATCCGACCGCAGGAGAACGGGCACCGCACCGATGTGCGCTGGGCCACATTCACGGACGGCTCGGGCAAGGGGCTCGCGGTGGTGGCCGACGGCAGCTTCGAGTTCAACGCGCTGCGCTCCTCCGTGGAAGACTTCGACTCCGCAGAGAGCGGCCGCCCTGTACAGACCAACTACTACAACAACCAGGATGTCGACGTGACCAACGGACGCCGCCAGACCCACATCAACGACATCAAGCCGCGTGACTATGTGGAGCTCTGCATCGACAAGGTGATGATGGGCATAGGCGGAGACAACTCATGGGGAGCCCCGATCAACCCTCGCTACATCATCGACGAGAGCGTGGACAACAGTTACAGTTTCACAGTCGTGCCGGTCAACGGGGATTCAGAGAAAGTCGTAAACCTTAAGTATTGATATGAGACTCAATATATTGACCAGTGCGGCGCTGCTCCTTTGCGGGGCTGCCTGCTTCGCCCAGACGGGCATACTCGATCCGGATGCGGAGTTCCGCAGGATCCCATCTGAAGCCCGCGAACTCGCCAAGGCGACAGGGGCCGACTTCGGCACCGTGCTCGACAGCCTCAACAGATATTATACCGAGCGCCCCGTACCAGGCTCGCACCGCAAGGGTGACAACCCCGTGCTCTTCCTTATCGGAGACTCAACGATGCGCACCGAGGTCGACGGCAACGGCAGCAACGGCCAGTGGGGCTGGGGCTACTTCATCCAGAACTGGTTCGACACTAGCCGGATAACGGTAGAGAACCACGCCCTCGGCGGAGAGAGCACCCGCTCGTTCTACAAAACCTGGCTCTTCCCTGCCCTGCACGCGATGAGGCCGGGCGACTGGGTCATCATCCAGCTCGGGCACAACGACCGCAGCGGCGGCCGCGAGATGGCTGACGGGCGTTTCCGCGGCCTTCTTCCGGGAGCGGGCAAGGAATACACCGAGGTGATTCTCCCGGGCAACGGCACACGCGAGAGGATCTACACCTACGGCGAATACCTGCGCATCTATGTCGACGAGATCCGGGCACGCGGAGCCAATCCGCTGCTCCTCTCGCTCACTTCACGCAAGGGCCGCGGCGAGGACGGCAAGATTCACCCGAGCACTGACAAGACCGAGGTGATCAAGGCGGTCGCAGAGGAGAAAGGGGTGCCGTTCATCGACTTCAACAGCGCAATCTGCGACAAGTACAACAATGTCTTCGACTCCGCCAAGGTGGAATATCTCTACTACAGCGACCACATCCACCCATCATCTTTCGGGGCTGTCATCAACGCCGAGACCTTCGCCCAGGAACTGCGCAAGCGACCTGACATCGGCCTCGCCTCCTATCTCCTCCCGGAGAAGCGCTACGAAAGCGCGTTGAGGGAGGAAGGCAAGCCGGTGCTCTTCATCATAGGGGACTCCACCGGCAAGATTGACAACACCCCTGAGAGCGGCATGGTCGGCTGGGGCCAGGTAATAAGCAAGTACTTCAACCCCAAGAAGATATCCGTAGACAACCACGCCAAGGCAGGGCGCAGTGCCAGGACCTTCCTGGACGAGGGACGATGGAATGTCGTCTACGACGAACTGCGTCCGGGCGACTATGTGCTGATCCAGTTCGGGCACAACGACGGCGGCCCGATCAACACCGGCAAGGCACGCGGGGAACTCAAGGGCAACGGTGACGAGAAGGAACTGATGAAGATGGAGCCGACAGGCCTCAACGAAGGAATCTACAGTTTCGGCTGGTACATCCGCAAGTTCTGCCTCGACGCCAGGGAGAAGGGCGCCACGCCTATCGTCCTGAGCATCACTCCTCGCAACATGCGTGGCGAGGACGGCAAGATCCTCCGCGACAAGGACTACAAGGAATGGAGCCGCGAGGCCGCAGAGCAGGCCGGAGCCTGGTTTATCGACCTCAACGAAATCTCCGCAGCGGCCCTCGACAAACTGCCGGCAGACCAGGCCGACAAGCACTTCCAGCGCGACCACACCCACTCTTCGCAGCTCGGAGCCGAGCGCAACGCCCAAAGTGTCGTCAAAGGCATACGGGGCCTGCGCAAACTCCCGCTCCGCAAGACGCTGAAATAATTTATAAACCACACAGATTACTGTCCAGATGAAACAGTGCCAATATATAAAAAAGATCTTCCTTTCAATCATGCTCGCCGGCTCGATGGTGGCGTGCAAGAGCCCGCAGAGCGATGTCTCATTCCCGAAAGGCCAACTGCCGTTCGACAACCCCTATGCCTTCGGGCTTGACCTCTCGTTCGTCAACCGGGCTGAACATGCCGGAGCCGCATATTATGACATAGACGGCACCGAGAAGTCTCCGTGGCAGATATTCGCGGACCACGGCTACAATTGGGGGCGCCTGATGGTCTGCAACGAACCTTCGCGCCTCGGCCAAGGGCTGGACAACATGCTTGAAGGGGCCCGGAAACTCAAGGAGCACAACTATCATTTCGCGCTGGACTTCATGATGGCGGACGGCTGGTCGAATCCCATGACCCAGCCCATGCCGAAGTCATTCAAAGACATGTCACACGCGGAAAGGGTCGCGGCTTTCCATGATTATGTCTATCACGTGGTCTCCACCCTTGACGAGAACGGGGTGTGCCCTGAGATAGTGCAGGTCGGCAACGAGATCAGCAACGGGGCCTTCTGGCCCGACGGGCGCGTCTATTACGGCGAGGAGAAGAAGCACCTCAGCCATTGGAAGGAATTCACGGAGTATATCAGCGCCGGGGCGAAGGCGATCCGTGAGGTCAGCCCGTCCATCCGGGTGATGCTTCATGTCGATTTCGGTGGAGACCTTGATTTCACCGACACCTTCTTCACGAAGATGCAGGAGTACAAGATGGACTATGACATCATCGGCTACTCGTTCTATCCGTGGTCACACGGGACCCTCATGGATCTCAGGGACAACCTCTATTATACCATCAAGAAATTCGGAAAACCAGTGATAGTCATAGAGACCGGGTATTACTCGGAGCCGTCCGGATACTTCGAGAAGAAGGGAGAGAGAGGGCCGCTTCCGGAGACTCCGGAGGGGCAGAAGGAGTGGTTCCAGGCTGTCAACGAGATTGTCATGGCCGCTCCGGACCACATGGGGCTCGGCGTTTTCTGGTGGGAGCCGATGTTTGCCGGCAGGGGCTTTTTCGATGACAGGACGCACGTGGCAAAGCCAATCGTAACCGCGTTCGAGAAGTACGCCTTCCCGCTTGACAGGTTCGACGGCAACCCGAGAATCTGGGACTTCGAGCCTGGCGAGAAGCCGGCCAACTGACGGCGACGGGGCGCGTCCTCCGGGGATCCGCCCCCGCGTTTTGACGAATCCGTCAGGCTCGGTCACGTGAGGATGCCCTACAGCGCACCCTGTCGGATATCGCGTGACCGAGGGGGTCTGCCAGGGCGGGTCGGTCTTGCGTCCCCCCGGCAGAACGCTGTCTGGAGAGGGTGCCCGTGACCGAGCCTGACGGAAATCTGCCCGCTACGGGCAGGATGTCAAGAAGAAGATTTCTACTTTCCGCTTCCCGGTTTTGCCGGATATACGAACTGTCCATGGTTAATCGTGTGCCTGCCGTATTGTATGGCAAACCCCGGGCAGTGGTGCAGGCATTTCAGGCACAGAGTACATTTCTCTTTGACCCAGACCGGATGACCGTCCCTGCACTCTATGGCATGCTCCGGACATTGGCGGGCACATAGCCCGCAACCCGTACACCTGTCCTTCATCACATGGAAATGCCTCGTCCCGCGCTGATTCTCGTAGGTGCGGTAATACCACTTAGCCAGCCAGTGCACGAGGCTCAGACGGTCGTAGTTGCCGGCCTTGCGGGACACGACCATCTCCGCCACCTTGTCGATATGCTTTTCCGCCCCGGAGGTTTTGCGCAAGCACTTCTCGTGATTTGACAGATCAAACATAGGAGTCCAGACATCCACCATCCTTACACTATATTTCGCATCAAGCCACAAACCTTTGCCTTTCAGGATCTTCTGCATCATGTAATGAGCCTGTCCCGTGGTAGTGCCGCATGTGACCGTATGGTAAATGAAATTCCGGTGCAAGCCTGTGAGTCTCAGCTTGTCCATAAATCTCACGACGATGTCGGGAAGCCCCCAGAAATATACCGGGGCCACGAAACCGACACGCTCGTCAGGGCATAGGGAAAATGTGAACTCGCCATCGTTCACGCAGTCTGTCATTGAGACACAAGTTTCCCCCGTGGCCTGCGCCAGCCGGCGCGCCACATGTTCACTGTTGCCAGTACCTGAAAAATAGAATACCATTTGGTCTTGATGCTGATGATTCTGTCACTTTCTGTTGTCTATGCCGCCCCTCCTGGACTATGGCCTCCACCGGACTATGGCCTCCACCGGACTATGGCCCCTCTCGGACTATGCCCCCTTCCGGAGTATGGCCTCCACCGGGACAAAGCAAAGTCTTCGCCGTGTAAGTAATCGCTAAAAACAGGTTGCATCACCTCAGGCAACTTATTCTTCAGCGCTCAATACCAACATCAAAAATAATACCTTGATTGTGGCGCAGAGGCTGACCGGAGTTTCACGCAGTTTGTCCCGCAGAATGCCGCCGCACCGCGCAGACCGACGGGGAAAGCCTGCGCGCCGTGGCAGAAGAACCGGAAGCCCGACACCGATACAGCAGGCTCGGCACAGAAAAGCATGGGTTTTCTGTGCCGAGCCTTCCCGCGCGTGAAAGTCCGGCGGGGTAAAAGTCCGGTACGGCAAACCCGGGGTTTCCCGTACCGCCTGTGTTTTCCTGATTTAGGTTGACTCGGTTTTGTTTTTTATACCTGATTTTAGTTGACTTTC
>UQMB01000009.1 GCA_900541925.1 uncultured Bacteroidales bacterium | reverse complement strand
TTCGGGAGTCCCGGAGACGATTCGTTTCGTCCCCGGGACTCCTTCGTTTATGCCCCCGCCACCGCCGCCAGGCGCACTCGCCCGGCCAATCAGCGCCCGCGCGCCTGGCCCTTGGCTCCACCCTCAGACCACAGGCCCGCCCGGCACCATGCGCCACTCGCCCCGGCAGGTCAGCGCCCGCACAGTCTCCCTCGCCGCCCCGCCCGGCACCAGGCTCCCGGCACAACGACTATGTCCAGCCCAGGCGTTATCGTCCCGGGGCTGGACATGTGATTGCCGGCTGCGAATGCCGCCTGTCAGATTTCGTCCTGGATATTGTACCGGTTGCGGTCACCGGACGAGCGTGCGATCATCTCGCCGATGAATCCTGCAAGGAACAGCATGACGCCAAGCACGACGGCGAGAAGCGCCAGATAGAATAGCGGCTGGTCCGTGACGGCTCTGAACTTGACGCCCTGGGCCTGGTGCACGAGTTTCGCGACTATTATCCAGACTGTCATCACAAAGCCCACGAAGAACATGAAGAGACCGCTATATCCGAAGAAGTGCATCGGCTTTTTGCCGAAGGTGCTGAGGAACCAGAGAGACTGGAGGTCAAGGAACCCGTTGATGAACCGTTCCATGCCGAACTTGCTCTTGCCGTATTTGCGCTTCTCATGATGGACCGGTTTCTCTCCGATCTTCGTGAATCCGGCATTTTTTGCAAGGTATGGGATGTAGCGGTGCATCTCCCCGTAGACCTCTATGCTCTTGACCACCTCGTTGCGATAGGCTTTCAGTCCGCAGTTCATGTCGTGCAGTTTTATGCCGGTGATCCTGCGTGCCGTCGCGTTGTAGAGCTTTGACGGGAGGTTCTTCGTGAGGGCGTTGTCCTTGCGGTGCTGTTTCCACCCGGAGACGAGGTCGTAGCCGTCCTCGCGCACCATCCTGTACATCTCCGGTATCTCGTCCGGGGAATCCTGCAGGTCTGCGTCCATGGTGAATACCACATCCCCTTTTGCCTTCTCGAAACCGCAGTAGAGGGCGGCGGACTTGCCGTAATTGCGTCTGAAGCGGATCCCGTGTATGGCGGGGTCGGCTTCGGAAAGTCCTTTGATCGTGTCCCAGCTGCCGTCAGTGCTTCCGTCATCAACTATTATGACTTCGTAGCTGTAGTTATGGGCGTCCATGACCCTGGCTATCCAGGCTGTAAGCTCTGGCAGGCTCTCTCTCTCATTGAAAGAAGGTACTATTACGGAGATGTCCATATCGTGTCAGAAAGGGTTCTTTGAGGGTATGTTCCTTGAATAGATGGCAGAAAGCGCGACGCCGAACAGCCAGCAGTAGATGAGGTTGCCGAAGAAAGTGTAGGTCGGCATCATCGGGAGGATGTTCTCCATCGCCTGGAGCGACGCGCTGTTCATCATCGGGTTGCTCTTGAGGATGCTGAAGGCCTCATCGTAGACTTCCGGGTTGATAAATGTGGTATACGCCAGATAGCAGCCGGAGTATACCAGAGCCGAGAATAGGGCGGTCAGCCGTCCGAAACGGAAGCTGTCCGAGTTGTCCGCCTCCGGGTTGGCTTCCGACCAGCGCAGCATGAAAAAACGCAGCATGAAGAGGCATGCGGCGAATTTGACCATCCACAGGATCGTATTGGCTACGCTGACGATTATGGCGGCGGCCTTGCCCTCTCCCGCCAACAGGCCGAGCAGGGATGTGAGCGCGATGTATGCCACACTTATGCCCCCAAGTGCCAGGCCGGCTTTGGAGGCGCTGTCCCAGATTGATTTCTTTTCTGTCATAGTGTTGACAAATATAATACTATTTGTCCTCAGAATGAGGATATAATGGAAAATAATTCCTAATTTTGTAAGCTAAACAAACAGGAAACAGTATGTTGACGATTGCTTTTACTGACGGCACCATCCGTCCTTGGGACGATGCGGAGGCCAAAAAGATATTCTGGCACTCTTCCGCCCACCTTATGGCGGAGGCCCTCGAATCACTTTATCCGGGCGTCAAGTTCGGAGTGGGCCCTGCCGTGGAAAACGGGTTCTACTATGATGTGGATCTCGGCGACAGGCAGATTTCCGAGTCGGATCTCAAGGAGATTGAGAACAAGATGATTGAACTCGCCCGCACCAAGGAGACCTTCGAGCGCAAGGAGGTGTCCAAGGCGGACGCCCTCAAGTATTTCGAAGACAAGCACGACAAATATAAGTGCGAGCTCATCCAGGATCTCGAGGACGGCAAGATCACGTTCTACACCAACGGCCACTTCACGGACCTTTGCCGCGGACCGCATGTCAAGCACGTCGATGATATCAAGGCCATCAAGCTGACATCTATCGCTGGCGCCTATTGGAAAGGCGATCAGAGCAGGGAGCAGCTGACCCGTATATACGGAATCACTTTCCCTAAGAAGAGCATGCTTGACGAGTATCTCGCGATGCTCGAAGAGGCCAAGAAGCGCGATCACCGCAAGCTCGGCAAGGAGATGGAACTGTTTACATTCTCCAGCCGTGTCGGCCTCGGGCTTCCTCTGTGGCTTCCGAGAGGAGCCGTGATGCGCAACACCCTGGAGAACTTCCTCCGCCGCAAGCAGAGCGAGCTCGGCTATCTCCCGGTCGTGACCCCGCATATCGGAAGCAAGGACCTGTATGTGACCTCCGGTCACTACGCCAAATACGGCAAGGATTCATTCCAGCCGATACATACCCCTCAGGAGGGCGAGGAATACATGCTCAAGCCGATGAACTGTCCTCATCACTGCGAGATTTACCGCAGTTCACCGCGCTCCTATCGCGATCTCCCGCTTCGTTTCGCGGAGTTCGGCACCGTCTACCGCTATGAGCAGAGCGGTGAGCTTCACGGACTTACGCGAGTCCGCGGATTCACCCAGGACGACGCCCACCTCTTCTGCCGCCCGGATCAGCTCCAGGAGGAGTTCGAGAAGGTCATCGATTTGATTCTCTATGTGTTCAAGACTCTCAACTTGACTGAGTATATGGCACAGATTTCTCTTCGTGACCCGGAGGACAAGGAGAAGTATATCGGAAGCGACGAGAACTGGGCGAAGGCGGAGCAGGCCATTATCGACGCCGCGGCCAAGAAGGGACTGAAGACTGTCGTTGAGCTTGGCGAGGCCGCGTTCTACGGGCCGAAACTTGACTTCATGGTCAAGGATGCGATCGGACGCCAGTGGCAGTTGGGTACAATCCAGGTCGATTACAACCTGCCTGAGCGTTTCCAGCTCGAGTACACTGACGCGGACGGATCCAAGCAGCGTCCGGTCATGATACACCGTGCACCGTTCGGCTCCATCGAGAGATTCACCGCCGTCGTGCTTGAGCATACGGCCGGCCATCTCCCGGTATGGCTTTCTCCGGAGCAGGTTAAAATCCTGCCAGTCAGTGAAAAGTATGCCGATTATGCGGAAAAAGTTTGCGAATCTCTAAAAAATTCCGAAATTCGCGCTTCCGTTGACTCGCGTAACGAGACGCTCGGCAAGAGAATCCGTGAGATTTCTCTGCTCCGCGTACCTGTTCTCGCGATTGTCGGTGAGAAAGAAGTTGCCGACGGCACTGTCTCAGTCCGCAGAGAAGGAGCGGATCAGGGCAGCATGCCTGTCGACCAGTTTATACAGTATATCAAGTCAGCCGTGGCTGACGAATTAAAGAATTAAGGAGGGAAAAGCTATCGCATTACCTTACAAACCGAAGCCTTCGGGCTTCAAACCCGGCGGACGCCGTCCGGATCCTCGTCAAGCTCAGAAGCGCGACGAGAACGAACTCAACATAAACGAGCAGATCACTGCGCATCAGGTACGTCTCGTTGGAGACAATATCCCTGAGCCTGGCGTCTATCCGATTGCGAAGGCGCTTCAGATTGCTGATGAGCTCGAACTCGACCTGGTGGAGATAAGCGCACAGGCCGATCCTCCGGTATGTAAGATTCTCGATTATCAGAAGTACCTCTATCAGCGCAAGAAGAAGGCCAAGGAGATGAAGTCCAACGCCGCGAAGATAGTGATCAAGGAGATCCGCTTCGGGCCGAACACTGATGAGCACGACTTCCAGTTCAAGCTCAAGCATGCCAGAGGATTCCTCGAAGAGGGCTCCAAGGTCAAGGCCTCCATTTTCTTCCGTGGGCGCTCTATCATGTTCAAGGACCAGGGAGAGAAGCAGTTGCTGCGTTTCGCGGTGGAGCTTGAGGATCTCGGCCATGCCGAGAACATGCCGGTCCTGGAAGGAAAGCGCATGTCGATGATGATTGCCCCTAACAAAAAGAAATAGGGCTTCATATATTATTAACAATTAATTTTTTAAAACAATGGCAAAGCTTAAGACCAATTCCGGTGCCAAAAAGCGTTTCACGCTTACCGGATCGGGAAAAATCAAGAGGAAGCACGCTTACCACAGCCACATCCTCACCAAGAAGACCAAGAAGCGCAAGAGAAATCTTGACCACTTCGCTCTCATCGAGAAGGTCGATGTCCAGAGAGTAAAGGAAATGTTGGTTCTCTAAAAGTATTGAATTATGCCAAGATCAGTCAATTCAGTAGCCTCAAGGGCTCGCCGCAAGAAGATTCTTAAGAGAACTCGCGGTAATTTCCTGTCAAGAAAGAATGTCTGGACAGTAGCCAAGAACACTTACGAGAAGGGTCTCACTTACGCCTACCGTGACCGCAGGGCCAAGAAGCGCAATTTCCGCGCTCTCTGGATTCAGCGTATCAACGCCGCCGCCCGTCAGTACGGTATGTCCTACTCTCAGTTTATGGGCAAACTCAACGCGCAGAACATCGGGCTCAACCGCAAGGTGCTCGCTGACCTCGCGATGAACAACCCACAGGCTTTCGAGGCCATAATCAACTCTGTAAAATAGTCTGAAGTGAGTCTGAAGGAGTTCACGCGCAACAAATGGACAAGGTTCACATTCTGGGCTTTGCTTTATGTGTTGTGGGTGATCTGGCTTGGGAATTTCTGGTGGCTCTTCGGGCTGGTGGTCATATTTGACATATTCATCACCCGCAAGGTCAGATGGAACTTCTGGAAGAAGCGTTACAAGGAGGGCGAGAAGCACAGCGCCTGGAATGACTGGCTGGATGCCATCATTTTCGCGGTGATTGTCGTGACCTTCATCAACATCTTCTTCTTTCAGGCCTTCAAGATTCCTTCCTCGTCAATGGAGAGGACTCTGTATACCGGAGACCACCTCTTCGTCAGCAAGCTCACTTATGGCCCGCGTCTGCCTCAGACGCCCCTGACCATACCGTTCACGCACAACACGATCTTCGGCAAAGAGTCCTATTCGACTCTCATCCAGAAGGACTACCGCCGTCTGAAGGGATTCAGGCAGGTGGAGCGCGGGGACAGGGTGGTGTTCGGATTCCCTGACGGGGACATCGTCCTCCGCAGGGCGCCGGCGGAAGACTATCACGCTCTCGTGCGCGTCCTCGGACAGAAGACCGTCGACGGCCTTGGCGAGACGGTGGTCCGTCCTATGGACAAGAAAGACCATTATGTCAAGAGATGCGTGGCTGTCCCTGGGGATGTGCTTGAGGTCAAGGACGGCAGAGTGTGGATCAACGGGGAGAAGGAACCGGACTATCCGGGTCTCCAGCTTTCGTGGAAGGTCTACACCAACGGCCAGAGAATCAATGCGAAGACGATAGAAAAGCTCGGGTTCAATGCCTCAGAAGTCTTTTTCGACCAGTCGATGCCCGGTTATCCGGCGATGATTCTCACCTCGGAGATGCTTCAGGCTGTCCGCGCGCTCCCTAATGTGGTGCGTGTCGAGGATAACTTTGACCGGAATCTTGAGGCCGCGAGCAAGGAGATATTCCCCTATGTGGCGGACAAAGGCTGGACAAGGGACTTTTTCGGTCCGCTGACCGTGCCGAAGAAGGGTGAGACCGTGGAGATCAACGAGGACACGCTTCCTCTCTATGAGCGGATTATCTCCGCATACGAGGGCGGAAGTGTCGAGCAGGCTCTCAAGGAAGGGAAATACACTTTCAGACAGGACTATTATTTTATGATGGGAGACAACAGGCACAACTCCCTTGACTCGAGATACTGGGGCTTCGTGCCCGAGGATCACATAGTCGGAAGACCGGTGCTTATATGGCTCTCGACAGATGCCGGGAAGACTTTCCCGAAGAACATAAGGTGGGGCAGATTCCTGAAATTTGTGTAGGTTTCAGTTTGGAAATCAGAAAATTATCAACGATATTTGCACACCTCATATCAAGACAAGAAATAAAAAGAAATAACTATGGCAAAAGTTTGTCAAATAACCGGAAGGAAGAGAATGAAAGGCAACAATGTTGCCCATTCAAAGCTGCGCACCAAGCGCGACTTCTCTCTCAACCTCAAGAACAAGCGTTACTGGAGCGAGGAAGAGCAGAGGTTCGTTACCCTTAAAGTTTCGTGCAAGGGTATGAGGATTATCGAGAAGAACGGCCTTGAGGCCACCATTCGCGATGCCCAGAAGAAAGGATTGATCAACCTTGTTTAATTTTCAGAGATATGGCAAAGAAATCAAAAGGAAACAGGGTGCAGGTCATCCTCGAGTGCACCGAGCAGAAGGCTTCAGGTGTACCTGGTATGTCTCGTTACATCACTACCAAGAACAAGAAGAACACTCCGGACCGTCTCGAGCGCAAGAAGTACAACCCTTACCTCAAGAAGGTCACTGTTCACCGTGAAATTAAATAATCAGAGGAGTTTGAATTATGGCAAAGAAAGCAGTCGCTACCTTCGCGGCCAAGGCCGGAGCTAAGAGTATGGTAAAGTGCATCCGTATGGAGAAATCTCCAAAGACCGGAGCCTATGTCTTCTCTGAGCAGCTCGTTGAAGCAGACAAAGCCAAGGATTTTTTCGCTAAGAAATAATTCTGGTTTACGGAATATTTGGGAGAGAGTGACTGGTAGGTCGAGAGACTGACAGTCGCTCTCTTTTTTCGTGTCTGTCCGATAGCGCGGCGGCGGGAAATGACGCGGGACGGTGTCATCTTCGTCTGGCGATACATATCGAGGAAAATTATTATCTTTGTGAGTTATGGCAATCAGTTTCTTTCAGAGGATAAGCAGGGCTGTCATCGGTCGCTCAAGGGTGGACGATGACACGCTTGACGCCATTGAGGAAGCCCTCGTGGAGTCTGACATGGGGGTTGATACGACTCTCAAGGTCATTGATGCGCTTGAGGACAAGGTGGCGAAGGACAAGTATATGTCCTTCGACGAGCTTGTCGGGATGTTGCGAGGGGAGATTTCCGGGCTGATAGATGCGTGCGGAGAGCCTTTTGACTTCTCCCGCAAGCCGTATGTCATCCTTGTTGTGGGCGTGAACGGCGTCGGCAAGACAACTACCATAGGCAAGCTTGCATACATGCTCCGTTCCCAAGGGAAAAAGGTGATTCTCGGTGCGGCCGACACTTTCCGCGCGGCTGCCGTGGACCAGCTTACTGTATGGGCTGAGCGTGCCGGCGTTGACATAGTGAAGCAGAGCATGGGCTCCGATCCGGCTTCCGTCGCCTTTGATACCGTGAACGCTGCGGTGGCGAGGGGCGCTGATGTCGCCATCATCGACACTGCCGGCCGCCTTCACAACAGGGTCGACCTGATGAATGAGCTGACCAAGATCCGGAACGTCGTCCGCAAGGTCGTGCCTGACGCCCCTCACGATGTGATGCTGGTCATTGACGCGTCCACGGGACAGAATGCATTCCAGCAGGCCAAGGAGTTCTCCCGCGCCACGGACATAACTTCACTGGTGGTCACCAAACTTGACGGTACCGCCAAAGGCGGGGTTGTGGTAGGGGTCTCCGACCAGTTCCACATCCCGGTCAAGTTCATAGGTGTCGGAGAGGGAATTTCTGATTTGAAGGTTTTCGACAAGGAGGATTTCGTCTCGAAGCTGTTTGCTCCGGATGATTTGAAATAAAACAATATACTATATGAAGCTCAGTTATAATTGGCTCAAAGATTATTTGAAGTGCGACCTCTCCGTCCAGCAGATTGCGGATGCGATGACGTCCGTCGGAATCGAGGTCGACGGGGTAGAGGAGAGCGAGCAGATACCGGGTGGACTTGCCGGTGTGGTTGTCGCTGAAGTCCTTGAATGTGAAGCGCATCCGGATTCGGACCATCTCCACATCACCAAGGTTGACGCCGGCTCCGGGGAGCCGCTTACCGTAGTCTGCGGCGCACCGAATGTGTCCGCGGGGCAGAAAGTGCTTTTTGCCCAGATAGGGACGGTGCTGCCAGGAGACTTCAAGATCAAGAAATCCAAGATCCGCGGGGTGGAGTCGTTCGGTATGATCTGCGCCGAGGATGAGCTCGGCATCGGCTCCGGCCATGATGGCATCATGGTTCTTCCGGATGACGCCGTGGTCGGCACTCCGGCCAAGGAGTACCTCCACCTTGAGTCTGAGGCGGTCATCGAATATGAGATCACGGCGAACCGTGTGGATGCTGCTTCTCACTGGGGAGTGGCGCGGGATCTTTATGCCTGGATGAAGCTCAACGGCATTCCTTGCGAACTTGTCCGCCCTTGCGTGGACGCATTCTCCGAGGGCGATGGCGAGGGAGTCGGCGTCGAAGTGCTTGACAGCAAGGGCGCGCCCCGCTATAACGGCATCACCATTAGAGGCGTCAAGACCGGTCCTTCTCCGGAATGGCTGCAGAAAAGACTCCTGAGCATAGGGCTTCACCCGATTGACAACATAGTGGACATATCCAACTTCGTGCTTTTCGAGCTCGGGCAGCCGCTTCACACATTCGATGCCGACAAGATTGCCGGCGGCAAGGTGATTGTGCGCAGGGCCGGCGAAGGCGAGATGATCAAGACTCTCGACGGGGTTGAGCGCAAGCTCTCGTCTTCCGACATGGTCATCGCTGATGCGGACAGGCCGATGTGCATCGCCGGTGTATTCGGCGGAGAGGACAGCGGCGTCACGGAGTCTACCGTGAACCTGTTCGTGGAGAGCGCATATTTCGATCCCGCTTCCGTGCGCAAGACGGCCAAGAGCCAGGGGCTCCAGACCGACGCCTCGTTCAGATATGAGCGTGGGGCGGATCCGCAGGTGGTTCCATATGCCCTCAAGCGTGCCGTGACCCTCATACGTGAGTGTGCCGGCGGAGAAGTGACAGGCAAGATCAGGGAGGTTTACCCTGAGCCTATAGAGAGGAAACGCATCGAGCTGGATTATGCCCGGATGGAGGCTCTCATCGGACACCATATCGGATATGATGTGATTGAGGGCATCCTCACCTCGCTCGGCTATGAGTTTGTGGAGAAGAGACCGGACGGGGCCCTTGTGGCCGCGCCTTCGTATATGGTCGATGTCTACAGGGAATGCGATGTGGTCGAGGAGGTTCTCAGGATTTACGGGTACAACAACATCCCGCTTCCTAAGCGCATGCTGATGTCCGTCAACGCCACTCCAAAGCCGGAGATGGAGGCTGTCAGGAACAACATTTCCAACTTCCTTGCGGCCAACGGGTTCACAGAGACGATGAACAACTCCCTTACAAAATCCGACTATTACTCCAAACTCCGGACTTTCCCGGAGGAGAAGTGCGTGCGGATAGTGAACCCTCTGAGCCAGGATCTCAATGTGATGAGGCAGACCCTGATTCTCGGTGGTCTTGAGGTGGTGGCTTACAATCTCAACCGCCAGACAGGTTATCTGCGCACCTTCGAATACGGCAGCGTGTACAGCAGGCTTCCGGAGAAGAGCCCTCAGACCCTGGAGGGATATGAGGAGCACCAGTGCTTCTGTCTGATGCTTACCGGCACTCCGGAAAAGTCATGGAGGGTCGAGGCCGAGAAGAGCAACTATTTTCAGCTCAAGGGGTATGTGGAGCTTCTGCTGAAGCGTTATGGCGCCAATCTCTACAATATGCGTACGGAAGCGGCTCCTTCCGATATTTTCGCGGAAGGCATGGCATATTCATTGCCTGGAGGCGGAGTCCTGGCCGTAATGGGCACGGTGAACCCTTCCCTTGTGAAGCAGTTCGGCATAAGGCAGGCCGTGTATGCGGCAGAAATCAACTGGCCGGTGCTGTTTGAACTTGTCAAGAGGGACAGGGTCGCGTTCTCCGAGATGCCTAAGTTCCCTGAGGTGCGCCGTGATCTCGCCCTGCTCCTGGATGAGAGCGTCAGCTATGCGGATCTTCGTGCCGCCGCGCTCAAGCAGGAGAAGAAACTCCTGAAGCAGGTCGGGCTGTTTGATGTGTATCGGGGCGACAAGATTCCGGAGGGCAAGAAACAGTATGCGCTAAGCTTTGTGATCCAGGATGCGGACAAGACCCTGACGGATCAGGATACGGAGAGGGTGATGGAGCGTCTTCTCTCGCTGTTTACCAAGAACTTCGGCGCACAGCTCAGATAGCTTATGAGGCAGGGGAGACATATTCCGCTCTTGCTGGTCTTCTTGCTCTTGCTGGCCGCCTGCGGCGGCCGGAAGGGACGGGTCATCCCCGAGAAGAAGATGGCTGCGTTGTATGCGGATATGTTCCTCTCCGACCAGTGGCTCAAGGAGAACAAGGAGGCGCGTGCCAGTGCGGACACGACACTTTTCTTCGATCCTGTCTTTGAGAAGCACGGTTATACCTTTGCGGATTATGAGAAGAGTATCGAATACTATTCTGCTGAGCCAGAGGTGCTTTCCCGGATAATAGACAGCGCTTCAGCGTCCCTGAAACGTCAGTCCGACAGATATAACAAGATTTCCATGGCGATCCGCAAAGCCAATGAGGCCAACGAGAAAAACAAAGTTGACTATGCTTCTGTTGACTTCTCGCAGGATTCCGCCGTATGGGCGGCAGTGGAAATACTCTGGCCGCTCAAGGACAGTCTCGCCTTGCGCGTGGACAGCCTTGAGGCCGGTGCGTCCGTCCTGACGGGGCCGCGTCTTAAGAATCCGAAGGCGGGGCGTCCTCTGCGGGACAAGCCCGAAGAAGTGCTTGTCGAGCGGGTCGGAATTAAAGAATTGGAATTTTAGATAGGTTTTTATATGGATTATCTTCAGAAATACGGCTATGCCCCCGACGGGGAGACCATAGCGTCAAAACTTCAGTCGATCGCGGCTAATCTTTCCGATGCGGAGTCAACGGAGGTATTCTTGCGCTGCTTCTCCATGATGGATTTGACAACGCTTCACTCCAATGATACGGAGGCGTCTGTCAAGGCGTTGGTTGAGAAGGCCAATGGTGTCCTGACCACATTTGAGGGATGCCCTCTCCCGGCGTCAGTGTGCGTCTATCCGAATTTCGCGACAGTCGTCAAGGAGAACCGGTGCTCGGACGAGCTTCATGTGACCACTGTTGCCGGGTGTTTCCCTTCATCCCAGAGCTATCTTGCGGTGAAGGTGCTCGAGTGCCGTATGGCGGTGCAGAACGGTGCCGACGAGATTGATATCGTTCTCGCCCTCAACTCCTTCATGGCCGGAGACTACGAGAGCGCTTCGCGCGAAATCTCGGAGATCCGCGCCGCAATAGACGAGGAGGCTGCCAAGTATGACAGGACTGTGGTGCTTAAGGTGATTCTTGAGACGGGCCTGCTTGTCACTGCCGAGAGGATTGCCAATGCGTCTTTCCTGGCTATGGAGGCCGGTGCGGATTTCATAAAGACATCCACCGGCAAGGTCGAGGTCAACGCTACGCCGATGGCGGCATATGTGATGTGCGAGTGCATCCGGCTGTATTATCAGGCTACCGGACGCAAGGTCGGCTTCAAGGCCGCCGGAGGAATCTCCACGGCCAAGGATGCGCTGTGCTATTATTGTATCGCTTCTTCCGTGCTCGGCAAGGAGTGGCTTGACAAGCGCTGGTTCCGTTTCGGCGTGAGCCGTCTCGGCAACAGCCTGATGAGCGCGATAGAACAGAAAACGGTGAATTATTTCTAAAAAACAGGTCTTTTATCTGTTTTTTATGTGGGCAGTGTTGAGGGGCCGCTCTTTCGGGGCGGCCCCTCGCCGCGTCATATGGGGGGATTGTGCCGGTTTTTATGTTTCTTTATGATTTAATCGATTAAACGGGTGGCCAATCGGAAAAGAGTCGCGAGCTTTGCACTCGACAAAACGATATGGCTATGAAAAACTTCTTTAAGTTTGCAGCTGTGCTGCTCTTTGCCGCTTCGTGTTCCGACAGATTGGTGCCGGCAGGCGTTGATGTGGAGGATATCGAAGGCAACGAAATCAGGCACGACATGATCGTGCTTGGTGACCGTCTGGAAGATCCGTATTCTGTGGAGAATATGGAGAAGGCTCTTGATGCCGTCTGCCCGACCAAGGCCGGCAGGGTCCCGTTGAAGCCTACGGATTATTATGTCCGTTTCCTCCCTTCGGGGGAGGATGAGTATGATGAGCTTGTGGCCTCCGGTCTAATGCTCGTGGACCACCCTGTCGATTACCGTATTGTGAGGGAGGGAGACTACTATCATGACCCGGATATCGCCGAGGACAAGATTACCTGGCAGTATGCCGTGGTGGACAAGGATTTCAAGTTCCCGCCCCATATAAGGCATGAGCTGCTGGAGCAATGCTATATCTCCGAACACGACCCGTCGACCAAGTCGGACGGGATTGACTGGGCGGAGGTTGAACGTGAGGCTTTCCGGCTGACGGGCAATGGCGACATGCTTCAGGACGGGACGCGGGCTGATGATTCGGGGACTCCTTCCGGGCGGATAACTATAGTGGATTCCGCGCTTGGGGACGAGCCTTTCGGGGTCAAGGGAGTAAAAGTCTCCTGCAACTGCTTCGTGAAGTTCGCCCATGCCTATACGGATAAGGACGGCTATTATCAGATGACCCGTTCTTTCCGCTCGAATCCGCGTTACAGGCTGGTGTTCAAGAACAGGCTGGGATTCGGGATAGGCTTCAACCTGCTGCTCTGCCCGGCGTCTTTCTCTACTCTCGGGAAGCACTCTCCGCATGGCGCGGATCTCAATGTCACTTCAGACTCCGACCGCAGGCTTTTCTCCCGTTGTGTCGTCAACAATGCCGCATACGACTATTATGAGCAGTGCAAGGGCACGAGCAAGTCGATCAAAACTCCTCCGGGCAATCTGCGCATCTGGCTGTTCCGGAATCTCAGCTGGAGCAGCGCGCTGATGATGCAGCAGGGAGCGATTATCGACGGGAGCGCTCTTGCGAAGTTCCTGGGTGAATACACATTCTTGCTGAAGGTGTTCCTGCCGGACATCGCCCTCGGGCTCAAGGACGCAGCCACCTATGAAGAGATATATTCCCGCACGGTCCACGAACTTGCCCACGCGAGCCATTTCATGCAGGTCGGCAAGGATTATTGGAACCGTTACGCCAAATACATTCTGACATCTTTCGTGTCGTCCGGGTTCGTGACTTACGGCGTCGGAACCGAGGAAGACTTCGGATATTGTGAGGTGGGGGAGATGTGGGCCTATTATGTGCAGACGGTGATGCACAATGAGCGTTACCCCGACAACGAGCGGCTTTATGGAACCGGCTACTGGTTCTACCCGCAGATATTCATGTACCTTGACGAGCGGGGGATGACGCGGCACAAGATTTTCGCCGCCCTCACATCCGACATCGCCGACAGGGACAAGCTGCGCAAAAAGCTCACCAGCCTCTATCCGCAGTCAAAATCATCCGTCAACCTGGCGTTCAGCCGATATAATTAGAAAGCATTGCAATGAAAAACATCAGACAGAGCATCATCATCCTTGCGCTGGCCGTCCTGCCGCATTGCGCCGTGGCGCAGGAGTTTGCGGTTTCCACGAATCTGGCAGACTATGCGGACCTCGGCACGCTGAACCTCGAGGCTTCTTATGGCATAGCAAGGCACTGGAGCCTTGTGGCGGGGGCCAAGTACAATCCCTTCACTTACAATCCTGACAGCGACAGGACGGTCCGGAAACGGCAGCGCTCCGTAAGTGCCGGGGCGAGATACTGGCCATGGCACATATTCTCGGGCTGGTGGCTGTCCGGCGCCGTGCGGTATCAGGAATACAATGAAGGCGGGTTGTCTTCGGCCGCGGCCCGCATGACTTCTGAAGGTGACCGTTTCGGGGGAAGCCTGGCCGTGGGCTACACCTACATGCTGTCCCCGAAGTTCAACATCGACATAGGGGCCGGAGTCTGGTCCGGTTATGACATATACAAAACCTACTCCTGTCCGACCTGCGGGCGGAAAATTGACGAAGGACGGCGATTTTTCATCTTGCCATCGGACATAATGCTCGCATTGTCGTATATATTCTGAAAAAAGTTTGTATATTTGCACTCCATTACCGAGCGCGGGTGGCGAAATGGTAGACGCGCTAGTTTCAGGAGCTAGTGTCAATTGCGACGTGTGAGTTCGACTCTCATCCCGCGCACTGTCAGAGATTGCTACAATGTTGATTATCAGCATTGTAGCAATCTTTTTTGTAGTCCTCAAGAGGGGGGCGAGTCTGCCTGCGAATGGTATGGGTGTTTGTTGAGAAAATTCCCTAATCGACCGGCACTGCTGGAAGAATTAGCGAAAGTAAAGGTATAGCCCGCCGGATTTGCCATTCTGTACGGCAAAGGCAAGGTCTCCCGAACCAAGGCAGACGGGGTTGTCGTGCCGATTGCCACGAAGACATTCGGCTTCTATCGCAACAAACTTACTACCATTACTGTTGCTGTCTCTGACAAATCGGAAGACAACGGCGTCGGGGTCGAGATAGAGGATGCGCAGATGACCGATGGGGAGAGCTATACCGTAGGGGCTGAATAGCGACCAACGGAAATCCTTTTTGCAGGAGACTAAAGTCTGAAGACGGATTAGTCATCCTCTTCTTATGCTATGCAGGTAGGAGCCATTTTGCCCGAAACCGTTCTGACCTGAATAGTTCAGTATGTTTCACGGGGGTTGCAGTGTTTTTCTCGCACTGGCCGCAATGGAAACAAGGTTGACCTCGCCGAAAACATAAAAAGAACCGACCTGTGAAAAGGTCGGCTCTTTCGGATTGTAGTCCCTACAGGAATCGAACCTGTATTTAAGGTTTAGGAAACCTTCGTTCTATCCGTTGAACTAAGGGACCGCGCATGAGGCGCTGTCTTACTCAGCGTTCTTGACGATGATCTGACGGCCTCTGTAGTAACCGCACTCCGGGCATACACGATGATACATCACTGTAGCGCCGCAGTTAGGGCAGGTAGCAAGTGTAGGAACCGGAGCGAAGTCGTGGGTACGACGCTTGTCCCTGCGCTGCTTTGAAAGTTTGTGTTTCGGATGTGCCATTTTTTATTCTTTTAAATATTTATTCACACAAATACTTCGTAGTCTCGACATTGCATTCTCCTTCCGGATGGGTTCTCTGGAGAGGAATCGAGATGCAGACATAATCGTATACATCCTGACCCAGATCCAGTTCTCCGGACTCGGGTGTGTAGGTCTCCCCGAAGGAGACATCCACAGGTATCACCAGATCCTCAAGGCATCTGTCGCAGGCCACGGTCACGCTGCCGTGTATCTCGCAATCCGCCTTGACCGTGAGCCCCCGGTCGGAGACCCTGGCGGTCACGACGATGTCCGCATTAAGGATTTCGGTGTTGCCGAAAGATTCAAAGAACTCATGTCCGGCTCTCCACTCAAAGAGCTTCGGGCCGCCACCCAAATCGGGCAGACTGACTACAAAGGGTTGCAAAGTTAACAATTTTTTTACGATTATCAATCTTCGTTGTCGCTATTTCTTTTTCTGGCGATCGGATCAAGCAAAATCTTGCGGATTCTCATGAAATGAGGGGTCACTTCCACGAGTTCGTCCTCCTGGATGTATTCGAGCGCCTCCTCAAGGGAGAACTTGATGGCCGGTGGCAGCACGATCTTCTCGTCCGAGCCGGCGGCGCGGACGTTGGTGAGCTTCTTCGTCTTGCAGATGTTGATGTTGAGGTCGCGCTCACGGGTGTGCTCTCCGATCACCTCTCCGGCATAGATGTCTTCTCCAGGCTCCACGAAGAAGCGGCCCCTGTCGAGCAGCTTGTTCATGGAGTATGCTATGGCCTGGCCTGTCTCCAGGGAGACGAGCGAGCCGTTGTTGCGGCGCTCTATTTCACCCTTGAACGGCTGGTACTCCTTGAAGCGGTGCGCCACTATGGCTTCTCCCTGGCTTGCTGTCAGCAGGTTGGAACGAAGCCCCATGAGGCCTCGGGTCGGAATCTCAAATTCGAGCAGGGTGCGGTCTCCGCGAGGCTCCATGTGTATGAGCGCTCCCTTGCGGCGGGTCGCGATCTCGATGGCCGCTCCCACGAACTGCTCCGGCACCTCGATGGAGAGTTCCTCGATAGGCTCGCATCTCTGGCCTCCGATTGTCTTGTCGAGCACTTTAGGCTGGCCGACCTGAAGCTCGAAACCCTCGCGGCGCATGGTCTCGATGAGCACTGAGAGATGGAGCACGCCTCGTCCGTAGACGATGAACGAGTCCGCGGTCAGGCCCGGCTTGACGCGCAGGGCGAGGTTTTTCTCAAGCTCTTTTTCGAGCCTTTCCTTAAGATGCCTTGAGGTCACGAACTTACCGTCCTTCCCGAAGAACGGGGAGTTGTTGATGGTGAAGAGCATGCTCATCGTGGGTTCGTCGATGGCGATAGGGGCGAGCGCTTCAGGGTGCTCGAAGTCCGCGATGGTGTCCCCGATCTCGAACCCGTCCAGACCGACAACGGCGCAGATGTCACCGCATGTTACCTCGTCGACATTGGCCTTGCCGAGGCCCTCGAAGACCATGAGCTGCTTGATTTTCTGCTTCTGGATGACGTCGTAGCGCTTGCAGAGGCTGATGGGCTGGCCTGTGCGGAGGGTGCCGCGGGAGATTCTTCCTATGGCGATGCGCCCCACATAAGGGGAGTATTCAAGGGAGGTGATGAGCATCTGCGGCGTTCCTTCAACAACCGCCGGCGCCGGGATTTCCTTGAGTATCGTGTCGAGGAGCGGGGTGATGTCCGAAGACGGGTTCTTCCAGTCGAGAGACATCCATCCCTGCTTGGCCGAGCCGTAGACGGTAGCGAAGTCGAGCTGTTCGTCCGTGGCGTTGAGGTTGCACATCAGGTCGAACACCTCTTCCTGCACCTCGTCGGGGCGGCAGTTCGGCTTGTCCACCTTGTTGATGACCACTATAGGCTTTTTGCCTAGCTGAAGAGCCTTCTGGAGCACGAAGCGTGTCTGCGGCATGCAGCCCTCAAACGCGTCCACGAGCAGCAGCACGCCGTCGGCCATGTTGAGCACACGCTCGACCTCTCCACCGAAATCGCTATGTCCCGGAGTGTCTATAATATTGATTTTGACGCCTTTGTAGATAACGGACACATTCTTGGCGAGGATGGTGATGCCGCGCTCGCGCTCAATGTCATTGTTGTCCAGGATCAGCTGCCCGAGATTTTCCGGCTGGCGTACAAGGTTTGCCTGATAAATCATTCTGTCGACGAGTGTAGTCTTGCCGTGGTCGACATGGGCGATGATCGCTATGTTTCGTATTTCCTGCATAATTCTCTTCAGCTAAGTCTGCGGCAACTTATTTTTTGCCGCTTACTAAATCTGCCGCTTATTAAACACGCAAAGTTACGGATTTCTTGAAAAAAACATAATTCAAATAATTGTTATCTTTGTAAGATATGTACAAAAGACGTCTGATATCCATATATATGGCATTCGCCGTGCTTCTGACGGGCTGTGGCGGGGCTGGTGGAGGGATGCGCGACCCCGGGGAACTCCCGGATATGCTGTATGCGGTCCCTTCTGATGCGCTTGCCGTATGCTGCGTCTCGGAGAGCGGGGCGGCGCTTGGGCGCCTGGACTCCACCGACAGGCTCAGGAGTTTGGATCTCAAGGCGTTCCGCACCTCGCCCGCCGTGCTTTCGATGAGCTACAGCGGTTCGCTGGTGCCGTCCCTGGCGATAGGTACGGGGCAGGAGGATTCATCCATGGTCGTGACCGCCGCCCTCCGGGATGCCAGGCGGAAAGGGATCTATGCGGCATATTTCGCTCCCGACCGTTCTGTCGGGCGGCAGGGCTTCCTGACTTTCACCACGTCCGAGTCGCAGATGACAGCGCTCAAACGCCATATAGGCAGGGGCAGCTCGGTGCTTGACGCTCCTGGCTTTCCTGACGCGGCTGCCCTGACGGAGGGAGAAGACTTCACGATACTGCGCAACTCCGGAGCGCAGCGCCTCATCCCGAAGGGGTTCCTCGGAGGGGCGTTCCCACAGCGGACGCTCGCGGCGTTCCTCCATAAGGCGGCCGACTGGACGGTACTCTCCCCGGAAGGCGGGGACGCATATCGGGTCAGTACGGTGCAGGGGGAGTCAGACCAGTATTTTGTCAACACGCTGGCGTCGCTCCCGTTTGCGAAGAGCCGTCTGGGCGAGGTTCTCCCGGACAGTGTGGAGCTTGCCTTGGCGCTTCCTCTCCCGCAGCCGCAGTTCCGCGAAGCCTATGAGCAATATGTCGATGCCTCAGTCAAGATGACAGCCTATCGGCGCCGTCTCTCGGCACTTGAGTCCGCTTCCGGCAAGGACCCTCTGAAATGGGAGAAGGAGACGGATCCGGCCGAGGTCGCGCTTGTCAGGTGGGACGGCAAGGCGGCGGTTCTGCTCCGTCCGCGGAAGGCGCCTCGAACCATTGAAATAGGGGACAATCCTTATCGGGGCTTCCTTCCGGTGCTGTACGGGGAGGCTTTCGCTCTCCCCGATGATTCCTGCCGCGGCACTGTGTGCGGCTGGTATGCCATTGGCAGCAGGGAGGCCGTGGAAGAACTGACGGGGCGCAGTGAATTGAATAAAGGCAGCGGCTGGCCCGGCCGGGGCAGCCATTTTGTGTTATATCATGCCGGGCGCTTTTTCGCCTGGGACAAGAAAGGAATGAAATTATGGAATTCAAGTCTGTAAACAAACTTATAGAGAAGAGCATCAAGGAGAACTGGGACCGCGACGCCCTCTCCAACTACCAGGGCGCGACCCTGAGGTACAAGGACCTTGCTGAGCGCATCCGCTACCTGCAGATAGCGTTCGAGCAGTGCGGGCTCAAGAAGGGCGACAAGGTGGCCCTGTGCTCGCGCAACCAGGCGAACTGGGGCGTATGCTTCCTCGCTTCAATGACATACGGAGCTGTGCCCGTGCCGATTCTGCACGAGTTCAAGCCGGAGAACATACATTATCTGGTCAACCACTCCGAGGCCAAGGTGTTCTTTGTGGACGAGGTGATCTGGGAAGGCCTCTCCGAGAGCGAGATGCCCGGACTCGAGGTCATAGTCCAGATGAACACCCTGAACTTCATCTACTCCAGAAGCGCAAACTGCGTGGAAGTCAGGGAGAACCTTGCGAATACATTTCAGAAGCTGTATCCGTCCGGCTTCACTCCGGAGGATGTATGCTATGTGGAGGACAAGCCGGATGAGCTTGCTCTCATCAACTATACCTCCGGGACCTCCGGCTTCTCCAAGGGCGTGATGATCCCTTACCGGGCGCTCTGGTGCAACATGTGGTTTGCCGCCAATGTCGCCGAGCCGCAGATGAACTGCGAGTCCGAAGTGGTGGCCATGCTGCCGTCGGCGCACATGTACGGCATGATGTTCGAGTTCCTCTTCGAGATGACCATCGGTGCGCATGTGCACTTCCTCACCCGCACGCCGAGCCCGAAGGTGATCATGAAGGCGTTCTCGGAGATTCATCCTGATGTCATCATCGCCGTGCCTCTCATCATCGAGAAACTCTACAAGAGCCAGATAAAGCCCGTGGTGGACCGCAACAAGGCATTCATGCGCATACCGATCCTGGACCAGTTCGTCCTCAAGAAGATACGCAACGCCATGATTGACGCGTTCGGCGGACGCTTTGAGGAAGTCATCCTCGGTGGGGCGGCGTTCAACCCCGAGGTCGAGAAGTTCATGCGCAAGATCCACTTCCCGTTCACCGTGGGTTACGGCATGACGGAGTGCGCGCCGCTGATCACCTACTCCAAATGGTGGAGGGCCCGCAAGGGCTCCTGCGGTGTCGCCATTGACGGCTGCCAGATCCGCATCGACTCCAAGAACCCGCACAAAGAGCCGGGCGAGGTGCAGGTCAAGGGGGACAATGTGTTCCTCGGCTATTACAAAAACAAGGAGGCCACCCGTGCCGCGTTCACCAACGACAACTGGTTCAAGACAGGGGACATAGGGGTGATCGACAACGACGGCTACCTCTATCTCAGGGGCCGCTCCAAGTGCATGGTGCTCGGCCCGTCCGGCCAGAACATATACCCTGAGGAACTTGAGGCTGTCATCAACAATGTGACTTATGTGATCGAGTCCCTCGTGGTCGAGGACAAGGCCGGACTTATGGCGCTGATATATCCGGACTACCACCAGGCCGAGATGGACGGAATGAGCGGGGAGGAGCTGGAGGCGCGTCTGACGGACGGGCTGCCGGAGATCAACAAGCTCCTGCCGGCCTATGCCCAGATCCGCAAGCTTGAATTCCTGCCGGAAGATTTCGAGCGCACGCCGAAGAAGAGCATCAAACGTTACCTTTATCAACGCGACAAGTAATGAACAAGTTTGACGAGAAATACATAGCGATGGCCGGTATCTGGGCCGGCAATTCCTACTGCAAGCGCCGCCAGGTCGGGGCGTTGATAGTGAAAGACAGGATGATCATATCCGACGGCTACAACGGCACGCCTTCCGGATTTGAGAATGTGTGCGAGGACGAGAACGGTGTCACGAAGCCGTATGTGCTCCACGCGGAGGCCAACGCCATCACGAAGGTCGCCAAGTCCGGCAACAGTTCTGACGGGGCGACCCTCTATGTGACGGCTTCCCCATGCATAGAATGCTCCAAACTCATCATCCAGGCCGGAATCAAGCGCGTGGTATACAAGGATGAATACAGGCTTACGGACGGGGTTGACCTCCTCCGCAAGGCCGGTATAGAAGTGGAAAAAGTAGATTGAGAAAATGAAGAACGCATCATCGATAATCGTGGCGCTGCTCGGGGTGACAGTGGGGGTGCTCGGGGCGCTTACCGTGCAGAGCGTCTCCAGGAGGTCTCACCGTCTGGATGCGGGCGGCGCGGACTGGAGGAAAGTCAACTTGGTGCTCAAGTGCATAGACGAGAACTATGTGGACAACATCGACCACAAGAAAGTGACGGATGAGGTGGCCGCAGCCGCCCTCTCGGCGCTGGACCCTCATTCCGTATATATGCTGCCGCAGACTCTGGAATCTACGGAGGAGAGCCTTGCCGGCAACTTCGACGGCATCGGGATACAGTTCAATGTCCCTAATGACACGGCAGTGGTGATAGAGGTGATTCCCGGCGGGCCATCCGAGAAAATCGGGCTCCGTCCGGGGGACAGGCTCCTCAAGGTCGATTCGACCAATATCGCCGGCGTGAAGTTCCCGCAGGACAGCATGGTCCGCCGCATCAAGGGCCGTGCCGGCTCCAAGGTCAGACTGACCGTGCGCCGGGGCGGGGAGGACATCCCTTTCGAGATCACGAGGGGCAAGATTCCGACACATTCCGTGGACGCGGCGTTCATGGTGGACGACACCACCGGGTATATCAGGCTCTCCAAGTTTTCCCGCACATCGGACAGGGAAGTGTCAGAGGCCGCCGCCCGCCTGCTCGCTTCCGGGATGACGAGCCTTGTCATGGATCTGAGGGACAACACCGGCGGTTTCCTGGACCAGGCTCTGAGCCTCTCCAACATGTTCCTTCAGAAGGACGACCAGATTGTATATATGGAGGGAGCGCACCGTAAGCGCCAGGACTTCAAGGCTGACGGGCACGGGATGATGAAGGACATACGCCTCAGGCTCCTGATCAATGAGGGTACGGCGTCTTCAAGCGAGATTCTCGCCGGGGCGCTGCAGGACAACGGCAGGGCTACCATCGTCGGGCGTCGCTCATTCGGGAAGGGACTTGTCCAGGAGCCGTTCTACTTTACCGACGGTTCCGGAATGCGCATCACTGTGGCCCGGTTCTACACTCCTTCCGGACGATGCATCCAGAAGCCCTACTCGGAAGACTACGACTATGAGATCTACCGCCGCTATGACGAGGGCGAGATGGTGACCGCCGACAGCATGAAGGTGGAGAACGGGGGCATCCTTCCGGACATCTTCGTCCCGGCAGACACCACCCGCGCCGGACAGTTCTATGTGGCCTGCAACCGCAAGGCTACCGCCATGCGGTTCGCCTCGGCTTTCTTCGACGCGCACGGCGCCGAGCTTTCGGCCATTGACGACTACGGAAACCTGCTGAAATATCTGGACAGCGCCGTCACTGACAAGCGTTTCCTCGACTTCGCGAAGACCAAGGACGGGTTGGCTCCCAAAGCGGGAGAATGGGAAGTGGAGAGACGCTACATGATGACGCAGGTCCGTGCTCTCGTGGGCCGCTACTCCCAACTCGGAGACAATGCCTACTATCATCTTTTCCTCCAGACGGACAATACATTCAAGGAAGCAATGCGCAACTAAAACACTGTTCAAATGACCGCTCTTATATGCCTGATGGCGGTGATAATCATCACCTGTGTCCTGCTCAACAACGCCTCGCTCAAAATCGGGATGCCAGTCCTGCTGGCGTTTATCCTGCTCGGCATCGTCTTCGGCAACAACGGCCTTTTCCCCGTACACTTCGAGGACTACTCGTTCGCGGAGAACATCTGTACGGTCGCGCTCATATTCATAATGTTCTATGGCGGCTTCGGAACCCGTTGGGAGTCCGCTCGCTGCGTAGCTCTCCCCGCGGGGCTGCTGGCCAGTTTCGGCGTGTTCCTGACAGCCGGGCTTACCGGGCTTTTCTGCCATTTCGCGCTGGGATGGGGCTGGGTGGAGAGTCTCCTCATGGGTTCTGTGGTCAGTTCTACAGATGCCGCTTCCGTGTTCTCCATACTCCGTTCACGCAAACTCGGCCTGAAGAACAACTCGGCACCGATGCTTGAGATAGAGAGCGGTTCCAATGACCCGTGCTCATATATGCTCACCATCATCATGCTTTCCATAATGACCGGAGGCGGCACGAGCGTCGGGAGAGTGGCCTGGATGCTCTTCTCCCAGCTGGCTTTCGGTGCTGGCTTCGGCATCCTGATAGCCAAGGCCGGCATCTGGGCGCTCAAGCGCATAAAGTTCCCCACTTCCGGCTTTGACTCCCTTTTCATATTGGCGATCGCGCTGCTGTCGTATTCGATCCCGTCGCTTGTCGGTGGCAACGGCTACCTGAGCGCATATCTTGTGGGCATAATGCTCGGCAACGCCAACTTCCACGGGAAGCGCAACCTGGTGAGTTTCTTTGACGGGGTTACCGGCCTCATGCAGGTGCTCATCTTCTTCATGCTCGGCATGCTCGCCCGTCCGGCCATGATGCACAAGGTGATACTCCCCGCGCTCGGGATATTCCTGTTCATGCTTCTGGTGGCGCGCCCTGTGGCTGTCAGTGCCATTCTGGCCCCGTTCCGCAAGTACGGATTCAAGCAGCAGGCGCTCATATCTTTCGTCGGGTTGAGGGGAGCCGCATCCATCGTGTTCGCGATCTTCGCGACGGTGGATAACGATGTCCTGCAGAATGACATCCTCAATGTGGTATTCTGCATCGTGCTGCTATCGATTTCTCTCCAGGGCTTTCTGCTTCCGCTGGTCGCCAAGAAACTGGGCCAGCTTGACGATGATGCCGATGTGATGAAGACATTCAATGATTTCTCGGAGGAGACGGACCTGTATTTCAGCAAGATAATGATATCTGAAGACAACCCGTGGAAGGGTGCCTGCATCAAGGACATGGGGCTGCCGAGGGATATCCTCTTCTGTATGCTTGTGCGTCCGGACGGGACATCCGTGGTCCCGCGCGGCAACACCGTGCTTCACGAGGGCGACAGCGTGATTATGTGCACCAAGGCTTTCCGGAGCGACGCCAGTTTCCGTCTTGTGGAGCAGGAGGTCTCAAAGTCCAGCCATCTTGCCGGCATGACAATCAAGGAATACAGCGAGTCCGGGCACAATCAGGTGGTGCTGATAAAGCGCGGCGGCGCAAGCATAATCCCTAACGGCAGGACTGTCCTTTGCGAGGGGGATGTGATGTTCCTCAATATGGGCAGGTAGAGCCCTTATTGGGCGATGAATTCGTAGATTATGTTGCCGCTCTGTTTCGGGGCGGCATCTTGTTTTATTGAGAATTTCGAGAGTCTTGCAGCCCTTATGGCGAAGGATCTGAGGCAGCGGTCTTCGGATGATGCGGACTCATCTATCTTCGCGGTGAGCACTTCGCCTCTCGGGTTGACCGTTATCAGCACCTTGACCTGGCCTCCTCCCATGCAGCGGTAGGCCGGAATCGGCAGGCTGCTGGCCTTGCGCCCTTCCAGTTCGTAGGAGACTACCGACGGCCCGCTGTAGCTCTGGGCTTTGTTCTGAGCTTTGGGCTGGTCTTTCCGGGTGATGGTGGCATAATCCTCGTCCGGGATCTCATATCCGTTGCTGAGTTCCTGCCGGAGCCTTTCGGCTTCTTTGTAGAGCTCCTCAGCATTGGTGCCCCTGTCATCCTTGAGCGCGCCGCGGTTGACGGCGACATTCTTGATTTCGGAGCCTCCTCCGCTGACGCCGTTGTCGGCGAGCATCTTCTGGAGCTTCTCGCTTACGCTCTCTTTGAATTCCGCCTCTTTCTGCAGGCGGTCGATCTCCCGCTGCATCTTTTCGATTTCCGCCTGGTGGCTGAAGTCAATCACGAAACTGTTCTCGTGGTGCAGGGAGTAGCCGATGCCGGAGAGGAGCAGGACTATCACCGCCGCGAGATGGATTATCACGGTGAGATACAGCCCTGCCTTGTCTTCCTCCGGTATCTGCCTGAATTTCACTTCTTGTCCTTCTTTTCTTCCTTGAGGGACTTCTCGATGGTGTTGGTGATGATGTCAACCGCGACCTTGTTGTGTCCTCCCTGCGGGATTACGATGTCAGCATAGCGCTTGCTCGGCTCTATGAACTGGAGATACATAGGCTTGACGGTGCGCGAGTAACGCTCTATCACCCAGCGCACATCCTTGCCGCGCTCCGTGATGTCGCGCGCCATGACCCTCATGAGCCTGTCGTCGTCATCGGCATCCACGAAAATCTTGACATCCAGCTGCTTGCGCAGCTCTTCGCATGTGAAGATGAGGATTCCCTCTATGATGATCACATCTCCCGGCTCAACCAGGACGGTCTCCGTCTTGGAGCGGGAGCAGGAGATGTACGAGTACACCGGCTGCCTGACGCTCTTGCCTTTCTTGAGTTCAGCGAGCTGCTTGCAGAGGAGATCCCAGTCGATGGCGTTGGGGTGGTCGAAGTTGTAGGCTCTTTTCTCCTCGTCGGTGAGGTCGCTGGAGTCTTTGTAGTAGGAATCCTGCGGGATTACCACCACTTTCTCGTTCTTGAGTTTCTCGGTGATGGCCTTGACCACCGTGGTCTTGCCGGAGCCTGATCCGCCGGCTATTCCGATCACGAGCATAGGGCTAGTATTCTGCGTTTTTAGGAGTGCGCGGGAACGGGATGACGTCGCGGATGTTGGCCATTCCGGTGATGAAGAGCAGCAACCTCTCGAAACCGAGCCCGAAGCCGCTGTGAGGGCAGCTTCCGAAGCGGCGGGTGTCGATGTACCACTCGAGTGTGCGGCGGCTCATCTTCAGCTCGCTGATACGGTTTTCGAGCTTCTGCAGGTCGGATTCCCTCTCGGAGCCTCCTATGATCTCCCCGATCTTAGGGAAGAGCACGTCCATCGCCCTGACGGTCTTGCCGTCCTCGTTCTGCTTCATGTAGAAGGCCTTGATGTCCTTAGGATAGCCTGTGAGGATGACCGGTTTGCGGAAGTGCTTCTCTACGAGATACCTCTCGTGTTCGCTCTGCAGGTCTACGCCCCAATAGACAGGGTAGTCGAACTGAACGCCGTCAGCGACAGCCTGCTCGAGGATCTTGATGCCTTCCGTGTATTCGAGGCGGACGAATTCAGTGCTGATCACGCTCTTGAGCCGGTCTATGAGTTCAGGGTCATAGCGGTCATTGAGGAACTGGATGTCATCCATGCAGTGGTCGAGGGCATACTTGACAAGGTGCTTGATGAAGTCCTCTGCGAGGTCCATGTTGTCCTTGATGTCATAGAATGCCATTTCCGGCTCGATCATCCAGAATTCCGCGAGGTGTCTCGGGGTGTTTGAGTTCTCGGCGCGGAATGTCGGCCCGAAGGTGTAGATCTCTCCGAGCGCTGTAGCTCCCAGCTCGCCTTCAAGCTGTCCGCTGACGGTGAGGCTGGTCTGCTTGCCGAAGAAATCCTTGCTGTAGTCCGGCTCGCCTTTCTTGTTTTTAGGGACATTGTTCAGGTCGAGCGTAGTGACCTGGAACATCTGTCCTGCGCCCTCCGCATCGGCGGCGGTGATGAGAGGGGTGTTGAGGTACACGAAGCCCTTGGAATGGAAATAGTCGTGGATGGCGAAGGCCATCTGGCTCCTGAGACGGAGCACGGCCCCGAAGGTGTTGGTCCTCGGACGCATGTGCGCGACTGTCCTCAGATATTCCAGGGAGGTGTCCTTTTTCTGGAGCGGGTAGCGCATCGGGTCGCATTCCCCGTATATGACTATCTTGCCGGCCTTTATCTCCACGGACTGGCCGCTACCCACGGATTCCACGAGTTTTCCCTCCACACCTATGCAGGCGCCGGTGCTTATTTTTGACAGCAGCGGCTCCGTCTCAGGATTCTTGTCGACGACTATCTGCACATTCTTGATCGTGGAGCCGTCGTTGAGGGCTATGAACGCTATTTCCTTGTTTCCTCTCTTTGTCCTTACCCATCCTTTTGCAAGGACATCCTGACCTGCCGGCATCGTGAGCAGGTCCTTGACTTTGGTGCGAAGTAATTCCATCTTCTTGCTTCTCAATAATTTTTAAAAAAGCAGCCCTCAACGAAGGGGGCTGCTTCTATCGTTAGGCCGCAGATGATTATTCTGACGGCTTCCTTGCAGAGTACATAATCCTCAGGGCGGAGCACCTTCTGAGCTCCTGCTTCACATCGGTTACGATACCCATTCTGACATCCTGGTCTGCTCTGATGCTGATGGTCATGAACTGACGGTCAGCCTCACTCTTGGAGTCACGCTCAGCGGCCACGAAGTCGCGGATTTCAGCTGTGGTCCTGAATGAATCATTCAGCTGGATACGGGCTTCGGTACCGTACTGAGACTGGAGAGACTTGATAGGGGTTCCGATATTGATGTATGAGTTGAGGTCCTTTCTCACGAGCTTTGTGACTTCAGAAGCCTGAGGGATATTGACCATCACCTTGTTCTCGGTCTCACGCAGCTGCGTAGTGACCATGAAGAAGAACAGAAGCATGAATACGATATCGGAGAGCGAACTTGACGAAATTGCGGGAACGTCTTTCTGCCCGTCTTTCTTAAACATTGACATAGTTGGGTCCTCCTTTATCTTCTTTTACCAATATCCTTAGGTTCCGCCTCTGAAATGTTGGAAGGAACGGCTTTCTTTACGATATCCTGCTTATCCTCGTCGAGCGCCATGAACTTGCATCCGTAGTGGCTCTGTGAGAATTCGTCACGAAGTTCGTTGACTGCCTTCATCAGCTCATTCTGAACTGCGATGTACGCGCGGTAGCTGGTACCGCGGTCGTTCTGAAGGGAGATTACGCCCTTGGACACAGGATATGTACCGAGTCCCTCGATTTCCTTCATCTCCTTCTCCGGAAGAGAAGGGTCATTCAGAGGGTTGGTCAGGAAGTTCTTGACTTTATCCTTTACCTGACTCACATCAAGAACGTCACCTCCGGCAAAAATCCTATCCGCAGAGTTGATCCTCACAACGATGATGTTGCGGCGGTTCACTTTCTGGTCCTGGGCCTTCTGGTTCTCAGCAGGCATAGGAGGCAGACGACGGGCCAGACCTGTCTGTGTACCCATGGTGGTTGTCATCAGGAAGTAGCACAGGAGCAGGAAGGCGATGTCCGCGGTAGAACTTGAATTGATTGCAGGTGTTTTCTTGCTGGACATAATGATTATTTCCTATTGTTGATGGCCAGACGGATTTCACCGGCGATGATGGCAACGATTGCGGCCACACCTGCGAAATACGTGAGGTTGAGCATAGTATCAGTAAGCTTGAGCGTGGAGACGGCGTCTTGCCCCTCCCTGCCGAATGCCGGGTGTGCAGGTGCCAGGAAATACGCCACGAGGACGATCACAGCGAGTCCGGCCAGCACGATACCTCCCTTGATGAGAGACTTCGGGTTGGCTTTGACGCTCATGATGCCGCCCAGGACGACCCAGGACAAGAGGCCCAGGGCGACCATGGCGTATGCCCAGTAGATCAGCACGTCAGTGGCCTGCCCGTCGTTGGTCGTGAAGCCTGCGGAGAAGCCCCAGACGATGAGCGCGGCACTGATGACGATGAGCACCACCAAGCACCATTTGAACAATTTATTGAGTTTCATGATTGTCTGTTTGCAAAATTATTTCTTCTGGGCGTATTTCGTGAGTACATCCACGAGAGAGATTGAAGAATCCTCCATTTCAATGGTGATGTTGTCAATCTTGGAAAGGATGTAGTTGTAGAATACCTGAAGAATCATCGCAACGATCAAACCGCCTACGGTGGTGATAAGGGCGACCTTCATACCGCCGGCAACGACATTAGGTGAGATGTCACCTGCAGCCTGGATGGCGTCGAAGGCCTGGATCATACCGATAACGGTTCCGAGGAATCCGAGAGACGGAGCGATGGCGATGAAGAGGGAGATCCAAGAAAGTCCGTTCTCCATTTCGCTCATCTGTACTGAGCCGTAAGATACGACGGTCTTCTCAACGACATCGATTCCCTGGTCGTAGTGGAGGAGTCCCTGATAGAAGATGCTGGCCACAGGTCCGCGGGTGTTGCGGCATACGTCCTTGGCTGCCTCTACGCCTCCGTTCTCAAGAGCCTTCTCTACGTCAGCAAGAAGCTTCTTGGTGTTGGTCTTTGAGAATGTGAGATAAAGGATACGCTCGATGGAGAGAGCAAGTCCGAGGATAAGGCAGAGGATGATCAGCGACATGAACTCAGGACCACCTTCGATGAACTTGGTCTTGAGGGCCTGGTGAAGCGGAACCTCTGGCTGGGCGGCGGTGAGATCAGCAAGGCTGGTAACCTCTGAAGCCACCGGAACTGAATCCTCCTGAGCGGAAGCTACATTGGCAGAGAAAGCCATCAGGCCGGCAACTGCCAAAAACATGAAAAACTTTTTCATAATGAACTTTAATAATGTATTAGTTGTAATAATTATCTTCTAATGTCTAAAATCAGCGCAATTTAGCAATTAAATTTCATTATTCAATATTTATTTTGAGATTTCGCCTTTCAGGTTCTTCTCCAGAAGGGCTTTCACCTTGGCGTTGTCGTCGTAATTCCCCATCAGATAGAAGAGTTTCCCGAGTGCGCTCTCGGTGGTGGTGTCGTGCCCGGAGATGACTCCCGCGTCCTTGAGGTTCCGCCCCGTGGCATAGATGTCCATATCGACATCTCCGCTAAGGCATTGAGTCACATTGAGCAGCACTTTGCCCATCCTGTCGGCTTCCCTGACTATGCGCAGGAACCAGTCTTTGGAGATGGCGTTGCCGGCCCCGTAGGTCTCGAGGATCACCGCCCTGGTGCCGCTGCCGAGCAGGATGTCCCTGACCGCCTGTTCCGTGATGCCGGGATGGATCTTCAGAATCGACACCCTGGTGTCCAGGGAAGTGTGTATGGCGAAGCTTTTGTGCCCGTTCTGCGGGTAGTGGATGTAGCTGCTGTTGTACTTGATGCTGATCCCGGCCGTCGCGAGAGGCGGGTAGTTCGGGGAGCCGAACGCGTCGAAACCTGTAGCGTTGATCTTGACGCTGCGGTTGCCCCGGAGCAGCCTGGAGTTGAAATAGATGCACACCTCAGGCACTATGGCTTTGCCCTGGAGGTCTCTTGCCGTGGCGATTTCAACGGCCGAGATCAGGTTTTCCTTGCCGTCCGTGCGCGGCTGCCCGACGGGGAGCTGGCTTCCGGTGAATATGACCGGCTTGTCCAGGTTGTCGAGCATGAAACTGAGCGCGGAGGCGCTGTATGCCATGGTGTCCGTGCCGTGGAGGATCACGAACCCCAGGTATTTGTCGTATCTCTCCCGTATCAGGGTCGCAAGCGACTGCCAGAGCGACGGCTCCACGTCGGAGGAGTCGATAAGCGGGGAGAAACTGTAGGTGTCGATGTCCAGGCCGAACTTGCGCAGTTCCGGGACTTCTTCCATCAGGGAACTGAAATCAAAAGGCTTGAGGGTCCCGTCGGAGGGGTCCTCTTTCATCCCTATCGTACCGCCCGTGTATATGAGCAGGACGGCGGACCTGTGCGGTTTTGCTTTCTTGAAGAGATTGAACATCATATCGCGAAAAGTTGTTTGGCGTTTGCAGTGGTGGCGCGGGCCGCTTCTTCCGTGGAGATTCCCTTGCGCGCGGCGATGAACTCCGCTATCAGCGGGATGAAGGAACTCTCGTTGCGCTCTCCACGGTGCGGGACTGGGGCGAGGTAGGGCGCGTCTGTCTCCAGCAGTATCCGGTCGAGCGGTATCCTGCTGATGTCTTCGCCTATCCTGGACTTTTTGAAAGTGACCACGCCGCCTATTCCCACATACCAGTCTCCCAGTCCGGAGAGACGCATGAATGTCTCATAGCTTCCCCCGAAAGCGTGGAGGTTGCCCCTCAGGTGCAGGTGCCGGCAGTCCTTGATGATGGCGAAGAAGTCCTCCGTCGCGTCGCGGAGGTGGATGTTGACCGGCAGGTCCCACTCCGAGGCCAGCTCCAGCTGTGTGCGGAACGCCTCTTTCTGCTCCTCCTTGAACTCCGTGCCGAAGTGGTAGTCAAGCCCGATTTCACCCATGGCGACCGGGCCTTTGTCCCGCCAGGGGAGGAGGGCGTCGATCTCGTCCCTCCAATGCCCGTTCACCGAGCCTGGATATAGCCCCAGCATATTATATAGGGCTCCAGGATGCCTGGCGCTCAGACTGTACATCCTCTCCCTCTCGGAGGAGTCGATGTCCGCCTGTATCAAGGCCGTGACACCTGCCTCTTCCGCCCTGTGTATCACCTCGTCCTCGCAGTCCTGGTAGGCCGGGTCGGAGTTGTGCGTATGCGTGTCTATGAATTCCATTCTCTGCAAAATTAAGCAAAATTGACATTCGTGCTACATCTTTGGAGCACATCCGTGCAGATAAAGCCTTCGCTTTCCAGCAGGCATATGGCCCTGGATGCGGCGGAATAGTCCATGCCCAGCGTTCCGGCGAGCTGGTCCGGGCGGATGCCGCGATGCTCGCGGATGGTCGTGAAAACCCTTGTCAGGGACTGTATCTGATTGTCGCTCAGCCTGCCGCTGAATCTTTCCCGCAGGGCGTCTTCCGCTTTCTGGGCGGGGCGCGATGCGGGCCTGCCGAGGCCGCAGGCTTCAGATAGCGCCTCCGGGCCTGTGAACGCCTCGGCGACCTTCTCCGCTATGAGGGCGTTACAGCCGGCCGACCTCGGGTCATCGACGCGCCCGGGAAGGGCCAGCACGGTCCTCCCGTAGCCGGACGCGAGGCGGGCGGTCATCATCCCTCCGCCCTTGCGGCGCGACTCCACGAGAAGCGTCGCGGCGGACAGTCCCGCGATGATCCGGTTGCGGCGCAGGAAGTTGTACGGCAGCGGCACGGTCCCGGGAGGGTAGTCTGTGATGACGGCTCCTCCGGCGGCTATGATCTTGCCCGCGGCGACGCTGTGGCTTGCGGGATAGATCCTCTCTATCCCGACGGGTATGACCGCCACTGTCGGCAGTCCGCAGGAGAGGGCGGCGAGGTGCGCGGTGATGTCGACTCCGAAGGCCAGCCCGCTGACAATCAGCGGTTTGTCCGGGGTCTCTGAGAGGGCCCTTACGGCCTTGACGCACCAGTCGCGCCCGTAGCTGTCCATGTCCCTGGTGCCGACTATGGATACTGGATGCCGGTTGAGGAGCACGGACGGGTCTCCTCTGACATATAGCAGAAGCGGCGCGTCGGGGCACTCCCGCAGCAGGGGCGGGTAGGCGTCCGTGTCGAATATGCTGATGAAGTTGATCCCGCGTGCGGACAGGTCGAGAAACTCCTTGTGCGCGGCGTCAAGGGAAGCGGGGCCCAGGCGGGAGCTGAATTTGCTCCAGGGACCGAAAATTTCCGTGCGTTCCTGCTCCGTGAGGGAGAAGATTTCTTCCGCCGAGCCGAAAGTCTCTACAATGCGGGCGGCAATCCGCGGTTCGTTGCCGAAGATGGCGTTGAGCGCTATCGCGCTGACAAGCCTCAGATGATCTTTGTCCATTTCCCATAATTCAAGTTATGGACAAAGATAGGCAGATTTTTTATACTATCAGCATGGCGTCCCCGTAAGGACCGAATTTGTAGCCTTCTTCCAGGGCCACCTTGTAGGCGTTCATCACTTTCTCGAAGCCGCCGAACGCCGCGACAGTCATGAGCATCGTGGACTCCGGGAGATGGAAGTTGGACACGATGGCATCCGGGATGGAGAAGTTGTATGGAGGGAAGATGAACTTGTTGGTCCAGCTGTCCGCGGCCCTGACTTCGTTCTCCGTGGTGACATTGGTCTCGAGAGCCCTTATGACGGTGACGCCTATGGCGCAGATCTTGTGCCCCGCCCTCTTGGTGGAGTTGATCTCGTCCGCGGCCTGGTCGCTGATGATGAATCTCTCGCCGTCCATCTTGTGCTTGGAGAGATCCTCCACATCCACGGTACGGAAGTGGCCTATGCCCATGTGCACCGTGATGAAGGTCTTGTCTATGTCCTTGAGGATCATCCTGCTGAAAAGCTCCCTGCTGAAATGCAGGCCCGCGGCCGGTGCGGACACGGCTCCTTCGTGGGTGGCGAAGATGGTCTGGAACTCCTCGGCGTCCTTGTCGTCCGGGGTCTCCTTGACCCATTCCGGCACCGGGGTCTTGCCGAGGTTGAAAAGCGCCTCCTTGAACTCTTCGTATGGCCCGTCGTAGAGGAACCTCAAGGTTCTGCCGCGTGAGGTCGTGTTGTCTATCACCTCGGCCACCATGCTGTCATCGTCGCCGAAGTAGAGTTTGTTGCCGATGCGGATCTTGCGGGCCGGCTCCACTATCACGTCCCAGAGACGCTGCTCCCTGTTGAGCTCGCGGAGCAGGAACACCATGATGTCGGCTCCGGTCTTCTCCTTCTTGCCGAGAAGTCTGGCGGGGAACACCTTCGTGTCGTTGAGCACGAAGCGGTCGCCTTTGCCGAAATAGTCTATGATGTCCTTGAATTTGCGGTGTTCTATCTCTCCGCTGTCCTTGTGCAGTACCATAAGCCGGCACTCATCCCTCCATTGGATGTGTCCGTTGACTTCCGGCATGAGTTCCGTGGCGATGCGTTCTTTGGGCAGTTCGAAATTGAATTGTGAGAGTTTCATGTCTGATCCGTGATATATACCATATATATACGGGGGATCAGGATAAAAAGTTTCACGCTTCGGTGTCCTTAATAATTACTTTGCTTCGCGGAAGACTTCGACTATGGACGGGTAGGTGTTCTTGAGGAAAGACGGCAGGCTGGACCGCGCCACCCATGCCGCTTTGGTGATGTCCTCCTCGCGTTGAGGCGTCAGGTCCACTGGGTCGGTGTAGAGCATGTTGTACCACCATGTGTGCTTGAGATGCCATATCCCGCCGCGCAGGTAGCAATGGTCCGTCACGCAGATCGGATCTCTCAGCTCCAACTGGTCCACGCCGGTCTCCTCCTGCACCTCGCGCAGAGCCGTGACCGTGATGTCCTCACCGTTCTCGCGGTGTCCTTTCGGCAAGTCCCACAGCCCGTTGCGCCGGATGAGCAGATAGTCTCCGCGCCTGTTGGAGACCAGTCCCCCGGCCGCATCCACCTCGCGGAACTCGGCGCAGACCTTGCGGTACATCCACCCGGTGTTGTCCGTCGGGATGTATATGCGGCTCAGGGATTCCGAGGCTTCGAACATGGCTACGAGAGAATGTATGCTGATGGTGCCCCCGAAGTGGAACTCCACGGAGTTAGGGTCGGAGAGGGCCTGCTCGTCGGGGCCGCAGATGATTATGCAGCGATTCTCGAAGTATATCCTGTGCATCGGAAAATGATTATATTTGCATAAGTGCAAAAATAACAAATAAACACGAGATATGACAGCACACTATACAAGCAAGCACGGACAGGTGTCGAAGAGCCCGGAAGAGCTCTACATGGCGTTCTGCGACATGAGCAACTTCTCCCGGCTGATGCCCGAGCAGCAGAAGGCCGAGATAAAGGCGGACTATGACAACCTCAAGATCACGGTGCAGGGCTTCAGCATAGCGGTGAAGATAGACGAAAGGCAGCCCTACCGTCTGATCCGCATCATAAGCGTGGAGTCCCCGGTGGAGTTTGTCGGGGCTCTGCATTTCGAGCCTTCCGTACTGCCCGGGAAGACCGATTTCAGTATCGTGCTGGACGCCAACCTCAACTTCATGATGAAGACGATGCTCGGCGGCAAGATACAGCAGGCTCTTGACAAGGCCGTGGATTCTCTGGTTGACATATCTGAGGGCAGAATGCCGCAGATGCCGGAAGGAATGCTCTGATGGAGGAGGCCTCAGTCTCGATAAGGCTCAATCCGTTCAAGGGCTGCGCCGGTCCGGAGGGGACGCCTGTCCCGTGGAGCCGTCATGGGCGCATCCTGGACGGCAGGCCTTCTTTCACCCTGGACCCGCTCTTCCATGCGGGCTGCTACTATGTCCAGGACTCGTCCGCCATGTATGTCGGACACATATTCCGCAGACTCATGTCCGACCCGGCCGCGGGTACCGGGTTGCGTGTGCTGGACCTGTGTGCGGCGCCTGGCGGCAAGACCACGGATATCGCGGCGTCGTGCCGGGAACTCCTGGGTGATGACTTCTTGCTTGTGAGCAACGAGGTGATGAAGGCCCGGGCCTCTGTCCTCTGTGACAATGTCGCCGTCTGGGGCGATCCGCGCGTGGCGGTGACCTCTGTGGATCCGGCCGCGTTCGCCTGTCTGGAAGGCGGGTTCGACGTGATCGTGGCCGATGTCCCGTGCAGCGGGGAGGGGATGTTCCGGAAGGACCCGCGGGCCCTCAAGGAATGGAGCCCGGAGACTGTCAAACTCTGCGCCGCGCGGCAGAAGCGCATACTTGCGGATGTCTGGCCGGCCTTGAAGGAAGGCGGCGTCCTGATATATTCGACCTGCACATACGAGGATGAGGAGAACGACTCCAACCTGGAATGGGCGGCCGCCGAGCTTGGCGGCGAGATTTTCCCGGTGCAGGACGAGTACGCCGGATACGGTGTGGAGATGACGCGCTGCGGCAATCTGCTCAAGGCAGGCACGGTCCCGGGAGAGGGCCAGTGGGTCGGGGCGCTGAGGAAAACCTCTCCGCAGCGGCAGTGCCGGGGCTTTGACCTTTCGCGGCTGCGTCCCCTGCGCGGCGAGGGAGTGAGGAAGGGGGAGAACAAGGGCCGGGACTTCATCCCGGATTCGGACTACGCCCTGAGTCTGGCATATCGTCCCGGAGATTACCCTTCTGTGGAACTTGACCGGCAGACGGCCCTGAGGTATCTTCACAGGGACACCCTCGTGCTTGAAGGGGCGGCTCCCGGCTATAATGTGGTGACATTCGGGGGACATCCGCTGGGATTTGTGAAAAACATAGGCTCCAGGTGCAACAATCTGCTCCCCAAGGGCCGCCGGATACTTATGAACGTGTGAATATGAAAACGAGATTGACCATAGTTCTTTTAGCCCTGCTCTGTGTGCAGGCTTTTGCCCAGGTGGACGGTGATGCCGCCCGCTTCAAGGCGTCTTATGAGCGTCAGGTGCGCAATGTAGGCCCCGCCGGCGTCGGAGTTGAGACCATAATCAACAAGTGGGAGGCCGCCGCTCCGCAGGATCCTGACATGTTCGCGGCCCGGTTCAACTGGTTCTTCGCCAAGTCCAAGGGGACTGAAGTGGTGCAGAAAGAGGGCCGGAAGTACCTTGGCGCCGAGCCGATGCTGAGTCTTAAAGATTCGCTCGGAAGAGATGTCAATTATTTCGAGGTGCCCACATTCGCCGAGCCGCTGTATGCCGACGGGATGAGGGCCATTGACAAAGCCATAGAACTGCGCCCGGCCGAGATGCGCTACCGGTTCTACAAGATAACGGCTTTGCTGGAATACGAGGGCGAGAGCCCCGACCTCGCATCGCAGGAACTGATGTCGATGATAGACAAGTATGCTTCGTCCAAGGGGAAGGGCTGGACTCTTGACGGGAATCCCTCTGACGAGGAGGTTTTCTGCCAGGCGGTGGGGGAGTATTGCTACTCGTTCTTCCATCTGGGCACGGAGCATGGTTATGAGTATTTCCGCAAGGTGTCCGAGAGGATGAACAAGCTCTACCCGCGCAACACCGTGTTCATCGACAACATCGGCGCTTACTGGCAGGTGGCCCGCAACAATTCGAGAAAGGCCATGAAGTATTATAAGAAAGCCCTGAAGATAGATCCGGACGACTATGTCGCCAAGAAGAACATCTCGATCATTCAGCTTTCACAGTCAAAGAAGGGTCGATCTTCGAAATGAACAGAGACGGGATGAGCAGCAGGAGCTGAATCGCCACGAACGCCGCCGCGTCCGTGAGAAGTATGCGGAGCGGGTCTATGCTTACGGGGACGAAAGAGATGAAATAGTTGGCCGGGTCGAGCCGTATGAGTCTGGTCAGGCCCTGGACTGCGCAGAAAATCAGGGCTGCCGCGTTGCCTATCAGCATTCCCCTGAGGCTGATCCTTGCCCCGATGCGCAGGAAGACGCCTGCAATAGACCTGTCCTTCATCCCGAGAGTCTTCAGGGTGCCTATGGTGGAGATGTTGCGGAACAGCAGTATGAGCAGCCCGGAGACCATGTTGAAACCCGCCACGACAGTCATCAGCACGAGTATGGCGATGACATTGTAGTCGATCAGGTCCAGCCAGTCGAAGAGTTGCGGGAATCTGTCCGCCGCCGAAAGCGCTCCCAGTCCGTTCTCTTCATCATCGGGGCTTGCGGCCACGATGGATCCTATCTCCCGCGTCACCGCTTTCATCGACCTGCGGTCTCTGCTGGACGGGGACAGGGAGACTTCAAGCGCGGAGGCCTCTGAGCTGTCCCAGCCGTTGAGCCTTCGCATGTCTGCGGCGCTTGTCCGGATTATCAGGCCCTCGTCACTGTCTATCAGGCTGTCGAAGATACCCGTCACCGTGAATTTCCTGACCTTGATCCTGTCCGAGATGAACCATGCCTGAATCTTGTCCCCGACGTGAATCCCGAGGCTTGAGGCCAGGGCCGACGGTATCCGTGCGCCCATGGAGACGGTGTCGGCGTCGGTGCCCTTGAACATCACTCCGCGGATCTCGTCTCCCTTGCGGATTATGCCGCTCCGGCATATTATGGGGGTGAGGCCCTCCACTCCATGCACAGCCTTGACGCTCTCCGCGAATGACGGGTCCGAGGGAATCGGGTCGGACACTCCGAAGAAGTTGCCGCCCCTGTCCGTGATCAGGACATCTCCGGTGATTGCGGCGGCTCCTTTGCGGATCTCCCTGCTGAAACCTTCCGCGATGCAGACAGATAGGATTATGATAAAGAAAGAGATGGCCGTCGCAGCGACGGCCACCCTTCCCTTGAATCGAAGTCGTCCGGCTATGAAGCCTTCGGCTTTCATGTTACCAGATGCTTACCCTTTCGCTTTCAGGTCTCCACATCGGGTCTCCCTCCTTGATGCCGAAGGCGTCGAAGAAGGTCTTGAAGTTGCGCACGGCCACATTGACCCTGTTCTCCGCGAGGGAGTGCACGTCGAGCTTGGTGAGACGCGCCTTCTCCTCGTCGGTGGCGTTCTGGGCCCAGAGGTGGGCGTAGCCGATATAGAATCTCTGGTCTACGCTGAAGCCGTCTATGTCGGCAGGAGTCTTGTCTCCGAGCTTGTTGTGCAGGGCCGTGTAGGCGATGCTGAGTCCGCCGTGGTCAGCGATGTTCTCCCCGAGGGAGAGGGCTCCGTTGGCGTGTACTCCCGGGAGAATCTCCACCTCGCTATACTGGTCGATGAGGACTGCGGTCTTGGCCTTGAACGCCGCTTCGTCCTCAGGGCGCCACCAGTTGTTCATGTTGCCGTCCTTGTCGAAGAGGCGGCCCTGGTCGTCGAATCCGTGGGTCATCTCGTGGCCGATCACCACTCCGATGGCTCCGTAGTTGACCGCGTCATCGGCGTCGGCGTTGAAGAACGGCGGCTGGAGGATAGCTGCCGGGAAGCAGATCTCGTTGGTGGTCGGGTTGTAGTAGGCGTTGACAGTCTGAGGGGTCATGCCCCATTCGCTGCGGTCCGTCTGCTTGCCGAGTTTGCCGAGATTGTCCTGCACATACCAGCTGCTGGCGGCCATGAGGTTCTCCAGATAGCTCGCCTCAGGGTCTACCGAGAGGGTGCTGTAGTCTTTCCACTTGTCCGGATAGCCGATCTTGACGGTGAAGCTGGCGAGTTTCTCGCGTGCGTATGCCTTCGTCTCGTCGGACATCCATTCGAGGCTGTCAATGTGCTGTCCGAGGGAGATCTGGAGCTGCTTCACAAGGTCAAGAACCTGATTCTTGTAGGACTCCGGGAAATACTTCTTGACATACATCTGCCCGACGGCCTCGCCGAGTATGCTGTTCGGCACGCTCATCGCGCGCTTCCACCTAGGCTTCTGCTCTGTCACTCCGCTCATCTGCGTGCTGAAGAAATCGAAGCTCGCGGCGTAGAAATCATCTGACAGGGCTGACGCGGAGCTGCTTATGAACAGTCCGGCAAGATAGTCCTTGAGCGCGTCGAGGCTGGAGTCGGACCAGATCTTGGCGAAGCCCTTGAAGTATGACGGCTGCTGAACTATGACCATGCCCGGGTCCTCGATGCCGAGGGCCTTGAAGAACTCCGTGAAGCCGAACCCCGGGTAGGCCTTGTCTATCTGCCCGACGCTCATCGGGTTGTACTGCTTGGTGTAGTCGCGGTTCTCGATGCTGGTCCATGACACTTTCGCGATCTTGTCCTCTGTCGCGAGGGCGTTGTCCGCTCTCTTGCCGGCATTGTCGAGGCCGCTGAGGGTGAACAGCTTTGCGAGCATCTCGCCGTATCCCTTCTTCAGGGCGGCGTTGCTCTCCTCTATGTAGTAGTCACGGTCGCCCATGCCGAGCCCGCCCTGTCCGAGGTAGAGCACCTGCTTGTTGCTGTCCATCAGGTCAGCGCTGACACCGACGCTGAAGAACCCGCCTTCGCCGCATTTGTTGAGGGCGGCGAGCTCCGCGTTGAGAGCGGCCTTGTCGGCGGCGGAATATATGGCGTCAAGATATTTCTTCAGAGGTGCGGCCCCTTCGGCATTGCGCCTTGTGGAGTCGAGCCCCTGCTTATAGAGGTCGACTATCTTCTGGTCCGTGGTGCCCTTGGCCGGAGACATCGTGGCCATCTCGGCGAAGAGCGCGTTGAGGCGCTCGACATTGTTCTCGCGGAGCGCGTCGAATGAGCCGAAGCGCGCGTACTCAGGCTTGAGCGGATGCTTCTTGATCCACCCGCCGTCGGCGTACTTGTAGAAATCCTGGGCCGGGGATACGGTCAGATCCATGTCGGAGACATCGATGCCCGGAACCTTTTCACCCTTTTCTCCTGACTGGCATGCAGAGGCCAGCATCATCACAGGGATCATAAACACTAATAACTTTTTCATCATTTGAATTTATTGTGGAACACAACTTTGCCGCTAAGTTAAGTAAAATAACGGCAAGGTGTCCCTACGTCATGGGCAAATCCTTTTGAATTCCTCATAAATGGCCATCACGCTGTCCACATAGGCGATAGTCTCACGGCCTTTGAACGGGCCGCGCTTGACTGCGCCGCTGTCCAGGACGGCCTGGTCCGTCATCTCCGGAATCACGCTGACGACGCTGTCCCAGCGCGAGCAGTCAACGCCCCTGAGCCGAGCCAGGTTCAGTATGTCATCCACCCGGCCGACGCCTGCGTTGTAGGCGGCCAGAGCGTATTTGTACCTCTCGCTGTTGTCGGCCCCGACGTTATAGTACCGTCGGATGAGCCTGCCGAGCAGCTGCGCCCCGGCGCGTATGTTCTCTTCGGGGGAGAGCGGGTCGGTGACGCCGTAGCGTGCGGCGGTTTTCGGCATCATCTGCATGAGTCCGCTCGCGCCGCGTCTTGAGCGGGCCTCGATATGGAAGCGCGATTCCTGGTAGATGACGGCGGCGAGCAGCCTCCAGTCCCATCCGAGGGAGTCCGCATGTGTGCGTATCAGGCTGTCGTAAGGGCTGATGGACTCCCGGCGTCTGCTTCGGAACGCGTCGTAGCGCTTCAGGAAACTGTCTTTGATGCCGTCATGCTCTTCGCTTCCCAGCCAGCCGAGGAGCCAGCTGTTGGCGTCCTCCATGTTGCAATGGTCATCGTGTCTCATGAGCCAGACGCTGATGCTGTCCACCGGCACCGACACCAGGACACTGTCCACCGACAGGCTGTCCTCGAACGGGACGACCACGATGTCGACGCGGCCGGCCTTGAGGGAGTCGATCCATGAGATGTCCTTGCCTGTGATGTCTATCTCGATGCTCTGGCCGTTGCTCTCGGCGTACCTTTCGAGGAGATAGTGGTTGTAGCCCACCACAAGGGCCCTTGTGGTGTCGGTCATCCGGCCGAGTTCCAGGATGCTGCGGATGTGCGGGCGTATGCCTTCCTCTTCCGCGGTCCGGCTGAAAAAAGATGCGACAAATGTTGCGACTAGCAAGACTGCCGTCAGCGTAGCGACTATGATGGCGGGGGTGTCTCTGCGGGTCATAAGACTGTTATTTTCTGTTTGTTCCGCCGACAGGAGGCCTTCCGGTCGGCTGGGTGTAGAATGGCCAGAATATGCCTATCTTGAGCCCGCCCATCCCGTTGAACGTCACCGTGTGGCGGTCGGAACTGAAGAAGTCGTGCTTGTCGAGAGGCCAGCCTCCGCCGGCATTCTGATATTTGACGAATATGCAGGCCCTCTTCCACTGCATGTTGACGAAGACGTCGAAGTACGGGCCGTTGGTGTAGCTCCTCTCCGTCTGGTTGTAGAACACTCCGACATTCGGGTTCCACATAGGGGAATTCCAAGACGTGTTGTAGAACGCGTCTGCCCCTATCTGCATCTGCAGCACCTTCTGCACGGTGAATTGCAGATAGTACCTGAGGTTGAGGGCGACCGCCGGGAGCGGCACGATCTCGGGAGCGGAGGAGTATTGCAGCAGTACCTTGTTGTCAAGATGCAGCGGGCCGAACGCGAAGTCCTTGCGCAAGTCTGCGGAGAGGATGCTCATCACGTTCTCGTTCTGGCGGATGATTCCGCCGGAGTCATAGTAGAGATTGTTGCCCAGCAGGGCGTATCCCACAGACAGCGAGGCTTTCCACCTCGGGATATCGAGGCTTCCGGACAGGCGTGTCGTGGAGACCTTCGAGAAGTCGTTGTCCCAGGCGAAATGGTTGGCGTTGAGGTGCTGCTGATAGTAGCCCGGCTCCTGCAACAGCGTCTCGAACCTGACCGCAAGGCTTATCGGGCTCTTCCGGGCCCGCCGGAACGGGTAGAAGTCCAGGCGTCCGTCGGCTTCGAGGCTGAAGTCTCCGAAATCATGGCCGAGCAGCACATACTTGCCTTTGGCGTTCCAGAAGAAATTGTTCCTGATCTGCCCTTCGACTCCGGCATAGGCGTAGACGGAGTTTTCCGTGTGCCTTGTGCCGCGCACATAGCTGCTGTCGAAGTAGGTCTTGACATAATCTCCCACACCGACGTCGAGTTTCGAGACAGCAGCCTCGCTTGACCATGGCTGAAGCCTGATGTAGAGCTTGTTGTCTATCTTTGTCATCCCGAGGGAGTCCGCGCTCGCCGACGGGCTGTGGTTGAAGACATTGTTGTAGAACGCCCTGGCGGCCTCGTCGGAGGTCTGGTCCGTGTATTTTCTCGAGTAGGTGCTCACCTCTCCGCTGTGGCCGATATAGGCCGTGGTGATGTTGCGGTCGAGGCTGTCGGCGTTGTACTTGTAGGTGGTGTCGCGCGAGGCCCTTATCCTGTTGATGAAGTTGAAAGGTATGCGCAGCTGCTGGTCTATGAAGAAACTGCGCTTCTTGAGCTTGCTCTGCGCGTTCTTGAGATTGACCGGGATGTCCCTGGAGTTCACCGTGGTGTCGCGGACCCACTTCAGGTCCTGCATTCCTCCGTTTTCGCCCATGGAGATGTTGTTGCCGATATAGCCGGCGTGGGCTGAGTATCGCTTCCCGAGGTAGTTGACCTGGGCGACCGCCGTCGAGTTGGAGGTCTTCTCGTTCTCAAGCATCCCCTCGCCCCCGTATCTTTCGTAGAGCAGGGCGAAGTTGAATGCCGGGGTGATGTTCTGTGTGGTGAAGAGGCGCAGGTTGTTGGATTCCTTGTCCTTGCCGGCGAAGAGCGTCCCGAAATATGCCAGCTCGGTGTGCGGGGTCTTGGAGTTGTAGTGCGGCAGGGTTTCCGGGGAATAGCTCCATGATTCGAAGGCGTCGTAGAACTCTACGCCCTCTCCTCGTCCGCGCTTGAACCAGTTGTAATATTGTACGGGGCTTCCCGCTACTCCCAGCCAGCTGGCGTTGACGTCGTTGCGCTGGAAAGGGTAGTCGTGGAAGTGATAGTTGTATGTCGTGTCCGGGATGTACGGTTTCAGCTTGCCGAAATCCCTGTCCAGAGTCCAGGCTATGATGCGCTTGTATTGCATGGAGTCCGGAATCGCGTATGTCTCGAGAATCCTCGGGGTCGCCTCCAGGATGCTGTCCCTTATGGCTTTCTTTTCTTCCTTTACGGCCCTCAGGGAGTCGGCTCTCGCCACCTTGAGCTTTGTGAGCTGCTCCTTGTCGTATTTTTTCCTCTCTTCTTTGGACAGGGATGCGTACCACGCGTCGAACTTGGCCTTGGCCTTGGCGGTGGAGTCGGCTATATATATGGAGTCCAGCTTGTCCCAGAGCGTGGAGTCGAGAAGGGCTTTAAGGGAGTCCCTCGGACTGAGGCTTCTCCCGGAGAGCGAGGAGTCCGGGATCTCGAAGATGTCCTCATACAGGCTGTCCGTCACGGCGTTGCCCCTGGCTGAGCGCGGGCGGTAATTGTATGGCGGGTAGACCACGGTGTCCCGGCTTTCTGATACGGACGGCACGGCGGACGGGCCGGCGGGAACATTGCCGAAGTCCAGGGCGCCGGCAGTTGTAAAAGCCATCACGGCTGCCGGGAAAAGTATGCGGGACAGTAACTTCATTTCTGCAATCGGCAAAGTTACGGAAAAATTTGATAATCCTTCAAAAGTGCGTATTTTAGCACTGTTTATGGAAAGATTGTCGAAATTGTATGAGTCCCGCTTCGGCGTCCGTCCGGAGGAGATGGAGCTGCTTCCGTTGTCCGGGAGCGCCCGCAAGTATTACAGGATCTGCGGTGAAGGAGGAACCGTGGTCGGGTGCATTGGCACGAATCCGGCCGAGAACAGGGCATTCCTCACCATAGATGAGAAGTTCCGCGCTGCGGGGCTGCATGCTCCGGAGGTCTACGCGGTTTCCGTTGACGGGATGGCCTATATCCAGGAGGACCTTGGTGACGGGCAGCTTTTCTCGCTTCTCAGGCCTTCCCTTTCTGACGGCAGCTTCACCGGAGAGCAGCTTGCATGGCTTCACGACACGATGGCCCTGCTGCCGGCGTTGCAGTTCAAGGTAGGGGAGGGGATGAACTGGGACGTGTGCTTCCCCGACAGGGAGTTCAATGCCAGGATGGTCAATTTTGACCTGAGCTATTTCAAATATGATTTCCTGAAACTCACCGGACTGGAGTTCGATGAGATACGCCTGCAGGACGATTTTGACCGGCTGCGTGAGGATTCCCTTGATTTCGAGGGGGATACGTTCATGTATAGGGATTTCCAGGCGCGCAACATCATGATCAAGGACGGGGAGCCGTGCTTCATCGATTTCCAGGGAGGCCGGAGAGGGCCCGTGCAGTATGACCTGGCCTCGTTCCTGTGGAACGCGGGCACGCATTTCTCCGCAGCCCTGCGCGCCGAACTGGAGGGAGTGTATATCAAGGCGCTGCGGCAGTTCAGGGATGTGGACGAGGAGAAATTCATGGAAAAATACAGGCTCATCACCCTGGTGCGCCTGCTGCAGGAGTTCGGGGCATATGGCTTCCGCGGCCTGGTGGAGCGCAAGCAGCTCTTTATCGACTGTATCCCCACGGCGCTCGGATGCATACGTGAACTCACGGAAGTGCCGTTCAGGCGCTACCCATATCTTGACTCCGTACTCCGTCGCCTGGTCAATGACTGGGACGGACGCACCATCCTGCCGGGCGTCAAGGTCGAGCTCTAACATTCGAAAGCTGGTTCCGGGGCGTCGGCCCCGCATAAAAAGAACACCGCGGCCCCATCATGGAGTCGCGGTGCTTGCTAATCTGAAGCTTGTTTCTTACATGAAGATGTATCTCAGCACGAAGAGCACTGCGAGCACCCACATGGTCACGCTGACATTCTTGATCTTGCCTGAGAGTGCCTTGATCACGACATACGAGATCATGCCGAGCATGATGCCGTGGGCGATGCTGTAAGAAAGCGGCATCATCACGGCTGTCACGAATGCAGGAATGGCCTCGGAGTAGTCGTCCCAGTCGATGTTGCGGATCGGGCTCATCATCATCACGCCGACGATCACGAGCACGGCTCCGGTGGCCGCGCCAGGAATGGCGAGGAACACCGGAGAGAAGAGCATGGCGATGGCGAAGCAGAGGGCGATCACGAAAGATGTGAGACCCGTGCGGCCGCCTTCCGCGACACCTGCGGCGCTCTCGATGTAGGTGGTGGTGGTTGAGGTTCCGAAGCAGGCTCCGGCGGTGGTTGCCACAGCGTCAGCCATGAGAATCTTGCTGACACCGTCCACATGGCCGTCCTTGTCTACCATCCCGGACTTCACGGACACGCCCACCACAGTTCCGATGGTGTCGAACATGTCGATGAAAAGGAAGGTGAGCACTACCACGAGCATGTCCCATGACAGGACCTGTCCCCACTCGAACTTGCAGAAAATAGGGGAGATGGACTCAGGGAGAGATACCACTCCGGTGAACTGGGTCACGCCCATAGGGATGCCGATGATGGTCGTGACGAGCATGCCGATGAGGATGCCGCCCTTGACCTTGAGCACCACGAGGATGGCAGTGAGGAAGAGTCCGACGATGAAGAGGATGCTGGTCTTGGAGCCCAGTGAGCCGAGGCCGACGAGCGTGGCGTCATCGTTGACGATGATGCCGGCGTTCTGCAGGCCGATGAAGGCTATGTAGAGGCCGATGCCGGCACCGATGGCGTTCTTGAGGGAAGACGGGATCGCGTTCACTATCATCTCGCGCACCTTGGTGGCGGAGAGGATGATGAAAATGAGGCCCTCAATGAGTATGGCCGTCAGCGCGAACTGCCAGCTGTAGCCCATGCCAAGGCACACGGTGAACACGAAGAAGGCGTTGAGACCCATGCCCGGAGCGAGGCCGAAAGGCTTCTTGGCGTAAAGGGACATGATTAGAGTGCCGACGATGGCGGCCAGGGCGGTGGCGGTGAAGACCGAACCATTAGGCATCTCCTTGATGTTGCTGAAGATGCTCGGGTTGACGGCGAGGATGTACGCCATCGTGAGGAAGGTCGTGATACCGGCGACTATCTCGGTACGGACGCTGTTCTTTTTCGGGTCGAAGCCGAAAAGCTTGCAGATAAAAGGTGACATCTTGCCGGTCTGTTAGAATACCCACTTGGTACCGAGGCAAGGACGGCAGTAGAAGCCATGGTTGCCCGCGAAGTTGTAGGAGAGCTCGATTTCGGTGCCGATGTTGAGATTGTCGACTCCGAAGTGCTTGCCCACATTATACCAGAGCTGAGGCTCGGAGATGAAGATGAACTTGCCCTCTTCCGCCTGCTTGTCCGCAGGGTCGGCATACCAGAACTTGGTGTTCTCGCCCCAGATATCGGCGAATCCGCTGAAAGTCAGGCCGTCAACGCCGAAGATGTTCTTCATTCCCCATACGAATGTGAACTGGAGCGGGGTGTCGCTGCTGGCGTTGCCGCTGAAGGTCTTGTACATGAGGGAGAACTTGAAGGTGTTGGAGTAGTCCGCGTTGTGCAGGAGATAGTCCGCGCCGAGCAGGAAGTTCTGGCTGCCGAAGCCCACGCCGCCATTGTACTCGACATGTGCGCTGAGGTCCTTGAGGACAGAGTCCTTCCAGAAATTGAGACCGCGTGCGATCTCGAAGTAGCTGCCGCTGACGCCGATGAACTTGCCGTCGGAGTTTTTGGAGTTGTAGTCGTAGTCAACGAAGAAGAAGGTGTCTCCCCAGTTGTCTCCGTAGTAACCCTCAAGGGTGGTGGTGACATGACCGCGACCGAAGTCCCAGAAAGTCTGAAGGTTGGTCTGCGCCTTGGCTCCTTGAGCGAAGAACGCTGTGGCAACAGCTGCCGCAATGAGTACTTTTTTCATCATTTTTATATATGGTAAAAATATCCGTAAAAAAGACAGGGCCTGCGCGAGGCGGGCCCAATATATGACTTACACTTGCAGTATGGATGTGATTCCCGTGTCTGACGGGAAGGCCTTGCGGCCGGCAAGCTCCATGAGCTCGATGATGCAGTTGAGGTATACCGCCTTAGGGTGATTCTTCTCCACCAGCCGGCGCGCCGCCTCCATAGTCCCGCCCGTGGCGAGCAGGTCGTCGTGCACCAGCACGATATCGTCTTCGCAGATGGCGTCCTTGTGGATCTCTATCGCGGCGTTGCCGTACTCAAGTTCGTATTCCTCCTTGAACACTTCGGCGGGGAGTTTGCCCTCTTTGCGCACCGGGACGAATCCGGCACCCAGCCTTGTGGCCAGGATGGAGCCCATTATATAGCCTCGTGACTCAATCCCCACGACTTTGGTTATACCTTTGTCCTTGTAGAGTCCGTAGAGCCTGTCGCTGAGTTCAGCCAGGCATTCAGCACTCTTGAACAGGGTGGTGATGTCATAAAAAAGAATACCTTTCTTCGGAAAATCCGGGATGGTCCGAAGATTCTTCTTCAATTTATCCAAGCTCATAAGGGATGAGAGTAAAACAACCTTACAAAGATAGTAAAATTGCGCGTAATGGCAACGCTTTCTCTCAAAAAGCTCCGCCGCACACGAGGCGGTCCGCCTCCGCGAGTTTGTCCGGAGTCCCGATGTCAATAATCCTCAATGACTTGGCTACCACTCCTCTTATGTTTTCCCATGCGCACGCCGCAAGATAGAAATCGATGATGGAGAATTTCTCCGGCCAGGCCTCCATCATGCGGAGGACCCTGTCGGAGAGTATCTGCACCCCGCAGAACGACAGCCTCTTGCAGGAACACGGATCAAAGTCCGGGAAGGGGCTGCGGACTTCTCCGGTGCGGACATTGGTCCAGCCCCGGAGGAGCATGTCGTCATCGAAGAGCAGGTACCGGTCCGCCGTGTCGGACTCCGTCAGCAGCAGTGTCGCGAGTGATGAGGCGTCGTCCTGAGAGAAGAACCACTCCAGGTCCAGGTCGCTGAGCATGTCCACATTGTGCACGAGGAAACGGCCGCAGCCCTTGAGCAGTGGCGCCGCGTGGCGTATCCCTCCTCCCGTCTCCAGGGCCTGCCCTTCCTCGCGTGAGATGTCCGTCTTCAGTCCGAAGCCCTCGTTGTCCGTGAGAAACTGCTCGATCTGAGAGGCGAAGTGATGTACATTCACCACGACTTCAGTCACTCCGGCGCTCTTCATCTTGAGCATGATTCTCTCCAGCATCGGCACGCCGCCGACCTTTACCAGCGCCTTGGGCATGGTGTCAGTCAGTGGTCTTAGACGGGTGCCGAGCCCCGCCGCGAAAATCATGGCTTTTTTTGTATGTGGTGTCATAATCCTATCTCAAGGGCCTCGGCTTCGCCGCCCCAGATCTCTATGAAACGCCGGAAGTCTGTCGAAGAGATGACTACCGTGGCGGTGTTGTCGCAAGGGTGGAAGCTGACGAACGGGACCTTCAACAAATCCGCGTCATAGAAGAACTTGACGCGGTGCCCGTTGTCGAAGAGTTCCTTGGGTTCGGCATCCTGGAGATCCATATCGTGTATCAGACCGAACATGGACACGGATCCGGGCTTGAGCCGCAGGCAGCGCCACATCCTCTCGGGAGAGGCGAATGACAGTTTGCCTTGCCGCAGCAGATGCTCAAGCGAATGGATGTCCAGGGTCTTGTGGCAGTCGAAGGACACGAGGTAGTGACGGTTACCCTTGTGGTTGCGCAGAAACAGGTTCTTGCAATGCACCGGACCGCTGCCGTCGCAGTGTCTCTCGTCAATCTCCTTCCAGTATTTCATGCCGTCCTCCACCGTGAAGAGCGGCGGATGGGTATAAATCTCGTAGCCCATGCCATGTGAGTCCAGAAAGTCCAGAACCTCCTGTATCGTGTCGTTGTATTGTGCCATTGTCTGTATTACTGAACATGTAAAGATAACCATAATCATCCAAGAAGTAGTTGCCTTTTTGTGATTTTGCCGTATGAGTCGCAATTTTAGTAAGCGGCAACTTATTTTTTGCCGCTTACTAAATGGTTGCGTCTGATGTTTTCGGCGGGCCCGATGTTACTGTTCACGGCACATGGGGACAGAGATAACGATCTCGCGGCTGGGTAGACATTTCTCACAGGACGACACAGTTCGGGGCGCATTGGCCGCACACGGCGGTGGCGGATAACACATTGATAATCAAGCAAAAGAGCATTTTACCTGTCGGCAAAACCAGACAGGACAAATCATTATTCTGTTCATTACCAGGCACTTATCCGCCACCGCTCGCATTGGAACGATTAGCAGCATCAGACTTCCGTCGCACCTGCGCCACTACTATCCGCCACCGGCTTCCGCTTGCGCCCGCCGCCCGTTCTGCACGACGACCTGCGCTGCTGCCACCGCCGCGTGCGGCCCCGGCGCTAAGATGAACCTCGCGTACGCCACAGGGCCGTTTTCTGTACCGAACTGTCCGGCGAGGCCGTCCCGTACGACAGAAGGCCTAATTCTGTACGGCGCGGTGTGGTGTGCCGCCACAGTACCGCACCGGGCTCATTGCTGAAGTCTGCCGCTGCCGGGTGTGAGCCTATTCCGGTGTTTCCGCTGCTACCTGGACCTTCCACCCATCCCGCAGGGCCCTCTGCGGTGTGCCGCCCAGCAGAACATTTCCGGCCTGCCTCGTCGCTAAACCCTCGCCGAACCACGGCCAGCTGTCTCTGGCCGGGACTGCCGCAGCGAATTCCGTCATGCTCGGTCAAGGACCCCAGCGCCAGACGGCGTTCTGGCCGTGGTTGGCATTACCGACGGGGTCTGGCAGGGAGGGTCGGTCATGAGCACACCGCGTAGCGAGCCCTGCAGGACCTCCCGTCATGACCGAGGCTGACGGAAACCTTCGCGCGCGGTACCGTCTACTTCTCACGCGCGGTACAAAATGTAAAGTTAAAAAAGGCGCAAATTGACAAAATGCACACACAATGGGCCACAAAGAAAGAGGCCGACCCTTTTGGGCCGACCTCAAACTGATGCGCTTGATTCTTATCTCTGATCCCCGATGGAGATGATGCGGCTCTCCCAAGGGGCAAGTGTCATCTCAAGGACGGTCTTGCCGCCCTCGGCGGTGGCGGAGAGGGCGGAGACTTCTCCCGAGGAGGCGTCCCAGGCCCTGACGGAGCCGCTGCGGTCGAAGGCTGCCTTGAAGCTGCACTCCTGCTCGCCTTCGTTGAAGAGAAAAAAGAGGCTGCCGTCGGTCAGGGTCCTTGCCGTATAGCGGATGAAGGATGCCGGGTCCGGCTTCTGCTCCTCCGCGCCTGTGCGAGGCCCGCGACGCGGAGCCTCAGGCTTCGGCGGGAGTATGATCTCCATTTCCGGAGCAGGCATGGCCGCGGCGACGGTCGGAGTCCAGCTTACCGACGGCTCCTGAAGCAGGTCTGGCGTGTCCGGGACAGGTGAAGGCTCCATGAAACTGCGTCCGGCGAGCATGGTCGGCTTGCGTCCCCAGAAGAGAATCTTGCCTCCGGCGGCGGCGAACTCCATCATCTTGTCCCATGCGGAAGTCGAAATCACATCGCAGGAAGGGATGATGAGCGTGCTGTAGGTCTGTCCGCTGAGATTGCGGAATCCGTCTCCAGTGACGCTGAGGGCTTCTGTGAAAGCATCATCGTCCACCCAGTCGAAGTCCTTCTGGTGCTGAAGCAGAATCTGCGCGATGCTGACGAGGTCCGGATTGACGGCATTGTCCCCGAGCCACAAGGTGGAAGTCGGGTAATATACGGCTATGCGCGCGCCCGGCACGCCCTGAGCCATCAGGTATGTGGCGCGGTTGGTGTAATCGTTGAGCCCTTTCATCCCCGGGTCCGTCATCCAGTTGTCCCTGGCGGATCCGGCCATCCAGAACATGAACTCGAAGAAGTTGATTCCCCTCACAATCTGATAGTCAACGACATATTTGGCCTGTGGGATGCTCGGGGAGGTGTAGTAGGCGGCGAAACTCTCGCTGAATGCGCGGGGTTTGCCGTAGGCGTGCGACACGGATGAGGCGAATTTCGGGAAGTCGTTGACGGTCTCCGGCCATATCTGGTTCCAGATGGCGTCAACCCCCGGGATCTGCACATTGCTCAGGTCTCTGAAGAGACTTCCCCCGGCCCTGACGCAGACCGGCATGTTGTGGTCGTTGTTGAGGTGGGTGATGTGGGCGAGCCCGTTCTCTGCGCACCAGTCAGCCTGGCGCTTGAAAAAATTGACGGCGAACAGCTCTGACCACACGTCCCAATAGTCTGCCTTGAAGCGTTTCTCCCTCACGGAGAGATTGGTGGCCAGGAGGCTGGCGAGATAAGGGGTCGGGTCATAGCCCTTGCGGGAGATGAACTGCTCCACCATGTCCGGTGTCCACGGGGTGTAGGCGAAATCCGGCTCGTCGCCGCGGAATCCGAGCACCGTCTTGCCGAACTCCTTGCCTATGTATTTTTTGTACTGCTCGTGGGTCCAGTCTATGAACTGCCCCACGGCCTCCGGGCTCAGATAATCGCAGATGGAGTTGGTCGTGTCCTTGCCTCCGGTCGGATTGTTGACCGCGCGGGTCTGTCCCGTGCGGAAATCCGGCCCCACGAGGAGGATTTCCCAGTCTCCGCCCTCTGCTTCAAACGAGAACTTGCCGTCCTTGACCGGGACGCAGCGGTTCGGAAGCCCTGACTTGCTGACGGCTACGGCGCTTATCACCTTGTCGCCTGCAGTGGCGCCGGCAAGACTCTCTCCGGCCTTGACTTCCCGGCGGTCCATCACCACGAGCGCCTTCATCCTGAGGTCAGGCCTCTCCTTGGAGAACTTGCCCCCGGCGAAGCCGCTCGGATACTTGCCCTCATCGATGATCCAGACTTTCAGATCGCGCTTCTTCGCTTCCCTGACAGCAGTGCGGATGGCCTTGAACCAACCGTCGGAGAGGTATTCGTACGGGAGCCTGTATCCGGCCTCGAAGATGACGGAGCGGAATCCCTTTGTCTTGATGGAGTCGAGGTCGTGGCGTATGGTCTTGATGTCCATCGGGCCTTCCCAGCCCCAGATGACATGGCTTGCGAACTCGGCCGGGGTTTCGGTGGTGAAACAGGCCTCGGCTTCAGAGAGGGAGCTGTGGTGTATGCCTTCCCAGGAGTGTGGCTGAGCAACGGCAACTGCTGCCCCGGAGAGCAGCAGCGCCAATGTTATCGTGGTGGATATCCGTTTCATTGTCAATGGATTCTATTCTTCCGAGAAGATGGCTCCCTTGCTTGAGTAGTCCTTGCCGTAGAACTGCACGGCGTTGTCGTTGAGGCGAGGGTAGGTGCTGTCAAGCAGCCTTATGAGCTCGGCTCCGGCGAGAACAACCGGGCCGTATCCGTGCGCCGCATATGGGCTTACGGGACGGTAGTAGTAGAACGCCGGGTCGAATGCCATTCCGGTGCCGACGCAGGTGCCGTTGACCTTGCCTTCCTCGTCGATCATCGTAGAGACGGCGTTCCAGGCGAGGCAGGCCTCCGGGCCGTAGGTGAGAGGGTTGAGCCAGCCCTCGTTGATGCCGTGCGCGAAGCAGTAGGCGTAGATGGCCGTAGCCGAAGTCTCAAGATAAGAATCATTGCGGTCCAGGAGCTGATGCCAGAATCCTTCGCCGCTCTGGAGGGCGGCAAGACCGAAGGCGTGCTGCCTGAAGAGGTCGAGAACCTTGTCTCTCCCCGGATAACCTTCCGGAAGCACATCAAGCACCTCGCTCATGGTGAGAATCGCCCATCCGTTGGCGCGGCCCCAGTGGTATGAAGGGTGCTGGTCCATGGACTCGATCCAGCCGTGGCGGAAGAGCTGCTTCTCCGGAACCCACATCTTGTCCTTGAAGAGCATGATCTGGCGTATGGCTTCATCGTAGTATTTCTTCTCTCCGGTGAGTTTGCCGTACCAGGCGATGGCAGGTACGCCCATGAACATGTCGTCGAGCCAAACCGCGTTGGCAAGAGGCCTCATCCTGGCGAAAGTGCCGTCCTTGAGGCGGTATTCGCGGTTGAGGATGAGATCCATATAGTTGTCGATCAGGCCGCGGAGCTTGAGCTGAGGGTTGGCTACCTGGGCCCTGATCATCGATACGCAGACTGCGCCGGCGTCATCAAGTACCTGCGGAGCTACGACCTGACGCATCTGGGCGTCGACTTTGCCGCCGTCCTTGAGCACCTGTGTCCACTTCGGAGCCTGCTCGGCGAGGAAGCTGTGACGGTCGGTGGTGTATTTGGTGAAGGCGCTGTCGCCCGTGGTCTCTCCAGCCTTGAGCATGCCCGAGTAGGTCACGCCCCACTCGTAACTTGCCAGACGGAAGGCGCCCTTCTCAAGCGTGCCGTCTTCTTTGATCCCTATAGGGGTGTTGGCATCCAGGAATTTGAGCACCCTGTCGAGGTCCGCCTTGACCGCGTCTTTGGCAGGGACTCCGTAAGGTACATTATAGTCAGGAGCCAGAAGGTGCAACGGCGTGTTGGTGTCATTGACCGTGGCTGTATTCGCGCCCTGGCCGCCCTGCCCGCAGGAAGACACGCCCGCAGAGAGTGCCAGTGCTGAAAGAATAAGTGCAATTTGCTTCATTGTGTGTATGACTGGTTAAAAAATTTTGTGCGAAAAATCACTGCAAGATACGAATAAATTATGATATTTGCAGAAGTCGTGGAATTGTCAAACATCATAATCCTGTTTCTGTTCACACTGCTGGCCAGCGGCGTGCAGCGCGTCACCGGCTTCGGCTTCGGAATCATAGTGATGACGATGTTCCCGTACCTGCTGCCGTCCTACGGGGAGGCGACGGCGCTTTCCGGCCTGCTCGCGTTGGTCACGGCCATGCTGCCGGCCATCCGCACAGTCAAGTATGTGCCGTGGAAGAAGCTCCTTCCGATACTCTTCACCTTCCTTGTAGTGTCCTTTTTTGCCGTCCATATCGTGACCAAAGTGGATGGCGGCAACCTCAAGCACATACTCGGGCTTGTCCTGATCTGTATAAGCCTTTATTTCTTCTTCTTGAGCGAGAGGATCCACATACGCCCGACTATGCCTCTGCAGGTGGGGCTGGGAACCCTGTCAGGGATGATGGGCGGCATGTTTTCGATGCAGGGCCCGCCGGCCATAATCTACTTCATGTCAGCCGCTTCCGGCAAGATGGAGTACATCGCGCTCACGCAGTGGTATTTCTTCTCCGGCAACCTGATGATGTCCCTTTTCCGCGCACTGGCCGGGCTTGTCACGCCGGAAGTCCTGGAGGGATGGCTTGTAGGCGTGCCGGCAGTGCTGGCAGGCCTTTGGATAGGGGCGAGGCTGTTTGACAAGATCAGGATAGAGGCCCTCCGGAAGATAGTCTATGCTTTTCTGGGGCTCTCCGGCGTCGTGGCCATGATCCTATGAGTCCTGATGCAGGTGGATGTCCATCTGCGGATAAGGGAATTCGATGCCGATTTTCGGCAGTTCATTGTAGACGGCGGTGTTGTAGTCATACAGGACATCCCAATAGTCGGAAGTGTTGGTCCATGCGCGCACGGTGAATATCACGGCGCTGTCCCCGAGGCTGGCGAGCACGACATAAGGGTCCGCCGCCCCCTTGACGGAGCTGCCCAGTATCCTGCCGTCCGCCTTGACCAGTTCGAGAAGCCTGTCCGCGCACAACTTCGCGTCAGTGCCGTACTCTACGCTCACATTCCACTCTATACGCCTTATCGGTTTGGCGGAGTAGTTGTTGATATTCCCGTTGAAAAGGGCTCCGTTCGGTATGATGACGACCCTGTTGTCCGGAGTCGTGAGACTGGTGCTTGTGATGGAGACGGCGCTCACCGTGCCGGAATACCCCTGGGCCTCGATGAAGTCCCCGGCCTTGAACGGCTTGAACGCCAGGATCATGATGCCTCCGGCGAAATTCTGCACCGTGCCGCTCATTGCCATACCGATGGCCATACCGCCGGCTGCCAGGAGTGCGGCGAACGAGGTGGTGTTGATGCCGAGCGTGCCGATGGTTATCGTGATCAGCAGGATGGTCAGGGTGATAGTGGTGAGGCTCGTGACGAACGAAGCCAAGGCCTTGTCCGTCTTCTTCCTTACGAACATCGAAGCGAGCATCTTCTTGATTTTCTTGATGATCCAGGCTCCGATGAGATAGATCAGGATGGCCGCCAGAATCTTGAGGCCGAACTGGATGGCTTCCTGTCCGAGCCTCTGCAGGGTGGTGCTCGGGTCTTTTGCGAGGTTCTCGGCGAATTCCTCGAGGGTCACCTTGGCCGAGTCTGCACGCACCGCGATTTCTTCAACTGTCGGTGCCGCTACCTGTAATGGAAAAATATGCATGTGTTTCAGTTCTCAGAACTACAAAGATAAGAAATATCCTGCCAAGTCCTCAGCGCTTTCAGATATGATGTGCGGGCGTCGGTCTGCGCATCCTGCGCCTGCTGGAGCGTGGCCTGGGCCTGCAGCAGCTCTGACATAGGCACCAGCCCGGCATCAAAGTGGCTGCGACTGCTTTTCAGGGAGTTCCCTGCCATCTGCACGGACTCGGAGGACAGGCAGTATTCCTCCCATGCCGCGCCGAGGTCAAGCCAGCTTTTGCGCACGAGCAGAAGTATCTGCTTGTCCATCAGGGCTCTGTCGCTTTCGGACTTGTCCACTTCCAGCTGGAGTCTTCTCAGTTTCCTGGATGTCTTCCACCAGTCGGAGAGGGGTATCTGCAGGGTGGCGAAAGCGGCTCCGTTGAAGTTGCCTTCTCCGATGGTGCGGGAATACCCGTATGTGGCTCCCACGGCCAGTTGCGGCAGCGTGCTGCCCATAGCCATTCTCTTCTCCAGACGCTTGGATTCCACATTGAGTTCAAGCAGACGGACTTCCTCCATTGATGCGGCCACTTTCTCCTCGTCGATGTAGAAATTCTCAGGAGGCGGCAGTTCCCCCTCCTGCCCGTCAAGCATGATGGAGTCGATATAAGGCTTGTCCGCGCTCGCCGCTCCCTGCACGATGCAGTAGTCCTGCCCGATGGCGTTGAAAAGATTCATCCTGCTGAGCCTTATGCCGTTGCGTATCTTCACTCCTGCCGTGCGAAGCTCGTTGCGCTTGAGCCTCGCCTGCAGGAGGTCGTTCTCCGTCATGAGTCCGGCGCCGTATGCTGCACCGGCGTCTTTGCAGAGTGTGTCGAGCAGCTGCACGAACCCGTCCAGGGTGCGCTGCTTCTCTTCGAGGGAGATGACCTGCCAGAAGAGCTCGTCCGTATCCTCCCTGCTCTTGCGTTCCTGGACCTTCTGCTTGAGCGTGGCGGCTTCGACCCCGAGGGCGGCGAGCCGGTTGCCGGTCACTATCCTGCCACCGGCGTATATGGGCTGCATGACGCTGACAGATGCACCGTAGGCGCTTTGGAGCGCGCTGTAGTACGGGCTGAATCCGTACATCGTCGCGTAGCTGTCCACGAGGGTCTGGAGATTGTTGCTCAAGTCATTGTTGCCGAGCAGGTCCTTGAGGCCGATCTTGATCATGGGGTCAAGCGAGTGGAAGCCGAGCGACATCACGCTTATCCTCGGGAAGTATTCGGCAAGCGCCTCCTGCCGGAGGAGCTGTGCCGCCTGTATGTCAAGTCTTGCGTTTACGGCCCGGCTGCTCTGGGACAGGGCCATCTGCCGGCATTCTTCCAGAGTCAGACAGACTTCCTGGGCGGCCGCCTGCAGGGAGATGAGCGCGGCGAGTATCACGATTGTCTTTTTCATCATTCCACCTCCTTCTTGGGGCGCCTGTCACGGATAAAAATCCGCCAGTAGGAGACAGGCATTATCAAAGTGATCAGAAATACCGAGAGCATCGTGCCGAAGCAGATCACCACTCCGAGCGGAAGCCAGAGGAGGTCGCCGCTGATGATCATCGGCAGCACTCCCAGGGCCGTGGTGGCCGAAGTCAGGAAGATAGGCCTCATCCTGCGCTTGCCGGCGAGCATCGCCGCCTCCTTGACAGCCAGACCTTCCTCGAAACGCAGCTGCTCGGCGTACTCGAACATTATTATACCGTTGCGCACGATGATGCCGACCAGGCTGATCAGCCCGAGCACGGCGGTTATGCTGAAATCCAGACCGAAAATCCAGAGGCCGAAGAAGGCCCCGAACAGGCAGAGGGAACTCAGCACTATGGTCAATATGGCGAGGGAGATCTTCTTGAAGTGGAACACCAGGAAGAAGAAGAGCACCAACACCGCGCAGATGAAACTGAGCGCGATCTCCGGGATCACGGCCGTGTTGGTGGCGGACATCCCGCCGTATTCGATGCTGACCCCTTCGGGCAGGTCGAGTGTGGAGATGAAGCTTTTGATCTTCGCCATCGACACCGGCTGGCTCTTGAGGTATTTCATGTCGGCGGAGAGTATCACGGCCTCCTCTCCGGCGTAGCGTGTCCGCTGGGACGGTCCGAAAGCCGGTTCTATGTCGGCCACTTGACGCAGGGGCACATAGACGCCGGGCACCGAAGTGGCGACCATCAGGTCGCCGATAGCCTCGTAGCCCATGTCTTCCGAGACGGAACTGCTGTACAGATTCACGGGAATCTTCTTGTCGCCTTCCCATACGGACGCGAGGCTCTGTCCGTCGAACGCCCCGGCGAGAGCGAGCGAGGTCATGGCCTTGTTGACACCCAGCCGCGCGGACTCCGTCGGGTCGAGCCTCACTTCCACACAGCTTATGCAGTCGTCCGAAGTGCTGTGTACCCACTTGAGTTCGTCACCGAGCGTGCGCATGTATCCGAGGACCGTGTCGGCCACTTCCTTGATGGCATCCTGATCCTCTCCCTTGACCATTATCTCCACGGGCAGCGCTCCCTGATAGTCCATCTGCTTGATGCGTATCAGGGCATGCGGGAAATAGTGTTCGTATTTCTCCTCGAATATGGGGAGGAGCTCCTTGGTGGCGTTGGTGGATGAGGTGTTGACTATCAGCTGCGCGAAACTCTCGGACGGCAGGGACGGGGCGTATGTGGCGTTGAAGCGCGGGGCGCTGCTCCCGATGAAGGAGGTCACGGACTCTATCCTCTTGTCATGCAACATCATCCTTTGCAGGGAGTCCACAACCTCGCGTGTCTCGGAGAGCCGTGCGTCGCTCCCGAGGTTGACCTCCACGGCAAAAAAGTCCCGGTCCGCCATAGGCATCATCTGGACATTGAGCCGGCTGAACATGAGCAGCCCGAGCGCGATGGCTCCGACGCCGGCGAGGATGGTGAGTTTAGGGAAACGGAAACAGAAGTCCTGGGCCTTGTCGTAGGCATTCTGTATCCAGCCGAAGAACTTGTTCTGAGCCCTGGTGATGACATTGCTGCCGCTCGGGCGCGCTTCCGAGATGAAGCGTGTCTCAAGGGACGGTACCACGAAGGCGGCGTATGCCAGGGAGGTCATCAGGGCGATGGCTATCACCCACGGGAACAGCTGTACGAAGTCTCCGAGATAGCCGGTGATGATCCCCAGGGTGGGGAAGAACATCAGGCTGATGGAAGTGGTCGCCATCGCCATCGGGGTGATGAGCTCGTGGAAACTGTCCTTGGCGGCGTCCAGGCGCGTCTTGCCCCGTCCGAGATGGTCCATGTAGCCGTCCATCGTGATGATGGAGTCGTCCACTATCATGCCCAGCACGACAATCAGGGCGGCGAGCGTCACGGTGTTGAGGTCTATGCCTGTCAGGTACATGATGGCGAGGGCCACGGCGGTGCACACGGGAACTCCGGAACTTGCGATGAGCGCTGAGCGCATCGGGAAGAGCATCAGCATCACGAAGATGACGACGAGTATCGAGATGACCAGGTCACGGAGAAACGAGAACACCGATGTCCCCACGACCTTGGGCTGGTCCGTGATGCGGGAGAGCTTGACGCTGTCAGGCAGGGTCTTTTCGTAGTCTGCCAGAACCCTGTCCAGATCCTTGCCGAACGCGACGATGTCATTGTCCGGGCGCATCTCGACGGAGAGTATCAGGGCTGCGGCGCCGTTGTATTCCACCAGCGAGCCGGCTTTCTTGAGCCTTCTCTCCACTGTGGCTATGTCTGCAAGCCGGATGATGTTGCCGGCGGGGTCGCTGTAGACTATGCGTTCCGCTATCTCCTGCTCGTCACCCGCCAGGCTGCTGACATGGATGGGAGAGTCGGTGTACGATGTCTCGAAATTGCCGCTCGGTACCTGAAGGGTGGATGTCTGGTAGCCGAGTGTGAGCGAAGAAGGGCTGATCCCGTAGGCGGAGAGCCGCTCCAGATCGAGGGTCACGGCAATCTCCTCGCTCTGGTCGCCATAAATCTTGACGGCCGCCATCTCCGGTATCCCCCTCAGCTTGTCGGCGAGCCTGTCCGCGTACTCTTTCATCTCGACATAACCCTTGTCGTCCGATTCGAGGGCGATGAGGCTTGATGAAATGGCGGAGAAGTCATCCATCACTATCAGCGCCAGCACTCCGGGAGGCAGTGTCGCCTTGGTTTCGTTGAGCTTGAGGCGGATCTTGGACCAGACTTCGTCTTTCTTGCTTATCGGCGAGGTGAGGTCGGCGTAGATGTAGCACATTCCGTCCCTGGAGATGATCCTGAGGTTCTTGCGGTTGATTTCCTTCATCGAGAGGAGCAGCTCTTCCAGGGGCTTCGCCACCTGCTGCTCGACTTCCTGCGACGAGGCCCCGGGATAGACTGCGGCCACGAGGCCCTGGGTCAGCTCGAAGGTCGGGAATTCGTCCTTGTTCATGTTGCTGATGCCCCAGATGCCGACGGCCACCAGCATCACGAGTATAAGATATACGATATTCTTATACCGTATGACTCCGTCTATCAGTGACTTCTTCTCTTTCTTCATCGCGGGGACTCTTCTGCCTTGACTTCCATTCCGCTGGAGACCTTCTGGTAGCCTCCTGTGATGACCATGTCACCTTCTTCCAGTCCATCTGTAATCACGATGCCCTTGCCGGAGAATCCTCCGGTCTTGACGGCTCTCTTGACGGCTTTCCCGTCTTTTGCCAGCCAGAGGTAGCGGCCTCCCGAGCCGGTGAGCAGCGCCGATGCGGGCACTATAATCCGGGGAGAAACGCCTTCTATGAGGCTGAGTTTGCACACCATGCCCGGCATGAGCCCTTCGGGCGCGGTGTCGAGGACGGCGATGCAGTCATAGCAGTGGGAGAGGGGAGAGGCGCTGACGCCTTTGGATCTGACTCTCCCTCTGAGCCCCTCGATGCCGAGGGCGCTGACATCCAGTCTTATGCCCTGTCCGACGCTGAGGCGTTTCACTTCGCCTTCCGGGACGGAGAAATGTATCTCGCATGACGACAGGTCCACTATCCTGACGACCGGGCTGAGAATGTCAAGTTCCACTCCCTGCTCGGCGAACACATCGTCCGCGTATCCGTCAAACGGAGCCTTTATCGTGCAGTCTTCCAGCGCTTTGTCTGCTGACGCGGCTGCGGCTCTGGCTTGGTTGAGTTTCGTCGTTATCTCCACCATCTTGACTTCGGCTATGCTCCCGCTCCTGTAGACCTGCTCCGCCCTGCGGTATCCGTCTTCGGCCTGATCAAGGGTGGCGTGTGCCATCTCATGGCTGCTTTTGACCGTCTGCGATTCTATCTGCGCAAGCGCCTGGCCGGCCTTGACCCGGTCGCCTTTCTTGACTGTCAGGGAAGACAGGGTGCCGGAGTGCTTGGCCGAGAGCAGCACTGTCCTGCCGGCCTGCACCGTAGCCACGTAGGCCTTTGATGTCGCCGAACTGTCCATTCGCACCCTCATCACTTCCACGCGGACGGCCTCTCTTGCCGGGGTGCCGCTTCTGTCCGCGGGCCTGCCTTTGCAGCCGCATATCGCCAATGCCGCCGCGGCAATCAGCATGAGTCTTGTCTTCATCGGCCGTTGGATTTGGCTACACATGTTATGTTGCTGTCTGTCACTTCATATTTGCGTCCCAGGTAGTTGTATTCGCCGGACACTGCAATGAACTTGATGATGACCACGTCTTCCAGCCTCTCGCCGGTGCCGATGATCATGGCCGTGTACGATTTGCTGCCTGCGGTGATTTCCAGCGTGAACCGCTTGCTCACCGGAGATATGTCGAGGTCGTTGCCGTCGGCTTTCGCCTGCATGGTGGTGACATCTCCGCCTATGGCGTTCATCGTCAGGACCATGTCCCCGTTGCTCCTGTCGCGCGTGAGTATGTTCATCTGTCCGGCTTCGGGGGCCAGAGTGAGAGTGAGTTCGTCTGGGGCGATCTCAGGTCCGCTCTCTTCAGTGGCTTCGGCGTCCGCGACGGCAGTCAGACTGATGGTGCCGCTGAGTTTGTAGGAGTAGTAGCCTTCGAAAAGCTTCGCACCCTCTTTTGTGCAGGAAGTGAGGGCCGCAATCGTCAGCAATGCGGCCAGGAGTGTCTTCTTCATATCTGTAAAGTCTTTACTTTGAGAAGATGCGCTTATCACCTGCATTTGTTGCACGGGAGCCGTCGGAAACGGCGGATTTCTCGCGCATCCCGATGTTCCATCGTTTTTTCTTATCTTGCGACAAAATACCACACATCGATGAAAAAGCAGATTTTGACAGTTTCGCTGGTGCTGCTTGCCGTGGCATCTTGCGGCAGACGCAGCGAAGAGCAAGTTTTTGTGGACAGGCTGATGTCCAGGATGACTCTTGAAGAGAAGATAGGGCAGATGTGTCAGATGGCAGTCCATGGCGGGATGGTGACAGGTCCCGGGGGAGAGGCATCGGACATAGATGATCTGATAAAAGAGGGAAGCGTGGGATCCATATTGAGTATCAGGGATTCCGAGGAGATTATGAGATACCAGAGGCTGGCGGTGGACAGCTCAAGACTCGGCATCCCTATCATTTTCGGCTATGACATCATCCATGGCTGCCGCATAGTATTCCCGGAGAATATAGGGATGGCCTCTTCCTGGGATATGGATGCGATACGCGATTATGCCCGTGTAGCCGCCTCGGAGGCTGCCGCCTATGGCTATCCGTGGACATTCTCTCCTATGTGTGATGTGGCTGCGGATTCCCGTTGGGGAAGGGTGTCGGAAGGTGCCGGGGAGGATCCGTACCTCGGGAGCCGCGTGGCCGAGAGCATGGTGGCCGGTTATCAGGGGGATGACCTCTCGGATCCGTCCACGATTCTGGCATGTGTCAAGCATTTCGCGGCTTATGGCGCTGCTGAGGCGGGACGGGAGTACAACACCGTGGACATGTCGGAGATGATGTTCCGCAATCTTTATCTCCCGCCTTACAAGGCGGCCGTCGATGCCGGTGCGGGCAGCGTGATGTCTTCATTCAATGACTTTGACGGGATTCCGGCTTCCGGCAATCGCTGGCTTCTGGATGACCTGCTTCGAGGTGAACTCGGGTTCCGCGGCTTCGTGGTGTCGGATTACAGTTCGATATATGAGATGGTCAACCATGGCGTGGCGGAGGATGACAAGCAGGCGGCCGCCATGGCGATGAACGCCCACCTCAATATGGCGATGGTCCTGAGCGGCTATCGTGAGCACGGGGCTGAGCTTGTCCGGGAGGGCCTGGTGAGTGAAAAACTTGTGGACCGCATGTGCCGCGAGATACTGTTGCAGAAATACAGGCTCGGACTGTTCGAGGATCCGTACAGATACGGCAACGGACGCTGGAAAACGGAGATGTATCTCCCGGAGAACAAAGAAATCGCCCGGGATGTGGCCCGCAAGTCCATGGTGCTGCTGAAGAATGACGGGGGAATTCTCCCGCTTTCCGGGACGGAGCGCCTGGCTCTTATCGGACCATTTGCCGACAATGGTGGGGAGATGCTCGGGGCCTGGTCCGGCTTCGGCGAGGGCGACAGCACGGTGACGTTCCTGTCCGGGCTGAGGAAGCGTTTCCCGCAGGCGCGGATAACCAGCTGCGAGGGCAGCAAGGCACTGGAGAGGATTCCGGGCGGTGTGGCCCAGGCAGTATCGCTGGCGCGCGGTGCAGATGTCGTGCTGATGGCCCTGGGACTGCCGAACAAGTGCAGCGGAGAGGCTGCGAGCCTTACTTCCCTGGATCTTCCAGAACCACAGAGGGAACTCTTTGACGCGGTGGCTGCGACCGGGAAACCGCTTGTCGTGCTGCTCGTTACAGGCCGCGGCATGACCATAGCCGACCAGGCTGCCCGTGCCGAGGCCCTGCTTGTCACCTGGCATCCCGGCACGATGGCCGGACCGGCGCTTGCCGATGTCCTCTCCGGTGACTACAACCCATCCGGGAGACTTACCATCTCCTTCCCGTATGAAGTGGGGCAGCTCCCGATGCGCTACAACCACAAGAGCACCGGCCGTGCCAAGACGGAAAGCAATGCCGGGCAGAAATACATCTCCAAGTACATGTTCACATCGAACGGCCCGCTCTATGGATTCGGGGACGGCCTGTCATACACGGAATTCACTTACAGCGGGCTTGAGGTGCTCACTCCGTCGGTGGCTGTGGGCGATGATGTCAGGCTGCGCGTGACTCTCACCAACAGCGGGCCGCGTGACGGGAACGAGGTGGCGCAGGTCTATGTGCGTGACCTTGTTGGCAGCACGACGCGTCCGGTGATGGAGCTCAAAGGCTTCCGCAAGGTGTTCCTCAAGGCCGGGGAGTCCGCGTCCATAGATTTCACCATCAAGGCTTCGGATCTTGAGTTCTTCCGTGCGGACGGGAAGTTCGCCCAGGAGAGTGGTGACTATAAGCTTTGGGTCGGCGGCAGCACCCGTGACCTTCTTGAATCCTCCTTCACCGTCAGGTGAGTTTATCAGTAAACTTATAACTTGTACAAGTGAAAACTTGTTGTTATATTTGCCATGTGAAATTTGATGATATAACAGGTGACGGACGATTATGGGCTGTCCAATACGAAGGTCAGGGTGAGAATATCCTTACTCTGACCTTTCGTGACTGGTATGATATAGACTGGCTGGAGTCTTTCTTCCGGAACAACATGGATGATCTGGAATCGTGGTTTCATATCACCGATGTGGATGCTGCCATCTATGACACTATTGAAGACGCCCACCTGCTGCAATGTCTTATACTTGACATTTCGCCGGAGGCGGATCTGGATGTCCTGTTCCGGCCTTTAGAGAACGGACGGACTTCAGAACTGCATCTTGGCAAGGAGAAGGCTAAGGGACGCCCACGGTCCGGTCACCTGTCCTGGTTGAGACTTTATGCCCTTAAGTTGGAGCCCGGGGTGTACTTGATTACCGGCGGTTCAATCAAACTGACCAGGACGATGGCAGAGCGCGGGCATACTCTTGAAGAGTTGAAGAATTTGGAACGGGTAAGGAATTACCTTATAGACAACGGGGTTTCCGATATGGATGGAATAAAAGATATTTCAAGTAATGAGTAAGGCGGTGGATTTTTTGCGGTCGAATCCGGGAGGGTCGGTCGCCGGATGGAAAACTGATGCCCAATGGCGCAGGGACAACTGGGACTGGTTGAAATATTCGAGCCTTATTGCGATAAGGACGAGGGCGCGGATGAGGACACTTAATATGACTCAAAAGAATCTCGCAGAGAGGATGGGTTGTTCTCAGCAGTATGTTTCTTTGCTGCTCAAGGGGTCGGAAAACTTGACTCTGGAGACTGTCGCCAAACTTGAGAAGGTTCTTGATTTCAAGTTGCTCTCTTTTGCCAATGCTCCGGACGCTGGTACGGGATATCTCAGCGAATCGGGACGTCCTGTCTATGGGGACACGAATCCTCCTTCACCGTCAGGTGAGTGAGCGCTTACCAGGTCTTGTAGGGGTGTCCGGCGAGGAATGAGTTGTAGTAGCGCTTGTCGCCCGTGACCTCGGTTGAGAGCCACGACGGGCGTCCGAACGGCTCGTCCTCAGAGCCGAGTTCCACTTCCGCTATGACGAGCCCCTCGTTGTCCCCGTGGAACTCGTCGACTTCGAAGACATGTCCGCCTTCGGGAATCAGATATCTGGTCTTGTCGATGACTCCCGGTTCGCAGAGCGTGAGAAGTTCGCGCGCGTCCTCTACAGGGATCTCCTTTTCCCATTCGAAGCGGCTCGCACCGCTGTCATTGCTTTTGCCCTTGACCGTGATATAGCCTTTGTCACCCTTGACTCTGACCCTCACAGTCCTTTCAGGGACGGAGCAGAGGTAGCCCTGTGTGATCCTTATAGATTTTTGGCCCGCGGCTTTGAAATCACCACGGACCAAAAACTTCTTCTCTATCTCCTGCCCCATATTATTTTACCACTCCGACTTCATCTGTCAGGTAGCCTTGTATCGGGGCTTCGGTGAGGGTCTGGTAGCTGTGCTCGCTCTCCCTCATTATGCCGCCGGCTCCTTTGCCGGAGGTGCCTCCGTTGGTCTTGAGATAGTCTCCGCATATAGCGAAGTCCCAGTCTTCACGCTGCGCCCATGCGGCATCCTCCTCCTCGGAGAGGAAGGTGCTGGAGCCAACGCTCTCACCGGTCTCGACGGAGAAATAGGTCCATTTCCCGTCTTCAAGCCCGTGTATGGTCAGTTCTCCGCTGACCGGGGCCTCCCTCTTGCCGTTGCCCTGACATGAGGAGAGCGCCAATGCGGCGAGCGCCGCCAGTGCAATTATCCTTAATCTCATGATCATTCGAATCTTCTTGTCCCGTCTGGGGCGTAGGTGTACTTGATTTTGATTGTCCCGGCGTTCCTGTCATAGTCGGAAAGGCGGATCTTGGCATATTTGCCGTGAGCCGTCTTGAGCACAAGAGGTGCGGATATCGGCTGACCGCTTCCGGAAAGCCACTTGACAGGGGAGTATGAGCATGTCTTCGGCGCCACGGTGCAGATGCTGAAGATGTTGTCTCCCGAGGCGATTTCCGATCCGGCGACGCCTGTGCACTTGTAGATGCGCGGGTGCTCCGGGTCTTCCCGGTAATCATAGACGGAGAATGCCGTCATCTTGCCGCTTCCGTAGACCTTGCCTCTGTTGTTGCGGCTCACGGTCAGGAAGAACTTCGGCTCCGCGGAATCGTTGATGTTGGCAGCGTAGGAGCTGAAATCGAAGGCAAATTCGATCTTCGAGGATGAGTTGTTGCCCTGCATCGGGTAGTCCCCTCCCTGGTTGCGGGCGATCGGCACGGCGTAGTCGTGTGTAGGGATATTGTCCGAGGCCTTGTTGGAGAGTCCGATACGGAAGGACAGGTCATCCCTGGAGCTGTAGTCCACTCCGACCTTGAACACCACTTTCGGCTCCCGGTATTCCACATCGACTCCGACTACTTGGCGGCTCAGTGCCCCGGAGTCCCTGTCGGGCTGCATCCAGAACCAGTACGGGAGGTAGAACCTGCCCCTGTCGTGCATCCAGTATCCCGTGCCGTACGTGTTGCAGACGATGAATGCACCCTTGCTCAAGGTGCCGTCCGGAGCGTTGAATTCAACGAGGTCATCGTAGCCCACGATTGTCATGGCATGGGCTCCGGTCGGGGAGAGTTCCGTCAGGAGGGCTTTGTATCCGGTCTCTGACGGGCCGTCGTAATGCGCGTTGATTTTCCATGCTCCGGCTCTGGAGGAGAATGTCACGATACCCCCGCTCTTGCCCGGTTCGCCCCTGTTCCAGAGATAGTTGCGTAGCACGTCCACGCCCTCGCGGTCCAGCACGTCGAAATGCTTGATTTTCTTCACCCTGTGGTGGATCGCGCGCAGATAGGTGTCATATCCGCTTGTCCACTTGAACTGGGAGGAGGTGTATTGGGACGGGAAGTCCGCTTCCGTGGCGATGCCGCCCTCGAAACCTATCGTGAGCCCGTCTTCACCGATGGAGCCCTCGTCGTTGCCGCCGTTGATGAAGTTCCAGGTATAGAGATAGCTGAACTGGTGATCCGGGGTGCTGCCGTCCCTGTCGAGGAGGCGGTTCATCTCATAAGTGAACATGTACCCGATGTATGACGCCTGGGCGCATGAACCGCCTATCTGGTCGATGACGGTCGGGAAATACTTGAGCAGGGAGTTGTCCACTGAGGACGGCGGGGTCTGTTGTGCCCGGCATTCAAATGCTGCGGAGCCGGAAAGAACCAGCCCCGCAGCAATCAATGCTGTCGTTATGCTTTTGATCATTGCCAGCTAAGGCGTTTGACTGTTTTCTTGATTTCTGCTTCGACTCTGTCTGAACCTGCATTGTCCAATGCTTTTCCGAGGGACGAGATTATCTCATCCCTGAAGTTGGACTGGGTATACCAGCCGAGGGTCTCGCAGGCTACGGTGCGCACATAACTGTCGTCGCTGCTGTCCGCTACTATGGCGAGGAGGGTCTTTGCGGCCGGCACATAGCGCGCGTTGCGGAATGTGCGTATGGAGTTGACTCTCTTGGCAGGCGCGAGACTCTTGTCAGCGGCGCCGTTCATGCACTGCGTATAGTAGGCTGTGCCGTTGAGGACATTCACGGCATCTGCGGCGGCATAGCCGGTGGCCCTGATCATCTCAGGGTGGGCTTCGCTGAATTCCTCGACATCCTTCACCAGACTGGTGTCACCGAGGACAGAGGCCATCTTGACGGAGGTGCGGGCCATCAGTTCGTAGCTGTCCTTCAGTCCTTGCCTGATATATTCGGCCAAGTCCTTGTCCGGGTCGGCGCAGAGGGCGTTGAAAGCGTGTATGCGGACTATCCATGACTGGTCGTCCAGCATCTGTGCGGCGCGCTTGTGGGCCGCCTTGGCGTCTATGTAGCTGAGGTGCGTGATTCCGGCGCATCTGAGAATCGGCTCGCTGCTGCGGGTGTATTTGTCCCACACGGCCGCGTCGGACGCATTGAACACCAGGTCATGGTGGAGCTTGTCCCGCATCTTCGCCTCCGCCTTGGAGTGGGCGGAGAAACGCCAGGTCGGGTCTCCGATGAGGTGGGATTCCAGATATGGCACTTCTTTCTGCCACATTCCTACCCTCTCGCCGATGGAGAGATAGCCCATCAGCTTGTCTTCCCATTTGTCCTGCAGGACATTGATGGTGTTGCCCTGGGCCACGATGCTCTCGCCGTCGCCGAAGACATGGCAGCCTGCGACATATCCCTTAGGATTGTGGAAAGAACCGTTGTAGCAGGCGTTGAACACGATCATCTTCGCGCTGCTGTGTCCCTTCATGATGTCGTCGAGATAGATGTTGATGCCACGGGTCTCGATGGAGTCCAGTCTGTCGTACTCGGCCAGCATGGCGTCAGAGAACGCCTCTTCTCCGATCTGGAACAGCGAATCCACTTCGTGCAGGAACGGCTCCCTGTTGGCGCCGCGTCCGTAATACCTGTAGGACGAGGCGAGTGAGCGCTTGAGTTGGTCCACATCGTCGCTTATTCCCTTCGAGGCAGGCTTGCCGTTGATGTACTGGGTGTCGTAGGCTCCGTGCTCGCTGAATATGAAAAGGTCCACGTCCGGCCTTGCCACCTCGCTGAGCAGGTTCCACTTCATCTGGTCGTCCTCGCGGAAGTTGAGGAAGCGGTTGTGCGAAGCCTTGTCGAACACATACGGGAAGTACTCCCTGAACACGAGCGGCTTCTGTCTCCAGATCGTGAGGCAGTCCGAATTGTAGCCGTGTCCGGCGAAGAAGGTCAGCTCGTCGAGGGGGTTCTCCTCCCTGTGGGCCTTGACCACCTTGCGCAGGTATTTGCTCATTATCTCGTACTTGTCGCCCTTCATCACCGGCGGCACCTTCATCCTGGCGGAGTAGATGTCCGGACGCAGATGCTGCTCGCCTTCTTCGGAGAGTTTGTAGTAGAAAAGGTCCGTGTTGAGGCTGTCCCTCTTGATGAAGTCGAACTTCAGGCCGAAGTCGTCGTAGAAACGGTCCGAAGCCACAGAGGATTCGAACATCGGGAAGGTCTCCTCGTTCATCTTGAATGCGGTGGTCAAGTGCTGTCCGCCCCTTACCATGGCGATGGGGACATCTCCCACAAGCACGATGCCTTCGAGGGCCGGTTTGCCGGAGGCGAGCTTGAGTATCTCGGCCTTGACCTCGTCCGGAGAGGCCCAGTCGGCACTTACGATCCAGGTGCCGAGTCCCTCCTCTTCGAGGACCTGTTTGTAGGCTTTGAGCTCTTCGCCGCACTTCTCGTAGGTCGCGCTGTCGGTAATGACCGCGAAGGAAGTGCCGGACTTGATGCCGCATTTGTCTATCTTGACCTGCGCAGCGGCTGTCAGTGACAGGGCGCAGAGCATTGACGCGCCGAGGACGGTCTTAAATATAGATTGTCTCATATTCTTCATCGTGTGTAGTATTCAAGTCTTCCCTTTGTCTTGACGAGTTCGTCCCTTACCTCACGAGGCATGCTGGTCCCGGATTCGAGATAGTCGGTAATGGCTGATATGAGTTCGCGTCGCCCGTGGTAGCGGACGAACCATCCCAAGACCTCAGCGCATTCTGTGCGGAGCGCGGTGCTCTCGCTGTTGTCTTTGACTAGAGAGAGCAGAGGCATGGCATATTGAGGATATGGGTTGTTGCGCATTCCGCTTATGTAGAAGTTCTTGCCCCTGGCGTTCTTGTCTGTGAAGATCTTTCCTGTTCCGCTCTCTATTGAGCAGGCCAGGCTGAATGTGGTCATCGCCTTCTCGCGGAACGAGTCCTTGTCGTAGACCCAGGCCGCCTCTTCAAGGCGCCTGTCGAAATTCTTCAGGAAGAGGCTGTCCGCGAAGTGGGCGCAGACGAATCCCACGTTGGCGGCCACTCTCAGGGAGTTGTAGTCGCGCATGTACACGGCGGCAAGCTCATCGGCCATCCAGTCCTCACCGACCTTGCCGAGGTAGAAGGTGGACTTGCGGCGGATGAACTCATACGGGTCGTCCGCGCCGTCCTTGAGCAGCTTGGAGTAGTTGCCGTCATTGTAATGTGCCAGCAGGTGCATGCACTGCAGGCGCAGCATATACTCGTCGGAGCTCTTCCATGTCTTCATCAGGAGGTCCGAGAGCCCCGGTGCGTCAAGCGTGAAGAGTTTCTGGAGCGCGAGACCCCTTATGTCGCACGGGTACTTGGCATCGGTGTATTTCTTCCAGTAGTTGATGTCTGTGCTGTACAGGTCCGGTTTCGCGGCGCCCTCCGGGGCCGAGAAATGGAAGGTCGGGTCTCCGAGGATGTGGGATTCCAGAATGTTGACCTGCTGCATCCATTCTCCTGCGGAGTAACCCAGCGCCAGCATGCCGAGCAGGTCTGATGAAGACTTGTCCTGCAGCACATTGACGGAGTTGCCGATGCCGACGAGAGCCTTGCCGTCGGAGAGGACATACCTTGAGGCTATGCAGTCGTCTTCGCGGAAGTCCCCGTTGTAGCAGGCGTCGAAGATCGCCATTCTTACATTAGGGGCGGTCTTGACCACATCGTCGAGCATTATGCCCGTCGCAGCGTCGTAGAGGGAATCCTCCACCTCGTATTTAAGGTCATCCCAGTCTTCGAGCCATGCGGACGGGATGCCGTATTTCTTTATGTATTCAGCCTTGAGGGCTTCGGTGTCCTGGCCTCTGCCCGCCGCTGTGCGCAGCTGCCTGCGGAGACGGTATCTCGCGTCGGTGTAGTAGCCGTCGATGTCCTCAGGCTCCGGGATGTCTGTCAGATACTGCCTTTCCGGCACGCCGTGCTCGTGGAAGAGCACAAGGTCAAGTTCGTCCCTGGCTATTTCCTTCAGGAGGATGTCCTTCATGTTCGGATACATCGCGAACACGTAGAACTTGGCCCCGTCGGAGCTGCTGAACGCCGCCGGCATCTGCTCCTTGAGGGTTATGGTCTCGTCCTTCCATGCGGCGAGGCTGTTTGAGAATGAGCCGCTGCCGCTGTATGACACCAGATGGTCGAGAGGGTTGCGCCCGCTCTTGGCGGCTGCCGCCTTGAGGAGGTAGCGGGAAATCTCCCCGTAAGGGTCGCCCCTCTTCACCGAAGGCTTGATGCGTCCGGTGTAGATGTCACAACTTATGTATTGAGGGGATTCCGGGGCGAGATTGTAGTAGAAGAAATTCGTCTCGGACGTGTCTTTGCACACATAGTCGAACTTGAGGTCGAAATCATCGTAGAATCTGTCGGACGGGACGGATGACTCCCTCATCGGGAAAGCGCCATCCTCGTCCATCTTGAAGGCGGAGGTCAGGTGCTGTGCCTTGCGGATCATGGCAATCGGGACATCTCCCACGAATACGGCTCCTGCAAGACTGCGGGTGCGGTAATATGTCTTGAGGCTGTCCCGAAGCTCGTCCGGGCAAGACCAGTCATTGACGCAGATGAACGCGTCAAGGCCGTCCGTGCATACGGCTTCGCGGTATTTTTCGAGTTCCGCCGAGCAGTGCTTGAATGTCTGCGGCTCCGTGACTATCGCGAACGAGCGTCTCGTCGGGGAGACCGCAAATGCCGTGACTGCGGAAACGGTCACGGCAATGGCGAGCATTAGTGTCTTTTTTGAAAACATGGCATTAGAAGATTATTCCGAATGTGGCTGTGATTGCGAGCCTGTCCTTGTCGAGGGATGTCGGCTTGAGCCAGTCGGCCTTGGCGCCGAACACCCAGTTAGCCCTTTTCGAGCCTTCAAGTGTCCAGTCCACTCTGGCGCCGGCCTTGATGAAGCTTGCGTTGAGCCAGTCAGCCTGGTCTGCCATGGCCGCTTTCGGCGTGGCATAGGCCTTCGTGCTCAGGCAGGTGTATCCGCTTCCGAAGCCTGCGGCATATCCGCCGTCCAGTCCGAGCAGGAGCACCGAACGCTTGAACTTGAACTGCTTGTCGGCGTTGATGCCGGCATACGCCCTCATCGCGTTGGAAGTGGAGGCCGGAGCGAGATAACTCTGGTCAAACATCCTGAATGACGCTTCCGCCCCGACTTTCCAGTCGTATCCGCGCGGGTCGGCCGCTCCGAAGAGATGGTCGTAGCGCAGGGCTGCACGGATATCGGTATAACTTGACATGGCGTTTGTGCTGATGACCATCCATTCCTGCTGGAAGGCCGCCGTGTTGAGCTTCTGGATATACTCTATCCCGTCGGTGAGGGCGAAGTCCGCGTCGAGCGAGAGCTTGTCAGACTTGTCCCGTCCGAAAAGCCACGCGGCGTCAAGGCTGAAGGTCTGTTCTTTCGCTGAACCGAGGCGTTTCGGAAGTTCCGGATTCTCTTTGGCATCGGTCTGCTTGTAGGTGTAACCCACCTCGGCGAACACAGCGTCCGACCAGGAGTACTGGAGGGCTCCGCCGAACTTGGTAGTGCGCCAGAAGCAGGTCTTCATGCCGTCGTTGCCCCCAAATTTGCTCTGGGTGCTCTCTCCGAGACCTCGGTTGTACCAGATTTTCGGGCTGTCCCAGTTGTAGTTGTTGGACGGTTTGCTTCTCTCGAATCCGTCGGCATACAAGGCGCTGAGCCCGAGCAGGTTCTTACCGAGGCTCACGGTTACGGACGGGCGGAGCTGGATACCGTATTTGTAGGTCTCTCCGCGAGGGTCGAGCTGCTTGGCCCCGACCTTGGTGAAGTATTCGAGGTCGATGCCGAAGGCGACCCGGTCCCAGAGGATAGGGGATGCCAGGCCGGCACCGAGTTCATAAGCCTGCCGCTTCCAGCCGCTGGACCTGTCGTCCATAGGGTAGTACGGCATGTTGTCCTCCAGCTGATAGAGAAGGACATTGTAGAGTGCGTCCTGATCGAAAGTGTTCTTGAAAGAGAAATCACCGGTGACCAGGAATTTCCCCAGATAGGCCGCGCCTTCAGTGTTGAGAGACACTTCTGTTGAACTTTTCCCCTCGCCGAGGCCGCGATATTCTCCGTATGCTCCGTTGTATCTGAGGTCCAGGGTGTTGAATATGTTGTATGGCCTGAACGCGAGCCCGGCCGCCGATGAGCTTCCGAGCCAGAGGGAGTTGCGGATTTCGGTCTCCTTGAGGGCTGTGCTGCCGATTTTTTCGGCAGAGCCGCCCGCCTGCGCCACGGACGGGCACAGGCTGACGAGCAATGCTGATAAAACGATGATTCTCTTCATTTTGAACTATTTGATCCAGCTGTTCCAAGATGGCACCTTGGCCCCGTTCCTGCGGAGCTGAGGGTCCTTCTTCACTTCGAAGTCGTTGGTAGTGTTGTTGGTGTCCTGATATACTACAGTACCGTCCTCTCTGGTTTCCTTGACTTTGCGGGCGATGCTCTCGCTCACATACATGCCGCTGCACCAGATTGCGCCTGCGTCTAGAACGGCCGGAAGTCCGAGGGTTGAGAGGCGGGTCTCGTCAGAGACGGACTGTACGGCGTCGATGACCTCGCTGATAGGAACCTCCCTCGCTACATTGCCCCAGTCAGCGTTGGTTGCGGTGATGAAATCCTCGTTCTTGAGCGGTGCTGAAGGCTTGAAGATGATGTAGGCGGCTCCTCCGACAGAGGTGAGCCACTGCGGCATTTCGTATCCTGTAGCGTTGACAGCCAGCTTCATGTTGACGGCTATGTTGTCAGTGAGCGTGATGCCGTTCCATGTGGTGGATTCCTTTTCGAGGGCTTCGAACTCCGCCCCGCTCAGGTCAACCGGAGAGGTGCCCTTTGTGAGGCTTTCCGCCTTGTGGTTGGTACCCCACTGCGCGATGATGATGGACTCGCCAGGCTTGATAGGGTATTGCGTGCCGTCGCCAGGAATCTGCCAGATCCTCTCGCAGAACACGTAGTTCTCCGGGTTCTCGATAGGCCATTCGTAGAATACGGTATAGTCATAGTTGGCGAAGATCGTCGTGGATATGCAGAGCCCGTCGGCGTATACGGTCTGGGTGCTGTTGTTGTAGATCTCGTAGAACTGGTCGCGGAAGTATGTGCTGCTGCCGCCCTCCTCATCTGTCGGGAATCGGCATCCTGTATAGTAGATCTCCTTGAATACGAGGGCGGCTTCCTTGACCGCGTCTACTTTTACGGTCGCCTTCTCGCCGTCTTCGAGGAAGTTGACATCGTTCAGGGCTCCGGTGATGGTGTAGGCGAATCCGTCCTTGCTCTGAACTGCGGTCGCCGTGATGTTGTAGAGTCCCGGCACAAGTCCTGCGGCGCTTGCGACGCCGTTCTCCGTGGCAGCCTCGATGCTGACGCCGGTGGCGAAGTTGGTGAGTGTCACCGCGTAGCTGTCAGGGGAAGGGATGCCCGCTTCAGCTATCTTGGTCTCGTCGATGGTGACTGTGACACTGATCGTCTTGGCCTCTTTCTGGCAAGACGCGGCAGCAAACAAGGCTGCTGCCATCGTGACAATTGCAAATGTTGTTCTTTTCATAAACATAGGATTTTAATTGTGATAATTTGTGTTCTATCTGATGCTGACCTTGAACTCGAAGCCGAAGAAGAGCGGAATGCCAAGGGTGACATAGCTGCCGTCCTTCTTTGACTTGTAGAGAGGTCTTGTGTTGAGCGCATTGTTGACATAGAACGATGCGGTGAACATGTCGCCGATCTCCTTGCTGATATTGAGGTTGAAGATGGCGGTAGGGAAGTACTTCTCAGCGATGAACCTGTTGTCGTTGAGGGTAGGGAACATGTAGGAGAACTCCGGGTCGTCTTTCAGCGCCGGGTCGAAGTCGTGCACCTTCCCGTCCTTGTGGGAGATGTACTGGATGAACATGGTGTCGTTTCCGAACTGTGTCCATACCTTCGTGAACCAGTTGAACTGTCCTGTGAGCGTGACGGCGAGACCGATCTGCGGGATGTTGTGCGTGGCCCTCAGGGTGGTGTTGAGCCTCTGGCTGTGGCTCGTCCTCACCTCTTTCTCATAGATGCCGATGTTCTTCTCGGCAGTGCCTGTCCTGGTCCTCTCACCGAATGTGTGGCCGGCATTTGTGCTGGTGTTGTAGATCCAGGCTCCGTTGATGTAGAATGAGGTGCGGATGGCGTCGAAGCGGCCGAGGTCGATCTCGTACTCCACGCCCCTGTTGCGGGTCTTGCCGTTGTTGAGCGGCTTGTAGACGCTGTAGAAGAGGTTGTATGTCTTGTCTTTCTTGAGGACAGGGCGCTGTCCCTCTTCCTTGTGGTCCACCTCGTATGCCGTGGCCTGATACCAGATGTATGAGCTGATGTCCGTACCGTAGCCGTAGCCGTTGTCCATCTTCTCATCGTAGGCGGTCAGACCCACGCGGTAGCGTCCGGCGATGTTGAAGTCCAGACCTATCTCGGCTTTGCGGTTGACGGCTATCTCGAGGTTCTCGTTGGAGGCGTCATAGATGTCGGTCTTGGCTATGAGCAGCTGCTCGTTCTCCGGCATGCCGGCAAACATTCCGTTGTAGAGGATGTAGTCGTGGTAGGACTTGTTGGGGTAGAGATAGTAGGCTGTAGGGGCCTTGGAGGTGAGTCCGTATCCTCCGCGGAGGGTCATCCACGGGAAGATGTCGACGGACGCGTTGATACGCGGCGCCACGGAGCTCAATCCGTTGATCCTGTCGTAGCGCACTCCGGCCGTGAGGTTGAGTTCGCGCTCCGCGAAGCCCCATGTGAAGTAGTTCTCGGCATAGAGGCCGAACTGGTTGACGAACGGTATGTCATAGTATGGCCTGGCCCTGTAGCCGGACTCGGAGTTGCTGACATTCCTGAACGGAGGGAAGTCATCGTCATAGACAGAGCCTCGGCCGAGGTTGCCGTCGGTCTTGAAGTCCGCGCCGAGCAGCAGGCGGTCGTTTACCGGACCCCAGCTGTGCGCGAAGTCGGCGTTGAGTTTGGCGAAGGCGTTCACTTCTTCGCCGTAGATGTCATAAAAATAGAAATAGCTGTATGGCAGCACTGCCCCCTTGACGTTGCTGTCCGGCGAGACTGTGGTGATGAGTTTGCCGGAGGCGTCGTAGATTTGCCCGCCCGGGATGTTGCTGTATATCTCCCCGTCAGTCATTGACTTGGAGTAGAGGTTCATCGCGTTGACCGCCGTGTCTTCGTAGCGGGAGTGCTTGTCGTTGTAGCTACCGGAGACGAGCCAGTTGATGCTGCGTAGCCACTCGCCGTTGATAGAGGCGCGTCCGTTGGTGTTGAACGCCACTCCGAACTCGTTGGCATAGGACTGCGTCTTGGAGCTGAGGTCGTCAGGGTTGAGCTTGCTGCGGTCACGCCCCAAGCTGAGGGTGAGGGAAGTGGTCTCGCTTGTCTTCTCTCCCATCATTACTGTCCAGAGGGCTTTGGCGCTGGCTCTCTGATATGACTTGTGCCCCATGGTCAGTTTGTTCTGGTTGTAGGCGTAGTCTCCTGAGATGTTGAGGTCTCCGGCCTTCTTGCCGAGGGAGAATCCCTTGGCGACGGATGCCTGGTAGATGTTAGGGTTGGTCTTGAATCTCAGGGTGAGAGGTGATTTGCCGGCTTTGGACTTGACGAGCACGGCGCCGGAGGTCAAGTCGCCGTATTCTGCTGACGGGATGCCGCGGATGACTTCTATGGACTCCACATTGTCCGTGGACAGGGTGCGGACATCGGATCCGGTGGTCGGTGATCCGAGACCCTGGCCGCCTGCACTCGAGCCGCTGATGACAGGGCTGAGGGTCTGCATGTTGGCGTTGTTGGACAATGGGGCTCCGTCCACGATGATGGCGGTACCGAGGCTGTTCATCGCGGAGCCGCCGCGGATGCTGATGGTCTGTGCGTCAGAAAGTGTCGGGTTGCTGACGGACACGCCCGGAAGCAGGGACATCGCATCGGCGAGGGAGCTTGTCTGCATGTGGTCCATCGCCTGCCGGGAAATCTTGGACGCGGTGCTGCTGCCGGCCTTGTTGGCGGTGGCCACCACGACCACATTGTCCAGCCTGAACGAAGTCTCCGTAAGGGCGAGCCTGAGATTGACGGTCTGTCCTGACGCGGCTCGGAAAGTCGTGTCTTTCTGCTCCATGCCGTAGTACTGCACGCTGACGGTAATCTCGCCGGCTGCCGCACCTTCAATGGTGAAACGGCCGTCCTGATCTGTCATCGAATACAGTTTTGACGGGGACAGCACGACGGACGCGAAGTCTATAGGTCTTCCGTCCGTGGCGGAGATGACTTCACCCTTGATGGTGACGCCTTTTTTCGGGGTTGCGGCTCCGGCAGGTAACAAACCGGAAGCAATAGCGACTATTGTCGCAAGGATAACTGAACTGACCTTCTTCATAACGGTAATAACTCTCTTCGCAAAGATATTGTTTGTAAATCACAACTCCAATGGGTGGACATCCCTAATTTTGGGGATTTTAGGGCTTTTTTGACGGTTTTGCGGTGAATTCTGCCGTCTCGCCGTGAAAATGTAAGAATAATCTGACATCATGCTTAAAATCTTAAAGCAAAAAATTTAATAAGGACTTTTGCTCTTCGTGGGAGGAACTGAGCCGTGAGGTGTCGTAAATTACCGGATTTTCCGTATTTTCGCGGCGTAATACATTAATTATGGACAAGAAATACGAATGGAAGTATTGCTCACTTGGCGGGGCGATCCGTGTGAATGTCGCTTCGGGCGAGGATATAGCCCATCTTGGTGAACTTGATCAGAAACTCTGGACAGTTCTCTGCTGTCCCGTGGAGTCTCTTGAGTTCGACAGGAGGACGCTTGACTATATAGATACGGACAAGGACGGCAAGATCAAGGTGCCGGAGGTCGTGGCCGCTGCGCAGTGGCTTACATCCGTCATCAAGGATAAAGATTTGATCCTGAAGGGGGAGAGCGTGCTGGATATCGACCAGATCGACACTTCCACCGAGACCGGACGCCGTCTGCACGATTCGGCTGACCGCATCCTGACCGACCTCGGGAAAGAGGGGCGCAGCATCAGTGTGGAGGATGCCTCCGACAGCGCCGCCATATTCGCCGGGACCCGTTTCAACGGGGACGGGCTCATAACCGCCGCGAGCACCGGGGAGCCGGCCCTTGAAGCGGTGATTTCGGACTGCATCGCCGTAGCCGGTTCGGAGACCGACCGCAGCGGCGCCCCGGGCGTGAGCGCGGCCATAATCGAGGATTTCTATGCGGCCTGCGCCGATTATGCGGCCTGGATGGACGCTGCCGATTCCGACAAGGCGGTGCTGCCTTTCGGGGACGGGACCTCCGCCGCATATGCGGCTCTCGAGGCCGTCAGGGACAAGGTGGCCGATTTCTTCGAGCGTTGCCGTCTGCTGCGTTATGATAAGACAGCCGCAGACGAGGTTGCCGTGAGCGTGGATGACATCTCCAGGATAGGGGAGTGCCCGCTCGCCCGCCCGGACGAGTCCGGCGTCCTGCGCTTTGACCGGCTCAATCCTGCCTGGCAGGCCAGGTTCGACGCTTTCCGCTCTCTTGTCCTGGAAGACGGGAAGGACAGCCTGAGCGAAGAGGAGTGGAATGCGGCGCTTGCCGGGTTCGGCCCTTATTGCGCCTGGCTTGCCGCCAAGAAAGGAGCGGCGGCCGAGCCTCTCGGCATAGCGCGGGTGCGTGAGATACTCGCGGCCGGACAGAAGGCCGCCTTGCTGGAACTTGTCTCCAGGGATCTCGCCCTGAAGGACGAGTCTGACGCGATAGACGAAGTCAAGAAGCTTATGCTTCTGTATCGTGATTTCTACCGACTGCTCAAAAACTATGTGATATTCACTGATTTCTATGCCAGGACTCCGGGCGTGCGCGCAGATTTCGAAGCCGGGCAGCTCTATATCGACCAGCGCTGCTGCGACCTCTGCATAAGGGTTTCTGACATGTCGAAGCACGCCGACATGGCCAAACTCAGCGGAATGTTCCTTATATATTGCGCGTGCTCTTCCAGGAAACTCGGCAAGACCATGGACATAGTGGCCGTGATGACCGCCGGAGACATCGATGCCCTCCGCCCCGGGAAGAACGGGATTTTCTATGATTGCGCTGGCAATGACTGGGATGCCGTCATAACCAAGATAGTCGACAATCCTGTCAGCATCAGGCAGGCGTTCTGGGCGCCTTACCGCAAGTTCTGGGATTTCTGCGTGGGACTCATCAACAAGTCGGCCGCCGACAAGGACGCCAAGATCACAGCTGACCTCCAGGCCAAGGCGTCGTCGGCTGCATCTTCCGCTCCTGCGGCTCCTGCCGCCGACGGTGACGGAAGCGGCAAGAAGCAGGCATTCGACATCGCCAAGTTCGCCGGTATCTTCGCCGCCTTGGGCATGGCTGTGGGCTATATAGGCTCGGCGCTGACCATGATTGTGACCGGAATCAACAGCGTCCCGGTTTGGAAGACGTTTGTCGCCATTGTCGCGATAATGCTCATCATCTCGGGCCCGTCCTGCTTCCTGGCGTGGAGCAAGCTGCGCCGCCGCAACCTGGGCCCTGTCCTCAACGCCAACGGCTGGGCCGTCAACTCCAAGGTGCTCGTCAACATCCTCTTCGGGGCGAAACTCACGAACCTCGCCAAATACCCGAAACTCAAGCTTTCCGACCCGTATCAGAAGAATTCTTCCGCCTGGAAGTGGTGGCTCGGGGTGGTTTTGCTCGCCCTGGTGGCTGCGTTCGCGGTGCTTCTCTTTATGGGCAAGCTTGAATTCATAGGACTTAAATAAAACAACCATGCCTTCAATCTTTTCTCCTGAGAAAGTCAATGTCGGACTTTTCTGCGATTGCTTCCCTCCTGTGATGGACGGGGTGTCGGTCTGCATGGAAAACTATGCCAAGTGGATGCAGAAGAAGGTCGGCGGCACATTCGTTATCACGCCCAATGTGCCCGGAGCCGACTATGACTCCCTTGACTACAAGGTTCTGGACTATTTCTCCGTGCCCGTGCCGAGGCGGAAGCCGTATGTGACGGGGCTTGCCGCCATTGACCCCGGGTTCCTTGCCAAGGTGGCCTCCTTGCGGTTCAAGATCGTGCACGCGCACTGCCCGTTCACATCGGGGGCTGCGGCTCTGCAGATCTCCCGTCTGGAGAAGATCCCGCTTGTCGCCACCTTCCATTCCAAGTACCGCGACGACTTCGCCCGCGTGCTTCCGGAGGCGGTGGTGGACATGGCTATCAAGTACATCATCAATTTCTATGAGAAGGCCGACCTCGTGTGGGTGCCTCAGGCTTCCGTCGTGGACGTGATCCGCGAATATGGCTACAAGGGGGAGGTTGAGGTGATGGACAACGGCTCGGACCTCGTGGCCGACTATCCGGACAGCTTCTTCTCTGACGCCCGCCGCAAGCTGGGTGTCGGGCAGGACGAGTTCGTGCTCCTCTTTGTCGGGCAGCACATCTGGGAGAAGAACCCGAGACTGATACTCGAGTCCCTGGCGCGCATCAAGGATGTCCCTTACCGGATGTATTTTGTCGGGACCGGCTATGCCGCGGACGGCATCAAGAATCTGGCCGAGGAACTGGGCCTGGGCGACAAGGTGGTCTTTGTGGGCTGTATCCACGACCGCGAATTGCTCAAAGAGTATTATGCCGTCGCGGATCTCTTCCTCTTCCCGTCCCTGTATGACAACGCTCCGCTCGTGGTGCGTGAAGCCGCCGCGCTGCACACCCCGGCCGTGATGGCCAAGGGGTCTACCGCGTCCGCCATCCTCACCGATGGGGTGGACGGTTTCCTGGTGGACAACGATCCGGACGAGATGGCCGCGCTCCTGCGCTCCCTGTCTTCTGACCGGGAGAGGATACGCCGGGTGGGGCTCCAGGCCTCCAGGTCCATTGTGCGCTCATGGGAGGACTGCGTGGACGAGGTGCTCCGCCGCTACAACGACCTGCTCTCCAGCAGGGGTCTCCCGCTCATAGAAAAGATTGAAGATTAGGGGTATAATTTGGACAGTGCCGAAAATTTGCGTATATTTGCAGGCTTCGTCTTTTTGTGGGCGGAGAATTTGAAATATTAACATTTAATTTTTTGCTAAGATGGCTGAATATTTGATGCCTGAGAAGAAGCAAGAGATTTTCGCGAAGTACGGGAAGTCTAATAAGGACACCGGCTCACCAGAGAGTCAAGTTGCTTTATTTTCCTACCGTATCGCTCACCTTACCGAGCATGTGAAGAAGAACAAGAAGGATGTTGTCACCCGCCGTTCACTTCTCCGCCTTGTAGGTAAGAGACGTCAGGTTCTGGATTACCTCCAGAAAGTAGACATCGAGAGATACAGGAATATCGTCAAGGAGCTCGGTCTCCGCCGATAGTCAAGATAGGGAAGATCCGGGGATGGTTCCTGAAGGGGCCATCCCTTTTTTGGAAAGGACGTTAAGAAAAACAGTAATGAATATCATCAACAAAAGAATTGAGCTTTCTGACGGTCGCGTCATCGAGATAGAGACCGGCAAGCTCGCGAAGCAGGCAGCAGGATCAGCCGTAGTCAAGATGGGTGGCACTATGCTTCTCGCCACCGTGACCTGCGCGGAGGAAGTCAAGGAAGGAACCGACTTCATGCCGCTTACGGTCGATTATAAAGAAAAGTATTATTCCGCGGGACGTTTCCCCGGCGGATTCATGAAGAGGGAAGGCAAGTCAAGCGATTATGAGGTTCTCATCTCCCGCCTGATCGACCGCCCTATCCGCCCTCTCTGGCCGGATGATTTCCACCTTGAGGTTTTCGTCAACGTGACCCTCATATCAGCGGAGAAGGACATTCAGCCGGATGCGCTCGCAGGACTTGCGGCTTCATGCGCCCTGGCTTCTTCCGACCTTCCTTTCGGAGGCCCTATATCTGAGGTCCGCGTCAGCCGCGTCAACGGCGAGTTCGTGATCAACCCTACCTTCTCGCAGATGAAGGATTCCGACCTCGAACTTATGGTGGCCGCCACCGAGGAGAACATCATGATGGTGGAGGGCGAGATGAACGAGGTGAGCGAGCACGATATGCTCGAAGCCATCAAGTTTGCCCATGAGGAGATAAAGAAGCATTGCCGCGTGCAGAAAGAGCTCATGAAGGAGCTCGGCACCGACGTCAACAAGCGTGACTATCCTCACGATGTGGAGGATGAGGAGCTCAAGAAGTCCGTTCACGATTTCTGCTACGACAAGTGCTACGCCCTCGCCAAGGCCGCCAAACCTAAGAAGGAGCGCGAGGCCGGTTTCAAGGCCATCAAGGAGGAGTTCCTCGCCACTATTCCTGAGGAGCAGCTCGAAGAGAAGACTCCTCTCGTGGAGAGGTATTATCATGCCGAGGAGAAAGAGGCCATGCGCAACATGATCCTCGACGAAGGCGTCCGCCTGGACGGCCGTGTTTGCGACCAGGTGCGTCCTATCTGGTGTGAGGTGGATTATCTTCCTTGCGCCCACGGTTCAGCCATCTTCACCCGTGGTGAGACGCAGTCTCTCGCGACCGTCACCCTCGGCACCAAGATGGATATGAAGGAGACCGACGAGGTGCTCATCCAGGACGACCAGCAGTTCGTGCTTCACTACAACTTCCCTCCGTTCGCTACCGGCGAGGCCAAGCCGCAGAGGGGTGTGGGGCGTCGTGAAATCGGTCACGGCAACCTTGCCATGAGGGCCCTCAAGCCAGTGGTCCCTCTCGCTCCGGAGAATCCTTACGCAGTTCGCGTGGTTTCAGATATACTTGAGTCCAACGGCTCTTCTTCTATGGCTTCAGTGTGCGGCGGCTGCCTCGCGCTGATGGATGCCGGCGTGAAGATCCGCAAGCCGGTGGCCGGCGTCGCCATGGGTCTCATCACCGATGAACTCCACCCTAACGACCGCTATGCCATCCTCACCGATATCCTCGGGGACGAGGATCACCTCGGAGACATGGACTTCAAGGTGACAGGTACCGCAGACGGTATCACAGCCACCCAGATGGACATCAAGGTCAACGGCCTCTCATACGAGGTGCTCGCCAAGGCTCTTGAGCAGGCGCGCCAGGGCCGTATGCACATCATGGGCGAGATGCTCAAGACCATCAGCGCTCCTCGTGAGGACTACAAGCCGTTCGTCCCTCGTATCGAGCAGATCCGCATCGCGGCCGAGTTCATCGGAGCCGTGATCGGCAAGGGAGGCGAGACCATCCAGAAGATCCAGAAGGAGACCGGCACCACCATCACCATCGACGAGCAGCCTATACCGGGCACCAACCTCACCGAGGGCGTTGTGGATGTCGCTTCCGACAACAAGGAGAACATGCAGAAGGCTCTCGAGTGGATCAAGGGCATCTGCGCTGTGCCTGAGGTCGGCAAGGTATACCACGGCAAGGTGGTTTCCATCCTTGAGTTCGGCGCTTTCATCGAGATTCTTCCTGGCAAGGAGGGACTCCTGCATGTGTCCGAGATTGCTTGGAACAAGACCGAGAATGTGGAGGATGTGCTGAAGGTCGGCGATGAGGTCGATGTCAAGCTGCTTGAGGTTGATCCTAAGACCGGCAAGATGCGCCTCTCTATGCGTGCGCTGACAGAGAAGCCTGAGGGCTATGTCGAGCCGGAGCGCCGTCCTCGCGGCGGAGACCGCGGAAGGGATGATCGCAGAGGTGGTGACCGCAGGGACGACCGTCGTGGCGGAGACCGCCGCGAGCGTCGTGATGACCGCAGAGGCGGAGACCGTCGTGAGCGCAGGGATGACCGTCCTCGCCGCAGCGAAGGCCCTCGCGCCGATGCACCTGCTCCGCAGGCCGATGACTACAAAGAGAGTGTCGAAGAGGTGTTCTAGTAAGCGGCAAAAAATAAGTTGCCGCAGATTCGGCAAAGATTTTTGAGGATAGATTTCTTTTTGAAGAAGGAGTGTGCCACCGGCACATGACTGATGAAAAGAGGAATATTGACCAAAAAGATTGCCTAAGGTGATGCAACTTGTTTTTTAACGATTACCTGGTCTCTTCACCGACATAGGGGAAGCCGCTTGACTTTTCGACTTGGCTTCCTGGCGTTAGGAGGGCTGGCCGTTTGGCCGGCCCTCCTTGTTGTATGCTCGGCATAAAATGGCGCCTGCCTGCGCTTGCCCGTTTCTGCCTGCTCCCGCTCCGTCTGTCCGTTCCCGCCTTCTGCCTGTCTCTGATTACACCTGCGCATGTCCTTGCTTGCTGACGCCTGCTCCTCTTCCCGCTTGTTCCTGCCTGCACATGTCCTTGCTTGCTGCCGCCTGCCCCCGCCGATATGTGCTACCGCCACCTGTTCCCACCTGCTGACGCTCCGCCGCGCCAGCCAGTGCAGTTACGGGAGACGTTATGTGCTTTGCGTACGCCACAGGGTCGTCTTCTGTATCGTATGGGTTTGGCGAGGTCGGCCCGTGCGCACCAGGCCCCTTTCTGCGCACGCGAGCTTCTGAAAACCGGTGCGGTGAGTGAAAACGCCCCTGGTGCGCACCGCGATGTTCCACGCGACGGCGAATGTTCCACGGACAGGTGCGCAAACGAGATTGCCCAGGTGGCAGCGGAAACGCCAGAATAGGCTCATACCTGGCGGAGGCGGGTGCGGCAGAGAGCCATGCGGGGCAGGTGGACGGTCCAGGTAGCAGCGGAAACGCCGGAAATGGCTCACACCTGGCAGGAGCGGGCGCCGCAGAGAGCTATGCGAGGCAGGTGGACGGTCCAGGTCGCAGCGGAAATGCCGAAAACGGCTCACACCTGGCAGGGGCGGGTGCCATGTAGTTTCTTGCGAGGTGGTGTGGCGTTGTGGCGGCGCGGCCACGTGCCGGCGGATGCTCCATAGTCCGACCAGCCGGCCAAGGATGCGTTCAGGTGTGAGCGGAACCCCAAATCTGCGGCAACTTATTTTTTGCAGCTTACATAATTGACGGCCGTGTCCCGGAATACGAAAAGGGTAATGTGGACATAAGTGGTTGGTGACGGCCGTAACCTGATTTTCGGCTGATGACGCCAAAAGCGAGGGTAATTCATAACCAGAAATGTCTATTAGGCCAAAAGCGAAGCGGCCGGCTATATCAGCCGACCGCTTGAACTGGTAGCGGGGAGAGGACTCGAACCTCTGGCCTCCGGGTTATGAGCCCGACGAGCTACCAACTGCTCTACCCCGCGATGTTGAGTGCAAAGGTAAGGCGATTTTTTTTAAAAAGCAAATTTTCATGCCAAACTCTACCGGACTCTGCCAGACTCTACCGACCCCTGCGAGACTCTGCCTGGTCCTATTCGAGTCAGCAGAATCAGCAGACCCCGGCAGACTCAGCAGAGTCAGCGGACCTTGATCTGGCTGTCCATCCTTGCGAGAACCTTGGCGCTTGTGCAGTCCTTGAGCCTGGACAGCAGGATGGCCTCGTCGCTCTGGCCATATCCGCCGACCATTGACAGGACTCTCTCCATCATCGTCTGCGGACGCGGATAGCCGCATACCGACCAGTTGCCCAGATCAGGGTCGCCGGCGATTGACGCTGCATAGTTCACAGCGTCCTCAAGCGTCCCTATCTCATCCACGAGTTTCACCGGCAGGGCGTCGGCGCCGGTCCACACGCGCCCCTGAGCGATTCCGTCAACCTCCTCCCTGGAGAGCTGGCGGTTGTCGGAGACTATGGAGATGAACCTGTCATAGATGCCCTCGATGGACCGGGTCATGTAGGCGTATTCGCTCTGGTCGAACGGTCTCATCAGACCGAACATGTCTCCGTGCTTGTGTGAACTTACGCTCTCTACCCCGACATGAAGGACATCCTTGGCTGTCTTGGAGAAGTCAGGGATGAGCCCGAACACTCCGATGGAGCCGGTGAGGGTGGTGGCGTCGGAAAATATCACATTGCTTCCGTTGGAGATCCAATACCCGCCCGAGGCGGCGTACTCGCCGTATGACGCCACGACAGGCTTGTCTTTCTGCAGAAGGTCGAGCTCGCTCTTTATCTTCTCCGAGGCGAGGACGCTTCCTCCAGGGGAGTTGACGCGGAGCACTACGGCCTTGATTGTGGAGTCGGCCCTTACCCTGGCTATGACCGAGGCGAATCTGTCTCCGGCGACTGCCGTCTTCGCGCTTCCGTCAACGATCTCGCCGTCAGCGTAGATGATGGCTATCTGGCGTTTGGCGTTTGTCGGCACGACCACATTCGCGACATAGTCGGCAAAAGGTATCATGCTGACATCCTTGAAGGCGTCTTTCACTGCCAGCACCGCCAGTTTCTCCTCAAGTTCGTTCCGGGTCATGAGTTCGTCCACGAGCCCGCACTCCACGAAGTCCTGCGGAAGGTTGAGTTTCAGATTGTTGATGGCGTCGTCCAGTGCCTCCACCGAGATGCCCCTGCTCTCGGCGATGCTCTCGGCGAGACTGTCCCACATCGAGTCCACGACCCTCTGGTTCTGCTCCCTGTTCTCCTGGCTGGACTTGGCTTTGGTGTACATCTCTCCGGCGGACTTGTATTTCCCGTGCCTGACGAGCTGCACATTGACACCCAAGCGGTTGAGAAGATCGCCCAGGAACACCATCTGGCTTGAGACTCCGGTGATAGGGGCCGTGCCGCCGATGTGAGAGGTCATATAGACCTTGTCGGCCATCGAGGCGAGGTAATACCCTCCTGTGCTCGGGGCTTCGATATATGACACTACAGGTTTTCCGCTCGTCTCCCTGAATTTCACGAGGGACTTGCGGATTTCTTCAAGAGCGGCTATCCCGCTCATGGACCCGTCCGTCTTGAGATATATGTATTTCACTGTCGGGTCTCCCGCAGCCGAGTTGATGGCCTGTACCGCATCCCAGATGCCGATGGTCTGGATATCGCCGCCGCCGCTTATGGAAGCGAGAGGGTTGGAATCCTGGCTCTGCTCGCCGATTACGAATTTGGACATGTCCATGACGAGCACTCCTGATTTGGGGAGTGGAGGGGTGGAGCTGCCGGCCGCAAGCAGGGCGCCGAGCATTCCGAATCCGAGGACGAACAGCAGCACTCCCATAATGACAAGGCCGCAGATTACGGCCAGAGTCATCTTTACAAAATCTTTCATCTTATAAATAAGTGTAAATTTTGCCAAAAGTAGTAAATTCGCAAGATAAAACAAATGTCTATGGCACAGAAACCTTCTATCCCCAAGGGCACAAGGGATTTCGGACAGCGCGAGATGGCGGCCCGCAATTATATTTTTGACACGGTCCGCTCGGTGTTCCGTACATATGGTTATTCGCAGATCGAGACTCCGGCGATGGAGAACCTCTCGACGCTGCTCGGCAAATATGGAGAAGAGGGGGACAAACTCCTTTTCCGCATACTCAACTCGGGCGACGCGTTCTCTGGGGTGGATTTTGACAAGCCTCTCACGCCGCAGGTGTGCGAGAAGGGTCTCCGCTATGACCTGACTGTGCCGTTCGCCCGCTATGTGGTGCAGCACAGGGATGAACTGTCATTCCCGTTCAAGCGTTTCCAGATACAGCCCGTCTGGCGTGCCGACCGCCCGCAGAAGGGGCGTTACCGCGAGTTCTACCAGTGCGACGTGGATGCCATAGGCAGCAAGAGCCAGCTGTGCGAGCTGGAACTCGTGCAGATAGTGGACAAGGTGTTCGAGAAGCTTGATGTCAGAGTCCTGCTCAAGATCAACAACCGCAAGGTCCTCACGGGCCTCTCCGAGATATGCGGATTCCCTGACAAGGTCGTGGACATCACCGTGGCGATCGACAAACTCGACAAGACGGGGCTCGACGCGGTCAAGGAGGAACTGCTTGGCAAGGGCCTCACGCAGGCCGCCGTGGATATGCTGGAGCCTGTCCTCACTCTCAGCGGCACCACTGCCGAGAAAATCGCCGTGATGCGCTCCATGATGGGCTCCTCCGAGACCGGTCTGAAGGGCCTGGACGAGCTGGAGGAACTGTTCGGATACATAGATGCCGCAGGCATAAAGACTCCGGTGGAACTCGACCTCTCCCTGGCCCGCGGGCTCAACTACTACACCGGGGCCATCTTCGAGGTCAAGGCCCTCGACTGGCAGATAGGAAGCATCTGCGGCGGAGGACGCTATGACAACCTCACAGGCATTTTCGGCCTTCCGGACATGTCCGGGGTCGGCATCAGTTTCGGAGCTGACCGCATATATGATGTGCTCTGCGGGCTGGACAAGTTCCCTGAGGGCCTGCGCAGCAGCACGACCGTCCTTTTCGCCAATATGGGCGCTGAGGAGCTGAGATACATCCTCCCTGTGGCCTCGGCCCTCCGCGCGGAAGGTGTCGCAGCCGAGATTTATCCGGATCCCGCCAAGTTGAAGAAGCAGTTTGACTACGCCGACCGCAAGTTCATCCCGTTCCTCTCCATCAACGGAGGCTCGGAGGCCGAGGCCGCCGTGGTGAACATCAAGAACCTCTCTTCGGGCGAGCAGCGGAGTTTCCCTAAAGACGACATCCGGGCGATGAAGGAGTTCCTGCTTGGCGCATAGCCTTGCGGCACATAGAAAACTGAGGCGGGCCCCGAAAGCCCGCCTTTAGTAAAATGTCTTACAGCAGAAGCATTACAGCGAAGACATACAGCAGGAAGCCCTGCAACTTGAGCCTGTCCGAGCTGGTCCGGGTGATTATCGTCTCCGTCGGGTCTGTCTGCAGCATGCTCTGCAGTTCCTCCCTTTTCGGCGGGCGGTTGAGCGACCACTTGCTGATGATCTGCCCGTCGGCGGCGTAGCAGAGCCCTCCGTTGGAGCGGTTGAGCGTCAGAAGCGTCTTGCGGTCGGCGAAGTATGTGTACGGCAGCACTTCAGGTCCGGCGAGCTCCGACATCTCTTCCGGGTAGGATGCGGCCAGAAGCAGAGGCGTGTACCCGGTCTCGGAGGCCTTGCGCAGAAGGTCTGCGATCTTGTCCCAACTCTTGTCCGACAGCTTGGCCGGATCATACACGGAAGAAATCAGTACCCTGTCCTCAAGTGCCAGAGAGTCAGCATACTCTCCGCCTGCGTCGCTAAAAGACAAGCCCTCGCCGGTCAGCTCGGACCCGCTCTTATAGTTGGTGAAATCCACTAACGGGATGGACAGGGAGGAGTATAGGAAAAACAGGCACACTGACACTCCGGTGATGCAGAAACTGACATACTTGACCTTGCGTGTAGGTTCCTGGTTGCCAGGTGGCAGGAACGCCGCCGCCCACAGCGCGAGCAGGGCGATGTTTTTCAGGAAACTCTGAAGGTGAGTCAGATGCACGGCTTCGCCGAAACAGCCGCAGTCCATGGAAGGGTTGAAAATCAGCAGCACCAGCGTGAGAATGGTGAACGCGCCAAGCACTGCAAGCGTGACGATTCCGGTGAGCCTTCTCCACACTCCGCAGAGCAGGGCGGCCCCGAGCAGCGTTTCGGCCAGGGCTCCGGCGGCTCCGGTGAAATATGAGAGCGGCCGCAGGAAGCCAAGGTGCAGGAACTTGAAATACTCCTCCACGACAAGCCCGGCGCCGACGGGGTCCATCAGCTTGAGCAGACCGGCCACGAAGAACACGAAGCCGATGATGATGGCGCTAATTCTCCTTACGATTCTCATAAATCTCCTTTATCTTGCTGAAAATGTTTTCCGCCGCGAGCATCTGCCCGTCGCTGTCCGAGCACCCGACGGTGATGAAACTCGGGTCTTTGGATGCCTGCCCGCGATAGAAGTCCCTGACTCTGCGCTGGAAGTCGATGCTGGCTTCGTGGATGTCGCTGCCGCCGTGCAGGTATTCCCTGTCGTCTCCGCCTCTCTGGGCCGAGAGGCTCCGCTCCACGAAACTTATCGGCACGTCGAGGAACAGGTTGAGATTCGGTCTCGGCAGGTTGAACTGTCCGTATTCTGTGTCGAGTATCCACTGCCTGAGGGATTCAGCCTCACGTGGAGAGCGCAGTTTGGCGCACTGGTATGCGATGTTGGAATAGACATAGCGGTCCAGCAGCACCGTGCTCCCGTCCTCGAGGGCCTTCTTTATCGCAGGGGCTGCGCCGTGCCTGTCCTCCGCGAACAGGAGCGCCACCAGCTGGGGGTGCACCGACTCTATCGAGCCGAAATCCCCGCGCAGGAACCTGCTTATCAGCTCACCGTAGACCGGCGCGTCATACCTGGGGAAATGTATGTATTCAACCTTGGGGCACACGCTCTCGAGATACTCCCTGAGCATCCTGACCTGCGTGGACTTTCCGGCCCCGTCCAGACCTTCCAATACTATCAGCATAGACGCAAAGGTATGGATTTTTTGCTACTTTTGCATTATGGTAAAGATAATGGGAATCGTGAATCTGACACCGGATTCATTTTGGGCTTCCAGCCGTGTCAAGACGGAGGAGGCGATACCGAGAATAGACAGTATGCTGCAGGAAGGGGCGGACATTATAGACCTCGGGGCCGTATCCACCAGGCCGGGTGCCGCCGATGTGGGCGTGGAGGAGGAATGGAGCAGGCTTGAGCCGGTGCTCCGCAGGCTTGACCGGGCCGTTCCCATATCAGTTGACACCACGAGCGCCGAGATTGTGCGCAGGACATTCGAGACCTTCGGGAGATTTATAGTCAATGACATCTCCGCCGGGGAGGATGACCCGCAGATGCTCAAGATGGTAGGGAGCCTGGGCCTGCCCTATATCGCCATGCACAAGAGGGGCAACCCGCGCACGATGGACAACCAGTGCGACTATCCTGAAGGAGTGATCCCGGAACTTCTTGAGTATTTCGGCGGTTTTGCGATAACCGCGGCCACAAACGGCATCACGGACTGGATTCTCGACCCGGGCTTGGGATTCGCCAAGACCGCTGAGCAGAACTGGGAGATCCTGGAGCATCTGGAAGATTTCAAGGTACTCGGGAAGCGGATTCTCATCGGGGCCGCCGACAAGCGTTTCACGGCGGGGGACACCGAGAAGGCGCACCGCGTCGCGCTTGACCACGGGGCCGACATCCTGCGTGTGCATGATGTCAAAAAAGCCCGGCAGACAGCCGGGCTTGAATAATCTGAACTCTTAGAAGTTGTTTTGATTTATGTTGAAAATTCTTTTACTTGCTTTTTCGCCATATTTTTTCCTGGCTTTTTCGGTCAGATAGTTCTACTATCTTTCTCAAAATCCAGAAAAAACTCTGACAGAAAAATCTTCATAAAATTTATGACAAATAAATTCAAAACAACTTCTTAGGGATTACTCCGCGAACAGAGACGGGACGCTGTCGCAGTTCCCTTCCGGAGCGCTTTCGACTCTCTTGAACTTCATCACCACCAGGTAGGTGGCCATGAAGCAGACTGCGAACAGGATCCAGTACTGGACTCCCGGCAACAGCTCGGCCCAGTTGTCCGCATCCTTGAGTGAATCGATGTTGGACATGACCAGCGCCAAGGTGTTGTTGGTGAAGTGCATCAACATCGTAAGCTTGAGTGAACCGGTCTTGTAATATACATAGCCGAACAGGCATCCGAGCAGGAAGGCCGGCAGCGCCTGCCATGGGTTGAGGTGTATCATGGCGAAGAAAAGCGCCGATATCACGATGGCCCATGATGGTTTCACCTTGTTGCCGAGCAGGCCTCTTAGAACCATGCCTCGGCATAGCCACTCTTCGAAGAATGGGGCGAATATGCTCACGCACAAGAAGTTGAGGAAGAAATTACCTTGCGTCATGCTCTTGAGCATCTGCTCAAGCCACTCCGGCGCCGGTGGCATCAACTGGTTCAGCGCATCCGTGCAGAACGCGAGGGTCATGGTCCCGACAGCGGCCAGCAGGGCGCACAATGCCCCTCCGACTGGGCTGAAATTGTCGCTGTCCAGTTTCAGCCCGCCTCCGGTGAAGCTCCTTGCCCTGCTCTTCGCCCCCGCATACATCATGGCCGGGATGAACATCACAGGGTAGGAGACGACCATCGCGTATTCCGTCCCCTTCGCAGTTCCGAGCACGGCGGTGAACAGCAATGTGATGACATTGCCGAGGACGCCTCCGAGCAGGAGCATCAGAAGGAGGATGAGCATTTCCTTGACTCCCGGCACGAACCAGGAGTAATTGTCGAAGAACTTGTAATTGCGGACTTTCTTTCCCATTGTCGTTTATCTGTAGAGAGGAGACGGATAGATGCCGTCCGCGGCCAGCTGGGCGAATTTGGCCACCACGGCAGGGCGGTCCTCTTTGTATGTGACTCCGAACCAGCGGGACGGTGTGGAGAGCACCTCGCATCCGGCTTCCCCCTTCTTTATCATCACATCCACGGCATACGGGATATAGAATTCTTTCTTGAGTTCCTGGCTGTTCTCCTCGAGGAAGGCCTTGAAGATATCTTCAGCCATAGGGAAGAAGTCAGGGGTGAATCCCCACATGTTCATGGAGCAGAGGTCCTTGCCGTTGAGCTTGACATGCTCTCCGCTGATGGAGTTGTCACCTGTGACCTCGCCGTCAGCGCCCTTGATGATATTGAGATGCTCAACCACATCTGTCAGGCGGTGCCGTGAATCATAATGGCAGATGCCTCTTGACACGCCGCCGGACTCGCTCAGGGTGTGGTCCAGTTCGAAACCGACTATTGAGTAGACGCCCTTGCTTTCGGCGTGTTCCCTGCACCATTCGGCGGCGATGCGGAATGACTCCCTGCCGTAGAAGTCGTCACCGTTGATGACGAGGAACGGCTCCTTGATGACATCCTTGGCCATCAGCACCGCGTGCGCAGTGCCCCATGGCTTCTGCCTCTCCGGGTTGAGGGTGAACCCTGCCGGAATCTTGCCGAGCTCCTGTGTGACGAAGACGAACTCGAGGGGAGTCCCGTCCGGGCACTTGACAGAGCCGTATTTTTTCTTCACGCTTTCCTGGAAGGCTTCGAGGAAATACTCACGTACTACATATACGACTTTTCCGAATCCCGCGTTCACCGCGTCATAGATAGAATAGTCGATGATGGTCTCCGCGTTCGGCCCGAGACCGTCCATCTGCTTGAGCCCGCCGTAGCGGCTGCCCATACCGGCCGCAAGGACCAAAAGTGCAGGTTTCATAATAGAGTGTCGTTTGGTTTTGAGTTTGGACAAATTTAGTTATTTTTGCGCAAAGTCTATGGGAGTTTTCAAAGATTTATGGAACAGGTCCAAGGATAAGGGCAGGGGAGAGCAGCGCTCTTTTCTGCGCTATGCCATTGTGGCCACGGCGCTGTTCGTACTGTTCATGTTCGTCAAGAAAGACAATGTCCTGACATGGATAAACGCCGGCTTCACGCTCCGCTCCCAGCAGAAGCAGATAAGGGCGCTTGAAGTCAAGAACGCCGGCCTTGACCGTCAGCTGGAAGACCTCCTTACTAAACGGGACTCCCTTGAGCGCTTCGCCAGGGAGACATATTATTTCGCCGCCCCGGGAGAGGATGTCTATATAGACGCGACAGGGCGATAGCTCATGCGCACCACTTCCGCGCAGTCTTCTCCGACCTTGACGCCTTCATCTATGCGGCAGCACAGAAGAGCGGCCACATGATGCCCGTCAAGCTCGATCACTTCCGCCTCCTCCTTGTCCTGGGCCGACCATCCGAGATCCGTGAAGATGTCGGACAGTTTCTTCCGGCGGCCGCCCATCCCGAGCGGGCGCATCCAATCCCCGGCCTGCCAAGGTCTTATCTTAAGCGGCCAGCTGAGCTTCGAGCGGTCCGCTATCAGTGTGCCCTCCTCCTGTTTCAGGGAGCCGAGCTCTTGCCGCCGGATGATTTCGCAGTGCAGCTCCCTCGCCGGCCGCGGCTTTCTTATGCGCAGTTCCGAAGAGACTGCCTCCACCGGGCCGAACCTCTTGCCTCCCGCCGGGCCGCCTTCGTCAATCGCCCTTTTCAGCGATTCGAACTCGCTTCTCCCGATGCCGCTGTCTTCCAGAAGTCTCCAGAGCACATAGTCCCGGTGGGGGAACTCTCTCAGCGCCGGCACGGAAATCCCGCCTCCTGGCAGCAGCACTTTCTCCCGTGCCGCGATGAAATAGTCTTCCGCTATGTCCCGCACCTGGGCGAACCTTGTCATGTCCTCGTTGAGGGTGCGTATGAATGAAGGGTTCAGCTCCTTGAGGACGGGGAAGACCTCGTTGCGCAGCCTGTTGCGCTTGTATTCATTCTCGCTGTTGGTGCTGTCCTCTCTCCACCCGAACCCGCGCTCCTCCATCCACCGCCGGATTTCATCCCTCTCGATGCCGAGCAGCGGCCTCAGGACCCCGGGGCGGCAGCCCATTCCGCTGATACCGCGTATTCCGGTGCCTCTCAACAGGTTGAGCAGCAGCGTCTCGGCGTTGTCATTGGCGTTGTGCGCCACTGCCACCGCCTCGAATCCGTGCTCCGGGCACAGCTGCGCGAACCAGGCGTAGCGCAGTTCCCTGGCTGCCATCTCGATACTCAGTGAATGCTCCCCGGCGTACCGGGCCGTGTCGAACCTCTTCGAGAAGAACTCCACCCCGTGGGCCCGGCACCATTCCTTCACGAATGCCTCGTCTCCGTCGGATTCTCCCCCGCGCAGCGTGAAATTGCAGTGGGCTACTGCAAAACGGGCTCCGGGGAAAAGCTCCGAAGCCCTGTATGCCATATACATGGAGTCTATGCCGCCGCTTACCGCGAGGAGGATACGCTTCATCTCTTGTTGCTTATGAGATAGGTGAAGTTGATGGAGAAGAACTCCTTGAACTGTATCCTCTGCTTGCCGTCGATGACTACGATAGGGTCGTAGATCATCCATGTGCTGAGACCGATCTTGAAGTACTTGGCGAGCTGCCAGGTAATCTTGTTGTCCCAGTTGACACGGTTGTAGGAGAACGGCTTGTTGAGGTAGTCGGTGAATAGAACCAGCTGCGTCTCGTATTTGAAGACGTCGTTGATCGAAGTCCTGTAGTTGACCTTTATCTGGGCACCGAACTGGAAGAGCTGGCTGTGGTAGTTGCTCCCCACCAGCGGATCCAGTTCCGGCTCCTTGAGCTTCATTCCGTATTTCTTCCTGAGCTCTTCCTTGGTACAGATGGTGAAACCTCCCGTGAGAGGCGCTATGTTGACATTGAACCAGTCAGTCGGGGTCCATTCCATACCGAGCGCCATCGTGGAGTAGGCCGGGGAGAGGAAACTGGACTTCAGCGTCCCGTCCCATTTGCCGCTCTGCTCGTCCTGCTTGTAGGAGTCATAACTGTCCGTGAACTGGGAGCGGAAGTCGAATGATGCCGTGTAGTTCCACTTGCTGTCCTTGAGGATCTTGTACGCGAGACGGCTCTCGAACTTGATGAGGTCGTTGCTCTTCTGGAGCAGGTTCTCCTTGTCCGCCGACCAGAGGAATCTGTATTGCAGCTGGAGACGGTTGGTCCAGCTTACCAGTTCCTTGGAGTAGTTGGCGTTGGCGTCGGCCCCTATGCTGAGCGTAAGGGTGTTGTATCCTCCTGCCGCCCAGTTCCAGAGGCTGGTGTTGCTGGTGCCGAGGTCGAACTGTGTCCAGCTGTTCCAATACTGGGGCTTGTCTTCCGCACTCTTGGCTGCGGGAGCTTCCTGAAGCGCAGCCGCCGCCGCTTCCATCGCCTTCTGGAGCGCATCGTCCTGCGCGTGTAGGCTCAACGTCGCCGAGATGGCGGCAATCGCCAGTGTGATGACCCGTTTCATCTTAGTAAGAGATTGCGAATACGACTCTCCTGCTTGAAGGCTTGCCCGAGAATATGTCCTTGCCCTCTTCCTCGCAGACGCAACTGTCTATAGGGATACACCTGATCGTAGCCTTGGTGGCGTCCTTGATGGCCTGCTCGGTCTCGACGGTGCCGTCCCAGTGGCAGAGGAGGAACTTCCCTGTCTGAATCTTCTCCTTGAACTCGTCCCAGCTGTCGCATTTCTCGATGTTGGAGTCGCGGAAAGCGAGAGCCTTGTTGTAGATGTTGGCCTGAATGTCTTCGAGGAGGCCCTGGATATGCGCTGCGATGCCTTCGAGAGCCATGGTCTCTTTGGTGAGGGTGTCCCTGCGGGCCACCTCCACGGTGCCGGAAGCGAGGTCCCTCGCTCCCATGGCGAGACGCACCGGCACGCCCTTGAGTTCCCATTCAGCGAACTTGAATCCCGGGCGCAGCGTGTCCCTGTCGTCTATCTTGCAGCTGATTCCCAGTCCGTCGAGGGCGAGACGGATCTCGTCCATCTTGGCGAGCACCTGCGCGTGCTCCTCGTCCGTCTTATATATAGGTACCATCACGACCTGTATAGGCGCGAGCCTCGGCGGGAGCACCAGCCCGTTGTCGTCTCCGTGAGCCATCACGAGGGCGCCCATAAGCCTGGTGCTCACTCCCCATGAGGTGGCCCAGACATATTCCTGCTTGCCTTCCTTGTTGGTGAACTGCACGTCGAATGATTTGGCGAAGTTCTGCCCGAGGAAGTGTGACGTGCCGGCCTGGAGGGCCTTGCCGTCCTGCATCATGGCCTCGATGGTGAGGGTGTCGAGGGCGCCGGCGAATCTCTCATTAGGGCTCTTGTGTCCCACTATCACCGGCAGTGCCAGCACGTTGCGCGCGAAGTCGGCATATACCTGCACCATCTCGTTGGCCTTTGCCAGAGCCTCTTCCGCTGTGGCGTGCGCCGTGTGTCCCTCCTGCCAGAGGAATTCGGCGGTGCGCAGGAAGAGCCTGGTGCGCATCTCCCAGCGGACCACATTGCACCATTGGTTGCAGAGCACCGGAAGATCCCTCCATGAGGTGATCCAGTTCTTGTAGGTGCTCCAGATTATGGTCTCGGAGGTCGGGCGGACGATGAGCTCTTCTTCAAGCTTCGCGCTCGGGTCCACGACCACCCCCTTCCCGTCCGGGTCGTTCATCAGGCGGTGGTGCGTGACGACGGCGCACTCCTTGGCGAAGCCCGCCACATGTTCAGCCTCGCGACTGAAGAACGACTTCGGGATGAAGAGCGGGAAGTATGCGTTCTGCACGCCGGTCTTCTTGAACCTGCCGTCCAGCGCGGCCTGCATCTTCTCCCATATCGCATAGCCGTACGGCTTGATTACCATACATCCCCTGACTGCGGACTGCTCCGCCAGATCTGCCTTGATGACCAGATCGTTGTACCACTGAGAATAATTCTCTGTGCGCTTAGTGACCTCTTTTGCCATATTCTTATAGAAAGTCTGCGTTTTTTTTCGAAATTTGCATCTATATATAGAACCGGGCGTAACCCGGGTCTTTGCAGACGCAAAGATACTAATTATTAAATTAACAAGAGACTGTAATATGAAACGTGTTCTTGCTTATTTACTGCCTCTTATTTTCGTCCTCGCCTCCTGCGGGACAGCATCGCAGTATGCGCAGCAGAGGTATGCGGACGGCATATACGAGCGTTTCGAACCGGCTCCGGAACCGGTTCAGATATATTCCAGGGAGGATTTCGAGCAGATGGCCGCACAGGACATCGCCCGTGATCGCATCCTGCGTGATACGGTCTATGTCCCGGTCTACGAGCGGGACAATTCTTCCGATTTCTTCCTGGGACTCGGCACCGGACTCGCCCTGTCCTCGCCTTGGTACAGCAGCTGGTGGTGGGATGACTGGGGATGGCGTTACGGCTGGAGCTGGAGATACTACGATCCGTGGTATCGCAACCCGTGGTATCGCGATCCTTGGTATTATGGCTGGGGCTACGATCCGTGGTACTGGCGTCCTTGGAGATATGACCCTTGGTACTATGATCCGTGGTGTCACAACCCGTGGCATTATGACCCTTGGTACGGTCCGTCTTACGGTCATCGTCATGACTACTGGCACCCGAGACCTGGCCTTTCACCTGACGGCAGGCGCTATTATGGCGAGCGCCGCTACACGCAGCCTGGCGGAGGCACCCAGAGCGGGCGCGGAGGTCGCAGCAACTATCGCCCTGGCGTGAACGGAGGCAGTTACGGTTCGGCCGGCTCCACTTCCTACAACAATTCGCGCCTTACCCCTCGCGGCGGCTCAGGCAGTTCGTCCGTCAGCAGGCCGAACTCGTCATCCGGGAGCAACAACCCAAGGGTGACTCCGGGACAGAACGGATTCAACTACTCCCGCGGATATCAGGGCAGGAACTCCGGCAGCGGCACATACTCCAACGGCAGCGGCAACAGTCCGCGGAGCGGAGTGCGCAGCAGCTCGGGCGGCAGCTCCAAGAACAATAGCAGCAGCGGCAGCAGCAGTACGCGTAACAATACGCGCAGCAACAATACCCGGAGCTATGGCAACGGCAGCTCAAACAGCAGCACGAGGAGTTATGACCGCGGCAGCTCAAGCAGCAGTTCCAGCAGCAGCTGGGGAAGCAGCAGCCGCAGTTCCGGCTCAAGCTATTCCGGCGGTTCGTCCTCAAGAAGCTACGGCGGCGGTGGCGGTTCATCCTCCCATAGCGGAGGCGGTGGCAACAGCAGCCGCGGAGGCGGAAGGAGATAAGTTGTACCCTAAAACGCAAAAAGATGAAAAAGACCATAATATTGTCACTCGTGGCTATTGCGGCCGGCACCATATCGGCCGCAGCCCAGAATATGTATGACGCCATCAATTTCAGCCGTAACGACTATCTCGGCACGGCCCGCACGATGGCCCTCGGCAACGCCGTGACCGCCATTGGCGGAGACCTGGGCACTGTCGGCATCAACCCGGCCGGTTCGGCCGTGGCTACCTACGGCCAGCTGACCGTCACGCCCGGCTTTACCCTGTCATCCGTGAGCTCGGCATATTCCCCTGAGGGCGAGTCCATGTACGGCCCGTCCGCCAGGACAACCAGATCCCGTCTTTCCATGCCTAATCTCGGCGTCTCGCTGGTGATGAACACCGGAAGGAGGAGCGGGTTGAAGTCATTTACCTTTGCCGTGGTCTCCAACCAGACGGCCCAGTACAACTACGCCGCGTCGGCTTACGGGGCCAACTCCAGGACTTCCAAGATGGCTGAGTTCGCCAGCGCCGCCTCCGGTATCCGGGAGGACATCCTGGCCAACTACAACTCCTTTGACAACAGTGACGTCTCATGGGATGTGCTGACCGCCTACCAGGCGGGGATGTTCGGTTCCTACGGCACCGACGGCCGCTATGTGGGCGTGACGGAGATGATTTCCCCGGACGGCTCGTACCACTATGTGCCGGGCGCCCTCCAGCAGTCTTCGGCCATCACCAAGAGCGGACACAAGAACGACCTTGTCTTCAATTTCGGCTTCAATGTCTCTGACAAGTTCTTCTTCGGCTTCAATCTCGGCACCCCTGCTGCGGAATACCGTTATTCCGAGGCCTTCTATGAGACGGCGATAGACCTGGACGCTTTCCCTATCTCGTTCATCGGCAGCGACGGCAGCGAGACTGTCACCGCGTTCAGGAACGGCACATATTCTTATAACTACACCGCGGATATAGACGGTATCTATGCCAAGTTCGGCTTTATCGCCACTCCGGCCACCGGCCTGCGCTTAGGCGCGGCTATACAGACACCGACGGCCTACACCATTTCGGAGAGGTGGCAGTACGCCGCCGCCACCGTTTTCCGGGATTCCCAGTTCAACGACAGCGAGACCTCTCCGCGAGGGGAGTACACCTACTGTCTCCGTTCCCCGTATGTGGCGAGTTTCGGCGCGGCCTACACTTTCGGCGGCCGCGGATTCATAAGCGCGGATTATGAGTTGACGGACTACAGCGTGATGCGCTTCTCCGAGCAGCACCCGGACTATCTCTCCGGCGACAGGTATATGGATCTCAATGAGGCCAACAGGCACTTCGCCGGACTTTCCCACGCCCTGCGTGTGGGCGGCGAGCTGCGCCTGTCTCCTGAATTCTCGCTGCGTGCCGGTGTCTCATTGCTTACTTCACCGGAGCGCCACTGGACCAACAACGAGGGTTCAGACGTGACGGCGGGAGACTTCCTCAGTGATTTCAACTCCTACAAGGGCAACTTGAAGCAGCTTGTCTCCTCAAGATATTATGGTGACAGGACCACTTCACTCTCGCTCGGCGCCGGCTACTCTTCTCCTGGTTCATTCTTCGTCGACCTGGCTGTGAAGTGCACCAGATACCCTGACACGGTATTCTCCCCTTATTACGATTACGACAACTACAATGCGGCAGGCATGATGGTCAGCACCAAGTCTCCGCGCATAACAAATACACCAACTCTCTGGAACGCAGCTCTGACTTTGGGCTGGAGGTTCTAGAAACTTCTTGACATTCAATGGAATTTACCGCTAGACAACTTGCCGAAGTTCTCAAGGGAACAGTGGAAGGCAACCCGGGAGAGAAGATCTCCTCATTCGCGAAAATAGAACACGGCAAGCCGGGGCAGCTATGCTTCCTCGCCAACCCGAAGTACGAGCAGTACGCCTACAGCAGCAAGGCATCCGTCCTGCTGGTGAACAAGGATTTCGAGCCGAAGCGGCCTGTAACACCCACCCTCGTGAGAGTGGACGACGCATATTCCGCGCTTGCGGATCTGCTTAAGTACGTGTCCGACCATAAGAAACAGTACAAAAGGCACCGTGGCCGCTGCCATATAGCCTGGAGCGCCAAGATCGGGAAAAGGGTCTCCGTGGGGGACTATGTGACGATCGGCAAGGGCTGCGCGGTTGGTGACTGCACGAAGATATATGACAATGTGACCATAGGAGCCGGCACCAAGATAGGCTCTTATTGCATAATTTACCCGGGCGTCCACATCTTCCCCGGGATGGTGATAGGGGACAGGGTGATCCTGCACGCCGGATGCATCATCGGCGACGACGGCTTCGGCAACGCCCCCCAGCCGGACGGGACATGGCGCAAGATTGAACATGTGGGCAACGTGGTGATAGGCAATGATGTGGAGATAGGTTCCAACACCACCGTGGACAGGGCTCCGATGGAGTCAACCATCATAGAGGACGGCGCGAGGATAGACAACCTCTGCCAGATAGCGCACAATGTGGTGGTCGGAGAGAATTCGGCCATTGCGGCCCTCACGGGCATAGCCGGGTCTTCCAAGATTGGCAAGAACTGCATCTTCGCCGGTCAGGTGGGCATTTCCGGACACCTCACGATAGCCGACAAGACCACCATCTGCGCCAAGACAGGCGTCATAGGCAATGTCCGCAAGCCGGGGCAGACGCTCTTCGGCATACCGGCCCTGCCGCACGGTACTTTCCTCCGGGCTTATGCCAAGTTCAAGCAGTCAGGTGAGGAATAAAATAATTTTTCCTATCTTTGCGCCCCGATGAATCAACAGACAGTAATTAAGGAGTACACCTTCGAGGGAAGGGGGCTTCACACAGGTTGTTATGCGCACCTGACAATATGCCCGGCCCCGGAGAATTTCGGAATACGCTTCCTCCGCACAGATGTGGACGTGGAAATTCCGGCGCTTGCCCAGAAGGTGAGCAGAACAGACAGAAGCACCACCATCTCCGAGGGAGACGTACGGGTGGTCACAATAGAGCACCTGCTTTCGGCGCTTACCGGACTCGGTGTGGACAATGCCCTGCTGAAACTTGACAATGTCGAGGTTCCGATTCTGGACGGCAGCGCCGAGTGCTATGTGCGCGCCATCGCCCCGGACGGGCTCCGCGAGCAGTCCGAGGAGAGGAAGTACATCACCATCAAGGAAGAAATCGAAGTCCGCGACGAGAACACCGGTTCCTGGGTCAAGATCACCCCTGCCGACAGCCTGTCCTATGACGTGACAGTGGATTTCAATTCGAGGGTGCTCGGCGTGCAGGAGGCCCACTGGAAAGAAAACGCCGACTATGTCGGGAGGGTCGCCCCGTGCCGCACATTCTGTTTCTTCCACGAACTTGAGGCCCTCGCGTCCAGGGGACTGGTCAAGGGAGGCGATGTGGACAATGCCATTGTGATCGTGGAGCACCCTGTCACCAAGGAGCAGATCGACAAGATGTGCGTGCTCTTCGGACAGCCGAGGCTTTCCGTGACGGAAAACGGCTATCTGAGCAACCTCAAGCTCCATTTCCCTAACGAATGCGGGAGGCATAAGCTTCTCGACCTTATAGGCGACATGCGTCTGGTGGGAGGCTATCTCAAGGCGCATATCAGCGCGTACAAACCTGGCCACAGAATCAACAGCGCCGCTGCTTTGGCGGTAACGGAAAAAATCTAGATTATGGTAAAAATTCATCCGCTTGCGACCGTCAGCGCAAATGCAAAACTTGGCGACAATGTTGAGGTAGGACCTTATGCTTTCATCGATGACAATGTCGAGATCGGCGACAACTGCAAGATATACCCGCACGCCAGCATATTCCCTTATGTGAAGATCGGCAACCACTGCGAGGTTTTCCCGGGAGCGGTGGTCGGAGGCGTGCCTCAGGATCTCAAGTTTGACGGAGAAGTCACTTATGTGGAGATCGGCGACTATGTCACCATCCGCGAGTGCGCCACCATCAACCGCGGCACCAAGGCCAGCGGCAAGGGCGTCACTAAAATCGGCGACCACACTCTCATCATGTCCTATGTGCACGTGGCGCATGACTGCCGTGTCGGCAACCACTGCATCCTCGTGAGCTATGTGGGAATCGCAGGCGAGACCGACGTGGACGACTGGGCCATCATCGGAGGCAACACTTCCGTGCACCAGTTCTCCCATATCGGCACGCACGCCATGGTCGGCGGCTGCTCGGCGGTCAACAAGGACATCCCGCCGTATTCCATCTGCGGCCGTACCCCTATCTGCTATGCAGGCATCAATATCGTAGGCCTGCGCAGGAGGGGCTTCGAATCCGACACCATCCGCAACATCAAGGACATCTACGACATGATCTACTACCAGGGACTGAACATCTCCGACGGCTGCGCCAGAGTGGAGGCAGGCTTCCCTCAGTCTGTGGAGCGTGACAACATCCTCAATTTCATAAAGAACTCCAAAAGAGGCATTGTCCGTGCCGGTGACGTCTCAGTCAAGGGCGGAATCGACTAGGGAGAGTGACTCTTACAATAGCATATTTCCCTCCGATAGAATACTTTGCGCTCCTCGCAAAGTATTCTTCGGTTTATATGGAGGCGTGCGAGAATTATCAGAAACAGTCGTATCGCAACCGCTGCCTTTTCTACGCCGCTGACGGGGTGCAGTCCCTGTCTTTCCCGATAAGGCACAGAGGCGGGTCGATCAACATTCCCATCAAGGAGGTGGAGGTGGACTATTCCACGCCGTGGGTCGCCAAGACCGAGCGCTGCATAGACACGGCGTACCGATCTTCCGCTTTCTTCGAGTATTATCGGGATCCGCTCTTCGCCATCCTGGATTCCCGCCCGGCGACGCTGTGGGAACTGGACATGTCCATAATCCGCTTCTTCATCGACCGCCTCGGGCTGGTGACACAGCTGCATGAGACCTCTTCTTATGTCGGGCCGGATGTGGACATACATCCTAAAAGGCCTGACTCAATCCTTGCTGAACTTGGACTGGCCAGACCTTATTATCAGGTATTTGCGGATAAATACGGCTTCGTGCCTAATCTTTCCGTGATGGATCTCCTCTTCAACGAGGGGCCCTCGTCACTGGATTTTATTCTTTAGGCTTCTCTCCCTCCTCGTCCAGCTCATGCGACCAGCCGACCGCGCCCACTGCACCCATGTTGCCTTTGCTTGAGAACATGTTCAGCGCGAGGTAGGCAATGTCGTCCTTGCCCAGCAGCGCCAGGACTTCTTTGTTGGTGAAGGCCTTGATGTCCTCCTTGAACTTGTCGCAGCCGAAGACGGTGGCGTCGTAGTATGAGCCTGAGAATGAGTAGGTCTTGTCGAAGTCAAGCTTGGACTTGAAGAAATCGGTCAGGGCTTTCTGCTGCTCCTCTCCCTTGACGGAGTAGGTGAGCGCGTAGGAGAACGTGTAGTTGTCGTTCTGGTCGAGGTTGCAGCTGCTCAGGGCGAGCGCGCCGAAAAGCACCAAGGCTATTTTTTTGAAAAACTGTTTCATGAGATACAAAATTTGCGCAAAAATACGAAAATTCGCGTTTATTCCCATGGAGGACTGAAACTTTTGATTATTCGGAAAATATTGCTACCTTTGCACTTGTGAGTGGATGGAAGGCCGGGGGTCTTCCTTTTTTTATAACTTATTGATATATGGACCTGCAGAAATTCAAGGAAGTGGTGGAGAGTGCCGCGAGGGAGCGAGGCTGCGTCGTGGCGGACATGTCTCTTAATGACGATGACAATGTGTTTGAGGTGATCATAGACCGGGAAGGCGGAGATGTGGATCTTGCCGACTGCGAACATGTACACCGCGCCGTCCTGACCAATTTTGACAGGAACATAGAGGATTATGCTCTCACCGTGAGCTCCGCCGGCATAGACGCCGCCGAGGCGGATGAGATTCTGAATACAACAAACGAAAACAAATAATGGAAAAAGAAAAAGTGATAACCCTGATCGACGCGTTCAAGGACTTCAAGGAAGAGAAGAACATTGACCGTCCGGTTATGATGCAGGTGCTCAAGGACGTGTTCCTCACCCAGATTGCCAAGACTTACGGCTCTGCCGACAACTTTGACGTCATCGTCAATGTGGACAAGGGTACCTGCGAGATCTACCAGAACTTCGATGTGGTCGAGGAGGTGGAGAACCCCAACGCGGAGATCACCCTCGACGGGATACGCGAGGACGGCGGTGACGCCGACGACTACGAGGTCGGAGACCAGTATTCCAAGAGACTGCCGCTGGCCGCGTTCGGACGCCGCGGAATCCTGAACATCAGGCAGAACCTGCAGGGCCGTATCATGGACATCGAGAAGGCCAATGTCTTCAAGAAGTATTCGGAGAAGGTCGGCGAGCTCTTCTACGGCGAGATCTACCAGACATGGTCCAAGGAAGTCCTTATCCTGGACGAAGACGGCAATGAACTCCACATCCCCAAGGCCGAGCAGATTCCGGGCGAGAGGTTCAAGAAGAGCGACTCGGTGAAGGCCATCATCAAGAGCGTGGAGATGAAGAACAACACCACGCCGTACATCACCCTGAGCCGTACTTCCAACGAGTTCCTCGAGAGGCTTTTCGAGCAGGAGGTGCCTGAGATCGCCGACGGCCTGATCACTGTCAAGAAAGTGGTGCGCGTGCCTGGCGAGAGGGCCAAGGTGGCAGTGGAGTCCTATGATGACCGCATCGACCCTATCGGAGCCTGCATCGGCGTCAAGGGCGGGCGTATAATGGGCATCGTGCGTGAACTGCGCAACGAGAACATCGACGTCATCCAGTGGTCACAGAACCCGAAACTCATGATACAGCGTGCCCTTACTCCGGCCGTGGTCTCATATATCGAGATGAGCGACAATCCTGAGGACAAGGTCAAGGTATTCATGCAGCCTGACCAGGTGAGCAAGGGTATCGGTCGCCATGGTGTCAACATCCAGCTTGCCGGCATGCTCGTGGATCGCGAGATAGAGGTCTACAGGGAGCTTCCGAAGGGCGAGGACGCCGAGGAGGAGGATGTACTGCTCAGCGAGTTCTCGGATGTCATCGACCAGTGGATAATCGACCGTCTCGAGTCTATCGGCTGCGATACGGCCAAGAGCGTGCTGGCTCTCTCGCCTGAGGATATCGCCAAGAGGGCGGATCTTGAGGACGAGACCGTCGCCGAGGTCTTCAAAGTATTAAAAGCAGAATTCGAGGATTGATATAATGGCAGAAATAAGATTAAATAGGATAATAAGACAATTCAATGTCGGCCTTGACGACCTTGTGGGCTTCCTCCACAAGATCGGTGTCGAGGTCGAGGCCAACCCTAACGGCAAGATCTCGGAAGAGTACATGCCGGCCATACGTCGCCAGTTCGGCAAGGACCTGGAACTCAAGCAGGCTGCCGAGAAGGTGGACATCAAGATAACGGAGATCATCGAGAAGACCAGCCGGAAGCCGAAGAAAGACGAGGATGAGGAAGAGATTGAGAAGGAGACTATCATCAAGAGCAACACCTTCATCAATTCCAAGAAAGAGCAGCCGGCCCCGAAGCCTGTCGAGGAACCGGCTCCGGTGGAGGTGAAACCTGTGGAGCCGGTTAAAGCCGAGCCTGTCAAGGTGGAGGCTGCGCCTGTGGCCGAGCCGGTGGAGACCGAGCCTCATAAGGAGGTGTCCCCGGTGTCTGAGCCGGCTGCGAGCCAGGCTCCGGCGGCGGAGGAAGTGAAGCCTGTCGCAGTGCCGGAAGTGAAACCTGCTCCTGCAGAGGAGAAGGCCGCTCCAGTGGTCGAGAAGAAGGCGGAGGCCGTCGAGGAGAAGCCTGCACCGGAAGTGAAGCCCTCGCAGCCTGTCCATGCTGAGACGAAGATAGAGGCCGAACCTGCTCCCGCCAAGACGAAGACGGAAGAGGTGAAGCCGGCCGCCGAGTCTTCGGGGCCGTCCCTCAAGGTTGTCGGCAAGATCGATCTCAGCCAGTTTGACCGCAAGCCGGCCAAGAAGCGCGAGCGCATAAGCAAGGGCACCCGCAAGGTGGATGTTGCCAAAGCCGGGGAGAACATAGAGAAGTCCCCTAAGAAGGACAACAAAGACCGCCGCCAGGGCGGACAGCAGGCCCAGCAGCAGAATCAGGGCAAGGGCCGCAAGCGCGACCGTGACCGTTTCAAGCCGGCTCTGACCGAGAGCGAGCAGGAGGAGCTCCAGAAGGAGATTCAGAAGCAGGTCAAGGAGACTTATGCCAAGATGAACGAGGGCAAGAAGAACAGCTTCGGAGCCAAGTACCGCAAGGAGAAGAGGGAGGCTGCGGCGCAGCGTACCCAGGACGAGATGGCGGAGGCGGCAGCGGAGCAGAAAGTTCTGAAAGTTACGGAGTTCGTGACTGTCAACGACCTCGCCACCCTTATGAACAACACCCCTGTGGTGAAGGTCATCGGCGCCTGCATGAGTCTCGGACTCATGGTGTCCATCAACCAGAGGCTGGATGCCGAGACCCTCGTGCTCGTGGCTGAGGAGTTCGGCTACAAGGTCGAGTTCGTCACGGCTGACATCACGGAGGAAATCAGCCAGTCCGAGCAGGTTGACCGTCCGGAGGACCTCAAGCCGCGTCCGCCTATCATCACTGTGATGGGGCATGTGGACCACGGCAAGACTTCTCTCCTTGACTATATCCGCAAGTCCAATGTGATCGCCGGTGAGGCCGGCGGTATCACGCAACATATCGGTGCATACAATGTCAAGATGCCTGACGGACGCCGCATCACTTTCCTGGATACCCCGGGGCATGAGGCGTTCACGGCGATGCGTGCGCGCGGCGCCCAGCTTACCGACCTCGCCATCATCATAGTCGCGGCGGACGATGCCGTGATGCCGCAGACGATTGAGGCTATCAACCACGCCCAGGCTGCCAATGTGCCTATGGTGTTTGCCATCAACAAGATAGACAAGCCGGGCGCTGATCCTGAGAAGATCCGCCGCCAGCTGGCCGAGATGAACATCCTCGTCGAGGACTGGGGCGGCAAGTACCAGTGCCAGGAGATTTCCGCGAAGAAGGGGCTCAATGTGGACAAGCTTCTCGAGAAGGTGCTCCTTGAGACTGACATCCTCGAGCTGAAGGCCAATCCTAATAAGCTCGCAGTGGGAGCGGTAATAGAGTCGTCACTTGACAAGGGCCGCGGCTACCTCGCTACGGTACTCGTGCAGGAAGGCACTCTCCGTCAGGGGGATGTGATGCTCTGCGGAAGCTATTACGGAAGGATCAAGTCCATGTTCAACGAGCGTGGGCAGAAGGTGACGGAGGCCGGTCCTTCCACGCCTGTCTCTGTGCTCGGTCTCAACGGCGCTCCTGCGGCGGGCGAGAAGTTCAATGTGATGGCTGACGAGAAGGAAGCCAAGAGCATCGCCAACAAGCGTGAGCAGCTCCTGCGCATCCAGGGCATCAAGACCCAGAAGCACATGACTCTCGAGGAGATAGGACGCCGCATAGCCATCGGTAACTTCAAGGAACTCAACATTATCGTCAAGGGTGATGTGGACGGTTCCGTGGAGGCCCTTTCCGATTCCCTCATCAAGCTCTCCACCGAGGAGGTCAAGGTTAACGTGATTCACAAGGCCGTCGGCGGCATATCCGAGTCCGATGTGCTCCTCGCCGAGGCTTCTGACGCCGTGATCGTCGGATTCCAGGTCCGCCCGACCGTGGAGGCCCGCAAGGCCGCCGAGCGTGAGGGCATCGAGATCCGTCTCTACTCCGTCATCTACGACTGTATAAATGATGTCAAGGACGGTATCGAGGGTATGCTTGAGCCTGAGAAGAAGGAGGAGGTCATCGCGACCGCCGAGGTCAAGCAGACTTTCCGAATCAGCAAAGTCGGCACTATTGCCGGATGTATTGTCCGCGACGGCAAGATGGTGCAGAAGTCCAAGGTGCGCCTCATCCGTGATGGTATCGTGATCTATACCGGTGAGCTGAGTTCTCTCCAGATTGGCAAGGATGCCGTCAAGGAGGTCATCGCCGGCAAGGAGTGCGGTATGGCCATCGCAGGCTATAACGACATCAAGGAGGGCGACGTCATCGAGGCCTTCCAGATTGTGGAAGTCAAGAGGACGCTGTAGGCGCTCCGATTGGATATGTTTTAAGCCCCGGCCGGGAATCACTCTCCAGCCGGGGCTTTTGCCTTGGGCTTCAGGGGCGGGGTCAGGCTTTTCGTGACTTCGGACCCGCATAAGCGGCGCGGCGGTGGCAGCAGCGCAGGTCATCATGCAGAACGGGCGGCGGGCGCAAGCGGAAGCTGGTGGCGGATAGTATTGGCGCCGCTGCGATGGAAGCCCATGAGGGCGAGGTGGCTGCAGAGCAGATGCGGCGTAAGCGTCTCCGCGGTTACGTCGGAAGCCCGATTCGAGCGTCTCCGCGGTTTCGTCGTTCCGAGCGGTGGCGGATAACGCCTTGATACAGAATAGATTAAAGGTTTTACCCGTCCCTGTATGCGGACAGGTAAAGTGCTCTTTTGCTTGATTGTCAGCGTGTTATCTGCCACCGTCCGAACGGCAGAATTTCCTCCGCACCTGCTCTTGCTGCCACTGCCGCGCGCAGCCCCCGATGCTAAGACGAGCCTCGCGTACACCACAGGGCCATTTTCTGCACCGCACTGTCCGGCGAGGCCGTCCCGTACAACAGAAGGCCTGATTCTGTACGCAAGAGGCTGCCGGGAGGGGCTCTATTCGTCCGGATGAGCCGGACGCAACCACTGGTAGGCCAGGCGCTCACCGCCGCCGCCCGCGAGGGAGATGGTCCCGCAGTGGCGGAATCCGTGCTTGATGACAAGGCGCCGCATTATGAGGTTGTCCTTGTGAGTGTCGATGCGGATATTGCCGCAGCGTGATTTGCAGAATTCCATGGATGAAGCGAAAACCCCATGTGCTTCCGGGATGCTGGTGATCCGGTGTATGACCATGTAGGGACTGGAATCCTCTGCCCAATGCCCGTCTCTTATCGAGGCGTACGACGGGTCAGGGCCCTGCCTGAATACGAATGAGCCCACGGGAGTACAGCCGTCCGTTACAAGATAGCAGTCTGCTGAACGGATGTCATCCTCAATGAGGGTGATGGACGGGTATCCTCCGCTCCATTGGGACGGGTTGCCGCTGCTGCGCATTATCTGTCTTGCAGAGTCGGCAAGGGCCGCCACTGCCGGAATGTCTGCCGGCAGAGCTTTGCGTATAATGTAAGCGTTTCCAGTCATACTTCTATTCTGCCGGAGTAAATCTACTGAATATCTCTGATAAAAATACACCGGTCTTCATTTTGTAATCGTCAAAAAATAAGTTGCATCACCTTAGGCAATCTTTTTGGTCAATATTCCTTTTTTCATCAGTCATGTGCCACCGGCACACTCCTTCTTCAAAAAGAAATCTATCCTCAAAAATCTTTGCCAAATCTGCGGCAACTTATTTTTTGCCGATTACTTTGTGGCGTGGACATGTTGATTTTTTGCGAGTACTGCGATTTTTATTAGCTTTAGTGGCAAAAAACTGTTGACATGATTCCTGACTGGGCTTGGGGGCTGGACTGCTCCATCACCGTCTGCGACAAGGACGGCATCATCATATATATGAACGACAAGGCGGTGCGCCAATATAGCCGTCACGGCGACCTTATCGGCCGCAATCTCTTCGACTGCCACTCGGAGCGCTCGCGTGAAATCATCCGCGGCCTGCTTGAGAGCGGCGGTAGCAACTGTTACACGATAGAGAAGCGTGGAGTGCATAAGCTGATTTTCCAGAGCGCCTGGACCGACAGTTCCGGCGCCGTAGGCGGTCTCTGCGAGATCTCGATTGTCACCCCTGAAGGCATGCCGCATCATGTCCGGGAGTAGCCATGCGTAGAGTAGCTGTTCTGGTTGCAGCGCTTGTATTGTCCTGTGCCTGCGCTGGTGACGCCATTCAGCATGAAATGCTGGACGGCGTCGAGGCGATAATGGAAAAAGATCCGTCGGAGGCATTGCAGAGGCTTTCGTCAATAGATACCGTGTCTTTGCAATCGAAGCCGTTGAAGGCCAGATATGCGTTGCTCAAGAGCATGGCGTTGGACGATGCCAAACTCCGGGCCTTGGCGGAGACGCACGATGAACTTGATTTCGTGTTGGTGAGAAGTATTGAGACTGAATGAGAATAAACGGTTATATAGGAGCATTGGTATGTCTGGCGGTGTCTGTGGCCGGACTGTCATCATGCGAGAAAGAGCAGGGGTATTCTCCCGTGTACTTTTCTTGCAGTTTTGACGCAAAAAGCGGTCGTAAAGATTACAATGTGGATCTTGACGGGGCCAGTCTGACGCTGAACATAGATTGCGCATATTCGGGGGAAGATATATTCTCGCTGGAGAACCATGAATGGGTTGATGCTGCCTATTATCCTGAATTGAAACAGTTGTCGATATTCTCCAGCGAAAACGATACGGGCCTGAAGCGCAAGGCGGTGGTGAGCGGGTCTCACCGTGTCTCGGGAAGAAAGTATGTGTTTGAAATTGAACAATCTGAATGACAGCATGAAACCATATTTTCGAGTCTTGTTTCTGGCGCTTTTATTTGTGGCGTCATCCTGTGACAAGGATGCTCCGGTACGTTTTTCTTATAGTGTCGGGGCTGAAGGCGGAGAGACGGGATATGATGTGAACCTTGCCGTGGAGACAATGTCAGTAGAATTTGGCCCTTCATCGTATTATTTTGAGAAGACGGAGAGCCATTATGGATGTTGGATAATGGATACGGAATGGCTTTCCTCGACATATTACTCCACTGATTCCTGGGTTTCTTTCCGTGTGGACAGAAACGATACCGGTCGGGCGCGCAAGGCGGTGGTGAGCGGCTTTCACCGTGTCTCGGGAAGAAAGTATGTGTTTGAAATAGAGCAGTCTGAATGATTTTGGGGGCTGGCAGGCTCCGTTACTCCGCCAGAGCTTTGCGGACGGCGGAGGCCCAGGCGGCCTTGGATTCGGCCATCCGGGATTCGGAGGCCCGGCGGGAGAAGCGGCGCTCGGCTTCCCAGTTGTCCTGGAGCTCGCTGACCGAGGACCAGATTCCCGCTCCGAGTCCTGCCATGTAGGCTGCGCCGAGTCCCGTTATCTCCGTGACTTTCGGCCTGATGACCTCTGTGCCGAGGATGTCGGCCTGGAACTGCATCAGGAGGTTGTTGCGCGACGCGCCCCCGTCCACCTTGAGCTCCGAGATGAGGATCCCTGCATCCCGCTCCATCGCGGAGACGATGTCCATCGTCTGGAAGGCTATGCCCTCGAGGGTGGCCCTGGCTATGTGTGCGGCCGTGGTCCCGCGGGTCAGCCCTGTCAGCACTCCCCGGACATCCTGATTCCAGTACGGGGCTCCCATCCCGGTCAGGGCCGGCACGAAATACACGCCCCCGTTGTCCGGGACGGAGGAGGCGAGCGCCTCTATCTCGGAAGAAGTCTTGATGATCCCGAGTCCGTCGCGGAGCCACTGCACCGCTGCCCCGGCCACGAAAATGCTGCCTTCGAGGGCGTAGTCGACCCTGTCTTTGATTTTCCATGCGACCGTGGTGAGCAGCCTGTTTTCGGAGAGGATGGGCTTGCTGCCGCAGTTCATCAGGAGGAAGCAGCCTGTGCCGTAGGTGTTCTTCACCGAGCCTTCTTCCGTGCACATCTGCCCGAACAGGGCGGCCTGCTGGTCCCCGGCGACCCCGGTGATGGGGATGTTGTGCCCGAGCACCGTGGCCTCCCCGTAGAACGAGTCGGATGAACGCACCTGCGGCAGCATTGATTCCGGGATGTCGAACAGCTCAAGCAGTTCTCTGTCCCATGCGAGGGTGTTGATGTTGAACAGCATTGTCCGGGAGGCGTTGCTCACATCGGTGGCGTGTACCTTGCCGGAGGTGAGGTTCCAGATGAGCCAGCTGTCCACAGTGCCGAAGCGGAGCCTGCCTTCCTGGGCTTTCTTGCGGGCGCCAGGGACATTCTGGAGTATCCATCTTATCTTGGAGGCGCTGAAATAGGCGTCGATGACCAGTCCCGTCTTGGCCTGGATCATCTCCGTGAGGCCCTTTGCCTTGAGCGAGTCGCAGAAGGAGGCTGTCCGGCGGTCCTGCCATACTATGGCGTTGCAGATCGGCCTGCCGGAGGCGGCGTCCCAGACAATGGTCGTCTCGCGCTGGTTGGTGATGCCCATGGCCGCGATCTCGCAATCGCGCACCTGCGCCACGGCTTCGTTGACCGCCGCGCGCACCGAGGACAGGATGTCCAGGGGGTTCTGCTCCACCCACGCCTGGCGCGGGAAGAGCTGGGTGAATTCCCTGGAGCACATCGCTACCTGGTGTCCGTGATCGTCGAAAACTATGGCCTTGGAACTGCTGGTTCCCTGGTCCACTGACAAGATATATCTGCTCATGTGGCAAAGATACTGCTAATCCCGAATTTTATGTCTAAATTGCAGCCAAAACACACAGCCGATGAAATCACTGAAACTCAAAGCTTCTGCCGACGACCTCAGCCTCGCCGTGCTCGTGAGCGAGCCGGAGGGCTCCCCGAAGGGCGTTTTCCAGATAGTGCACGGAATGTGCGAGCACAAGGAAAGATATATCCCGTTCATGGAGTACCTTTCCGCTCACGGATATGTCTGCGTCATCCACGACCACCGCGGGCACGGGGAATCCGTCAAGACTCCCGACGACCTTGGCTTCATGTATAAGGGCGGATGGAGAGCCATGGTGGAGGATGTCAGGGTGGTGTCGGACTGGGCGAAGTCGCAGTATCCGTCCTTGAAGCACATTCTGCTCGGGCACAGCATGGGGTCCATGGTCGTCCGCTCGTTCACGAAGCGGTATGACGGCATGATCGACACGCTCTTCGTCTGCGGCTGCCCTAGTGACAATCCCGCCAAGAGCGCGGGGAAGTTCCTTGCCGACTGCTTCGCCCTGTTCGCCGGCGGGCACAGCAGGCCGAAGATTCTTCAGAAACTCTCGTTCGGGTCGTTCAACGCGCCGTTCGCCCAGGAGGGTTACCCGGTGGCCTGGGTCTGCTCCGACAAGCAGACTCTGGAAGAATACCACAGCGATCCGCTCTGCATGTTCCAGTTCACGGCCAATGGATTCTCGAATCTCACGGCCCTGATGAAGGATTGCTATTCCCGCAAGGGCTGGAAACTGATCAATCCGGAACTGCCGGTGCATTTCATCTCCGGAGCCGAGGACCCGTGCCTGATCAGCGAGAAGGCGATAGGCAAGGCTGTGGATCTCATGAAGCAGGTCGGATACAAGAACACGGACCTCAAGCTCTACGAGGGCATGCGCCACGAGATTCTCAATGAGACCGGGAAGCGTCAGGTCTGGGATGACATTCTATCCAGGCTCGTCTGATGGAGGACAACGAAAAATATATGCGTGAGGCGCTGCGCGAGGCGCAGGCCGCCATAGAAGAGGATGAGGTGCCAGTGGGGGCGGTGGTGGTGTGCCGTGGGCGCATTATAGCGCGTGGGCATAACATGACCGAGCGTCTGCACGATCCCACGGCCCACGCCGAGATGATTGCCCTCACCGCCGCCACGGAGGCGATCGGAGGGAAGTATCTCAATGACTGCACTTTATATGTCACGGTGGAGCCGTGCCCGATGTGCGCGGCCGCTCTCTTTTGGGCGCAGCTCGGCGGTCTTGTCTATGGGGCTGCGGATCCTAAACGCGGCTTCTCCCTTTTCTCCCCGTCTCTTCTGCATCCCAGGACTGTCACGGTGTCCGGAGTTCTCTCCGGCGAGTGTTCGGAACTCGTGAGCTCGTATTTCAAGGCCAAGCGATGAGCCGCGAGGCAGGATGCGGTGCCGGGGAAGTCCGGCAGGGGTGTATTGGACTGAAAATGGTTGACTCAAAAAAAAGAGACAATCATCATGAAATTACGCTCAGAATTACAAAAGAAGTACTAT
>UQMB01000008.1 GCA_900541925.1 uncultured Bacteroidales bacterium | reverse complement strand
CTCAATATCATCTCAGCTAATTGCTGAAATGGGTGTCCCATTGCGGAAAACAGGAAAATTATGAATTTTAAATTTGATGGAAGCAGGGTGTTCTTTACATCCGACACTCACTTCAACCACGCCAATATCATCAGGTTCTGCAACAGACCTTTCAAGGATGTGTCACACATGAATGAAGCAATTATTTCCAACTGGAACCGCGTGGTAGGTCAGGAGATATTGTATTCCACCTGGGAGATTTCTGCCTGGGAGGTTCTGCCGAATGGATAAATGTACTGAGCCGGCTGAACGGGAAAATATACCTTATTTTCGGCAACCACGACATCAAGAACCTGAGGCAAAATTATACGAAATACTTCGAGCATATATCAATGCAGATGTATATCGAAGTAGATAAACAGAAGATATATCTGAATCATTGTCCGTTCCTTTGTTATGGCGGCTCATACAATGGTACATGGCAGCTTTTCGGACACGTGCATACAAGCAGAAACAATACCGGAAAGGATGCGCCCAGGCTGAGTATGCTTCTCCCGACACAATATGATGTCGGAGTGGACAACAACGATTTCACACCGGTCTCTTTTGCACAGGTGAAAGCAATTATTGAGAAACAAATTGAACAATCGAAGAAAGGAGAACAATAAGATGAAGATACCATAGCCAATGACAATTATCGCGTCAAGATGATGAAAATCAACAATATGAGTCTAGAACTTGTTGTTCATAGCACCATGCGGTGTGGTTATTTCCATTTTGGAAACAACCACTTTTTTGTCAAGTTCCCACTCTTTAGCCTGCATTATTCATAGCCACCACGCTTTGCTTCGCAGTAGCTGTCCGATTGGCCCGCATTTCCCCCAGCACTACATGGTTTTTCCGATAAAGGCCGTTCGATGTGCCTGAAAGCAGCGCAGGAAGATGGCCAGAAGGCACAGGAAAGCGCATTTTTTTAAGTGTGGAGCGCAGCAGTGCTTCCCCTATCTGGGTTACGTGACTTATATTTGGACCATTACTCGGCTTATGAGGATATCAGATGTTGCAGTCTTGTCAATACGGACACCATTTCGGGAAGCATCCGCTATCAGTTCGTTTCTGAAGAGTGCATGCCAGTCTGATACCGGCAGTTGGCTGGAGATGATGAGGGCTTTGCGTTTGTACCTGTCATCAAGGATTTGCTCGAAGTCATTCTGTTGTTGTCCATCGATTGGCTTCATCCCGAAGTCATCTATGATGATGTCAACCGGCTTGTACATAGGTATGCGAAATAATGGAAATCGGCAAGGCGGAAAGGGTCAATTAATTTTGATATATGAGCAGTATTTTGCCAGCAGGCTCTCTACTGACATGTCCCCAATGCGGAATCTCTTGGCATCGAGAGGAAGGATTCTCTCACTCACTGGCAGCTTACCTTTATAAGTGGCAAGAAGGTACGGGTAACCATTTTGCTCCTCAATTCTGACGTCTGTGAAGAACATGGTGAGATCCTCCGGATCATAGATGATGGAATAACTTGGTCGCTTGGCTCCAGGAATGTCCTCACGAAGGATATTCTTCCCAACGAGGTCCTGGATATCGCGGATTGCTGTATCCTTTGAACACTTCGCAAGCGAAGCCCATGTCTTAGAACTGATTTTGGCCTCGTAACCGTCCAAGAACATATTCAAGACATCTTTCTGCCTCTGGCTCATGACAACAGTGGCAGCCTTTTGCCAGAAGAAACTCTTGTTCAAGATAGTGCTTACTACGGTCTCCGCCTCATCGAGTGCCAGGGATAGGGTAGTGGCGTACCAATGAATCCACTCAGTGATGTCGCCATCTCCACGCTGCGTCTTCTCTAGAATGTTGTAGTAATGATTCTTATCCTTGTTGATCTGTGAGGAGATGTTGTAGAAACGGAACTCGCTCTTGTCGGCACGGGCCAGCAGAATGTCGGACAGAATGCGCGCAAGACGGCCGTTGCCATCCTCGAACGGGTGGATGCTCACAAACCACAGGTGTGCGATTGCGGAGCGTACCACGGAGCTTTCTTCTGTGTCCCTGTTGAACCACTCCAGGAATTTCTTCATTTCTTCCTCTACACGATCAGGCGCTGGAGCAATATAGTGAATCCGTTCACGTCCCATCATCCCGGAAACAATGTGCTCCTCGTGGGTGCGGTACTTGCCTATTTCGATCTGAGCCCCCTCGCTATATCCTGACGGGAAGAACGCAGCCTGCCATGCGCATAGTTTCTTCTTAGACAACGGCTGATAGTAATCCCTCATTGCTTCAAGTAATATAGCCACAACCGAGTCTACATAATGCGAGGGAGCTGTGTATTTCACGTTCTCTATGCCGAGTCTTCGGGCAATGGAAGAGCGCACTTCGTCAACATTAAGACGGACGCCCTCAATTTCAGATGAATAGACAACATCGTAGGTGAGGTTTTCCGCCATAGCCTTGAGCTTGCTGTCGAAGCCCAGCAATGAGAGTCTACCGTAGAGAAGTCCTTGCTTTCTGCTGACCTCTTCCAATATCGCTGTAAGCGATGTCGCATCCCATTTAAACGCAGTCCAATTGTCCCTTTCGTGTAAATACATGGCATTTGATGTTTTATATGCGGCGATTATCAGCGAATAACGTCGCAAATTCTGCGACGAAAATAAGCATTTTTTGTCGCATCATCAAACTTCGCCTCTTATCTTCATGATACCGGAGAAAGTTTCGCGTATTACTTAAGCAATCAGTCGTTATTTTCTGTTATTGTTAGTTGTTAGGGCATCACTTCCGATGCACTATCAAATACCTGTTGACTATCAATAGTTTACGGCTTAAAAGATAGGAATCTCAAAAATTTACTTGTTTTTTCGCAAAAAATCGTCGATTTAACGATTTTTTTCATCGACTCCCTTCGAACAGAGGGGAAATGGGGCAAAAACAGCCCTTTCGGGCCCCGACAGACCCCGTCTGCAAAGATAGTTCATGTCGGGATTTATTTCGCCAAAACGGGCTGTAAAATCGAGAGTGGATTCACGGATATTTTCGGGACTGTTGGCTGGCATCTTGGGTAGGCCGGAGGGGCGTTTGGGCCGATCTTTGCCTTCGGGTTGCTTAATAAGTCTCGCAGCCAAAAGAAAAAACAGCTGGAACCATTTAGCCATGGCGCAGCCATCTCTTTTCTTCCCTTTACTTGACACACTTTAGTTTACAGTCTCGTACAATAATTAAATGGTATTCGGAACTTGAACCTGAATATTAATTTTACTGGCCACTTCAGTGTATACAGGAATTGAATCTCCTGGCGCTGTGTCGATGGTTACAATGAGAGCGTATTTTGATTTTATGCTAGGATTACTGATAGCGTCTTTTGTACAAAATACCTGGATATTTACAAATCCGTCATCGTCAGTAAAAGGGATTGCCGATTTTCCTTCAAATACTTCATGTTGGACTGTTCCTCTAACACAGTCTAAAGAATTGTTATCAAGGCGATTATCAGCTATTTCATTATTGGTGGGTTTAAACCATATTTTCCGACCTTTATATCTGGCTGATTTGCAATTAATATCGGAGAACCAAGCTAATGTAATTGTGAGTTTGCGCTTACAAGCTTTTGAAGCAAGAGATATTGGTAATGGGAATCTATATTCATGCCCCTCGTCTTCACCTATTTCCCCGTAACCAAGAACAGTCGCGTAATTATCTTCACAATATGTAGATACTTGTATTTCGCTCTTTCCATAACCAATCATCTTCCGCTTGATCTTTTTTCTCTGAGTCTTATTTAAGGAGGTAGGAAGAAGAGAATCTATGTTATTTTCAATTTGCCTCCACGAACAACCGTGGACTAACATGGCTTTGATTATCTCGGTAGAGTAATCCATAATATCATGATATCTCGATTCCAATTGCTGAATGGCTTTATAACAATAATAAGCTTTTCTAGTTGTTAATGCAGCGGCTTCGCTTGTTCCTTGCCTTCTGGCGTTGTTCCTCAAAGTAGTATCCGGATGGGCAACAATTATACCTGGTGCTCGCATAATATTATGATTTTTAATAAGGAAACCATTATATGGCATATCTTGATATATTAATCGACCACCTTTTTCTACAATTTCTGGTTTAATAGAACGATTCAAGCCATTGCCGAATGACGTATAGGTACTTGGAACAATTGAATTATATGGATTTATTGAATTAGCAGGAATGAATGCTCCTGCCGAATCATCATGAAGAGCTCCAACAGAAATACTATTAATAGATTCAGCAGGAGATAGGAGGGAATGCTCTTTTATATTGGTAAGCGAATTCAAAAAGAACAGTCTTGCAATCTCATCTTGCGATAAAGCCGATAATTGCGAGCTATTTAAGTATGTTGGTATACTATCCTCGCTATTTCCAGCACTTACAATAAAAAGAACGTGGTATTTATTACTCAGCCAATCAAGCATGCGTGCAAGAGGACTCATTTTGCCGGCAAAATGATAGTCTTCAATTCCAACAGAGAAATTAATTATTCTTACAGATGGAGCAACTGGATCACCTCCATTGTCTCCTTCAAACATTCTCTTTACAGCTCTATGAATAAAATCAGCTGGCAACACATTGGGCATTTGCTCATAATATTTGCCGTTGAATTCAGTCAAAGTAAAAATTGGACGCAAATATAAAGGGCTACCGATATATGGCAGATTATCTCCAATGTCGCCTTTAATGATACATGAGCACATAGCTGTTCCATGTACTCTTCCTTCGACAGCATAATCGTCTTCAAAACCATCCGGATCATCAAAAATAATTCTGTCTTTTAATACACAATGGTTAATTAATGGAACTCCATCAAAAATACCGACAATTGGATCTCCTACTGGAGCCTCTTCTTCTTTGCCATGAAATGTCAATAAAGACTCTGGGGGGAGAGGCTCACTTCGAAATATACTTTGCCCCTGAGGTTTTGCAAACATAATTCCATCAAAAGAAAATAGACGGTAATCTGTTCGTGTTACGACATCTCTGATTAATTCACAGGGTAATGATGCGAGAAATGCTGTATATTCAATTTCGGGTATATCACAATGCGCAAGTATACTTCCACCATTCTTAAGAATTAAGTCATGACACTCGCGTATCTTTTGCTCTCTAATAGCAGGGCTGCTTCTGTGCCATAATTCAATTTCTACTTTTACATCTCTGCCATGATTCTCTTGAAGTATAGCATCAAATGACCTTATAACCTCCGGAGGAATTCTGTCGTCAATTCCCCAAGGTCTAATCGTCCTTAACAGTGAAAATACATTTCTAAACTTTGACAAACCATAATCAAATTGTTCCCCACGCTGGTAAAGAGTCCATAAACGTAAAAGTTGAGAAAGAGCCTGACTATTGGAAGAGATTAAATACAGTTTTCCATCAGTTAATTGCCCTTCAACATAATTTTGTCCGACACACATGTGAAAGTCATCATCTTGATCACATTCTTCTGTGTCAAAATCGCCTAACCAATCAAGTCCTTCAACTCTTTTAACAGCGTTAATAAAATCATTCACACTTCCTACAGTTTCAAGGACCAAAACTTCTTCAGGGTCAATTGCGTCGGCGGATGAAGCCAATCTTGCTCTTCTGGCACTAAAAGTGTCCTGAAGAACCTGAAATTTCGGGCCAAGTCTTTCTTCTTGGCGAGAGGCTGATGGTCCTACAGCATGCGGTATTGGACGAGGAGACCGTCTTTCCCTTTGAACATTATTATCTCGATCTGGAAAGACTAGAATAGGGTAATTTGCCATGTTATTTCGATTCTACTTCTTTATCAATTTTAGCATTGGATATTGACCAACGTTTAAGCTCATCGTTAACTATTGAGCGCATATTGTCGTTAGGAAGGCCAAGCACATATCTTCTCACCACTGAAAGGCCAAATTCTTCAATTTCAGAGAAATTGGCACCATATAATTTTTTCGCCAGAGTTTCATATGCGTAATTTAAATGAATGCCATGTTTGTTCTCAAAATCAACAAGCCAGTTGACAATGTTAGCACGCGTAGGCATAGGTAGCTCCAATCTCATCTGAAACCTTCTCCACGCCGCTTTATCGAGGAGCTCTGGATGATTTGTGGCCGCAATTATTGTTACATAACTTGGTATCGAATCCATCTGAAGCAGGAGTGAGCTGACGACTCTTTTTATCTCTCCTGTCTCGTGCTGATCTCCACGTTCTTTGCCAATAGTTTCAAATTCGTCAAAGAACAAAACGCACCTTTGTGTCTTTGCGTATTCAATGAGCTTCCTTAAACGGGAGGCTGTTTCTCCTAAATATGCGCCAATAATGCTGTCGTATTTGACAACATACAATGGAACCATCAACTCATTGGCAATTATTTCTGCAAGTGAAGTTTTTCCATTGCCAGGAGCACCGATAAACAATACCTTATTTCTTGGTTCAAGACCATATGAGCGCAATAAATCAGCACGCATATGTTCCTCAATAAACTTTTCGCAGCAATCTTTTACATCGTTTGGGAGGATAAGATCCTTAAACGTTTTTTGAGGGACTATTTCAGTAATAAAACCTTCTGCAGAAGATTCCAAATTTCTCGTTATAGGGCTAAATCTTGATGATTCGTGACTCGCGCTATATGCTCGAATTTCAAATTCAATTTTGTCGGCAAGAATAGAGTGGTTTTTCTGACGTTCTTCGGCAATGATGGCTTCGGAAATTTTTTTAAATTTTGTTTTATCCCCGTTCATTCCGTATTTAACCAGTTCGACGATTAAATCTGCTCGTGCCATAATTTCTATTTAGTTTTTTGTAAAAGTTCTCTAATGTCAACATGAAGAATTTTTGCGATTTCATCTAATGTCTCAATTGACGGTTGCGCATCATTTGTGCACCACCTTGAGACAGTACTTTCGTTTACATTTATATGTTCGGCAAGCCACCGATTAGTCTTTTCGCATTCATGGAGAACTATCTTTATTCTATTTAATTTTTTGCCCAAAGCTCAAAAGTTTGATGTAATATGCAAAATTACATATAAATTTTATATGCCAAAGCAAAAAAATGGAAAATATTATGTCTTTTATGAAAACTACCGAACGTGCATCTCTGCAGGGCCGGTAGTCGTTTCATCGTTAGGTTAAGATTTACTCTGCGAGTTGTGCATAACCCATCATTTCGTCTGACTTTTCATCGGTGATGGTTTTGACGTAGAACCACTATAAGAAGACCTTTGTATCGGCGGTAGGTGCACCGTTCTTGGCGTCATAATAGGCTTTGATATCCATCGTAGTGGCTACAGGAGTGTAAGGATCAGCGAATAAAGCAGCCTTACAACACCGTTGCTCTGAAATACGGATGTCAGGATGATGAGTTTTATATCGGCTACAAAAGAAGGGACGCTTGCGAATAGTAGAGTCATTGCGCTGGTGCTGATAGTTAGAGTTACGTCGTCTGGCGCCTCGACACCTTCGATAGTCGTGGGACTGGCAACTGTAGTGGCACCACAATACACAATCCATGTAGAGTTAGAATCAGTGAGTTTGGCAGAGGTATCGAGAATTCGTTTACTAGGCTGAGAGAGCAAGCGTATTCCATGCGAGAATCTGCGTATTGGTGAGGGATTTCCAGTTCTTGGAGAGCTGCTTAAAAATGGATTTCGCTGAGGATTGATAGCTGACTTTTACAGAATCAACAGTAGCTTTGTTAAGAATATACTTACGGCTGCAAACCTTTGCGGCGGTCACGCCTTTGGCCGAACCCGTCATTTCTTCGAATTCATTTGAAAGAATATACGTTATAGCTGAAAAATTTAGGTTAAAGTTTGTGCTTCTACTTTTAGTATTTGTTTAAGTGATGTGTCTTAAATGTCATATTGTGTAGATGGTAATTTTATGATATACAACAATTTGCGGAAAAAGAAGAAACAGCTTCAGCCATTTCTTCATGGCGCAGCCATCTCGTCTCTTCCCTTATTTTGACTTTACTTTAATGGATGTATATAGGAATGCAGGGATAAAGTCGATGCCTTTCACGAAACTATCGGCGCTTCTCCCCCTTGTTTTTGGAAAAGTGGAAGGAATCCTCATAATTCCTTTGGAAAAGTGGAAATTTGTCCATAAATTGCGTTAGAAAAAAGATGTGGTATGCTTAGTAGAAAGATAGACAGTTATTTAAAAGATTATTACCAAAAATCTTCTAATGCATTGCTGATAACGGGTGCACGACAAGTCGGAAAGACCTATTCCATCCGCGAGTTCGGCAAGACTTTCAAGAGTTTCATCGAGATCAACTTCATCGAGAATCCCGATGTCGTTGGATTGTTCAAGGATGCTAAGGGAAGCGCCGACATACTGATGCGTTTGTCGACCATCACGAATGTGCCAATGATAAAAGGGGACACGCTGATATTCTTTGACGAGGTTCAGGAGTGTCCGAATATTGTGACCGCCATCAAGTTTCTGGTGGATGAAGGCTCATATCGCTATATTTTGAGTGGCTCTCTGCTCGGTGTGGAATTGAAAGATATCCGTTCAGTCCCTGTCGGCTATATGGGCGTGAAGGAGATGTTTCCGTTGGATTTCGAAGAGTTCATTACTTGTGTGGGAATCAATGAAAATGTTATTTCCACGCTAAAAGATGCCTGGACGAAAAGGATTCCGGTCGATGGATTCATACATAACAAGATGATGGAGCTGTTCCGGCTCTACCTAATTGTAGGGGGTATGCCGGCAGCGGTCAGCAAGTATCTTGAAAGTAATAACTTGCGGGATGTGTTGGCGGTACAGCAAGAGATTATTCAACTTTATAAGAAGGATATAGCCAAGTACGATCCGGATAATAAATTGTATATCGAGGAGATATTCAACCTGATTCCGCCGGAACTCAATGCCAAGAACAAGCGTTTTATCCTCAAGCGCCTCAACGAGAATGCTAAGTATGAACGCTATGAGAACAGCTTCCTCTGGCTGAAGCATGCTGGTGTTGCCATACCAGTGTATAGTGTAGAGGAGCCCAAGGTCCCTCTGCTGCTGTCTCGCGCCCGCAACCTTCTCAAGCTCTTCCTCAGCGACATTGGTCTACTGGCAGCCCAATATGCCAACGGCATCCAGATGCGGATTATCAAAGGCGATAAGGACATCAACTTCGGTTCTATCTATGAGAATGTTGTGGCGCAGGAACTTGTCGCACACGGTCTGGAGCCCTATTACTACAACAGCAAGAAGAGGGGAGAGCTGGACTTCGTCATAGAGCAGGGGGACAGGATTCTTCCCATCGAGGTCAAGTCCGGGAAGGATTATACTTACCATCGTGCCCTCGCCAACATTATGGATTGCGATGAGTATGATATCCAGGAAGCACTGGTGTTGAACAATGACAATCTATCAGTCGGTGGTCGAATTACTTATGTGCCGGTCTATATGGTGATGTTCTTGGATAAAGGTGCGGCGGCGCCGATAGAATACAAAGTTGATCTAGGTGGTTTATCGAATGGGGATGTCTAACGGGGTGTTCATTTTCAACGGAAAACAACCCCGTTGAATAATAACAATAATTCGTTAATTTTTTCAGGTCCTAAGCGGCCCTGTCAGTAAATAAAACCAGTTCTTTGAAAAGTTTGTCAATAACTTGTGGGGCCGGTTGCAGAGCTGAAGTAAATTTGCCACTTAGTCCTATCCTCTTCATCAGGATACCATACGGCGGCCTTAATGAAGCGCTTGAGCGACTTGGAATAAGTTTTCAGTCCGAACAGGCGGCTCAACCATCACCTGGAAGCCCATCGGTGCCTGGTGCGCTGCTCCGTGGCGCTCAGCGGCTCTAAGCAGTGCGACGTAGTATTTCCGCTGGAGATACTGCATCATCCGGTCCAGAGACACTTCCTGCGGCACTGCCTTCCATAAACGGTACTCCTCGGGTACGACCACATAAAAACCGCGGCAAGGGGAGAAGACCCGGCCGTTGGCCACGGCGCGGTGCAAGGACGTGGCGACGGTAGTGGCGGACATCGAGGGAAAAGCCTTCCGCACATCCTCTTTGGAGAATGTGTATCGGCTGCTCGGAGCCAGTCCTTCTATCCAGTCTGCAATGCTCATGGTTTTACGTATTTGTTCTATTTACTTGCAGAGTAAGACAAATTTTGTACAATATCGCAAGCAAATGGAAAATGTTTGAATGCCGTTTCTGAAGTAATTGGACAAATATAAGCCATATATAGCTTACATATATGCATATTATGTGATGCCGTCAAGAAAGTTTGGCGACGTATAGGTGCTCATGACGAATTCTTATCAAAGACTGCCATGTTGCATTTTTAAGAATGAAATTTTTTACAATAATAATCTCGTGAAATGCCCGAATGAGCAGTTTTGTCGGATAAGAGGCGCTTTTTTGGGTAATTTTGTCGATTAAGAAGAGTTTTGACCTCGAAAATGCGATAATCACGCTTCGTATTGGCATCTGTGAGACTACTCTTGGCAGCATGCTTTCCAAATCCAAGGTAGTATCCCCTAGACGCGTGAGCTTGGGTTTCCAGAACAACATCTCGAAGACTTTCACGGTTGGATAGCTGACCGAACATCCATACGCATAGTTGGTTATAGCAGGTGAACTGCTTGACATATTTGTCACCACCATATTTCCATGCGAGATAGTTGAAATCGTTGCGATCAAGGAAGTATAGGAGCTGAGAGAGCACGTATTTCCCTTTATTCATATGCCATTCTACGTTAGTCTGGCAAAGATATATTCAAATCGGTTGACTCAAAAAACTCTATAACTGCCTAACTTTCAATGTTTTCAAAGAGCCTTTATGATTTTTTACCGGACACTAATGAAGATAGATATCTCCGTCAAAGTCTAAAACGGCTAATTAGATGGCAATTCATTTGTCTTCCATAAATGGTACAACTGGTTAATTATGTAAATTGCAAAACCACAAGGAAGCAGAACTAGCCATTTTCCTATTTCCTTCTGAGTGTCGCTACTTAAACTATCTATCCATAAAATTAACATTTTACATGGATTATAATCCCAATTTTGGAATCCAAGTGATAGTATTATGAAGCCAATACACAGTAGTAGTAATAATGTCCACCCGATATAGCGTGGTCTTTTCCAATTATCTAATTTGTACTTCTTGTTCTCTCTTGAAAGCTCATCAATTGTAGTATTCTGTGAAGATATTGTAGATTCTTGCTCTTTTATGGTTTTGTCTTGAGTTGTTTTTTCTTTTGTAACTTTTTCGTTGTTGTTTTGATTAGCTGCTATCTCTTTTTGTAAATTTTCTATAAGCGTTTTCTGATCCTCGTTTGCTTTTCTTAGTGAGTCATTTTCATCTTCGATTAATGATTCAGCATAATTTCTTGCTTTTTCTGCTAATTCTTCTCCGTTTAAATCATTAATTCCATTCTCAAACTCATCTTGGATAAAAGACTTGACAATATATCTTTCTTTGTTGATGTCAGTCGTCATTTCTCCAATCCCAGATATGATATATTGCATCTGTTCCTCTCCAATAATTGTTTTGCTGGTTTTGATATTTAAGAAACAAACAAAGCTTTTATAATCGTCATCGCTTCTTTCCATGTATCTCAAGATGAGCGACAACCACTGACTAGGTAACATTACAATGGGAACATTGTTAGAGTTCCTATAATAATCCCACCTTCTTAGATGCTGATCAGATGAAATAAAAAAGGCTTTGGTGTTGAATATGTTGTTACTAGTTACAGATCTTAGCTTTTCTATCCATAGAATATTCTTTGCGTCGTGTTCCGCTGCAAATCTTTGTTTGTTATCTCCTGAAGCTTCGTATATTTGAGATGAATAGCCTTTTAATAAATCTTCCTGTTCATCATCTTCATATGGTTTCAGACAATCTACTTCAATTTGATATTCGTCCAACAATGTTTGATATACTGACATTAAATGGGCTTTAAACAAAGTTGGAGATGCATTCTGTCTTGCGAGTTTCCATTTGTGATATGCTTTGAAAATACCATCGATGTCAACATATTCGACATAAATCTTAGAACTAACATGCGAGGCTTTCTGTTCTGCTTTTTCTAATTTTGAAATATAATAATTTATCGACTCTGTAAACTCAAGCCTAGTTTCTGAGGTTATCTTTAAGGTCTCTTTAACATCCTTAAATTTCGAAAGAAATCTTAAAGTTCTTTCTTTACGATCTTCACCATTCAATCCTATAGCTCTAAATAGGATGTTAGTATCAAGGTAAAATTCTTTATTTCTTAGACTCTGTAAGTCAAGTGTTGTGTTTTTGTCATTTGTGAGCATGCAATACTCTAGGGCATAACTAGCAAGATTGTAGATTGCTTTGTTCTTCCCAGGGTTGTCCCAATCAAGAAAAGCGTTAATTAACTCTTTATCTTCATCTGAAAAAGTAGATCCGTCGGGTTGAAATACGGTTTTTTCTTTAAGTAGAAGCTTATATCCCTCAAGATTTGTGGTGAAAACAGTATAAAGAAAACGGAATAATGTCTCACACTTTTCATCTTTTTTATCATCTTCAAAAAGAAAATCACTTATATAGTTTGGCAAAGACTTCTCGTTTGCTGCCAATTGTGATAAAGCATGAACCCTTTTTGCGCTAAATTTATTAGCGTTTTCTCTTCTTCTTTATATACATTAAAATCATCATAGAATTTTCTATCATTTATTGTGCCAAGTATTTCATTTTCGCTAATACTTAGATGGTAATTTTCTTCAATAAAAGAAGAAAGCTCTGTTTCAGTGATATCATTCTTATTATATTGAAGAAGAGCATCTTCTATTACCTTTCTTATAATCTGTCTTTGCGAAATTGCCTCATTGTTGTTATGTGCATACAATACGGCAGACATGCGAAATAAACTGTGTGTAAAACTATTGTTCATAATTATTTTATTGTTGAATCCATTGTTGTACGACGCGCTGATGAGAAATCATTATTCTCAGTCAAGATGTGTACAATTTCATCTTCTGACTTGTTCTTGTTGAAGAAGTCTGATATGGTACTTGAATACTGAAATGCATTCATATTGCGATGTGTTATTACCTTGCTTAAGCAAGATAAAGTTACACTTTTCCTTGGATAATCCGCTATAAATCAGCAAAAACTTATTTTCCTAAGGGAAATGCCCTCTATTTCGCCCTCATTTCCACCACCCAATCTGCCAGATCCGCTCCCATCGCCAGCATCTCGTTTGGAGCAATACTCTCCAGGTAATCGGATACGGTAATGTCGAGCGTCTGATAATTTCGGACCTTTACCACCCACTTGTCAAACCAGCCAAGATCTGGAAAAGCCACAACCTTGCTGCCGTGGAGGGCGTTCAAACGGTCATTGAACTGAGAGAGCCCACCAGTAGCCAGCCAGAGGCATTTTGGAAAGACTGCCGAACAGACGACGGTCTTTTCGGCTTCGACTAAGTCGACGAGATAAGGGGAGCGGGGAAGTAGGTGTCAGCCAAACAGGTGTTGGGAGAGTCTCCATTCCTGCTGAAGCAGTTGCACAGAGTTGAGCTTGGTGTGAACCCACATTACCGGCGGGAAACGGTTATCTTTGATGCGGTGGTCGATTTCCGGGTTGTAGGAGATGACTTTTCCGCCTCGTCAATGTCCTGGGCAAAATGGTGTATCCTTCATTGGACGTACCAATGCGATACTTCTCGAACAGAGCCTTTGATGTGCCTTCGTCAAAGAGTTTGGAAATGAACGAGACAAATCCGTAATATGGGCGAGGTAAAATAATTTCCGTCCAATCACGACCAATGTAGTCCAACTGTGTCCAATAGAGTCCAACAAATCTACTACCTCGGTGACGTTGGTGAAAATTTTCAGTTCCGGAAGGAGCAGCGGTGCTGATTTGTGGCAAAAATGCACTCGAAATGGCTGAAAAATGCATATTTCAGACTAATGCAAATGAAAAGAGAGCCGTGGTTAAACAACTCTCTTTCAATCAATTACTGCGAATTCTAAGCTATGTCAAGCAGGCAATCACTTCCCAATACAAAACCTCCCGAAGATCTCTCCGAGAACTTCGTCGCTGCTTATCTCGCCGGTGATTGAGCCGAGACAGTCAAGGGCAGAGCGGAGATCCTCGGCAAGGAGGTCACCCGGGGTGCCGCGGTCAAGTCCGGCGATCACATCCGAGAGCGCATCGGCAGAGGAGCGGAGGGCGGCGGCGTGCCTTGAGTTTGTCACCGTCACACCATCCTCCGAAATGCCGCGAGAAGCGATGGAAGTCAGTTCGATGCGCAATTTGTCGAGCCCGAAACCTTCTTTTGCCGAGATAGGCACGACACTAACGCCATATTGTTTAATACCAAACGATAAAACACTTTCGTTAACAATGTTAACAATTTTGTTAACCTCTATTTTATCCGATTTTGACACCAGAATGAGGACTTTCTGGACGCTGACATCCACCGCCCCGAGTATCAACTTCACCTGGGCGCGGACGGATTCCGACACATCCGCGATGTCGCCGCCAGCCGCACCGCACCCGAAAGCGTCCACGACCCCCAGGACGATTCTCGCCTGCGAAGCCTTCTTGAGCGCGCGCCGGATACCTTCTGATTCCACGACATCAGACGACTCCCGGATTCCGGCCGTGTCAATAAACCGGAACAGCACACCTCCTATGACACAGCAGTCCTCCACCGTATCGCGCGTCGTCCCGGGAACATCCGACACAATAGCCCTGTCATCCCCGAGGAGGGCGTTGAGCAGGGTGCTCTTTCCGCTGTTCGGCACGCCGATGATCGCCACCGGCACGCCGTTCCGGATCGCGTTGCCCTCCTTGAACGAATCAGCCAGAGAAGAGCAGCGCCCCCGGGCCTTCTCCAGAAGAGAACGCAGCCGGGAGCGGTCCGCAAACTCCACATCTTCCTCCGAGAAATCGAGTTCGAGCTCCAGAAGCGAGGCGATCTCCAGAAGGGAAGCCCTGAGGCGGCCAAGATCCGCAGAATACCCGCCGCGCAGCTGAGTCATAGCGACACGGTGCTGTATCGCCGAAGCCGAAGAAATGACATCCGCAACAGCCTCAGCCTGCGCAAGATCCATCTTCCCGTTAAGGAAAGCGCGTCGGGTGAATTCCCCGGGCAGGGCAGGCCGCGCCCCCGCATCGGCGAGCAGCCTGAGCAACGATGACACGATATACCTCGAAGAATGGCAGGAGATCTCGACGGAATCCTCGCCCGTATAGGAATGAGGTGAGCGGAAAACGCTGACCACCACTTCATCCAGCACGTCGCCTCCCTCATCAGAGACAGTCCCGACGCGAATCCTGTAGCCTTCAGTGTCACGCAGCGCCCTCCCGGACACGCGGACCACCTTGTCCGCGACTTCCAGGGAACGCCCGCCGCTGAGCCTCACAACAGCAATCGCACCGGTGCCGGGGACAGTTGCGGGCGCGAATATGGTATCATCATATGAATCGAACATCTCCTTTCAAATTACAGGCAGGGAACAGCCCTGCCGCCAGACAATCAGACAAAAATAAGCGAATAAATTTTCATTGCAAAATACTTAGTTTCTCAGTATCTTTGCGCTTGCGAAATACATACTTATACAAATATGATTTACACAAAAGAAGTGCAGCAGATGTGCTGCGTCGCAAAAGGCGCCAACCACGCCAACGCCCCGATCCCTGAAGAGGGCAAGTGGGTACACGCAAAGGAAATCAAGGACATATCCGGTCTGACCCACGGTATCGGCTGGTGCGCTCCTCAGCAGGGTGCCTGCAAGTTGACTCTCAATGTCAAGGACGGCATCATCGAGGAGGCTCTTGTGGAGACCCTCGGCTGCTCCGGCATGACACACTCAGCCGCAATGGCATCTGAGATCCTTCCGGGCAAGACCCTCCTTGAGGCTCTCAACACCGACCTCGTATGCGACGCCATCAACACGGCGATGCGCGAGCTCTTCCTCCAGATCGTCTACGGACGCACACAGTCAGCATTCTCCGAGGGCGGTCTTCCTGTCGGCGGATCTCTCGAGGATCTCGGAAAGAACCTCCGCAGCCAGGTCGGCACGATGTACGGCACGAAGGCAAAGGGCAGCCGCTACCTTGAGATGACCGAGGGCTACTGCACCAGGATGGCTCTCGACTCCGACAACGAGGTGATCGGCTACGAGTTCGTCAACCTCGGCAAACTCATGGACGCACTCAAGGGCGGTGCCACCGGGCCGGAGGCCATAGAGAAAGCCAAAGGCACCTACGGCCGCTTCAAGGACGCAGTTAAGTATATTGACCCACGTAAAGAGTAAGAGACAATGGCACTTTTCGAAAGTTACGAGCGTCGCATAGATCAGATCAATGCAGCTCTCAGCAAATATGGCATCAAAGACATCGACGAGGCTAAGGCCATCTGCGACGCCAAGGGCATCGACCCGTACAAGATGTGCGAGGACACCCAGAAAATCTGCTTCGAGAACGCGAAGTGGGCTTATGTGGTAGGCGCAGCCATCGCCATCAAGAAAGGCGTGAAGACCGCCGCCGAGGCCGCTGAAGCTATCGGAGAAGGTCTCCAGGCATTCTGCATCCCGGGTTCTGTAGCTGACGACCGCAAGGTGGGCCTCGGACACGGCAATCTCGCCGCAAGGCTTCTCCGCGAGGAGACTGGATGCTTCGCGTTCCTCGCAGGACACGAGTCCTATGCAGCGGCAGAGGGCGCCATCAAGATCGCCGAGATGGCAAACAAGGTCCGCAAGAACCCGCTCCGCGTGATTCTCAACGGACTCGGCAAGGACGCCGCCAAGATCATCTCCCGCATCAACGGCTTCACCTATGTACAGACCCAGTTCGACTACTACACCGGCGAACTCAAGGTCATCTCAGAGACCAAGTACTCTGACGGCGTGCGCGGCGGTGTGCGCTGCTACGGCGCAGACGATGTCCGCGAGGGCGTGGCCATCATGTGGAAAGAGAACGTGGACGTTTCCATCACCGGAAACTCAACCAACCCTACCCGTTTCCAGCACCCTGTAGCCGGCACATACAAGAAAGAGCGCGTGCTTGCAGGCAAGCCGTACTTCTCTGTAGCATCAGGCGGCGGCACCGGCCGTACTCTCCATCCGGACAACATGGCAGCCGGCCCTGCTTCCTACGGAATGACCGACACGATGGGCCGCATGCACTCTGACGCACAGTTCGCCGGTTCATCTTCCGTTCCTGCGCACGTTGAGATGATGGGCTTCCTCGGAATGGGCAACAACCCTATGGTAGGCGCTACCGTTGCAGTAGCCGTTGCGATAGACGAGGCTATGAACAAGTAATCCAATTACTTATATTACCAAAATGGCTGCGCTCACCGCGCAGCCATTTTCTATTTGTCCGAGTCCGAAAGTATCCTTTCCGCCACTATGAATGCGGCATTGCCTATTATCTGCTCACACGGCCGTTTCCGATAGAACTCCGGCGTACGTTCAGACGGCGTCGGTCCCTCCTCTGCCGTCTGCGTTAGTCCGAGCAGCTCCCGGCAGACTATGCTTCCGCCATTCAGCCGCCTGAACTCCTCCGCGAACTTCTGTACAAGCGCATAATTGTCACGTCGTGATTCCTTGACAGACGGATCCGAGGCAGGGGAGATGAACCCGGCCATCATAACGGCTCCGCTGAAACTGCCGCACACCTCGCGCATGCGTGCCATCCCGCCTCCGAAACCGGAACCGAGCACAGCCAGCTGCTCTTCGGTGATGTCACCGGAAAGCAGGTCGGAAAAAGCCAGGATCACCGACTGGCAGCAATTGTAACCCTGACGGAAAAGCGACATCGCGCGATCCCTCCTCTCTTCGGGCGAAAAATCTGATGGAATATTCTTTATCATCCTATAAAGCTTTTCATGAATGATGTGACAGGTATCTCCTTGTCGGACACAGGAATAAAATAATGCAAGAATGTCAGCAGGCGGCTCGCCTCACTGTACTCGGGGCAGTTCTTGGGAACTGTGGCCAGGATTGACTCCGCGTGGTTGCGGAGCACAGCGAATTCCACGAGATACGCGGAGTTGAACAGCACGTCAGCGTCTTCCTGATACGGGTAAATCCATTTTACCTCGGCGCGGCGCACATTTGGCCAGTTGGAAATCGTCTCCCTGGCCGAGAACGCCCCCTTGTTGAAATCCCTCACTATGCGGCGCAACAGGCGGTTGTCGCTCGTCGGGATGCAGTTGTGGTCATCAAGGGATATGCTCGTTATCGTGTTGATGAATATTTTGAATTTCTCGGATTCCGGCACCTTGTCAAGCAGGGCCGGGTTCAGGGCATGAATACCCTCGATGAGGAGCACGGCGCCAGGAGACAATTTGAGCTTCTTGCCGTTGTACTCCCTTATGCCGGTGACGAAGTTATACTCGGGAACTTCCACCTCCTCGCCGGCTAGGAGCCGGAGCACGTCGGCCTGGAGGGCGTCATGGTCCACCGTCTCGAAATTGTCGAAATCGAAACTGCCGTCGGGGAGTTTCGGCGTATCCAGACGGTTCACGAAATAATCATCGGTGGAGAACGATATCGGCAAAAGACCGCAGGCCTTCAACTGCACGCTCAATCTCTTGCAGAAGGTGCTCTTGCCGCTGCTGGTCGGGCCGGTGATCAGCACGAGCCGCACTGGATCCGGAGAGTTGTGCCTTGTGTCGATTTCCTCGGCTATCTGGACTATCTTCTTCTCCTGCAGCGCCTCCGCCACCTGAATCAAGTCCGATGCCTTGCCTCCGAGGCAGGCCAGGTTGACATCTCCCACATTGTCAAGTCCCATTATCCGGTTCCACTTGATGGATTCCGCAAAGACGTCGAAGGTCTTGGGCTGCTCGTAGAAAGGAGCCAGGTTCTCGGGATGATGGCGGTCCGGGACCCTCAGAAGCATTCCCCCGTGATAAGGTTCCAGACTCCAGATCTTCAGATACCCGGTGCTCGGGACAAGCGCGCCGCAATAATAATCCGCAAAGCCCTCCAGCGTGTAATAGCTTACATAGACCTCTCCGCATGTCTCAAGCAGTTTCACCTTGTCCGGCATACCAAGCCCGCGAAAAAGCGATATGGCCTCGGTGGCCTGTACTTCATGCCGGCGGAACGGGGTGTCGGCGGCGACAAGCTGCTGCATCCTCTCGCGTATGGCCGCAATGTCGTCCCGGTGCATGGATTCTCCGCCCGGTTTGTCCAGACGGCAGAAATAACCTTTGGAGATAGGGCGGCGTATAACGACCTTGCAGCCCGGGAAAAGATCCTGCGCGGCCTTGCAGAGGAGGAAGCACAGCGAACGGCAGTACACATTGCGTCCGGCATAGGTCCTGTAATCAAGGAACTCCACGTCACGGTTGTTGAACACCCTGAATTTGAGCCCCTGGGAGACATTGTTGACCTTGGCCGAAATTATCTCATACGGGCGCTCGAAATCAAACTCGGGAATCATGTCCAGAAGCGTGGAGCCTTCCTGGAATTCCTTGAACGTGCCTGTGTTCTTGCAATAAATACGTAGCATCGTAACTGACAGAATATACAATAAGACAAAATTACGAAAAAAGTAGTATCTTTACTTAAATTTTCAATCTGTTATGAGCCAATTACACGTTATCGACCACCCGATGATCCAGCACAAGCTGACCATTATGAGACAGAAGGAGACCGGATCCAAGGATTTCCGCGAGCTTCTCAAGGAAATTGCACTTCTTATGGGCTATGAAGTCACCCGCGACCTTCCTCTCGCCGAAGTCGAAATCGAAACGCCGATCTGCAAGATGACGGCACACAAAGTCAGCGGCCGCAAACTCGCCATAGTCCCTATCCTCCGTGCAGGCCTGGGCATGGTCGAAGGGCTCCAGACTCTTGTACCTGTAGCGAAAGTAGGCCACATCGGGCTCTACCGTGACGAGAAGACCCACACCCCTGTGGTATATTACTGCAAGCTCCCGGAAGACATCAGCCAGAGGCTCGTGATTGTCACCGATCCGATGCTTGCGACAGGCGGAAGTTCCTGCGACGCGCTTACCATGCTCAAGGAGCGCGGCTGCACCAATATCCGTCTCATGTGCCTGGTAGCGGCGCCGGAAGGAATCAAGAAAGTGCAGGAAAAGCATCCTGACGTGGACATCTATGTGGCGGCCGTGGATGAGCATCTCAACAAGGACGCATATATCGTCCCGGGCCTGGGAGATGCCGGAGACAGGATTTTCGGAACCAAGTAGAATCTCAAGCCACAACACATAACAAAGAAAGCGCTCCAAACGGGGCGCTTTCTCTATTTATATCATGCCTGAAGCGGCTTAGAAATTGTCGTAATACTTGGCATCGCGCGGCGACACCTTGGACATGTTGTCCAGAAGATCCTGGTTGGTCTTGTACTCGTCCATCAGCTGAAGCATGAAGTTCATCGCCTCGGTCGGGTTCATGTCGGCGAGCAGCTTGCGCAGAATCCAGATTCTCTGGCTCTGATCCTTAGGGTAGAGGAGATCGTCCCGGCGGGTTCCGGACAGGAGCACGTTGACAGCCGGGAAAATCCTGCGGTTGGCGAGAGTCCTGTCAAGCTGGATTTCACTGTTGCCGGTGCCCTTGAACTCCTCGAAGATGACATCGTCCATCTTCGAGCCGGTTTCTGTGAGGGCAGTGGCGAGAATGGTGAGCGAACCGCCGCCTTCAATGTTTCGCGCCGCACCGAAGAAGCGCTTCGGCTTCTGCAGGGCATTGGCGTCCACACCTCCGGTGAGGACCTTTCCTGATGCCGGCTGCACCGTATTGTAGGCGCGGGCGAGGCGGGTGATGGAATCAAGGAGTATGACCACATCATGTCCGCACTCCACAAGCCGGCGCGCCTTCTCGATGACCATATTGGCCACTTTCACATGCTTCTCGGCCGGTTCGTCGAATGTTGACGCCACCACTTCAGCCTTCACGGAACGCTGCATGTCGGTAACTTCCTCCGGACGCTCGTCAACGAGGAGCACAATCTCATAAACTTCCGGGTGGTTGTCGGCAATCGCGTTGGCAATACTCTTGAGCAGCAATGTCTTACCCGCCTTTGGCGGAGATACGATCAGCATTCGCTGTCCCTTGCCGATAGGGGAGAACATGTCCACAATGCGGCAGCTCTTGTCCTTCTCGTGTCCGTTGCCGAGCAAGTTGAACTTCTCGTCAGGGAAAAGCGGGGTGAGGAAGTCGAACGGCACCCTGTCACGGATGAACTCCGGAGTGCGGCCGTTGACGGACTTCACGCTCGCGAGAGGGAAGTACTTGTCACCCTCGCGCGGAGGACGAATCTCGCCGGTCACCGTGTCTCCGCTCTTCAAGGCGTTCATTTTGACCTGCTGCTGAGAGACATAGATGTCATCCGGGGAATTGAGATAATTATAATCCGAAGAGCGGAGGAAGCCATACCCGTCCGGCATGATCTCGAGGACTCCCGAGGCCTCCACCGTGCCGTCGTAATAAATCGGCTTCGGGCGCTGCTGGACATTCTGCTGAGGCTGAGGCGCCTGCTGTGTCTGCGGCATCGCGCGTTCATTGGCCTTCTCCTGGACCTTGGCCTGCACCTTCTCCAGGACCTTCTCAAGCGAGCGGCTCTCGGCTATCCTCTTAGGCTGCTGCGGCTTGTTCTGGTCAGCGGGCTTTTCTTCCGCCGCCTTCGGCCTGGCTGCCGTATCGGATGGAGCGGGAAGCGCCTTAGGTGCAGGAGCCGCCGCCGGGAGCGCTTTTTCTGCGGCTGGAGCCGGCTCACCCGTCTCTGCCGGGAAAAGCTGCGGGGCGGTCACGTCAGGCTGCTTGCTCTTAGGTTTGCGGCCGCGTTTCTTCGGCTGGGCGGCTGCAGGCTGGGCGGCAGTATCCCCGGCCGGCTGCGCCTTCGGCTCCGGCTTCGGAGCGGCCTTTACCGGTTTGGCCGGAGAGGCTTTCTTCTCCTGGTTTGATGGTTTTTCCGTCTCTTTAGGCTTCACGCCATCCGAGGGCTTCGCCTCCGCCGCGCTCTTCTGCTTAGGCGGACGGCCGCGGCGTACCTTTGGCTTCTCCGGTGCCGGTTTTACCGACTCCTCCTTGGCCTCGGCATCAATGATGGCATAGGCGAGATTCTCGTCGTCAAGTTTCTTTATTGATTTGACATTGTGTTCTGTCGCTATTGACTCAAGCTGCTCCCGAGTCATTGCGCTCAGCTCCGAAAGTCTGTGTGGCATATAAAATAAACGATAAGTTTGATTGTACCCGGTGTGGATCCACGCGGGAGAATGATTCACTGCGCAAATATAATCAAAATATTCGTAACAACCTATTATCCGCGCAAAAAAGCCGGGGCAGGTTACCTGTCCCAGTAGCTGTTGCTCTTCTTGAAGCGCAGGATGTCGGCAAGGGCGGCCGCATTGGCGGCGATACGGAAGCTATAGGACTTCCAGGTGCCGAGCGGAACCCAGCTCACGGCTATGTTGAAGCAGTGGAGGTCGTATGTGGCACTTATCTGGGTGGATGTGACCTGCTTGGCGATGAAGTCGAATCCGGAAGAGGCGTTGATCGACATCTTCGGAGTCAGCTTGAGCGAGCCGGAGACCTGCAGGGAGGCGTTGTACCGGTCATTGGTCAGCAGTTTGGCGAGCTCCGCATCATAGGAGTAACTGCGAGAAAGGCTGAAAACGGCGCTGAAGTTGAGGCTCCACGGAGCGTTTGGATTGGTGTAGTAGAGCCATCCCTCCGGGATATACTCTCCGGTCACAGGGTGATAGTAGTTGCGCCGGTACAGATTGCCGGCAGCGGAAGCCGAGGCATCGCTGCCTTCGCGCGTCTTGGACCCGTCGTTGCCGTTGATCGTCCCCTTGCCGGAGATCGAATAGGAAGCCGACGTGCTGACATTCGTAAGCCTCGCGAGCCCCTGTCCCCTTGTAACGGCGAAAGCGTTGTATCTGCCGCGTTCTCCGTATGCATAGGGGTCAAATCCCGCGCTGGCGCTCAAGGACACCTTGTTGAAAAGGGTGGTTGACATGGACATCGACACCGTGCTCATCCTGAGGGAGTCGGCAAGGAAATTATAGCTCGTGTTCAGCGTCAGCTGGTCAATGAGCTTCACTTTCTTGGTGCCGGTTCCGGTGGTGTCGGCATAGTCGCGCACCTTGGCTTCAAGGTTGTTGCCTATGCTCAGGGACGCCGTGGCGGACTTGCCGCGCCCCGGAGGAGAGTACATCTGCCCGGAGTACACATTATACTGATATTCCTGCTCCGTGCCGGATTTGTCCGTGTAGTACAGCGTGCGGTAACCGTTGGCATAAGTGCCTTTCTCCGGACTCAGGGACATGGAGAGAGAGGGGGAGATGACATGCCTTATCGCCTGCAGCTTGTTCTGCTTTCCGAAATTGAAGGTTCCGTAGACGCGCGTACTCATCGAAGTCGAGAAGGAGTAGTTCTGCGTTATCCCCAGGGTGCTGAACTGGCGCCCCTGCTGCATCTCCACCTTGTCCGTCTCAGGATTGTACACATATTCGTTCTTGCGGAAGAACCAGTTCTGCCCGTACTGGACACTCGGAGCCACGCTGATATATTTCAACAGCTGGAAGTTAGGCAGGCCTATCGAGAAATTGTGGGACATTCCGTTCTGCAGACGGTCAAGCATCCCCGGCTTGCCGAATTCCGAAGCCTTGAAAGAAATCTTGTTCTGGAGGGCCGTGCTGTAGCCGAAAGAGATCTTCTCATAGAACTTCTCCTTGCCTGCACGCACCTTTTTCTTGAACGGGTAGAAGGTCGATACGGAAAACGTTATGTTCGGAAGAGTGAACGTGTACGAGGAGTCTCTCGAGTTCTGGCTGTGCAGGGCATTGAGGCTGAGGTTGAACCTGCCGTCCCAGTTTCTTGAATATGAGATGGACGAAGATGCCTGGCTCTGGATTGCCTGGTTGATGTTCGTGGAGTTGTACCTGTTGTTGGAAGGGCTCTGGAAGTTGACCGAGGCGCTGAACGTGGAGCCCGGATGGGCCTTGGAGTCCTGGGAATGGGACCATTTCACGCCGAAGTTGCGGGTCTGGAAAAAATCAGGCGTACCCTTCTCGCCCGTCTGGTCATTGGAGTAGTTCATCGAGAACGAACCGTTGAACTTGTAATTCACCTTATAGCGGGAGTTGACATTGACAGCCCACGAACCCAAGGTGAAATAGTCACCGGTCACGGACAGGTCAAGGTAATCGCCGAAGACGAAATACATGCCGAGGTCGCGCATATAGAAGCCGCGCGCCTCCTCCTCGCCGAAAGTCGGCATGAGCATTCCGGTTGAACGCTGCGGCCGCTTGGGTATGAAGCCGAACGGAAGGCCTACAAACGGTATCTTGACATCTTCCACCACCATATATGCCGGGCCGAATATCGTCTTCTGGCTGGGTTTGCGGACAACCTTGGCGCTGGTGAGGGCAAGGTAGTAATGCGGGTGGTCGGCATCGCAGACCGTATACTTGCCGTCGGTGAGGTTGATGGACTCGTCCTGCATCATCTTGATGTTGGTGCCGTGAAGCGAGGCTTCTTCCTCGGTGGTGGTCATGTTGGTGATCCTGGCCTTCCTGGAGTTGAAGTTGTACCGCACTTCCTCCATATTATATGTCTTGTCCCCCTGCTTCATCACAGGGCGCCCTATCCATTCCCCCTCAGTGCTGTCGTAGTTCCCTCGCGCGAAGACGATCCCGGTCTTCATGTCGTACTCCATATAGTCGGCCGACAGCTCCATGTCCTGATACTTGACGGTGACGTCTCCGTAGTAGTAGATTTTACGCTGTCCTCCGGTGAACACCTCCACGATCGAGTCCTTCGCCGCGGAGAAAGCCGGCCTCTCAAGCGAACTCTTGCCCAACATGGCCACGGAATCGGCACGACGGAGAGAATCCGCCCTATAGACAGAATCCCGGCGGGCAAGTTCCATGGAGTCAGGCTGTTCGACCTTTTTCTGAACCATCACCCCATATGCCGTTCCGCGCGGACGACGGCTCTGTGCCTGCGAGACGCTGACGCTGAGCAAAAGCATCAGCACCACCATAAATATATGTACGGCCTTTCTCAAGTGAAAGAAAAATTCGTATATTTGCTAACCTGCAAAATTAGCACATTTATTTGAAACGCACAATCTGCATACTTGCAGCCGCGCTTTTGCTCTGCGCGGAGGTGGCAGCCGACAGTCTCGGACTGTCCACCGTGGTAATAGATGCCGGACACGGCGGAAAAGATGCAGGCTGCGTGAGCGCAGACGGCAAAACTTACGAAAAAACGCTCACTCTCGACATCTCCCGGCGTCTCGCCGGCCGGATAAAAGAGGCCTTCCCGGACGTCAAGGTCATACTCACCAGAGACAAGGACGAATACATCACCCTGGACGACAGGGCGCTGAAAGCCAACGCCGCCGGAGCAGACCTGTTCATCTCCATCCACATCAACGCAGCGGAGCGCAAATCTCCCAACGGGTTTTCAGTGCATGTGCTTGGCCAGTCATCCGACAAGAACCGCGACCTGTTCGCCAACAACATGGAGGTCTGCCGGCGCGAGAACTCGGTAATAATGCTCGAGGACGACTACAGCACCAAATACCAGGGATTCGACCCGTCGGACCCGGAATCATATATCTTCATGGTGCTGATGCAGAACTCACATCTTGAGCAGAGCCTCAAATTCGCGCAGACGGTAGGCATGCAGCTGAAAGGCGGGCCGCTCAAAAACGACAGGGGAGTGTCCCAAGATCCGTTCTACGTGCTCTGGAAGACGGCTATGCCCGCCGTGCTTGTAGAGTTGGGATTCATTTCCAATTCAGCGGACCTCGCAGTGCTCCGCCAGCCGGGCAAGCGTGAAGAACTCGCGGGACGCCTCTTCGAAGCGTTCAAATCATATAAAGAGAGCTACGACTCCAGCATGGGGGCGACTCCGGACGCGGAAGATGCGAAACCGGCCAAAGCGGCCGGGCCGGAAACGGAAGCCGCAGCAGCGGAGCAGAGCGAACTCTGGGGCATACAGATCTTCGCCACGGCCTCTCCGGTACGGAAGAGAGACTACGACTTCCTCGGATATGACCCCGTCTATATCAAGAGCGGCAAACTTTACAAATACTATATCTGCACCGGCAAAGACAAGGCGGAAGCCGGACGTGGACTCGTCGCCGCACGCAAAAAATATCCCGACGCTTTCGTGACGCGGATACAAGGCTCCCCGATGGTTGTCCAGAAGTAGAAACCTCTGATCCAGCGGCGCGTATCGCGCTTTTTCAATTTTGAATTATTCTATTTTAGCAGGGATTAAGGAACAGGAGGTTATAGATTTTGCCGCTTGTAATCATCTGATTATACGGCGATTAAAAGTAATCGATTAAAGAAACTCCAATCCTTTAGTTAAGACTAAAAAAGATAAAACGCAATAGGTCGCGGAAGTTTTTTTCAATTATTTATCACCATCTTTGCATTGCAATTCGGACGGAAAGTTCGGTATTCAAATCAGCAAAGACAATGGAGAATATTAAAGGACATATTGCCATCTGGGATAACTGTCTTCAGATAATATCGCAGAACGTTGAGCCGCAGCAGTTCAACACGTGGTTCAAACCGATCCGCGCGGTCTCCCTCGTAGACTCCACCCTCACGCTGGAAGTGCCGAACGATTTCTTCCGCGAGTATCTCGAGGGTGCCTATCTGGATCTGCTTAAAAGAGCCCTCCGCAGGGAAATCGGCCAGGACGCCAAACTCAGGTATATGTTTCGCCCGGTCTCAGGACAGCCGTCCATGAAGGTGGACGGACGGATGACATCCGATCCGTCGAATCCTCCAGTAAACGTGGTCACTCCGCCTTCGGACAAACCCAACCCGTTTGTATATCCCGGCATACACAAGATCAGCATCGACCCGAGACTGAACCCGGCATACAACTTCGACAGCATTGTGGAGGGGGAGTGCAACAAGATGGGGCTCGCCGCCGGAAAGAACATCGCCGCGGCCCCGGGCAAGACCCCGTTCAACCCGCTGTTCATCTTCGGCGGATCCGGTCTGGGGAAGACTCATCTGGCGCAGGCCATAGGATTGGCCGTCAAGGAGAAATATCCTGACCTGGTGGTCCTCTATGTGACCGGCCACGAGTTCAAGACCCAATATATGGTGGCGGTGAATGTCCGCAACAACATCACGGACTTCCTGGCCTACTACATGAAGATAGATGTGCTGATAGTGGATGATATCCAGGACCTGATGGGCCCGGGATGCCAGAATGCGTTCTTCAATGTGTTCAACCACCTTCATCAGAACGGCAAGCAGCTGCTATTCACCTCTGACAGGGCTCCGGTGGAGCTCCAGAATTTCGAGGAGCGCCTGCTGTCCAGATTCAAGTGGGGACTCTCCGTGCAGCTGACGCACCCGGACTACGGCACCCGTCTCAGGATGCTGGAAGCCAGAGTCGCGAAGGAGGGGGTTGAGATTGCCCACGAGGTTCTCGAATTCATAGCCACCAAGGTCAGGACAAACTTCCGGGAGCTCGAAGGCATACTCGTGTCATTGATTGCCCACTCCCTGGTGGAGAAGGACAAGTCCCTGATGGAGCTCGCCGCCGGGATAACGGAGAACCTGATTGGAGAAGCCAAGACCGACATGAGCATCGACAAGGTACAGACGAATGTCTGCGAGTACTTCAATATCACCCGCGACGACCTTCTCTCCAAGTCGAGGAAGCGTCAGATCGTCCAGGCCCGTCAGATTTCCATGTACCTGTGCCGCAACCTCATATCCAACTGCTCTCTCGCCACGATCGGGGCGGAGACGGGAGGAAAGGACCATGCTACGGTGCTGCACGCGTGCACAACGGTCAACGACCTGATGTCCACGGACAAGACATTCAAGAAATACGTCACCGACATAGAGAGTATTCTCTCTCCGTCACATATTTAGTTCAGTATTATGCCCTTCAGAATAGCGCCATCAATCCTTGCGGCCGACTTTCTCCACCTCGAGAAAGATGTGGAACTCGTCAACAGCTGCGGGGACGTCATCCATCTTGATGTGATGGACGGAACGCTCGTGCCGAACATATCCTTCGGCTTCTCAGTTATCGACCAGCTCTCCAAAGTCGCGAAAGCCCCTATGGATGTGCACCTTATGGTAGTTCATCCGGAGCGTTGGTTCAAGAAGGTAGCCGACGACGGGGTACAGATGTGCTCCTTCCACCTTGAGGCGGCCGGACGGAAGACGTCCTCTTTCATAAAGGAAATCCAGTCGCTCGGGATGAAGGCGGGAGTCGCCATCAATCCAGATGTACCGGTAGAGAGGCTGTTCCCGTACATAGGGAAGGCGGACTATTTCCTGATAATGTCGGTGTTCGCCGGATTCGGCGGCCAGAAATTCATCTACGAATCCATCGACAGAGTCGCCGCGCTCAAGGAGGAGTTGAGGAAGAGAGGCTCGGACGCCATCATCGAGATAGACGGGGGAATCAATCTCAGCACCGTCAAGGCAGTCAAGGACGCGGGCGTGGACCTGGCCGTGGCGGGAAGTTCAGTATTCGGCTCTGCCGACCCGGCCTCCGCCATCAAGGCGCTCAGGGAAGCCTGAACATTGACCTGTTGAATTCGCTGTCAAGTTGAGCGCGCCCTTCGGCTGTCCCGAGGAGCGCGTATTTTTTCGCCAGTTCCCGGCCGAGTTCTTCAAGCTCCGCCTCGAGAGCATACTCCTTGCCCGTCAGTTGCCGCATAGACACCGGATTCGGCAGTCCGGAGGGCCAGGATGTCTCGTTGACATTCAGGCCGATGCCTATGATGCTGCTGCTCACCATCTCCGCATCGAGGACATTCTCGATAAGGATTCCGCAGATCTTCCGGTCTCCGACCCAGATGTCGTTGGGCCACTTGATGCGGGCCTCAATGCCGCGCCCCAGCAGGAAATCCCGCAGGGAGACGGTCGTGAGTTCCGTAATCAGCAACACATCCTTGATGTTGAGCGAGTATTCTCCTTCCGGCGGAAAGCGCAGAAACAGGCTGAAGGTCAGGCCCGTCCCGGGACGGGAATACCAGGTGTGGGTGCCTTGCCCTCTTCCTGCGGTCTGTGTCAGTGCGGCAATGATTGACAAATTGTCAAGCGAGCCCATCCTGCGCCTGACTTCCTTGTTGGTCGAATCGGCCGTTTGCAGCCATATAATGCCGCCGGTTTCAGAGTATGGTGTCATTTTTGTTGTATCTTTGTCCGCAAATTTATAAACGATGGCTCAAAAACCAAACAATAAGCACAACAAAGGCCAGAGAGTAGTCAGGATCAACTTCTCGACCATTCTCTATGTCATACTCCTTGCGAGCATAGGCTGGATGCTGCTGAACAACAGCTCCGCCCCCGCAAGCAAGATCGAATGGGCGCAGGTCCAGGAGATGGCGCGCGAAGGCGACATCAGCGAGATTCATTTCATAAGGAACGACTTCAAGGGAAACATCACCGTACGGCCGGACCGTCTCGGTAAATATGCCAGTCTTTTCCCGGAGGGCAAACTGCCGAAGAAATCCCCGCAGTTCTTCTTCCTGACCTCGACCAAGTTCGATCCGGAAACTGAGATAAGCGAACTGAACACCGGGCTGCAGGAAAGCTCGAAGGTCAAGCTCTACATTGAGAACGAGACCAATATATGGGGCGGCATACTCGAATGGGTGCTCCCGATCGCGATTCTCCTGCTTCTCTACGCGTGGATGTTCCGTTCCATGTCCAGACAGATGGGCGGCGGCAATGGCGGCGGTGGCGGGATGAACCCGTTCAATGTCGGGAAGGCTACGGGCAAGCTCACGGACAAGGACAAGGTGAACGTTACTTTCAAGGATGTCGCAGGACTCTACGGCGCCAAGGAGGAAGTGATGGAGATAGTGGACTTCCTCAAGAACCCGGCCAAATATACTACCTTGGGCGGTAAAATCCCTAAGGGAGCACTGCTCGTGGGCCCTCCGGGCACCGGCAAGACACTGCTCGCCAAGGCTGTCGCGGGAGAGGCCAATGTGCCGTTCTTCAGCATCAGCGGCTCTGACTTCGTAGAGATGTTCGTCGGAGTGGGCGCAAGCAGGGTCAGGGATCTGTTCGCCCAGGCCAAGGAGAAGGCTCCGTGCATAGTGTTCATCGACGAGATTGACGCAGTCGGCCGCGCAAGAGGCAAGAATGTGGGATTCTCCTCAAATGATGAGCGCGAGAACACTCTCAACCAGCTTCTTACGGAGATGGACGGCTTCGACACCAACAGCGGAGTCATAGTGCTTGCCGCCACCAACCGCGCCGATATCCTCGACAAGGCTCTCACCAGGGCGGGACGCTTCGACCGTCAGATCCATGTGACTCTGCCGGACCTCAATGAGCGCAAGGAGATATTCATGGTCCATGTCAAGAAGCTCAAGCTCTCGCCGGACTTCGACGTGGAGGCAATCGCGAAACAGACTCCGGGATTCTCAGGCGCCGACATAGCCAACATCTGCAATGAAGCGGCCCTGACGGCGGCTCGCAAAAACAAGAAGACAATCGACAACTCTGACTTCATCGACGCGGTAGACAGGGTAGTGGGCGGCATCGAAAGGAAGAAGACGATAATGTCTCCGGACGAGAAGCGCCTCACGGCCTATCACGAGGCCGGACACGCGGTTGCCGGATGGCTTCTGCCAGGTTGCGACCCTGTACTGAAAGTCTCCATCATACCTCGCGGGCAGGCGCTCGGCCTTACCTGGAGCCTACCGGACGAGAAGGTGATGATGTCCAAATCAGACATGATGGACGAGATGTGCTGCCTTGTCGGCGGGCGCGTGGCGGAGGAGCTGGTCAACGACGGCATCCCTTGCACCGGAGCCCTGAACGACTTCGAGAAACTGACCAAGATGGCCTACGCCATGGTGACATATTATGGCATGAGCGACAAGATCGGCAATCTGTCATTCTACGATTCAAGCGGCAACAGCGGCTTCGACATCACCAAGCCTTACAGCGAGAAGACCGCCCAGACCATAGACTCAGAGGCGAAAGCCCTCGTGGATGAGGTGACCGCACGCACGACCAAGATCCTCAAGGACAACTGGGATGGGCTCGATAAGCTCGCGCAGATGCTGATGGAGAAGGAAGTCATCACCTCGGAAGACATCGAGAAACTCTTCGGGCCTAAGGCCGGCACACACGGCGAGGACCGCCTCAAGGGTGAAGAGAAGAACACAGAAACCAACAACGAAAAAGACAGCAATGAATAATCTGTTGAAGAGAACCCTCGCGGGTCTGGTCTTCCTGGTCGTAATGGTTTTCGGCACGATTTGGGACAGGACACTTTTCGGTGCCCTGTTCCTTATTATCTTATACACGGCACTGCGCGAGTTCTACACGATGACGCTCGGGCAAAGGTACAGCATCCAGCAGAAAATCGGCCTGCTTACGGCCATCACGGCTTTCATTCTCATCACCGCCTCGCAGTTCTTCGGCTGGGAGGCGAGGGTCATCCTGCTCGCCCTGTTCCCGCTGCTGCTGATTCCCGTATCCTGCATCTTCTTCCCGGAGAGGGAAGGGTATTCGGATGTGGCGCTCATCTACGCCGGACTCGGATATATCGCTCTCCCTATCTGTCTGTCCCCGCTCCTCGTGATGGACGGGCCAGTATTCGACGGATGGAGGCTCCTGCCGCTTTTCATCATCATCTGGGTATCTGATGTAGGCGCATACTGCGTCGGCTCGATTCTCGGACAGAAGGCCGGGGCGCGCAAACTCGCGCCGGAGATTTCCCCGAACAAGTCCTGGTGGGGCTTCTGGGGCGGTCTGGTGTTCAGCGTTGTTGTCGCTCTGGTCATGTGGAAGCTCGGCTGGCTTCCGTACTCATGGATTCACAGCGTAATGCTTGGTATAGTCATCTGCCTGGGAGGAGTATGCGGGGATCTTTTCGAGTCGGAGTGGAAACGCTGCTGCCGGGTGAAGGACTCCGGCAACAGCATACCCGGACACGGTGGGATGCTTGACCGCTTCGATTCCAGTCTTATCGGCATTCCGCTCGGAGTGATCTACCTGCTCGCGTTCGGGCTCATATGATTGACAGGAACTCACGGGGCACTGTCGCCCTTGTATATGGGTTGAGCATCGTTGCCGCCGCCGCACTTGTCTGCTTCGTGCATATCAGCTGGCTGGTGTGGCCGCTGCTGGCGCTGCTGTTGTGGTTCTGCGTCTGGCAGACATTCTTCTTCAGGGTGCCGAAGCGGCACTGCAACGGCTCGGGGAACAAGATTTCTTCCGTCGCCGACGGCAAGGTCGTAATCATCGAGAAGACATTTGAGAAAGAGTACCTCAAGTGCGAATGCATCCAGGTTTCGGTGTACATGAACTTTTTCGATGTGCACGCCAACTTCTGGCCGGCCGATGGTGAGGTGAGCTACTACAAATACTATCCGGGCAAGCACCTGCTCGCCTTCAAGCCAAAAGCCTCTGAGGAGAACGAGCACAGCTGCACCGGGCTGACATTGCCAGGAGGGGAGAGAATCTTTTTCAAGCAGATAGCCGGGGGATTCGCCCGCCGCATCGTCTGCTACGCGCACCGCAGCAGCACCGTCAAGGCAGGGGAGCAATGCGGCATCATCAAATTCGGATCCAGGATCGACCTCTTCCTTCCGCTTGACGCGGAACTGAAAGTCGCGATAGGGGATTATGTCCGCGCCTGCGAGAGCGTCATCGCAGAATTACCCGCAGGTCCATCTTCAGCTGCTCGACAGAAGTAAAGACCAGGCCGTGTATGCCTAAGGCCTCAGCCGCAGCCACATTCTGAGGATTGTCATCGATGAACAGACATTCGTCCGGCTTCAGGGAGAAGCGGTCCAGAAGAATCCGGTAGATTTTCTCGTCCGGTTTCTTGCAGTGCTCCTGTCCGGAAATCACATAGCCGTCCAGACAGTCGAACACCGGATAATGCCTTGAATCCCTGCGAATCAGCGGGAAAGTCTCCGCCGACCAGTTGGACAGGCCGTAAAGTCTATATCCACGGGCCTTCAAGACCTTCACAACAGCCTCCATCTCCGGAATCTGCCCGTTCATCATCCCTATCCACTCGCCGAAATACATCCGGATCTCCTTCTCCCATTCGGGATAGAGGGCTATCCTCTCTGCCATCGCCTCCGATGTCGGCCGGCCCGCGTCGACGGTCTCATTCCAGCTGTAAGGGCAGATGTTCTCAAGGAAATACGCTGTCTTCTCCGGATCGTTGAAATACGGGTCATACAAGTGGTGAGGGTTCCAGTCGACGAGGACGGAACCGAAGTCGAAGACGATATTGTGTATCATTTTCTGTCGAGTGTCTTGCGTGTCGTGATGAGAATCACCCCGTTGGCGCCGCGCACACCATATAGCGCCGTAGAGGAGGCGTCCTTGAGGACATCGACCCTCTCCACCATGTCCGGCTGGATGTGGCTGATGTCGTCCATCTCTATGCTGTCCACCAGTATCAGCGGCTCATTGCTCCCCATTATCGAGTTGATGCCGCGGATCGTTATGGATGTCCCGTTGACTACAAGTCCGGGGACGCGGCCCTTGAGATACTCATAGATGTCGCTGTAGCCGGAGCCTTGCTTCACTTCTATGCTGGACACGGAAGAGGCTGAGTCCCTCTTTCTGACCTTGCCGTAGCCGGTGTTGACATATTCCTCGTCCGGATCATGGGCCCGGGCGAAATCAGACGCCCTATGTGAGGTGCCGCAGGAGACGGCGATCAGAGCGGCGGCCGCCAATAGTAAAGTTCTTTTCATCGCAGACTGTCATTAGTTTCCTCAAATATACGAAAATGTTTCAGAAACGGCCTTGTGCTTTCAGAAAAATGGCGTATATTTGCATTCCGCAACGGTGCGTTGGCCGAGTGGTCAGGCGCAGGTCTGCAAAACCTGTCACAGTGGTTCGATTCCGCTACGCACCTCACAAATGCCCTTGGAGACACTCCGAGGGCATTTGCTTTTTCAAAAGGCCCCACAGATTTCCCGCTTCCGCCCAGTTTTGATTTTTACATATTCTCCCCAATTTGCCATCGGAAACCCAAAATGAACTTGTGCTATGATTATACTTCCCGACAACGGCCACAGCATCGCTGACGGTCGGGGAGTTCTGTTCGTTTAATGTGAATCTACCTGTTGTACAGTGAATGAAGCCTGAAGGAGAAATACCCTTTGCCATCCAAGTAGGCCATGGCGTCATTCAGAAGCGCCGCCTTCTTATCTCCATCAAGGTCTGAATGGAAGAGAATCTCGATGAACGTTTCCAGACCGTGGTCTGAAATATTCTCGGTTTCCACCAGATACCAGACGGGTTTCTCCTGCAGCAGGAGCGCATCCAGGTCAAGCGGAAAACCGGCCTTGTCAAATTCATCTTTTACATCTGCCAGGGAATAATCCGGCGTATCACCGTCCACAAGGCCCAGCTTCCGGGCAATCATCAGTAGCATCTCGCCCAGGCGGTCAATTTCTCTGAGGATATAATCTTCCATTTCCGTCAATTGTTTTGAGGGTCATCTTCCTTCATTTGCAGGCGCAGGATGATGTCATCGCAGGATTTCAACCGGCGCTTGGTTTGCAGTGCCCGGTCGTCCATATCCTCAAACGGGTCGATGTCCACGCTCAGCGGCACACGCTCAACGGCCAAACGCTTCTTTTTCTTGTCAGCATTGAGGCAGCAGTTAAGCGCCACACGATAAATCCAGGTCCGGACATCGGATTCCGCGCGGAAAGAATCGTACCCATTCCAGAGCCTGGCCAGAATCTCTTGGAAGAGGTCGTCAATCTCATCCGAGTCCTCCGAGAACATATAGCACACCGAGTAGAGGTGCTCTTATGCTCCCGGACCAATTGGGCAAATGCTTGTTCCTTGTTATCCATTTTCAATCGAATCTACACCCGTTAGACAACATAGCCCGCGAAAAACTATCAAAAATCTGCAGGAATTGATTCAACACGTACAATTCCGATTCATCAACTAGCAAAGATACTGAAATTCCTCCTCATTCCCACAGAGAAAGCCACGATTGGAGTCCTGGAGATCCGGCTGCGGCTGGATGGAAGATCCGCAGGACCGATATCGCCTTCTCACGAAGATATATCTTACTCGCCGGGGAAGGGGGAAGAATCCCGACAAGCTCTGGAACTATCTGGCCGTCGGCACGGCCAGCGATCTATACCCCATCAATCGCTGAGAGCGGCGCCTGCTTCCGCTTTACACAATCCGGATTATGTGGAGTACGACGCTCGTCAGTAAGTCGTGAGTGTCTATCCATCAAACTCGCGGTATCCGGCGTGATAACCTTAGAGAATAATACTCACCGCTTCTCAATCAAGGCCTTCAGTTCTTCCTTGTTCGGTAGCACAGTCTGATACTTGCTGGCAAAGATGGGATTGGTTTCGTCCGGGAGCGTGATCTCAACCAGGGCGTCTTTCTTGTCGCGGCAGAGGATGATTCCAATGGTTTTGTTCTCGTCAGGCATCTTCACGAAACGATCATAATAGTGAACGTACATCTGCATCTGCCCGAGATCTTGGTGCTTCAGCTGGCCGATTTTGAGATCTACGAGAACAAACGCCCGCAGGAATCGATTGTAGAAGACAAGATCCACAAAGTAATGATCTTCATCGATAGTGATTCGCTGCTGTCTCCCGACAAAAGAGAATCCCTTTCCAAGTTCGAGAAGGAAAGTCTGCAATTCATCAATAAGGCGCTGCTCAAGTTTGCTCTATGTGTATTGTGGGAGTTCAGGGAGTCCTGTGAACTCCAGAACATAAGGATCTTTCAAAATGTCCTCCGGCTTCTCGATTGTTTGTCCCTTGATAGCCAGTTCTTTGACAGCCTCTTTATCTCGGCTTAAGGCCAAGCGTTGATAGAGGGCAGAGTCAAACTGTCGGTTGAGCTCTCGGACGCTCCAGTTATTATTTGCCGCCTCTATCTCGTAGAAACGTCTTTCATCAGGATCAGAAATTCTCATCAGCCGGATGTAGTGCGTCCAACTCAAAGATTGCGAAATCGGCGATTTCGCAATCCTATAGGTGAGGTAGAACTAACTGCCCGGCCACAGCATCGCTGACGGTCGGGGTACCTTGTTCGATAAAGGTAAATTTATCGGTTTTCCTTCAGGAATAAAACAGACTTGTTCAGGTCGATGATGATGGTAAAATGCTGCCATATTTCATTTCCTGCGACAGCTATATACTCATCGCTTGCCATCGCGCCTGCTTTGTCTGTGCTGTACCGGGCTTTGCCTTGGGATAACAGGACATTGGCCGCAGTCACTTTATCGGCAGCAAACTCATAACCGGCTGATTCTCCGCCCACACCACCATGCTTGTAGTAGAATGGAGTCTTGTCCTGAATCTTGTCCAATCCATATTTGGCAGCGGCCTTGCTGGTGAATTCGAGGCCCTTGCCTGAGCCGGTGTCCAGCAGTGCCTTGCCGGAAATAGCTTTATCCGGAGTAACTGTAACCTCAATGGGGACGAGAATCTTTCCCGGACGGTTCGGGTCCGTCTCTATCGGAATGCGCGAAAAGCCCTCTGTCTGAGCCGAGGTGAGCTTATCCGCCAGCGTTAATTTTCCATTCTCATAATCAATGGCAATAACCTTCTCTTTCAGATCTTTAAGGCCGAAGATTCCATCGGCAGTGTCACCAAGGATGGCGCGCAAATCAATGACAGGGACCATCTGGGGAGCGTATTGCCTCCCACTCATCGAGATATTGACACCGGAGAAGACAAGAGTCGTTTTCTTGGCTTCATTTCCTGCTCCCCGTACCATCGCTTTACCCATCTGTGCAAACTTGATTCCGCTTTCAGAAAGCCAGGTACTGTCCAGATATACATCAGAGGAACCAGTATCGAAAACCAATCTTGCAGGCTTACCGTTCACTTCCGCATTCAGATAGATGTGATTGGAAATAAACTCAAAGCCGTGTTCCTGGGCGTGGAGAAGGGCACCCGGAAGCAGGATAAACAAAGCCGAGAACAGGTGTTTCATATCCGAAGAAATTATGGTTTGTCTGCCAACAAATATACTATAACTATTGGAATTTTTATCATGTAACTAAGTATATGACAAAAATTTGAAAACATTGATTCGATAGCGGTTGGTGTGGTTCACAAGGCACTGGAAGATGTAGTCCAGTCCGTACTTGAACAGGCTTACAGCCCGCCGCTTGTGCTTCAGGACCTTTATCGGTTTGATGTTTTGATGAATGTAGATTCCAACGAGGTAGCACCAGACATAGGCAATCATGATGATGGCAAAGAGATTGGACATACGCGCATGGTCACGGACGTGGGAGCCTTCGATATCGAAGCCGCTTGATTTCATGCCCTTGAACATCGTCTCCACCTGCCACCTAAGTTTGTACATGTCAAGAGCTTCCTCTGCATTACAGTACGAGACAAGGATCTGCAACTCCGGTTTTCCTTCCTTGTCCTTGATTTTAGAGCCGGACAGATAACAGGCCTGTCCGTCAACGTAGTAGATACCGTCAAGATGTTTGCTTTCACCAAGCCTCAGGTCGTTGAAGAGCCAGTAAGCCTTGGTCTCCTGGCCATGCCGGAAGACGTAACCGCGGAGACGCTTACATACTAAGGAAGAAAACAAATAGTATTGCAAAGTTTATTTTGCATTATGAAAAATCTACTTAACTTTACACTCGGAACATAATTCAAGTAATCGCCATGAATAACAAAAGTATCCTTATGCCTCATTCCTGCCAGAAGATTGGCTGGTGTCTTCTTCTCCTGGCGGCACTCATTGTCGTCACCAAGGTTATTCTCACGTATACCACACATAGTATAGATGTGGCCTGGTATCTGGCAAAAGCATCACACCTGATTCTGATTGTCTCACTGTTCTTCATAACCCTATCAAAGGAGAAGGTTGAAGACGAAATGATTTCCGGCCTGCGACTGAAAGCCATCGGGCTCACTGGCTATGTTTTCTTCATAGTATTCCTGCTACTTAGCCTTGGATTGGAACTGAGATTATTCTCCCTATTCAAGAATTATGATAGCGTATCGGAAGCGTATTTGAGCGAACTATTTCTAATTGTCCTGCCTGTTGCGATTGCTGGCCTATACTACCTGATCTTCCGGGTGCTTCTCCGTCAATCCAAAAAGGAGCAGGCCTTATGAAAAACACAGTTCGCGTAGAAAGGGCTATCCTGGACATTACCCAGCAGCAATTGGCCAACGCAGTAGGCGTAAGCCGCAATACCATCATTTCCATCGAATCCGGAAGATATCTTCCTTCTACTGTTCTGGCGTTAAAGATTGCACGTCACTTCGGGAAACCGGTTGAATCTATCTTCCAACTGGAAGAGAATGATTAAGAATCTTTACCAGGCACCAACAAACGAGCCCCGGCAGACTCACTCTGTCGGGGCTCGCTGATTACATACGCAGTTTCAAGGCCTACTGCCGAGGCTAAGCACTCAGCACTGCACTGGCCATCTTTTCGCCGGACTTCTCACCGGTGGCGGTGTTTAGTAATCGTTAAAAAATAAGTTGCATCACCTTAGGCAATCTTTTTGGTCTATATTCCTTTTTTCATCAGTCATGTGCCACCGGCACACTCCTTCTTCAAAAAGACATCTATCCTCAAAAATCTTTGCCGAATCTGCGGCAACTTATTTTTTGCCGCTTACTTACGTAGAAATACTTGAAGAACACCTTGGGAGCGCCGGCACTCGGAGCGCCGTTCTTGGAGTCGTACGCGCTCTTGATGTCGATGGCGGTGGTGACAGGCGTGTGCGGAGAGGCGAACGCAGCCGCCTTGCTGTAGGCGCGGGTGATACCGTTGCCCTGAGGCTCGGAAGCCTGGATGACCAGCTTGATGTTGGTCACATACGCCGGGATGCTGGGCAGCGTGAAGGTCATCGCAGCGCTGGAGAGCGCGATGGTGGCGTCAGCCGGAGCCTCGATGCCTGCGAGTGTCGGCATCATTATATCTTCATCTTGCAGTCAGAACAAAGTCCCATGTCGACCCGAGAAACACTGCGCGCTTCCGCCGCGCTGACTGTAAAGAATCTTTACAGCCGCGTGTAAAGATTCTTTACAAGGCGGGAATAATACCACACAACCATAGTGTTGTCCATTAGATGGTTAGCCCTATTGGCCCGAACGTTGCTTGACGGGGAGGAGAGATAAACAAACGCGACAACAAAAATGAAGAGTTATCTGAAGTTCCTTTCACGCAACAAGCTGTACACCGCCATCGAAGCGACCGGGCTGGCCATGAGCCTGGCCTTTGTGATTCTGATAGGAAGTTACGCCTGGCAGCAATGGGAGGTGACCCGGGAGAATCCTGACAGGGAGAACCTCTACACATTCAACCTGCCGGACTATCCGGGGCTGACATTCGGATTCGCCGAGAAACTGGCCGCAGCGGTGCCGGAAGTGACGCAGGTCGCCCGCTACTGCGCCGGCATCGAGACATTCGTACATGTCGATGACTCTGACATCGAGGCCCGCGTAATCGCGGTAGACCCCTCGTTTTTCCAGCTGTTCCCGTATTACGGCTTCCTGGACGGGAGTCCTGAGAGCCTTGCAAGCAAGGATGACGTGCTCCTCAGCGAATCTTTCGCGCGTGCGCACCATCTCAAAACCGGCGACATACTCCACACGCGCGACTGGGACTTCACAGTCACAGGCATCGTGAAAGACTTCCGACACACCCTCTTCCCATATATAGACATCATAGCCCACCCCGACAGCTGGCTGAATTCATCAGCCTGGGAAGCGCCGTTCGACCGCTACGGCAGCACGGTGACCTTCGCCCTCACGGTTCCAGGCACGGACCGGGCGACACTGCAGGCAAAAGCGGAAGCGGTCTGCAAGGAATGCTATCCGGGGATGCTTGGACAGGGCTTCTTTGAATATGTGTCCGTAGAGCGTTTCGACGAGTTGTTCTTCAAGGAATATGACGGCAACCAGGATTTTTACCGCCATGGCGACCCGCGGACGCTGCGTCTCCTGCTGCTGGTGGGGCTGCTCCTGTTGATTTCGGCCGTTTTCAATTATATCAACCTGAGTTTCGCCCTGACGGGCAAGCGCGCCAAGGAAATGGCGACACGGCGCCTGCTCGGGGAAGGCAAGGCGAGCATCTTGCTCAGACGGATAGGCGAATCCGTCCTGTTCACGGCCATCTGCTTCGGCGCCGGACTGCTGCTCGCATATGCATTCGAGCCGTCGTTCAACAGCCTGATCAATGACCCGGATGTCCCCGTAACCATCACGCTCCGGCCCGGCTATCTGGCCGCCTATCTGATACTGATTCTCCTGACGGGCACGGTTTCCGGACTTATGCCAGCGATGCTGTCAAGCAGGTACAGTCCCTCTGATGTGGTGCGCGGCACATTCCGCCAAAGCACCAAGATGACCTTCAGCAAGGTCTTCATACTCCTGCAAAGCGCACTGGCGGTATTCCTGCTGGCGATGGCACTGGTGATGGAGGCGCAGTACCGGACGTCCATCAACAGACCGGTCCATGCCAACATTGACAATGTATATTACCTTGAGGTTCAGAGCCGTACAAACCAGCAGGCGCTCGCGGACGCGATTAACGCCCTTCCGTGTGTGAGACGGACAGGATTCAGCCAGGGAGCGCCTGGAGTCAGGACAGGCGGCCAGTATTCGACCACCCGTGACGGGAGCGAGATCATGTACCGTACATTCAAGATGGACAGCATTGCCTTCGACATATTCCGCTTCGAGGTAATCAAAGACTATCAGGCGCCCAAGTTCAACTCCGTATGGTTCGGTGAAGCCGCTTTTGCCGCCAGCGGATTTGACGATGAGTACCATGACATCAGCCAAGTGCTGTCCAGACGGACGCAAGGGTGCGACAATGTGGCCGGTGTGATCAGGGACTTTCCGGTGAACCTGTCCAATGTGGGCGAGGAGGACTATCTTTTCGTCGCCGTCATGAAAAGGGAAAACCTGAACTGGGGAGGCTGGGTCATAGAGACCGCCGGAGACCCGAGGGAAGCCGGGAAGGCCATACGGCAGGTATACGAAGACTGGAGCCGGAGCAACATAGCCAGCGTCTCGTACAACAGTTACCTGGCAGATAACTTCCGCGAGGCGCTCCGGCCGGCCCGCAACAATATGCGGCTGATGGAACTCTTCATGATGCTGGCGATACTGATCGCGATGCTGGGCCTGCTGGCGATGAGCACCTATTTCGCAGGACAAAGGTCGGCGGACATCGCGGTGCGGAAAGTTTTCGGGAGCACGGTGGAGGGCGAACTCTGGCACAGCGTACGCGAATACATGACGCTGGTGGCCGTCGCCTGCCTTATCGGCATACCGGTAGCCGTCTGGGCTGCGCAGAAATATCTTGAGAACTATATCTGCCGTCTCCATAACTACTGGTGGCTCTTCGCCCTGGCCGTGCTGCTCACTTTCGTGATGGCCTTCGGCTCCGTCCTGTGGCAGACTCTGAAGGCGGCGAATACGAACCCGGCGGCTGAACTCAAGAAAGAATAGCCAACATGCCTTTAAGCTCCAAAAACTGACGAAAAGGTATCGAATCGAAAGCCTGGGCGGGAAATGGTTTCAGTTTTTCAAAAAATATGACTTATATTTGAATCCTTATTCATATAAGACACTATTGATATGGAAACGAAACAAGCAACGAGAATTCAGACATCGCTTCTCAACGGAGTGGAGAAAAAAGCCCTTGTGTGGCTCGCGGAAAGGCAGCCTAAATGGATGACATCAGACATCTTGACGGGCATCGGATTCGTTGGCGCACTGATCATAGCCGCCGGTTTCATACTCACCAAGAAGGATATAAACTTCCTCTGGCTGTCGACCTTCGGTCTTCTCGTGAACTGGTACGGAGACTCGCTTGACGGCACCCTTGCAAGGGTGCGCAAGAAGCAGCGCCCGATCTACGGTTATTATCTGGACCACACCGTCGACTGCATCAACGAAAGCGCGATGTTCATCGGCGCCGGACTCTCCGGACTCATGGTCAACCCGTCCCTCGCCCTCGCCGTGCTGGTGCTCTATCTACTCATGACCATCAATGTCAGCGTCAACGCACACCTGAAGAGCGAGTTCCGCCTGACCTACGCAAAGCTCGGGCCTACCGAATTCAGACTTATAGTGATGATAGTCAACACGCTCTTCATCTTCGTCAAGCCGCTTTCCGAGCTCCACAGGACCTATAATTTTCTCGGATACACTTTCGGGATGAAGGCCCTCGATTTCGTGGCCGTTGGGATGATAGTGATACTTGCGGTAATCTATCTGGTGACCATCTTCACCGACGCCGCCAAGTATTCAAAGATGGATCCGAAACATTAAAAGACCGCCGCTATGGGCTCATGGTGGAGTCTGCTCTTCTTCCTGGTACTTCTCAGCATCATCATCATGATGATAGCGGAGAACAGGCATCCGCTGCGCACCATCGCATGGATAATGGTGCTGGTGTTCCTGCCGGGCCTCGGGCTTGTGCTGTATCTGGTTTTCGGACGCGACAACCGCAACAGGCGTCTTGTCAGCGATGCTGACCTCCGCCGCTTCAAAGCCAACACGTCAAGGCTCTACGCCCTGCAGATATGCAGCCGCCCGGAACCCTCGGAGAAAGACCTCATCAATCTCCTGTGGGGCTGCAACCTCGCTTTTCCGCTGACCGGGAACTCCCTGAAGGTCTACACCAATTTCGACACGATGTATGCCGACATGCTGACGGACATGCGGAACGCCAAGGACCACATACACTTCGAGTTCTTCAAGTTCGAAGACGACCTCGTCGGAGAACTGGCGGCGCGTATCCTCATCGACAAGGCAAAGGCCGGACTGGAAGTGCGCGTGCAATATGACGATGCGGCCAACCTCCAGAGGAAGGCATTCTTCAAAAGACTCAGAAAGGAAGGGGTGATGGTGCAACCGTTCCTCAAAGTGCCGATCCCGTTCATCTCAAGCAGCACAAACTACCGCAACCACCGTAAGGTTGTGGTGATAGACGGCACCATAGGCTACATAGGCGGGATGAACGTCGCCCAGAGATACTCCACAGGCATAAAGGGCGGAGTATGGAGAGACACCCACATCCGCGTGACGGGTCCGGCCGTATCGGAGATGCAGACAAGTTTCCTGGTAGACTGGCAGTTCTCCTCAAAGGCCCCGCTATTCTCGGAAAAGTATTATCCCCAGGCCCCGACAGACGGGGACATACTCATGCAGGTGGCCACTTCCGGCCCTATGGACGAATGGCGGGTCATCATGCAGGGTATAGTGCAGATGATAGCGCAGAGCAGGGAATACATCTACATCCAGTCACCGTACCTCATACCTACGGAGCCGGTACTGCTGGCGCTGCGCAACGCGGCGCTCTCGGGAGTTGACGTCAGGATAATGATCCCATACAGGGGAGACCGCGGCATAGTCGTGCCTCTCGCGTCACGCTCCTATGTCAAGGACGTGGTGAGCGCCGGAGTCAAGGTTGATTTCTACGAAAACGGCTACATGCACTCCAAGGCTATCGTATCGGACGACCGCGTGGTCACGATAGGCTCCACCAACATGGATGTCCGCAGCTATGAGCAGGATTTTGAGATCAACGCGTTCATCTACGACAGAGAGCTTGCCAAGAAGATGAAGCACATCTTCCTCGAGGACGAGAAGCACACCTGGAGGGTAGACCCGGAGAAATGGGCTGACAGACCGTGGCCCGTGCGGTTCAAAGAGTCGCTGTCAAGGCTCCTGTCCCCGCTTCTATAGAGGACGGAAAAACTCCTCGATCTGCCGGTACACGCGCGCGTTCTTCGCCCTGTCGGCATCTGTGCCGGCCTGTGTCCCGGAGAGCCCGCCACACAGATCCGCACCCAGAATATCCCTGGAGGCGGCGACTGAGGAGAGCGACGCGAAAAGTTCATCCGGACTCATGTCACCATGGTTCCAGCCCGTACGGGCATATTTTTCTGAAAGCACATCAATGTCTATAGACAGGTAGACGGGGAGAGCGTTGCCCATGGCGATGTCCATATCCCCGGCATGCCGTATATGGCATGAAGCCTTGAGCATCGGCAGGCGCCTTGCGTTCCTGACCCATGAGCCGCAGCTCAGAAGGTCTTCACCGAAAGCCGCAGGCTGGTCGTCCGGATGGTTGTCGAAGAGCAGCAGTTCAAACGGGACTTTCACCCTTTCCAGGAAGAACAGACTGACATAGTGGTAGTCTCCGGAGCCCAGAAGGTGAAGGGCGCGCAGGGGAAAGAGCGAAAGTTTCTCCCGTATCCGCCGGGCACTTTCCGCAGAACAGTAGCAAAAGGTACCCTCAAGTGATGAAAAATCCAGTTTCAGCGTATCCACACTTACAAATTTCATAAATTTTTCTTATATTTGTTCAAATTATCCAGAATATTCATAATGGTATCGGACACCACGAACACAATTGATCCTGAAAAGGTCTATTATTCAACGGACGAGCTCACGCTCGACACGGAGGACGGCCCCCAGACTCTCAAGTTGGGGGTTTGGCTGAATGTCGATCCGGTCCGCATCCATAAGATGATAGTCCGGGAGAAGGTGCTTCAGGTCGATACGATGGAGGTGCTCAACCCGCTTGTGAGCAAACTGCGCCGCGCGGACCCCGAATACTACAAGAAATTCATGGGGCTGCGCCTCGTGATTGACTATCCCGGTTTCAGCAGCGGAATCCTTGCCAAAATCCCTTTCGAGAACGACCCTGTCGGATTCTACAAATGGTGGAGGAAGGGCAAACACGAGGACAAGGTGTATCTATCTCTCGGCAACCAGTTCCGGCTTTTTCAGAAGGTCGCGATGATGGACCCGAAGATGATTCTGAAAAAAGACTTGGAAATCCTTAAATAACTCTAAATCTGATATGGACGAACAGTTGAAAAAGACTTGTCTGCACGGGGAGCATGTCGCCCTCGGTGCAAAGATGAGCCCGTTTGCCGGTTATGACATGCCCATCCAGTACAAGGGCATCATTGACGAGCATAATGCGGTGCGCGAAAATGTCGGAGTGTTTGATGTCTCCCACATGGGTGAAGTGTTCATCAGCGGCCCTGACGCACAGCGCTTTGTCAACCACATCTTCACCAACGACGTAAGCGGCCTCAAGGACGGCGGCATCCTCTACGGGATGATGCTTTACCCGGACGGCGGCACTGTTGACGACCTTCTTGTCTACAAGGAGTTCGCTCCTCAGAAGTATCTCCTCGTAGTGAATGCGTCCAATATCGACAAAGACTACGAGTGGATGAAAGCGCAGTCAGACGGTTTCGACGTCAAGATAGACAACCAGTCCGACAAATGGGGACAGATCGCGGTACAGGGCCCAAAGGCCGAGGAGACCGTTGTCGGCACGCTCGGCATGCCGGAGGCGGCTGGTCTCGGATTCTATGAATTCTGCGACATCTGCAAGGACGGCAAGAGGGTGATTCTCAGCCGCACCGGCTACACCGGAGAGGACGGTTTCGAGATTTATTCCAGCCCGGAGCAGACTCTCGAATTCTGGAAAAAGCTCATCGCGGCCGGAGTACAGCCTTGCGGCCTCGGCTGCCGGGACACCCTGCGCTTCGAAGCCGGACTGCCTCTCTATGGAGACGAGCTGAGCCCCGAAATCAGCCCGGTAATGGCAGGAATGGGGATGTTCTGCAAAATGGACAAGGAAGAGTTCATCGGCAAGGAAGCCCTTCTCCGTCAGAAGACAGAGGGCATGGCCAAGAAACTTGTGGGCATCGAACTGCACGACAAAGCCATCCCGAGGGCAGGCTATCCGGTCGAGACGGAAGACGGCACCGTCGTCGGAGTCGTGACTACAGGATATCACTCCATCACCCTCGGCAAGAGCATCTGCTTCGCCCTCGTGGACACCGCATGCTCAGCGCTCGGCACGACGCTCTATGTGGCCATCCGCAAGCGCCGCTTTGAGGGCACTGTCGTAAAGAAGAGATTTTATCAAACAAAATACAAGAAGTAATGAGCAAAATTGTTGACGGACTCCTTTACAGCGAGTCGCACGAATGGGTGAAAGTGGATGGCAATGTAGCCATCATTGGCGTTTCTGACTTCGCGCAGAGCGAAATGGGAGACATCACTTATGTCGATATGCCCGACATTGACGACGAGTTCGCGGCAGGCGAGGATTTCGGCGCTCTCGAGAGCGTCAAGGCTTCCAGCGAGCTTGTAACTCCTGTATCCGGCAAGATCGTGGCCCGCAATGAGGAGCTCGAGGACACCCCGGAGCTCATCAACGAGGACCCGTACAAGGCCTGGATCATCAAGATTGAGATGTCCGACAACTCACAGTTGGATTCCCTCATGAACGCAGCAGCATACGCAAAGGCGACAGAATAAGTTTTCAGACATGGCAAAATTCTGTTATTTTCCCCAGACAGAGGAAGATATCCAGGTAATGCTCAAAAGAATAGGGGTCTCAAGTCTTGATGACCTCTATTCTGATGTGCCTGCCGAATTCATCTTCAAGGGCGAATACGACCTGCCGTCCGCAATGAGCGAGCAGCAGGTACGTGACTATTTCGAAGCCCTCGCCTCCAAGAACACCAAGCTCAAGGTTTTCGTGGGACAGGGCGCATACGACCATTACACACCGGCCGTCATCCCTTATATCACTTCCCGCAGTGAATTCCTCACCGCATACACTCCATACCAGTGCGAGATTTCGCAGGGCACGCTCCGCTACATTTTCGAGTGGCAGAGCATGATATGCGCGCTGACGGGGCTTGACTGCGCCAACGCATCGATGTACGACGGGCCTACCGCGGCGGCGGAAGCGATGAGAATGTGCGTCGCAAGCACGAGAAAACGCAATTCCGTGGTTGTTGCAGGCTCCCTCCTTCCGAATGTTCTGGACACTCTCAAGACATACGCCAAATACGCCGACATCAATGTGGTCGTGAGCGAGAATGTGTCGGAGGCGGTGTCCGGAGGGGATCTTGACCTCGCCGGAGTCATAGTGCCGGGCATCAACCGCTACGGCGTCATCGAAGACCACAGCGGACTTGCTGACCTGGTGCACTCGGCAGGAGCGCTGCTCGTCGAGTATTGCGACCCTTCAGCGCTCGCTGTACTGAAAAGCCCGGCGGAATGGGGGGCTGACATCGCCGTCGGAGACGGACAGTCTCTCGGCGTCCCTCTATGCTACGGAGGGCCTTATGTCGGCTTTATGGCCTGCCGGGCCGATCTGATGCGCAAACTGCCGGGCAGAATAGTCGGCCAGACCGAGGACGCGTCAGGCAAGCGCTGTTATGTCCTCACCCTGCAGGCGAGGGAACAGCACATACGCCGCGAGAAAGCCACGTCCAACATCTGTTCCAACGAGTCCCTCATGGCTCTCTGGTGCACCGTATACCTTTCTCTCATGGGACCGGAAGGTATGCGCAGGGTCAATGAACTCTCCTACGAGGGGGCGCACCGCCTCTATGAAGGCCTGCTCAAGACCGACAAATTCGAGAAAGTCTTCGACGGGGATTTCCTCAAAGAATTCGTCCTCAGGCCGCTCTGCCCTGTCGACAAGCTTCAGGAAGCGCTGCTCAGTGCCGGATACTTCGCCGCTCTCCAGACAGAGGAGGGGTATGTGACTTTCTGCGTCACCGAGAAGCACAGTGCTGAAGAAATTGACAAGATCGTGGAAATCGTAAAAGCTCTCTGACAATGAAATATTACGACAAACTCATATTTGAGCTCTCATGCCCGGGAAGAATCGGGTTCTCACTCCCCGAGACGGACTGCAAGCTCCCGACAGAAGGGAAGGTGTGGAGAGAATCGGAGCTGAAGCTCCCTGAAGTCAGTGAACCGGATGTCGTCCGCCACTACACCAATCTCAGTCAGATGAACTTCGGCGTGGACACGGGCTTCTACCCGCTCGGTTCCTGCACGATGAAGTATAACCCCAAGGTCAACGAAGAAGTTGCGGCCATGCCGGGCTTCGCCGGACTGCACCCGCTGCAGCCGTCTGAGACAGTCAAGGGTGCGGAGGCCGTCATGGAAGGCATAGACAAGGCGCTCTGCGCAATCACCGGGATGAAAAAATTCACCTTCCTCCCATGCGCCGGAGCACACGGTGAGCTGACAGGACTCATGCTGATGCGCGAATACCACTTCAGCCGCGGAGACTATGCCCGCAAGAAAGTGATCGTCCCTGACAGCGCGCACGGCACCAATCCCGCTTCAGCCGCGGTATGCGGTCTGGAAATAGTGGTCGTGAAGTCCAAGGCTGACGGCCTTGTGGACGTGGAGGATCTCAAGCCGCTTCTCGGAGACGACATTGCCGGCATCATGATGACCAACCCTAATACCCTCGGACTCTTCGAGCGCGACATCAAGGAGATCGCGGAGCTCGTCCACGGGTGCGGCGGACTGCTCTACTATGATGGAGCCAACATGAATCCTCTCCTCGGCGTCGTAAGACCGGGAGACATGGGCTTCGACATCATGCACCTCAATCTCCACAAGACTTTCGCGACTCCGCACGGGGGAGGTGGTCCTGGAAGCGGCCCTGTAGGTGTCGCCGACCGCCTGGTAAAATTTGTGGACATACCGCGCGTAAGCGGTTTCCATGGCAATTTCGGCGTGATCCTGAAGGCCTACGCCTACATACTGACGCTAGGCAAAGAGCACATCAAGATGGCCGGCAAACTCGCGACCCTCGGCGCCAACTACATCAAGGAAAGTCTCAAGGACTGCTACAAGCTGCCAATCAAGACAGTCTGCAAGCACGAGTTCGTGTTCGACGGGCTTCTGGAGCCGAACGGGGTCAGCACCCTCGATGTCGCCAAGCGCCTGCTTGACTACGGCTTCCACGCCCCGACCATATATTTCCCTCTGCTTTTCCACCAGGCGATAATGATCGAGCCTACCGAGACCGAGTCCCGTGAGACGCTGGACGCGTTCATCGAAGTGATGCGCAAGATAGCTGCCGAGGCCGCTTCCGATCCGCAGCTTCTGCACTCCGCGCCTCTCAACACGCCTGTCGGACGCCCGGACGAAACCCGCGCCGCCCGCCAGCCAATTGTGAGATTCGAATCTTAAAATGAAAAAGAGCCACAAAGGACTGCTCATTCTCATAATCCCTTTCATCGCGGGCTTCCTCATCGGCCTTATGGTCGGAGGGGCCCGCGACAGGAAAGGAGATAAGCAGGAAGAGCCGCAAACGGTAGCGGAGGAGAGGGCAGAAGAGAAAGCGGACGCCGATCTTGAAGCGCAGATCGACGAGGAGGCGGCCGTCACGGAAACAGCCGGAGACGATGTGGACGGGACAGGGGAGTCTCACGCCAAAGAGATCATCTACTACGGAAGGAGGCTCAAATATGCTTCACTCTTCGCAGACTTGAACCCCTCCCACATAGAAGTCGCAAAGAGGATAGGACTCCAGACGATTCCCCAGACACGGTCGGAGACGGACGGCCTTCCCGGACTCGTCAAGATAACGGACAACGACTATTACGTGGTCGACGACCTGAAGTATTCCGTACCTTATCTGACCGCCGGGGCCGCGGAAGAACTTGACACCATCGGCAAGGCATTCAAGGATTCTCTCGCCTCCAAGAGTCTCCTCGACTACAAACTTGTAGTATCCTCGCTTCTTCGTACGGAAGAGGATGTCAGAAGGCTGCGCCGCAGCGGTAACCCCAATGCCAGTGACAACTCCGCGCATTGCTACGCCACGACGTTCGACATCACATACACAAGATATTCCCGCGAAGACGAATCAGAGGCCTTCATGCAGCCGTATGAACTCACGAAAGTGCTCGGAGAGGTGCTGCGGGATCAGAAAAAAGCGGGAAGGTGTCTTGTCAAATATGAACGCAAGGAACATTGCTTCCATATAACATCCACACTCTCCAGATAGTTCAGTTTTAACGATTACTTAAGACGCGCCGCTCAATCCTGCGGCGCGTTTTTTATGTCCAGGACAGCAAGTACGGTTCCCGACACCTTGAAACGGACATCATGACCGCAGAACAGAAGCCCGTAGACCCTTTCTGGATCATCCTGGTACTGCGGCCTCGGGTCCTCGGCGAGCAGTTCCCTGAGGGCGGCCAGTTCCTGCGCGGAGAAGACGGACTCCGCACCGGAAGGGAATTCCACCTTCAATCCTGTCCATTCGTGGCTGTCAGTGAAACCGCTCCGCACATTCGTGTGGCTGTCGGCATACTCGACATACGGCTTTATGTCATAAATCGGTGTTCCGTCGGCAAGGTCGGCCCCGAGCACCGTTATGATGCCGGTGGCATAATCCACAGAGGAGATTCTCACGGAACTCAGCCCAAGAGGATTCGGGCGGAAAGGGGAGCGGGAGGCGAATACTCCCACTCGGGCGTTACCCCCCAGACGCGGAGGGCGCACAGTCAGATGCTGCGAAGAAGTCGCGCGGTTGAGGCTGAAGCCCCAGATCAGCCACAGGTAGTCAAAGCCCTCAATGCCGCGCAGCGCGTCAGGAGAGCGGAAAGCCGGCTCAAGCACAATCTGGCCGGACAGAGAAGAGGCAAGCCCCGACTGCCTCGGCAGTCCGAACTTGCCTCCTACAGGAGATCTGAAATATGCTATTGGCCTAATTTCCACCGACCTCGATCATATACTTGTCATACAGGGCATTGAATTCCTGAAGATACTTCTTGTCCAGAGGTTCCGATGCCGGGGAATTGAGGGAAAGCGGATCGATAGGACGCCCTTTCTCCCAGATGCGGAAGTCGAGATGCGGGCCTGTCGCCGTGCCGGTGGCGCCCACATACCCTATAAGCTGGCCTTGCGAGACACGGGTGCCGACCTTGATGCCCTTGGCGAACCTGGACAAGTGCATGTAACAGCTCTCGTATCCCTGCATATGCTTGATACGGATGCGGTTACCGCCTCCTGTGCCGTCCCATCCGCACTTGGTGATCACGCCGTCACCGATGGCGTGCACCTCTGTTCCGGTAGGCGCGGCATAGTCGACTGCCGTATGAGCCTTGACCTTGCCGGTGACCGGATGTTTGCGATGATATGAAAAACGGCTGCTGATACGGTTATATTTGAGAGGAGCCTTCAGGAACATCCGCTTGAGGCTGACGCCTCCCTTGTCCCAATAAGTATTGCCCCCGCCGGAGGTCTGGAAGCGGACTGCAGCCACCTGCTTGCCGTCGTTGCCGTTGAAGAGACTGAAATACACGGTGTCAATCGACACTACCTCGTTCTCACAGACGGTCTGGGAGTAGATGACCCGGAAGCGGTCTCCTTCCCTCAGGGTGAAGAAGTTGACGCTCCACTGATAGATGTCGGCAAGATTCATTATCAGGTTCGGAGACGCGCCGGTGGCGATCATGTCATTCCACAGGGAGCTCTTGATGGTGACATCGGCGAGCTTGCGCTGTTTCTCCACAGGCTTGTCCACATTCCAGATCGCAAGCGAATCTGTGCACTGGAAGACTGTCGAGCGGACGCGGTCCTGCTCATAAACCACATAACGCAGGATCCTGGAACTGTCAGTCTGATCGTAATATGCATGAATATGGTTGCCCGCACGCATTTTGCGCAGGTCGAACACATCACGGCCGCAAAGGTTGCTAAGGGTATAGGCGTCAGACGCGCTCATGCCCAGTCGCCGCATCAGCACGGAGAAAGTGTCTCCGCTGCGGAGCACCGTGGTGTCCGCCGTATAGCGGTCTGTATAAAATCCGAGAGGCGGGGGAGTGCTCTCCGCCGCCTCGTCAGCGGTTTTCCCTCCTTTTGGGCCGCAAGCAACGGCCAATAACGCCATCGAGGCTAACAGGTAATGTCTTCTATTCATCTTCTCACTAATATGATGGAACCGGGGCGATACGCCCTGCGGCCCATGATGCTTACAAAGCATCAAAAATACGAAAAATACGATGTATGACCAAAAGAGAAGCCGGCTAAAAATCGCTTTTTAGTCGGCTTCCTTTTTCAAGTGGTGCTGGCAGGAGTTGAACCGGCGACACATGGATTTTCAGTCCATTGCTCTACCACCTGAGCTACAGCACCTCATTGCCCTGACGGGAATGCAAAGGTAGACAAAAAATATGAACTTGCAAGCGTCTGGGCAAAGTTTTTTCAAAAAAATCTACAGCGCTTTCACCGCCGCCGCCAGATGCTCAAGGGCCTCCTTGAGGACGGCGCGAGGGCAGCCGATGTTAAGCCTCATAAAGCCAGCGCCTTCCTTGCCGAACATGGTGCCGTCGTTGAGCGCGAGATGCGCCCCGTCCACAAAAAGATGTACAAGCTGCTCCTGGCTGAGACCGAGCTTGCGGCAGTCGAGCCATATCAGGAACGACGCCTGCGGACGGACTGCATGCACCACTGGGAGGTTCTCCTTGAGCCAGCTGTCAACGAAATCGACATTGCCTTCCACATAGGCGAGCATCTCCTTGCGCCACTCCCGGCCTTTGTCGGTATATGCGGCGCGGGTGGCCTCTGCGGAGAATATTGAAGGGTAGTCGAACTCGACGGCGTCGATATAGTCAAAGAACTTCTTGGAGAGCTCAGGATTCTGGATGATGCAATATGAACTTACGACTCCCGCGATATTGAATGTCTTGGACGGCGCGAGGAAAGTGATGCTGCACTGCGCTGCGTCCTCGCTGACGGAAGCGAAAGGATGGTGCTTCTTGCCGCCCAGCACCATTTCGGCGTGGATTTCATCAGAAATCACGATGACGCCGCGCCTGCGGCAGATTTCGGCGAGGCGCTGCAGGGACTCGACCGAGAAGCAGACTCCGCAAGGGTTGTGCGGGTTGCTGAGGATGAGAATCCTGGTTCTGTCATCTATAATGGACTCGAGGTGGTCAAGGTCCATCTCGTATGTCTCCAGGAAGCCCTGCTCATCATATATAGGTTTGAGCGGATTATTGACGACCTCGAATCCGCAGGCCACAGTCACATTGCGGAACGGATGATAGACAGGCGGCTGGATGATAACCTTGTCTCCTGGCTTCAGGAAGCAGCGCTCAGCCTGGCCTATGCCCTTTACAATGCCCGGAATGAAACGGAAATGCTCCGGAGCGACCTTCCAGCCATGCAATGATTCAACCCACGAAGACAGAAGCTCGAAATAGTCGGATCCTGTCGCCGGATAACCGAGAATCGGATGGTCCAACCGATGCCTGAGCGCATCCAGGATGAAGTCAGGAGTCCTGAAATCCATGTCTGCAATCCAGAACGACATCAAGTCGGAACGTCCGAAGGTTTCCTTCAGAGTGTCCACCTTACAACATCGGGTGTTGTGGCGGTCAATAATCTCATCAAAATTATACATTATGCAAAAATTTTGTTAACTAAAACAAATCTACATCAAAAATACGATATTTTTCGTATATTCGCGGCCAAGTTTCACCAAAGCCCTTTTTATGGTTGGAAATGAAGAAAACATTATTCTCTATTGCAGCTGTGCTGCTGGGCTTTCTTGCGCACTCGCAAGAGGCTGAGAGCCTCGACAGATTCGCCGAGGTCTCCGTCATTACACGCCTTGACGCCAACCCGGCCTACAATTCCGCAGATTCGGAATTCGGGTTTGACCTTGGCAACACCTCCATCTACACACTCTTTGAAGGTTCCCTATCGGAACATTTCTCCTGGACAGTAGCCAATCACTGGTTCCACGCGGAAAGCGACGGGGAATACGGCTGGCCGTACAAGTATCTCGGGCATTCGGACTCGACTAACTGGCTGGACTACTTCAAACTCGACCTCGGCCTCGGGAACTGGGGCTTGACCCTCGGGAAGGACATGATAGCTACGGGCGGTTTCGAGTATGAGGACTGGGACTGGGACATCTATCCCGTGTTTTCCTCTCCGCTCGCCAATTCCATGTCCTGCTACCAATGGGGAGGCACGCTCTCGTACACGACGTTATCCGGCATGAGCAACTTCAGCGCGCAGATGACCACATCTCCGTTCGGGGAGCATCCGTTCAGCAGCGGGCTGTGGGCCTACTCGGCCAAGTGGAGAGGCGAATATGGTGCGTTCTCCAACATCTGGAGCGCCAGTGCCCTCGAAACGGCGAAGGGTGAATATATGTATATCTTCTGGCTCGGGCAGCAGGTCTGCCTCGACAGCTGGATCGCCACGCTCGACCTGAGCAACGCCTACGGTTCAGATGAGGACTTCTCCTCGTCGGCACTGCACGGCGGCACTGCGGCCCTGACCGTCAAATACGCCCCGTCAGACAGGTTCAACGCATCCCTCAGGGGTTCCTGCGTACTCTCTGGAGACAAGGAAACGGTGCCTGACCACTGGACCGTAGGCGGAATAGCCGAGTTCTACCCGCTCAAAGAATCTGACGACCTGAGGCTTCACGCACTGCTCTCATACAACTCGCTGCTGTCGCAGGTCACATTCAGCGTCGGAGCACGCTACAATCTCCGCCTCAAGGTCTTCTAGGGAGATGGTAAAATCAGAAATCATTGTCTCGCTCCGGAATGTAAGCAAGGCTTACTCCGGAAAGAAGGTGCTGGATGATATCAGCCTCAATATCAGGAAAGGGGAATTCGTGACGCTGCTCGGCCCGTCCGGCTGCGGCAAGACCACGACACTGCGGCTGCTCGCCGGCTTCCTGGCCCCGGACGAGGGGGAGATTCTGCTCGACGGCAAGGACATATCATCGATTCCGCCATACGAGAGGCCGTTCAACACCGTGTTCCAGCGCTACGCGCTCTTCCCGCACCTTGACGTTTATGACAATATAGCCTTCGGCCTCAAACTCCAGAAGGTCCCGTCTGCAGAGATTGACCGCAAAGTGCGCAAAGTCCTGAAACTTGTGAGCATGACGGACTACGAGGACCGTGACGTGTCCACCCTCTCCGGCGGGCAGCAGCAGAGGGTCGCAATCGCCAGAGCCATCGTCAACAAGCCTAAGATACTGCTTCTGGACGAGCCGCTCGCGGCACTGGACCTCAAGATGCGCAAGGATATGCAGATCGAACTGAAGGAGATGCACAGCAAACTCGGCATCACCTTCATCTATGTCACGCACGACCAGGAGGAGGCCCTCACGCTCTCCGACACCATAGTCGTGATGAACGAAGGCAAGATCCAGCAGATCGGGAGCCCTGTGGACATCTACAACGAGCCGCAGAACTCCTTCGTCGCGGACTTCATCGGAGAATCCAACATCCTGAACGGCAAGATGCTCTGCGACCGCAAGGTCGAGTTCATCGGTCACTCGTTCGACTGCGTGGACGAAGGATTCGGTGAGAATGTGCCCGTGGATGTGGTCGTCCGCCCGGAAGACATATATATAATGAACCAGCTCGAAGGCGCGCAGTTCAGCGGCACCGTCAAGTCCTGCACGTTCAAGGGCGTCCATTACGAGATGTTCGTGGACACGGACAACGGCTACGAGCTCATGATCCAAGACTACAACGCGTTCGATGTCGATTCCACGGTCGGACTGCTAATCCGTCCCGCCGACATCCAGGTGATGCACAAGGAAAGGCTCACAAACAGCTTCGACGGAGAGATGGTCGATGACTGCCATGTCTGCTTCCTCGGCGAGAAGTTTGAGTGCACCCCTCAGCAGGGGTTCGCAGCCGGGGACAAGGTACGCGTGGAGATAGATTTCGACAAGGTGGACCTGCTCGACCACCAGGAGGACGGAATGCTGGCTGGAGAAGTTCACTTCCTGCTCTATAAAGGTGACCACTATCACCTTACGATCCTCACCGACAACGACGACCACATCTGGGTGGATACCAACGACATCTGGGACAAGGGAGACCTTGTCGGCATCAGCTTCGCTCCGGCGGACATAAAGATAGAGAAGAGAGATGACTAAAAGAAGCAGCTGGAGCATCCCGTATCTGGTCTTCCTTACGGTCTTCGTCGTCCTGCCGCTGATCCTGGTCGTCGTATATGCCTTTCAGGACAGTTACGGACACTTCACGCTGGCCAACATCACGAAGTTCTTCTCCGACTCCGACGCCATGGGCACTTTCGCCCTGTCGATGGAGGTCGCCATAGAGAACACGCTCATCTGCATCCTGCTCGGTTATCCGGCGGCATGGATACTGGCCAACCGCAATCTCAACAAGAGCGCGGTCACGGTCGTGCTGTTCATACTTCCGATGTGGATCAACGCCCTGATGCGCACCCTCGCCACGGCGGAGCTCTTCAACATGCTCGGCATCAGCCTCGGCAAAGGGACCCTGCTCTTCGGTATGGCATACGACTATCTGCCGTTCATGATTTATCCTATCTACAATGTTCTCAACAAGATGGACAAGTCATACGCAGAAGCGGCCCAGGACCTGGGAGCCACCCCTTGGCAGGTGTTCTGGAAGGTGATCGTACCGCTCTCGATGCCGGGAGTGACCAGCGGGATAATGATGGTGTTCATGCCGACGGTAAGCACATTCGCCATATCCGAGTTCCTCACCAACAACAAGATAAAGCTCTTCGGTACCATCATCCAGGAGAACATCAACTCCTCGATGTGGAATTACGGCGCCGCCCTTGCGCTCATAATGCTCATCATAATAGGTATCACCTCCCTGTTCAATGACAGGGACAAGGACGCAGGGGAGGACGTATCAAGGATATGAAAAAGATACTCGCCAAAATCTACATCTGGATCCTGCTGGCGCTGCTGTATGCGCCGCTGGTGTTCATCGCCATATTCTCCTTCACGGAGAGCAAGGTGCTGGGCAATTGGACCGGGTTCTCCACCAAGTTGTACAGCAACCTTTTCACCGGCAACATGCAGGGCACAGGCTCGCTGATCGCCGCCGTGGAGAACACTGTGCTCATCGCGCTGATCGCCGCCGGCCTCTCGGCCCTCCTCGGGACCACGGCCGCCATAGGCATACACAATCTCAAGGGGCGCAAGAGACAGACACTGAGTTTCCTGAACAACATCCCGATGATCAACCCGGACATCATCACGGGTGTGTCGCTCTTCCTGCTCTTCGTGTTCCTGCACATCAGCCAGGGGTATGTCACTGTCGTGCTGGCACATGTCAGCTTCTGCACCCCTTATGTGGTGCTCAGCGTACTGCCCAAGCTCCGGCAGATGAACCCCAACATCTATGAGGCCGCGCTGGATCTGGGGGCCACGCCGTCCCAGGCGCTCTGGAAAGTACTCATCCCTGAGCTGAAACCCGGGATGATCTCTGGATTCATCCTCGCCTTCACCATGTCGCTCGACGATTTCGCCGTGACATTCTTCACCAGGGGCACGATAGGCCTGGAAACTCTCTCCACCTACATCTATGCCGATGCCCGCAAAGGCGGACTGACGCCGGAACTGCGCCCTCTGATGACTATCATCTTCCTGATTATCCTTGTGCTGCTGCTGGTCATAAATCTCAGACAGGCAAAACAAGTCAAAAAGAACGAACAATACATATAAATGAAAAAAATTCTGACTTTCATCACAGCCGCGGCTATGCTCTGCAGCTGCGCCCAGGACCGTAGCGCGGTCCTCAAGGTTTACAACTGGTCCGATTACATCGACGAAAGCGTGATCGGTGATTTCGAGAACTGGTACAAAGAACAGACCGGAGAGAGTGTCAAGGTGATCTACCAGACATTCGACATCAACGAGACCATGCTCTCCAAAATCGAGAAGGGACACGAGGACTACGATGTCGTGTGCCCGTCCGACTACATCATCGAGAGGATGCTCCAGGCAGACCTGCTTCTCCCTATCGACAGGGACTTCGGCCAGACGCCCAATTATATAGACGGCAACATCGCGCCGTACATCCGCGGCTGCTTCGACAAGATGGACGGCAACGGCAAGAACGCCAACGAGTATTCCGTCGGTTACATGTGGGGCACGACCGGCATCCTCTACAACGCGAAGTATGTCACTGATGAGGAGGCCTCAAGCTGGGATGTCATCCGCAACCCGAAGTTTGCCGGAAAGATATTCATCAAAGACTCTCCGCGCGACATATATTCCCAGATCATCATCTACCTCAGACAGAAAGATCTCCAGGAAGGCAAGGTGACCCTGGACGAGCTGATGTACGACTCTTCCGACGAATCCCTCGCGGCAGTGGAGAACTACATGAAGCAGGTCAAGGACCTCGTGGCAGGCTGGGAGGCCGACTTCGGCAAGGAGCAGATGATCCAGGAGAGGGGATGGGTGAATCTCACCTGGAGCGGAGACGCTGTCTGGGCCATACAGGAAGCCAAGGAAGTCGGGGTGGACCTCAGATACGTCTGCCCGAAAGAAGGCTTCACAGTGTGGTTTGACGGCTGGGTGATCCCGAAATACGCGCGCAACACGAAGGCTGCCAAGTACTGGATCAACTACATGTGCCGCCCGGACATAGCCATACGCAATGTGGACGTGACCGGATACGTCTCGGTCCTGGGCGCTCCCGAGGTCATGGAGGCGTTCAGCGACAGCAGCTATGCGGCGGCCGACCTGAGCTACTTCTTCGGGCCGGAGGCGACAGCCGTATGCGCCGATCCTGTGCTCTATCCTGACACTCAGACCATTGCACGCAGCACCATGGAGCACGACTGGGGTGAGCGCACCGCACCGCTCATCGCCATGTGGTCAAGGGTCAAGGGAGACAACGCCAACAGCATGACCGTTATCGTCATCGTGGTGTTCATCGTCGCCGCAGCAGCAGCCGGCGTCATCACGAAGACCAGAAAATCCAGCCGCCGCAAGACAAGAAAGCGCTAGGCGCGGCTCATCGAACCTAAAAAACGGCGGCAGGAAACCCTGTCGCCGTTTATCAATTACAAAAGTCCGTGCTATGCCGTCTTGAGCTGCTTGCCGGGATCCTTGAACAGAATCATGAACAGCACGCCCACAACGAATGCATATGCGGCGAAAATGTACCAGGCCGTGCTCCAGTCAGGAGTCCCAGCATTGTACACGAAATGGTTGACTACAAGCCCCGCGGCCCAAGTGCCGATGGACGCCCCGAGCCCGTTGGTCATAAGCATGAACAGACCCTGGGCCGACGAGCGCATGCCCTTGTCGACATTCTCGTTGACGAACAGCGAGCCTGAGATGTTGAAGAAATCGAAAGCCACACCATACACCAGACAGCTGAGGACAAAGAGCCACACGCCGGAACCCGGATTGCCCAGTCCGAAGAAACCGAAGCGGAAAACCCAGGCGAACATCGCGATGAGCATCACCTTCTTGATGCCGAGCTTCTTCATGAACACCGGTATGAGCAGGATGCAGAGGGTCTCGGAGAGCTGGCTCAGAGAAATCAGGGCGTTGGCGTTGTTGGCACCCCAGGCATTCGCATACGCAGGATTGTCCTTGAACGAAGTGATGAAGGTGTTGGCGTAGCCGTTGGTTATCTGGAGGGCGGCACCGAGAAGCATCGAGAATATGAAGAAGATGGCGAACTGCTTGTTGCTGAAGAGCTTGAACGCATTGAGCCCCGTCGCCTCGGCAAAGCTCTGCACCTCGGCGGTCTTAGGCTTGCAAGGGCAGTTCGGCATACGCAGGGCGTAACAGCAGAGGACGATGCTGAGCGCGCCTGAGACAAAGAACTGGTTGTAACTGTGCTGGAACTGCACCCCGTCCGCGCCCTTGACGAAATTGACGAATAGCATCGTGCAGATGAAGCCGACCGTACCGAACACGCGGATCGGAGGGAAATCCTTGACCGGATCCTTGCCCGCCTTTTCCAAAGCGTTATAAGCCACGGAATTGGCTATGGCTATGGTCGGCATGAAGAATGCGACGCTGAGGGCATAGAGAGCATAGAAGACACTGAATTCAATGCCAGCGCCAGCACTCTTGGCGTATACGCCGGCACCGAGCATGAATATGCCGGCAAGCGCATGGCAGAGCGAGAGGACCTTCTGGGCGGGAACCCACTTGTCGGCCACGATGCCCATAAGGGCAGGCATGAAGATGGAGACGAAGCCCTGTGTGGCGAAGAAGAGCCAGATCTGCGGCCCGAAGCCCGACTTGGCGAGGAAACTCCCCATTGAGGTGAGGTATGCCCCCCACACTGCGAACTCGAGGAAGTTCATGATTATCAGCTTAAGGCTGACATTTGATTTGTTCATTTCCGTAAAGAATTAGTTTCAGGTCATAAAAGTAGAAAAAATGTTTCATCAAACCAAAACAGCACGCGTCCTGATGCACTCCCGCCAAAGCGCGGCACGATTTATATTTTTGACTATCTTTGCAGGATAAACGGATTTGAGATGAGATTCACAAAGACCGCCTCTGACCCTCTCTCCGGCGCAAGGTGCGGAGTGCTTGAGACAGACCACGGTACCATACATACACCGATTTTCATGCCTGTCGGGACGGTAGGCTCCGTGAAGGGAGTCTATCACCGCGACCTCAAGGAAGACATAAAGGCCGAGATAATACTCGGCAACACCTATCATCTCTATCTGCGGCCAGGGCTCGATACCCTCAAGGCGGCCGGAGGGCTCCACCGGTTCGAGAGCTGGGACCGCCCGATACTCACGGACAGCGGGGGCTTCCAGGTATTCTCCCTGACGCAGATCCGCAAACTCACCAGGGAAGGCTGCACCTTCCGCAGCCACATAGACGGCTCGAAGCACAGCTTCACCCCTGAGAACAATGTCGACACCCAGCGCATAATAGGCGCGGACATAATGATGGCCCTGGACGAGTGCTGCCCGGGAGACGCGGACCACAACTACGCACGCAAGAGCCTGGACCTCACCAAGGACTGGCTCGAAAGGTACGCGCGCAAATTCCGCGAGACGGAGCCGCTGTACGGCTACGGCCAGACCTTTTTCCCCATCATACAGGGCTGCGTTTACCCGGACCTGAGGCTTGAAGCCGCCGAGCACGCACTGGAGTTCTCCGAGGTCGGCATAGCCATAGGCGGGCTCGCGGTAGGGGAGCCTACGGAGAAGATGTACGAGATGCTTGAGCTGCTGAACCCGGTGATCCCGCAGGACAAGGCCAGATATCTCATGGGTGTGGGCACCCCGGCCAACATACTGGAGGGCATAGCGAGGGGAGTGGACATGTTCGACTGCGTGATGCCGACCCGCAACGGGCGCAACGGTATGCTCTTCACCTGGAACGGCATCATGAACATGCGCAACGCGAAATGGGCGGAGGACTTCTCCGAACTCGACCCGGACGGAGCGTCATTCGTAGACCACGCATATTCCAAGGCCTACCTTCACCACCTGTTCATCGCCGGGGAGATGTTCGCGGCCATGCTCGCCAGCGAGCACAATCTCGCTTTCTACCTCGACCTCGTGCGTGAAGCCAGACGCCACATCGAGGCCGGAGATTTCTCCTCCTGGAAAGACGCCACGGTCAAAAGGATAAGTTCAAGGATATGAACATTCCCGGTTTCAAAAAACTTGACTTGTACATCTCGAAGAAGTTCATCCTGTCCTTCTTCATGTCGCTGCTGCTCATCATCGGCATCGTCATCATTTTCGACATCTCGGAGAAGATAGAGTATTTCGTCTCCAACAAAGCCCCGCTAAAGGCGATCATATTCGACTACTACCTCAATTTCATCCCGTACTTCGTCAACATGTTCTCGCCTCTGTTCGTGTTCATCACGGTGATCTTCTTCACCTCGAGGATGGCCGCGAACTCCGAGATCATCGCCATCCTTTCGGGAGGGGTCAGCTATGCCAGGATGCTTGTGCCTTATCTCGCTTCCGCCCTGCTGATCACCCTGCTGTCCCTGGGACTCAACTTCTATGTGATACCGAGGTCAAACGCCACGAGGGTGGAGTTCGAGAGCAAGTACATCAAACGGCACAACAACTTCAACCTCAAGAATATCCACTATCAGATAGCTCCCGGGCAGTTCGTCTACATAGAGTCGTTCAGCAGGTGGAACAACACCGCCTACAAATTCACGATAGAGGACATCGACGGGAGTCGCCTCTCCCGTAAGGTAAGCGCCGAAAGCGCCGCTTGGGACAGTACGCTGGACGGCTGGAAAATGCGCCGCGTCTTCATCAGGGACTATTCCGAAGGACTGGAGGACAAGGTGAGCTACAAAGAGAGCGTCGATACCGTGATAGCCCTCAAGATCAAGGACCTGTTCGTCAACGAGAAGACTGTGGAGACCCTCAGCATGGGCCAGCTCAACGGGCTCATCGCCACGCAGAAGATGAGGGGAGACACCAATGTAATGTACGCCCTGATCGAGCAGAACCGCCGCTGGGCGATGCCGTTCTCCGCCATCATCCTCACCATCATAGGGGTGACCCTGTCCTCCAAGAAGAAGAGGGGAGGGATCGGGTGGAACATAGGCATAGGCATAGCGCTGGCCTTCTCTTACATCCTCTTCCTGCGATTCAGCGAGATGTTCGTCTACACGGACACGCTCCCGCCAGGGATAGCGCTCTGGATACCGAACATCCTGTTCGCGGTAATTGCAGTGATATTGTACAGACTTGCACCGAAATAAAGTATGAAAGTAAAGATAATCAACAGAAGCGGCAATCCGCTGCCCGAATATGCCACCAGCCTCTCGGCAGGCGTGGACATAAGGGCCAACAACGAAGAGCCAATCGTTCTCCATCCCCTCCAGAGGGTGCTCGTCCCGACGGGGCTTTATGTGGAGATTCCGGCCGGATATGAGATACAGGTCCGTCCGCGCAGCGGGCTCGCCATCAAGAAAGGCATTACCGTCATCAATGCCCCGGGGACTGTCGATGCCGACTATCGAGGCGAACTGATGACCGCGCTGGTCAATCTCAGCAGCGAGGACTTCGTGATAGAGAAAGGGGAGAGGATAGCCCAGATGGTGCTCGCCGCCCATGGGAAGATCGAGTGGGAAGAAGTGTCGGAACTGGGCAAGTCAGACCGCGGAGAAGGAGGTTTCGGAAGTACAGGAGTCAAATGATATGCAGATAGAGGATTTATACAAGAAGTATTGCGGCTGCCGGTTCAGGGTCACCACCGACACGCGCAGAATAAGGGGCGGAGAGATGTTCTTCGCACTCAAGGGAGAGAATTTCGACGGCAACGATTTCGTGGAGACGGCACTGAACAACGGTGCCTATTGGGCTGTCACTGACCGCGAATCCATCCCGGAAGGCCGCGGCATCATAAAGGTTAAAGACAGCCTCAAGGCCCTGCAGGATCTCGCCGCATACCACAGGAGCCAGATGGGCGGGGGCAGGCTTCCGGTGATAGGACTCACGGGGACCAACGGCAAGACCACCACCAAGAACCTGATCCGCGAAGTGCTGTCCTGCCGGTACAGCGTCACCGCCACGGAGGGCAATCTCAACAATGACATCGGAGTGCCGCTGTCGCTCCTGAGAATCACCCCGAGGACACAGGTGGCCATCATCGAGATGGGGGCCAACCACCCGGACGACATCGCCAGGCTCGTGAAGATATGCAAGCCCGACTATGGCCTGATCACCAACATCGGCAAGGGGCATCTGCTCGGATTCGGCTCATACAACGGGGTCAAGCAGGCCAAGGGCGAACTCTACAAATGGCTCGGAGAGCACAGGTACTCCCTCATCTTCCTCAATGAAGACGATGAAGTCCTTCGGCGCATGGCATCGGCACAGCCCTGCCATATCTTCGGTTACGGCCTCGAATATCAGAGCGCCGAAATCCTGCCGACCACCCCGGAAGAGCCGTTCCTCCGCATAAAACTCGACGGCACCGTCATCAACACGCATCTCATCGGGGCGTACAACGCGGACAATGTCCTGGCCGCCATCGCGATCGCCGACCGCTTCGGCGTGACGCGCAAGGAGTCCATATCCGCAATAGAGCGGTACATTCCGGACAACAGCCGCTCACAGATGGTGCGCACGGAGCGCAATACACTTATCGTGGACGCGTACAACGCCAATCCGTCATCCATGGCCGCAGCGCTGGACAGTTTCGCCTCAGTACAGTCGGAGCACAAGACCGTCATGCTTGGGGACATGAAGGAACTGGGAGAGGAGTCCCTGTCCGAGCACTGCAAGGTTCTTGAGCGCCTCCGGGGCGAGATGCCGCAGGCCTTCTTCGTAGGAGAGGAATTCCGCAAAGCGCTGGACAAGAGCGGGGCGGAGCCGGGCTGGAAGTGGTTCGAAGACTCCGACGCCCTCGCCGCATGGCTCAAGGACAATCCGCAGAGCGACGCCGCCATCCTGATCAAGGGCTCGCACTCGACGGAGATGGAAAAGGTCGTCCCGGAACTATAAGCTCAGGCGATATTGGAGTTTGAGCTCGTTTCTCCCGTCTTCGGGCTCGGAATTCCAAGGATAAGAAATCATCGAGGCGCGTAGCCACAGGCTGTGCGCCTTGCTTATATGCCAGCCAAGGTAAAGCGAAGCGTTCCAGCCTCTTCCATAATAGGCGGGAACATTGAAATTCCCAGGGGCGTCATACTCATAGACATAGATGCGGTCGTCCCAGTTGTCGATTTTGAAGACTCCGCCCCTCAGCCTCGCGTCGAAACGCTCCCCGTCAAAGCCGGCATCGATACAGGAAAGCCATGCGAATCCCTTGCACCACAAGGCGTCACACCTGCATTCGAGTATCCAGCCCCCAAGCCGGCCCTTCACCTCAGGCCTCAATTCGCAACGTAACGGGCTCTTGTCAGAAGGGCGCAGGCGACCGGAGACCCGGAGTGACGGCGCCAGAGAAAGTTCCCCGCAGGTGAAAGCCGGCCGGAGCACGCACATAAACTTATGCTGCCAGAACCCCTTGTCCCTGCGATAGCCGGAATCGGCGCTCAACAGCAACGACGGAGAGTCGTAACCGGCGGCGACACCACTGTACAGCCTGGTCCGGAGATGATACCACCTCGCCAGGAAACTGAATTTGTGCCCGTATCGCGGAATCCACTGGACTCCAGCCAACGCCGACGGCCGGCCTCGGTACGAGCAGGCCGCTTCCCCGAAGAAACTCCCGCCCGTGAAAGCCACCCTCCAGTCCGCCGACGCGGCTTCCAGCCCAGCCGTCACCCCGGCGCTCACCCGCCTCCAGTCGCGCGCCAGATTGACCACGGTCCCCGCTCCATCCACAGAAACGGCGGCGGAAAGACGATTCCCGCCAATACGCCAGTCGCTTGCGACTCCAAGAAATTCAGCCCCGGCAGCCCCTGTGACCGACAAGCCGCCCGCCTTGCGGCAGAAAGATTCCGCCGAGCCATATCCGGACATCACGAACCCGCTCCACATCACAAGCCCCTGGCCGAAGCGCGCGCCGTAATTGCCCACGACAACTTTTCCGAGAGCCCCTCGCCCGTAATATGCAGCGCTGACAGTTCCGATACCGGGCTCCGGTTCGGAATATGTTGTCCTTGACGTCCATCTCAATTCCGCACGCTCGCCCAGAGAGGCCTCATATCTCAAACCATAGGCCAATTCTCCTGTCTGCCTGCCCGAAGCCTTCAGAGTGAGAGTGTTGTGTAAGTCCAGGCGCCGTCGATGTCCCGGAGGCGAGGAACTGCGCAGAGAGACGAAATACGACAGAGCCTCGGCGAAGCTCCGGGAGAAGCCGTCGATGAGTCCGAGTTCAGCAAAAGAGAGGATGTCTCCGGACTCCCGCCTGTACTCCAACAGGGATGCGAGCTGGAAAGGGGAGAACAGGCCGCTGGACCGCAGACGGCTCTCGCCCGCGAGATTAAGATCCAGAGGATGCTCCGAAAGAGCCTGATAGCGCAGCACTTCATCGCTGGAGAGCTCTTCCACGCAACTGGCTCCGCTGATGGTCAGCATGGCCTGCTGACAATCCGCCGGCCCGACCAGGACGGCGATCAAAAGAAGCGATTTCATAGTCATTATGTCTAAAGTCCCTCAAACTTACAAAAAAAATTAGTAATTTCGTGCTTTCAGTTATTTCCGCGTATGTCAGAAAAGATCACTTTGCAAGACAAGACCTTCAAGCCCTTCATCAAGAATGAGAGGATAATGCAGGCCATCGATGACGTGGCCGCCAAAGTCAACCGTGACTTCTGCGGATGCACCGATGTCCCAATCGTGCTCTGCGTGCTCAACGGCGCCATACCGTTCACAGGGGAACTTCTCCAGAGACTGGACTTCAACTGCCAGCTCGTCTCCATAAAGCTCTCATCGTATCAGGGTACAAGATCCACCGGCACGGTACTCAATGTGACGGGCCTGACGGCTGATGTCACCGGCAGGAGAATAATAATATGCGAAGACATCGTCGATACCGGCAACACCATCGTCGCTCTCAAGGAAATGCTCCTGAGCGAAGGCGCGGCGGACGTGAAGATCTGCACCCTTCTCCTCAAGCCGGAAGTGTACAACAAGCCGGAGAAGATCGATTACGTGGGGCTGGAGATCCCCAACGCTTTCATCGTGGGCTTCGGACTCGACTACAACGAGCTGGGCCGCAATTCCAAAGATATTTACGTCATAGATGACAACAAGATGAAATACTACATTCTTTTTGGCCCTCCGGGAGCCGGCAAGGGCACGCACGCAGGTGCAATCGCGCAGAAGTACAACCTCAAGCACATCTCCACCGGAGAGCTCCTCAGGGCGGAAATCGCCGCCGGCACCGAACTTGGCAAGCAGGCCAAGTCACTCATCGACGCAGGTTCCCTCGTCCCGGACGAAGTCGTTGAAGGCATGATTGAATCTACATTCAACAACACTACGGGCGTGAGCGGCTTCCTGCTTGACGGGTTCCCGCGCAACATCGCCCAGGCGGAGGATCTTGACAAGATTCTCGAGAAGAGGGGAGAGGGTGTCACGGCGGTAGTGTCCCTTATGATTTCAGATGACCTGATCCGCGAGCGCATCAAGCACAGGGCCGCCATAGAAGGCCGCGCCGACGATGCATCCGATACCACTATCGCCAACCGCATCAAGACCTACCATGCTCAGACCGAGCCGCTTATCGACTACTACAAGAAGGCCGGCAAATACTACGAGTGTGACGGAGGAACCGGCACCATCGACGACAACCGCCGCAGGGTGCTCGCCTTGATTGAAAGCATAGGCTAGGCAAAGACATCCATCTTATAGATGAGGGTGTATTCCAAGGATTTTCCGAGGTATGCACCCCCTCTTTTTCGGCGGTGCATATTTCCCGAACTTTCACTATATTTGCCGCCGGAAGCCCCTCTGACAAGGAAGCCTTATGGCCTGACGGTTCGGGGAAATGCCGATTTGGCGAACCGAATTGTCACCAATCAGCATTTCGTACGGAGAAAGGGCCTTTCCGCGAACAAAAACAGCGGCGAGAGCAGACACTCACAGGACGATGAGGCACTGATACCGAAAAAGGGGATGAAAAGAAAGTGATATGCCAGACAGCAACTTCATAGACTACGTCAAGATATACTGCGCCTCCGGACACGGAGGGGCGGGCTCGGTGCACCTGCACAGGGCCAAGTATATCCCCAAGGGCGGGCCGGACGGGGGAGACGGCGGCAGGGGAGGACACATCATCCTCAAGGCCAACCCCCAGTTCTGGACACTCATACACCTCAAATACCGCAAACACATCAAGGCCGACGACGGGGAGAAAGGAGGCTCGGCCAACCGCAGCGGCAAGAACGGCTCTGACATATATCTGGACGTCCCAGTAGGTACCGTCGTCAAGGACGCGGAGAGCGGAGAGACACTCTTCGAGATGATGGAACCAGGAGAGGAGAGAATCCTCTGCAAGGGAGGCCGCGGGGGTCTGGGCAACAGCAACTTCAAGTCGGCGACGCTCCAGACCCCGCGCTTCGCACAACCGGGAGAGGACGGCCAGGAAGGAGTATTCATCCTCGAACTGAAACTCCTCGCCGATGTCGGACTCGTCGGATTCCCGAACGCCGGCAAGTCAACCTTGCTGAGCACGATAACGGCCGCCAAGCCTAAGATCGCATCCTATGCGTTCACCACGCTTGAGCCGAATCTGGGCATCGTACGATACCACGACGGCCGATCTTTCGTGATGGCCGACATCCCAGGCATCATCGAGGGCGCCCACGACGGCAAAGGCATAGGTCTGCGATTCCTGCGCCACATAGAACGCAACTCCGTGCTGCTGTTCATGGTAAGCGTGGAGGAAGAGAACATAGCCGACGGCTATCGCACCCTGCTCAATGAACTCAAGCTCTACAACCCGGAGCTTCTCACGAAGCAGCGCGTACTTGCCATCACGAAGTGCGACCTCATCGACAAAGAAATCGAGGAGCAGATGCGCCCGTCCATTCCGGAATCTGTACCTTACGTATTCATCTCATCCAGCACCGGAGAAGGACTGGACAAACTCAAAGACGCATTATGGAAAGCATTGCAGGCCTGACGCTCTGGAACCATCTCGAAAACATGGACAGGGCGGCCACTCTGGGCATAAACTCCCTCCACAGCACATTCACGGACATGATGTGGAGAGTATTCTCCGACAAGGAGATCTGGTATCCGCTGTATCTTGCAGTCCTGATTTTCCTTTTCATCCGCCTCGGCTGGAAGAAAGCCCTGATAGTGACGATTTCATGCATACTCACCATCGTGGCCTGTGACCAGTTCTCCAACTTCTCCAAGGAGTTTTTCGGCAGGCTGCGTCCGTGCTGGGATTCGCTCACGGCCGGAAGGGGCCTGCATCTGCTGGAAGGAAGGGGCAACCTCCATGGTTTCTATTCAGCCCACGCGGCGAACGCCATCGGTTTCGCGGTATGCTCAACCATAGGCTTCAAGAACGCCCGCAAAATCAACACCACCACCCACGAGACATATAAGTATTCCATTCTGATATGGGCTCTGCTTGTTGGCATAAGCCGTATTTTCGTCGGGAAGCACTTCCTCGGAGACGTGCTGGTGGGATTTATTGTCGGAAGCCTGTTCGCTTGGGCGATAGCTTCGCTGGCCAGGCTCACTATACGGTGGATGAACCTGCAACAACGTTGATTTTCCGCCCGGTAACTTCCAGAGTAAGCGGAAGCCGGCCCTCTATCTCCCCGTCAAGTTCAACTATATCCTCCGAGTGTTCGTCCATCGGTACGACCTGGAGGATACGGCATTTGCCGCCCAACACATACTTGGATTCGTTCAGATTGCCGTTATAAAGACGCGGAATCTCCCGTACGATCTTGCCGAGTCCCATCTTCGGGATTATAGTATAGTCAAGCAGCCCGTCATCCGTCATGGCCAACGGCACCTGGCGCATGCCGCTGCCTGAATAGCGGCCGTTCCCGAAAGCCAGCGAGTAGCAAGGCCCGTTGAATACGAACTCGCCATCGGCCAGGATGCACACATCTATAGATCTCAAACTCAGCATCGTGTGCCGGAGGGCGTTAAGATATATCAGCCGCCCGCGCTTGCCGCTCTCCTTCTGTGAATTGACCCTCTGACATACATGGGAGTCAAAGCCCACGCCCCCGATATTGGCCATATAAAGACGCTTCCCGGCGCAGCAGGAGACTTCGATCACATCCATCTGCACAGTTCTCCCATCGCATATCAGATCCACCGCCTCGTCCACATCGTTGGGCACGCCGAAAGACTTGATCCAGTCATTTCCGGAACCTATGGGGACCACTCCTATGGTAAAATCCTCTGTAGGGATGTCATTTTCACGGCACCATGAGCAGATTCCGTTGAAGACTTCGTGGACCGAGCCGTCTCCACCGACAGCATATATCCGTCTGTAACCGCTTGCCGCGGCCTCGTATGCAAGTGCGGTGGCGTGACGTTTATAATCAGTGAGAGCCGTCACGAAAGGAATGCCAGACCGTTCCAGCCTATGCTCGGCAGGAAGCCACTCACACATCGTTTTGCCTGAGCCGGCACGTGGATTTACGATGAAATAACAATCGGTTTTTGTTTTAGACATACCGCAAATGTAGGAATAAATTATTACTTTTGCATTATATGGGTAAAGTCATCGCTATAGCAAATCAGAAGGGCGGAGTGGGCAAGACCACTACCGCCATTAATCTTGCCGCCTCGCTCGCGGTGCTCGAGAAAAAAGTACTCATAATCGACGCCGATCCGCAGGCCAACACGACCTCCGGACTCAATTTCAACCCGGACAATGACGAAAAGAGGACGCTCTATGAAGTGATGATCGGGAAGATAGACATTGCGGACGCCCTAATACAGACAGAGATAGAGCGCCTTCAGATGATTCCGTCCCATATCAATCTGGTCGGTGCAGAGATTGAACTGCTCGAGACGGAGCAGCGTGAATCAGTGATGAAATCCGTACTCGCCCCCGTCAAGGACAACTATGACTATATCATCATAGACTGCTCCCCGTCGCTGGGCCTGATAACCATCAACTCCCTGACGGCAGCCGACTCGGTGATGATTCCGGTGCAACCGGAGTTTTTCGCCCTCGAAGGCCTTGGGAAACTCCTTCAGACCATACGCCTCGTGCAGGGCGGCTTCAATCCGGAACTCTCGATAGAAGGCTTTGTCGTGACCATGTTCGACGGCCGCACGAAGGTCCACAGCCAAGTGCTGGCCGAACTCCGGGACCACTTCAAGGACATGGTTTTCAAGACCGTGATCCAGCGCAACATCCGCCTCAGCGAAGCCCCGTCTCACGGCAAGCCTATCGTCCTTTACGACATCATGTGCAACGGTTCAAACAACTACCTCAATCTTGCCAAGGAAGTGATGGAACATAACGGAGAGCAAATATGAGCAAAGAGCCAAGAGGACTGGGCAGGGGCCTGAGCGCGCTTCTGGGAGAAGTGCCTAACGCCGACGCGCTGCGCAAACCGGTCGGATACGTCAACAAGGAAGTGGTAGGCGCCCGCGGGCGCCAGGAGAACACGGCCGACATCCTCAGGATACCTGTGGACATGATCGAGCCGAACCCATACCAGCCGCGCATGTCATTTGACCAGACCGCGCTGGAAGAACTCGCATCATCAATCAGGACACTTGGCCTGATACAGCCTGTCACAGTCAGGAGAATAACGGACAACCGCTATCAGATCATAAGCGGAGAACGCCGTTACAAGGCCTGCCGACTGGCCGGAATGACCACCATCCCGGCATATATCCGGGACGCCAACGACCAGGGAATGCTGGAGATGGCCATAGTGGAGAATGTCCAGAGAGAGAACCTTGACCCTATCGAACTGGCGCTGAGCTATCAGAGGCTGATTGACGAGTGTTCGCTCACTCAGGACATGCTGGCCGACAGGGTGGGGAAGAAGAGAGCCACGGTCGCCAACACGATAAGGCTTCTGAAACTGCCTGCCAAGGTCCAGCACGACATCAAGGTCGGCCTGCTCAGCGCAGGGCACGCCAAGGCCATACTCGGGGTCGAAGAGCCGGAACTTCAGGAGAAACTCTGCGACCTTGTCATAAGGGACGGGCTGTCGGTCCGTGAACTGGAGTCCCTCGCCCGGAAGATCGTCCTTGACCCGAAGTCCAGCCCAGAGCGCACAAAGGCCAAGGAGCAGGAACTTCCGGACGAATACTACAAAGTGCTTGAGCGTGTCGGCAAGTATTTCTCAAGCAGCATCTCGATGAAAAGGAGCGGCAACGGGAAGGGGACCATGACCATACGTTTCAACTCCGACGATGAAGTCAAGGCCTTCGTGAAGGCCCTCGAAGACAAACAGTTCTGATGAATCCGGTGAAAGGGGCGAAGTTTGTGACGGCATTTGTGGCGGCATTCCTGCTGTCCACCGTCTTTGCCGGAGCCCAGTTCAGGGACGAGGCCTTCTCGCAGCAGTACAACTCCGACCCGGCAGACAAGGTCGACACCACAGATGTGCTGTTTTCGCTCAAGGACTACATCGGAGGTCTAAAACACCAGAAAGAGATCAAGATGGGCACGATGGCCATGGGCTCGGCCGTCCTGATCGGCGGATGCCAGATCTACAACAGGCAGTACTGGAAACTCCCCATAGTCTACGGGACGATAGGCGGAAGCCTCGGAGCGGGAATATATCTCAACACTCAAGGCAGACACGATGCCGCCAAATGGTGCTTTATCGGAGCGGGACTCGCATACTGGGGGACCATGATGGACGGCGTGCTCAACTACAGCCCCGCGGAATACCCCAATGCCGGCCGGGCCACGATGTTTTCGGTGCTCGTCCCGGGCCTGGGGCAGATCTACAACCGCGAATACTGGAAGCTTCCGCTCTACCTCGGAGCTATGGCCGCCGGCATACATTACTACTCTGACTTTTCGCGGAACTTCCAGCGTTTCCGCAACATATACAAAGAGGCCACGGACACGGAGCACGAATACACCGGTCCAATCACGGCAGACCAGGCACTCTACTACCGCAACACCTACCGCCGTTACCGCGACTACGCACTGCTGATTACGGCAGCTGTATATCTGCTTCAGGTGATGGACGCCAACGTGTTCTCTTATATGCATAACTTCGAGGTGGACGATGACATCTCGCTCAGCGTATCCCCGACCGTGCTGGCTCCGGAATGCCAGCTGGCTTCATCCGGTCAATTCAGCAGACCGGCATTCGGACTCAGGCTGGGAATGAATTTTTGACGATGACTAGACCGACAATCATAATCCTTGCAGGACTCATGCTCGCCCCGCTCACCATGCGGGCGCAAAGCATCTCAGACTTTTTCAAGAGGCCGAGCCGCAAAGCGCTCCAGACAGAAAACAGCACACTCAAGGCAAGCCTCGACTCCCTCCAGGCCTTGGTGGACAGCCTCGAAGAGAGACGATATATCGAAGACAACGAACTGCGCGCCGTGATAGAAGGCAACAGCGCGGGGGAGGCCGAAGACAGCCTGGAATACACCGCGGAGGTCAGCGACAGCCTGCTCCACCTCTGGTACAAAAACTCCTTCGCCGGCGATTCCGACTCGGTGTCTGAATTCGACATGGATTCGGTGCGCTTCTCCTCCAATGTCCCTGACCAGGAGATGATTGACAGGCTGAACGCCATGAATTCTTTCATCACCCTGCCGTTCAACGACAATGTCAAGAACTACATCATCCTGTACTCCGAGAAGATGCCAAGCAGGATGAGCCGTGTCATGGGTCTGAGCAACTACTATTTCCCGATGTTCGAGGATATTCTCAACAGATACGGACTCCCGCTGGAACTCAAATACATGTCTGTAATAGAGTCGATGCTCAACCCGGTGGCCACATCACGCGCCGGAGCCAGGGGCATCTGGCAGTTCATGTACAGCACGGCACGAAACTATGGATTGGAAATCAACTCCTTCGTGGACGAGCGGCTCGATGTGGAGAAGGCGATGGATGCAGCCGCGCGCTACCTTCGTGACGCCTACAAGATATTCGGGGACTGGCCCTTGGCAATAAGCTCCTACAACTGCGGGGCGGGCAATGTCTCCAAAGCCATAAGGAGGGCCGGAGGCAGCAGGGACTTCTGGAGCATCTACCCGTATCTCCCGAGGGAGACGAGGGGCTATGTGCCGGCATTTGTTGGAGCGATGTATGCGATGACCTACCACAAAGAATACGGCATCGTGCCGCAGAATGTCGGGATGCCCGCACAGACCGACACCTTCGAAATTCACAAAAACCTCCATTTCGTGCAGATTAATTCAGTCATCGGCGTGCCGATGGACGCCCTGAAAAACCTCAATCCGCAATATGTCCACGAGATAATCCCCGGCAGCAGCAAGAGCTATGTCCTGAAGTTGCCGTATACCTGGACGAACGCCTTCCTCGAGGCGGACAGGGATTCCCTGTACAGTTTCAAGGCGGATTCCCTCCTGAGCCAGAAGGTCCTCAAAGATGTCCAGAGATCAGGAAGCAGGGCCCCAGGACAGCAGAGAATCGCATACAAGGTCAAAAGCGGAGACTATCTGGGCCGCATAGCCTCCAGATATGGGGTGAGCGTCAACCAGATAAAGAAGTGGAATAACCTCAAGTCCGCCAACATCAGGGCCGGGCAGACCCTGTATATCTACGGGGCGACCAAGAATCCGTCAGGCTCCTCATCGTCCTCCTCTGCCGGCAAATCACCGTCTTCGACCGGCGGATCACGCACATACACGGTACGCCAAGGCGACTCACTCTACAATATCGCCAAACTGTACCCTGGAGTGAGTGCGGAGAATATCAAGAAAGCCAACGGAATGAAGGACGACAAGATCCGTCCGGGACAGAAACTCAAGATTCCGCTTCCGTAGAAGCCTGCACGAGAGCCCTGCGAGGGGCTGTCGTCATCATTTGGAATAGTACTTCGGCCAACAGGACTTGAGATAGGTCTTGAGGGAATCCTCATGACGGTTTTCCTGAGGCTGATAGAACACCCGCCCGGAAAATTTCTCCGGCAAATACTCCTGATCTGCAAAATGCCCCGGATAATCATGGGCATATCTATATCCGTCAGAATACCCGAGATCGGCCATCAACTTGGTCGGAGCATTGCGCAAATACAGCGGAACTGCGGCCATTGAATCGCTCTTGGCCGCCTCTAACGCCGCGTCTATGGCAAGGTACGCGGAATTGCTCTTAGGAGAGCTGGCAAGATATATCGCACATTCGCTCAATGGGATACGAGCCTCCGGCATACCTATGCTGTGAACTATCCGGAAAGTGGCGTCGGCGAGCAGCAGGGCATTGGGATTGGCAAGGCCGATATCCTCCGCGGCAAGGATACAGAGACGCCGCGCGATGAAGAGAGGATCCTCTCCGCCGTCAAGCATCCTTGCCATCCAATAGACCGCGGCATTCGGATCGGAGCCGCGCACACTCTTGATGAAAGCGGAGATGATATCATAGTGCATCTCTCCACCCTTGTCATAGATGGCGACGTTGTCCTGAAGACAGGAGGTGACGGTTTTATTGTCAATCACCACTTTATCCTTGTCCGCCGCCGCATCGGTCACGAGTTCGAGTATATTCAGGAGTTTACGGGCGTCCCCACCGCTGTGCCTGAAGAGCGCATCCGTCTCTCGCAACTCTATATTCTTATGGCTCAATACCTCATCCTGAGTCAAGGCCCTGTCCAGCAGCATCCTCAAGTCCGCGACTTCAAGGCTCTTGAGCACAAAGACCTGGCAGCGCGACAGAAGGGGAGTGATGACTTCAAAGGACGGATTCTCCGTGGTGGCTCCTACAAGAACCACAATCCCCGCCTCCACAGCACCGAGCAAGGCGTCCTGCTGAGCCTTGTTGAAGCGGTGGATCTCATCGATAAAAAGAATCGGGGCGGCGGAACTTGAGAAAAGAGACTTTGATTTCGCCTTGTCTATCACATCCCGCACATCCTTCACGCCGGAACTCACGGCGGACAGAGTATAGAACTCCCGGTCGAGGGTTTCTGATATGATCCTGGCAAGAGTCGTCTTGCCTACGCCCGGAGGTCCCCACAAAATAAAAGATGTCAGATTGCCCGAGTCTATCATCCTCCGCAGGATGCAACCTTCTCCGACAAGATGCCTCTGTCCGGCGTACTCCGAGAGATTTTTAGGCCTCATCCGCTCCGGAAGTGGTGGTAACATTTTTGTTATCGAATCTGACACTTTTGTTTTATTGCTTCTTAATCAAGCGGTTTAATGTATGAGCGGCGTCTCTTCTTGCACTCGCGATCAAACTCCTTGAACTGACCCTGATTCTTGATGTTCGTCTCAAGAATAGCGTTCGTTTCCGCCCATTTCACACCGGCATCGGTGTATTTCTTGAACATGTCAAGCTGCACGAGGGTGTTGACTCCAGAGTTGCGGTATTCAGGATTCACTCCCACGAGCAGCATCTCGACACCTTCCTCCCTCTTGAAGAAAAGCGATTTCGCGAGATACCACCACCCGAACGGGAAGAGCTTGCCGCGACTTCTCTGAAGAGCCCTCACGATTGAAGGCATAGTGATACCGAAAGCTACAATCTCGTCCTTGTCGTTCTCCACGAGACTGACGTAATTGAGATCGAGAACCTTCAGATAGAACCCGATGTACTTGTCGGCCATCTTCTCCGGAAGGACGGTGAAGTTATACAGGTTCTTATAGCACTCGTTGATTATCTTGAAAATCTTGTGAGCGTAGTCTTTCTCCTTGATCAGCTTGCGCGTAAGGGGAGTGACATGGACATTGGCACGCTGCTCGATTATGTTAGCCATCCTGGCGACGCGCTCCGGAAGAGCCTTTGGAACTTCTATCTTATACTCTATCCAGTCGGCGTCTTTCTGGAAGCCCATTTCTTCAATATGGTCCACATAGTAAGGATAGTTATATATGAGCGCCATCGTGCTCAACTGGTCGAATCCCTCTATGAGAAGCCCCTCCGGGTCGAAATCCGTGAAGCCGAGAGGCCCGACGACAGACTCCATGCCATATTTGCGTCCGAACTCCTCCACCTTGTCCATCAATGCCTTGGAGACCTCGCGGTCATCGATGAAGTCATACCATCCGAAACGCACTTCCTTATGGTTCCACTGCTTGTTGGCAAGCCTGTTGACAATCGCAGCGACCCTTCCCGCAAGTTTTCCGTCCTTGTAGGCAAGGTACAGCTTCGAATCGCAGAACTCCTGCGCGGCACCCTTCTTCTGGTCCAGGGTGTCCATCTGGTCGAACTCTAGAGGGGGTACATAATATGGATTGTGCCTATATAGTTTCTCCGGGAAATTCACGAATTCACGCAGTTCCCTGCGTGACTGCACTTCTTTGATTTCTACTGACATTGTCTGGTTCTTTAGTATACGCGCTGCGAATATACGCTTTTTTTTTCACTTTCCGATGAAGCAGGCCACCGCCTCGCGGCTTCTCCGGCCCTGCTCATCTCTCACATCTTCAAAGGCTCCAGCTTCCCACAGCCGTCCGAGGCCGGCCACAAGTTCCGCGCATTCCGCCGATGACGGATCGAACTTCGGCAGCCACCGGCCGATCATCACATTTATGACAGGCCACTTGCAGTTGGCCGACCAGAGGTCCATCTGCCGCTTGTCCGCCCTGGTTGAATACAAGGCAAAAGAACTCTCAAGCCCGGTGCACCAGTTACGCATCTTCTTGATGCGGGAAGACCCCATGTCAATGGACTTGAAATTAGGATAATAATAGTAGAACGGAAGGTAGGTTATCGTCACAGAAGGGTTGCGCAGCAGCACTTCGCTCCACCACGGAAAATCTTCGAAAGTGATTCCCTTTATGAAGTCTATGCCGTCAATCAGCTCACGCCGTATAAGGTGACGCCACACATAGAAATGCTTGAGCGGCCACTCTATGCCCTTAGGGTGCGAGCGCTCGGTCACATGGGCCATTATGTCATCCGTGACACAGCACTTGACCTTGTCAAGACTGAAATGCCTGCGGAAACCCGCCGGGCGGTAGGAAATGGTGTCAAGATGAAGGAAGTGCCTGATTATTGTAAGGTTACGGTAGTTCGGATCCTTATACCAGGACACGATGTCCGTACCGTTCCGGGCCGCCAGACCCGTCGCGATCTCAAAGGTCTGAGGATGGATGAAGTCATCGGAATCGAGGAAGACAATATACTTGCCGCGAGCCTTCGAAATGCCGAAATTACGCGCATCGGACAAACCGCCGTTAGGCTTGTCGAACAGGATGAAACGCGGATCGGAAGACGCATACTCCCCGATGATGGCACGACTGCCGTCCGGGCTGCCGTCGTTGACACAAATCGCCTCCCAGTCCGCAAAGGTCTGCCCCTTGACAGAATCAAGACAGCGCCTCAGATACTTCTCAACATTATAGACAGGGATAATTACTGATATTGTCGGCATAATCTTCAGACTATATTCATGAAACGGTATATTCTATAACGGCATATCCAATACCCCAGATCCGGCGGGGCATCGAAGGCTCCGAGACGGTGCAGCTTCCGCAGCGAAGCGCGCAGACGCTTGTGGTCGGCCGGGGAGGACAATTCGAGGTTCCGTCTCAACTGGAACCGTATCATAGGCCATTTGCAGAGCCTGGACCATGCCCTGGCATGGGAAGCGTCCGCCCGTTTGTAGAGACGGGAACAATGCAGAAGTCCTGTTATCAGACAACGGGTCCTCAGACTCCCACCGCCCGTGCTCATATCTATGGAAGAAGCATTAGGATAATAATAGTACAACGGAAGCTCAGTGATCGTCACAGAAGGGTCGCGCAACGGTATTTCGCACAACCATGGGAAATCCTCATATATCCTCAGCTCCTTCAGGAACCGCAGATCCTTGACAAGAGATGAGCGGAACAGAAACTGCCAGAGATAAAAATGCCGTATAGGCCATTCCACCGACTTCGGGTTCTCCATCTCCGTAAGATGCGACACCATGTCGTGTGTGACTTTACGCCGCACATCATCAATCGTGAAACGCCGCGACAGGCTTTCCGGCCTGAAATCCAAGGTCTCCCCGCCAGCCTTTCCCAAGGTCAGCACCTCCTGACGGTAAGCTCTGTCATAAGTCCAGCATACAATGTCCGTGGAATCTCGCCGGGACAGGCCGACCGCAATTTCAAGCGTCTGAGGATGGATGAAATCATCCGGATCCACAAACATGATATACTCGCCTTCAGCGGCAGCAAGTCCGCTGTTTCGGGCCTCGGCTACGCCTCCGTTGGGCCTTGTGATAATTCTGAAGCGAGCATCCTGCGCCGCATACTCAGAAAGTATCTTGGCTGAGCCGTCACGGCTACCGTCATTGACGCAGACCGCCTCCCAGTCATCAAAGGTCTGCCACTTAAGGGCGTCAAGACATCGGCGAAGGTACTTCTCCGCATTGTATATCGGAATTATTATAGATACAGTGCTCATAAGCATCTTCAATGGTTCGCGAAGATAAGCTATAATATGAAATAATCAAAGAATTGCCTATCTTCGTCACGATGAAAGGAAGCGTCGCAATATCTCTCGCAATAGCCGTACTTCTGTCCATGAACGGGCCGGGGGCAGCGGCGGGGGAGCGTTATCTGGGAGCATACAACTCGCTCAAGGGACTTGGCCTGAGCGCCGCATTCAAGTCCGCAGACGGCACGGCGATGACTTTCGTCAATCTATATGCCGACATGTTCGGAGTCTTCTCCGGCAGGACCGGAGATGTCGGCATAGCCGCCAGCTGCACAAGAGATTACGTGATCGCATATGCAGACTTCGGATACTCTTATCTGGCCCTTCACGCCGGACCCGGTGTATTCGCCGGCTATGTGCACGACTACGAACGGCACTTTTTCAGTTCCGAAGGCCAGACATACAAAAAAATGGGGTTCGTAGCCGCCCTGTCAGGCAATATAGGGCTCACGGCCGATTTCTTCAACCACCGCATGAGCGTCGACATCAGCCTGTGCGTCAATCCGGGAGTCCACATACGCAAGGACAGAGAATCGGACGCCCTGCTTCTCGCCCTGTACAAGCGCGGGCTGTATTACTGCCTGACCCCACAGTTGTGCCTGTATTACAGATTCTGAGCCATGAGACGGTCATTCCTTTATATAGTTTTGTCAATCCTGTCCACCGCCGGCGCGACGGCCGGGGAGAACTACAATGCGGGGAGGTTCCATTTCGGCTTGGAATGGGGATACGGCCAGGGCATCTACAGCTACAGTCACATCAACATCATCAGTCAGGAGGGATACCGCATCAACGAGACTTCCCGGGGATTCTGGAGAAAATCCAACGGGGAGGTCCTGGCCAAAATAGGATATGACCTGCATGAGAAAGTCAACCTCTCCCTCTGTGCCGGGTGGACGGGAATCTCGGAGGACTGCCAAGCCTACCCGTTACTTCTGCGCCTCGGTTTCGCCCCGAAAGGGCTCTACAATGAAGGTTTTTTCACCTTTATCGATGGCGGCATAGGTTTCAGGGCGGAAATAGAAGAATACAGCAAGGCCGTACTGCCAATACTTGACGCTGGAGAAGGCTACAGGCTATGGCTGGCCCCGAACTTCTTTCTCGATTTCATGCTCAGCATCCGGACGGCTTTCGACAGCCCCCTTATCCGTAATCCGGAAGGCCCCGGCATAGTCAAGAAAGAGAATATCCGCCACAATGTGGCGGAATTCTACAGTGTCAATATTTCGATAGCCCTGTCTTTCTGAGCGTCACTTCATGAAAAGCAGCACCATATAGGCCACATAGCAGGCAAGCATCACGAAACCTTCCCAGCGGTCTATCCTGTCTTTGCGCCCGCTATATGCGCATAGCATAAGCAGTACGGCGCTGATAAGCAGCACCCCGAAATCCACGGCCGTCATGGCGGCGGTGGAAAGGGGAGTGATGGCAGCGGAGGAGCCCAGAATCAGGAGGATGTTGAACACATTTGAACCGAGGATATTGCCAAGAGCCAGCTGATCCTTATGCTTGGCCGCCGCTGCGATGCATGTGGCAAGCTCCGGCAGGGAAGTGCCTCCGGCAAGCAGGGTAAGGGCGATGACCTTGTCCGACACGCCCACCGCCCTCGCGATATTCGTGGCGTGTCCTACAAAAAGCTGTCCTCCGAAAATCAAGCCGCAGAGCCCGGCGATAATCAGCAGCACCGCCACCCAGATCCGCATGACCTTGCGCTCTTCCTTCACTTCCTTTTCAGACGGTTTGTCGAATTTGAAGCAATAATAGAGATAGGCAGCAAAAACTAACAGCATCACAATACCTTCAACACGGCTTATACCACCGCCAGTCAGCCCCGTGACAAGGAAAAGCACAGTCACGCCCAGAGTCATGGGTATATCGACGCGGGCGTTAGTCCGGGACACGGCAACCGGAGCGAAAGCAGCAGTCAGACCCAGGATTACAAGTATATTGAAGATATTTGAACCCACCACATTGCCTATGGCTATGTCCGCATTGCCCTGGAATGCCCCGGTGAGGCTCACTACAAGCTCCGGACAACTGGTGCCGAAGCCGACGATGGTGAGGCCTATCACGAATTCGCTGATGCCGGCTTTGCGCGCCACGGCGGAAGCCCCGTCAACAAGCCAGTCAGCCCCGAACACTATCAGAGCGAGCCCGGCCACCAAAAGAAGAATATCTGTCAGCATTCTTTAAATACTAAATATAGAGCAACTTATTATTCTTTAACGGTTATTGAGTTCGAGACGGCAGACATTCTCGACATGCTGCGTATGGGGGAACATGTCTACCGGCTGCACATCTGTAATCCGGTATTTGCGGCATAGAACCTCAAGGTCGCGCGCCTGGGAAGCCGGATTGCAGCTCACATAAACGATTCTCTCCGGTTCAGCGCGCAGGATTGTCTCCACCACATCCGGATGCATGCCGGCCCGTGGCGGATCAGCGATAATCACATCCGGGCGTCCATGCTCGGCTATGAAGTCCCCGGTAAGTATGTCCTTCATGTCTCCGGCGAAGAACTCGCAATTGCCGATGCCGTTGTCACGGGCATTGGCCTTGGCGTCCTCAATGGCCTCAGGCACATATTCTATGCCTATGACCTTGGAAGCCTTGGCGCTCACGAACTGGGCGATGGTTCCGGTGCCGGTATAGAGGTCGTATACTGTCTCTTCTCCGGTAAGTGAAGCGAAATCACGCGCCACGGAATAGAGCTTTATGGCCTGTGCGTTGTTCGTCTGATAGAATGACTTCGGACCGATCTTGAAGCGCAGGTCTTCCATCCTCTCATATATGGCCTCATCGCCGCGATAGAGTATGCACTCCTGGTCGGCTATGCTGTCGTTGAGCTTGGAATTTATCACATAATAGAGGGATGTGACCTCAGGAAAAGCGTCGGCAATGGCGTCAAGCATCGCCTCGCGCCCGTCAAACTCCACGGCAAAGCATATTATGAGCATCACCTGCCCGTCATCAGTTGTGCGGACAAACATATTGCGGAACACGCCGCTGTTCTCCCTGATGTCGTAGAATGGGATGGAATGGCTTATGGCATAGTCTTTTATGAAGAGCCGGACGGCATTTGACGGTTCCTTCTGCAGGTAGCAGCGCTTTATGTCCAGCACCTTGTCAAAAAACTTCCCGACATGGAAGCCGAGACCCTGCCGCTGATCAGAAGGGATGTTGTCCGGATCCTCGTCCGGAAGTATCCATCTCTTGTTGGAAGCAGTGAATTCCAGCTTGTTACGATAGAGGACAGTCTTGTCGGAACCGATCGTAGGGGAGACCTCAGGGAACTCCAGATGCCCTATGCGCCTGAACTGGTCCGCCACCTGACGGCGCTTGGATTCCAGCTGCATAGGATACGGGATCAGCTGCCACCGGCAGCCGCCGCATATGCCGAAATGCTCACAGAAAGGCTCAAGCCGGTACTTGGACGGCTTGACGATTTCTATAATCTTGGCATCGATGAACGATTTCTTCTTTCGGAGCACCCGGACATTCACGACATCCCCAGGTACCGCATACTCTATAAACACTACAACCCCGTCTTCCGTGTGAGCGATACATTTGCCTTCAGCGGCAATATGCTCGACAGTGAGATTCTCTATTATCTGTGCTTCTTTGTCTCGTTTAGCCATAATGGACAAAGATAATACAAGTTTCGTTTTCAAGCGGCATTTTGCACCAGAGATTTGACCGCCCGGCCCTGCGCGCTTTTGTTACACAATTTATATTATGTTAAGTTTCGCGCCCTCCTATTTACATTTGTAAACATCGTTAAACAATTAAAATTCAATTATTATGGAAAAAGATGAAAAGAAAAAACCCACTATCCCGAAAGACAAAATGGACGCCTACGATAAGAAACTGTCCGTAATGTCCCTTGAGATAATGAAGATGCCAATAAGTGTTGTTAAGTGCTTTGCGGACTATCTTATAAATATGGTCAATATGGCCTCATATAAGGCCGATTTGTACGCCAAAGGTCTTGTAATGGACATCATCACTAAGGCCGAGTACGAAAAGAAGTATGCCAAGAAAGAAGATTGACCCCGTTGAAGAACGGAAAATTTTGAACCGCCGTTGGGTGTTCGAACTCGTCCGCGACCTCGTAGACCACCTTGAATATTTACCCACTTCCCCCCTTTCCCTCCTTGTATTGCTCCTACAGCAGGAGCTACAAGAACGCAAAATTGCTGAATTCACTGCCGCGCCTTTAGGTACCGATAGCGAAAGCGATGCGCGTTATTCAGAATTTCGTGTTAATCACATCATTTCGAGATATCGAAAAAATGAAAATAAATCCAATAAGTAAGGACAATCCTTATCGTGGCGGCTCTTTTGCTAATGTCGATTCTGTTGATGCTCACCGTATTCGTGAGGTTCGTAGAATTGTAGACCGTTTGCGTTTTCTCACCGATTTTATCGATGATTATGACCTTCGTACGCTTGGTTCTTTGCTCCTTGCCCGCTATGGTCAGCGTCTCGGCGTTAAACAGATAACTTTAAAAATTCATCCCCGTGAATCCGAAAACTAAGGAAACCTTTGAGTTTGTTGTCAAGCTCATCCGTGACATTTGCGTGGCTTTGCTTGCCGCGATTGCTGGTACTTCCGTTCTTACTTCTTGTGGTGTTACTACTCGCGCCTTTGTTCATAACAATGCGGATGCGACCACCACTATCAGCATTAAAACTACTTCCCCCCAGAATTATCGTACCTCTGTTCTGGATTCGTTGAATCTTAAAATTAAATAGTCTTATATGTACTAATCCCATTACTATCCGTTATAAAAACGGTATCAACGCAGGTCGTTGTATTCAAGTACCTTGCGGCAAATGTATGCAGTGTACCAAAAAGATTCAAAATGATTGGTACGTGCGCATAAATGAGGAATCTAAAAATTGGCCCTCTTTATTGTTCGTTACTCTTACATATAACGAGGAGTCAGTACCTATTACAACTGACGATTCAGGCAATGTTTACCGTTCTGTCTGTCGTGATGATATACAGTTATGGATGAAAAGACTCCGAAAAGCTTGTTGTGCTAAATATGGTGACGATTTCCGTCTTAAGTACTTTATGTGCTCCGAATATGGCCCTAAGACTTTCCGCCCTCACTACCACGGTATATTATTCAACTTAACAAAAAATGACATAGCTTTAATTGAGAAATCGTGGAATTTGGGTTTTGTCTCTTGTTCGGTTTGTCGTAGTGCCGGCTCCTTTCGTTATGTGTCTAAGTATTGTGCTAAGCCTGCCGTGCTCAAGTATGAGAATTCCGCTCCAGTTGAACGTACTTTTCGACTTGTTTCTCACGGTTTAGGTAAGTCCTACGCGGATAATCCCGAGGTTAGGAAATTTCATTTATCTGATATATATGGACATCATTATTACTTTTCTGGTGGTTATAAATATGGTTTGCCGCGCTATTTGTGTGGAAAGCTCTTTACCAATCAACAACAGTTGGAGTATAGACGATTAAAAGAACTTGACGAGTTAAAACAATGGCGTTTTCGCTTTTCTTCATACTCTCAGTTGGACGGCCGCACTATTTGCGAATCTACTCCCTTTCAGTTGGCTAAAGCTCAGCAAGAGGATTATATTAAAAATCATATGCAGAGTTGTGGTGATGACCTTGTATATTATCAAAAGTTTATGTCGAATTCAATTTTTTGATTTATGGGTATTTTTACTACCGTCCCCGTCAAAAAGCCGCGTATGTCGGCCTTTGACCTCTCGTATAACAACTTTTTTACCTGCGATATGGGTGAACTTATCCCAGCGTTTAAGATGCACATTGTCCCAGGTGATAGAGTTCAATACTCCCCTACTTTTCAGGTGCGTTTTGCTCCTATGCTTAATCCAGTGTTTGGAGACATTTACGCAAAAATGGAATGTTTTTTCATTCCTTACCGTCTTGTTTGGGAAAACTGGAAGAACTATATTACTGGCGTTGCCCAGAACGATAGCGTAAGTTCTCAATTTTCTTCGGTTGTTGTTCCTACCGTTGTTCCCTCCGTCAAAATCGGTGCTTATACGCTTTCATCCGTCAAGCCGTCTAAGTGCTTGGATTCTGCTCGTCTTGTCGATTTCCTTGGCGGTGTCGGTTTTTATCGTTATGTCGACGCTTGCGTTAAAGCTGGTGATGCTTGGAAGTCCGACTCTGGCGCTTATGCCTTTAATTGTCTCCCTTTCCGCGCGTATGTGCTTGTCTGGAATGAGTACTACCGTGACGAGTTCGTTGATGCTGTTATTCCGATAGGCCCTAATAATTCATCCGCCTCCAATGGCTTCTTTGTCGGTAATGATGATATGGGTTTGTCCGATTATGGCATACTTCGCCGCCGTTGGTCTAAGGATTACTTTACTACTGCTACCCCAAGCCCTCAGTATGGCGCTTCTGGTTCATCTGTTCAGGTAAATGTCGGAGGAAACGATATTAATAGCCTTTCGGGCTTTTTTACTATCGCTCAGTTTCGCGTCGCCAATGCTCTCCAGCGATTCCTTGAGCGTACGAATATCGGCGGCGGTCGTTACAATGAGTTTATATTAGCTCATTTCGGTTGTATGCCCACTGATGCTACTATACAGCGTCCCGAATTCCTTGGCTCTGTTACTGCTCCCGTTCAAGTTTCCGCTGTTGCCAACACTGCTGGCGGTACTGGCTCTGATGCTACTATTGAGAATTCTACCGGGTCTTTTGCTGGCGTTGCGTCTGCCGTTGGTACTTCTCTTTGTTTCCGCCGTTCATTCAAGGAATACGGTGTAATCCTTGGCCTTTTTAGTGTCTTTCCGCGTCCTATTTATAGTGACGGTGTGCAGAGGTATTTAACTTATGGCGTTAAAGGTGGTACCTCTAAATCTGGAGATACTCCCGATAGGTTTATGTTTGGTATGCCTGAATTTGCTGGCATCGGTGACCAGCAAATTGACAAATCCGAGCTTCAGACTGTTGCATATGTTTCATTTGGTCAAGGATTTGGCTACCAGCAGCGATACGCTGAATATAAGTTTAATCACGATGAAGTACACGGCGATTTTGCCCTTGATGGTAAGTTGCCGCAATATACTTTCGCTCGTTTCTTCGGTAGTAATACCGTGGCCCTTAATTCGTCTTTCCTTGAGTGTAACCCTCGTAAAGACCCGTTCGTAACTATTTCCAACGCTAGCGGTCAGTCCTCTACGACTGTTCAAACTTGTTGGGTTCAGCTTCGCAACAATGTTAAGGCTATCCGTCCTTTCCCTAAGTTTTCTACTCCAACCCTTTAATTTTTAATGAATTATGATAGAATCCGTTAAAGCTTCCAATGGTCGCTATCTTGATTACGAGATAATTGACGATGAATGCGATTTTGTACCTGGTCAAGAGATTAGTATCCAAGACTGCGTCAGCCGTGGCGTTGTCCCTCCAGAAGCCGCTAACCTTGAGTATGACAGTGACGAAAATGGTGAAAACGTTTCCTTTGATGATGCGCATCCTATCATTCCCGATAAGATAGCCGCCCTTGAGCGTCTTGATGCTCTTGAACGCGACTATGCCCGCGCTAAGTCAGATAAGGAAGCCGCCGATAAGGCAGCTGCTGAAGCTCAAAAAATGGCCGCTGCCGTTGGTAATCCAACTTCTACCGCTCCTGCAACTCAACCAAGCAACGCGTAGGCTGTGTAAACTTGACTATTATTGCTAAATGACACCTCGCAAGGGGTGTTATTTAGTTGAGTTGCAAAATGTTTAATCTTAAAAAATATGGAAAAATGCCAAATATTGACCCTACTATTGGTGCTGGTATTATCGGTTCTGCTGGTAATCTTGGTGCTTCTATCGTTGGTGCTTTCTCGGCAAATAAGATGCAGAAGCGACAATTTGAGCGGCAGAAACAGTTATACGAACAACAGTTCAAAGACCAAAGGCAGATGATAGCTGAACAGAATGCGTATAACTCCCCCGCCAATCAGCGCAAGTTGCTTGAGGATGCTGGTTTGAATCCTATGTTGATGTATCAAAATGGTTCTTCTCAGTCTATTCAGTCTGAGGTCGCTAATCCGCAGGTCCCCGACGCTCCCCGTTACGCTGGCACTGGTGAAATCATAGCAGGCGGTGTTCAGAAAGGTATAGATACGATGATGAGCCTTGCGCAGCTTAGGTTGTTGGAAGCTCAGGCACGCAAGACCAATTCTGAAGCTGCTGGCCAAGATATCAGTAATCGTTATACTCCAGCCCAGTATGAACAACAGTTGCGCAAAGGTGAAGTTGATATTGATTATACCACTCACTTGATTGACAAAGCCATACAAGATATAAACGAATCTGGTAGCCATATTGAGCTTAATAAAGCCCAAATCGATTCCCTTACCCAAGGTGTTGCAGAGTCTAAAATACGAGCAACCAAGATTCTTTATGAGACTGAAGGCGTAAAGATGTCTACTGAATTTGCACGGCAGAAGATAGCTACTGAAATGCTCGAGCAGGCTATGTTCGCTTATCGCGCAGCTCTTATACAGGCCCAAACGCGCGAAGCTGATGCTAATACTGCTAATATTCGCTCTAAGACATTTGAACAAGATTGGAAGAATAATTTTATAGCGTATACTGGTTATCATCCAGATGCTGATAAATGGCAAACTTTAGTGAATACCGTCGCTCAAACTCCCGTTAGGCTTCGCCAAATTGGTTCTGGTATTGCTAATTTTGCCAAAAAAATTTCTTCTGGTTTTGAAGAACGATTAAATTTGCATAAAGATTTAAATAAATAGTTATGTCATCTTTAATTATGTGGTTTCTTATGCTCGGTGTATTCTATTTGATATATCGCGCTATTATTTCTATCATTCGTGAAATCAAAAAAAAGTAGAATTATGTCAAAATCTCGCAGACGCGGCAAACTTCGCCGCAAGACTTCCGTAAATGTTAGCCGCGGCGGCGTACGCCTTTAGGCAACCGAGGGGCAAGCGATGCCCACTATTTAGCAAACATTATGTACATAGTTGCAGACTTCGTTGTTAGCGATATATGAACATAAAATTTGAAGACAGAGAGCACACAGTCAGCGCGTGCGCGTGCGTTTCGCGCGTGCGCGTGTTGACTGACCTTGCTCTCGCGTTCGCCATGACATCAAGCAGGCCGCTTTACCGAGCCTGCGCGGATGTCGGTGATAAGCGAAATGGCGAAAAATTTTTTTATGATTTTTCGCCTTAAGTGCTCAACTTCAAAAAAAAGTGCTATATTAGCGTCAGTTCTTTGAAACCGTGGTGCCGTTGTGCTCAATGTGAAGCCACTCCCCTACAGGAGTGGCGCGATAACTGTTACACACTTTATATTATGTTAAGTTGTATATATGCGAACAATCCCCTATGCCACGAAGGACACTGTCAACGGCTGTTCTCCTTGGAAACGACAGGATTGGCGTAGAGGCTATAGAACTGCCGGCGCAGATCATCACGGTTTATCTCCGGCTCCACAGTCTCCAGCCGATGCTCCGCATAATCGACGAAAGCCTCACGCTCCGAAGAACTGTACAGCGAAGCATACTTCTCATGACCGCCAAGGAGATCGTAGGCAATATAATTGGTGTTCCACAACTTATATCCCTCAATTATACGCCTGTCAATCATGTCGCGCACCATCTGATAGCGCTGGGCACGCTCACATGCGGAGGCCATCTTCAGTTCATCATCAGAAAGCGGCCGGCAGACTGAAAGGTGAATGCCGCCTTTCCACATCCGCAAACCGTCCAGTATACTGCGCGTATCCTCCCCTTTCTTCTTGATATACCGCTGCTTAGATGCAATCAAAACCTCCCGGGCCTTATGTATGTCACACGGCTCGTACTCATACGATATGCTCATCGGAGTAATATCAAGCTCGGCGAAACTCTCGTAAAAACCTTTCATCCCGCTCATATCCAGCATCTTGATGATACCGTGGGCGGTCTTGTCGATGCCATTCTTGGCCCGACCCTCCTTTTGGGCAATCCAGATGGAACTCCTTCCCCCGGCCACAGTCTCACGAATATACTCCGACAACAGGTGCGAAGCCGCATAGGCCTCACGGGCAGGAAGACCACGGATCACACGTATCATTTTCACAGAACGCAGCAGCCCGGATGTTATCTTGTTGTCATCCATAAGGTTGCTCCCGATGCACAGCTCCATCAGCGGGATATTGTGCCTGTGCAGGGCCAGTTGGGTAAGAGCTGCATCGAAGGTGATGTCGCGGTGGTTCGATATGGCGAGGAACGTCCTGTCCGGACGCACATTCTCCATCCCGTCGCAGACAAATCCCGAAGACGTCCTCTCCAGGAGGGCATCAATGACAGGCGCCATGACCCCGCACTGAAAACCATCTACGGACTCCACCCTGCGGACCATCCTGCCCAGGCGGAACAGCGGCTCGTCCGGAAACACAAACTTGGAAGCCACAGCCATGAGCGGGTTGAACGACAGGCGATGCAACGTACGGACCGCCTTGTCCTCCGGGAACGGCCGGATCTGGTCAAAACGCGTATCTTCCATAACTACTCCGACCTGAAAAGAAGAGAACTGTCACCATAGCTGAGAAAACGGAAACCATGCCCCAGCGCATAGTCATAAATCCGCTGCCAATCACCGCCCACAAAGGCCGAAATAAGCAGAAGAAGAGTGCTCTGCGGCTGATGGAAGTTGGTGACCATCATATCCACAGCCCGGAACTTGAACCCCGGGACAATTATTATCCTCGTCCCGACCTTGAGTTCAGTGAGTGAATTGTCCTCAAGATACCTGATTACCGCATCCAGGGATTCACCCATGGAGTATTGATAATCACGTGTATAAGGCTCCCATTGCCCCACATCACGAGGCTCCCCGGACTCGATGCAGGAAACCCCCACATAATACAGAGACTCAAGGGTACGGACAGAAGTCGTACCGACAGCTATCACCTTACGGCCGCCGTCGCGCAGGTCGCGCAAGAAATCCAGGCTCACGGCAAAGGGCTCCCTGTGCATCGTGTGCCCGGAAATAAGTGAACTCTTGACGGGCAGGAAAGTCCCCGCCCCGACATGAAGGCAGACCTTCTCGACATCAATGCCATTATCCCTGATCCGGCGCAGCACATCATCCGTAAAGTGAAGCCCCGCCGTCGGCGCCGCCACTGAACCGCGTATCCTCGCGTACAGGGTCTGATATCGTTCTATATCAATATCTTCCGTAGCCCTGTTGAGATACGGAGGAATCGGCACCTGTCCGCACAGTTCCAGCACCCGCGAGAAAGGCATCCCTCCCTGCCAGCTGAACTCCACGACACCGGTCTGGCCGTCACGCGAAATCAGGCGTGCCTTGAGCGCAATCCGCGCAAGTTCACCCTCATTGACATCGAGCGAAAGAATATCGTCCTTCCAGCGCTTCGCGTTCCCGATGACGCAAGTCCAGCGGCAAGAATCCGTGCAGGCGAAGTTTATATTGTAATCCGAAGGCTCGTGCGGCTCAAGACAGAAAATCTCTATATGCGCGCCGGAATCCCTCCGGAAGAAAAGACGGGCGGGGACCACCTTCGTTTCGTTGAACACCATTATGGCATCAGAAGGGAGTTCCTCCGGTATCTCACGGAAAACCCTCTCGCATATATTCCCGTCCTTGTATATGAGCAATTTTGATGAATCCCTCTCGGCGAGCGGGTATTTTGCGATCCGCTCGTCCGACAGAGAGTAATTGTAATCCTCGATTCTTATCTCAGGTATCATGGCCGCAAATATAGCGATTAAAATCGAGTCCGTGTTGTTAATTTTTGTAAATCAGACGCAAACAAATGTTAATTCACATCGATTAACACCACTATTGTTAACTTATTTGCATTTGTGATATAAGTTCGGCTTATCGGCACTTGCATATATTGGATACTATCCTTAAAATCAGTGCTTTAGCCGCTTTACCTTTATTTATTCTTTATTCGTTTTCCACTCCGTTCCGGTATTTCGCGCCCCATTGGGAGCACTTGTATTGATACCACACATTTTATAGGATATGTATCAACTAATTACGCATATTATCTACATTTTTACTCAATGTGTATATATTAACAAGTTATCAACACTCCCCTCTTGTTAACATGTGTAAAACTTGTTTCTTTGAGAATTGTTGATTACTTTTGTAAAAACCAGCGTCACATTATGAACAAGCGTTTAGAGCAGTTTCTCAAGGCCGAAAACATCAGCCAGTCCCAGTTCGCCGACAGCATCGGTGTAGCGAGAGCCAGCGTATCGCATATCCTCGCCGGACGCAATAAGCCGGGATTCGACTTCCTTGTCAGCATGTCCAGACAGTACCCCGCCCTCAACCTGGAATGGCTGATTACAGGCAAGGGCAAGATGTTCTCCGGAGGCACAGGCGCGACATTGTTCGATGATGACGAGAATCCGGCTATTTCGGCCCCCCAGCCTGGTGGGCAGGAGAATACTCAAACCGCAAAAGCTGCACAAGAGAATCCGGAACCTAAAGCCAGCACTGTAGATGTCTCGCAGCAAATCTTTGATACAAAGCGCAATGTGTCCAAAATCATCATTTTTTTCGACGACAACACCTACCAGGAATTGAAATAAAGTCCTAAATTTGTGGCCTATGAGCTTATATGATGCCATAATCAAGCCTCTGGCCCGTAATATGGACACAGACCGCGCTTCCCGGATAGGTCTCCGATATTTTCAGCTCATCGGCAAGATCCCGTTCGTGCGGAAAATCAACCGGTGGATTCACTCCAACCACCAGGAAGGCCTGCAGCGCGAAGTCTTCGGACTCAGTTTCTACAATCCGGTCGGACTCGGCGCGGGACTTGACATCCACTGCGAGCTGTACAACGATCTCAACAATCTGGGATTCAGCTTCACGGAAGTCGGACCTATGGGCGCGGACGGAGTACGCAAGGCCATAGACCACATCCAGGCCGATCCGCCGGACGATATCATAGCGGTCTGCATATCGGAAGACTACCTGACATCCTTCACCCTGGCCTACGACTTCTTCGACATGTTCATCATCGACCTCACGGATGACCCGAGCACAGAAGAGACGAACGCGCTGCTGGAATCCAGAATAAACGAACAGGAATACAAGCCTATAATAATCAAGCTCCCCGACTACATCGGCGGGGCGGAACTTGACCATATAGCGGACTTCTGCCTCATGAACAGCATAGACGGACTGGAACTCCGCTCCAACGCTCAGGTCCGCCAGGTCCACGAGCACACAGGCGGACGCCTCCCCATCATAGCCAACTGCCACATCGACACTCCGGAGCAGGCGGCAGAGTCTCTCAAGGCCGGAGCCTCCCTGGTGGAGATCCGTACCGGCCTGCTCAGAGAAGGTCCGGAAATCGTAGGGAAAACCTTAAAATATCTCAAGAATGAAAAAGCCGGTACAATATAGAATCGCCGAAATCCTCAAGGCAAAATCCGAGACGCTCAGCGCCGCCGAATCCTGCACAGGAGGCTACATCTCCCACCTCGTGACCATGGTCTCAGGATCCTCATCCTACTACCTCGGCTCCGTCACATCATACGCGATCAAGATCAAGGAGCGGGTACTCGGGGTACCTGCGGAGACGATAGACAAGAACGGAGTCGTCAGCAGCGAGGTCGCGGCGGCAATGGCCGAAGGAGTCAGAGCCCTGACTGGAAGTACCTGGTCGGTGGCGACGACCGGCCTCGCCGAAGGAGGAGATGAGCGCTATCCGGAAGGCACCGTGTGGATCGGAGTAAGCGGACCCAATGGCACGAAGACCAGAATTTACCACTGCGACCTCGGCAGAAAAGCCAACATACGCCGATTTGCACGTGTAGCATTGGAAACTTTGGAAGATTACATAACCAAAGAAGCAATGCATTAAAAAATATAGACTAAAACAAGTTTGTTTTAGTCTATAACAATTTTGTTTTGTAGGATTTGTAAACAATAACGGGCTCTTATGCCCGTTTTTTGACCTCTTTCAGCACCCGCAGGAAGTTGCCTCCGGCGATCTTGGAAATCTCGGAACGGCTGAAACCCCTGCGCCGCATCTCGTCAAAGACCGCAGGGAATTTAGATATGTCCTCAAGCCCGGAAGCGGTCACCTCTATACCGTCATAGTCGGTGCCGAGACCGACATGTCCGACTCCAGCCACGGCAACCGCATGCTCAATATGATCCACTACCCTGGACACGGAAGGCCGCGGCAAGGCGGCAAGTTCATCCAGCAATTCATGCCAAGCCGCCCGCTTAAGCGGATCGGAAGGGTCCTTGATAAACTCGTCCTCCACCCCATATTTCAGCTCAAGACCGGAGTCCGCCAGGACCCGCACAAAGTCATCGTCAAGAAAACAAGGATAGATGCTCATGCAGACGATGCCACCGCCTTCAGCTATGCCGCGCATGAGTTCATCGGATATGTTTCGTCTATGAGAAGCAAGTGCGCGGCAGCACCCGTGCGTATAAGCCACAGGGACACGGCTCAACTCCAGCACATCCCGCATCGTCGCATCGGAGGCGTGGGCCAGGTCGATGAGCATGCCGATACGGTTCATCTCGGATATGAGCCTCCTCCCGAGAGGACTGAGCCCTCCCCAACGGCCATTTCCGGTGCAACTGTCCGCATAACGGTTGTCTGCACTGTGGGTCAAGGTGATATACCGGACTCCCCTTCCATAGAAATGCCTCAGCAGCACCGCAGGGTCATCTGTCCCGTCCAGCGCCGAGGCGTTCTCTATACCGCGAAGCACGGAGACAAGTCCACGCCTGCCATTACGCACCACCGCCGAGGCGGATGAGGCCAACGCCGCAGAACACGGGTTCGAGAGAACCTGTCTCTCCGTGACATCCAACAGCTTGTCAGCATACCTTGTCGCCTCTTCGCCGGAAAGCGAAGCCGGCACATAGGCGGCGAAGAACGAGGCGTTCACTCCGCCCCGCAGCATCTTCGGGAAGTCCACCTGCGCATGGCTGTTGTCCTTTCCGAAATCACGCAGCCTCAGCATCTGCGAAGGCGCGTCGCAATGTGCGTCCAATACCGTCATCGCCCTGTCTTCTGATAACGCAAGACGCTCGCGTTCTTGATACCTGCTATCTTGACCTGAGGCGATCCGTCATAAGTGAGGGTCGCCCCGTTCCTTATGCTGATAAACAGCCATTCACTTGCCGCCTGCTTGAGACCACAGATTCCGCTCATGTCTATGTTGGCCTCTTTCACATTGAGATTGAGCGCGTTGACGCTGCTGGAACCGCCGAGCCGATAAGATACATACGGCGATGCGCCATTGAGGATCGCCTTGGAAGTGCCATTGGACACCAGAGACATTCTCCCGCTCTCCCCGTCAAGCACAAGACTCGCATTCGAGTTCAGGTCCAGTTCCGTCAGCGACGCGGCGGAGCATCTCAACTTGAGCTCAGAACTCCCTCCGACCGTGACCCGCGCCGTATCGCACACGACAGTCACCTCCCCCTTCGCCTTCTTGGACAATATCATAGACACGGAAGAAGACTTCAGCGACACCCCGGAGACTGAGGCATTGTCCTTGACGCTAAGGCTGACTGCAGTCGAGTCAAGCACATTGCCGAGACTGTCCAGCACGGCATTCCCGCTGAGAGACAGCGATTTGAGCACACGCGGGACGGTAACGGAAGCCCTGAACACAGCCGAAGGGGCATTCCTCACGCGAAACTGCTTCCAGATTTCGCTAAGATCCCTTTTCTCGTCTATACGCAGGACAAGCACGCTGTCCACAATCTCAGCCGCCAAGAACTCCGCGAACTCTTCGCTGACATCAATCGCCACCGAACAGGAGTCTCCCTCTGCAACGCTGAGGACGAAATCGCCACCCACAGACACACCCTCAAAAGATCCCGGTGTAAGGTCAATATGCTTTACCTGCGCATGGGACGACAGCGCCAGCGCAATCAGAATCGCGGACACAAAAGCACGCCTGAATATCGAATCTCTCATAAAACTAATCTATCAATTCTCCCCACTCATCTGTCCTGGAATCAAGTTCGCGCTTGAGTTCCAGGTAACTGCGGGTAAGTTCCATAATATCATCGCCTTCCTTAGGAGACTGGAGCACCTCCTCGATCTGCTTCATCTTCTCCTCCAGCCCCGCTATCTCCTTCTCCAGCCAGGAGATGCGGTTCTTCCGCTTGCGGTCTTCACGCACAGCCTTCCTGTTCTCCTCGAAAGCCTTCTTCTGCGGAGCAGCAGACACGGGAGCTGCGGCCGGGGCGCATTTGCGCTCAAGTTCCTGAAGATTCTCGATCTTGCGCTTCTCCAGGAATTCCGACACGCCGCCGAGGTGTTCCGTCACCTTGCCGTCACGGAACTCATACATCTTGTCCACAAGCCCGTCCAGGAAATCCCTGTCGTGCGACACGACGATAAGGGTGCCGTCGAAGGCGCGCAGGGCCTGCTTGAGTATGTCCTTGGACTTGACGTCCATATGGTTGGTAGGTTCATCAAGGGCAAGCAGATTGTGGCTCTGCAGCATAAGCTTGGCCATTCCCAGCCTGGCACGCTCCCCGCCGGAGAGCACCGACACCCTCTTGTCTATATCTTCACCCCGGAACAGGAACTGGGCGAGCAGATCCCTGAGTTTCGTGCGTATATCGCCCACAGCTATACGGTCCAGCGTGGAGAATACGGTCTCGTTCTTGTCAAGCACATCCTCTTGATTCTGAGCATAATATCCAATCTGCACATTGTGCCCTGTCCGGGCTTCGCCGCTCAATGGCTCCAACTCCCCCATTATCACCCTCATCATGGTCGTCTTTCCCTCGCCGTTGCGCCCTATGAAGGCGACCTTCTCGCCACGCTTGATCTCGATGTCGGCATTGCGGAACACGACCTTCTGCGGATAGCCCACAGTCAGGTCCGTGCCCTTGAATACCACATCCCCGGAGCGAGGCGCCGGCGGGAACTTGACACTCAGGCGGACATTGTCGGTCTCGTCTATCTCTATCCGTTCCAGCTTTTCGAGGGCCTTGATACGCGACTGCACCTGATTGGACTTGGTGGGCTTGTAACGGAAAGCCTGGATGAACTCCTCCGTCTTGTGGATCATCTTCTGCTGGTTCTCCCAGGCCGCGGTCTGCTGTTGCAGCCTCTCGGCACGCAGCTCAAGATAACGGCTGTACGGAACCTTATAGTCATTGATGTGCCCTAGCATCACTTCAACGGTGCGGTTGGTCACGTTGTCCAGGAAACGCCGGTCATGGCTCACAAGGAGCACCGAGCAGTGGATGGTCTTCAGATAGTCCTCCAGCCACTCGATCGACTCTATGTCCAGATGATTGGTAGGCTCGTCGAGCAGAAGCACCTGCGGCTTCTGGAGCAGTATCTTGGCAAGCTCGATGCGCATGTTCCATCCCTGCGAGAATGTCTCCGTGTTGCGCTCAAGTTCGCTGTCGCGGAAACCCAGGCCGAGCAGGGTACGGCGGGCCTGGACCTCAGGCGGCTCGCTGTGGCTGAGTTCAAGACGGTCGTTGAGATTGTTAAGGTGCTCTATCAGTTTGGAATACGAATCCGACTCATAGTCCGTGCGAGTCTCGAGCTCGCGTGTCACGCCCTCAATCTCGGCCTCGATCTTAGAGACATCGTCGAAGGCCGTCATGGCCTCACTCAGGACCGACAGCCCCTTGTGATGCTCCATGATCTGAGGAAGATAGCCTATGGTCACGTCATTGGGCTTGTCTATCCGCCCCGAGGTCGGGTTCTGTAAACCGCAAATGAGTTTCAGGATCGTGGACTTGCCAGCCCCGTTCTTCCCGACAAGACCTATCTTGTCAGTCTCGCTTATATGAAAGTTGATCTTATCAAGCAGCACAAAGCCGCCGTAAGACACAGTAACATCCTCTACCGAAATCATTTACTGAAAATTATCTTATCAAAAAACTCCGGCCTGTGAAAATCAGGCCTCAGTGTCGCGACAGGGAAAAGACTCAGATAGTGCCGCTGCGGCAAGGCATCCCCGCACTTGTAGAAGTTCCCCCTGGCCTCAAGCCCCCGGAAACTCCTTATATCGTGACGGACGAATGTGGACGCCGGTATCACAAGCCGCATCTCCCACTCCAGCGGCCCCTCCCGCAAAGCGAAAGGCTCCATGCCGAGACTCCCCTCCCGGATTATCCCCCTGTAAGCTTCCTCGGGAAGAAAGTCCCTGTCGTGCCGGTCGCCGCCGCAGCACATGTAGATCTTGCCTATGCAGCTGCACTCTATGTTGTAGTACAGCCCGTCATCCACAGGCGCGAAGAAAAACTCCACACAGGAATCCCTCCATACCTGCTCCCTGTCCGAGGCGGCAGAAGCCATGACGGCATCCTCCCTGACCTTGTAGTGCAGATACAGATTATCCCCGTCATGCCGGGCCTCAAGCGACACTTCCGGCCTATACGGCCACTGGTCGGGCCAATTCACGCAGTTTATTCCCCACTCGCAGGCTTTTTCTGAGATGAGCATAGCAATATCGAAAATTCATAAAGGAGATACATCGGTATGGCGAGCACAAACATCGACACCGGGTCAGCCGGCGTGATGAGAGCCGCAACTATGAGTATGGCGACAAAGGCATATTTACGCCCGCGCCGCAACGCCGCACGGTCAACCACCCCGAGACGGGACAGGGCCAGCATCACCGTCGGGAACTCGAATACAAGCCCGTTCAGCAGCACCATAGAGGTAAACATGGACATGTACGAACCCAGGCTGATAGTGTTGACGACCTCCGTGGAGACCGTATAGTTGATGAAGAACTGGAGGCACAACGGGAGAACCACGAAATATCCCACCAGCACCCCGAGGTAGAACAGAACGGTGGAGAGCAGGAAAGCCAGACGCAGCGCACGTTTCTCACCGGCATAAAGGGCCGGGGCGACGAACTTCCATATCTCCATGATTATAAACGGGAAAGAAAGAATCAGCCCGGCAGCCACCGACGCCCGCAGATGCACGAAAAACTGCGCGCTAAGGTCAATGTTTATCAGGTCAATGCTGATATTCCAGCCAAGCAGCCGGTACAGCCGGAAATCCGGCCTCGACGGGGCAAGTATGATTCCGTCGAACAGCCGCTCCCTGAAACACAGGCCAAGGCAGGAAAACGCACACAGAAACAAAGCCGAGCGGAACAGGGTTCCCCTCAGTTCATCAAGGTGGTCCCAAAAGGACATTTCCTTCCCAGCGGCCACCCTGCTATTCCGGCTTTTGGGAAGATCCGTCGTCTATCTTCTTCTTTTCTTCGTCTTCTTTGCCGTCAAGGGCATCCTTGAAACTCTTGACGCCCTTGCCGAGTCCTTTCATCAGTTCGGGGACTTTCTTGCCGCCGAAGAGCAGAAGGACTATGAAAGCGATTACGACGACCTCCCACCAGCCGATCATCAGAGGATAAGTCAACATAAGCAGCATTATTTGATGGCCGCAAGCGCGGACTCGATGGACTCGATGCGGGCGAGGCAGTCCGCCTCCTTCTTCCGCTCGGTCTCAATCACGGCGGCCGGCGCGTGCGCGGCGAATTTTTCGTTGGACAATTTGGCTCTCACCCCAGCAAGGAACTTCTTCTGATGTTCCAGGTCAGCAAGTAGTTTGGCCTTTTCACCTTCAGCGTCGATAAAGCCCTCGAGAGGCACGCTGAAAGCAAGGGTTCCGGAGATGAACGACACTGCGGCCCCTTCGGCCTTGCCCTGCCTGACGGCGGAAAGGTTGGCGGCCTTGGAAAGGACAGGCAAGAGTTCTTCCGGCAGGTCTCCGTCCACGAAGAGCTCAAGGCTCTGCTTCGGCGAGATCTGCTTCTGGGCCCGTATGCCACGGATAGAGACCACGGCGTCACGGACCAGGTCGAACGACTCCAGGAACGCGGCATCATAAGAGCCGGCGGAAGGAGTACGCTGGAACATGATCGTCTCACCGTCAGAGCGCTTCTCCATAGCCTGCCAGAGTTCCTCGGTGATGAACGGCATCACAGGATGGATGAGTTTGAGCAGCTTCTCGAAGAAGTCGAGGGTAGACTTATACGTAAGGCCGTCCATGGCTGCCCCGTACGCAGGTTTCACCATCTCCAGGTACCAGCTGCAATAGTCGTCCCAGAAGAGCTTGTAGATGGCCATCAGGGCATCGCTGATGCGGAATTTCCTATAATGGTCCTCTACAGTCTCGACGGTGCGCGAAAGCAGGTTGTCGAACCACTTGACCGCGACGGCGGCCTCCCGCGGCTGCGCCGCCCCGGCATCCACCTTCCATCCGCTTACAAGCCTCCATGAATTCCATATCTTGCCGCAGAAATTGCGTCCCTGCTCCACCTGAGACTCATCGTAAAGGATGTCGTTGCCGGCCGAGGAGCACAGCAGCATCCCGAGACGGACGGCGTCCGCACCGTACTTTTCGATGAGGTCCAGAGGATTGGGGCTGTTGCCGAGGGTCTTGCTCATCTTGCGGCCCAGCTTGTCACGGACTATTCCGGTGAAGTAAACATTCCTGAAAGGCACATCAGACATGAACTCATCACCGGCCATTATCATCCTGGCTACCCAGAAGAAGATGATATCCGGACCTGTAACCAGATCATTGGTAGGATAATAGTAGCTCAGATCGGCATTCGGCTTGTGCTCCGGATGTCCCGGACGCTCCGGATCGAACACGGAGATAGGCCAGAGCCAGCTGGAGAACCAGGTGTCCAGCACATCATCGTCCTGACGCAGGTCGGCCGCTTCCAGGGAAGGATTTATCTTGCGGGCCGCCTCAAGAGCCTTCTGCGCCGTCTCCTCCACCACTACGCTGCCGTCCGGGAGGTAATAAGCCGGTATGCGCTGACCCCACCAGAGCTGGCGTGAGATGCACCAGTCGTGGGCATTCTCCATCCAGTGACGGTAGGTGTTGCGGTATTTGTCCGGGATGAACTTGATCCGGCCAGACTCCACGCTGTCCAGAGCCTTGGCGGCGAGATCCCCCATCTTCAGGAACCACTGCGCGGAGAGTTTCGGCTCGATCACGGCATCCGTGCGCTCGGAATAGCCCACCGGCGAGGTGTATTCTTCTATTTTCACGAGATTGCCCGCGTCTTCAAGCATCTTCACTATCTTCTTGCGGGCCGCGAACCTGTCCTCTCCCACAAGGATCTGCGCCTTGTCGTTGAGACGGCCGTGGTCGTCGATAATTTCCAGCGCCGGCAGGTTGTGGCGCAGGCCGATCTCGTAGTCGTGGGCATCGTGCGCCGGAGTCACCTTGAGGCAGCCTGTACCGAAATCCATCTCTACATAACTGTCCTCTATCACCGGTATCTCCCTGTCAATAAGAGGGATGAGCACCTTCTTGCCGCGCAGCCAGTGATAGCGCTCGTCGGCCGGATTGACACAGATGGCCGCATCGGCCATGATGGTCTCCGGGCGGGTGGTGGCTATCACGAGATACTGGTCCGTAGGATTGCCCTGCCCGTCTGAAATATAGTAGCGCAGGTGATAGAAATGGCTCTTGGTGTCGCGGTGGATGACCTCGTCGTCGCTGATGGCGGTGAGGGCCACAGGATCCCAGTTGACCATGCGCACACCGCGATAGATCATACCTTTCTTATAGAAATGGCAGAAAGTGGCGATCACGGCGTCGGAAAGCTCCGGTTCCATGGTGAAGCGCGTGCGGTCCCAGTCGCAGGACGCGCCGAGCTTGCGGAGCTGCTGCAGGATGATGCCGCCGTGCTCCTCTTTCCACTCCCAGGCATACTTGAGGAACTCCTCGCGGCTGATGTCTTCCTTGGAGATACCTCTCTCCTTGAGCCTCGCTACGACCTTGGACTCCGTCGCTATGCTGGCATGGTCCGTCCCCGGCACCCAGCAGGCGTTCTTGCCGTCCATGCGGGCCTTGCGGACCAGGACATCGTTGATCGTGTTGTTGAGCACATGCCCCATATGCAGAATACCCGTCACGTTCGGCGGCGGGATGACTACTGTATAAGGCTCACGGCTGTCCGGCTCCGAGTGGAAGCACTTGTGCTCCGTCCAATATCTGTACCATTTGTCCTCCACAGAGGACGGGTTATATTTTGCTTCAAGTTCCATAAGACGCAAAGATAGGCAAATTTTCATTAACTTTGCGGGCTGAAATATACATTATATGGACAAAGAAGAAAAGCAGATCAACATAGAGCTCAAGCCCGAAGTGGCACGGGGCTCGTACTCCAATCTGGCCATAATCACGCACTCCCGAAGCGAGTTCATCCTCGATTTCGCCACCATCCTGCCGGGACTCCCGAAGCCGGAGGTGCAAAGCCGCATCGTGATGGCTCCGGAGCACTGCAAGAGGCTGCTCAACGCCCTTGTGGACAATATCAGCAAATACGAAGCGCAGTTCGGCCAGATAGCGATGGAAGGCCAGAGGCTGCCTGACACCTTCAATCTCGCAGACCTCAATCCCAATGGCGCCAAATCTTAATCAGATCAAGGCCATCGTCTATGACATAGACGGTGTGCTCACCGACGGGTGCATAATCCCCGTCGGCCCGAACCCGGAAGACCTGGTGCGCATAGTGGACGCCAAGGACTCCTTCGCCTCAAGGGTAGCGGCGGCAAAGGGATTCATCGTCGGAGTCATCTCCGGAGGGGACACCCCCGCCCTGCACAGCCGCTGCCGGCACATGGGAGTCAGCGAGCAGAACCTCCACCTCGGCGTGAGAGGCAAACTCAAGGTTTTCGAGCAGTTCTGCGCAGACAACAATCTCAGACCGGAGGAAGTGGCTTATTTCGGCGACGACATCCCCGACACTCAGGTGCTCCGCTCCTGCGGGGCGGGCTTCGCCCCCGCAGATGCCGTGCCGGAGGCACGGCAGGCGGCTGACTTCGTCACCCGCCGGAGCGGCGGCCACGGCTGCCTGCGCGAGGGCATCGAGATGATCCTCAAGGCCCAGGACAAGTGGCGCTTCGACGAGGACAAATACGACCAGATCTATTGAGATGAAGCGTCTGATACTGGGCAGCGGCTCCCCGAGGCGCAGAGAACTCCTCGCGGGACTCAACCTCGACTTCACGGTCGACAAGGAGAACAACTTCGACGAAGGCCCCGAGCCGGGCGTCGACGCCCGCCGCATCCCCCTCGACATGGCTGTGGGCAAGTCCCTCGGCTTCCACCGTCCGCTCGGCCCCGACGAGGTCCTGCTGACAGCCGACACGGTCGTCATAGTGGACGGTAAGGTGCTGGGCAAACCGCATTCGCGTCAGGAAGCTTCCCGGATGCTGCATCTGCTCTCGGGACGCAGCCACGAAGTCGTGACCGCCGTGGTCATCCGGGACGCGCTGCGGCAGGAGAGCTTCACAGACTCCACGAGAGTCGACTTCCTCCCGCTGAGCGAGGAGCAGATAGACTATTACATAGACAACTACAAGCCCTTTGACAAGGCCGGGGCCTACGGCGTCCAGGAATGGATAGGCTATGTGGGCATATCCGGCATCTGCGGCTCGTTCTACAATGTGATGGGCCTCCCAGTGCATAAGGTCGCGGCCGCCCTCAAGGACTTCCTCGGATAGGGATGTTCACCTACCCCTTCCGCTATGTCCCGGCCCCTCAGATAGTCGAGGCCTCCAGAGAGCTCATATCCCGCATTCTCGGAGACCCCGCCCTCGATGCCGTCTTCCGGGACGGCAAGATGATGGGGGTGCTGCAGACAGACCGCGGATACCTCTACGCCTTCAGCGGACTCGCCGGAGGCAGGGCGACGATCGACGGTTTCGTCCCTCCGGTATTCGATTTCACCGCCCCCTCAGGCCACTTCCGCACGCGTGAAGCCGAGATTTCCGCCATGAGCGCCGGCGAACAGAAAAGCCGCGCATCAGCGGAGCTTCAGGGGTGGCTTTTCAGCCAGTACATAGTCTCCAACGCCAGGGGCGAGAGCCTCAGCATCAAGGAGGTATTCGCCCGGAGGGGCCTTGTCCCGCCAGGAGGCACCGGAGACTGCGCCGCCCCCAAACTCCTCCAATACGCCTACTCCCACTCTCTGCGCCCACTCGCGATGGGCGAGTTCTGGTACGGGGCTTCTCCACGCGGAGAAGTCAGGGAACAGGGACGCTTCTACCCGTCCTGCACCGGCAAATGCGGCCCCCTCCTGAGTTTCATGATGGAGGGACTTGAAGTCGAGCCCAACCCCCTCGATGCGGAGTTCATCCGGGAAGAGCCGTCTGTAATCCATGAGGACAAGTATCTTATTGTCGTTGACAAGCCGTCCGGGATGCTGTCCGTCCCCGGCCGCACCTCCGCGCGATCCCTGCTCGAATGGCTCAGGGACCGGTACGGGGAAGTGCACTCCTGCCACAGGCTCGACATGGACACCTCCGGAACCATAGTCTTCGCCCGTGACCTCCCCACCAAGGCCGCAGTGGAGGCCCAGTTCGCCGCCCGCCAGGTCAGCAAGACCTACAGGGCGAGGCTTGTCGCCGGAGACTCCCCTTTCCGCCATGCCCGCAGAGGCACGATAGCCCTTCCTCTCATCACCGACTGGTACGACAGGCCACGGCAGATGGTGGACTACGAGAACGGAAAGCTTGCGATAACGGAATACGAAGTCACTGAGGAACTTCCGGACGGGGAGATTGAACTTCTCCTGTACCCGAAGACCGGCCGCACACATCAGCTCCGCGTCCACTGCGCCCACCCGTCAGGACTCGGGCGCCCCATACGCGGCGACAAGCTCTACGGCAGCCCAGAGCACGGCCGGCTCTGGCTTCACGCCGAAAGCCTCACACTGAAGCACCCGCAGACAGGGGAAGAAGTCACATTTCGGAGCGGGCCGGACACAAAAAAGAAATGAGTTGTGACCGTCACGGCAACAACTCATACTAACCACATAATTAATAACACTAAAACTAATAACCAATAGGTTGATGGGCCAGAACGGTCACTTGCTCAACCCGAATGCAAAGGTACTACTTTTATTTTATTCTCCAAATATTTTTTGAAAAAATTTTAATATTTTTTTGTTGCCCTGGAAATCAGGGCCTTAGAAATAAGCAAAATTTTGAGTAAAGACCGCAAAAGTCCCAGGTGCGCTATCCGCGCAAATGATTATCTTTGTAGAAGATATGAAAAGGACAATCCTACAGTCACTCCTCTTGCCGCTGCTCCTGGCACCGGTCTGGACAATGCGGGCGGAGCAGGCCGACAGCACGGCCGCCAAGAGCGGATACGGTTTTCTGGCCCTGCCCCTGGCCGCGTTCGATGCGGACAAAGGCATACAGTACGGGGCCTTCGCCAACCTCTTTGACTACGGCGACGGCAGCCTGTACCCCAACTACGCCTCCAAGACCTACTTCGAGGCGTCCCTGTTCACCAAGGGCTCGCAGCAGTATTTCCTGATGTACGACAACAAAAAACTGATTCCCGGTGTGCGCTGGTCGACCTCGTTCGTGCTCTCTCTCGACAAGGCCCTTGACTTCTACGGCTTCAACGGATACTCTTCATGGTACGACCACGCCAGGGTCGCTCTCGGCAAAGCCAACGCAGACGGCCCGCAGGATCAGTCACAATACCTCTACAGCCCCTACTACAAAGTCGCCCGCAGCCAGTTCATAGGCAAGACCGACTTCATCGGAAGCCTTGGAGAAAACCTCTATTGGGAAGCCGGCTACCACTTCCGCTGGATAGACGAGGGCGAAATCGACCGCATCAGCGTCAACGACGGCAAAGCCGACTACAACCGCTTCCCTGACAGTGAACCGACCCTTTTCGAGAACTACCGCAGCTGGGGCCTGATAACAGACGATGAAGCCGACGGAGGATTCTACAGCAGCCTCAGGCTCGGCCTGGTCTACGACAGCCGCGACAAGGAAGGCGCCCCCACAAAGGGCATCTGGGCGGAGGGGCACCTGATGCTCGCCCCGAAGTGGCTGGGGACCACCAACCCGTTCTGGCGATACTCGCTCACCATGCGCCAGTACTTCCCCATCATAGGCGGCAACAGGCTCACATTCGCCTACAGGCTCAACTACGAAGGCAATTTCGGGAATTCAGCCCCATACTATGTCCTGCCGTTCATCACCCTGATGGGAGAGAGCTGCGACCGCGACGGGATGGGCGGCTACCGCACCGTACGCGGCATCATGCGCAACAAAGTCGTTGGACTTGACATGGCAAGCTATGTGGCCGAGCTGCGGTGGAGGTTCTACGATTTCAGCGTCTTCGGCCAGAATCTATCGCTCGGGCTGAGCGTCTTCAGCGACGGGACCATGGTCACGCGCGGCAGGGACATGAGTTTCCGCGGAGAGGAAGAATTCCGCGCCGCATACGACGCCTACATGCAGAAAGGCACCGGACACGACAGGCCGCACATCACGGCGGGAGCCGGATTCAGGATCATCCTCAACGAGAACTTCATCCTCGCCCTTGAGGGAGGTGTGCCGCTGAGCAGATTTTACCCCGCCTCCAGCCCGCTCTACAAGCAGGACGGCAACGGGGCATTCTACATCAACAGCGGCTATCTGTTCTGACAGCCTCTACCAGCCTTTGCGTATGTTGTCCGCCACCATCGAGACAAGTCTCGGAAGCGAAGTGGTGCTGGCCCATGCGCTGTGAGGAGAGAAACGGATACGCTCCGGATGTTCAAGACGCAGCAGAGGGCTGTCTGCCCGAAGAGGCTCAGTCTCAAACACATCCAGCGCAGCCCCGGCAATAACCCCCTCATCCAGGGCGCGTGCGAGAGCGGCCTCGTCAACTATCCCGCCCCTCCCGAGATTGAGCAGCACCGCGCTGCGCTTCATCCTGCGCAGCTCAGCCTCACCTATAAGGCCGAGCGTACGGTCGTTAAGCGGCGCGTGGATACTTACGACATCGGCAGTTCCAAGCAACTCATCCAGCGGCAGGCTCGGATAGTCCGTGTTGTGGGAAGTGCCTGAAGTAGAGAAATACACCACCCTCATCCCGAAAGCCGCCGCGATGGAAGCCACCCGCGAACCGATGGTCCCCATGCCTATCACGCCCATAGTCCGCCCGCAAAGCTCAACAGACGGGTGCGTGACATCGGTGAATATCCCCGAAGCCGAATAACGGCCGCTACGCACGCAGTCATCAAGATACGGAGCATTCCCGACAAGGGAGAGCAGGTGGGTGAATGTGGCCTGCACCACGGCATCCGTCGAATACCCGGCGACATTGCGGACTATGATTCCGCGACGAGCCGCCGCTTCCAGGTCTATGTTGTTGACTCCTGTGGCGGACTCGCAGATGAGCCGGAGCTTCGGCGCCCGTGACATGAGTTCATCGTCCACGATCACCTTGTTGACCATCAGCACGTCACAGTCCCCCACCCTCGCCAGGGACTCCTCGCGGGTGCTGGTATGGTAGGTGACGAGCTCTCCGAGAGAGCGAATCTCGTCCAGCGGGGTATCCCCCAGCGTGGATGCATCCAGATAAACTATCTTCATAAGGACAAAAATAGTTATTTTTGCAGAATGGACATCAAAGATTTCAAATCCCAGACAATATCACTCGAGAATGTGATCAACGCCCGCGAACTCGGAGGATTCGAGACGGCGGACGGCCGCAAGATACGCCGTGGCCTTCTTCTGCGCGGCGCCGGCCTGTGCAACGCCAGCGACGCCGATCTGCTCAGGCTCAAGGAAACATATCGGCTGCGCCGAATATTCGACTTCAGGATGGAATCGGAGGTCCGGCAAGCCCCCGACAGAAGCGTGGACGGGGCAGAATACTGCTGGCTGCCGGCGATGGACCCCAAGACATGCGAGAACTTCAACAACTACATAGCGGAAGGGGGATTCACCGACATTGAGGATGTCGTCAGAAGGGGCAGTTCGCTCCCTTCCGTAAAGGAAGCGGCGCGCACACTCTATACATCTCTTGTCGCGAGCGACTACACCCAGGAGCAATACGCCAAGTTCATGCGCGGGATCCTGGACACGGACGAAGGCGCCGTCTACTGGCACTGCACCCAGGGCAAGGACCGCACCGGACTCGCGTCAGCCTTCATCCTGTCGGCTCTCGGGGCGGACAGGGAGACCATCCTCGAAGACTACAACATATCCAATGAGTTCTACCGCGATGATGTGGCAAGGATGACCGCCATCGTGCGGGCCGGAGGCGGCGGAGACGAAGAAGTGGAAGTGGTCAAGACATTCATCGGCGCCAACGCCAACTGCTTCGCCGCAGCCCTCGACCTCATCGGCGAGCGCTACGGATCGATGGACGAATTCCTCTCAAGCAGGCTTGGAGTCAGCCCCGAAGACCGCAAGACCCTAAGGCTCAGATACCTCGAATAGCCTCCGCAAGCGCTTCAAGCGCAGGGATGTCCGACTCGTGCAGGCGACTGCGTATCGTGACCTTGTCACCCACCAGCTCGATCTCTTTCATCGAGGCGAGCATATCCGTCATCACCTTGCCGGCCGTAGGGGCCCAGCTGCCGTTCTCAATCACGGCGACCTTCCTCTTCTGCCAGTTCTTTATCTGCAGGTGATGCAGGAAGTCATACATAGGAGGGAACAGCCCGGCGTCATAAGAAGAAGCGGCCAGCACCACCCTGTCGAAACGGAACGCGTCGCTCACCGCGTAGGACAGGCCGCAGCGGCAGAGGTCACGCAACGAGAGCTTGACACCGGCCTTCTCAAGCATCCCGGCAAGGCGTTCCGCAGCCTGCGCCGTACCGCCATGGATCGAGGCGTATGCGATCAGCACCCCCTCCGTCTCCGGAGCGTAAGAGCTCCATGTGTCATAGAGTTTCAGCGCACCGGCAGAACCGGAGTCGAGCACGGGCCCGTGCAGAGGACATATCAGCTTGATTTCAAGCCCGGAAGCCCTCTTCAGGAGTTTCTGCACCTGCGGACCGTACTTGCCGCAGATGTTGAAATAATACCTTCTGGCCTCGGATCTCCACACCTGCAGGGAGACTCCCCTCAGGCCACCTGTCCGGGAAAGCGCCCCGAACTTGCCGAAAGCGTCGGCGGAGAAGAGAATCCCATCCGTGGCATCGTAACTCATCATGACTTCCGGCCAATGGATCATCGGGGCCATTATGAACTGGAGTTTATGCGCGCCCAGTTCCAGGCTGTCCCCGTCCGCCACGGTGACAGTCCTCCCGGAGAAGTCCACCCCGTCAAAGAACTGCGGCAGCATCCTCACGGCTATGGCCGACGCCACGATCTTCATCTCAGGATAGTCGGAGAGCACCCTCGCGGTCATGGCAGAATGGTCAGGCTCGAGATGGTGCACTATCAGATAGTCCGGGGTGCGCCCCTTCAGAGCGGTCTTGAGATTTGAGAGCCACTCCTGGCCGGTACGCGCATCGCAGGTATCCAACACCGCAAGTTTGTCATCATCAATGAGATATGAGTTATAGGACATCCCCTCAGGGACTCTGTACTGATTCTCGAAGAGATCAAGTCCGATATCGTCGCAGCCGATATAGCTGACTGAAGGTGTAAGCTTCGTGACCATAGATTCAAAATTTGCGTAAATATAAAAAATTATCTCAGTTTCTCCGCTTCAAAATGAGCCCTCGTCCTCACAAAATACAGCACAAGTCCGGCGACATTGACCCCGAAGGCGACCCAGAACGCCCAGTGATAACCGAGATGCTCGGACAGCACACCCCCAAGAAGCACCCCGAGCCCCACACCGGCATCCCATGAGCTGAGCACAGAAGAATTGGCCGTGCCGCGTCTGTTGTGCGGAGCCAGGTTGATGAACATGGTCTGGAATGCAGGGAACATGTGTCCGTTGCCGAGACCTATGATGAAAGCCGAGAGATAATACCCGACACTGCTGTGCAGGGCGGCGAAGACCAGATACCCGACTGCGGCTGTGCAGATGCCCAGAGCCGCGTTGCGGGAGACGAGATTGCGGCGCAGCGAGCGCGCCCCGGTGAGCCTGGACAGGATCAGGCCGACCGCGAAAAGGGTGAAGAACATGCCCGTGCCGCCGGTGATGCCGAGTTCCTCTTTGCCGTAGATTGCAAGGTAAGTCGACACGACCCCATAACTGAAAGCGAAGCAGGCCAGAGTCAACGCCTCCCGCCACCCCGGGAGCAGGAAGAAGCGGTCCAACGACAGCACTCCGCGCGGCGGAGAGGTTTCACGTCCGGGGAGCCGTATCGTGGCATCGATGACAAGACCGGAGAGGGACACGATGACGGACATCCAGAACAGGGCCTGGAAATTGCCGTCGAAAGCATGGAGCACATACACGGCAAGGGCCGGTCCGAGGGCGGTCGCGAGGTTGTTGCTGAGTCCGTAATACCCTATCCCTTCACCCCTGCGGCTCGACGGCAGGACATCAATCGCCACGGTGCTCGCCGCCACCGTCGCAGCTCCGAAAGGCGCGCCGTGCAGAGTCCTGAAGATGGCGAAGACAAGCAGCGAGCCGGCTACCAGGTAGCCGAAAAAGAGAAGAGAGAAAACCGTGTAGCACACCATCAGCACCAGTTTCCTCGGGAAACTGTCCACTATGTACCCGCTCAAGGCCCTGACAAGCAGCACCATCACCGTATAGGCGGCAAGCACGCCGCCGATGGTGTCCTTGCCGGCGCCGAAAATCTCGCTCAGATACAGGGGAAGCAGCGGCACGATCAGCATAAAGGCGAAGTTGAGCAGAAAATTGCCCGTCCACACCTTTATATAATTGGAATTCCAGAGCTTCTCGTCAGCCATTCACCTTATCATATATGTCCCTGATGACCAGGCCGGCAAGCGTGAATCCGAATATGCCGGTAATGTGGGCAGTGGTACCGTTGATCGTGGCCTTGCCTGCGGCCTCCGCCTCGGCGTTGAGGGAATCCTCCCCCGCTGCCGCCACACCGAGATTCGGCAGAACCTCGTCCCCGTAGACGCAGAGGAAGGAATGCTCCCTCACCCCGCCCTCGCGGCGCAGCTTCTTGCGGAGAGCGGCCCCGAGCGGGCAGTCTCTCACCTTCCAGAAATTGCCGACCTTGACCCGAGTCGGATCCACTTTGAGGGCGGCTCCGAGCGAGGAGAAAAACACTCCGCGCGCAGTCATCCCCCTCTTTATCAGGTCCGCCTTGTCCTTGAGCGAATCAATCGCGTCTATTATATAGTCGTATCCGTCCAGAGAGAAACTCTCCGCCGTCTGCGCGGAATACAGTTCCCGGCAGGCGACGATACCGGCCTCAGGACTTATTTCCTGAAGCCTCCTGCGCAGCGCCTCGACTTTCACCTCCCCGACGGTGCATGGCGTCGCCATCAGCTGGCGGTTGACATTGCTCTCGCTCACGGTGTCGAAATCCACTATCGTCAGATGCCGCACACCGGAACGCACCAGCGCCTCGGCGCACCAGCTTCCCACACCGCCGACCCCGAAAAGGATGATGCGCACGCGGTTTATCTCCGCCTGCGCATTCTCCCCAACGAGGAGGGTCGTCCTCTGGAGATATCTGTCCATCCCGGGATTACTTGCCCGCTACCGCATCGATCTCCACCTTGGCCCCCTTAGGCAGGGCGGCCACCTGATAGCAGACGCGCGCAGGCTTGTCGCCCTTGAAATACTCCGCGTAGACCGCATTCATCGCGCCGAAGTTGGCGATGTCGTCGAGAAGCACAGTGGTCTTCACGATATCGTCGAAGCAGAGACCGGCCTCTTCGAGGATGTAACCGAGGTTATCCAGGCTGCGGCGGGTCTGCGCCTCTATGCTTTCAGGCATCTCGCCGGTAGCCGGATCAACCGGAAGCTGGCCGGAGATGAAGAGGGTGCCGTTAAGTTCAACTGCCTGGGAATAAGGTCCGACCGCTGCCGGCGCCTTAGGTGATGCTATTGTCCTTTTCATACTGATAACTTAAATGTTTGTGTACGATGTCCGGTTCCCCGGGGCATGAGAGGCCCGGTCAGAATGGCACCGCCACGCAAATTTAACAAATCCCCGATGGATTTCAAAAGGGCGTCCGGCACAAGGCACGCTTGCATAGTTCAGGTGGAATTCGTACTTTTGGGAATATGATGGAAAAGACACTCGTGATACTGAAGCCCTGCACACTCCAGCGCGGACTCTGCGGGGAAATCATCTCCAGGTTCGAAAAGAAGGGCCTGAAACTCACCGCGCTCAAGATGTACCGCTTCTCAAAGGAAAAATGCGCCGAGCACTATGCCCACCTCGTCAGCAAGCCGTTCTACCCCACCATAGAAGCCTCGATGATGGCGGCTCCGGTGGTGCTGTGCTGCTGGGAAGGCATAGACGCGGTGAAGGTCGTGCGCGAGATGACCGGCGCCACCAACGGACGCGCCGCCCTACCCGGCACCGTACGCGGCGACTACTGCATGAGCCATCAGGAGAACATCATACACGCGTCAGACTCACTTGAAACGGCCGCCGCCGAACTAGACAGATTCTTCTCCCCTGAAGACTATTTCGAATACGACACTCCCCTGCAGGGCTACCTCTACGCCTCCGACGAATTGTAAGACAGCCCTCCCAGGAAAGAAACTGAAAGTTGTTTTGACTATGCCGCGGGGATTCAGTATCTTCGTCCGATTAATCACGAACGAATGCGCCACTTCATAAAAGACTGACTTGAAGGGAAACACAGCGACTTGATCTGCCTCCTCACATACTTGGCGGAGCTGGTCAGCTCCAAAGACCTCCGAAGCATCGCCGCTACTTTGGGCTGGAGCACGAGAGAACTCAATGCCGCGACAGATTTCCTCGCATACGCCGAAATCATCAAGACCCGCTGGATAAGCTACAGCGACAGAAGTTATGGCATAGAACCGGACTTCTTCTTCCATGCAGCCACCTGCTTCATCAAGACCAGCAGGCGACCTGCTCGAACGCGTCAGGTCACATGTGCTCTTCGACAATCATGACCCCGCAATTCTGGAGAATCTCCTGAGCCTCGCGACGAATACAGCCGCAAAGGCGCAGAGAAAAAGCACTTCGACTGCAACCTGTCATTCAACAGAATCCTCATTAGTAAGACAAGACCTGACTAAACTAGTGAACAGATAAACCGCACAAAAGGCTCAATATCTTCTTCCACACTTGCCTTCTCCAGACTGGCCATATACTCGTCGCGGCGTTCTACAGGCACGACAACCCAAGGATAGCCGCCCGTTACCAGTTGGCTATTCATTGTAAAGCGAGCTGTGCGGCCGTTCCCGTCCATATACGGATGGATGTAAACAAAGAAGAAATGCCCCAGAACAGCACGGACAAAAGCATGCTCCTCTTCTTTCATCAAGGCCGACAGAGTAGTCATCGCATCCAGAACGGCATCAGGATTCAGGGGCACATGCATCGAGTTCCGGATATAGACCTGGCGAGTACGATAACCCACCAAATCCGAAGCTTTGATTATACCCGCTCTCACACAAGGCTCGAACAACTGGAAATGCCATGCCTGATGCTCTTTTGCATAAACCTCCGCCGGGTCTTTCCCGGCAAAAACAGATGCAATGGAGTCTCTGAGCAATTGGTAAGCTTGATAATACCCTCTCGCAGCCAAAGCATTCTTTCGATCCTTATCTTGCTCATCATTCTTCAGGTCCCAGTTGCCACTCCGCACCCTTTCCAGCAGGCCTTCCGTAATCTTGTACCCCTCGATGGACAAAGAGTTATAACTGTCTTTGACATAGGTTGCATCCATCATGGCAAGGATGCTGTCTACATCCTGCTGGCGACTGCGTATCTGGGACGTATCAAGGACGGACAGCACAACCGGGCGCATGGCCATCCACATCAAACGGATACGAGAAGCATAAGGTGATGTTTCAAGCACGTCAAGACGAAGGTTCTCCTCAAACGGATTCTCTTCCAGTACCACATGGCCCACCTGCCGCATTGTTGATAACAATGCATCTGCCTGCTCTTCACGTCCGATGGAGCGAAGAGCACCGGCAACTCTGCCAGCCCTGGTGGTATGGCCTCCGTCGATAGCAGCCGCAATGACCGGGGACACATCCCTGACCATTGAGAGGCAAGTGCGCGCTTCCAAAGCATTCCGACGGTAGTAGTCCGGGCCGACCATCAAAAGAGCATAAGCAAGAGGATAGAGCCGGACACCGTATCTTGGTTCACGCTCGACTACTGGAGGAAGAGACGCTTTAATATCAAGGATGGACGTACCAAAAGGCAGTTGCATAATATTATTGGTACCGGATTCACTCCTAACAATCAACTGTCTTGGTACTACACTCTTTCCACTATAATAATATAAAGACAGTTCTGGAGAAAGACACCAACGACCATCAAACTTGCTGTCGAGATAAGCAGAGACAAAAGACCAATACGAGACATACCAGACAGTGGAGTCTCCTTCACTGCCTGGGAAAGAAGGGATATACCATCCCCGAAGTACCATTGTAAGATAGCCAGCATCAACTAGACGCTCTGTATGCGTACGTCCAAGCACATCAGCGCCATGGATTACAAGATTGTCTCCATGAGCGTCCTGATATGCTTTCAGAGCAGCGAGGGACTCCGCCATCTTCTCTTGCATTGTAGCCATATTAGTATTTGTCGCCTTGCTAATATTAGTATTTATTGTATAACTAATATTAGTATTTAACGTATTGCTATTATTAGTATTTATTGCAAAAATAATATAAATAAATGAATTAGCAATGCCAAAAGCGACTTATTCAACAACTTCTTTCCGCTTCCACCGATACACCGGCTCGCCGATTTCTTCGAGCATTTGCTCCAGGGTGTGAGTACGGGAGATGGGATTCCAATCAATAAGACCAGGACGGACAAGGACAGCCTTGAGACTGAGACCGTCCAGGTGACGGTACAGATATTTGTAAGGCAGGACCCGGTTTCCGTTCTCTGCGTGTGCCAGGTTGCCGCAATCATCTTTGAGCCCCCACTGGCAAAGAGCTCTTCCTGCATCAGTCCCGAGTCAACCTCCAGTTGAACATGACCGTGTCCAACCTCAATGCGACCGTTTCAGAACTGCGCGCAACCGTAAGGGGCATGGAACAGACCATATCCAATCTGGAGGCCCTTCTGAAAGACCGCGACGCCAGCCTTTCGAAAGCGGAGAACCGGATGCGCGGCCTCTCCAAGATGGTGGAGAACAAGTCGGAACGCCGGAAGGCGTCTCCTGCGGAATCCAGGACCGGAGAAGAGATGAAAGCCGAAAGGGAACGCAAGGCGGCAGAGCGCAAGACCCGTGGCAACAACGGGGCCAGGCGGGACATGCACTTCGAGGTGGAGACGATAGAGAGGGATGTCTATCCGGACGGAACGACGGACGAGCAGAAGAAGGCCTTCGACAAGGTGCGGGACGTGATCCGTTACAGCATGATACCGCCGCGGTTCATCAAGGAGGTGCTCCATATCCACACCGTAAAGGCGGGAGACCGCCTGGTCAGCGCAAGGGCACCGCAAACGCCGATACAGAACTCCAGTTTCGACGGCTCGTTCATCGCGGGCATCGCCCAGCTGCGCTACCTCTACTCAATGCCCGTAGAGCGCATCGCTAACTACTTTTCCGAAAACGGGTTCAATCTTGACAAGCAGACGGCGCACGGTCTCCTCAAGAAAACGGCAAGCCTGTTCGAGAACCTGCACAAGGCCATGCGGAGCGCCGTGAAGGAAGACAGATACATCTGTGCGGACGAGACTTACCACAAGATACTCGTCAATGCGGATGAGAATGCCGGCAAGGGGACACGCAAGGGCTACATCTGGGTGATCCTGGCCGCGCACCTCGGGCTGACCTATTTTTTCTACGACAACGGTTCGCGCAGCGAAGAGGTGATCCTCAGGGAACTGGAGAACTACTCCGGAACCATCCAGTCCGACGGACTGAAGGCCTACAAGAAAGTCGAGGCGACATCCGGGGGAAAGGTCAAGAGGCTGGTCTGCCTCCAGCACTGCAAGCGCGACTTCCTGGACATGAAAGGGAATCCGGATGCGGACAGGATCCTGAAACTGTGCAATGACATATACAGGAATGAGCGGAAGCATAAAATCGGCGAGAAGGACTGGACTGTCGGAGACAACCTGAAGTGGCGTCAGGAGTACGCCCCTCCAATACTCAAGGATCTGAAAGAGCCCTGCTGAAAGTGCAGGCCCGGACCGACAAATATCCGCCGAAGTCGCAGATGCACGGGGCCGCGAACTACTTTCTCAACGAATGGGATGGCATCGAAGCCATCCCGACGGCCGGCGATTACGCCTGGGACAGCAATCAGATAGAGAGGATAAACCGCTACGTCTCCCTCTCCCGCAAGAACTCCCTGTTCTTCGGAAGCCATGCCGGCTCCGAGCGCAGATGCGTCTTCTATTCATTGGCGTGTTCCTGCAGGCTGCATCACATCAACTTCTTCCTGACTTTATCACTTTTTAGGCATTTTTCTAAAAATCGGCCTTTTGTGCTGC
>UQMB01000007.1 GCA_900541925.1 uncultured Bacteroidales bacterium | reverse complement strand
AAGATGAATAAACTTGTATGATAAACAGAAAATAATCTTACCTTTGCTAGTGTTGTAGCGTTGTTGCCAAATCTGCTGCACTCGCAGTTACCGTTAACATTTATTGGCAATTGAACAATATGTAATGAAAAAGAATCTAATCTTGCTGTCTATTTGCATATATGCATCCATTAGCAATGTGATGGCTGCGGATGTATCCCATTATGTCGAATTCGCTCGCGTGTATGGTATTGTCCGGTATTTTTCTCCGAATCCATATACTCAGAAATGGTCTGAGAGCGATTGGATTAAAGTTTGTGCGATGCTTGCAAATAGAGCTGAGACACAATCGTTGGAGACGGTATTCAAACCTCTTGCCCCCACATTGTTTTTCTCGGTTGTTCCGGAGACTGGTAAAGAAGGCACGGCCTTCTACAATAACAGTCCTTTCAACTATTATTATTACAGCGGTTCCGGAGAATTAGACATTCCTTTTCTTGCAAAAGTACTCTCACCGGGGCTTGCCAAATATATACCATATTACAAGAAACTTTCTGCTTCAAATGATTCTTCAAGTTCTGCCATCGTACCTGTTGACGGGCAATATTACAGCTACGAGGTGTCCGAAGATAAATATCTGAATATCCAACATTCTTTGCAGAAGGAAATGTTTGACCGCAAGGCAACAGAACGTTTGCTGAAAGAGGCCAAACAGTATTGGGACAGTCATCAGATTGAGGATAACTCTATACCCAAAAGGCGTAGTGTGATTTTTGAATTGCTGTCGGATAAAGCCGTCAGGGTAGCCGATTTAACCGTACGTTGGAATATCGTACGTCATTTCTATCCGTATTTTGAAGATGACCAACTTGATTGGGAATGCCAACTGAACAACTACATGCAAGAGGCCATACAAATGCCGGCTGTAAATTCTCTTGATTCAGTTCTTAAATGGTATAATTTAATTTGTCGTTTTTTCAATCCGATAAAGGATGGCCATCTATTTGTGCGTAACAATATGGTCGTTTCCGGAATGCAATCGACATATCTGCCTGAGTTTTATGCATCTGTTGAAACCAAACTGGTGAACGACACATTGCTTATACGTACAAGCAATGACATAGATGAACCTTGGCGTGTATGCAATAGCATTGATTCTCAGCCAGTTTCTGTACATATGCATAATTGCAGGATGATCACCAACGCCGCAACAGATGCGCATCGCGACCGGATTGCTGCGGGGAAACTTTTCTGTGCTTCAGAATACAACACACCATTTATCGTTGAGAGTTGTGGCCTTTCTGGAGATACTCGATTGGATACTCTCTATGCGAGGCTTCCAGAAGAACCATCGTTTTCACAACAAACAAAGCCATCAGTTCAGAAATATGATAACGGCATTCTCTATGTGGATGCTACATCGTCCGATGTAAATGCAAAAAGAGTTTTGTCAGAGTTGGCTCCGGATGTCAAAGGACTTTGTTTTGACTTGCGCGGGCTGCCTTCGCTTCAATTTGATGATATACTTGCACATCTAATTGTTTCTGACGTCAATGTCCCTTCATCTGAAGTCCCGATTAATTGTTTCCCTTTCCAAGAAAATGTAACGTGGCGCATCGGAGCAGAGACTCTTACAGCAAAATCACCTCACATTGACTTGCCTGTCACTTTTTTATGTGATGCCAGTACTGTAAGTTGGGGAGAGACAATTTTAATGATAGTCCGTCAGTATGGTCTGGGAGAAATCATAGGTCAAACAACAGCAGGAACAACTGGTGATATGACACTATTCAATCTTCCATTGTTTCCATTCACAATGACGGGAATGTGTATGCGTTGTATGGACGGAAAGCCACACCACGCAAAAGGCATTGTGCCTGACAAGATTGTTACAGTCTATGCCAATGATTACTTGATTAACTTCGACAGGACATTAAATTTGGCACTAAACGTAAAATAGATGATTCAAAGCAAAGAATATATTATTCATCAAATAGCTGACGATTATCGGACGAAAATAAATCTAATATTGATTGGGGGCTATAGGACAAATTCGGACAGCCCTTGACGCCCGTCCAACTTTTGGGGTTCATGTCAGACTCCTGGGGGATTTTTGCTTTACTATTTACACATCAAAGCTTTGATCTTTTCCTTACTTTCCGGATTCAGTACGGAAACAGTACCTGAACGTAAAGTCAATTCCACCCTGTCGGTATTCGCTCCGAAGTGCTCATGTGTCTCCGGCTCTGGCCATCCGTTCTCCAGCCAACCCTGACGAATAATATCAGCGCCGCTGCCCAGTCGCTCTCCACGGCCGAAGACGATAAACATCTTCTGAAGAATTCTGTTTCGGCAAATGGAACGCCCTCCTTCAAAGAATTTCTCAGCAGGAACGAGCATCGTGCAGTGCATTCTCGTTGCCGAACATTAGGATACCTGAAAGCGGCAAAACTTGTTTTTTAGCGATTACCTAGTCGTTGAAGTATGTGCAGAGGCCGAAGTAGGAGATGTAGTTGGAATAGCGCTCTTCGTAGAAGACTTTCCAGCCACTGTTGATTTTGTATGTCGCAGCTCTGTCCAGCCCCTTTGTGTCGTACACGGTAGAGGCGCGGCGGTCGCCGTTATTGCGGCTGCGGTAAATATGGAGTTTTGTCACACTCTGCTCTGGTTCGTAGATGGCGGATACTGTTTTGACATACTCATATTCCCTTGTCGTTTCGCTCTTGCGGACCGGATCGCCGGACGAGTTGGTGTATGGATTATTGTTTTGCGGAGAACTTCCTGGAGTATATGCGCTTTGCCCGTTCTGGCCGGCGGCACTTGTGTCCAGAAGCCCGGCATCCATAATCTCATTGGCCGCGAGCATGGTGACCGCTACGCCTTTTGCTATGCTGTTCACGAGCGCCGCACCGACATTTGATTCTTTGGCAAAAGTCCCGGCATCATATGATGCACACATGTACTGTGCCGGAAGATAACCTTTGTCTGCGAGTGCCTCAAAGGCCGGAAATGCCTTTGATTCCCCGCGGCTTTCAAAAACCGTGAGATTGTTTATGCCCTTATACATCTGCTTCATGTCATAGACAAATTCACTTGGCAGATATCCGGCTTCCATTGAACGTTTATAGAGTTCCATCGCGGCCCGGTTGTCTCCGCTTTCTTCATACACTCCGGCCAGCGCATACATGGATGGCGTGTGACCGAGAGAGCAGTTCTTGTCCAGCAGTTTCTCAGCCCCGTCATAGTCTTGTTTGAAAATCAAGCGCAAGGCCTCGTAGTAATCTGTCCGGATTCCTTCCGGGACATCGTTCGTCCTATTGTAGGATACGGCATAGATTCTTTCGTAGTTTCTCTCTTTGCACCGCAGGAGGGTCAACTCGGGGTCGTCATAATTCAGCGCATAATAGTAACAAGCTTTATCCATGTCAACAGGAGTTCCTATGCCTGTCAGAAAGCATGTCGCTATTATGCCGTTGAATATAGGCATGGCGGCATAGGCTTTACAGTACAATTCGAAGGCTTTCGCCTCGTTTTCTTCTACTCCGTCACCTTTCAGGTAGGCGTTTGCAAGATCGAGGGTCAAGCTCACCCTGTCAGAGACCGGAAGCTGTGACTCTGACGCCTTATTCAATGCGTCTTCAAGTATTTTTGCACCCCGGACCTTGATGGAGTCCGGATTGTAGCCGGCCATCATACAGAAGCCGTAACACGCGGAACAATACACTTCCCAGGAAGGCTCTCGGGTATATGCCTTCTCATAAGCTTCTGTAATACGCTTCAGTCTTCTCTGGCTGAATTTGGAGGATCTTATGGCATCATAATGCCGGTACATGAAAGTGTGCACCGCCGCAGGATACTCGCTTATGATTTCATCTATGTTTGTTACGATGGGTTTGTCAAAATCCTGGGCATTCGCATGGATGGGCATGAGCACAGAAGCGATGATGACTGACAGGACAGAATCGATGACGGCAGATATTGCTTTGCGGTATTTCATAAGTGGTTTTTTATGTAAGTGTTGTAAAGGTATGTAAATATCGGCTCACCTTCAAATACTCGTGTGAGATTAGCGAAGATTTTGTCCTGCCGGGCGATTTGGTACGGGACGGGGCCGCATACAAAACAACTTCTAAAGCAGCTTCTTGTACTCTACCGGCATCACCTTGATGAACCTGGAAGCATAGGAGTCCCATTCGGAGAGGATGCGGGCTGCGAGTGGACTGCCTGTGTAGGCGTGGTGGGCCTTGATGAGGGATTTGACTTCCCGGCGGTCCTCGTCTGTCTCAAGCAGGGACAGTTCGATCATGTCCATGTTGCAGTAGTAGTCGAAGTCTCCGGACATGTTGAGCACATATGCGATGCCTCCGCTCATTCCGGCCGCGAAGTTGCGCCCGGTCCTTCCGAGCACCACGACTCTGCCTCCGGTCATGTATTCGCAGCAGTGGTCACCGACGCCTTCCACCACGGCTGTCGCGCCGCTGTTGCGGACGCAGAAGCGCTCCCCGACCTGCCCGTTGATGAACATCTGCCCGCCTGTGGCACCGTAACCTATGGTGTTGCCGGCGATGATGTTGTCCTCGGCGCTGAACAGGGATTCCGGAGAAGGGGTGACGATGATCTTGCCTCCCGAGAGGCCTTTGCCGAGGTAGTCGTTGGCATCGCCTTCAAGTCTGAATGTGAGTCCCGGGCAGAGGAACGCTCCGAAGCTCTGCCCGGCGGCGCCGGTGAATGTCACCGTGATGCAGTCTTCCGGCAGCCCGGCGCCGCCATAGAGGGCGGTGACCTTGCCGCTCAGCATGGCCCCGACGCTGCGGTCCGTATTGCGGATCTGCACTCCGAGGCTTACTTTCCTGCGCGATTCCACGGCCGGCCAGACCATCTCCATCACTTCCCTGTCCTTGGAGCAGAGCAGTGTCCCGATCTGCCCGGAAGTGAACATCCTCGCATTGGCCCGGGCCTCGTCCGGGATATAGAGAACTCTGTCAAGTGAGACTTTTCCGGCCTTCGAGCCCTCAGGGAAACTCCTCTTGTGCAGCAGGTCGGCCCGGCCGATGACTTCCTGGAGAGAGCGGTAGCCCATCTGGGCGAGATACTCGCGCAACTGCCTCGCGATAAATCGGAAATAGGTCTCCAGAAACTCCTTGCGTCCAGAGAATTTTGCCCGCAGCGCAGGATTCTGGGTCGCGATGCCGACGGGGCAGCTGTTGGTGTTGCAACGCCGGCATACCAGGCAGCCGAGGGCTACCAGGGAGGCGGTGCCGAAACCGAACTCCTCAGCTCCGAGCATCGCCATGAACATGACGTCCCGGGCTGTTTTCAGGCCGCCGTCCACCTGGAGGCGGACTCGTCCGCGCAGGTTGTTGACCACCAGGGTCTGCTGCACCTGGGCGAGGCCAGTCTCTGCCGGGCTGCCGGTGTGTTTGACCGAACTTGCCGGGCTTGCGCCTGTGCCCCCGTCGCCCCCGCTTATCAGGATTACGTCGGCCTTGGCCTTGGCCACCCCGGCCGCAATCGTGCCCACCCCGGCTTCGGAGACCAGTTTTACGCTGATGCGTGCTGCGGAGTTGATGTTCTTGAGGTCATATATCAACTGGGCCAGATCCTCGATCGAGTAGATGTCGTGGTGAGGCGGGGGAGAGATGAGGGTGATGCCCGGCACCGAATGTCTGGTGCGGGCGATGAGTTCATCCACCTTGAATCCCGGCAGCTGGCCTCCCTCACCGGGTTTCGCGCCCTGAGCCACTTTGATCTGTATCTCGTCCGCGTTGACAAGGTACTGTGCATCCACCCCGAAGCGTCCGGACGCCACCTGTTTCACCGCGCTGCGCATGGAACTCCCGTCAGGGAGCGGGGCGTTGCGTGACGGGTCCTCACCGCCTTCGCCGGTGTTGCTCTGACCGCCTATGGCGTTCATCGCCAGGGCTATGGTCTCGTGGGCTTCCTTGCTGATGGCCCCGAATGAGATTGCCTCCGTCACGAATCGCTTCATCAGTGACTCTTCGCTTTCGACCTCGCTCAGGTCTATCGGCTTGCGGTCGCTTTCTATCTCCATCAGGTCGCGCAGGTACATAGGGGCGGTGCGGTTGGCGGCAATGTCACTGAACTGCCGGAACGCCTCGTAATCCTGCTCCCTCACTGCCTTGTGCAGCAGTTTGACGCGGGACGGCTCCCACGCGTGGAACTCCCCGCCTTTGCGGCAGGCATAGAATCCGTAATCCTCCAGTTCTCCGGAATTTTCCGTGCCGAACGCGGCCTTGTGTGCGGCGAGCACGTCGGAGGCGATGTCTTCCAGCGTGACTCCTCCTATCTGGGAAGTCCCGCCTCCCATATAGTTGTCCATCACCTCCTGGCTGATGCCGAGGCTTTCGAAAAGCGAAGCTCCTCTGTAGCTGCGGATTGTGGAGATGCCCATCTTGGAGAGAATCTTGAGCATGCCTTTGTTGACGGCCTTGATGTAGTGCTCCTCCGCCGCCGGGTAGTCAAGCTGGACGGCCTTGGATTTGACGAGCTCATCGAGGATCGCGAAGGTCATGTACGGGTTGACGGCGCTTGCTCCGTAGCCGGCGAGCAGGGCCACGTGCATCACTTCGCATACTTCGGCGGACTCCACGATGATGGCGGTCTGTGAACGCTTCATGTTGTGTATGAGGTGGTGGTGCACAGCTGAGGTGGCGAGCAGAGAAGGGATAGGAGCGTGTGAGGCATCGACATCCCTGTCTGAGATGATGATGTAGTTGTAGCCCGCGTCCACAGCCTTGATGGCGTCTTTGCAGAGGCGCGAGAGTGCGGCCTCCATCGCTCCCGCCCCGCCGTCCGCATCGAAGAGCATGGGTAGGGTGATGGTCTTGAACCCTTTGTATCTCAGGTTTTTGAGCGTCTCAAGTTCGGCGTTTGAGAGGATGGGGGAGTTGAGGCGGACTACCTTGCACAACTCCGGCGACGGGGTGAGGATGTCGCCCTTTACTGCGCCGATGTAGCTCGTCAGGGACATCACGGTGCTCTCCCTTATCGAGTCGATCGGAGGATTGGTGACCTGCGCGAACTTCTGCTTGAAGTAGTTGAAGAACCTCTGAGGCTTCTCCGAGAGCACGGAAAGCGGAGTGTCGTCGCCCATCGCGTATAGCGGCTCGGCGCTGTCCGCGGTCATCGGGATGATGATGCGGTCGATGTCTTCTTTGCTGTAGTTGAATGCTTTGAGAAGTCTCTGATAATCAGGGACAGAGTGCTCGACCTTGCGGCCGCTGCGTATGTCTTTGAGCACGATGCGTCCGCTGTGCAGCCAGTCGGCGTAGGGATGTGCATCGCTCAGGGCCGCCTTAATCTCTTCGTCGCGGAGAATTTTGCCCTTGAGGGTGTCCACCATCATTATCTTTCCGGGGCGCAGCCTGCCCTTGGAAGCGATTTCTTCCGGCGGGACATCACAGACGCCCGTCTCGGACGCCATCACGAGCATCCCTCCCTTGGTGACGAAATACCGGCACGGTCTCAATCCGTTGCGGTCGAGCATGCCGCCGGCGAATCTGCCGTCCGAAAATATGATCGTGGCCGGCCCGTCCCACGGCTCCATGAAGATGGAGTGGTATTCGTAGAAGCTTTTGAGCTTGTGGCTGAGCGGGTTGCCCTCCTTGTAACTCTCCGGGACAAGCATCGCCAGGGCATGGGGAATGGAATAGCCGGCGCGTGTGAAGAACTCCAGTACATTGTCGAACGAGGCGCTGTCACTCATCCCTGGTTCAACGATGGGGCTTATGTTTTCGGTGATCTTACCGAGTTTGTCCGTTTGGAGCAGGCTCTCTCGCGCCTTGATCCAGAGCCTGTTGCCACGGATGGTGTTGATCTCCCCGTTGTGCCCGATCATGCGGAATGGCTGTGCCAGGCTCCATGTCGGGAAGGTGTTGGTGGAGAAACGGGAGTGGACCAAGGCTATCGCGGAGGTGAAGTATTTGTCGGTGAGGTCGGTGAAGTAGTGGCGGAGCTGCCCTGAGGTCAGCATGCCTTTGTAGATCATCGTTCTTGTGGAGAGGCTGGCGAAGTAGCAGGATTTCTTGTCCTTGATCGATGACCCCGCGACCCGGCGCTCCGCTTCCTTGCGGATGAGGTAGAGTTTGTTTTCGAGCTCTTCCTGATCATCGCAGCCCTCGATGAATAGCTGCCTGATGTACGGCTCGCTTTCCCTGGCCTTGCTCCCGAGGACTTCCGAGTTGACAGGCACATTCCTTATGTGCATAATGCTGAGGGAATTGGCTTTGGTGCATTCTTCGATTATCTCCAGAAAAGCTGCGGCGTCGGCCTTGTCTTTCGGGAAGAAGACCATCCCGACTCCGTAGCGGCCTTTTTCCGGTACGGGGATGCCGTGCAGGAGTATGAACTCGTGCGGGATCTGGACCATTATCCCTGCCCCGTCGCCTGTGTTGGGGTCTCCTCCTTCAGCGCCGCGGTGGGCCATGTTTTCCAGAACGGAGAGGCCTTTCTCTATGATGTCGTGGTATTTGGCGCCGTTTATATTGACGACCAGCCCGACGCCGCACGCATCGTGCTCCCAGTCTTGCGAGTACAGGCCCCGGGCCTGCAGTGATTCCAGAGACTCCATGTGATAACTACTAAATAACCGTTGATAAATTGCCTTTTGCCGCCGTTCTCGGCTTCTTGCCGCCATTTTGTCTGACACTCCTGTCAGGTTCCGGCTTTTCGGGGGTGCAAGTTAATCAAAAAAACTTCAACATAGTAAGCGGCAAAAAATAAATTGCCGCAGATTCGGCGAAGATTCTGCCCTGCCGTGCGGTTTGGTACGGCAGAGGCCGCTTTCCTGTACCGAACCTCCCCGCCGTGCGGTTTGGTACGGCAGAGGCCGCTTTCCTGTACCGAACCTCCCTGCCGTGCGGTTTGGTACGGCAGAGGCCGCTTTCCTGTACCGAACCTCCCTGCCTGGCTGTTGGTGCGGCAGAGGCCGCTTTTCTGTACGGAACCTCCCTGCCTGGCTGTTGGTACGGCAAAGGCCGCTTTTCTGTACCGAACGGATTTATATTTCGGGCGGAGCGGGGGAGAGACGAGGCCGGAGAGACGGGGCCGGGAAGGCGAGGCCGGAGAGACATGGCTGGAAAGACTGGGCGGCGTGGCTGGACGGCGGCTGTCACCAATCATTCGCATTACCAAGGCGGACATAAAATGTCAAGTGCCGCTACCTTCACAGGCCGCGGCACTCTAAAATGTTCAGTATCCTATTATTGTCTAATCAAAACGGTATTTGCTTGACTTACTTATAGCATAGACTGTGCCAAACTTTCGTATAATCATGTAATGTGCAGGAAGTCAATAAGATAAAATTTTGCGCGCCCGTCCTTCCTCCAAACTTCTCCGGGTGTGCCGCAATCCATAGATAAATCAAGCGAAGCGCTGCGCCGGCGCGGCATTTCACTGCCGTTTTCCCGTCGCAGGCGCGCATCCCGAAAAACACGATCTATTTTTTTTAGACTCGATACGATACTTCTGGAGAATTTTTATCTTTGTGTCACATTAAAACAAATATTAACCATTACCATTCATTTACACGATGAACTCAACCAGTTTATTCAAGGCATTGTTGCTTGCCTTTATGCTTGTTGGTGCGTCATCTGTCGCTTATGCTCAGCAGAAGACGATTTCCGGCAAAGTATCGGACAGCAACGGAGACCCTGTTATGGGTGCCGTAGTTATGGCCGTGGTCGGCGGCTCCACTCAAGGGCAGACTACGGATATTGACGGTATGTATACCATCTCTATCCCCTCTTCTGTCAAGACGCTTACCTTTTCTCTCCTGGGATACGATGATGTCATCGAGACAGTAGGAAACCGGACAGAGATCAATGTGACACTAAAGGAGTCGTCTCTCTATCTCGAAGAAGCCGTCTCGATCGGTTACGCCAAGGTCAAGAGAAAAGACCTTACCGGCTCATCCGTCTCAGTATCCGGCAATGACCTCGCCCAAGTCCCTGCTACGACCGCTGCCCAGGCTCTTTCCGGAAAGGCTGCCGGCCTCTCCATCGTCTCTCAGAGCGGCGCTCCAGGTGCGGACTTGAACATCACAATACGTGGAGGAAGTTCCATAACGCAGTCCACTTCACCTCTCTATATTGTCGACGGGTTTGCTATGGAAGATGGTCTTAAAATGGTGGACATCAATGATATCGAGAGTATCGATGTATTGAAGGACGCTTCTGCTACAGCCATTTATGGAGCGCAGGGATCCAACGGAGTCATCCTCATTACCACCAAGTCCGGCAAAGCGGGCAAGACGACAGTGACCTACAACGCATATGCGCAATTCGAGAAAATCAGCCGCAATCTTGCGATGCTTGGGCCGGAAGACTATGTCAAGTATCAGTATGAGTTCGCCATGCTCAATACGGGCGGCAAGATAGGGGAGTGGGCCAATATGTTCGGCGGCTCCCTTTCGGATCCTGATTTCTATACCGGAGCATATTCGCGCATTCATTCGCAGTATGCCGGCAAGGAATCGATAGATTGGCAGGATATAGTGTTCGGGCGGACAGGTTTTACCCAGTCCCACAATGTCAATGTCAACGGAGGCAATGAAACCACCCGGTTCATGCTCAGTTACAACTACAATGACCAGGACGGTATCATGGCCAAGCACGGTTATAGCCGAAACGGAGTCCGTGCAAAAATCAATCACGAGCTGTGGAAAGGTGTGCGTCTTGATTTCAATGCCGCATTCAACAGCACACGCGTTGAAGGAGGCGGCCGCATGAGTTCGGCCCTCCGCAAAACCCTTCTCCAGCCGCCTACCGGCGGAGTTCGTTTTACTGATGAGGATCTTATCAATAAGGACCTTACAGATGAATTCAAAAAGATCGAGGGACAGTATGACCTTGACAATCCTATTTTGGAGAACAATGCCATAGACAATAACAGCTATACGCGCCAGATGGTTGTCAATGCCGGCATCGACATCGATATTATCAAGGGACTCACTTGGCGTACCGCCGGTTCTTATACTTGGTACTCAATCCGTAATGACTATTGGGATGACGGTACTACACGTGCGGCGGAGAGTTATAAGACAGATACGCAGGGCAATGTCCATCCGTATGGCTCGCGTCGTAGCACCGAGAAATATAATTGGCAGATCACCAATACCCTCAACTACTCCGGCAGCGTGGACAGGCATAGTTTCAGTGCCCTTCTCGGACAAGAGACCGTGTTCAACCACTCCCAGTTTGATTATAATATGTACTATGGCTTCCCGGAGAATAACTTCGGCCTCAACAATGTCGGAATGGGGCAGTCATACAGCCGCAGTTCTGGCTTGAGCGAGAATGCGCTCGTGTCTTTCTTCGGCAGGGCTATGTATAGTTACGATGACCGTTATCTTCTCACCGTATCGGCCCGCGCTGACGGCACGTCCAAATTTGCCAAGGGCCACAAATGGGGATTCTTCCCTTCAGCATCAGCTGCATGGCGGATCTCCCAGGAGGAGTTCTACAAGGGCAGCGCGTTCAGCGAGGTGGTCAACAGGATGAAATTCCGCCTTGGCTATGGTACTACAGGTAACTGCAATGTGGAGGACTATATCTATACCACCGCCTATGGAGCGGGGCACTATGCCGTCGGCAAGGCTGATGTCTCCACCCTTGTGCCGTCAAGCATCCTCGGAAATCCTGAGCTCAAGTGGGAGACCACTACATCTTTCAATGTCGGCGTTGATCTCGGTCTGGCCGGAGACAGGGTCAATCTCAGTGTGGACTGGTACAACAACCAGTCAAATGATTTGATTATCCTCAATGACGTGCCTAACACCACAGGCTATTCACGCCAGTATCAGAATCTCGGCGCGATACGCAACCGTGGACTTGAAATCGTCCTCAATTCTATTAATGTTGACAGGGGAGGTTTCCGTTGGACTAGCGATTTCAACATGTCGTTCAATCGTTCAAAGGTGCTCTCCCTCTATGGACAGGACGGCAAGGATTATATGTATTCAAGCCTCAATGATTCATATGAGAACTGGTCAGCAAGTTTCCTTGTCAAGGTGGGCCAGCCTCTGGGTCAGTTCTTCGGCTATGTCTATGACGGGGTCTATACGACGGATGATTTCATCCAGAATACCGACGGGTCATATGCCCTCAAACCGGGTGTCCCGTATGACTCCAACCGCAGGCGCACGGATGTGAAGCCTGGCGATATGAAGTTTGTTCCGCAGACCGATTCGGTCGACTCTGACGGCAATCCTACATATGCCCTCTCCACGGACAAGGACAAAGCTGTTGTGGGTAATGCCAACCCTGTCTTCAGCGGAGGTTTTACCAACAGCTTCTCATACAAGGGATTCGACCTCTCCGTATTCATGAGTTTCAGCCTTGGCAACAAAGTGTGGAATCTCAACAAGGTCCGCTATTATGGACCTTATCTCGGCAATATGAACTCTTTCTCTGAAATGGGCGGCCGCTTCACTCTGATAGATCCGGCCACAGGCAAGGAAACGACAGACCTGGCGCGTCTCGCTGAACTCAATCCTCGTCAGTACGACAAGGACATGCTTTGGAGCCTCAGTTCATATAACAACTATTCGGTATCCTGTCCTATGGATCTCTTTTCCGAGGACGGTTCGTATCTGCGCCTCAACACCATAACGCTCGGATACACGCTCCCGAAGGATCTGACCCGCAAGGCAAAGATTGAAAATCTCCGCTTCTATGTGACTCTCAATAATATCTGCACATTTACCAGATATAGCGGATATGATCCTGAGGTGTCAACTAGCGGCAGCGCCCTCAATCAGGGTATTGACAGCTCATCCTTCCCGCGCACAAGGGGTTGCGTGCTTGGTGTCAACATGAATTTCTAAATGATACTTCAAATGAAAAAGACATATATACTTTTGGCGGCGGCAGCTATTCTTGCGTCATCGTGCGATGGATTTCTTGAAATCCCGTCCGCCACTAAATTCGATAACGATACGGTGTTCCAGACCGAGGCAAGGGCCGAGATGGCCGTGCTCGGCGCATACAACGGAAGTTGGAGCGACGAAATCTGGTATCAGCTCGGGATGGGTACAGATGAGGTCTATTCGACCGAGGGTGTGACGAACTCCAAGTACCAGCTGGGCAATTACGTCCTCTCCGCATCCCGTACAGGCGGCAGTTTCTCGACTTTTTATAAAGGTATTGAATACGCCAATGTCTGCATTGACGGAATCTTGGCTATGGGTAGTCAGACAGACAACACCCGCAAACTTCTTGGAGAGAGCTATGCCATCAGGGCCTCGTCATATCTCAATCTTCTTCGCTATTGGGGAGATGTTCCTTACACGACAACTCCAGTAGCCAATCTCAGCAGTTTCTATTCTTCCCGCGTGAGCCGTGATCTGATTTATGACGGCATCATCGAGGATCTGCAGAAAGCTGTTGATCTTATTCCATGGAAGAGTGAAATTACCAATTTCGCTCCCGAGCGTTATTGCAAGGAGTCTGCATATGGTCTTCTCGCGAGAGTCGCTCTCTATGCTGCAGGTTATTCTCTGCGCTGGGACAGCGAGACTTATTCGGAGAGTTCGTTGAAGATTGCAAAGCGTGATGATGCTGCCAGAGTGAAGGAACTCAACAAGATTGCGATGGATGCATGTAAGGCCGTGATGGGCAGGAAGTCCTTCTCTCTTGAGCATGATTTTGACCAGGTTTTTCGCAAACTCGTCAATGGCGAATACAGTTCCGAGACTATGCTGGAGCAGGGCAAGTTCGGCCCTAATGTCAAGAGTCTGCACGGGTACACCAACGGCGTCTCCTGCCATATCAATTCTGTATTCGGGAAGGCTTTCCCGCAGATGCGTATCAATCCTATCTTGTATTTTGATTATGCGGATGACGATACCCGCCGCGATGTGACAATTTGCCAGTATGCCGTCAGTGCAGACAGCAAACTCTACGAGATGCCTTACGGCTGCTTCTATATCGGCAAGTTTCGCCCTACATGGAAATCAACCATCGGCACGGCTGCCAATGTACGCGACATCAATTGGATTTGGATGCGTTACAGCCATATTCTCCTGATGTATGCTGAGGCGGCAAATGAATATAACGGAGGTCCAACGCCAGAGGCTGTGAACGCTCTTAAGGAGGTGCGCCTCCGCGCCTTCGGCTGGGACGAAAGCAAAGTCGGCCCTATCCCTGCTGACCACGACGGATTCCTCAAGGCGATTATAAACGAGAACAGGTTCGAGTTCGCAGGAGAATCCTGGCGTCGCACAGAGCTTTGCCGTTGGGGTATCCTATACGAGACCCTGACTGCGAATAAGGCCGAACTCATGAAACTTGCCGGGAGGGAAGGCAGATATGCAGATGTTGACCGTTACCGTGTCTTCACTCCGGTTTCCGGAAGTTGGCAGATGCCGGGCGACAATATACCTTACATTGCTATCAAGACCCTCCAGCTCACTAAAGCCGAAATAGAGAATTATCAGGCTCAGGGCTATGTTGTGGTGGACATGCAGGACTCAGTGTCCCCGTGCACCCATGCTGATGGCAATGAGATAATGTCTTACGGTGTGTTTGAGGTGGCTTCAGATGGATTGCGGGTTTATAAGGGCAGCGACGGCTATGAGAAGAACATCCGTTACTCAAACCTTTTCGGAGGCCTGCGGCGCTGTCATTCTGAAATACTTCCGCTTGCGAGTACCAATATCGACGTAAATATCGGCCTTCGCGGACAGCAGACCCCAGGTTATTGATTGTGAAATTACCAATGAACATTATTAGTATGACAACACCACATTTTACCACGTTATCGGCTTTGGCCCTGGCTGCGGCGGCCCTGCTCTCCTGCTCGGGGGAGGGGAAGATCGACCGCCAGGCGCTCGTAAGCCGCAACAACCCCCACATCACGGAGGTGAACCCGCTTCACTCGCTGAACCTCGGCAACGGGGCCTTCACCCTCACGCTCGATGCCACGGGGCTCCAGACATTCCCGGAATACTACAAAGACGGCCTTTCGCTCGGCACATACAGCGAGTGGGGCTGGCACTCCTTCCCCGACAAGGAGGGCTATACCATAGAGGAAACCCTTGAAGACCATCCGCTTCCCGGGCATCCTCACGGCATCTATTCTGTCCAGGAAGGGCTTACTCTCGACCAGAGGGGCAAGGCCGCCGCGGAGTGGGTGCGTTCCAATCCTCACCGCATGCACCTCGGCAATATCGGATTCGCCGGCATGGCGCCGGAGCAGATCACGGATGTGGACCAGACCCTTGACATGTGGGACGGCGTCCTGCACTCAAGCTTCAGATGGAATGGAACTCCTGTCAAGGTGACCACGGTCAGCGGCGGCGACGGTCAGGACCTCTACGCCGCCCGTATCTCATCTGAGAAAGCGCTTCCTGTCGTGATAAGGTTCCCTTATCCTACCGGACAGCACAGCGATGACGCCTCGGACTGGGGCGCCGATGACAAGCACAGCACGGAGATTGTCTCCCAGAGCGCCAACTCCGCCGTGCTCAAGCGCACCGTCGATGCGAGCACATATTATGTGTCAATCTGTTGGGACGGCAAGGCGAGCCTGGAGACGAACGGCCGCAACTGCCTGACCCTCAGCCCTGAGGGCGGGGACTGGAGTTTCTGTGCATCCTTCTCCGAGAGTCTTCCTGCGGGCCGCGCCCCGTCATATGGCGAGGCGGCGAAAGGGGCCCGGAAGCTGTGGAACAGCTACTGGAAGACAAGCGGCGTGATAGACTTCTCGCACTGCACCGACCCTCGCGCGCCGCTTCTGGAAAGAAGGGTCGTACTCTCCCAGTATCTGATGCGTGTGCAGGAAGCCCAGAACTTCCCTCCTGCTGAGACGGGCATGACCTACAACAGCTGGTTCGGCAAATTCCACCTTGAGATGGTCATGTGGCACAGTTTCCACTACGCCACCTGGAACAAGCCGGAACTTCTCGCAAAGCAGCTGGACTGGTATCTCGGCGTGATGCCGAAGGCTCGCGAAATCGCCGAGAGGCAGGGCTTCCCGGGTGTGCGCTGGATGAAGATGACCGACCCGTGGGGGGCTGAGACCCCGTCCGATGTGGGTTCGTTCATCATCTGGCAGCAGCCGCACCCGATCTACATGGCGGAACTGATCTACCGTGCTACCAAGGACCGCAAGGTGCTTGAGAAATACGCCGACATGGTGCAGCAGACCGCCGAATTCATGGCCTCTTTCGTAAGTTATGACGCGCCGGCGGACCGATACATCATCGAGGGCGCCTGCGCCGCCAACGAGAACTACAACGAGCGCGCCACTGTCAACCCGGCCTTTGAGATGTCCTACTGGCATTTCGGCCTGAAGGTGGCCCAGGAGTGGAGAGAGCGTCTCGGCGAGGGCAGGATCGCCGAATGGGATGAGATAATGGCTAAACTCGCGCCGCTCTCGACAAGCCCGGACGGCATCTATCTCCCGGCCGAGAAGGGCCCGGGCATCCCGGACTTCGTCAACATGACCGTGGAAGTGGACAACACCCCGGCGGCCCCGGCAGGCGGGTACTTCAACGGCATCAGGCCGAAGGCGGACCCTTCCGCCCCGAAGACTGTCAGGAAGGACGGGCGCGATCCGTTCTATGTCCGCGCAACCTCATCGGAGAATCTTCTGGCATACGGAATGTTGCCTGAATGCAGGCTCTTCAACGAGGAGAACATGCAGAAGACGGTGACCCGCGCAGCGGAGAACTGGGGATGGAAGGGCGGCAGCTGGAGCTGGAACTACCCGACCCTGATGATGAACGCCACCCGCCTGCACCGTACCGACATCGCCGTGCGCGCAGCCACGATGGACGGCCGCAGCGACCTGCTGCTGCCGAGCGGCAACAACTACCGCAGCGAGCGTCTGAGGATGTACCTTCCGGGCAACGGAGGCCTGCTGCTCGCGGTCGGGATGATGTGCGCCGGCTGGGACGGCTGCGATGAGCCGAACCCTGGCTTCCCTAAGGACGGCACATGGGATGTGCGCTGGGAAGGCCTGACCCCTATGCCGTAAGGGTTTCCATAGAGATCATGAAGGCGTTGTTCTCGATGAGGCTTTTGAGGAAAGCCCTTGTCGCCACCTTTATGTATTGACCTTTGAGGAGATGGTAGGAACCTACCATCTCCGTTTCGTTATGGTCGATGTCTATAGTGCAGAACTCCGGGTTGTCCTTGACCGTGGCCGCGGAGAGGAAGGTGATCATGTCGGTCCTGCTCACAAGGTCGAGCAGCATGTTGAGGTCGTTGACTTCCAGACGGACATCGAATCTGTAGTTCTGCCCGAACAGCAGGTGGTCGAACTCGTTGCGCGCCTGCAGGCCTCTGGACGGCAGTGCCATGGGGAACTTCTCCAGGTCCACGAGCCTCACCTTGTCCTTGCCTGCGAGTGGATGGTCGCGCCTTGCTGTCACGCAGAGATTGCTGTTGAATAGGATGTGGGACTCGATGTTGTCGAAGTGCCGGCTCGGCCTGTATGACAGGACCGTGTCCAGCTCCCCGTCCTCAAGCATCTGCATCAGCTCCTCCATCGAGGCGCAGGTCAGTTTGATGGAAATCCCTTTGTGCTCTTTCATGAACTCCTCGATGGTCTTGCCGAGCAGCGGGCAGAAAGTGTATGTGGCGCCGATGTTGATCGTGCCCACGGACAGTCCGGCCACATCCTTGATCCTTGCCACCCCGGATCTGACATCCTCGGCTATGTTCTTGGCGTACGGGAGGAACTGGATTCCGTAGTCGCTCAATTTGACACTGTGGGAATCCCTGACGAAGAGTTCCGCCCCGAGCTCGTCTTCGAGCTGCTTTATCTGCTGGGACACGGTGCTCTGCGAGACGCACAACTGCCGTGAGGCCTCCGAGAAGCTTGAGGTCTCGGCTATCTGTAGGAAGTATCTTATCTGCCTGAGTTCCATCGTTTCGTCTGTTTTGTTACGGAGAACGAGTATTTCGTGAATGCAAATATAGGAAGAGTTGCGCCTATAACCATACCGAGTATAGTGACCATGAAGACGATGCCGTTGTAGGTCAGAAGATACATATAGTGCATGAACGCCCCCTCTTCGGAAACGCGGAGACAGTAGACTATGGCCTGCACGGCCCTGTAGGCATACATTCCCGGAACCATAGGGAGCAGGGCGGGGAAGGAGATGAACTCAGCCGGGGTCTTTATCCGCCCGGCCATTGGCAGCGAGATCAGGCCCGTCACGCAGGAAGCGATGAAACTGGCTATGGCAAGGTGCCAGCCGGCGCAAGTCATCAGCAGGTAACGGGTCATGTGCCCGCAAGCGGCGGCCAGGCAGCACCATGGCAGAACCTTTGGCGAGGGATTGCTGATGGCGGCGAATCCCATGGCGGCGACGGCGGCGAAAAAGCCGTCTCTCAGAACAGCTAGCAGAATCATACGAATTTGATATTGAGCGCGACAAATGCGAGACACAGCCCGATAGACAGGCACACAGTGATTATCAGTGCGTTGCGCATGCGGCTAAGGGCGGACAGGTGATGCCCGTAGAGCATGTCGCTGATGCCGTTGGCGAACGGTATCCCCGGCACGCAGTACAGCACGCTGGTGGCGAGAGCGACCTCCGGGGTGTCGCTTATCCCGAAGACGAAGCCGGTGCAGGCTATGATGGCCGAGACCGTGCAGCCGGCGATTATGGCTATACGGTGGTCTATCCCGTATTTTGGGAGTATGGATTTGAGGAAAAAGCCGTCCAGCGTGGCCACGAACACTATGAGTATGGCAATCCAGTCTCCTCCGAAAAGTTCGCAGAATGAGGCGTTGGCCGCGCTGGCCAGCACGCATACGAGCCACGGGTTCATTCTCTTGCGCGCGACGGTCTCCTCGTATCTCTCCATTGCCTGGGGGATGCCGAGCCCCTTGTCGTGAATCTCCCAGCTCAGGGCGCTCAGGCGTGTGATGGTGTCGAAATTTATCTTGTCCTTAGGGATGGAACGTGACATCGTGAACGAGCCCCCGTCCCCGTCTGTCAGGGTCACCAGCACGCAGGTGGGCGAAACGGAGAAATCCGCAGAGCATTGCCAGCATCCGGCAATCCTCTGCAGATTCTTGTCTATCCTCATGGCCGTGGCCCCGCAGGAATACAGGGTTGAGGCGTACAGACAGAGGAATTCCCCCTTGTCCCTAAGCGAGGCCGTGCCTTGCGACTCCTTCATCTCCATTACCATGGCCATATTGTATGTCTGATACGGTTTCAGGTGTGCGGATGAATCCGTCTCCATCCAGACAAGGCACTCCGTCCGGGGAGATGACCGGCATCTCCATCAACTCAGGCAGAGGCTCCAGCCCGGAGAAAGGCACGCCCTCCGGGTCTATGCCCTCGCTCCCGTTGTTCCAGGCGCAGCCCGGGTCTGTCTTGCGGACGGGCTTTTCTGAGCGCCTGTGCTCGAATAGGGTGTCGAAGACCATCGCTCCGGCGGAAAGCAGCACGCAGGCCGCGACGATTAGCGCGGAACTCTCGTTGATCTGATTTGTCAAAATCTCAAGTACCATGATTTCTATCCTTTTTTCGGGTGGCAAAAGTAACGCCCACGCTCAGAATGTCAAGGCCTTGGCGATTGTTTGTTCCGATTGCGGCTATCGCTCCCGCCGAAGGCCGGCCTTATCTGGATTCTCTCCACCTCGGGTCACCGACGCCCTTGGTGTAGATCTCGTGATTGCGCACCTGCTCGGTATTGTTGAAATACAGGCCATCGAGGTTGTCGATCTCATGCACATCCTTGTCCCCCTCCTTGTGAGGCGGGTTTGGATTCCGCATCAGTTCGGTAGGGGAGATAGGCTTCTTCCCGACCCTGACGATGAGCGCATCCGTTCCGTTGACTACTCCCGGAGAGTAGTTGATGAATGCTCCGGCGCTGTTTTTCTTGGCGCTGAAGGCTGCCGAGGTGAAGATCTTGTCATTGATCTGCCTGGCGGCATCGGAACTTGAGGAGTAGTTGTCCGCGATGTCGAAGGTCACTTCTTTCGAAACCCCGTTGATCTGCCTGATGTCCATGCCCTCGAAATAGAGGTTGCGCTTGTCTCCTTCACGGGCGGTCTGAATGAAGAGGTTCTTGCGTACGACGATTTTGCTCCCGCTCGGCAAGTACCTGAGGTCGAATATCTTGCGCCCGGATGAACGGGTGCTGAAATTGACGAAGGTGTTGTTCTCGAGAGTGATGTTGTACTGCACGCTTGCAGGCCAGTTGAGGCTCTTGCCGTTGTCGGTGAACATGCATGTGCGCGGTGAGTCGTAGAATGTGTTGTTGCGCACGACCAGGTTCTTGTAGATGTTGGACTTCGGGTCCTTGCCGTCGCCGGCGAACCAGGCATAGCCGCGGCCGTTGTTGTCATAGTAGCCGCAGTTGTAGAAGAGGCAGCCCTCTATCAACATGTTCTCGAATATCTTGCGCTTTGAGCCCTGGACTCTGATGAAGCCCCTTATCATCCTCTGGAAAGTGCAGTTGCGTACCTCGAAGGAGGAGAATGTCACAGCCATGCCATTGGAATACATGTTGGCGAAATAGTTGCCGGTCGCCTTCCCGTCACCGAAGTTGGTCGCCAGCGGGCAGTCGAAGTCTATGCCCTCGAACACGAGGGACTTGACATTGATAGGCGCATCGCTCTCGCCGGCCTGAGGCGGGCGCCCGAACATGAAGTTGCAGGATGCGGCCGAGCCGTCAGGGTTGAGTGACATGCCGTCGAGATATATCTTGGCGCGCAGCCCTTTGGCGAGGTCCTCGGCCCTGGTGCGCATCGTGAAGCCCTTGCAGAGCGTAGGATTGGCGGCGAAATAATACGCCTTCCCGCCCTCAAGCTCATAGATGGTGCCTTCCGCCAGCTCCGCATCGTTGGTGTAGTCGCTGATCACCTTGTCGAGGCACATCGCCTTGTATTCCACCGCTCCCGGTATGGTGTCCTCCTGCCACACTTCGTGCTTGAGGAAGATAGGCTCTCCCGGGTCGCCGTCGGTGCGGACGGTGCGGGTGTTGTATATCGCGTCCACGAAAATCTTGATGTTCTCGTTGACCACATTCACGACATAGACACTGTTTTTCTGCAGCCCGTCAATCTCCACATATCCCCGGTCCTTGTCCTCGTCGGTCAGATAGTACTTGTGCCACTTTGGCGGCACGGCGGCGTCCGGGTTGGTAGGGGAGGCCGTCACCTGGATGTAGTGTACGACGAACCTGCCGTCATCACCCACCTCGAAGTGCTCCTTGTAGGTGCCGGGATCTCCGGAGCTGGCGTAATCCAGATCAAGGTTGACCCGGAAACTGGTCTTGGTGATGCTGCCCACCTCGAACACGTCCGGGGTGTCGTAGCGGATTTCGGTGTCGAGCCCGAACCAGTCCGCCCACTGGCGGCCGTTGCCGTAGCCATACCACTTTGAGTGGTATTCGGCCCCCTTCTTGGAGAGCGTGCGTATCGCGAAGCGGTAGCTGGTGCTGTAATTGAGATGTTTGATCACGAGGTCAAGCACATCCGGCTTGACGATGGTGTCGAAGAGAATGTTGGCGGGATTCTCCCAGTCGGAGGCGAGGCCGGATGAGACATTCGGCTGGAGGGCCATCTTGATCTCGTAGCCGGCGCAGCCGTCCACTCCATACCAGTAGAGGTGTATGTCGTTCAGGTTCTCCACTGTACACGCATAAGGGTCGTTGGATTTGGCCGTGTTGTGCTCCTTGCGGAACATCGTCATGAATTCCCGCTCCGGAGCGTCGTTGTACACGCCCCTCATCTCCTTGGTGCAGGAGAAGAGAGCCGCGGTAGCCGCCGCGACGGCAAGACAGGTGTAAATATATTTTGGTTTCATGCTTCAGAGTTGTTGTCAATTATAGCCATAGTAGTTCTTGTAGACTCCGCCGCTGCGCTGTATGGCGGTGCGGGGATAAGGAAGGATGTAACGTACCGGAGGCAGATTATCAAGCGACGGGGTCTCGAGGGCGCCGTTCCTGACCACGGAGATGACACCGCTTTGGTCTGCGCGGATGTAGCCGAAGAAGGAGTAGAGCATCCTGTCCTCCGGGCAGCCGACTCCGTCGTTCCACCAGCCGAAGAGCGAGGCCTGCTTCCAGTCTCCGCCCGGGTGTACCTGGCTGTGGTACAGGTCGTAGAATGTCACGATGTCAAGAGAGGTGTTCGGATAGACGGACAAATCCGCCGGATTCGGCTGCGAGTCCTTGTAGAAGATGTCGTACGGAATCCTCTCCCAGAACTCCGGATCCATCCCGTCGTGGAGCGCGACAGCCTCCAGATAGTCGGATGAGCCGGCTCCGTTCTCCGCCACGCCATAGTAGCGCAGGAATGTCCAATATAGCTCTTCCGAGTACATGTTGTTGCGCACCAGATCTTTCCAGCGCATGTTCTCTCCGGCGAACTCGAACTTCCTCTCGTCCAGCACCGCTTTAAGGAAAGCTTCCTTGGATGCGCTGACTTCGCTCAGATATGCCTCCACCTTGCTTCCGTCCCTGAATGCGCGTCGGCGCACCTGGCGGAGAGCGTCGACGGCTTTCGCTCCGTCCGTTCCGCTGACTCCGCCGTCTATCTCGCAGACCGCTTCGGCATACATCAGGAGCACGTCCGCATAGCGCATATACGGATAATTGATCCCGGTGTTGGCGCCGCTGTTGGTGCCCATTGACGAGACAGACCAGAGCTTGGACCACTTGTTGTTGAAGACCGTGCGGTCATTGAGCAGGACGGTCTCCCCGTCGTACTTGTAGTACCACATGCCGTTCACATAGTCCCGTCTCAGGTCATCCTCGTCGAAGAAGAAGCGATAGAGCGCGTTGAGCCTGGCGCCTCCGTTGCTGCCGCCCCAGATGTTCTTGCCTGAGGTGTTGCCCTCGTAGGTCTGGCTTGTCGGGCCCTGGATGTAGCCGATGTGGCCGGAACTGTTCTTCGCGAAAGGTATCTCGAAGATCGGGTCGTCCTGGTTTATGACCATGTAGTTGCATTCGTTGATGAAGACCTGGTGATAAGGCAGGCTGAGGCTGTGGCGCCCCGACACGATCACCGAGTCGCAGTAGTCGCGCGCGATCATATAGTAGTCCAGGTAGTTGTCAGGGCGCTTCATGGTGCCGTAACTGCCCGGTGCGGACATGTCCGGCCTGAGCGAATACCCGCCGCAGCTCAGAGCCATCCTGGCTATCATCGCCCAGCAGAATTCTTTGGATACTCTCTCCACTCCGCCGCTGATGTCGGCGGCGAACTGCATGCCCGGGGCTATCCCCTTCAGGTCTTCGATGAGCGCCTTGTGCACCAGCTCGCGGTCGGTGACCGGCAGCAGGAGTGACTTGTTGTCGTCGGTGCCGCTCATCGGCCGCATCGAGAACGGGATGTCCCCGAAGAGCACCAGAAGGTCGTGGTAGAACATGGCGCGCATCACCTTGGCTTCGCCCATCATCTGCATGAGGTCCTCATTGTCCTCCCCGGAGTAGAGCGGGCTGTTCTCAAGCTGATATATGAAGTTGTTGGCATATTCCACGCCCTTGTATGCCGCATTCCAGGTGTTCGCTATCTCTCCTCCGAGGGGAGTGCAGTCGAATCGCCGGTAGCTGTTGTTGGTGGAGACGTCGCTGGTGTACATCGCCATGTCCACGTCGCTGTTGAAGCAGAACGTGCTGAGATAGTCGCGGCCGTAGGTGCTCGTGCTGAGCAGCTGGGCATACACCCCGTTGAGCGCGCGGTTGATTTCAGTCTTGTCGCTGAAAACATACCCGTTGTCATACTTGGACGGCGCATCCACTCTCAGGAAGTCATTGCACGAAGAGAATGCCGCAAGCGCGAGGCCCGCGATAATGATATTCTTGATTTTCATATCTCTGTCATTTGAATTAGAATGTGAGGTTCACGCCGAAGACGAAACTGCGGCTGCGCGGGTAGCGGTTGTAATCCATGCCTCGAGCCAGATCTGTCTGCACGTCCACCTCCGGGTCATACCCGGAGTAGTTCGTGATTATGAACAGGTTGGTGGCACTCACATAGAACCTGAGCCTTGAGAGGCCGGCGCGGCGGATGAGGTTCTGCGGCAGGGAGTATCCCAGAGTCAGATCCTGGCAGCGCAGGAATGAGCCGTCCTCGATGAAGTAGGAATGGGTGATCTTGTTGGTGACATCGGCAGGGTTCCACTGGGTCACCCCTTCATTGGCGGCTTTGTAGAGTTCCACGGAATTGTCCACCCAGTAGCGCTTGTAGTAGTTGTCTCCATCGGCCGGATCGTAGTAGTGCCAGCGGTTTTCGGAGAACTTGGCGAGCACGTTGTGGAACTTCTTGTTGTTGCCCTCGGACGATGACAGCTGATAGGCTGTGGCATTGTTGACATCGAAGTCATACATGTAGTTGAAATTGACCGAGAAGTCGAAGTTCTTCCATTGTCCGGAGAAACCGAAACCGCCCTGGAATTTAGGGTTCGTGTTGCCTATCACCGTGCGGTCGTGCTCGTCGATGATGCCGTCCGGCACACCGTCCGGACCGGAGATGTCCTTGAACTTGACCTTGCCCGGCAGGGTAGGGTCGCCGGAGTTGCTGGTGCCGGAGACCTTGTTGATCACCGTCCCCTCTTTAGGGATGGCGAGGAAGTTCTGGTTCTGGTCGAAGTCGAACTCGTCGAAGCCGTAGATGCCGTCGTAGATGAATCCGTATATCAGGCCTATCTCATCGCCCACCTTCAGGCAGTAGTCGTTGTAGCTTGACTTCCACCTGTCGTGCTGGGTCCATATCACGTCGTCGGTGTCGTTGAGCTTGTCGACCACCGTCTTGTTGAACCCGAATGAGAGGTTGCCGCTGAGCACATGGTCGCGTCCGCGGAGGATGTCCCCGTTCACCGTGAGCTCGACTCCGCGGTTGGTCACCTGGCCTATGTTGCGTATCTGCCGTGTGTAACCGGACACAGTAGGCACGTCCGAAGTGTAGAGAAGGTCGCTGGTGGTGTTCCAGTAGAACTCGGGGGTCACCGAGACCCTGCCCTTGAAGAATCCCATGTCAAGCGCGACGTTGCGTGTCAGGGTCGTCTCCCACTTGATTTTGGTGTTGGGGTATGTCCTGCCGTCGCCGATGCTGTAGTATTGTTCTCCGTTTTCAATCGCCTCGCCGAATCCGGGGCCGCCGCTGGTGGCTATCGTATAGAGGAAACGCCACATGTCATTGCCGATGCGGTTGTTGCCGACCTTGCCGATGGCCGCCCTCAGCTTGAGGTTGCTGATGAACGGGTTGTAGCGGAGGAAGTCTTCCTCGGAGGCCACCCACGCGCCCGAGATGGACGGGAAGTAACCCCACTGCTCGCCGGGGGCGAACTTGGTGGAGCCGTCGGCGCGCATCGTCAGGGAGAGCAGATACCGGTGCTCATAGTTGTAGTTGGCCTGGCCGAAGAACGAAGCCGTGCGGTCCGCCGTGGAGAGGGAGGTCGTGGCCTGGTAAGGGGTGCCGAGATTCATGTTGCTGATAGCCTTGTCCGCAGAGATGTAACGGGGGAAATACCTGTTTGTCATCGAACTTGTCCTGGTCTGCGAACTCTGGATCTCCTGTCCCAGCAGAAATGAGAAGTTGTGGGCGCCGGCTATGTCGAAGCCGTAAGATGCCGTGTTGGTCCAGAGGAACCTCTCGTTCCGGGTGCCGGTTATCGATGCCACCGGCAGTTTGTTGTGGGCCTGTCCCATGCCGGTCATCGCACCATAGAAGCGGTTGTCGTCGCTGAACGAGAGGGAGATGGCGCCTTCGGAGCGCAGGGCCAGGCCTTTTGCCGGTTTCCATTCGAGGCCTGCCTGGTTGGTGATCGAGTAACTGTGCTTCTTGCGTGTGTTCTCCTTGATGTCGTTCTTGGGATTGGTGTACTCGAACACCTTCTCGTCATCAGGGTCTACGGTTTTCGGGTCCCAGAACGCGAATTCGTGCAGCCCGTTGGTCGGCCGGTAGCGCAGCACGTCGATCAGTCCCCCGGAACCGATGTTGTTGCCTCCGGCTCCCGTGTCCCGGCGATAGCTGAACTTCGGGTTGAAATTGAGGGTCAGCCTGTCTGAGATGGCGGCGCTGAACTTCATGTTGAGGTTGGTGCGGCGCACGCCGGAGCCGAGGATGATGCCCTTGTCTTCCGACTGGGTGAGGGAGATGTTGAAGCGGAGCCTGTCGGTGCCGCCTCCCACCGTGATGTTGGTGGAGTAGTTGAGCGGGGTCTCGCCCATCACCTCGTCCTGCCAGTCGTGGGTCGGCGCCCTTTTGTAGATGTCGAGGTCGTAAGGGTTGCCGAAGTTGGCCCGGAAGAACTGCGCCGCTCCGCTCCGGTTCCCTCCGGCAGCGGCCCAGTCATACTGGTAGCGCACGAAGTTGTAGGTGTCCATCAGGTCGAGCTTCCTGGCGAGCCGGCTTACGGAGACCTGAGAGTTGACCCCCACCTGCACCTTGCCGGCGCGGGCGGCCTTGGTGGTTACGATGACGACGCCGTTGCCGCCTCGCGCGCCGTAGATGGCGGTCAGGGACGCATCCTTCAGGATGTCGATGGACGCGATGTCGGTAGGAGGGATATCGTTGATGTTGTCCGTCTGGAAGCCGTCAACGATATAAAGCGGCTCGTTGCTTTGGGTTACCGAGGTGCCGCCGCGCACGCGGATGTTGATGTCCGCGCCGGGGGCTCCGTCAATCGTGGTCACCTGCACGCCGGCCACCTTGCCCTGGAGAGCCACGGCTGCGGAGGTGACGGGCACGGCCGCCAGTTTGGCCCCGGAGACGGAACCCACGGAGCCGGTGAGGTCGCGGCGGGACATGATGCCTCCATAACCTATTACTACAGCGTCTTCGAGGAACTCGGAGTCTTCTTCAAGCACGAAGTCTACGGTTTTCTGGCCCGTGCCGAGGGTTATCTCCTGCGCGGAGTAACCGATACAAGACGCTACGAGAGTGGATTTTGCGGGAGCGGAAAGCGTCCAGTTGCCATCGACATCCGTCATCGTGCCGTTGGTGGTGCCCTTTACGGCGACCGAGGCTCCGATGATGGGTTCGCCCTTGGCATCCTTGACTGTTCCCGAGACTTTCTGCTGTGCGAACGCCGCTCCTCCCGTCAGAAAGAGAGAAAGAAGTGTGAGCGCAGTTGCTCTGAGGTGTTTTTTAATCATAGGAAAACTGATTTATTAAACTGTGGTTGCCCGTACCGGTCAGTGTGAATTGGGGTTGGCGGATAGTTCACACTGTGGCCGATTGCCGCCAAGATACGAATTTAATTTTGATTCACAATACATGCTCCGGTGATATAACTCACAATTCTTCAAAAAGATAGATACAGTGACCTGTGGTGCATGGAGGGGCTTTTCACAGAGCCGTAGAAGCTCGTGCTGCTGTGGTGTCCCGGTCTTTCCGGGCTTGTCGCCGGGGTGCCGTCAGGGTGCCGCCGGGTGCCGCCGGGTGTCGCTGGATGCTGCCGGGGTGCCGCCGTGGTGTCGCTGGATGCTGCCGGGGTGCCGCTGGATACTGCTGGGTGTCGCTGGGGTGCCGCCGGAGTTCCGCCGGGGTGTCGCTGGGGTTGAAGAGGCCTGCGGCGGTTTTCGCTGCGCATTCGATAAGGGATGGGTGAATTTGAATAAAGTGATAAATTTTTGTTAACTTCGCAGTTTGTAACAAATAACATTATTCCTATATGCCCAAAATCATCACCTTCGGAGAGATAATGCTCCGACTGTCAACACCGGGATACCTGAGGTTCGGCCAGGCAAAGCAGTTTGACGCCACTTACGGCGGCGGCGAGGCCAATGTGGCCGTATCACTTGCAAACTACGGAATGGATGCCAAGTTCGTGACAAGGCTTCCTGAGAACGATATCGCGAAGGCCTGTCTGAAGGATCTGCGCTCTTATGGGGTGGATACGAGCTCCATCGTCTATGGAGGCGACCGTCTCGGAATCTATTTCCTCGAGACCGGCGCCGTGGCCCGTCCGAGCAAGGTCGTGTATGACCGTGCCAACTCGTCCATCGCCACCATCAAACCCGGCGACATCGATTGGAAGAAGGTGCTTGAAGGGGCGGACTGGTTCCACTGGACCGGCATCACTCCGGCCCTGAGCCAGGGCGCGGCGGACGTGTGCCTTGAGGCCATCAAGGCCGCCAACGCCATGGGTGTCACCGTGTCATGCGACCTCAATTATCGCAAGAACCTCTGGAAATACGGCAAGAAGGCTTCCGAGGTAATGCCTGCCCTTGTGGAAGGGTGCGATGTCATCCTCGGCAACGAGGAGGATGCCGACAAGGTGTTCGGCATCAAGCCTGAGGGCTTCGATGTGACAAGCACCGGCGGACAGATCGACCAGCGCAGGTTCCAGAGCGTGGGCGAGCAGCTCATGAAGAGGTTCCCTCGCGCCAAGAAGGTCATCATCACACTGCGCGGCTCCATCAACGCCAACCACAACACTTGGGGCGGCGTGCTCTGGGACGGCAAGACCCTCTATCAGTCACCTCGCTACGACATCACCCACATCGTTGACCGCGTGGGCGGCGGAGACTCTTTCATGGGAGGTCTCATCTACGGCCTCCTCACCTACACCGGTGATGACCAGAAGGCTCTCAATTTTGCAGTCGCCGCATCCTGTCTGAAGCACACCATCTTCGGTGACTACAACCAGGTTACCGTGGCTGAGGTGGAGAACCTCATGAAGGGTGACGCTTCCGGACGAGTATCAAGGTAAATCCTCAAGAATTATGGCAAAATACAATAAACTCCAAGTCCTTCAGACCATGAAGGAGACCGGTATTGTGCCGGTGTTCTACAATGCTGATGTGGAAGTCAGCAAGAATGTGCTCAAGGCCTGCTACGAAGGCGGAATCCGTGCGTTCGAGTTCACCAACCGCGGCGACTTCGCCCAGGACGTGTTCGCCGAGCTGGTCAAGTTCGCGAACAAAGAGCTTCCGGGGATGATAATGGGTGTCGGGTCAATAGTTGATCCTGGTACCGCCGCCCTCTACATCCAGCTTGGCGCCAACTTTGTGGTCGGCCCTGTCTTCAACCCTGCCGTCGCTCCTGTGTGCAACCGAAGGCTCATCCCTTACTGCCCTGGTTGCGGCTCCGTGACCGAGGTCAGCACCGCCCAGGAGGCTGGATGCGATGTCTGCAAGGTGTTCCCCGGCGATGTTCTCGGACCTGCTTTTGTCAAGGATCTCAGAGGACCTATGCCGTGGAGCCAGATAATGGTGACCGGAGGCGTCAAGCCGGAGAAGTCCAACCTCGAGGGCTGGTTCAAGGCTGGCGTGACCTGCGTGGGAATGGGTTCCAACCTCTTCCCTAAGGATGTGATCGCCGCTGGCGAATGGTCCAAGATTGCCGAGCTCTGCCGCGGCGCGCTCGAAATAGTCAAAGAAGTAAGATAATCTCATTTTTATATGTCAACACAGAAGAAACTGATGACCAACTGGCGCTGGTGGATGGTGATGTTGCTCTTCCTTGCGACTACCGTCAACTACATGGACCGCCAGGTGCTGTCCCTTACATGGAAGGACTTCATCGCTCCTGAATTCCACTGGACAGACAACGATTATGGTACAATCAACGCCATCTTCTCCATCATCTATGCCGTGTGCATGCTTTTCGCCGGCAAGTTCGTGGACTGGATGGGCACGAAGAAGGGCTATCTCTGGGCCATTGGAGTATGGTCTACCGGCGCCTGCCTTCATGCTGCCTGCGGATGGGCTACATGCCACATCGCCGGCTTTGAGAGCATCAAGGCGATGCAGGCTGTGCAGAACGGTTCCGCCGCGGCTCTTGCGGTAGCTTCTATAAGTGTATGGCTCTTTGTAGCGGCGCGCGCCGTGCTCGCCCTCGGTGAGGCCGGCAACTTCCCTGCAGCTATCAAGACCACCGCTGAGTATTTCCCTAAGAAGGACCGCGCATTCGCGACCTCCATATTCAATGCGGGCGCTTCCGTAGGTGCCCTCATCGCTCCTGCAACGATTCCGCTTCTTGCCCAGTATTTCAAGAACAAGGGCATCGGCGGCGGCTGGGAGATGGCTTTCATCATCATCGGTGCCATCGGCTATGTCTGGATGGCTCTCTGGGTGTTCATGTATGAGAAGCCTGAGAAGAGCAAGCATGTCAACGCCGCGGAGCTTGAGTACATCCATCAGGATGATGCCGAGAATGCTGCTGCGGTCAAGGACGAGAAGAAGGGCGAGAAGCAGATCTCTCTCTGGAAATGCTTCACTTTCAAGCAGACTTGGGCTTTCATCACCGGCAAGTTCTTCACTGACGGTGTGTGGTGGTTCTTCCTGTTCTGGGCTCCTGCCTACTTCTCCGACCAGTTCGGCTATACCTCATCATCAGGTATGGGTGTCGCACTCATCACCACTCTCTACGCTATCGTGACGGTGCTCTCGATATTCGGTGGCTACCTCCCGCGCGTGTTCGTGGACAAGAAGGGCATGAATCCGTATGCGGGCCGTATGCTTGCGATGCTTCTCTTCGCATTCTTCCCGCTCTTCGCCCTGTTCGCTCAGCCTATGGGCGTGCATTCAGCGTGGTGGCCGGCTATTTTCATCGGCCTCGCCGGTGCGGGACATCAGGCCTGGTCCGCCAACCTCTTCAGCACCATCGGTGACATGTTCCCTAAGAGCGCCATCGCCACCATCACAGGAATCGGCGGTATGGCCGGCGGTATCGGTTCGTTCTTCATCCAGAAGGCTGCCGGTCTGCTCTTCACCAAGACTGCTGAACTCGGCTCGGCGTTCACCTTCCTCGGTTTCGAGGGCAAGCAGGGCGGTTACTTCATCATGTTCTGCTTCTGCGGTATCGCTTATGTGCTTGCATGGAGCATCATGAAGGCTCTTGTGCCTAAGCACAAGCCTATCGTGCTTGAATAATATCCGCCGGTGACGGCGAAATTCAGAGGCCGACCCCGCGCTGCGGGGCCGGCCTTTTTTACGGGGCATATCCCCGTGCCCCTGCGGCGCTCAAGTCGCTTTCCGACTTTGCATTGCAAAGTCCCGCGACCGCACCGGTCCGCTGATGCGGACTCGCTAGTCGAGCCATTCAGTGGCGTCCTTGTGCGGGGCATATCCCCGGGCCCCCCGCGCTTGCTGCGCAAGCGCGCCATCTCAACCCCAGTCACTTCGTGACAGCCCCTTTCAGGGGCAAGCCGGCTCGGCAAGCCTTCGCCGGGCGTCTCCGCTGCTTCGATGTCTGCGACATCTCGCTGCCGCTCCGCCGCGCCGCTTGTGCGGCCCCTCCGGGAGTCGCTTTCCGACTTTGCCTGAGCAAAGTCCCGCGACCGCGCCGGTCCGCTGATGCGGACTCGCTAGTCGAGCCGTTCGGCGGTGTCCTTGTGCAGGGCATATCCCCGAGACCCCTGCGGCGCTCAGGGGCCTTTCCAATTTTGCCTGGGCAAAATCCCGGCCCCGGGCGGTTCGCTGATGCGGACTTCCAGAACGGCCTTTCTTTTCTGTGATACGGACGGGGCAAATTTTCCTGCGCCATAATGAGGGCTGCGTACACCACAACGCCGTTTTCTGTACCGCACTGTCCTGCGGGGACGTCCCGTACAATAGGAGCCCTGATTCTGTACGGCGCGGTGTGGACCGCCGTCACAGAACCACCCGGGCTCATCGCTGAAGTCCGTCTCCATCAGGTGTTAGCCATTTTTGGTGAATTCGCTGCTACCTGGGCTGTCCACCTGTCCCGCATGGCCCTCTGCGGCATCCGCCGCTTCCAAGTGTGAGCCTGTTCCGGCATTTCTGCTGCTACCTGGACCGTCCACCTGTCCCGCATAGCCCTCTGCGGCATCCGCCGCTGCTGGGTGTGTGAGCCGTTTTCGCCGAATCGGCTCACACCTGCGTCGTGTGACTCAGGCTCCTGGTCCGGCACTATGGCGTCAGGCGCCCGGGAACAGGCAGCCTCCTGCGATGCTTTTGTGTTGAGCAGGAGGCGGCCCGCTCCCGATGCGCCCTTAAAACGGGGAATTAGCTTTGCGAAAATTCGGGGATTCAAAGTTGCTGATTACAATCCTCGTCGGCGAACCTGACCGTGGAACATTTGCCGACACGAGCAATACGAGGAGAGCTTCCGCCTGTACAACGGCGCCCCGTCCGTGGAACATTACCGACGCGTGGGACCTCCGCCGACGCGTGGAACATCCGCCTGTGCGTGGAACATCGCCGTGCGCACCAGGGGCGTTTTCACTCACCGCGATGATTTTCAGAAGCCCACGTGCGTAGAAAGGGGTCTGGTGCGCACGGGAAAAACACTTGGGCGGCCGAGTCTGGTGCGCACGGGAAAAGCACTTGGGTGGCCGGGCCTGGCGCGCACGGGAATCACACCAGTCATACCGGAATCAGCGGGCCCCTCCGCCCTATGCTATTTTGAAGCCACCGGTCCCACCTATGCTATTTTGAGGCCATCCGCCCGCCCCGTCTATGCGCTATTCTTAGAGCCCGCCCCGCTAAGCGCTGTTCTTAAAGCCCCATCCCCGCCCTGCCTATGCCATTTTAAAAATTAAGAATATTTGTATGGAAACCGCGAAATTATGTAAATATTTTTTATATTTGCGTCTTGTACGCTATAAACGAAAATAACACAAAACTAAATAACAAGTTTTGTTCAACCATTTAATTTGTTTAACCATTTTTACAGTGATTCCTATGATGAAGGTTCATCTTAGAAAAGCTGTGCTTGCGGCTGTCGCCCTTGTATTCGCGGGTGTCTCGGCTTTTGCGCAGCAGAATGTATCAGGAACTGTCAAGGACGCCAAGGGCGAGCCGGTTATCGGCGCCTATGTGGTCGTGTCCGGTACAACCACCGGATCCATGACTGACGTCGACGGCAACTGGACCCTGTCCGTTCCTGCAAACTCCACTCTCGTGGCCTCGTGTGTCGGTTATACCGACGCTTCCGCAAGGGTCACATCCGGCAAGAATGTCTATGACTTTGTACTCGAGGAGAGTTCAGTCTTCCTTGATGACGTGGTCGTTATCGGCTACCAGACCGTCAAGAGGCGCGACCTCACGGGATCAGTGTCATCCGTGACCGGCAAGGATATAGCCAAGGTCCCTGTGGCTTCTGTGTCACAGGCTCTTCAGGGCAAGCTCGCAGGTGTCAACGTGATGTCTCAGGACGGCCGTCCTGGCGGATCTTCCACCATCCGCGTGCGCGGTGGCGGCTCCATCAGCCAGTCCAACGACCCTCTCTACATCGTTGACGGAGTGCAGGTCGGCACCATCGATGATATCCCTGCAGACAATATCGAGTCCATCGACGTCCTCAAGGATGCGGCTTCCACGGCCATCTACGGTGCCCGTGGCGCCAACGGCGTTATCCTCATCACCACCAAAGGCGGTTCCGAGGGCAAGGCGCAGGTCCGCTACGGCATGTACTATCAGTATAAGGAGAACCCTAAGACCCTCCCGGTAATGGACGCCTACGAGTACGTTCTCTGGAACTGGTCTTATGGTACCGCCTACGGCGCCTCCTACGGTGACGGAGTCGCACGGTACTTCGGTCTCGGCCCGGCATACGGCAACAATCTTGAGAAGTACCGCGGAGTCACCGCCCACAACTACATCGACGACGTGATGAAGGGCGCAAACACCTGGAACCACGACCTTTCTGTCAGCGGCGGTACTGCGGACACCAAGTACTTCGTGTCTGTCAACTACCTCAACGATGACGGTATCCGTATGAAGTCAGGCTTCGAGAGGTTCGGCGCCAACGCCAAGCTCTCCCAGAAGATCACCAAGCAGCTCCAGTTCGACATGGACCTCCGCTACACGGAGATGGAGATTCTCGGAACGAGGTTCGACTGGGCCACGTCAGCCTACTCATACCGCCCTATCGACAACCCTCTCGGAGACGGCAACCCTACCCACTTCGGCAACGGCTCAAGCAGTGTCGAGGACATGTACAACCCGGTTGACGTGCTCAACAACTTCGACAACGTCAGCACCCGCACCCGCCTCCGCGCGAATGTCGGCCTGACCTGGAATCCGATCAAGGGCCTCGTGGCCAAGTCCGAGCTCGGTGTCAACCGCAGCTGGAACGAGTCCAAGTACTGGGACAACGGTCACCCGAGCGGCAGCGGCTACAAGACAGCCACCCTCACCAGAGGCGTGGGCAGCGGCTACCGCTGGACCACCACCCTCAGCTACACGATTCCGTTCGCCAACACCGACCACAGCGCCACCATCCTCGCCGGTAACGAGGTGCTCAATTCCGAGTCCACCACGACCAAGATCACCGGTAAATACTATCCTAGCGCGTTCACGATGGACCAGGCGTTCGGCATGCTTGACATGACCGGTGTCAACTCCACCGGAGCCAAGGAGGACACTTTCTCCAACGTGATTGCCATCCCGAGCAACACTCTCTCATGGTTCGGCCGTGCAAACTACTCATACAAGGGACGTTATCTTTTCTCTGCGTCCCTCCGTGCGGACGGCTCGTCCAAGTTCGCCCCTAACAACCATTGGGGATACTTCCCTGCAGCGTCTGCCGCATGGCGTATATCTGACGAGTCATTTATGGAAGGCACGAAGAGCTGGCTCGACGACCTCAAGCTCCGCTTCTCTTACGGTGCGTCAGGTTCCGACAACATCGACCCTTCTCTCTGGAAGGAGACCTGGACCACCAAGGTCATCACCGTTGACGGCGTGAAGCAGACCTCTTATGTCCCTGGCGACACGCTCAGCAACCCTGATCTCAAGTGGGAGACCACCATTTCCCGCAACCTCGGTCTCGACTTCAGCTTCCTCAAGAGCCGTGTACGCGGTACTGTGGATTTCTACTGGAACAATACCCGCGACATCCTCATGAAGATCCCTTGCGACCCTTCATCAGGCTACACCTACCAGTTCCAGAATGTCGGGCTTACCTCCAACAAGGGTCTTGAACTCTCCCTCGCCGGTGAAATCATCAGCAAGCGCGACTTCAGCCTCTCAGCCAATGTCACCTATTCTTACAACAAGAACATGGTCGAGGATCTTCCTGACGGGGTCAACGCCGACTCCCACACCAACTGGGGATCCACGATGCGCAAGCCTCAGTACGACTACATCATCCGCGAGGGCATGCCTCTCGGTATCGTGTCCGGTTATGTCTCAGAGGGATTCTACACCATCGACGACTTCAACTTCGTTGACGGCAAGTATGTCCTCAAGACAGGTGTCCCTGATTTCAAGGGTTCCGTAGTGAACTATCCGGAAGGCATCAAGGCTCTCGTCCCTGACGGACAGACGGCATTCCCTGGCGCAGCCAAGTTCAAGGATGTCAACGGAAACGGCTTCATCGACGATGACGACGTGGATGTGATCGGTGAGATGGTGCCTAAGCACACCGGCGGTTTCAACATCTTCGGCAACTACAAGGGTTTCGACTTCTCTCTCGGATTCACCTATGCTCTCGGCGGCAAGGTATACAACGCCAACGCCATGCATTCAATGATGGGTAACAAGGACAACCAGCTCGGCGAGAACCGTCTCGCTTATGTGAACGACTGCTGGAAGGCCTACGGCGTGAAGCCTGACGGAGCGCTCTATCTGGTGACGGATCCTTCTGAACTCGCCGCCCTCAACGCGAACGCGAAGCATGCCATTCCTTACTCAGAGTACGGTATCACGTCTTCCGAGTTCATCGAGAACGGCTCATATCTGCGTCTGCACACCCTCACACTCGGATACACCTTCCCTAAGAAGTGGATGGAGAAGATTTCCGTGCAGAACCTCCGCGTCTATGCGACTGTCGGCAACCTCTTCTGCCTCAACAGCTACTCCGGTATCGATCCGGACGTGAACACCAACCTCAACGCAGGTGGTGACGGCTTCCCGACCCCTTACTATGACTACAACTCATATCCGCAGGCAAGGAGCTTCACTTTCGGTCTCAACGTATCATTTTAATTAAGGAGATATCATAAATGAAAAAGATATTCAATATTCTTTCTGTCTGCGCTGCGGCCAGCCTTGTCCTGACCGCCTGTGACACGGAGAAGTTCCTCAACCCGACATCTCCGTCAACGGTTGACGCAGGCTTCGTGTTCTCCAACATGGAGACCGCCAACGCCTCCATGTACGGCGTGTATGAGTCCTGGAGAAGCGTCTGCAACAACCAGGTGTTCGCCGCCGGACTCTTCTATGCCCTCGATGTCGCCGGTTCGGACATCGAGCGCCACCCGGAGGCATTCTCCAACCAGCCTGGACGCCACTGGATGGAGTGTCTCTACCAGAACGGTGCATTTACTTCCGAATACGGTCTTACCACCTACCTCAAGGACAACGCCAGCGGTGCATATAATATGCTCTTCGACGTGGTCGGCGAGGCCAATGCCGTGATCGGGGCCATCGAGTCCATGGATGACTATGATGCGATGATATCCTCAGCTGCGCCTTCTGACCTCGGTCAGCTCTACGGGGAGGCGATCTGCGCCAGGGCCGTGGCTTACCGCGAGCTTCTCAAGTACCATGGTGACGTGCCTTATTCTGTCAAGGCAGGTGTCGCCGCCGGCGGACTCGCCCCTCGCGATTCTGTCTACGAGTGCGTGATCGCTGATCTTGAGAGGGTCATTCCTCTTATGAGGCCTGTTGGCGATGTCGCCAAGAACAAGTTCTCCAAGACCTTCGCGCAGGGCCTCATCGGACGTCTCTGCCTTGATGCCGGCGGATACCAGACCCGTCGTGCGGATCTCGGCGCGGACTTCTACAAGGGCGCTGACGGCAAGGTCCTCTCTTTCGAGACCAAGGGCCAGCCTAACAAGAATGCGGACAACGCCGTCTATGGACGCCGCAGCGACTGGAAGACATTCTACGAGAAGGCCGCCAAGTATTATAAGGAAGTCATCGCCAACTCCGGCTCTGCCGTATGGCACGACACCGATCCCCGCAAGAACGAGGAGAAGAGGGTTTACAACAACCCTTACCAGTACTTCTTCCAGCAGCTCAACGATCTTGAGTATGCCGACGAGTCCATCTACGAGTATGCCATGACCCAGGGCTCCAGCAACGAGCGCCCTTACTCTTCCGGCCGTCCTTCAAATGGCGGCGGCAGCTGGGCCTTCCCTTGCAAGAATTACGGTCAGGCCCGCATCAATCCGGCATACTATTATGGTATGTTCGATCCTAAGGACATGCGCCGCGACGTTGCCGTCACGGCCACCGGTTCCGACGGCAAGGGCGCTGAGGTCCTCATCCCGTTCGTGCCTAACTCCAAGGCTTCCGGAGGCGGACTTTCTCTCAACAAGTTCGACGAGAACCGTATGGCCAAGCCATATGTCGTCAAGTCGCGCCAGTCCGGCATCAACGGACCGTACATGCGTCTTGCCGAGATTTACCTCGGATACGCGGAGGTCTGCGCGGCTCTCGGAGATGAGGCTACCGCCAAGCAGTACCTCAACAAGGTGCGCGAGCGTTCATTCCCTGCCGGTGAGGCCGGTACGGATGCATTCATCGCGAAGTGCGGAAGTGTTCTCCGCGCCGTCATCGAGGAACGCGGTTTCGAGTACGCCGGTGAGGGTGACCGCCGCTGGACACTCATCCGCTCAGGTTTCCTTCCTGAGGCGATCAAGAACATCAAAGAGATGACCGCTGCCATGATCGCCGGGCTCAAGGCAAACGGCAGCTATACCTTCCCTAACGGCAACACCATCTCCAAAGAGGTTTGGGTCAAGACCGTCGATGCCAAGTCGAAGTATGGCTATCGTCTGACCGCCCAGTGCACCGATGAGTCCGATCCTGTGCTCTTCCCGGGCTGGAGAGGCCAGAACGACGACTGGAAGGCCGTGGCCGACAATGCAGGCTCAAGCAAGTTCCCTTCTGCCGGCGACAAGACCAACCTCGCCATCGAGGGACTCTTCAAGCCGGTCGCTGATGCTTCCGCGCTTGAGAAGGACGGTTATGCCAAGAAGGCGTGGGGCTCCGACCTCGTGAAGTACGAGAAGGAGTACCTTGACTACCTCTTCTATGACTACGACTATGTGAGTGCGCCTATCTATCTGGTGCCGTTCACCCCTAACGTGCTCTCTACCGGAGGATTCAAGAATGGCTATGGCTTCAAACAGCAGTAGTGCCTACACCTTATAGATTTGCCCGCCGCAGCCGGATTCCCGGCTGCGGCTTTTTATGACCTCTTCACTTCAGTTGTAGTCTGATGGCAATTTACAGGCCGGCGGCATTCTTCAATGCCCTGAATCTGTTCTGCAACTGGCTCAATCGTTCCATGATTTCATCGAAAGAAGGCGCATTGGTATAGATGAAGCCGATTTGCATTTGCTTATAGTCGTCTCGCAAGACGTCTTCGATGCCTTTAGGGGGTAGAAACGATATTGTGTGTGGAAGATGAGTCGTATAGTCCAATCCACTCCATGCCGTGAACTTTTTGCGATGTGCTACAATGCCTTCGTATAGTTGTTCATTCAGCATAGCTTCCATTGCGAATGGCTGGTCCATCATCTTTACGATATCATACATGTGTCGTGTGATACGTTCGATATGCGTGCAGCCATTAGGTCGGTTAAACTCTTCATGCAGAAGAAAAACCTTTTCCAGGAATGTCCGTCCGGGCACTACGGTAGGGACAGTAAATGCCGGTGATGAAAACTCTTCGTCTGGATAGGCTTCTTCTATCATAGAACGCATTTCTACATCTTCTGACGGTTCCATGAGTGAACGGCAACTTATCTCAACTTTAACACGCTCGGGTATATATTGTATTTTCGTTTGCAACACTGAATGATACTCTACAAACAGAACTACAGGGTCAAGGTCGCTGACAGATGTCTCCGGAACTACGACTTGACAACACTCTAAGAGGCCAAACTCTTTTAATCTGTTCTCAACGTCTAGCGCAAAAATGCCATCTATGAATTTTTTGGAGTCTTTTCGTAGCTTGGTCCGTTGACTTTTAGTTTCAATATTTGTGAAGCCGAGATGTTGTGGATCTATTGCAAGGTCAACATCTTCTGAAAACCGTTCTATTAATCCCCAACCTTTGCTAAGGCTTGTCCCTCCCTTGAAGACAAAAGCTGTGGCATATGGCAGAGAAAATATGGCACGTAAAACCGTACTGACCCAAAAGTCCTTTTCTACGGCATTGTCCACGATGCCTTTAGCTTCGGCTACACTAGCCAATATGGTCAGTTGTTCTTCTTTTGTGAGATTGGTAAAATTCATAGTGCAAGTCTTTGTTTTATCCATTGAGGGGCAATACTGTAATCATATTTGATTTCATCTGGGCTGCCATATTTCTCGATGGCTTGTTTTATGATCGCGATCTGTTCATCTGTCACGTTATCTTTCCCTAATTCTTTCATGGCGGCGACTATAAGTGGGAACAAGTCAGTCTTGTAGGCAAAACTGCTGGGCACGCTGCGCTTGAATATGATTTTACGGCTCCCGACGGTAACTTCCCTTGCTGTGGCATCTGTCAAATAGACTGCATTCATCGTGACCTGTGTGGAGAGCCCCAATTTGTTCAGTGCGGTCAATCCACTGGGTATGATACGAGCCTTATCCTTTTCTGCTATGGCGTATGCTATATCTTCTATAGATGGGCGAAGCACACCGAACTTATTTCGTGATGGATATAAATACAGTCCTTGCGAGAGACGGATGAGAACTCCCTCTTTCTCTAATCGGGAAAGTGCGCGGGTGACTAGCCCGTCATTATTCAGATAGGCAAAATCACGCACCATATAGAGCCTGTTCGGTCCGTTTCGGTCTATGATGCTCCGTATTTCCTTCGTCAGTATTGTCTTCATATCCAGAGTGATTCCGCTTGCGAAGATACGATATTACGCTTGATGTGGCAATAAAATGTCCGAAATTCTTAAAGAAAATCGGACAGTTGGTTACTTTTTCTACTTCATTTACCGTAGTCGCGCAATCCTTAACTTGTTTTATTCACGGCCAGAGCCATGTAACTTATTGAATTTTAACGAACTATTGTAAAGTAGCACCGAATTACAAATAGAAGAAGATGTTGCCGCAGCCGGATTCCCGGCTGCGGTTTTTTCATTGCCGGCGCGGGCGTTATTAAAAATATTTTTTATATGTTTTTCGCGCAGTTATTAAAAATAATGCTAAATTTGCACCCCTGATAACGCGAAAACACTTTATCAATACAATAGTATAACCAATTTCCGTATCCTTATGATGATAAATCATCTCAGAAAGGTTGCGCTTACAGCGCTTTCGCTCATGTTGATGGGCGGACTGGCATTTGCGCAGCAGACAATTTCGGGAACCGTCAAGGATGCCAAGGGCGAACCTGTAATAGGCGCCGGCGTCGTTGTCGAAGGTACGCAGAACGGTGCGATGACCGACATTGACGGTCACTGGACCCTTTCTGTTCCCGCAAACTCCACAATCGTAGCATCCTGCATCGGCTACACCGACGTGAAGGTGGCAGTCTCTGCAGGCCGCAGTGTTTATGACATCACCCTCGAGGAGAGTTCCCTCTATCTTGAGGACGTGGTCGTGATCGGTTACCAGACAGTCAAGAGGCGCGACCTCACCGGTTCTGTGTCTTCCGTCAACTCCAAGCAGCTTTCCACCGCTCCTGTAGCCAATGTGGCCCAGGCTCTCCAGGGCAAGCTTGCCGGTGTCAATGTCGTTTCGCAGGACGGCCGTCCTGACGCCACCATCAACATCCGCGTCCGCGGAGGCGGCTCCATCAGCCAGTCCAACGACCCTCTCATCCTCATCGACGGTGTACAGGGCACTCTCAGCGACATCCCTTCAGACCAGGTGGAGTCCATCGATATCCTCAAGGACGCCTCCTCTACTGCCATCTACGGTGCGCGCGGCGCCAACGGTGTAGTGCTCATCACCACCAAGGGCGCCAAGGAAGGCAAGGTCAGAGTCGCTTACAGCGGCTATGCCAAGCTGAACACCCCTACCAAGTATACCGAAGGCCTTGACCCTTACGATTATCTCTCATATGTATGGGCCAACGCCGAGGCCAACGGAAGCTACTATGTGGATCCGTTCACCAAGCTTTACGGTATCGGCGCCTATGGCGACATCGAGCGTTACCGCAATGTGGAGAAGTACGATGTGCAGAAGCAGATCTACGGCAACTCATTCTCCCACAGCCACGACCTTTCTGTGTCAGGCGGTACCGAGATGACCAAGGTCCTCTTCTCCGTCAACTACAACGACGAGGACGGTATGAAGGTCAACTCCTACAACAAGAGGGCGAACGTCTCTCTCAAGGTTGACCAGAAGATCAGCGACAAACTCAACATGGGTCTCGACCTCCGTTATGTAGACGTGACCTCAATGGGTTATGAGGGCACCGGCAGCCGCAGCGGCTCCACCCTGTCTTCAGCTTACCGTTTCCGCCCTATCGCTACCGGAGACATTCTCGGAGACCTGGATGCTCTTCGTGAGGGAGCCGTGGAGCAGTACGGAAAGTCTTCCCTTTGGGATATGTACGACCCGTACAAGATGATTATGGACTATGAGCCTCTCAAGCAGCGTCAGCACCTGCGCGGGACAGTGTCCGTCAACTGGAATATCATCGAGGGCCTCACTTATCACTCTGACCTCTCCCTCTCCCGCACATATCAGCAGAACAAGACCTGGACAGGCGCCGCTGCCAGCGGTTACCTTGATGACATCACCGGAGAGAAGCTCTGGGCAGGCCAGGCCAGCCTCTACAAGGGCAACTCTTCAACTATGCGCTGGACCAATACTTTGAACTACCAGTTCAATCTTGGCAAGAACCACAGTTTCAACATCCTCCTCGGACATGAGATGAGTGACTCTCATGGCGATTCGATGACGATCAACGCGGACTATTTCCCTGCCAACTACACCAAGGACAACGCATTCACGATGATCAACCAGTTTGACCAGACATCTTCCAACAAGAAGATCGTGGACATGTTCAATTCAGGCTGGAACACTCCGTCAAGACTCGTGTCTTTCTTCGGACGTGTGAACTACTCTCTCCTCGGACGCTATCTCTTCACTTTCACGATGCGTGCCGACGGTTCCAGCAAGTTCTCTCCGAACAACCGTTGGGGATATTTCCCTGCGGCGGCGTTCGCTTGGCGTGTGAGTGACGAGCCGTTCATGGAAGAGGTTGACTGGATGGATGACCTCAAACTCCGTCTCTCCTACGGTGAAGTCGGAAACGACGGTATCTCTGCAGATCTCTGGTCTCAGACCTGGAGCAGCAGCAATACAACCTCCGTTATCGGCGGCAAGACTTTCGGCTCCTATGACCTTGCTTCATCAATGGCCAACCCTGACCTCAAGTGGGAGACCACAATCACCCGCAACCTCGGTGTGGACTTCGGCTTCCTCAAGGGCCGCCTCAACGGTAGCCTCGACCTCTATTGGAACTCCACCAAGGATCTTCTCATGAATGTGACCATCCCTGGTATCACCGGTTTCACGTCCACATACAAGAATGTCGGCCAGACCTCCAACAAGGGTGTCGAGCTCTCGCTCAACGGCACTGTCATCGAGACCCGTGACTGGGGACTCACTGTAGGCGGCAACATCAACTTCAACCGCAACAACATCGATAAACTCGCCGAGAACGTTTCCACGCTCTACGGTTCATCATGGTTCCACTCCGGCAATCCTGGCAACGACTACGGATTTGAGGTCGGCAAGCCTGTGGGCCTCGTGCGCGGTCTTACCTACGACGGGTTCTACACTGCCGACGACTTCACCTATGCTGACGGCATCTATACCCTCAAGCCGGGTATCCCTGACCTCAGCTCAAGCATCACCGGTGTGTTCCACGGTGCCGAGGGGAAGACTCCTAAGGGCCAGAACGCTTATCCTGGTATGGCCAAGTTCGTCGACACCGACGGAAGCGGCGCAGTTGATGACAAGGACTACACCGTCATCGGTGACATGAACCCTCTTTTCACGGGCGGTTTCAACATCAACGCCAACTACAAGAACTGGGATCTCGGCCTGTACTTCAACTACAGTGTCGGCAACGAGATCTACAACATCAGCAAGCTCGTGTCCCTCAACGGATACAAGGAGACCGGCGTCTACGAGAACCACCTCGCCCTCCTCAAGGATTCATACAAGATTTATGATATCCAGAACGGACAGCTCGTGCGTCTTGAGACCCCTGAGCAGCTCAATGCCGCCAACACCAACGCGAGCCTGCCTCTCTTCTACAACGAGAACGGTATCGTATCCACCCTCGGTATCGAGGACGGTTCATACCTCCGTCTCAACACCATGACTCTCGGCTATACCCTCCCTTCAGCTTCCAAGTTCGCGAAGGCTCTGAGCATCAGCTCTCTCAGGGTTTATGCCACTGTTTACAATGTGTTCACCCTCACCAAGTATTCCGGTCTTGATCCGGAAGTCAGCACCAACAACCAGATGAATGCGAACTATCCTACCCCGGGTATCGACTATGGCGCATACCCTCGTGCCCGCTCATTCGTCCTTGGCCTTAACATCGGGTTCTAAAAACAGAAAAAGAAATGAAAAAGATTTTATATTCTTTTGTGGCTCTTGCAGTATGTCTGTCATTGACCCAGTGTGACAACTTCCTGAGCGTAAGTTCTCCTAACAAGTCAGGAGACGAGTTCGTCACCTCCTCTGTCAGCGAGACATATAAAACCCTCTCCTACTGCTATGGCGTTTACCGTGGCGGGGTAGCCGCAGGCGGAAACTACAACTGGAATGACTCGGCATCAGACGCGGAATACTATCCTGAGGCCACTTCCAACAACGGCCGTATCGGATATCTTCAGCCGACTTCCGTTGGTGTGAACGACAAGAGCTACCAGTTCAACAATCTCTACAAGATTCTCGCAAGGTGCGCCCGCGTAGCGGGTGTCATCGAGAAGAAAGACGAGTTCACCGGCGCAAAGGGCGTCAATGACTGGACCCAGCTCTATGGCGAGGCCTGGACCATGTGGGGCTATTGCTATCTCGAGCTTGTGAAGCACTTCGGTGACGTTCCTTTCGGAATCGAGAACCAGATTGTGGACAGCTACACTCTTACATCCCGTTTTGATATCCTCGACGCCGTCATCGCGAAGCTCAAGGAAGTTGAGCCTCTGATGTACGACCTCGGAGAGGGCGGTATCACCGCCGAGCGTATGAGCCGTACTTTCGCGAACCAGATCATCGCCGAGGCGAACATGTTCGCCGGAGGCTGGCAGACTATCCGTACTGATGTCGCAGGCCTGTATGGCGACGTGAAGTTCGAGTCCAAGAATCTCTCTTCCAACACCAAGGCCGACTATGCCCGCCGCACTGACTGGAAGGAGTACTACAAGGAGGCTCAGACCTATCTCCGCAAGGTGCTCGGTGAGCGCAAGGGTTCATCCAGACTGCTCACCAGCGACGACCGCGCCGTGGCGAACAACCCGTTCCAGAGAGGCTTCCAGTACATCATGGACATGCAGGTTTCTCCTGAGTCCCTCTATGAGGTCGGCAATGTGGCTCCTAATCAGTCAGAGCGTCCTTACTCTCAGGGCCGCCCTTCAGACGGCGCCACCAAGAACGCCGCTCCTTGCAAGGTGTTCTCCGGAATCCGCGTGCTCCCTACCTTCTACTACACCGGCTATGAAGACGGTGACAAGCGTTGGGATGCATCTGCTGTAGTGACCGGCTCGGACGGAAAGGGCAACGAGAAACTCGTCAGCTTCAAGTCCGGCTCCCGTACCAATGGCGGTATCCCTACCAACAAGTGGGATATCAACAAGATGGCGGATCCGTATGTGGTCGCCTGCCGTAAGTCCGGCATGAACTACGCGTTCTTCCGCGTGCCTATCACCATGCTTGAACTTGCCGAGGTTGACGCGGCCCTCGGAGAGACCACCGAGGCTCTCTCAATGCTCAACCAGCTTCGCGCCCGTGCTTTCGGTGACGAGAGCCATGCCCTGTCCGGTCTCTCCGGAGAGGCGCTCGTGAAGGCTGTGCTTACAGAGTACAAGCGCGAGACCCTCGGCGAGGGCAACATCAAGTTCTCCCAGATCCGCAGCGGATACTTCCCTGAGTACGCGATCCAGGCCCGCAAGGACATGAAGAAGCTCATCGCAGGTCTTGAGAGGGACGGATACTACACATTCGACAACGGAAGGACTCTCTCTGCATATGTGTGGACCAAGCTCGTGGACCTCACCGGCAAGGATATCGCGACTCTTACCTACGATGTGGCCGCAGGCGAGACCAACCCTGCCCGCAAACCGGGCTGGCGCGGTGTGTACGACTACACCAGCATCGCTTCTGTAGCGAGTGTCGTTTCCGGGACCAAGCACAATCTTGCCATCGAGGGCCTCTTCGAGAAGCTCTCAGACGCCAGGATTGCCGAGCTTGAGGCTGACGGCTACACCAAGGCCAACTGGGGCGTGGATATCGTAGCCGGCAAGGACGGTCTCTTCGACTACAATGTCCTCTCCGGAATCGAGCTCTCCAATGTGCCTCTCTACTTCCACCCGATCCCTCTTGAGACCATCCAGCAGTCAAAGGGGAATGTGACCAACGGATATGGCCTGCCACAGCAGTAGCAGCATCCGATTGTAGATAATCCTTAAGGTGATCTGTGGCTCCGACAGGCTGCGGGTCACCTTTTGCAAATAAAGCAGCGACAGATGAAATCAAAAACAGTTACCACAACAGCACTCTCGTTGCTCCTCGCGTCCGCCTTATGCGCGTCTGCGCAGCAGGCCGTGACCCCGGAGGGCTTCAATGCGCCTTCTCCGGAGAACCACACCGCCACATGGTGGCATTGGATGGACGGGGACATCACACGGGAGGGCATCACCAAAGACCTTGAGGCCATGAAGGCCCAGGGCATCACCAACGCCACAGTGCTCAACATCTACCGCCTGATCGGGGTCGAGGGTTGCCAGAACGTGAAGTTCAACAGCCCCGAGTGGTTCGCCATGTTCCGCCACGCCGTGGAGGAGGCCGACCGTCTCGGAATCGAGATAGGCGCTGCCAACTGCGACGGATGGAGCGAAAGCGGCGGCCCGTGGATCACTCCGGAACTGTCGATGAAGCAGTACACCTGGCGCAAGACCTTCGTCAAGGGGAACGGCCGCGAGCAGAGCATCAAGCTCGCCATGCCGTACTCCAAGGAGAGATTCTACCGCGATGTCAAGGTGGTGGCTTATCGTGACGCGGCCCCGAACTCTTTCGTGCAGGCCGCACCGGTGATTACCGCCAACGGAGGCTATCCGCTTGAGACTCTGATAAAGAGCCACAAATATCACGACGAGACACGCCATCTCGACCTCTTCGACGAGTTCCCCGCCGACATCCTCATCGACGGCAACCCGACCACCGGGCTGACGCTCAGCGACGACAAGACCGTCAAGTTCGACTTCGCCAAGCCTTTCACGGCCGAGAAGCTCCATATATATATTATGGTGTCCGCCGCGAAGTTCCCTGTGCCGGTGCTCATCGAAGTCTCCGACAACGGCACGGACTACAAGGAAGTCGCCACCGTCTTCCCTAAGGCCGCAAACTCCCTTCAGAAGCTCTCTTTCCCTAAGACGACATCGAAGCACTGGAGACTCACCGTCAACGAGAAACTCTCTCCGACGACCCTGAGCGAAATCTGCCTCCTCAAGGATGGCGAGAGGGGAGTCTGGGACAGCGCTCCGGGCACCGCCATCGCCTCCGCAGACGATGTGCTTGACATCACGGACAGGATGAGCCCGGACGGCACCCTGCGCTGGAACGCCCCCAAGGGCAACTGGACGGTAATCCGTTTCGGATACACCTCCAACGGCAAGTTCAACCACCCGGCCTCTCCGCAGGGAGTCGGCCTGGAGTGCGACAAGATGGATACGACCGCCCTCAATGTGCATTTCGCGGCATATCCTGACAAGCTCATAGAGGCGGCCGGGCCTTATGCCGGCAAGACCTTCACCTACTTCCTCGTGGACAGCTGGGAGTGCGGCCAGCAGAACTGGACCGCGGCCCTGCCTGAGGAGTTCCTCAGAAGGCGCGGCTACTCCCTGGACAAGTACATCCCAGTCCTCTGCGGCGAGCATATAGGCAGCAAGGCCCTCTCCGACGCATTTGTCCACGATTTCGACAAGACTCGCGGGGAACTGGTGCTGGACAACTATTTCAAGCACCTCGCCGACCTCTGCCACAGGGCCGGGATGAAACTCTACTCCGAGGGCATCTACGGCGGCGCAGCCATGCCTCCGGTGGATGTCCTGAAGTCATATAAATACTGCGATGTGCCGATGACGGAGTTCTGGGCGCAGGCCAGCGAGTACCGCGAGTGGCCTATCACCCACAAACCGGGCAACTACACCGGGCACGCCATCCCTTACCATGTGCCGCTCATCTACGGCAAGCCGATCGTGGGCAGTGAAGCCTTCACCGGCATGGCGCTCTACAGCGACTCCCCGATCGACCTCAAGCTCTACGGGGACATGGCCTACAGCCTCGGGGTCAACAGGATGATTCTCCACAGCTATGTGCACCAGCCTACTGACCGCAGGCCTGGCGTGACCCTCGGTATCTATGGCCAGACCTTCAACCGCAACAATCTCTGGTTCAACTACTCCGACGGGTTCTTTGCCACGGAGGCGCGCATCCAGTATATGCTCCAGGCCGGAGACCGCCGCAGCGACGCCCTCGTCTACATGGGTGACAACCTGCCGAACACCGAGCTCAAGGAAGGCGAACTGAACAGGCTCCTCCCGCCGAATACCAAATACCAGTATATCAACCAGGAAGTGCTCCTTGACCGCATCAGCGTCCGTGACGGCAAACTCTACCTGGACGGCGTACACCCGTTCAAGTATCTGATGCTCAGGGGGGACAAGATGGACATAGAGACCATCCGCCGCATTGAGGAACTGGTGAATGCCGGCGCCCTGATATACGGGCAGAAGCCATCATCCACCCTCTCTCTCAAGGACCATGACGCGCAGACTGCTGAACTCCGACAGATCGCCGCGCGCCTGTGGGGTTCCGGCAAGGTCATCACCGACCTCAAGACTCTCAAGAAGTCCTTCACCCCGGACCTCAGCCTGAGGGGAGTGGACATCGACGATGTGCTCTACATCCACAAGACACTCGGCGAGCTGGACTACTATTATATCGTCAACAAGGAGAACTCCTCCACCGTCAATTTCGAGGCTACCTTCGACATAAAGAACGGCCGCCCGGAGATCTGGGATCCTATGACCGGAGGCGTGCGCGAGCAGATGATGTACATCAACAGCGGCGAACTGACCACTGTCCCGATGACCCTCGGGCCTCGTCAGGGCGTGTTCGTGGTATTCCGCAAAGGCGGAGACCGCCAGTCGCACATACGCCGCCTGATCAATATCGATGGTGAGATAATATTCCCTGACGAGACGGGCGACTTCAGCCGCGCTCTCCCTGAGGCATATCGCGGGGAGGACGGAGAAATCCACCTGCGCAGCCTGGAGGCCGGGTCTTATGTGCTCGGGTATTCCGATGTGCTCTCAAGCCGCGTGGACATCGAGGCTCCTGCAAAGCTGGTGCTGGACGGCACCGTGGGCACGATGACTTTCGAGGACGAACCGATGCTCGGCACTGTCAACATAGGCGGTTTCCGCAATCTCACCGGCGCGCTTGACCCTATGGTGAAGCACTATTCCGGAGTAATCACCTACCGTACCGAGGCCGATCTTCCGGAGGGCTTCATCAAGCCGGGGCGCAGGGTGCTCATCAGCATCCCGGCATTCGGCTCCACGGCGCTCCTGACAGTCAACGGCCACACCCTCGAGACGATATGGGACCCGTATTTCAAGGCCGACATCACCGAATATGTCAAGAGCGGCAAGAACGAGCTCGTGATAGTGGTGACCAACCCTTGGCGAAACCGCCTCGTGGGCGATAAGGCCGGGGTGCCGTCAAGCCAGAAACTCTGGACAACCTCTCCGCTGCAGCAGAAACATATCCCGCCGCAGCAGATTATCCACGAATACACCCTCCTCTATCCTTCCGGCATCTCGCAGCCTGTGACAATCTATAGCGAGGGGGCTGAGAAAGTGGTTGTTAATTAGTATATTTACGGCATAGAATCTGACAAATATGAGACTTTTTACCAAAATCCTCGCCTGCGTGCTGCTGGTGTCGGCGTGCGGAGGCAAAGGTGAGGCGCCGTACGGCACCTACACCAACCCCGTCCTCGGGGGAGACTATCCTGATCCTTCCATCCTAAGGGACGGAGAGGACTATTATCTCACACATTCGTCGTTCGACTACAATCCGGGCCTGATTGTCTGGCATTCCACGGATCTTGTGAACTGGGAGCCTATCAGCTACGCTCTCAGCACTTATCTCGGGAGCGTCTGGGCTCCGGACATCGCCAAGGTTGACGGCCAGTACCGTATCTACTTCACGGTGAATGGACGCGGCAACTGGGTGGTCTCCGCGGACAGCCCGTACGGGCCGTGGAGCGAGCCGATGGATCTCCATGTGGACAAGATCGACCCTTGCATAGCGGTGGCCGAGGACGGCACCAAGTGGCTCTATCTCAGCGGCGGCTGGCGCAAGCAGCTCACCCCGGACGGACTTGACACCGTGGAGGGCACCCTTGAGCATGTGTATGACGGATGGATTTTCCCTTCCGACTGGGTGACCGAGGGGCTCTGCCTCGAAGGGCCGAAGCTCAAGAAGATAGGCGACTGGTGGTATTATCTCAGCGCAGAGGGCGGCACCGCCGGCCCTCCTACCAGCCACATGGTGACTGTGGCGAGGAGCAAGACCCTCGACGGGCCGTGGGAGAACTCTCCTTACAACCCGCTCATCCATACATGGCATGATTCTGACCGCTGGTGGTCAAGGGGACACGGTTCTCTCGTGGACACCCCGGACGGAAGGTGGTACTGCATCTACCACTCCTACGAGAACGGCTTCACCGGACTCGGACGCCAGACTCTCCTCGAACCGGTGAGCTTCGACAGCGAGGGATGGCCGAGAAGCGTTGTCGCCGATGTGGCCGCTCCTATAGCCGCTCCGCTCCCTCTTCATCCTGTGGACCGCAAGGCTCATCTGGGCGAGTTCCGCGTGGGTCTCGACTGGAAGTACTATAAGGATTTCGATCCTTTACGCGCCTCCATCAAGGACGGCGTCCTCACGCTGAAGGCTACCGGTACCTGCCCTGCGGATTCCGCTCCGCTGATGTTCGTCGCCGGAGACCATGCGTACGAATTCGAGGTGGAAATCAACAGGACCCCAGGCTCCGTGGCCGGACTTGTGATCTACTACGACAACCGTTTCTATGTGGGCCAGGGCATCAATGACAGGGGGACTCTCCGCTTCCGCCGCGACAAGGGTGGAGTGCGCAGCAAACTTCCTGATGTTGAGCATATCTGGCTCCGTGTCCGCAACGACAATCAGGTCATCACAGGCTATTACAGCCTTGACGGCAAGGAATGGGTCAAGGAAGAGTGGGGAATGGAGATCTCAGGCTTCAACCACAACACCTTCCACGACTTCCAGAGCATGCTGCCAGGCCTTATGGCCGCCGGCAACGGGGAAGTGAAGTTCAGCAACTTCAAGTATCGTGTCCTCGACTAGCATGAAAAGATCAGTCATATCACTCCTGCTCCTGTCGCTGTGCGTCGCGCTTTCTGCCCAGACGATCAGCTACAGGGGAGAGGAGGTCGAGCTCGGGCCCCACGCCTTCTATGTGGACGGCAGCCTGAGCGACGCGCAGGCGGCGCAGTCTCCTTACATGTTCCGCTCGTTCAATGATGCTATGGCGAAACTCAACGACGGGACCCCTTCTGACCCGATGCGGGTCTACCTCGCCCCGTGGGTATATTGGGTTGACGATCCGGACGATCCTCAGGACCGTGTGACAAAGGAAGGGCAGGGGGCCCCGATAGGGCTTACCATCCGCTGCGAGGCTCTCCAGCTGCTCGGCATGAGCACCGATCCGCGTGATGTGGTGCTCGCTTCCAACCGCGGGCAGACTCAGGGCGCCAGGGGCAACTTCACCATGTTCGATTTCTATGGCAGTGACCTTGTAGTCAAGGATCTGACCATGGGCAACTATTGCAATATCGATCTCGAATATCCCCGCGACCCGAAGCTCGGCAGGCAGAAGCGCAACCCTGCCATCACCCAGGCCCAGCTTGCCTTCTGCCACGGTGACCGCATATATGTGGAGAATGTCCGCTTTGTGTCCCGTCTCAACCTCACCCCGCTCTCCGGCTCCAAGCGAATACTTTTTGTCGGCTGCCATTTTGAGAGCACTGATGACTCCTTGAACCATTGCGGCGTGCACCTCGGGTGCGACCTTGATTTCTGGGGGCGCCAGCCGTTCGGCAGCGTGGACAGATATGGCACCGTGTTCATGGACTGTGACTTCAATGTCTGCCATGGAGAGGCAGTCCAGGCTGTCAGCAAGGGCGTCGGGAGGCACAGCCTGGTCGATGTCCGCTATCACGCCGGCCGCACGGTCCAGCTTGGATGGACATTCCGCCCGGAAGAGTGGCTCCGCTGCTATCAGTACAACATCTCCCTCGACGGGGCGCCTGCCTTTGTCGGGGCGGCGAAACCATACAACACCGTTGTCCTCGACCAGAAGGCCCAGCTTTTCGCCTACCGCCTTGTGGAAGATGACGGCACTGTCCTCTACAACACATACAACCTTCTCCGCGGTGATGATGACTGGGATCCCCAGGGAATCAAGGCCCGCGTCGAGGCTGTATCCAGGCGTGACGGGAGGGATTACTCCAACATCCCGACATGCCTTGACATGGATGTGCGCGAGGCTTCTCTCCAGACCGGCAAGGGTTCAGTGACCCTCACCGCCACTCCGATGAGACATCTTGGCTATCCGCTTCACAATCAGAAGGTGTATTGGAAGGTACAGCCGGGCTATGAGCGCTTCGTCACTCTCTCCAACCTTGTTGGCGAGACATGCGAGGTGACTCCGGTCAACAGGGAGGACAAGACGCAGGTGTTCGATGTGATAGCCTATACGGCTGAAGGGCTTGAAGTTGCCGCGAAACTTACCGTGGCTCCGGATTTTGTCCCGGCTCCGGCCTTCATCAAGAAGCCCGTGCTGCGTATCTCCGGTTCCGAGGCGAGGGTCGAGTATGAACTTGACCTTCAGGGCAGGGGGGATGAGTCCCTTGTCACCTGGTACCGTTGCGACGACCGCAAGGGCGGCGGCGCCGTGCCTGTGAGCGTGTCAAGGATGGGAGAACCAAGGCTCAGCTATAAGCTTACCCGCGAGGATGCAGGGCATTACCTGATGGTCGGCGTGGCTCCGAAGCACCTGCGCTGCGAGCCGGGAGAGGAGATCCGCGTCGTCAGCAAGTCCCGCATCAAGGCTTCCGGCCTGCCGGTCACGAAGGTGTATTCCACCGATTTCAGTGATTTCCCTTGTGACAACCAGCTTGAGATCAAGCCGGGATACTGGACCGTTGACGCCTTCATCCCGCAGGATACCAGGGTGTACTACAGGCACGATCCTGACCTCTCGCAGCCATGCTGGCTCTACGGCACCGGTATCAACGGCGCCAAGGGTTATGGAATCCAGCAGCTTCAGCAGGGCGCGCGCCTGCGCTATACCCCGCTTCCGGGCAAGTACGGCGACATGTCCGTGACCTGGCAGGTGGATCCGGCTAAGGACGGCGGCCAGGGCTTCGGGAGCGCCAGGCAGCAGTATCTTGACCTTTTTGTGAAGTTCGACACCCGGACTCTCTCCGGATATGCAGTGCGCGTCATCCGTACCACCAAGTATGCGAATGCCGTGGATGTGCTCCTCATGAAGTACACTGACGGACAGACGGAGCCTGTCAGCGGGCCTGTCACCGTGGACTGCTTCCTTACCGGATGCGTGCTCTCCGTGTCGATGCAGGGCGATGAGCTGCGCGCCACCGTGAGCGGCCCGGGACGCATCGCCGAACTGGCCTCTGACCCGAATGTCCATCATGGTGCGGAGCTTTCCGCCAAGGTAGAGCCGAACACCTTCGGCGGCTTCGGCCTTCAGCACACCAGCACCGTGGGTACGGAGAGCCGTATCCTCGTACATTCGGTGAGCGTGGAGTGGAAGTAGCTTCCCTCCTGATATGATAAAAGCCCGGTCCGTGGTTCGGATCGGGCTTTTTTTGAAATATGTATGGTGAACTATTTCTTGGTGAGGAAGGTGTCCCTCATAGGGTTGAAGCAGTCGATGAGTATGCCCGGTTCGAGGCAGACGCATCCGTGCTCAATGTTCGGCTGCTTGTAGAGTGCGTCACCGGCCTCGACGATCTTGGTCACTCCGCCTATGGTGAACTCGAATTTGCCTGAGGCCACATAGGTCACCTGTGAGTGAGGGTGGCTGTGCATGGCTCCGACCTCGCCTTTGTCAAACTTGACCTTGACCATCATAATGTTGTCGTTGTAGCCGAGAATCTGACGCTCGACTCCGCCGCCTGCATCTTCCCAAGGGGTATCTGCAGCGAAGATGAAATTACTGCTCTGAGTCATAATGGTGTTGTTGTTATCCGTGGAGGCATTTTTCTCTGCGTTGCCCCCGCAGCAGGACGCGGAAGCGAGCACGACGGACGCAAGCGCGAGAATTTTGACTATTTTTTTCATACAAACGGAAGATAATTTTTCCCAAATATACGCAGAAAATCCCTATCTTTGACCATTCATAACCGCAATAATATGAACACAAAAATCAAATTTATCATCCTCGGGGCGGCATTGTGCCTGCCTCTGTCTGTGGTCGCCAAACCTAAATCTCTTGAGGACAAGGCTCTTGAGACGATGAAGACGGCGACCCGGTATATGATGGACAAGGTCAGCTATAATGGCGGCTTTGTGTGGAACTACCTTCCTGACATGTCACGTCAGTGGGGAGAAATGGAGGCCAAGCGCACGATGGTGTGGACTCAGGATCCCGGCACGCCTCAGGTGGGCCACCTGCTTCTTGACGCCTACCATGCCACCGGCGACGAGTATTATTATGAGGCTGCCAAGGAAGTGGCTTCCGCCCTTATCTGGGGGCAGCTCGAGTGCGGAGGCTGGAACTACTGCTTCGACTTCGCCGGAGAGGCTTCTCTGAAGGACTGGTACGCCACTGTCGGCAAGAGCGGCTGGAGACTTGAAGAGTTCCAGCACTACTACGGCAACGCCACTTTCGACGATTCCGCCACCACTGACTGCGCCAAGTTCCTTCTCCGCATATATGTCGAGAAATATGACCCGATCTTCCGCCCTGCTCTGGAAAAGGCCATCAAGTTCGTGCTTGACAGCCAGTATCCTATAGGCGGATGGCCTCAGAGATATCCGCTCATGTTCGACCACCCGTTCCATGGCAAGGCTGACTACAGCTCCTTCATCACCCTCAACGACGACGTGATTCCGGAGGCCTGCGACTTCCTTCTCCAGTGCTACCAGTCACTCGGCATCCCGGGCCTCAAGGAGCCTATCTACAGGGCCATGTACTGCACTGTCCTTCTTCAGCAGGGCGCTCCTTATGCCGGCTGGGCGGACCAGTACACCGTGGCTGACCTCAAGCCTGCGCACGCCCGCTCTTATGAGCCTCGCGGAGTCAACTCCGGCACCACCGTGGCCATGATCCGCCAGATGATGAGCTACTATCGTCTCACCGGGGACATGCGTTTCATGGCCGGCATCCCTGCGGCTATCGATTTCCTTGAGTCCCTGAGGCTTCCGGATTCAGAGGTGGCCAAGTGGGAGCGCAAGACCAACAATCCTGACGCGTTCCTCGCTCCTCGCTTCATCGATCCGGAAGACGGACGTCCTCTCTATGTGCACCGCGTGGGCTCCAACTACTACAACGGGCATTACTTCATCAACCAGGATATCTCCGGCACCATCGGTCACTACAGCTCCGCTGCATGGGTTGACACCAAGGCCCTCCGCAAGGCTTATGATGAACTGCTTGCCGTTCCGGTTGAGGAACTCACCAAGAATTCGCCTCTTGCCAATGATGAGCTCGTGCCTCTCGAGAGGTTCTACTCCAGGATGCCTAAGGATGTCAGCGAGCAGGCTGTCAAGGACATCATCTCATCTCTCAGCGCCGAGGGCTGCTGGCTGACTCCGCTTACCAGCACCTCCAACCCGTACAAACCGGGGGCTCCGACCGAGCCTAGCAACGACACCCGATATGTCCGCACCAATGTCGGCGACGAGTATGACACCTCTCCATATCGCTGTGAGACCGGGGAGATGTGCATCTCCACCCGTGAGTATATGAACAGGATGATGACCCTCATCACCTTCGTGGATAAGGAGAAGAAATAAATGAAACGAAGTATCATTTCGATAGCTCTTTTGGCGCTGTCCGTCGCGGGCGGCGCCAAAACTGCTGTTAATGAGGGCCCTTTCGGATGGGCGTCGGCAGTTTCCCTGACCAGCGGTGACGCATTTACGGTCACCGGAGGTGACGCTTCCCGCACGATAATCCTGCAGAGCAACGGCTTCGACATGCGCGGGGACATCATTAAATCTCTTAAAGACTATGATGTCGTTGTCCTGGACGGCTCAAGGGGGGACTTTGTCGTCTCATCCTTCATGAAGTTCAATGGCCTCAGCGGCAAGACCCTCCTGGGGATCAACGGGGCCAGGCTCCGCACTCAGTTCAGCGTGACTGATGAGTTGCGCGGCCTCCTTGACGGCGCGGGGGTCAAGTCCATGTCGGACCAGGGTGGCGGCGGCAAACTCTCCAATGGCGCCTATGTGGCCGAGGAGCGCGAGCAGCACACCCGCCAGGCTATAATCGACTACACTTCCGACCCGTTGGAAGGCTATCGCAACGCCGGGCTGATAGGCCTGGACGCCTGCGAGAACATCATAATCCGCAACATCGCCTTCGAGGGCCCCGGTCCGATCGATGTCGGCGGCGCGGATCTGCTGACCGTCTCCAACGGCTCGAAGCACATCTGGATTGACCACTGCAGCTTCACCGACGGGCTGGACGGCAATTTCGACATCAACTCCCGCTCGGACTTCATCACCGTGACCTGGTGCGTCTTCCAATACACGGACAAGGCTTACGACCACAAGGCGTCCAACCTCATCGCCAGCAGCGAGAACCCTGACCAGGGAGTTGACAATCTCAATGTCACATACGCTTATTGCATCTGGGGCAAGGGTTGCGAGGTCAGGATGCCGGCGGTGCGCTGGGGCACTGTCCATCTGCTCAACAACCTCTACGACTGCGCCGGCAACTACGCCAACGCCGTCTACGCCTGCATCGGGGCCGAGGTGCTCATGGAGGGCAATTATTTCGAGAAAGGGGTGAAGAACATATTCGAGGCCACGGATAATGCCGGCGGCTGGCAGATGCGTGGCAACACCTTCCGCGAGAGGTTCAAGCCTTCCGACAAGGGTGTCGTGAACATCCCGTACCGCTACAGCGTGCTGCCTTCCTCGCGCGTGCCTAAACTCCTCCGCGGCCCTCAGGGAGCCGGCCCGACCCTCAATCCGGAGGTGCCCGAGTCTTCGGTGAAGTTCACCATGCACCTCATGGGTGACTCCACGATGGCCGACAAGGACATCTCCCGTGGCAACCCTGAGCGCGGATGGGGAATGGTGCTTGAGAATTTCGTGGACCCGTCCGTGCGCGTGATCAATTATGCCAAGAACGGACGCAGCACCAAGAGCTTCATAGACGAGGGGCTCTGGGACAAGGTCAAGGCCAACATCCGCCCGGGGGACTATGTGTTCATAGAATTCGCCCACAACGATGAGAAGTCCAACAAGCCGGCCGTGTATGCGGCGGCCTGGGGGGCGTATCAGGACAATCTCAGGATGTTCATAAAGACCGCGCGGGAACTCGGGGCCACGCCTGTGCTGCTGACCCCTGTGGCGCGCCGCCGCTTTGAGAAGGGTGTGCTTGACGAGACTACGCACGGCGAGTATCCGGCCGCGATGAAGGCTGTATCCGCCGAGACGGGCACGGTCCTCATCGATATGGAGAAGGCCACGATCGACTGGATCAAGGCTGCCGGAGACAAGGCGTCGAGGCAGTATTTCATGTGGGTGGATCCGGGCACCTGTGCGGCGATGCCGGACGGCAGGCAGGACGACACCCATTCCAATGCGCGTGGGGCGCGCCGCAACTGCGACATCGTCTGCGACTCCATCAGAGCCAAGATTCCGCAGCTCGCTGAGCATCTCGTGCGATATGATTTCGTGGTGGACAAGGACGGCAGGGGAGATTTCCTCACGCTCCAGGAGGCCATAGACGCTGTTCCTGACTATCTGAAGAATGTACAGACGACAATTCTCCTGAAACCGGGCGTGTACAGGGAGAGGATAATCATCCCCGCAAGCAAGTGCAATCTCAAGATTGTCGGCTGCGGCGCGGAGAATTCCGTGATCACCTTCGATAACTCGGCCCGCAAGCTCTGGCCTGACATGGAGCACGAGATAGGCACGAGCGGCAGCGCATCGGTGTTCGTGAACGCCGATGACGTCACCTTCGAGGATCTCAGCATACGCAACGATGCCGGGCAGGTCGGTCAGGCTGTGGCGCTTATGACCAACGGCGACCGCATCATGCTGCGCCGCTGCCACATCATCGGCAACCAGGACACCATCTACACTTACGGGCGCTATGGAGATGACGGGCAGACTTGCCGCAGCCTGTATGTGGACTGTCTGATTGAGGGCACCACGGACTTCATCTTCGGCCCCGGCCGCTGCTGGTTCGAGAACTGCGAGATACGCTCCAAGCGTAACAGCTACGTCACCGCAGCCTCCACCTTCGAGGGCGAGAAGTATGGCTATGTGTTCAACCGCTGCCGCCTCACCGCTGCGCCGGGAATCGACAGGGTTTATCTTGGACGCCCGTGGAGGGACTATGCCAAGGTGGTCTATCTCAACTGCGAGATCGGTCCGCACATTCTGCCTGAAGGCTGGCACAACTGGAACAATCCGGCCAAGGAGAAGACGGCTTTCTATGCCGAGTACGCCTGCTACGGTCCAGGGGCTGACACTTCGGCCCGTGTCGGCTGGGCGCATCGGCTCTCTGATGCCGAGGCCGCCGGCTATACTTTGGACAACGTTATGTATAACCCCGGATCCGGTACCTGGAATCCGCTGGAAAACAAATAATTGTAATGAATATACTGAGTTTTCTTCTTTCTCTGCTCGTGGCGGCGGCGCCGCTGCAGCGGGAGACCATGGATATTTCCGGCAACGGCTGGAATATCACACTTGACAAGGACGCCAAGTGGGAGAACGACGAGCTTTTCCTGCCTCCTGTCGAACTTGACAGACTTCCTGTCAACATCCCTTCCGGCGGCTGGTCGCTGCTGGAGAACCCGTCCGTGAGCGGCGTCAGTCTTCCTGCCACCGTCGAGGAGCATCTCTGGGGCTGGAACGGCGAGACATTCGGGGTGACCGGCAACTATGTCGGAGTCTCCTGGTTTGAGACGGCCGTTGACATCCCGTCAGAATGGGAGGGCCGCAGGGTGGCGATCGATTTCGAGGCCGTGCGTTTCCGTGCTGAGGTTTTCGTGAATCACAAGCTGGCCGGCTACGACCTTGTCAACAGCACTCCGTTCAGTTTTGACATCACGGAGCATCTCGAATACGGGAAGAGCAATGTGATCAGCGTCCGCATCACCGACCCTAACGGCAACTTCAACTGGAAGGATTCGCAGGTCTACAGCTGGGGCGAGTACCTCACCAACCCGTCCCACGGATTCGGAGGCATTACCGGCAAGGTGAAGCTCGTAGCTACGGACAAGACCTACATCTCCGACCTCTATGTGCAGAATCAGCCCGACCCGCGCAAAATCAAGATTCAGTTGAGCGCCGTGGCTGACAAGGCGGCGGGGAGTGTCCCGGTGTTGATTTCCATACGGGAAAAAGATGGGAAGGAAGTGTATTCCAGGAAGTACAGCGCCGCGCTCCGTGAGGGTGAGAACACCTTGGAGTATGCCGTGAGACTGCCGGGCGCCAAGCTCTGGAGCGTGGACGATCCGAATCTGTATGATCTTGACGTGACCCTCGGAGAAGACAACGACAGCCGCCGTTTCGGATTCCGCTGGTTTGAAGTCCGCGATGTCAAGGGTGACCGCCAGTTTTATCTCAACGGCAGGCGCATCGTGCTCCGTACTTCCATCTCCTGGAGTTTCTGGCCGGACAACGGCATCATGCCTTCCGATGAGCTGGCGCGCCGGCAGGTGGAGGCCGCCAAGGGAATGGGTCTCAACATGCTCAACTTCCACAGGACAATCGGCCAGAGCGACGTCTTCAAGTGGGCCGACGAACTGGGACTCCTCTATTGGGAGGAACCTGGCGGCAACCAGTATCCGATCTCCAAGTTCGAGGACGACAATCTCCAGAGCCGCTTCTACTTCGCCTACCGCAACGAGAAACTGCGCCGCATGATACTGCGCGACCGCAGCCATCCGAGCCTTATAATCTACAACATGCACAACGAGCGCGGGGCATGGCCGCAGAAGCAGGACTACCAGCAGATGGCTATGGGACACGAACTCGACCCGAGCCGCATACTTGTATACAACTCTTGCAACGGCAACAACCCTGAGGTTGTCCCGGACGCCCATTTCAAGACCAATCTCATGCCGTTCGACACGACATTCCGCGACACGGGGTGGTGGGACAATCACCACGCCGGAGGCCCCGGGGTGTATCATGACGCCCTCTATGTGTCCAAAGATGAATATCTTCGCGGCAGCACCAACCGTGGCGAGATTGTGTTTTGGGGCGAAGAGGGGGCTATCGGCACGCCTCCGCGCCTCCAGCTGATACGCGACGAAATCCTCTCTTCCGGCAAGACCTCCACTTGGGAGGCGCAGGACTACCTCTCATGGTACGATGCCTACGACGCCTTCCTCGACAAGAAGGGATTCCGCAAGGCTTTCCCGACGGTGGATGACCTTACGGTGGCGATGGGCAACGTGTCCTATTACTACCAGGGCCGCATCATCGAGAACATCCGCATCAACGATGTCGTGGACGGCTATGCCATCAACGGGTGGGAGAGCATGAAGCTGGAGAACCACTCCGGAGTGGTTGACAATTATCGCCACTTCAAGGGGGATCCGGAACTGATTGCCCGTTACAACCGCCCTCTGGTACTGTCTGTAAAGCTCAATCACAAGGTCCTGCCTGTCGGACGCAAGACTGTTGCCGACGTGTTCATAATCAATGAGAAGAATCTCAAGGGCAACTTCACCCTCCAGGTGGATTACCGTCTCCAGGACGGCACTCTGGCTGATTCCCGCAGCGCCAAGGTCAAGGTCAGCGGCGGGACGGTGTATGGCGAGTATCTTGCCGGCGGATTCGAGTTCAGCGTTGACAATCCGGGCTACAGCCGCGTGGAGGCCAGGTTGCTCCGGGGAGGGGAGACGGTGTGCGAAGGCAGTGACGAGGTTTTCTCCGTGAAACTCGACGCTTCCGGAATCAGCTCCGAGGGTTCCGTGGCAGACAGCAGCGGCCGTGTCTCGGCGTTCCTCTCCAGTCTTGGCATACACCCTGCCGAATATGTGTCAGGCACTCCGTCCGGTGACTATCTGGTAGTAGGGCAGTTCGAGCCTCAGCAGTGGGGGAGCGGCATGAGTGACATCATGGAGTGGGTCTACAAGGGACACACCCTGATAGTCATTGACAAGCCGGAGAGATGGGCTGAGTTCTTCGCTGACAAGGAAGTGCTTGACTATCGCGGCAGCAAGAAGATCGGGACAGCCTGGTATGGGGGCAATTACTTCAACCGCGCCCACCCTGTGTGGAACGGGCTGCCTCAGGATTGTGTCTTCAATTGGGAATACCAGTGCTTCTCCGCCTACAACCGCCGCCGCATAGGACTGCGCTGCGAGAACGGTGAGACGCTTGCCGCCGCCGTGGCTGACCACAAGAAGGAGGTCTACTCTGTGTTGAGTCTTGTCCGTGCCGGCCGCGGGCAGGTGATCTTCACTTCCCTTGACATACCAGCCTGCATCAGCGACATCCATGCTCCTTCGCAGGAGTCCCTGCGTGCCGGAGATGTTGTCGACGGGATGTATGAGGCTCTCGGGACATTTGACGTGAGCGGAGAGAACGGGGCCAATGTCGTGGGGCAGCAGCTGCTCCTCAACATGATGAAAATCAAGAACCTTTAATACTCTTGCGGTATTCTGTCGGTGAAACTCCGAAACGCTTCTTGAATGCTTTGCTGAAGTAGTGCGAGTCGTTGAAGCCTGTCTTGTAGGCTATCTGCGATATAGAATATCCGCTTTTTGCCATCATCTCCGCGGCTCTGCTGAAACGCAGGTCGCGGAGATATTCTGTCGGGGCCTTGCCGAGCAGGGCCCTGCATTTTTCGAAGAGGGCGGAGCGGCTCACTCCGAGGGCTTCGGCCATGTCCTCTGCGCCGAGGTCTCCGTTGTCCAGGTTCTCTTCGAGGAAGTCTTGGAATCTTCTCTTGAACTTGGAATCTTCCTCGCTGATGGTGTCGTCCCAGTCCGGCCTCGCAGGTTCCGGAGCGCCATCTCGGCTTCCCTCATTCTGCCGCATGGCTTCCCCACTGGCTTTCCTTTTCCTGATAAGCAGGTATGCTGCCGCCGACAAGGCTATGATCACCAAGAGGATTGCCATCTTCAGGTGACCGTAGATGTCCGGCCTGACGATTACGGTGATGTCCAGCGTGTTGTCCATCTGTACTCCGTCGGCGTTTGTGGCTCTCAGCTGGAGTTCGTGGCGTCCGGTTCCGAGTCCGTCAAGGTTCAGGACAGGCGTATTGCCGAGCTGTGTCCATTCTCCGCCACTGCCGGCTCTCCATGAGTACATGACTCTTTCCGGGCCGTTCATGTCCACGGCGGCGAATCTTATGCTCAGCCTGCCTTCCCCGCGTATTTCTATCGTCCTGCCGTTTTCCGGGTAGATTCTGTTGCCTGCGAACTGACAGTATGTCAGGAACACTTTCGGGGCGAAGGAGCTGTTGGAGATTTCTTCTGGCTTGAAATACAATATTCCCGCTGTAGTGTTGAACATCATTTCCCCGTCTTTTGTGACGAGCGGCTCCCCTTCGGCGAAGAGAAGGTCTTTGCCGATTCTGTCGTACGACCAGCCTATGATTTTTCCTGTCTTGGGGTTGTATTTATTCAGGCCGTGATATGTTGATATCCAGATGTTTCCGTTCTCGTCTTCTATGGAGGAGAACACGAAATTCGACATGAGCCCGTTGTCCGCGTTGATTGTCTCCGGTTTGATGGCGTCGTCAGGGGAGCAGAGCAGGAGGCCGTTCCCGAAAGATGAGGCGTACATCTTCCCGTCTTTGCCGAAGAGGATATGCTGAATGTCGTATTCTCTTGTACTTGCGAACCTTTCGAAGCGCATCAGTTCCGGGTCGCTGTCAGGAGTCTCACAGATGAACGTGCCTTTCCGCCCGCAGGCGAACATCCGTCCGTCCGGGCCGAAGGTGATGAACCTTATTTTGTCCATCTGGCTTGTCGGGAACGGGATTCTGTTCTTGTTGCTTATGAATCTTCTCTCCGGGTCGGCCGTGTCGACATATGATATGCTGCCGTCGAACGAACCAATCCAGAGTCGACGGTTGCTGCCGGGTGTCAGGCAGTATATGAGGTCTCCGTTCATGCCGAAGCGCGCATCGGATTTTTTGTATGCTTTCGGGCGGAATACTGGCTTCAAGGCCATGTCGGGTGCGGTGTTCTCGAACACTCCTCCGCCTTTGGTGCCAATCCAGATGTGCCCTTGCCCGTCTTCTGTTATGCTGTATGCCGGGTATGGCAGACTCCAGTCCGCGATATGTATCAGATTGTTGCTGAGAAGGTGGATTTTACCGTCTTTGGTGCCGGCATATATCATGCCGTCGCGGGTCTGGGTCACGGCTCTGACGCTGTTCGCCTGGGACGGGGCGCTGCCGCTCTTGTCAAAACTCAACAGCTTGAATCCGCTGTCTTTTCTTGATGCTCTTCCTATGCCGCCCCAGCTGCCGGAGAACCAGATGTTGTCCTGCTTGTCCAGGAAGGCTGCCTGGATGTTGTTCTCCGCGTCCCAGCCGCCGGGCTCGCGGGCCTCGTAGATGAGCGGCTCAAGTCTGAGCGTCTCCCTGTCGAGGTGTCCGATGCCGCCGAGCGGCGACCATATCCAGACTGTCCCTTTCCTGTCGTAGAATGACCTCGGTTCCGGGCCGATGCTGCAGGATTCAGGGACTGTTATGGCCTTCAACTCCATCTTGTCTGTCGCGAGCATGGAGAGCCTCCCGTCCTCTGAACCTAATATGAGGTCGTGTGCCCCGGGGACATCGGTTATGAGCCTTATGTCGTAGGGTGCTCCGCTTTCTATTTCGAAGAGCTGCCCGTCGATGACTTCCACAATTTTGCCGTTTCCGCTTCCGAAGCGGATGGTGCCGGCAGAGCCTTCTATGCAGTAGCCCGGCTGTTCGGTCGCGATTTCATTGTTGCGTAGTATGGCCGCGTCCGTGGCTGCCCAGATGTTGTCCCCGTCGTCTTTGTACATGCCGTTTACCTTGCCCGGGGCCGCTATTGAGCTGTCATAGAGTATGCAGCCGTGTCCGGCGTCAGAGTATCTGGTGCGGAGTATGGTGTTGTCCGAGGTGACGAAGCAGAAGTCGTCCGAAGACAGTCTGTAGATTTCGGTGATGTTGCGCCCGTTGGCGATGTCGCTGAATCTTTCTCTCTGCGGGTCGAAGCGGTAGAGCGTGCCGTCATACGAGAGGACCCAGAACTGCCCGAATCCGTCTCTCTCTATCCGGTCGAAGCGGTTGTTGGTCCTTTCTCCATGGCCGTCGGCCCTTCCGGCCTTGAATCCGGTGAAACTGGTCCCGTCGAAGCGGTAGAGCCCGGACCATGTGGCAAGCCACAGACAGCCGTTGCTGTCTTGCGTTATGTCCTGGGCTACAGTCCGCGGAAGGCCCCTCTCTTTGAGATAGTATGTGAACTGGTATTTCGTGGCCGCAGCGGATGCTGCTGCGGCGGCGATTATCACAAAAAGCGATATTAGCAGCCTTTTTATCACAATCTATAGTTTATGATACAATTCCACTTCTATACGCGGTCGTTTTGGACGATTTTACACCTTTTACAGATGCAAATATACTATTTTTTTTAATCTCCTGTTTACCTTTGCATTGCTGCTTTTAGTTCTAAACTTTCTGGCAGTTGCAGCCTTGGCGCACATTGTCATTGTGGTAATTTGTTTTGGTGTTCCGGGGTTCAATTGCAATAAGCGGTACCTGACTTAAATTATCCTGGGTATTAGCGGTTAATAATTTTGTATTCGGAATTAGGGAGGTCTCCAGGAGCCTCCCTTTTTTTACGGGGCATATCCCCGAACCCCTGCGCCCTCAAGGGCCTTTCCGATTTCGCTGTGCGAAATCCCGGCCTCGGGCGGTGCTCTGATGAGCACTTTTTAGTCAAGTCATTCGGCGGTGTCCTTGTGCGGGGCATATCCCCGGGCCACGACACACGAGCGGTGGCGGATAACATCGTGGTACAGAGTAAATTAAAGGTTTTACCTGTCCCGATATGCGGACAAGTAAAACCTTTATCTGCCTGTCTGTCAGTGTCTTATCTGCCACCGCCGGATGGCCTCGCTGTGCCCGAACAGTCTCGTGACCAGAGAAATGTCAACCTTGCTGCGATTGGTAATCTCCGCCGGCATGTGAAGTGACGGTAATATCGGGCCTGCCGAGAACAGCAGGCGGGACTATTGAGCTGGCACCGCCGCCGGAAGCTACGGTCTCCAGCGGCTACAGATCTGGCGCTGCGGGGAGCTCGAAGGGCTCTCCTCGCGCCCGACTGTTGCCGGGGTTATCACCAGAAATGTCCAGATGACCGCTGATTCAGATGTGATTGGTGCCGTTCCCGTGCGCACCAGGCCCCTTTCTGCGCACGCGGGCTTCTGAAAATCATCGCGGTGAGTGAAAACGCCCCTGGTGCGCACCGCGATGTTCCACGCGCCGGCGGATGTTCCACGGGCGGGGCGCCTGCGATAGCGCGTGCAAGTAGCAGCAGGTGCCGGAACAGGCTCACACCTGGCAACGGCGGACACCGCAGAGGGCCATGCAGAGCAGGTAGGCGGTCCAGGTAGCAGCGGAAACGCCGGAAACGGGCTCACACCCGGAGACGCCCTGTCACCTCTGCCCCAGCATCGCGAGGGCGTCGTCCAGAGTGAGGGCGTCGTCGAGGGTGAAGCCGCCGTTGCGGGTGCGGCGTAACGAACTCAGGAAGGCCCCGCTCCCCAGCGCCTCGCCGAGATCCCTCGCGAGGGCTCTGATATATGTCCCTTTGCTGCATCCGATGCGGATCATGGCCGTCGGGAGAGAGTAGCCGCTGATGTCAGCGACATTGATGCGCGAGTTCCGGCCCTCTCCAGAAGAAGGCGCGGCGAAAGCGGAGACGCCATAAGAAAGCATCTTCAGGTCATAAATCTCTATCCTGCTTGCCCTGATGAGGTCGGATCCTTCTCCGAGCCGTCCCTGCCTGTAGAGCCGGCGCGCGGTCTCATAGGCGCGCACCCCGTCCACGGACTTGGCGCTGAAAAGCGGCGCCACCTGCATCTGCTCCCCGACAAACGATGGCAGCACGGCTTGGACTGACTCCCCGCTCACTCCGTCCAGCGGACACTCCCGGTCAATATCTTTCTCGAGATCATACGAAGCGGTGACTGCGCCGAAAGTCACTCCGGCCACATATTCTTTTGGCGAGGCCTGCAGGGCCTCCGCCTTCTTGGTCGCCTCCCCGATGCAGACAAGCAATATGCCGGTGGCGAGGGGGTCGAGCGTCCCTGCGTGACCGACCTTGAGATTCTTCTTCCCGAAATGGCGAACCGCGGCGAACTTGATCTTTCGTATCACGTCCGCCGAAGTCCAGCGATAGGGTTTGTCTATCGGAAGCACTATCCCCTCAGGATAGGAGGAGATGTCATTCGCAAACAATCTTGTCAATTCTTCTCTGATGCCGTCCCCCGGCAAACTTGGTGTTGAGCCATGCGCGCACCATCATCACGGCCATCCTGTAAGAGACGAACCGCGCAGGAAGCACGAGCACGTTTGCGTTGTTGTGGGCCTTGACCAGCGTGGCCACCTCGACATTCCAGGCAAGTCCGGCCCTCACGCCGCGGTGGTGGTTGAGGGTTATGGACATCCCGTTGCCCGTGCCGCAGAGGGCGATTCCGGCGTCGACTTCACCGCTCTCGACGGCATGGCCGAGCGGGTGGGCGAAATCAGGATAGTCACAGCTCTCAGGACTGTCCGTGCCGAAATTGACAACATCGTATCCCTTGCCGACGAGGTACGAGATGAGCCTGGTCTTGTATTCAAGTCCGGCGTGGTCACTGCATATTCCTATTTTCATATCCTATAATTAGAAGTTGTTTTGAATTTATTTGTCATAAATTTTATGAAGATTTTTCTGTCAGAGTTTTTTCTGGATTTTGAGAAAGATAGTAGAACTATCTGACCGAAAAAGCCAGGAAAAAATATGGCGAAAAAGCAAGTAAAAGAATTTTCAACATAAATCAAAACAACTTCTTATATCAGCCTGTATTCCTTGAGTTTCGCGCGGCACTCCTTCCAGTCCGGGCAGAGGCTCTCGAGCAAGGCGTGGAACTCAGGGCCGTGGTTCATCTGCCGCAGGTGGCACAACTCGTGCAGCATCACATAGTCCCGCAAATGCTCCGGGAGGCGCATCAGGTTGAGGTTCAAGTTGATGTTCCCCTTTGAAGAGCAGCTCCCCCAGTTGGAGACATTGTGCTTGATGCGCACCTGGTTGAACTCGAATCCGTGCCGGCCGGCGAGTTCACGCAACCTCCCGGGGAGGAAGGCTTTGGCCTCCTCTCTCAAACGCAAGGTTTCCGGCGTTTCCCTGAGAGTGCGTCTCGGACGTCTGCGGACGATGCGGAAAACCAGCCCCTTACTTTCCAAGTTTCCGGCTGAGTTCCCTGATCATATCCACCGTCATCGACTCCAGGTCGTATTCCGGCTTCCAGTCCCATTCCTCCCGCGCGCAGCTGTCGTCCATCCTGTCAGGCCAGGAATCAGCTATGGCCTGGCATACCGGATTGATCTCGTAGCGCATGCGGAAATCCGGTATGTGCTCGCAGATCTTGGCCCGGAGAATCTCGGGGTCGAAGCTCATCGAGGCTATGTTGAACGAGTTGCGGTGCACGAGACGGGAAGGGTCGGCATTCATTATGTCCACCGCCGCCTTCAGGGCGTCAGGCATGTACATCATGTCCATGAACGTCCCTGCCTTGATGGGGCAGACGAACTCCTCACCCTTGACGGCGGAATAGTAAATCGTCACGGCGTAGTCCGTGGTGCCGCCACCGGGAAGTGTCACATGGGATATAAGGCCCGGGAATCGCACGGAACGGGTGTCTACCCCGTACTTGGTGTGATAGTAGTCGCTGAGCAGCTCGGTGGTCACCTTGGTCACGCCGTACATCGAGCGCGGGCGCTGGATGGTGTCCTGCGGGGTTCCGACGCGTGGGGTCTCGGGGCCGAACGAGCCGATGGAACTCGGCGTGAAGACGGCGCAGCCCTTCTCCCGGGCGATCTCGAGGATGTTCAGAAGTCCGTTGATCTGGATGTTCCAGGCAAGCAGAGGTTTGGCTTCGGCTACAGCGGACAGGAGGGCCGCCAGGTTGTAGATCGTATCGATCTTGTACTTGGACACAATCTGGGCCAGCTGCGCCGCATTGAGGACATCGGCCTCCTCGCACGGCCCGCTTTCAAGCAATTCCCCCTTGGGCTCAGCCCCCTTCACATATCCCGCAACCACATCACCATCAGGATACAAGCTCCTGAGTTTCATCGTCAGTTCCGAGCCAATCTGGCCTGTGGAACCGACCACGAGAATATTTTTCATATCGAAATGTGCATTGATATTTGCTGCTAATATACAAAAAAATCGTAATTTTGTAGGAACTGACACACATACACTATGTACGGCAAATTCAAGCAGCATCTTCAGGACGAGCTTTCCTCAATCAAGGAAGCCGGCCTGTATAAGAACGAGCGGGACATCGTCTCCGCACAGTCAGCAGAAATCACACTTCAGGACGGCTCCAAAGCCCTGAATTTCTGCGCCAACAACTATCTCGGGCTCGCGGATTCCCCCCGCCTGATCGAGGCGGCGGAGAAGGCCATGCGCACGCACGGCTTCGGCATGTCGTCCGTCCGCTTCATCTGCGGCACCCAGGATCTGCACAAGGAGCTGGAGAAGGCCGTGTCGGATTTCTTCCGCACGGAGGACACCATCCTCTATGCTTCCTGCTTCGATGCCAACGGCGGACTTTTCGAGCCGCTGCTCACTTCCGAGGACGCAATCATCTCCGATGCGCTCAACCACGCCTCCATCATTGACGGTGTGCGCCTCTGCAAGGCTGTCCGCTACAGGTACGCCAATGCGGACATGGGAGATCTCGAGCGCTGCCTCAAGGAGGCGCAGGCCCAGAGATACCGTATCATATGCACCGACGGAGTGTTCTCTATGGACGGCAATGTGGCCCCGATGGACAAGATCTGCGACCTCGCCGAGAAGTATGACGCGCTCGTCATGGTGGACGAAAGCCACTCCGCCGGAGTGGTGGGCGCGACGGGACACGGAGTCGCCGAGCAGTTCGGCTGCTACGGGCGCATCGACATATTCACCGGCACCCTCGGCAAGGCGTTCGGCGGCACGGTGGGAGGATTCACCACAGGACGCAAGGAGATCATCGACATGCTCCGCCAGCGCTCGCGCCCTTATCTCTTCTCGAACTCCCTCCCTCCGATGATTGTGGCGGGCGGCATCGAGATGTTCAAGATGCTGGGCGAAAGCGACGAACTGCACGACCGTCAGCAGGAGAACGTCAAGTACTTCCGCGAGAAGATGCTCGCGGCGGGCTTCGACATCAAGCCTACCCAGTCTGCCATCTGCGCGGTGATGCTGTATGATGCCAAATTGTCACAGGAATTCGCCTCCAAGATGGCGGAAGAAGGCATCTTCGTGACCGGATTCTATTATCCTGTAGTACCTAAGGGACAGGCGCGCATCCGCGTGCAGCTCTCCGCGGCGCACAAAAAGGAGCAACTTGACAAGGCGATAGCGGCCTTTATCAAAGTCGGCAAGGAACTTGCTGTAATAAAATAATACTACTATGACCAGACCATCCGCATTACTGTCAATCCTGACTGCAGGGGCGCTGCTCCTGGTCTCCTCCTGCGGGAAGCAGGGCGGGGACGAATTCGCCTATCTCTACGAGAATCTCCCGTTCAAGATGGAACGGGTCGCCCGCCCGGTGATTCCTGACCTGCGCGTCAGCGTCAAGGACTTCGGAGGCGTCGGCGATGGCGTCACCCTCAACACGGAGGCTTTCGCCAAGGCGATGAAGCACCTCTCATACAAAGGCGGCGGCCACCTGGACGTCCCGGCAGGCATCTGGCTCACCGGCCCTATCGAGATCCTGAGCAACTGCGACCTCCATGTGACACCTAACGCCGTGATAATCTTCGACCCGGACCGCGACCTCTATCCGATCATCCAGACCGTTTTCGAGGGGCTTGACACCCGCAGGTGCGAGTCTCCGGTACACGCTGAAGGCGCGCGCAACATCTCCATCACCGGAGGCGGTGTGCTCGACGGCAGCGGGGAGGCGTGGAGAATGGTCAAGAAATCCAAGCTTACCGACGGTGAATGGCGGAAGCTCGTCGCATCAGGGGGCATAGTCAGCCGTGACGGACGCATCTGGTATCCGGACGAGGGATTCGAGAAGGCAACCATGTTCAGCAACATGAACGTGCCTTCAGTCGACCTGACCGAGGAGCAGTGGAACGAGATCAAGAGCTTCCTCCGTCCGAACATGGTCTCTCTGCGCAACTGCGAGAACGTGCTTCTCGAGGATTGCTCTTTCCAGAATTCACCATGCTGGAACGTGCACCCGCTGATGTGCAAGAACCTCATAGTCAACCGTGTCAACATCCGCAATCCATATTATTCGCAGAACGGGGACGCCATCGACGTGGACAGCTGCGAGAATGTGCTGATCACCAACTCCACCTTCGACGCCGGCGATGACGGCATCTGCATCAAGTCCGGCAAGGACGCTGACGGCAGGCGCAGGGCACGCCCTTGCAAGAACCTCATCGTGGACAACTGTACCGTATTCCACGGGCACGGCGGTTTCACCGTCGGGAGCGAGATGAGCGGCGGCGTGGAGAACATAAAGGTGTCCAACTGCCGTTTCCTCGGCACTGATGTGGGCCTGCGCTTCAAGAGCAAAAGGGGCCGCGGCGGCGTGGTGAAGAACATCTACATCAACGACATCTACATGAAGGACATATTGGCTGACGCGATACTCTTCGACCTCTTCTATGGCGGCAAGTCCGCAGTGGAGGCCGCAGCCGAGAAGGACGAGACCGTCAACGTGCCGGCCGTTCCGGTAGACGAGACAACTCCTGAGTTCCGCGACATCTACATCAGCAATGTCTGCTGCAACGGGGCGTCAAAGGCCATGCTCTTCAACGGGCTCCCTGAGATGCCTGTGACCAACATCAATGTCAGCGACTGCACGATCACTGCCGATGAGGGCATTACGCTGCGCAACTCCCAGGACATCACCTTCAAGAACGTGAAGTGCTACCCGGAGAAGGGCGATGCCATCACTACACTGAGAGTCAAGAATTTCAACAACATATAAAATGAACAGACTGATACCGGCCATCCTCGCCATGGCGGCGCTCGTATCATGCGCCGACAAGACGGAGCCTATGTCCGAGAAAATGGTCCGCTCGCAGATGTCACGCTGCCCGGAGCCTACATATCTCGACTATCTCAACGGCAAACTCAAATGGGGCTACACCCCCGGCCTTGAACTCAAGGCCTTCCTCGATGTCTATGACACATACGGGGGACAGGACATCTATGACTATGTACACCTCTGGTATGATGATGTGGTCAACGCCGACGGCACCATCAAGACCTATTCGGTGGAGAAATACAATGTGGACCTCATCTGCCCGGGACGCTCCCTCTTCTATTTCTATGACAAGACCGGAGAGGAGAAGTACCGCAAGGCGATTGAACTGATAAAGACGCAGATCGACGCCCAGCCGAGGACATCTGAAGGCGCCTTCTGGCACAAGCAGATCTATCCTCATCAGATATGGCTTGACGGAGTATATATGGCTGAGCCGTTCTACGCCGAGTATGCCAAGAGGTATATGAGCGGAGAAGAGCAGGCCGAGGCATATAAGGAGATCGTGAACGAGTTCATCACGGCGGCCAAGCACACTTACGACCCGGCTACCGGACTCTACCGTCACGCCTGGGACGAGTCCCGCTCCATGTTCTGGTGCGACCCGCAGACCGGACAGTCACAGCACTGCTGGGGCCGTGCCCTCGGATGGTACTGCATGGCCATCGTCGAGGTGCTCGACTACCTCCCGGAGAATCTTGCGGAGAGACAGAGCCTCATAGACCTGCTGAAGAGCATCTGCGCCGAACTCCCTAAATGGGCGGATCCTGTGAGCGGAGTCTGGTATCAGGTCCTCGACCAGCCTGGGCGTGAGGGCAACTACCTTGAGGCCACCTGCTCGGCGATGTTCAGCTACACCTTCCTGAAAGGCATACGCATGGGCTACCTTGACAAGGACCTGCTCCCTTACGCCAAGAAGGTCTATGAGGATGTCGTCAAGGAATTCATCTCCACCGACGGGCAGGGCCTGATAAGCCTTGAGAAATGCTGCTCAGTGGGCGGCCTCGGAGGAGACGGAAGGCGTATGGGCGACTTCGCATACTATCTCAGCGAGCCTGTAAGACCAAACGATTCCAAGGGCGTAGGCCCGTTCATCTGGGCATCGCTCGAAATGGAAAGACTGAAATAAAACAACACATTATTTAATCATCAATCAATTATGGCAAACAATCCATTCTCACTTGAAGGGAAGAACGCCTGGATTACAGGCGCTTCCTATGGAATCGGCTTCAACATCGCTAAGGCGTTTGTTGCCGCCGGCATCAAGACCATCATCTTCAATGACATCAACGAGGAGTTCCTCGAGAGAGGTCTCAACAACTACAAGGAGGCCGGAATAACCAACGTCAAGGGATATGTCTGCGACGTGACCAAGGAAGACGACGTGAAGGCTCTCGTGGAGAAGATCCACGCTGAGGTCGGCAACATTGACATCCTCGTCAACAACGCCGGCATCATCAAGCGCATCCCTATGCACGAGATGACCCGCGCACAGTTCCAGCAGGTTATCGACATCGACCTCGTAGGTCCGTTCATCGTGTCTTCAGCCGTGCTTCCTGAGATGATGGAGCGCCGCGAGGGCAAGATCATCAACATGTGCTCAATGATGTCTGAGCTCGGACGCGAGACCGTATCTGCCTATGCGGCAGCGAAGGGCGGCCTCAAGATGCTCACCCGCAACATCTGCGCAGAGTACGCCGAGTACGGCATCAACTGCAACGCCATCGGACCAGGCTACATCGCCACCCCTCAGACAGCTCCGCTCCGCGAGCGTCAGGCGGACGGCAGCCGTCATCCGTTCGACCAGTTCATCGTGAGCCGCACTCCGGCAGGACGCTGGCTGCAGCCTGAGGAGCTCGGCGGACCGGCAGTGTTCCTCGCTTCACACGCTTCTGATGCTGTCAACGGCCATGTCCTCTATGTGGACGGCGGTATCCTCGCTTACATCGGAAAACAGCCTAAATAACGGATATGAAGCTCAATTGTCAAGTACGCCAGGCTTCCAGCAATGTGGACGCTAAGCATTACGACACCGAACGCGTCCGCAAGGAATACCTTGTGGAGAACGTGATGGTGGCTGACGAGATCAATATGGTCTACTCTATGTTTGACCGTATCATCGCCGGCGGTGCTGTCCCTGTCAAGGAGGACCTGAAGCTTTCGGCTCCGGAAATCCTTCGCGCGGACTACTTCACCCAGCGCCGCGAGCTCGGCATCATCAATGTCGGCGGCGCAGGCACGGTAGTTGTCGGCGACGAGGAGTACCATCTCGAATACAAGGAGGCCCTCTATGTGGGCCGCGGCAACCGCGACGTGATCTTCAAGAGCGACTCGTCCGAGAAGCCGGCCCGCTTCTATTTCTGCTCCGCCACCGCACATCGCGAGACCGGAGTGAAGAAGGTCAGCAAGAAAGACGCCGTGGTGATGCACCTCGGCTCCCTTGAGGAGTCCAACGAGCGCACCATCAACCGCCTCCTCGTCAAGGAGGTCGTGCCTTGCTGCCAGCTCCAGATGGGTATGACCGAGCTCGCTCCGGGCAGCACCTGGAACACCATGCCGGCCCACACCCACGACCGCCGTATGGAGGTTTACTTCTATTTCGAGCTCCCTGAGGACGCGGCTGTGTGCCACTTCATGGGAGAGCCGCAGGAGACCCGCCATATCTGGATGCACAACGAGCAGGCTGTCATCTCTCCGCAGTGGAGCATCCACTCCGCCTGCGCGACCCGCAACTACACCTTCATCTGGGGAATGTGCGGTGAGAATGATGACTACAACGATATGGACTGGTGCGCAACAACAGATCTCAAGTAAAGATGAAAAAGATTTTTATCGCACTTGCTCTCTGTGCAGGCCTGTGCGCCTGCAACTCACAGAGCGACCCCAAGGTGATGGCACGCCACGTGCCTGAGAGGGCCGATGATTTCGTCTTCGAGAACAACCTCATCGCAGGCCGTATCTACGGCAAGGCACTTGAGGGGAACCCGACGTCTCCGGGCATCGACATCTGGGTGAAGATGCCGGGCAAGCTCGTGGCCAACGAGTGGTACGCCGCCGCCATGAACGACAGCGGATACTACCACCACGATCACGGCGGGAAGGACTGCTACAAGGTGGCTGTCAGCCTCGGCGGCGGCGCATCCGTGCCGTATATCGACGGTGAACTGTGGTATCCTGCCACCAACTGGCGCTCTTGCGAGATGCTCGAAGAGAGCGCGGACAAGGCCGTCTTCGTGCTTCACTATCCTGAGTGGGAAGCCGCCGGAGTCAAGGTGAGCCTCGACAAGAAGATCACCGTGACCGCCGACACCTATTTCACCAAAGTGGAGGACTGCTACAACTTCAGCGGCGCGGAGACCATCTCCGTGGCAGCCGGAGTGTTCCGTCACCCGGGACAGGACACCATCGAGGACGAACTCGTGGGCGAAGACCGCTACGCCATCTGGGAGCACGCCTCCGACCAGAGCGTGGAGCCTGAGGACGGGATGCTCGGAGTGGCAGTATATGTCCCTGGAGCAGAATCAGTGAGCGTCACCCCTGACGGTTCCCACGGTATCTGCACCAAGAGCGTCAAGTCCGGCGAGACATTCACATATTACTTCGGATCATGCTGGTCCAAGGCTGATGTGAAGACCTCCGCCGACTGGTTCGACATCGTGAAAAAGCTCAAATAGGCTTTAAAACCCATAAAACGACGGCTCCGTGCGGCGTCATTTCTCGCGGCACGGAGCTTTTTTTAAAACCACAGATATGATTACACTGATGCTTGGGCTCCTGCTTCAGATGCCGGGAGTCATTGAATGGACTGTAGACAAGCACCCTGAAGTGCTGCAGGTCCTTGGAGAACCGAAAATCATAGAGACCAACCTCGGCAAGGCCGTAGAGTTCGACGGCGTGGATGACGGGCTGTTCCTTGACAGCGTGCCTGTGGCGGGGATGGAGGAGTTCACCATAGAGATGATATTCAACCAATATCCCGGCAGCGCATTCGAACAGAGGTTCATGCATCTCGGAGCCTACGGCGGCGCGAGGGTGATGTTCGAGAGCAGGGTGAAGCCTGACGACAGCTGGTACTTCGATGCTTTCGTCCATCTCGGCAGCAAGCCGAAATCCTGCGTCCTGATTGATCCGGAGCTCACCCACCCCTGCGGCAGATGGTACAATCTCACGCTTACGGCAGGCAAGGACGGCCTCAAGAGCTATGTGGACGGTGTCGGGCAGTGCAGCGGAGACCTCGCATATGAGCCTGTCATCAATGAAGGCAAGACCTCGTTTGGGGTGCGCCAGAATCTGGTGTGCTGGTTCAAGGGGGCCATATACAAACTCCGCATAACTCCCAGAATACTCAAGCCGGCGGAGTTCCTGCGCGACCAGGACGAGCTCAACAGGATGCCGTACAAGGATGCTTCCCTCTCCGCCGACGAGCGTGCCGAGGACTTGCTCGGAAGGCTCAGCCTGGAGCAGAAGGTGTCCCTCATGATGAATTCCAGCCCGGCGATTCCGGAGCTTGGCATACGCGAATATGACTGGTGGAACGAGGCCTTGCACGGCTGCGCGAGAGCCGGCATAGCGACCGTATTCCCGCAAGCCATAGGCATGGCTTCTTCCTGGGATGATGAACTCCTCAAGGAAGTGTTCACCATCACCGGAGACGAACAGAGAATCAAGTTCAAGCAGGCCAGGCGCGCCGGCAAGGTCACGAGATATCACGGCTTGACCGTCTGGACTCCTAACATCAACATCTTCCGTGACCCGCGCTGGGGCCGCGGACAGGAGACCTATGGAGAAGACCCTTATCTTACCTCCCGTTTCGGATATGCCGTGGTGACGGGACTGCAGGGAGAGAGTGACGGCAAGTATGACAAGCTTCACGCCTGTCTCAAGCACTATGCCGTGCACAGCGGCCCGGAAGGGAACAGGCACAGTTTCGACGTGTCCGTGTCCTACCGTGACCTCATGGAGACCTACCTCTATTCTTTTGAAAAACTCATCAAGACGACAGATGTCCAGGAGGTGATGTGCGCCTACAACCGCCTGGACGGCAAACCTTGCTGCGGCAACGACCAGCTTCTGACCCATCTTCTCCGCGAGAAGTGGGGTTACAAGGGCCTTGTCACCAGCGACTGCGGCGCGATCAACGATTTCTTCAAGGCCGGCGGGCACCGCACCTTCCCGGATGATCCGGTATCGGCCACGGCCAACGCCGTCCGCACGGGCACGGACCTGGAATGCGGAAGCTCTTACAAGCACCTGCTGGATGCCGTCGCGGAGGGCAAGATCAGCGAAGATGACATCGATGTCTCCCTGCGCCGGCTTCTTGTCGCCCGTTTCAGGCTCGGCGAGATGGATCCTGACTCTCTCGTGAGCTGGAACTCCATCTCCGAAGACAGGCTCGCCTGTGATGAATCCCGCGCCGTCGCCCTCAAGATGGCCCGCGAGTCCATGGTGCTTCTGCAGAACGACGGACTCCTGCCTCTCGGCAGGAACGGCGTGAAATACGCCGTCATCGGCCCTAACGCCGCTGACTCCGTCGTCCTCAACGGCAACTACAACGGCACCCCGCGCTCGTCCGTCACCGCCATCGACGGCATCAGGGCCAAGGTCGGGGCCTCCAACGTGACCTCCGACCCGTCGGAGGCGCAGATCGTCATCTATGTCGGCGGCATACACCCTGACCAGGAAGGCGAGGAGAAAAAATACAACAACGTCCCAGGCTTCGACAAGGGCGACCGCACCACTATCGAACTCCCTATGGCCCAGCGCCGTGAGATCGCGGCCCTGCATGAGGCAGGCAAAAAAGTCGTTCTCGTCAACATGTCCGGCTCCGCTGTGGGGCTGCTGCCCGAGAGCAGGATCTGCTCTGCGATTCTCCAGGCATGGTATCCGGGAGAAGCCGGCGGCACAGCCATCGCCGATGTGCTCTTCGGTGACTACAACCCGGCCGGGCGTCTGCCTGTCACATTCTACCGTGGCGACTCCGACCTCCCTGACTTCAACAACTACGACATGGCGGGGCGCACCTACCGCTTCTTCGACGGCAAGCCCCTCTACGCTTTCGGCCACGGCCTCAGCTACACCACGTTCAAGTACGGCAAGGCCAGGGTCAAGGACGGAGCACTTACGGTTAAAGTCACCAACACCGGCGACAGGGACGGTGACGAGGTCGTCCAGCTCTATGTCCGCAAAGACGAGGACAAAGACGGCCCTAAGATGTCTCTGCGCGGCTTCCGCAGGGTACATATCAAAGCCGGACAGACCGCTGAAGTCAGCATCCCTCTCGACGACGAGGTATTCAAGACATACGATGAGGCTTCAGGCGAGATGAAGGCCACATCCGGCCGCTTCACCCTGCTCTATGGCCCTAGTTCAGACATCTCAACTCTCAAGACCATCAAAATTCACAACAGATAATGCATACCATCCTTTCACTGCTGGCTTCCCTGCTGATGATAGCACCCGGCGGGGGCAAGTACACCAACCCTATCCTGTTTTCAGATTACTCCGACCCGGATGTGATCCGTGTCGGGGACGACTACTGGATGACGGCTTCGTCATTCACCTGCTTCCCGGGACTTCAGATCCTGCACTCCACCGACCTCGTGGACTGGGAGATCGTCGGCGCCGCCCTTCCTGAGATGGGCCCCGCTTTCGACGTGCCGTCACACGGCAACGGCGTGTGGGCGCCGTGCATCCGTTATCATGACGGACGCTACTGGATCTTCTGGGGCGACCCTGACAAGGGCGTCTTCCAGGTCAACACCACCGACCCGCGCGGCGAGTGGAGCAAGCCTCACCTTGTCCTCGAAGGCAAGGGGCTCATCGACACCAGCCCGCTCTGGGATGATGACGGAAGGGTTTACCTCGTCCATGCATGGGCCGGGTCGCGTGCCGGCTTCAAGAGCATCCTGAATGTCTGCGAGCTCGACAAGGACTGCACCCGCGTGATTTCGGATCAGGTGCTCGTGTTCGACGGCAAGAAGACCGGCGACGACACCGTGGAGGGGCCGAAGTTCTACAAACGCGACGGCTGGTACTACATTTTCGCCCCGTCAGGCGGCGTCAAGGAGGGCTGGCAGCTGGTGCTGCGCTCCCGCAATGTGTACGGCCCGTATGAGAAACGCACTGTTCTCCATCAGGGCAACACGGACATCCATGGCCCGCACCAGGGAGGGTGGGTCACCGATGTGGCCGGGGATGACTGGTTCATCCACTTCGAGGACCGTTACTCCTGGGGACGCGTCTGCCACCTGCAGCCTATGACATGGAGTGAGGACGGCTGGTGCATCATCGGCACAGACCAGAACGGCGACGGCATCGGCGAACCGGTGCTCAGTTACCGCAGGCCGGCCGTGGCTGAAAAATACAGGGGCTCCAAGCTCCAGGGCACGAGTGCCCTCGCCACCACCACAGGGTTCACAGGCACTTCAATCCCGCTCAACTGGCAGTGGGAGGCTAACCCTAAGTTCCACTGGTTCATGCACAATCCTTCTCTTGGTTGCCTCAGGCTCAACTGTATCAAGAACCCTGAAGGTTGGAAGAACCTGCGCGACACTCCTAACATCTTGGCGCAGAAAGTTGTAGGCCCGAGCATGGAGTTCACCACAAAACTCGTCTACCGCCCATCCTACGACGGTGAAAGGGTCGGAGTAGTGCTCACCGGACGCAGCTACAGCACCATTGAGCTCAACTATGACGGTGAGAATGTGAGCCTTGTGCGCCGCGACTGCATCGGTGCCAACACGGGCGCCGCCGAGCAGATTCTCTGCAGCACCGGGCTGGAAAAGCAGTCTTCGGTCACCGTATGGATGCGCGTCAAAGTCGGCAAGGACTGCCTCTCCACATTCTCATACAGCCTTGACGGCAAGAAGTTCAAGACGTTCGGTCCGGAGTTCAAAGGCCGCGAAGGCGACTGGATCGGGGCCAAGATAGGATATTTCGCCACCGCCACCATCAAGAAGAACGACGGAGGCTCGGTAGAAGTTTATTAACCGCTAATAATGACACGACTTACACGCTTCACGCAGCTTTTTGCTGCACTCGCACTGCTCGCCGCACCTTGCGTCATGCAGGCCCAGACCGCAAAGGGTCTCACCGAGACGGACCCTGCATTCTACAAGACCGAAGAGGCACGCCGCATCGGCGACCAGGTCCTCATCTATCAGAGATGTACCGGAGGCTGGCCCAAGAACATCGACATGTCACGCCGCCTGACGGACAAGGAACTCGCGCAGGTGATGTCGGACAAGGCCAGGACCAACGACTCCACCACTGACAACGATGCCACGACCACTCAGATGACATATCTCGCCCGCCTGTGGGACGCCACCCGCGACGCGCGCTACCGCGAGGGTTTCAACAAGGGCGTAGAGTACCTCCTCGGCGGACAGTACGAAAACGGCGGCTGGCCTCAGTTCTGGCCGGGCATGGTGGGTTATCAGGTCCTCATCACCTACAACGACGATGCGATGACGAGCACGCTCAACCTCTTCAACGACATAATCCACGACAATGCGCCATACCCTGCCGGGCTGGTGGACGATGAGGTCAAGGACAAGCTCCAGGCTTCGTTCGACAAGGGCGTGGAGTGCATCCTCGCAACCCAGATCATGGTCAAGGGCAAGCCGACGGTATGGTGCCAGCAGAATGATCCGGTGACATTGAAGCCTGCCGGCGCCAGAGCGTTCGAGCTTCCGGCCTTCTGTTCTGCGGAGAGCGTGCCTATCATCAAGCTGCTGATGGAGCTCCCGAACCCTGACAAGAGGGTCAAGGCGGCCGTCCACGGGGCGATGAAGTGGCTCGACAGCCACAAGCTCACCGGTTTCCGCGTGGAGCGCAGCACAAATGAATATGGGGAGAGGAACACCCGCCTCGTCGAGGATCCTTCTGCGCTGGCCATCTGGGCGAGGTTCTATGACCTTGAGCTCGGGGAGCCTTTCGTGTGCGACCGTGACGGAATAATGCGCCGCCATCTCGAGCAGATCGGACGCGAGCGCCGTAGCGGCTACAGCTGGTACAACTACAGGCCTGCCGAGCTTTATCCGCTCTACGAGGAATGGGCCGCCAAGTACGACCCGCGCCACAAGGTGAAGATCAGCCTCGAGACCAAGGGCGCCAACGAGACCGGAGCGATTGAGATGTTCCGCAAACCTGTCCTCAACCCGAAGGACTACGATGTCGTGGTGAAACCGGGCGAGAGCATCCAGGCGGCCTTGGACAAGGCGCCGGTAAACGGGACGGAGCCGTTCAAGATACTGGTTCTCAAGGGAGAATACAGACAGACGCTCAACATAGACAAGCCTGGCGTCATACTCGTCGGAGAAGACAGGGAGGGCACTGTGATCGCGCTTTCTGAAGCCGACCTCAAGCCTGGCGAGAAGGAGCCTGGCACTATCATAAGTCTCGGGGCCGGAGCCTCTGACTGCATCATCAGCGGGTTCACGGTACGCAATGAATTCGACGCTACGCCTACTGCCGACATGCAGCCGCATTGGGTGAAGCACCGCTTCACCATCAAGGGGGCGGCCACCAGGACCATCATCGTCAACTGCACCATCACCTCCAACGGCAACGACGCCCTGTCCCTCTGGGCCAAGGGCGGCGGAATGTACTACCACGCCGATCTGGAGATCGACTGCCCGGGTGTTGACTTCATCTGCCCTCGCGGCTGGTGCTATGCCACACGCTGCCGTTTCTACGGCGGAAGCAGGGCGATGATATGGCACGACGGACGCGGAGACGAGAACATGAAGTTCGTCATCAACAACTCCAACTTCGACGCCAGCGTCCCTACGCTCCTTGGACGATATCACCACGATCACCAGTTCTTCATCCTCAACTCAGTGATGAGCAAGAACATCCTGAACCGCGACATCATGTACGCCTACTCCGACAAGGTGCTCGACCCGTGCAATCTCGGGCAGAGGATGTACTACTGGCGCAACATCCGCGAGGGCGGACAGAGCGGCTGGCTGGACAACAGCCTCGACAAGTCGGCCAAGCCTGTCGAGTCCTGGGCGATGACCGCGGAATGGACATTCGACGGCAAGTGGGATCCTGAACAGAGGCTGAGGGATGTCTGGAAGTTCATCGCCTATTAGGTTTTGAGCACGGAAATTGCTAATTTTGAGGATTGACTAAAAACACCATTTACTATGCCATTCATAAATGACGATTTCATGCTTTCCACCGCCACGGCGCGGAAGCTATATCATGAGCATGCTGAGAAGATGCCGATAATCGACTATCACTGCCATCTTGTGCCTCAGCAGATTGCGGAGAATATCCAGTTCAGGGACATTACACAGCTCTGGCTCGTGGACGGCCACTACGGCGACCACTACAAATGGAGGGCGATGAGAGCCAACGGCGTATCGGAAGACTATCTGACCGGCGGCAAACATTCCGCCTGGGAGACTTTCGAGAAGTGGGCTGAGACTGTCCCTTACACCATGCGCAACCCGCTCTATCACTGGACACACCTCGAGCTCAGCAGGGTGTTCGGAATCGACAAGCTCCTCAGCCCGGCCACGGCGAGGGAGATTTTCGATGAGTGTAACGCCAAACTCGCCACGGAGGAGTTCCGCGGCCAGGCTCTCATCCGCAAGTTCGGAGTGGAGACTGTCTGCACCACTGACGATCCGGCCGACGACCTGCGTTGGCACAAGATGATCACCGAGCACCCGTTCGGCACCAAGGTCATCCCGGCCTGGAGGCCTGACAAGGCTATGGCCATCGAGGATCCGGCTTCATACAAAGAGTATCTCAAGAAACTCGGAGAGGTGGCGGACATGGAGATAGACTCCTACGCTGACCTTCAGGAAGCCCTCCAGAAGCGTCACGACTTCTTCGCCTCCATGGGCTGCAAGCTTTCGGACCACGGGCTTGAGAACTTCTATTCAGCAGATTACAAGCCGTTCGAGATCGAACTCATCTTCAAGTCCGTGCTTCTCGGCAAGAAGCCGGGCGCGACCGAACTTGAGAAGTTCCGCAGCGCGTTCCTGCACGACCAGGCCGTCATGGACGCGGAAGCTGGCTGGGCGCAGCAGTTCCACATCGGGGCCATCCGCAACAACAACGCCAAGATGTTCAACCTCGTAGGCCCGGACACCGGATACGACGCCATCCACGACCTGGAGATCGCCGCTGCCGGCAACAAGTTCTTCAACCGCCTCGCATCAGAGGACAAGCTCACCAAGACCATCCTCTACTGCCTCAATCCTAAGGACAACGAGGTGATGATGACGATGGCCTACAACTTCAACGACGGTACGGTTCCGGGCAAGATGCAGTTCGGCTCAGGCTGGTGGTTCCTCGATCAGGAGGTCGGCATGCGCAGGCAGATGGACGCGCTCTCGGTGCTCGGGCTCTTCAGCCGCTTCGTGGGTATGCTGACCGACTCCCGCAGCTTCATCAGTTATCCGCGCCACGAGTACTTCCGCCGCATTCTCTGCGATGTGGTGGGCTCAGACGTCGAGAAGGGTAAGCTGCCTGCATCGGAGATGGAGAGAATCGGCCAGATGATCGAGGACATCTCTTACAACAATGCCAAGAACTACTTTAATTTCTAGTGATATGGACTATACCAAGAATCCCAACTATATCAAGGCCCTCGAGTATATGGCGGGCACAGACCTGAGCTCGCTCGAGAACGGCAAGCACGTCATCGACGGGGACAAGCTCTTTGTCAACATCGTCGACTCGCAGCTCAAGACCCCTGAGCAGGCACGCCTTGAGGTGCATGACAAGTACATCGACATCCAGGTGCCTCTCTCCAAGGATGAGAGTTTCGGGGTGAAGCCGCGCAGCGAGTGCCGCGAGGCCGACGGCGAGTTCAACGCCGAGAAGGACATCCTCTTCTACAAGGACAAGGACTGGGAGACCGTCACAGTCAAGGCCGGGGAGAAGATCGTGTTCGATCCTGAGACCGCCCACGCCCCGCTCATAGGGGAAGGCACGATTCACAAGGCTATTTTCAAGGTTAAGGTGGCATAATATGGGAACGCTGGCCATACTGGCGTTTCTGTGGTTCAACGGAGCTTCTCCGGTCACCCTTTCAGTATCACGCGACGCCGACCCTGTGGTCGGCGTTGCCGTTGATATGCTGCAGGACGATCTGGAGGAAGTCACCGGACTGAGACCCCGCGATTCAAGGAGAAGCGACGCCGCAGTTAGAATCATACAATATGACAGGGAGAGGACAAGCCTGCGCAGGCTCGGCGTGCCCGCGGAGATAGCCGATTCACTGTCCTTCGTCAAGGAGGCGTTCTACATCGGGACCTGTGGCAGGCAGATTGTCGTCGTCGGTTCAGACGGAAGGGGTGCCGCATACGGGGCTCTTGAGCTCTCGCGCCTTGCCGGCGTCTCCCCGTGGATATGGTGGGGCGATTCCCGTCCTGAGAAGCGCGACAGGCTTGAACTGCCGGAAGGGTTCAGCACATTCCAGCATCCTTCGGTGGAATACCGGGGATTCTTCCTCAACGATGAGGACTGGGCCTTCAGGCCGTGGAGCACGCAGACTTTCTCCCCGCAGGAGAATCCCGAGACCATCGGCGCGGACACATACCGCGAACTTTTCAAGCTCCTGCTCCGCCTGAGGGCGAACACGCTCTGGCCGGGGATGCACCCCGGCACGACACCGTTCTTCGAAGTTCCGGGAGCCCGTGAGGCGGCTGACTCCTGCGGTATATTCATCGGCACCTCACACTGCGAACCGTTGCTGCGCAACAATGTCGGGGAATGGGACGAGTCTGTGCGCGGCAGGTACAACTACATCACCAACCGCCAGGCGGTCCAAGACTACTGGACAGAGCGTCTCGTGGAGATGAAAGGCCAGCCGGGGCTGTACACCATAGGCATGCGTGGCATACACGACGGCTCCATGGAAGGGGTGAAGACGCTGGAAGAGAAAACCACCGCGCTCCAGCAGGTGATTGACGACCAGCGGGAACTGCTTCGCCGGCACGCCGGGGCCGATGTTCCGCAGATGTTCATGCCGTACAAGGAGGTGCTGGAAATAATGGAGAACGGGCTTGATGTGCCGGAGGACGTCACCATTGTATGGTGCGATGACAATTACGGCTACATGACACGGCTCAGTTCGGCTCAGCAGCAGATGCGCAGCGGTGGCGCCGGAGTCTACTACCATCTCAGTTATGCTGGGCGGCCGCACGACTGCCTGTGGTTGAGCTCGACTCAACCGGGGCTGATCTACAATGAGATGCGTCAGGCTTACGATCACAATGTCCGCAAACTCTGGACAGCCAATGTTCACGATCCCAAGATCGCGGCTTACGACCTTGAGCTGTTTCTCGACATGGCCTGGGACATCAATTCGGTGGGACCGCGAAGCGTGAACGCCCATCTGGAGCGGTGGCTCGGACGAGAATTCGGTGAGCCGGCGGCGAGAAGGCTCGCTCCCGCCGTGGCGGAGTATTACCGCCTTGTGGCCATGCGCAGACCGGAGTTCATGGGCTGGAGCCAAGTGGAGCTTCCGGACAGGAAGCACTATCCGGGAGGACTCTCGCAAGTTTCAGACACCGGGTTCAGTTTCGGAGAGTTCGGCGATGAGGCGCAGCGCTACATCGACGCCCTGCGAAGGGTCTCTGACGAGGTCTCTGCGGTCAGGGGCATGATTCCGGCGAGAAGCCTTGACGCTTATTTCGCGTCTGTCCATTATCCCGTAAACGCCAGCCGCGCCATGGCTGAGAAGATGCTGTACGCGCAGAAGGCGAGGCAGAGGGCCAAGACTACCTATGCTCCCGGCATCTGGAAGACCGACAGCGTGATGATGGCGGCTGCAGCCAGGAGCCAGGTGGCGTATCAGGAGATAAGAAGTCTGACCAGACACTTCAATGAGGTGATGTCCGGCGGGAAATGGAAGGGGCTCATGTGCGAGCGTCCTCGGGATCTCTACGCGTTCCGGGCGCCTCTGCTGCCTGTGGCTTTGAGCGATGAGGAGTGCCAGGAATGGGCTGGGTTGTCCGAGCGGTGGAGCTCCGGGGAGGTCCCGGCTGACGGCGAGGATTATTGCGCGTCCAATGCCTGCGACTATCTCTCTTCATCTGGGGAGGTCGTGGCGGTGCAGAATCTGGGGCATAGCGGGAACGCCGTGCCGGTGCCGAGAGGCGGACGGCTGGATTACAGTTTCGAGGCCGCCCGGTCCGGGAATGCCGTCCTGAGAGTCGCGCTGATACCGACTCAGGCCAATGACAAGGGTGACATACGGTTTTCCGTGGCGGTGGACGGCGGCGAGTCGCAGATCTTCTCGATAAAGGAACCGTACCGCAGCGAACGGTGGAAAGAGAATGTGATGCGCGGGCAGGCCGTGGTCGAAATCCCTGTCGAACTGTCCTCCGGCCCGCACACGCTTACCCTCGGCGCGGTCGACGACCACATCGTCTTCGACCAGTGGATGGTGGATTTCCGTCCCGGTCGCCGGTTCTACCTCTTCCCGGTTCTACCTCATCCCGGTTCAGCCTTCATCCTCGCCGATTAAGCTGAAACCCTGATTCCACAACTTCCCTCTCCAGCGCGTCCCCTGTGATGCAAAACAGCAGTAGGGCGACATAAACGCCCTTCACCGGGACGGTACGGGACGGCAGGACGACACAATCGGGCCGTTCGGTGCTCAGGCTATCCCAGCCGCTCCTTGATGTAGTGGAGGCGGCTGAGGGTTTCGCCCTTGCCGATGAGGCTCATGATGTCGTGGATGCCGAGCCCGCTTGACGAGCCTGTGAGCGCGAGGCGTATGCAGTTCATCACCTTGCCTATCGGCATGCCTTCCGCGCGGATGTATTCCTCAAGGGTGTCCGCGTCGGAGTTCTCCACGGCCCTCAGGGCATCTTCGTAGATGTCGGCTTTCCAGAACTTGTCCACGTCCTTGGCGAGGAACGGCGCCGTGAGGCTGTCGTCATAGACCTTGGCGCGAGGGTCTGCCGGCCTTCCGTTCTGCGGCTTAGCGCCGGTCGCTCCCGCCTTGACTCCATAACGCGCATATTCCGACGGGGCTATGAACAGACAGGCCGCGATGTCCCAGAAATCCTTGACAAAAGTGGCCCTGTCCTTCGTGAGGGCGATGACGGACGTCACATAGTCGCGCTCGACATTGAGTCCTTTCTCTTCGAGCATAGGGATGAACAGGTCCGCAAGCTCCTCGTCTGGCTTGGACCTGAGATATTCCTTGTTGAACCACTTGGCTTTCTCCGGGTTGAACTTGGCTCCGGCTTTGCCGACTTTCTCCAGAGAGAAGGCCTGGATGAGCTCCGGCATTGTGAAAAGCTCCTGCTCCGTGCCCGGGTTCCAGCCGAGCATCGCGAGCATGTTGACGAACGCGTCCGGGAAATAACCGTCCTCGCGGTATCCTCGTGATGTCTCGCCCTCGGCATTGGTCCATGCGAGCGGGAATACAGGGAATCCCATCTTGTCACCGTCGCGCTTGCTGAGCTTGCCGTTGCCGACAGGTTTGAGCAGCAGCGGCAGGTGGGCGAATCTCGGCATGGTCTCTTCCCAGCCGAAGGCCCTGTAGAGAAGATAGTGCAGAGGCAGTGACGGGAGCCACTCCTCTCCACGGATCACTTCCGTGATCTCCATCAGGTGGTCGTCCACGATGTTGGCCAGATGATATGTCGGGAGTTCGTCGGCCCTCTTCCAGAGCACCTTGTCATCGAGTGTGGAAGTGTTGACCTCGATGTGGCCCCTGATGAGGTCGTCCATCTCCACGGTCATGTCTTCCGGCATCTTGAACCTTATCGTCCAGTCGGTGCGTGTCCGGAGCATCTCTTCCACCTGTTCTGCCGGGAGCGAGAGGGAGTTCTGCATCCGGGCTCTTGTCTGATGGTTGTAGATGAAGGTGACTCCGGCGTTCTCGCTGCGGGAGCGCATCAGTTCAAGGTCTTCCGGCGTGTCGAAAGCGTAGTATGCCCATCCGCTCTCCACGAGCTGCTCGGCATATCTGCGGTAGATGTCCTTGCGCTGGCTCTGCCTGTATGGGGCGTGCGGGTGCTTCTCCGACGGGGTCTCGACCACTTTGCCGTTCTCGTCGACCCCCTCATCGGGGATGATGCCGCACCAGCGGAGCGAATCGATTATGTACTGCTCCGCCCCGGGGACGAAGCGCTGCGAGTCAGTGTCTTCTATGCGGAGGATGAAATCGCCTCCGTTCTTCTTGGCATACAGGTAGTTGTAGAGCGCTGTCCTGACCCCGCCCATGTGCAGCGGGCCAGTGGGAGACGGCGCGAATCTTACTCTTGTCCTTCTCATCTTTGTATTCTTCTTATTGCCGGTACATTCTCAAGTTCGGAGAGCTGCTCTCCCTTGGCCACTATCAGGACAGGCTTGTTGTCCGGGTCGTAGTTGAACTTGCGTACGTTGCTCTTTGTGTTGAAGCCTATCTGCTGGGAACTGCTGTCCGGCGGGAGGGATACCCCGTCCTCGCGGGCGGCCGAGTTCTTGTCGTAGACGAAGTCCTTGTTGATCATGATGTAGTTGCCCATGTCGCGGGACGGGCCGATCACATCTGAGAAGCGCAGCCCCGTCACGATCGAGGTTATGCGTATGGTGTCCCCGATCTCCGGGTTGTCGTCCCAGATGAGTCCGCGCTTGAAGTTGTTGGCGCGGCCGGTGTATTCGTCTATCTTGGCGTTGATGTTGTTGAGGTCGTCCATCGTCAGGCCTTGGTCGTTCTTGCCGCAGGAGATGTTGATGAGCACTTTCTTGGCCGTCTTGAGGTCGAAGTCGTTGAGCAGAGGCGACTCGAAGGCCGCCTTGACGGCGGTCTCGATGCGGTCCTTGCCGGAGCCTGTCCCGCAACCCATCAGGGCCATGCCGCTGTCCTTCATCATTGTCTCCACATCCTTGAAGTCCACATTGATGTAGCCGGACTGCTTGATGATTTCCACTATGCCTCTCACGGCTGTGGCGAGCACCTCGTCAGCCTGCGGGAAGGCGTCCTGGATGAGCTGGTTGCCGTAGTATTCGTGGAGCTTCTCGTTGTTGATTATCAGCAGGCTGTCCACGTTCTTCTCGAGCTCGTGGATGCCGTCTATCGCCCTGGAGAGGGCTTCGTTGCCTTCGTTGAGGAAGGGGAGGGTGACCACGGCCACGGTCAGGATGCCCTTGTCCTTGGACATCTTGGCTATGACAGGTGCGGCTCCGGTACCGGTGCCGCCGCCCATGCCGGCCGTGATGAAGAGCATCTTGGTGTGGGTGTCGAGCACTGTCTTCTCTATCTGCTCCTGGCTCTCTATCGCCGCGTTGCGTCCGTTGATAGGGTTGGTGCCGGCTCCGAGCCCGCGTCCCATCTGTATCTGGGTCGGGACAGGACTGCACCGGAGTGCCTGCGAGTCGGTGTTGCACACCACGAAGCTGCACCCCTTGATGCCTTGGCGGTACATGTAGCTGACGGCGTTACAGCCGCCTCCGCCGATGCCGAGCACCTTGATGATGTCGTCTGATGTCACCCAGTCGCTTGGGGTGATGGCGTCGATCATTGTGTCTTCCATATTTCTGTCTTCTTTTAATTCATGGAGTCGAAGAGGTTGCCCACCGTCTCGTCAAACACTTTTTCGAGTTTTGAACCTGCCTTCTTGCGTATCAGGGAGGTCCAGGTGATCCTGTCCTTGTTGCTCTCCTTCTTCTTTTTCTTCGGGTTGGGGGTTATGACCTCCCCGGAGACGTCGTGCCCCTCGAAGAGCTCTCCCTTGCCCTCGCTGTCGAGAGCCGGCTCTTCTGTCTCCGCCGGGGCCGGAGCCTCGTCGATGCAGTTGAGGAGGGCGTCTCTTTTCGCTTCAAGTATCATACCTACGGTAGCCGCCGCGGAAGTCTCCGTCACGCCGGCGCAGCCGCCGGAACTGAACTTGCGGGTGCGCGGATATCCGGTGCGCACCACATATCCGGACATGTCCTTGAACAGGTTGGCGAAATTCACCAGGTCCGCGCCGCCGCCGGTGAGGACGATGCCGTTGCGGAGATTGTCCGCGAATCCGCTCTCCTGTATCTGGAAGAGCACGGCGTCGATGATTTCCTTGGCGCGGCAGTTGATGATTTCCGAGAGGTATTTGACCGGGAGCTGCTCGTAGGTGCCGTTCTCGTCGTCGTTGATCTGGATTACTTTCTCGCTCAGGGACTGGAGTTTGTCCGGCTCGCAGGCCCCGTAGGCCAGCTTGATGTTCTCGGCGAGGCGCTCAGTGAATCCGCACTCGTATTTGATGTCGGCCGTCACGCTCTTGCCGCCGAAAGGAATCGATGAGTAATGCCTGAGCAGGCCGCCCTTGTAGATGGTGAGCGAAGTCACGCCGGCCCCGATTTCCACGAGGGCCACGCCGTTCTCCTTCTCGGCTTCAGTCAGCACCGCCTGGGCCACGGCCGTAGGGATGAACACCTTGCGTGCCGGAGCTATGCCGGTGAAGTTGAGCATTGTGTCAAGGTCTGAAGAGGCTTTCTTGGAGCCGATGAATATCTTGAAGTTGCCTTCGAGATTCTCCGCCGTGACGCCTGTCACGTCATCTTCGCTGGCGCACACGAGGTCGTCGTCCGCGGAGAAGGACTGGGCCACGGCTCCATAAATCTCCTCCTTGACCTCATCTTCGAGCGGGTAGCTGTCGATGGCGAGGCTCTTGAGGTTGTTGATCTCCTCGCGGGAGATACAGGAGTACGGGTCGCTGCGGCTCATCATCGCACTGGCCGACTCCTGGCGTATACTGTAGCGGGGGAGTCCCGTGACGAGCTGCAATATCTTGATTCCTAGCTCGTCCTCGGCATCCCTTATGACTTTCTCCAGAGCCGTCGCGGCCCTCTTCGGTGCGAATACGCAGCTGTAGCGGATGCCGTCGGACGGCACTTCCTTGTAGTAGATGATCTGCACATCCTCCCCGTCCACCTTGGCGACGCTGAGCGCTATCTTCGAGGTGCCCAGGTCCGTGGCCGCTATGTATCTTTCTGTCTGCATATTATTTGTCTCCTGTATTTTAAGTTTACTGTCTTATAATGACCCTCATCCACAGAGGGTGCAATGTAGTCATAATATTTCTCAATTCCCGCGAATTTCTCTTTGAGAGAGTGCGGTTTCCCGAGTATGAAGAGCTCGTCGCCGCGGCTCATCCTGAGCACCACGTCCCCGCCGGAGTTGACGAAGATGCTGTCAGTGATGTTCCTCCAGGTCCTTGAGGACTCGATTATCCTGTTCATCTCCAGCATGGAGCACAGCCAGGCCCTTTCCTCCGCGGTAGGGGCTTCCCCCTTGTATCCGTCCGGCACATTGACCGGTATGTCGCCGTTGATTGTGCGCACTGCGGCCGTGTAGGACTTGTGCAGAGGGAAGATGTATCCGTTGGAGGCTATGTAGAAGCCCTTCTCCCCGTCCTGGAATCTCATTACCGGCGCTCTCTGGGTGATGCTTATGTGCAGGGTGCCGTCCGAGGTGGTCCAGGCCTCGCTTTTGAGGACGGCGCTCCTGCTCTCGATGAGTTTCTCGATCCTTGACAGGTCCACGCTGTCCAGCCGTTGCCCGATGTAGTTGCCGTAGCGGCTGTCCAGATAGCCTTTGATGTCGTTTTTGGTGACGAACTTGAGACTGTCCTTGAAGTGGACTTCCAGACGGCTGCAGCTGAGCTTCAACCTGTCCTCCCGGGTGGCGTGCACCAGGAAGCCCAGCCCCGTGCAGAGCGCGGCGGCCAGGATGGAAGCTGTTATCAGGCGGACGGTACGGTTCATCTCTTCTCAAGCATTCCGGTTATCTGCGGGACGAAGCGGTCGATGTCCCCGGCCCCGAGGGTCACGAGCACGTCGATGTCCTCGTGCTCAAGGTAAGGCATCAGCTCCGCCTTGGTGAGCAGGACTTTCTCCGGACAGGTGACATCCTTGAATATGATTTCCGATGTCACGCCCGGCAGCGGCTCTTCCCTCGCCGGGTAGATGTCCAGAAGGATCAGTTTGTCCAGCTGGCTCAGCGCACGCGCGAACTCCGGCGCGAAGTCTCTCGTGCGGGTGTATAGATGGGGCTGGAAGATCCCTGTGATCTTGTGCTGCGGGAATATTCCCTTTATCGAGGAGATGGCGCTGGCGAGTTCCGCCGGATGGTGGGCGTAGTCGTCTATGTAGGTCACGCCGCCGCTGTTGAAGTGGAGCTCAAGCCTTCTCCGCGCTCCCTCGAAACTGCCTATCGCGTGACGGACCTTCTGTGCGTCGAGCCCGTAGCAGAGGCAGATCGCGGCGGCGGCTATGCTGTTCTCCACATTGACCTTGCCGATGGCCCCGACCCTGATGTCGCTCAGCACTCCGCCCGGATATACGAGGTCGTAGCTGTAGTGCCCGTCCGCGCCGAGCGTGAGGTCCGCGCAGTGGAAGTCGGCCGCCGCGGCGTCGAGGTGATAAGTGAAAATCTTGGCGTGCGTGTCCTCTTCGCTCACCGGCAGGCCGAGCTTGAGGATCAGGGTCTCGCTGACCTGTGAGGCGAACTGTCTGAAGGCCTCCTGCACATGCTCAAGGTCTCCGTAGATGTCCAGATGGTCGGCGTCCATTGCCGTGATGGCGGCTATGGCCGGGTGGAGCTGCAGGAAGGAACGGTCGAACTCGTCGGCCTCGACGACCACCGTAGGCGTCTCGCTGACGAGCATGTTCGTCCCGTAGTTGCGGGAGATGCCGCCGAGGAAGGCAGAGCAGCCCATGCCGCTCTCCGTGAGGATGTGCGCGACAAGGGTTGACGTGGTGGTCTTGCCGTGAGTGCCGGCCACTGCCAGACAGGTCTCTCCGCGCGTCAGCTCGCCGAGCATCTGCGAGCGTTTGAGGACATGGTATCCGTGCTCTCTGGCATAGACCAGTTCTCCCATGTCGTCCGGTACGGCGGGGGTGTATATCACGAGAGTGTCGTTGACATCGCCGGGGATGAAGGACGGGTCGTCGGTGTAGTGCACGGCTATCCCTTCTTCGGACAGCTTGTCCGTCAGTTCCGAACGGGTCCTGTCGTAGCCGCTCACCGCGCAGCCCTTGAACTTGCAGAACCTCGCGATGGCGCTCATCCCTATGCCGCCTATCCCGATAAAGTATATGTTCTTGTATTTCATACCAGTTTGTAGACTTCTCCGATTATTGTCTGTGCGGCGTCCATCTTCGCGAGGGCGCCAGCGTTCTTCTCCATTTCAGCTATCTTGCCGCTGTCGCGCACCAGTCCGAGCGCTGTCGGCATCAGTTTCTCCACGGCCTCGCTGTCCTTGACCATCAGGGCTGCGTCCTTGCTCACGAGGGCCATGGCGTTGTGCGTCTGGTGGTCTTCGGCCACATTGGGGGACGGCACGAACACGGCGGCCTTGTGCGCGGCGCAGAGTTCTGAGATTGACGACGCCCCGGAGCGGCTTATCACCACGTCGGCCATTGCATAGGCCAGGTCCATCCTGGCGATGAAGTCGCTGTAGCGTATGTCCGGGCACTCCTTGCCGGCCATGAAGCTGTCGATGCCGGCTTTGTAGTATTTGCCGCATTGCCACAGCAGCTGCACGCCTTCGCCCCCAGGGCAGCCCGCAGATATCCAGCCGCGCACGGCGGCGTTGAGCGTACCGCTCCCGAGGCTTCCTCCGGTGAGGAGGATGTGCTTCTTGTCCGGGTCGAGCCCGTAGAACTCCAACCCCTCCGCCTTGTCAGCCTCGGAGTAAGGATGTATCACGGAGCGTATCGGGTTGCCGCTGAACACTATCTTGTCCGCCGGGAAGAACTTCTCCATCCCGTCGTATGCCACGCAGATGCATCCGACCCTTTTCGCGAGAATCTTGTTCGTGAGGCCGGCGAAACTGTTCTGCTCCTGTATCAGGGAAGGTATTCCCTTGCGTGTCGCCTGCCACAGCAGGGGAGCGGAGGCGTATCCGCCGACTCCGATGGCTATGTCCGGCTTGAATTCGTCTATCACCTTGCCGGCCTTGCGCAGGCTCGCGGCCAGCTTGAAAGGCAGCTTGAGGTCTTCGGCGATGTTCTTGGGGCTGAGTTTGCGCTGGAGCCCCGCCACCGGCAGGCCCACTATGCGGTAGCCCCTGGCCGGGACTTTCTCCATCTCCATCTTGCCCTCGGCTCCGACGAAGAGTATCTCCGTCTCCGGGTTGACCTCCTTGAGTTTGTCGGCGATGGATATGGCCGGGAAGATGTGCCCTCCCGTGCCTCCGCCGCTGATGATGACTCTCAATTTCTTATATTCCATAATCGTCGTCATTTGGCATTTTCCCTGATTCGAATGCGTCGAGGTCGTCCAGCCCGGCCCTGACTTCCTCGTGCATCTCCATGAGCGGCGCCGCCGCACGGGTCTCCTTGTCTATGCGCCTGGCTGCGATGCGGCTGAACGAGAGTATCACCCCGAATGCGATGCAGAAGCAGATGAAGGCGCTGGTGCCGTGGCTTATCAGCGGCAGGGTCTGGCCGGTCATCGGGCCTATGTCCGCGTTGACGAACATGTGCAGGAAGGCCTGCCCGGAGATGAGTATGCAGAGCCCGGCCACGCCGAGCTTGGCGAACTGGTCCTTGCCGCAGTTGCGCACTATAATCGAGCCTCTGGCGAGCAGTGATATATACAGGAATATTACCAGGACCCCGCCGACGAAGCCGTATTCTTCTATGATGAAACTGTACATGTAGTCCTCGGAGATGTCGGGCACCACATATCTCTGGGTGCTCTGTCCCGGACCTTTGCCCAGCACGCCGCCCTCGTGGATGGCTATCTTGGCGCTGTATGGCTGGCGCATCGCGTCGAGCGCCTCCTGATATTCGATGCTGCCCTTGCGCGATGCGAGGAACTGCTTCTCCCAGTCATCCTTCTCCATGATTCGGGAGATGCCGGTGCCGATGCGCTCCATGTACTTGCCGTCCGAGAGTTTGTATATGCCCACGCATATTCCCACAGCCGCCGCGCCGGCCAGTATCAGGAGAGTCATGTCCCTCGCGCTGCCTCCGCCGAGCAGGATCACGATGAGCATTATCGTCCCTATCACGAGCGCGCTGGAGTTGCTGCCCGGTATGATCATCACGAATGTGATTATGAACGGGGCGTAGATGAATATGATCTTCCTCCACTCTTCGCTCAGCTTCTTGAGCGGGAGGGCATCGCGTTTGAGCGCGTCGATGGCGAAGGCCAGGTACATCACCATCGCCACCTTGACCACCTCGAACACATGCACCTGCAGCGAGCCTATCTTGAGGATACGGTAGGCGCCGTTGATCTCGATGGCGCGCATGAACGGGAGCTGCACCCTGGAGTCCAGAAGCAGCAGCAGGATGAACGATGTGGCGAATCCGAAGGCGCTGAAGAAGCGGAAGAACCTGATGTTCCTGATGTTGTACAGCCCTATTATGATTGCCAGTCCGAAGAGGACCACGACAAACTGTTCTTTGACGAGGTCGACCCGCGTCGCTCCCTCGTCGAGCAGCCTTGAGGTGGAGGAGAACATGCATACGATGGAGAACAGGAAGAGCAGCAGCACGATTATCCAGACCACCTTGTCTCCTTCAAAGCGGTCCGCGAAATTCCAGAATGAACTCTTCTTCGCTGCCATCCTACAGGTGTCTTACGGCTTCCTTGAACTGATCTCCCCTGTCTTCGTAGTTCTTGAAGAGGTCGAAGCTTGCGCAGCACGGGCTGAGCAGCACGACATCTCCGTCCTCGGCGAATTCCGAAGACTTCCTCACGGCCTCCCCGGCCGAGAGGGCGTCGCATATCCTGTCCTTGCCTACGATGTCCTCGAACGCGGCGTGTATCTTGGAGTTGTCCTTGCCCAGGCACACTATGGCTTTGACCTTGTCGTGCACCAGGGTGTCCAGGACGCTGTAGTCGTTGCCCTTGTCGGTGCCGCCGACTATCCACACGACCGGACGGGTCTGGCATTCGAGCGCGTACCACGCGGCGTCGATGTTGGTGGCCTTGGAGTCGTTGATATACAGTACCCCTCCAACGCTGAGCACCGGTTCGAGCCTGTGCTCGATAGGGGAGAAACTCCTCAGGGAGTTGCGGATGACCTCATCGCTGATTCCGCTGGCCTTGGCGGCCAGGGCCGCGGCCATCGAGTTGTAGATGTTGTGCTTGCCGCCCAGGGCGAGCTCCTTGAGGTAGAGGTCGGTCCTCATGTCTTCGTAGCGCACCACGATCTTGTCGCCGTCGAGGAACGCGCCCTGCTCCAGCTCTTTCTCCTGGGAGAACGGGAGCATCTTGGCCTGGAGCACTATGCGGCTCAGGTGGCCTATGGTGATGGCGTCGTCGGAGTCGAAGATGAAGCAGTCTTCCGGCCTGAGGTTGCGCGTGATGCGGAACTTGGCCTTGACATAATTCTCCATCTTGTGGTCGTAGCGGTCGAGGTGGTCGGGGGTGATGTTGGTGATGATGGCGATGTCCGGACGGAACGCGTAGCAGTCGTCAAGCTGGAAACTGCTTATCTCCAGGACATAGTAGTCGTGCTTCTCTGTCGCTACCTGGAGGGCGTAGCTCTGGCCTATGTTGCCGCCAAGGCCCACGTTGAGCCCTGCCTCCTTGAGGAGGTAGTAGATGAGGGAGGTCGTCGTCGTCTTGCCGTTGGACCCGGTGACGCAGATTTTCTTCGCCCTGTCGTAGCGGCCGGCGAATTCGATTTCGGATATGATGCCTATCCCCGCCTCGCGCAGCGCCTTCACGATCGGTGCCGTCTGCGGGATGCCGGGGCTTTTCACGACCTCGTCCGCGTTGAGGATGAGGGACTCGGTGTGCCCGCCCTCCTCGTATGGGATGTCCCATTCGCGCAGAGTCCGGGCGTATTCCTCCTTGATCTTTCCGCTGTCGGAGAGGAACACGTCGAATCCTTTGACTTTTGCGAGCACTGCGGCCCCGATGCCGCTTTCAGCTCCGCCCAATACCACTGTCCTTGCCATTTCCTATCGTATTTTCAATAATGCCAATGTGCTTACTGCCAATAAAAGACCTATGATCCAGAACCTTGTGACTATCCTTGGCTCAGGGATGCCCTTCTTCTGGTAGTGATGGTGCAGCGGGGCCATCAGGAAGACCCTGCGCCCCTCACCGTATTTTCTCTTCGTGTGCTTGAACCAGCCCCTCTGGATGATCACCGACAGGCTCTCGGCGAGGAAGATGCCGCAGAGCAGGGGGAGCAGGAGCTCCTTGCGGATGAGCACTGCGCTCACGCCTATCACCCCGCCTATGGTGAGGCTGCCCGTATCGCCCATGAATACCTGGGCCGGGAAGGTGTTGTACCACAGGAAACCCACCAGCGCCCCGACGAAGGCCGACATGTATATGGCGACTTCCCCGGATCCGGGTATGTACATTATCCCGAGGTATTTCGCGTCCAGCGCGTCGCCTCCCAGCCAAGCCATCACGCCTATGGCGACTCCGACTATGGCTGAAGTGCCGGCCGAGAGTCCGTCCATGCCGTCCGTGAGGTTGGCTCCGTTGGAGCAGGCGAGGATGACCAGTATGATCATGACCATATAGATTCCCCAGGAGCAATACACCCCGAACTGTCCCTTGAACGGGGACAGCCAGGAGTAGTCGAACTCGTGGGCCTTGACGAACGGAATCGTGGTGACGAGATTGTCCGTGTGGATGTCCGGGCTTATGCAGACCGTCAGCGCCACGAAGAGGCCGAGTCCGAACTGGAGTATCAGCTTGCCTTTTTCGCTCATACCCTCCTTGCGGTGCTTGAATACCTTTATATAATCATCGGTGAAGCCTATCGCTCCGCACCACAGGGTGGTCACAAGCAGCAGGATGGTGTAGATGTTGTCGAGCCTGCACACCAGCATGGCGGAGCCCACGAGAGCGATGATTATGATGACCCCGCCCATGGTAGGGGTTCCCTTCTTCTGCATCTGCCCTTCGAGTCCGAGGTCTCGGATCGTCTCGCCTATCTGGTGCCTCTGCAGCAGGCGTATGATCTTGCCGCCTGCGAAGAAAGAGATCAGCAGACTTATCACCAGGGCGAGTATCGCTCTGAATGACAGGTAGTTCATCAGGTTGAGCCCCGGAATGTTGAGCCCCTGGGCGTTGAGCCATTCTGAAAGATGATACAGCATTATACCAGACTTTTGATAACTTCTTCAACTATTTCCCTCTCATCGAAGTGGCGCTTCTCTCCGCCTAATATCTGATAGGTCTCATGTCCTTTGCCGGCGAGAAGTATCGTCGCCCCTTTGGAGGAGAGCATTATGGCGGCGCGTATCGCCTCCTTGCGGTCAGGTATGCAGATGACCTTGGATGCGGCTCCCGTGCCGATGCCGGCCTTGATGTCTTCGATGATGTCTTCCGTGCGCTCTGAGCGGCTGTTGTCCGAGGTCAGGAATATCCTGTCCGCGAGCTTGCCCGCGACGGCGCCCATTTCCGGGCGCTTGCCGCGGTCGCGGTCCCCGCCGCAGCCGAAGAGGCAGACAAGCTCGCTCTTCGGCTCCACGTCGCGGAGCGTCTTCAGCACATTCTCGAGAGCGTCCGGGGTGTGCGCGTAGTCAATCACTATGTTGCGCCCGTCCGGGCCCGGAATCACTTCAAGCCTGCCCTTGGCCGGAGTCAGGGTGGACAGGGCTATCAGGGCCTTGTCCACCGGGATGCCGAGTTCCACGGCGGTGGAGTATATCGCAAGCAGGTTGCAGGCGTTGTGCGCCCCGCAGAGTCTTGTCCACACCTCCGTGCCGTCGATGTTGAGGAGCATTCCCTCAAGGCTCTCCTCCATCACCTTGCAGCGGTGGTCGGCGATGCTGCGGCAGGAATATGTCACCACGCGGGCCTTGGTGTTCTGCACCATTATCATCCCGTTGCGGTCGTCCGCGTTGGTTATCGCCACGGCGTCTTCCGGCAGCGCATCGAAGAATCTCTGCTTGCAGCGGAGGTAGTTGGCGAATGTGCCGTGGTAGTCCAGGTGGTCGTGGGTGAGATTGGAGAATATGCCCGCCTTGAATTCCAGTCCCGCAGTCCTCTGCTGGTCGACCCCTATGGAACTCACTTCCATGAAGCAGTATTCGCATCCGGCCTTGAGCATGTCGCTGAGCAGGGAGTTGATGGTGACGGGGTCGGAGGTGGTGTTGGAGGTCTCGACCATCTTGTCCCCCACATAGTTGGCTATGGTTGAGAGCAGCCCGCACTCGTGGCCGAGGCTCCGGAACATATTGTAGAGCAGCGTGACCGTGGTGGTCTTGCCGTTGGTGCCGGTGATCCCGACGAGTTTGAGGCGGCCGCTCGGGTGTCCGTAGAAATTGTCCGCGGCCATGGCCACTGCGAGCCTGCTGTCAGCGACATCGACGCTGACGGCTTCTCCGGCCTCGCAGCCTCCTTCGCACATCACTGCCGCAGCCCCGGCCTTGAGGGCGTCCGCTATGTGGGCGCGTCCGTCGTTGCCGCAGCCGGTCACGGCCACGAAAAGGCTTCCGGGAAGCACCTTCCTGGAGTCGTTGGTCATGCCGAGGATCTCCGTCTCGGGAGAGCCCTTGATGCCTGTGACCCCGCAGTTCTTTATGATGTCCTTGAGTTTCATCTTGACTTGTGTATTGTTTCCCTGAAATAAGGGTCTATGTCGTATAGCCTGTCGATCACGGTCCGTATGGCCCTGGCCGGGATGCCTCCTCCCTGGAAGCTCTTGTTGGTCGGCTTGGAGTACACGGTGCAGATTATGCTGTACTGCGGGTCCTCGGCCGGGAAGAAGCCCACGAATGTACCCTGGTATTTGCGCCGTCCGTGTTCGTCGCTGTATTTTCCGTTGTCGAAGGTGCCGAACGAAGTGCCGGTCTTGCCGGCCACGCTGCACTTCGCGTCCTTGAGCCTGCGTGCCGTACCGTCTTCGGTGACCGCCTTGAGGGCTCTGGTGATGGTGTCGGCCACCGCCTTTGAGCAGACGGCCGAGTTGAGCACGCTCTCCCCGCGTCTGTTGACGACCCTGCCGTTCTCCTCGATGCTCTCGACCAGGTAAGGTTTCATCATCCTGCCTTTGTTGGCGATGGCGTTGTAGAAGGTTATGATGTGCAGCGGAGTCTCCTGGGTGCTGTAGCCGTATGCGATGGAGCCCAGGTCCGTGTTGGTCCAGTATCGGGTGCCCGGGTTCGGGATGGTCGGGGTCTGGAGTCCGTCGAGGTCGAAGTCGAACGCCTCCCCGAGCTTGTAGGTGTAGATGTTGGAGAGGAACTTGTCGGTTTTGTCCTGGGTCTTCGTCTTGCCGTAGTTCTTGACCGCGAGGGTGGCGAACACATAGTTGGACGATATCTTGAACCCGTCGAGGATGCTGATGCGGTTGGTCTTGTGCTTCGCGGCGAACTGAGGTATGTGGCTGTCTCTCAGGCTCGTGCCTTCGACTTTGCCGTCTGTTGCCGGGAGGGTCTCGTCAAGGCTCCTGATGTATCCGTCGTTGAGGACGGACATGAGCGTCACCGTCTTGAACACCGAGCCTGGCTCGCCTTTGCGCCCGACTGCCATGTTCTGGATTTCGGCGAAGCGTCCGTCGCCCTTGTCGCGGAGGAGGTTGACCATGGCCCTTATGGCTCCGCTTCGGGTCTCCATCAGCACGAGGCAGGCTCCCTCCAGGTCCGGCTCGTCCCCGAGCTGCTCGCGCAGGGCCATGTCGGCGATCTCCTGGTAGTCGATGTTGAGGGTGGTCCTGAGGTCCTGGCCGTCCACGGCCTTTACGAAACTGCTGTCGCTGTTGCGGATGCGGCCGTTGTCAGTGTTGCGCAGGTATTCACGTCCCTCCTTGCCGTGGAGCACATAGTCGAACTTGCCCTCAAGGCCGATGTGGGTGTTGGTCACCTGTGACTTGTTGTTGCGGACAAACCCTATCGTGCGCCGGGCCAGCTCGCCGTAAGGGTAGCGGCGCACGTTCTCCTGCTCCACTATCATCCCGCTCTTGTACCTGCCCTCCCTGAAGAGGGGGAGGGAGATGATGCGGTTGTAGGCGTTGCGGTCTACCGGCGTGCCGATGCGTACATATTTGCGGCCCTGCTTGCGGCCGTTCACTATCATCTTGTAGAATGCGTCCTGGCTGGTCCCCGGGAATTCCCCGGCGAGCCCCTCGGAGAGTTCACGGGCCTTGGAGAGCCACTCCTTCTCCTGGTCCGGGGTGTTGGTCTCCTTGCGTACGGTGCAGTCCATGTAGAACTGGTAGGTAGGGCAGGAGATGGCGAGGAGCCTGCCTTGGGCGTCGAGAATCTTGCCGCGCTCCGGCTCTATGGAGCGTATGGTGCTGGACGGGGTGAGGGCGGAGACTATCCTCTGGTCCGGGTGGAAGAAGAGCTGGATCCAGGCGATGCGCACGATCAGGGCCACCGATGCCATGAGCATGAGCACATAGAGGACATAGAGCACCACGCCTATGCGGTCTCTGTGAGGTTTCTGTATGTTCTCCGTCCCTTTCATCTTGCCATTTCCGTGGCGGGCTTCCGGGCCTCGCCCACTTCCGATCCCATCGACTTCAGCCTCTGCTCCACGTCGTATCTTCCGCTGGCTTTGGCGAGGTCGTAGTATTTCTGCGCGTTCGCGATCTCAAGCTCCTTGAGGACGGCCTTGTTGCGCTCGACCTTGGCCATCGTGGTCTCGATGGCGAGGCTCGTCCAGATGACCATCCCGAAGAGGAAGAAGGTGTAGATGATGTGGATGAAGTACTTGCCCACATTGAGCCTGAGCAGGAACTCACCCTTCATCACCGCATGGAAGACATTCTTCAGCAGGGAGTTTATGTCGGACAGTCTCCAGACTTTCATACCTTCTCCGCTATCCTGAGTTTCGCGCTGCGCGCGCGAGTGTTGCCTTCTATTTCAGACTCCTGCGGCAGTATCGGCTTGCGGTTGACCGCCTTGAGAGGGGCCGTGTTCCTGCCGAAACTGTCCTTGGTCTCCACCCCGTCCGTCCTTCCGCTGCGGATGAAGTTCTTGACCATCCTGTCCTCGAGGGAGTGGTATGTGATGACCACCAGCCTGCCTCCGGGACGCAGCGACAGAGCGGCGCCCTGGAGGAACTTCTCCAGCGAGCGCATCTCTTCGTTGACCTCTATCCTGAAGGCCTGATAGACTTTTGCGAGGAACTTGTGCTCGGCGAATGAGGGCAGAGCCGGCGAGATCGCACTGCGGAGATCGTCGGTGGTGAGGACGGGAGCCTTGTCTCTGGCGGAGACGATGAGCCCGGACAGCCTGCGGGCGTTGTCCAGCTCACCGTAGAGCCTGAGAACCCGCTCCAGTTCCTCTTGCGTATAAGAATTGACGATATCCGCGGCCGTCTTGCCGCCCTGCGCGTTCATCCGCATGTCCAGCGGGGCGCTGTAGCGGAAGGAGAAGCCCCTGTCCGCCGTGTCGAACTGGTGTGAGCTGACGCCGAGGTCGGCCAGTATGCCGTCCAGGGAGTCGAAGCCCTCCTGCGCACCGTAGAGCATGACATAGTTATGTATGAATCTGAAATTGTTGTGTACCAGAGTGAAACGGCCGTCTTCCGGGGCCCCGGAGAGGGCATCGGCGTCCCTGTCGAACGAGATCAGCCGTCCTTGCGGGGAGAGGCGCGAGAGAATCTCGCGGCTGTGCCCGCCGCCGCCGAAGGTGGCGTCTGCATAGCGCCCGTCCGCCTTCTGCACGAGGGCGTCCACGCTTTCGTATAACAGTACCGGATTATGATATTCTGACATCGGGCGTCTCTCCTTATTTCTTGGAGAGGCTTTCCGCTATGGCAATGAATTCTTCGTCTGAGATGGCGGAAGCCTCGTACTTCTCTTTGGCCCAGATCTCGATCTTGAAATCATTGCCGGAGAAAACCACTTCCTTGTTCACACCTATCGAACTGAGGAGCTTGCGGCTGATCGAGATGCGGCCGAACTTCGGGTCCGGCTCCACCACATCGCGGTCGCGCATATATTCTCTCCAGAATGTTGCGTGCTGTCTGTTGAAAGTCAAGTCAAGAGACGCCTTCATCTCGCCCGACTGCCTCTCCCACTCTTCCATCGTGTACATCTCCAGGCATGGCTCGAAAAGGTTCTTCTTGATGACGAATCTCTGGTCGCAGCCCGGAACCAATGCGGCCTTGAGCGGCGCGGGGAAGACGAGTCTCCCCTTGTCGTCCAGTCTGGCATTGTATTCTCCGATGAAAGTGACCATTCAATAGTTTCTTATACGCAGGGTCAAAGATAGTGAAAATTTGAGAAATTTTTACATTTTGTTACACTTTGTTCCACTTTTTTACACCGAACCGGTTTTTTCTGTCTGCGGGATTGCTTATATTTGTACATTGTATGTACAATGTTAACGATTTTTCGAGGCTGGAACTGAGTCTGCCGGGCTGCAGGAGCAACTACCGCTACTTCCGCTCCCTTCTCAAGCCTTCCACCAAGCTGCTCGTGCTCGTCAAGGCCAACGCCTATGGACACGGGGCGGTGGAGTTCGCCTCGATGCTTCAGGCCGAAGGCGCAGACTATCTGGCCGTGGCCCTTCCGGTGGAGGGCATGGAGCTGAGGGCTAACGGCATATCGCTGCCGATACTTGTCCTCACGGCCGGGACGGACTTCTTCCCGGAGATTATAGACAACCGCCTCGAACCAGGCATCCCGAACCTGTATACGCTCCAGGCACTCTGCGAGACGCTGCGTTCCAGGGGGATGAAGGATTTCCCCGTCCACATCAAGCTTGACACGGGCATGCACCGCCTGGGCTTCATGACATCCGAGATCCCGGCTCTGCTGGATTTTCTCAAAACCCACGACGAGGTGAAAGTCAAGTCGATATATTCCCATCTCGCGGCGTCGGAAGACCCGTCGGAGGACGCGTTCACCCTCGGGCAGACGGATATGTTCGTGCGCAATGCCGGAGACATCACTCAGGCTCTGGGCTACAGGCCGATGTGGCACCTCCTCAATTCGGCCGGCATCGAGCGTTTCCCTCAATATCAGTTTGACATGGTGAGGCTCGGCATAGGCATATACGGCATCAGCGCCCTGCCGGGAGTGAAACTCGCCCCGGTAGCTTCGCTTAAGGTCAAGATACTGCAAATCAAGACTCTGCGTCCCGAGGACGGGACGATAGGCTATGGCCGGCACGGGCATGTGGCACCCGAGGGCACGGTGATCGCGACCATCCCGGCCGGGTACGCCGACGGCATAGACAGGCACCTCGGCTGCGGGGCGGCGTCGTTCAGCGTCAACGGCCACCGCGCCCCCACGATAGGCAACATCTGCATGGACATGTGCATGCTCGACATCACCGGGATTGACGCCAAGGTCGGGGACACCGTCACGATATTCGGCGAGGATCCGACAGTGTCCGAACTCGCTGACATCCTGGGGACCATCCCTTACGAGATACTCACTTCGATACCGAGAAGAATAGAAAGAATAATAACCAGATAGACAATGAGAAGAACAGCAACAATCGCCATGGCGCTCCTGTGCGTGTGCGCCGGCGCGCAGCAGAAAGGCAGCATCACTCCGGAGATGCTGAGCAGAATCGAGAAGTCCTATGCCGGGACAGCGTCCGACAAGGCCATCCGCAACGCCCTCAACACCGCATCGGTCACCGTGCTTGCCGCCAACGCGGACAACTCGGCGATGATTGACACCGAGTTCTCCGACAGGGTCAAGACCGTGGGCATCACCGATCAGAAGTCATCCGGACGCTGCTGGCTGTTCACGGGGCTCAATGTGCTCCGGGCCGCGGCCATCGAGAAATATAACCTCGGGGATTTCCAGTTCTCGCAGTCCTACTGCTTCTTCTGGGACCAGCTCGAGAAGTCCAACCTCTTCCTCCAGGCGGTCATCGACACCAGGGACCTGCCTTTCGAGGACAGGCAGGTGGACTGGCTCTTCTCCAATCCTCTCAGCGACGGAGGCACATTCACGGGGGTCGCCGACCTGGTGACCAAATACGGTCTCGTGCCTTCGGGGGTGATGCCTGAGAGCTACATTGCCAACAACACATCGGCCTTCTGCACGCAGCTCAAGACCCTGCTGCGCAAGTATGGCCTGGAACTCCGCGAGACCCCGTCCGGGGTGAAGAAAAAGAACATCCCGTCCTACCTCGAGAACAGGAAGACCGAGATGCTCGGGGACGTGTACCGCCTGCTCGCCCTCGCATATGGCGTGCCGCCTGCGTCTTTCGAGTGGAAGGACAAGACCTACACTCCGGTGGAGTTCTACAATGAGCTGCTCGGATATGATCTTGAGAACGGCTATGTGATGCTCATGAACGACCCTTGCCGCGAGTACGGGAAGGTATACGAAATCCAGTACGACCGCCACACTTATGACGGACACAACTGGCTCTATGTCAATCTGCCTATGGACCGCATCAAGGAGATGGCCATTGCGTCCATCAGGGCGGGGAAGGCGATGTACTTCTCTTGTGACGTGGCCAAGTATCTCAACCGCACCAGCGGTGTCGCCGACCTCAAGAACTTCGACTACGAGTCCCTCCTGGGCGTTGACCTGTCGATGGACAAGAAGCAGAGGGTCATGACCCATTCCAGCGGTTCATCCCACGCCATGACCCTTATCGCCGTGGATGTCAAGGACGGCAAGCCGCAGAAGTGGATGGTCGAGAACAGCTGGGGCCCCGCGTCAGGATACAAGGGCAACATCATCATGACCGACGAGTGGTTCGACGAGTATATGTTCCGTCTTGTGGTCGAGAGGCGCTTTGTGCCTGAAGATGTGCTCAAGATGCTGGAACAGAAGCCGGTACAGCTTCCGGCCTGGGATCCTATGTTCCTCGTCGAGGAATAGCCGGGCCATGGATCCTTTCCTCCTGCAGGTCGCGCGGCATTATTTCGCTGCGGGAAGCGTGGAGCGTATCTGCTTCATCTTCCCGAACCGCCGTGCCGAGGTGTTCTTCCGCAAATATCTCGGCGAACTTGTCCGTGACAGCGCCCGCCCGCTGATGTCCCCGAAGGTCTGCACGATGAAGGACTTCTTCTATCAGGCGGCCGGCGTCAGGGAGGCGGACCAGATCTGTCTGCTGCTCGAATTGTACGACTGCTATTGTGCGCTGAATCCGTCGCACGAGAGCCTGGACGAGTTCATCTTCTGGGGTGGCGTGCTGCTGTCGGATTTCAACGATGTGGACAAGTACCTCGTCAAGGCGGAGTCTCTCTTCGCCAACATATCCGACCTGCGGAAGATGCAGGACAGCTTCGAGTACCTCGAACCTTCGCAGGAAGAGGCCATACGCCGTTTTGTCTCCCATTTCCGCACGGGAGGCCGCTACAAGGACGAGTTCCGCAAGATATGGGACATACTCCTGCCCCTGTACCGCTCTTTCAACCGGTGCCTTCGTGACGCGGGCCTTGCGTACGAGGGACAGGTGTACCGCTCCATGGCGGAGAGGCTTGCCGGCGAGCCCGTGCTGGACATCCTCGGGCAGGGCTTCGCGGATGTGGACAAATATGTCTTCGTGGGACTCAACGCGCTCAACGAGTGCGAGAAGCGTCTGATGCGCAAGATGCGCGACGCCTCGCTTGCCGAGTTCTGCTGGGACTACAGCGGCTCCATGATCCGCGACTCGCACAACAAGTCATCCCTTTTCATGGCGGACAATGTGCTGGAATTCCCCCAGGCCTTCGAGCCTGACGGGGGAGAGATAGCCGGCGTCCCTCAGGTGAATGTGCTCAGCGTGCCTTCTTCTGTGGGTCAGGCCTCGCAGCTCCCGGAGATTCTCTCAAGACTTGGCGCAAGGGGGATGGAGACGGCAGTGGTGCTCCCGGACGAGACCCTGCTGCTGCCGGTGCTCAATTCGATACCGGAACATGTCACTGACATCAATGTGACCATGGGCTACCCTATGCGCGGCAGCGGGCTGTGGTCACTGATGAACGAGGTATCAGCCCTCCAGATGCACCTCAGGGAGAAGGGCGGGGAGTGGCACTTCTATCATAAGCAGGTCTGGGCCATATTCTCCAACAGTGTCTTCAAGTCTGTGGTCTCGTCGCAGGGAGAAGATGTGATCGCGGAGATAAGGAAAGCTGCCCGGTATTACATCCCCGCAGCGGATTTCGCCGGCGACCCGGTGATGGAACTCATATTCCGTCCGGTGGTGACCGCTCCCGGCGAGGCCGATGCCGGCCAGACGGAGCGTATAGGGAACTATCAGCGTGAGGTGCTCTCCGGCATAGCCCCCTTGCTTAAGAATGTCCCGGACATGGCGATGGAGCTTGACTTCGCGGCCGAGTACTATCGGGCCGTCGGCAGGCTTGCGCGCCGCCCTCTTCCCGTGCTGCCGCAGACCTGGTTCCGCCTCCTGGACAGGATGGTCGGCAGCGCGGCGGTGCCGTTCAAGGGCGAACCTCTCAAGGGGCTCCAGATCATGGGACCGCTTGAGACGAGGGCGCTTGACTTCGACAACATCATCATCCTGAGCTGCAACGAGGGAATCTTCCCGAGGCGGAGCGTCAGTTCGTCTTTCATCCCGGCTGAGCTGCGCCGCGGTTTCGGCCTGCCTTCGTATGAGTATCAGGATGCCGTGTGGGCCTACTACTTCTATCGTATGATACAGCGGGCGGAGAATGTGTGGATGCTGATGGATTCCCGCACCGAAGGAATCAAGAGCGGGGAGGAGAGCCGCTATATCAAGCAGCTTGAGATGCATTTCGGCGTGCCGCTCAGACGCTTTGTGGCCAAGGCTCCGATCAAGAAGAGCGTCGAGCCGGACAGCATACCCAAGACGGCGGTGGATGTGGAGACGCTGCGCCTGCACAGGAATCTCTCCGCATCGGCCCTGCAGAACTATCTGAGCTGCCCGGCGAAGTTCTATTACCATTCGGTCAAGGGCTTGAACGCCAAGGAAGAAGTCGCGGAGACGCTGGACAGCGGAATGGTCGGGAGCGTCTTCCACGAGACGATGCAGACCCTGTACTCGGTGCCGTCGGGCACGCTCGACGGGCCGTATCTGAAGGGGCTTTTGAAAGGAGACGCCATCCAGGACACTGTCCACGCCCTGATAATGAAACAGCTCAACTCTTTTGAAGTGGCTGGGCGCAACCTCATATTCGAAGACATGATATGCCGCTATGTGCGCAAGACCGTGGAGAGCGATCTGCTGCTTCTGGGGGCCAGCGCCGCCGGACGCATCTCCATCCTCGGCCTTGAGCAGAAGCGCAGGGCTGAGATAGGCGGGTTCCGCTTCGTAGGATATATCGACAGGCTCGACAGCATCAACCCGGGGGAGGTCAGGATTGTGGACTACAAGACGGGAAAGGTCACGGACAACGACTTCATCATCACCGAGGCCAATGCGGAGGAGGTCGTTGACCTGCTGTTCGGCCCCGACAATGACAAGCGGCCCAAAATCGCGCTCCAGCTGTATCTCTATGACCGTTTCATATCTTCCGACCCGGAGTTTGCCGGCAAGACGCTCGTGAACTCAATCTATCAGACATCCAGACTCTTTGTCAAGAGCGTTGAGAATGTCCGCCTGAACGGCAGTTTCAACGCCCTGATGGAGGAGCGGCTGGCCGCCCTCCTGGCGGAGATATCCGACTGCTCCGTGCCTTTCCGCCGGACTTCTGACGCGAAGACCTGCAGCTACTGTGATTTCAAAAGCATTTGCGGACGATGAAGATACTCAAGGCCAGCGCCGGTTCGGGCAAGACCTACCGGCTTTCCAAGACATACACTGAGCTTCTCCTCGGAAGCCAGTCCCCGGATGCCTACAGGCACATACTCGCCGTCACATTCACCAACAAGGCCACGGCGGAGATGAAAAGCCGCATCCTGCGTGACCTCTACCGCTCGGACAAGCCGAAGGCGAGGCGCCTGCTGGTGGATATACTGCACGATTACGGCTCCTTCTCGGTGAGCACGATAGACAAGTTCTTCCAGCAGACGCTCAAGTCGTTCTCCCGAGAGATCGGGCAGTTCGCCGACTATCAGATAGAGTTGGACAAAGATTCGCTGATACGCGAATCGATGGACAGGATACTCGACTCCCTGACCCCTGACAACAAGGAGCTGCTCTCGTGGATAAAGGCCAGCATCTCCGAAAGCCTGGAGCAGGGCAAGCGCCTGAGCATAGACGACAGCCTCTACGAGATGGGGCGCCTTCTCAAGTCCGAAGAGCATCGCGAGCTCTCCGAGAAGTCCGGGGCGGACGATGCGGAGGCTTTCGCACAGAAGCGCCTGCTGGAAGTCCGCAAGGCCTGCATCGCCATCATAAGGGATTTTGCGGCGACCCTTAAGTCGCACGGGCTTGATGTGAGCGCCGGCGACTTCATAAAGATGCCGGGCAAACGACTCCTTGCCAAAGACCCGGAGCTCGCCTCCTATATCGATGAGGCCTACAGTGCATATGCCACGGCATTCATCGTCAACTCCCTGACATTCAGCCTCGGCCTTGCCGGGGAGTTCTACCGGGAGTTCGAGGCCCTGCTGAAGGAGAAGAACCTGATGTGCCTGGATGAATCCAACACCATCCTGAGAGACATCATCAACGGCTCGGACGCCCCGTTCGTGTATGAGAAGCTCGGTGTCAGGTATGAACACTTCCTGCTGGACGAGTTCCAGGATACATCCAACATACAGTGGGACAATTTCCTCCCGCTGCTTCGGGAGAGCGAGTCCAGGGGCGAGGGGAGCCTTGTCGTGGGTGACGTGAAACAGAGCATCTACCGCTTCCGGGATTCCGACTGGCACCTGCTCGCCCATAAGGTCAAGGAGGAGTTCCCCGAGGCTGACATTGAGACCCTTGACTGCAACTGGCGCAGCACCCGCCGGGTGGTGTCGTTCAACAACGCTTTCTTCACCCGGGCGGCGGAGGCTCTGGGGCTTGAGGACATCTATTCAGATGTCTCGCAGACGCCGATGACTGCCGATGAGCAGGAAGGGCTGGTGCGCCTGAGTTTCTGCGAGGATCAGCTTGAGGCCGTGATGAGTTCTGTCACGAAGGCACGCGAGGCCGGTGCCGGCTGGGGCGACATAGCCGTGCTCGTGCGCGGCAAGAAGCAGGGGGCGGACATAGCGGACTATCTGATTTCCAACAAGGTGCCGGTCATCTCGGACGACTCTCTCAACATGAAGTCCTCGGGTGTGGTGCGCCGTCTGACGGCCCTGCTTGGCGCCTTCGAGAACCCGGACGACAGCATCAGTTCGTTCCTCGCCGAGTCGCTCGGCATCACTTTCCCGCAGACTTATCATTCCTTGGTGGACCTGTGCGAGTCGCTGCTCCGCTCCCTGAAGGACCGCGATCCCGCCTCGTTCGAGGGCGAAACCCTGTTCATCCAGGCCTTTATGGATGAACTCCAGAGCTGGACTGAGGTCAACGGCAACAGCCTCAGGTATTTCCTGGAGCACTGGGAGGGGCAGGAACGCTTCATCGGCTCTCCCGAGAACTCGGCCGCAGTCAGGATACTGACCATACACAAGTCCAAGGGGCTGGAATTCCCCTATGTCATATTCCCTTATGCGGACAAGGTCGGTTTCTACAAGAGCGGGGTGCATTGGTGCCGCCTCGACGCCGAAAGCGCCCGTCTGCCGTCCTGCCTTTACGGAATCTATCCTGTCAACCTCGGGTCGCAGGCCGAATCCTCATGTTTCAGCGGGGCCGTGGACGAGGAGAGGCGGCGTCAGATTGTGGACAACATGAACCTTTTCTATGTGGCCTTGACCCGTGCCGGGAAATGCCTGCACATCATCTCCGCCCCGCCGACGGCCACGTTCAAGAAATCCCTGAAGTCGGGCCGTCCGGACTATAAGAAGATGAGCGACCTGCTCTACGAGTTCGGGGGATGCTGTGACGAGAAGAGTTTCGGGGAGGGATATGATTTCAGCCGCATGGAGCGCAAGGAGGCTTCGCCGGAGGAGGAATTCCCGATAGAATTCGCTTCCGTGCCTCTTGCCGGCAGGCTCGCCCCTTCTTCCGATGCCGCCGACTTCTTCGGGGATGACGGACAGACAGGAGTGAAGGCGTCGGCGCGTCTGCGGGGAGTGGTGCTGCACAATATATTGTCCGCCGTAGTGTCGGCGGATGATCTGGCGCCGGCTGTGGAGGCTGCCCTCATGGACGGCTCGCTTGATGCCCGGGACGCCTTGGAGGCCCGCGAGATGCTGTCGGAGCGCATCGCGGCCCATCCTGAGTGGTTCCCGTCATCGGAAGACGGGGAGGTGCGCGTGCTGAACGAGACCTCGCTGTTTGCCGCAGACGGCAGGGAGTACCGCCCTGACAGGGTCATCGTGCGTCCGGAGGGCGTGGTCGTGGTGGATTTCAAGTTCGCCCGTCCGGAGGACAGGTACCTGCGGCAGGTCGGCAATTATGCTGCCATATACCGTCAGCTTGGATACAATGTGCTTGCCGCCGTGATATGGTATGTAGAAGAAGATAAAATGGAAATCATATGATAAAGAGATTTTTGGTTTTTGCGGCGGGGCTGCTTCTGGCTGCGGCCTCTTCATGCGGTCAGACTGAGTCCGAACTGCACAAACAGCCTCCGCGCGTGCCGGAGAAGGTGGTGTTCGCGGGCCAGACGATACGCTTTGACCGCAGTGACCTGTATGAGAGGATGGACCGGGAACTTATAGCATTCACATACATGCACACCAACTCCACCCTGCTTCTCAAGAAGTCGGAGCGTATTTTCTCCCAGGTGGTGCCTGTCCTGCGCAGGGAGGGCGTGCCGGAGGACCTCAAATACCTCATGGCCATAGAGAGCAATCTGGACCCCAAGTCCGTCTCTTCGGCCGGAGCGGCGGGGCTGTGGCAGTTCACCAAGTCCACGGCCCGGGAATACGGGCTTGAGGTGAGTGCCGAGGTGGACGAGCGCTACAATATAGAGAAGTCGACAAAGGCGGCCTGTGACTACCTCAAGAAGGCATACGCCAAATACGGGGACTGGATGACTGTAGCCGCGAGCTACAACGGAGGGCAGAACGGCATCACCCGCAAGCTCGCCGACCAGAGGCAGACGAGCGCGCTTGACCTCTGGCTGGTGGAAGAGACCTCACGCTATATGTTCAGGGTGCTGGCCGCTAAGATGTTCTTCGAGAGGCCATCCGACTTCGGATTCGATGTGCCGCATTCGGAGAGGTATCCTTATTATCCTCCGGCCAAGACGGTGGAGGTGAGCGGCCCGATAGAGAACCTGGTGGATTTCGCCGAGGAGAACGGAATCAGCTATGCCCAGCTCAAGGGCGCGAACCTGTGGCTGCGTGACAGCAAACTCCTCAACAAGGCTGGCAAGACATACAGCATCATCATTCCTCGCGCAGGTCGGTGACGACCCAGGATGAGTCCAGAGACGAGCTGTCAAATCTGAAGTCCCGCAGGCCGCCTGTCTGCGGGATATATTTTATGTTTTTGAGACTGAGGCTCTTGAGGGAATTGTCTCCGTCGAGAATCTCCCGTATGCCACCGGAGTGCTCGATATAGACTTCCTTCTCTTCCGGATCCACCGTCCACCGTGTCTGCCCGTCGCAGTAGATCTCCATCCCGTTGCCCTTGGCGAAGTAGCAGTTGCCTTGCAGGATGATGGTCCCGCTAAGACGCAGGGGTGACGCTCCCTGCGTCTCGCAGTCGTATTCAAGACTGACCCGGTCGCTGTCCAGACGGCCGAGTATTTCCTGTATCTGCTTCTCCGGCAGCTGTTGCGCCTGGAGCAGCAGGGGGCACAGGGCGAGGGCCAATATGAGCGGAAGTCTTCTCATCAGTGCTTCAGGAATGCGTCCAGGATAGGTTGGAGGGTGTTAAGGTCAGGCACAAGCACCTGGCGCGGCTTGGAGCCTTCCTGGTGGCCGACGATGCCTGCCGCCTCCAGCTGGTCCATAACCCTTCCGGCCTTGGCGTAGCCCATCCCGAGCTTCCTCTGGAGGTCGGAAGTGGAGCCTTTCTGGGTGGTGACCACCATCTTGGCGGCCTCTTCGAAGCGTTCGTCGAGGCTGTGCATGTCTACGCCTCCTCCGGCTTCCCCGCCTTCTGCGGCGGAGTCTTCCACGGACGGGAGGTAGTACGGGCTGTTGTAGCTCTTGCCGTAGCCTCTCTGCTCGCCGATGAATCTGGTGATTCCTTCAACTTCCTCGTCCACATCCACGAGTGCGCACTGGATGCGCTCCGATTCTATGCTGGCGGAGAAGAGCATGTCGCCGCGTCCTATGAGTTTCTCGGCTCCCGGGCTGTCGAGGATTGTCATGGAGTCGGTCCTTGACGCGACGCGGAAGGCGATACGCATAGGGAAGTTGCTCTTGATGACGCCGGAGATGACATCCACAGACGGTCTCTGGGTGGCGAGTATGACATGCAGCCCTGCCGCGCGTCCCTTCTGGGCCAGACGGACTATAGAGTTCGTGATGCTGCGGCTCGCCGACTTGGTCTCCGGACTCGCCCCCTGGCTCATCGTGAGGTCGGCGTACTCGTCGACCACCACCACCAGATATGGCAGGAAACGGTGTCCCTTCTCCGGATTGAGGCGGCGGGACTTGTATTTCTCGTTGTAGAGGCGGATGTTGTTGGCCCCGGCCTTGCTGAGCAGTTCGTATCTCTGGTCCATCTCCAGGCAGAGGGAGCGGAGGACTTTCTCTGCGTCCTTAGGCTTCTTGACTATGGCGTTCTCCTGTTCCTCCTCTTCGGAGCCGGCGTCAGGCAGCACCGCAAGATAGTGTTTCAGGAGTTTGGAGTACACGGAGAACTCCACCATCTTCGGGTCTATGAACACGAATTTCAGCTCTGAAGGGTGCTTGCTGTACAGGAGCGATGTCACTATTACGTTGAGGCCTACCGACTTGCCTTGTTTGGTCGCGCCCGCCACCAGCAGGTGCGGGGCATCCGCGAGGTCGAAGACCTTCACTTTCTGGGTGATGGTGTAGCCTATCGCCACCGGAAGGTCGGCCTTGCTGTTGCGGTACTCGTTGTCGTTGAGCAGCGCCTTGAGCGGCACGATGGACGCGTAGTCGTTGGCCACTTCTATGCCCACCGCGTCCGAAAGCACCACGACTCTCACGCCCTTGGCGTTGAGGGCGAGCGCTATGTCTTCCTGGAGTCTCTTGATCTCCGCAATCTTGACTCCCGGGGCGGGGTATACCTTGTAGAGAGTCACCGTAGGCCCTACTATGGCCTTGACGTCGGTAATCTGGATCTTGTAGTTGGCGAGGGTCGCCCGTATCTTGTTGTTGTTGCGCGTGAGTTCCTCGCTGGACACTTCCCTGCGCCCGCTTGAGTGGGATTTCAGAAGGTCGAGTGACGGGAATTTGTAGTCAGGCAGCCCGTCCGGCGGGTCGAGTCTGTTGTCTATCGGCGTGAGGTCCTTGGTGACGTCGGTGTCGAGGACATCTCCCTTGACCACGGTGAAACTGCCCTGCGCCTCACTCTGCTGCGTGCTGTCCTGCGGATTTTCCGCCGTGAGCGCCATCGTCTTCACCTGCTCGTCCGGGGCTGCCGGAGTCTCGCCGAAGTCAGGCATGGTCTCCGCTATCTCGCCGGCGATGTCGTCCTGCTGCTCATCTACTTCATCTTCATGAGCTTCCTGCAGCGACTTGTCGTCTTCTGCCTCAGGGGTTTGGGGCTGCTTCTCCTTTTTCTTGCAGCCGACCGTAGCGAGCCACCTGCTGAATCCGCGCGACGAGAATATCAGCAGCGCGACGATGAGCACGACTATGATGATGCCCGTGACGGGCACTCCAACCTGCTCTTCCGCCCAGCTGACGATCTTGGCTCCGCATCTTCCGCCGAGGCCTCCTCCGAAGATGTCGCCAAGGGAGGCCAGCTCTCCTATGAATGCGAACGCGAGCGAGGCGATGCACGCCCCGAAAAGTGCTATGAGCCCCGTCTTGACAAGGGACTGGCGCCATTTGTGCGAGAGCAGCCTGATTGAGACGGCTGCCAGGATGAGAAGAAGGGCGAAACTTCCGAGTCCGAACAGCTCGCATACGAGGAAGTACCCGGTGCGGTTGCCGACCTTGCCTGCCGCGTTGCCTATTTCAGAGGCGGCACCACCCTCGAACAGGCTCATGTCCTGCTGCCAGTGGAAAAGATAAGAGGCGGTGGCTATGAATACGAACACGGTGAGAGCTGCCACCAGCAGTCCGGCTACCCGGATTGCCGCGGCTCTCTCGTTCTCGTCCCATCTGTCCCAGATTCTCATTATTTCTTCCTGTTCTGCCTTCTGTTGTTCTTGTGCTGGCGGTTGTTCTTCTGTCCGCCCTGCTGTCCCCCGTAGTTGATGCCGAGGCCCGGGCGGGCGAAACTTGCGTCTCCGGAGATTTTCCCGAGATCAAGCCCTTCCGGCACCTTGAGCCTGTGGTCGGATATCTTCTCGATGTCGGCGAATATGGTCTCGTCGGCGACGCTGTCCTTGTTCCATATCAGGTACTGCTGCCTCATGTATATGGCCAGGCAGCGTATCATCTCAGTCTTGACTTCGCCGTCCGGCTCGCCGCACAGCAGGTTGATTATCTTCTCGATGTTGCGGCCGTAGTGGGCTGCCTTGATCCTGTCGTCTTTCATCGGGAGCGGCACAGGGGCCGTGGTGAACTCCTCCTTCTGCGGGCATGGATACGGAGAGTCCACGTCGATGTCGAAGTCGGCTATCATGTACAGCTGGTCCCAGAGCTTGTGCTCATAGTTCTCCTGGAGATGGACCTGGGGGTTGAGTATTTCCATCACCTTGATGACTGCACGTGCCTGCTCGGTGCGCTTGTCCCTGTCCGGTATGGTGCGCAGGTGCTCCACCATCTTGAGTACGTTGCGCCCGTACTCGGGCATTGCCAGTTTTTCCCTTTCCGTATTATAGTCCAGGCCGATGTTGTCGATGTCCATATATCTTTCTTCCATTGTCTGTGTCTTTAAACTGCAAAGATAGCGAATTTGCCTGAAATTACTTTTCAGTCCAGAATCCTCCGGACGCCCACGTCCCGCCGGATGTGATGAGGTAAGCCTCTATCCCGGGGTGCGAAAGCACGAATTCGCGGGCGGCGTCCGGACCCATCACCATGCACGCCGTGGCGAGGGCGTCCGCCTCCGCCGCGCTCGCAGCCACTATCGTGGCGCTCAGCAGGTCGTGCTGCACCGGCATCCCGCTTCTCGGGTCTATCGTATGCGCGTATTTCTTTCCGTCCCGGATGTAGAACTTGCGGTAGTTTCCGGATGTCACGATGCCTTGTCCGCTTCCGTCGGAGCGCCATATCCCGCGCAGGTCCCTGCCCGGGGTGCTGTTGCCGTCCACCGGGTTGTCAACTCCTATGCTCCAACCCTTCCCGCCCGGGTTGAGTCCGTCGCAGTAGATCTCGCCTATGTCCACCAGCATGTCCTTCACTCCTATGGAATACAGGTACGAAGCGATGACGTCGCAAGTGTATCCTTGGGCTATAGCGTTGAAGTTCACCACTTTGTGCTCCTTGCACAGGGCTTTGGCGGCTGCGATGCGCTCAGGGGAGGGGAGGGAGTCGGCGGTAAACCCGAATCCCCAGATGTCAAACAGGGGGGCGGACCACACGTCGAAGGCCCCGTCCGTCATCTCATAATACTTGTCGGACAGTTCGAGGAGCGCCTTGAAGTGCCTGTCCGGCACTATCTCCTCTCCGGCGTTGCGCCTGCTGAGGAGGGAGCTCTTGTTGTAGCCGGATATGCTGAAGTCGATTTCTTCCAGGAGGGAGTCTATGGCGGCGGCCACGGTCTCTCTCGGGACGCTCACGCCCTTGAGGTTGGCCTTGACGCTGTATGTGCCTCCCTGGGCGTATCCGCTGAAGGTTTCGTATCGGCTCCGGCTGCATCCTGCCGCGCTTATCACCGTCAGGATGAGCAGTGTTTTTGGGATGAACTTCATGTTTTCGGCAAAGTATTTGCACAAAGTTACAGGATTTTAGTGCAAAACTGCGCGCGATAGTCACTATATTTGCATTTTGTAACAGAAATTATCGAGGATGAAAATCTGGAAAATATCACTTGTGGCCCTCTCATGTGCGGCCCTGCTGCTTCAGGGGTGCAAAAAAAACTCTGAAGACACGAAACTGTACCTGAGCGGTTCGCTTTCCTTGAGCGTCCCGGCTTATGTGTCAGAGGGTTTCACCAAGTCGTTCTGCATCGACACGCTGATGACCGTGACCCGCGGGGACGGCGGCAAGATAGGATATTACTTCAAGGATCCGGCCACCGCCGTCTACGACACCCTCATTGCCGGTGACGGGACTGTCCGGAAGAAGGTATTCAGTTTCGAGATTCCGGACACGCTCGGGAATCTCTCGCTCACCTTGGGCGCGTTCACGACTGACGGAGTATATTACGGGACCAGCACCTCCAAGACCTTCACGGTGGTGAAGGCCGGCCTGGACGGCAAGGGATCCATCACCGGATTCATGAAGTCGCTGGGCGACAAGGTCTACACCGACACTCGTGACGGGCGCAAGTATTTCTATACCAATATCGGAGGGACTGACTGGATGCGTCAGAACCTCGCCTGGGAAGGTGCCGGGCATGCCTATGGCGGATGTGATGTGATGTCGGACATATTCGGCCGCTATTACAGCTGGACTGAGGCGCAGACCGCCTGCCCTGATGGCTGGACCCTCCCTTCTGATGCTGACTGGGTCGCTCTCGGAGCCGCTTTCGGCAAGAGCGCCGAGGCGGGGAAGGACTTGCATGGCCTGGCCGGCAGCCTGATGCGGAACCTTTATTTCAACGGCACCAGGATGTGGGAGTTCTGGCGTGATGTCAAGATTACGGACAAGTCAGGTCTTTCCGTCATGCCTTCAGGCTATATGACTTGCGACAGCGGCAAGTTCGAGAACAAGTCCCTTTACAAGTATGCCGCGTTCTGGACCTCGGACAGCGAGAATGGCTCCGGAGTCCTGCGCTATATCTATCATGACAAGGACATTGTCTACAGGGGCCTGATGTCTCAGACTGATTTCGCCTCCACGGTAAGGTGCGTCAGGAAATAGATGCCACCGCCTCCAGAAAGCCCAGCAGGGCTCCGGAGAGCAGGTCGGTAAGATGGATCAGCGGCGGCGGGCACAGTCCTGCCGCCGCTGCCGTAGTGGATAGCGCGGAGCAGATGATCAGGGCCTCTGTCAGGGGCAGCGCCACCAGGTTGGTGATGAGGAAGTAGACGGGGAACGACCCGAATCGCCACCACACCAGCGGAGCCGTGAAGACCTGGCAGGATATGGTGAGGGCCTAAGCGCTCCAGATTCTCTTGAGCGGGTTCTTTCCGGAGCCGGGGTACCAGGCGTCGAGCCTCGGGAAGACAAGGTAAATTCCGAGCATGGCCAGATATGACAGCTGGAATCCCGCCGAGCGGATGACGGAAGCGTCGAGGGTCAACTGTATGGTGAGGGCGGCGGCATATATGGACATCGGGCTCCGTCTCCTGCCGGGGCAGAGCCTGGCGGCCTCGTTGAGGCAGATGAACAGGAAGGCTCTCATCACGGATGCTCCGCAGCCTGTCACCATCACATAGAAGCCCGCCGCCGCTATGGCTGCAAGGCTCGCGGCAATTTCGGAGATGCGGCTCCGCCCGGCCCAGCAGGTTGTCTTCTTGAGAAGTCCGTAGATTATCCCCAGATGCAGCCCGGAGAGGGCCAGGATGTGCGCCGCTCCCGCCTCCCTGAAGGCCTTCGTGGTCCCGGCGGACAGGCCGCTGCGGTCACCGGTCAGCAGCGCCGTCACCAGGGCGCCGTTGTCCAGCCCGCTGTCCGCGATGGCCGCTTTCAGCAGTTCGAACGCAGTCTGGGCCGCTTCGGGGCGCTGCCAGACTATGGCTCCGCAAAGCTCCCTTGAGCAGAATGTGAATATGCCGAGGAAGAAGAAGACCGCGTAGACAGGGGCCGGTCCTCCCGCCTTCCTGCAGAAGAGCAGCAGGGACATGAGGGCGGCGGCGAGACTGGCCGGACCTGCCGCGTACAGGACTCCCGTGACGGGCCCTGCCGCCGCCATCGCCGCGATGCCGGCCAGATATGCTGCGGAAATCCCCGCCATGCCTCTCTCCTCTACCATTTTCCCTGCGCAGTTTCTTCCAAAAGTACATATTTATTCGTAATTTTGCAGTACATTTCAATGACATTATGATAATCTTAGTAATCAATTGCGGCAGCTCCTCCATCAAGTATCAGCTTCTTGACATGAAGGGGGATGATGTTTATGAACTTCTGGCCAAGGGCCTCGTCGAGAAGATTTCCCTCCCTGACGGTTGTATCACACATAAACCTACGGGCAAGGAGCCTTTCACCAGGACTCTGCCTATCCCGGACCACAAGGTCGGGATGAAACTGGTCCTCGACGCCCTTGTGGATCCTGATCATGGGGTGCTCAGGAGTTTTGACGACATAGAGGCTGTCGGTCACCGCATCGTGCAGGGTGCCGACTTCTTCTCCGGAAGTACCCTTGTCAACGATGATGTCACCAAGAAGATTGAAATTTGCTGCGACTTCGCGCCGCTTCATAACCCTGCCCATCTCCTCGGTATCGACGCCATTTCCCATGTGCTCCCGAAGGTGCCGCAGGTAGTCACATTCGACACCGCCTTCCACCAGACGATGGAGCCGTACGCATATATGTATGCTCTTCCGTACGAGTACTATGCCAAATACCGCGTGCGCCGCTACGGTGCCCACGGCACTTCCCACCAGTATGTTTCCCGCCGCGGCGCCAGGCTTGCCGGACTGGATCTTGAGCATTCGAAGATAATCACCTGCCATCTGGGCAACGGCAGCTCCATCACTGCGGTCAAGGACGGCAAGTGCGTGGACACCTCCATGGGATTCACCCCGCTTGAGGGCATGATCATGGGTACCCGTTGCGGTAACATCGACGCCAACATCGTACCTTATATAATGAAGAAGGAGGGGCTGACCCCGGATCAGATGACTGAGGTGATGAACAAGAAGAGCGGATTCCTCGGTCTTTCCGGCAAGAGTTCCGACATGCGCGACCTTAACGCGCTTGCCCTCGACGGTGACCGCCAGGCCAAGATAGCGCTGAAGAAGCTCACCTACGACACCATCAAGAATGTCGGGGCGTACATAGCCGAGATGAACGGTGTCGACCTTATAGTGTTCACGGCAGGCATCGGTGAGAACAATCCTCGCCTGCGCCGCCGCGTATGCGAGAACCTCGCATATCTTGGAGTCAAGATCGACAACGAGGCCAATGAGAACGCGCATTCCGAGACCATCATCTCCGCCCCTGACTCCACTGTCAAGGTGGCGATGATTCCGACCAACGAGGAACTCGTGATCGCCCGCGACACAATGCACATCGTTTCAGAACTTGACAACTAATCAATTGCAATCGAATATCATGGACAATTTTATCATCGAGACGTCAGCAAGACATGTGCACGTCACCCGTGAAGCCCTCGACGTGCTTTTCGGGAAGGGTTTTGAGCTTGAGGTGAAGAAGCCGCTTTCCCAGCCGGGACAGTATGCTTCCAACCAGAAGGTTGAGGTCGTAGGCCCTAAGGCCAGCCTCAAGTGTTCCATCCTTGGCCCTGTGCGTCCGGAGAACCAGGTGGAGCTTTCTTTTACGGACGCCCGTACCGTCGGCATCGTGGCTCCGATAAGGGAGAGCGGCGATGTGGCCGGATCTGCTCCTTGCAAAATCATAGGCCCTTGCGGTGAAGTCGAGCTTTCGGAGGGTGTGATCATCGCGAAGCGCCATGTCCACATGACGCCTGCCGATGCTGAGAGGTTCGGCGTGGAGAACGGTCAGATCGTATCTGTCGAGGTTGAGCAGGAGACCGGACGCAAACTCATCTTCGGCGACACCGTGGTGCGCGTCTCTGAGAAATACGCTCTTGCCATGCACATCGACACCGACGAGGCCAACGCGGCAGCCTGCAGCGGCCAGATGTCAGGACATATCGTGAAGTAGCTTCTCCGCGAGGAGACTGGCCTTTTTGGCCTTTGGAATTTGCACCGTGGCCCCTGTCGGGGTCACGGTGTTTTTTGTGCCGTTTCCGCCAGCGCGCGCTGACTTCCGTCGCTTCCGGGTGTGAGCCGTTTTCGGCATTTTCGCTCACACCTGACCTTCCACCTGCCCTGCATGGCCCTCTGCGGCTCCCGCCGCTTCCAGGTGTGAGCCTATTCTGGCGTTTCCGCTGCTACCCGGGCCGCCAACCTGCCTTGCGCGGCTCTCTGCGGCATCCGTCGCTGCCAGGTGTGAGCCGTTTTCGGAGAATAGGCTCACACCTGCGCCGTGTGACTAAGGCTCCTGGCTCGGCGCTATGGCGGCGGGCGCCGGGAGCAGGCTGCCTCCTGCGATGCTTTTGTGTTGAGCAGGAGGCTGCCGCTCCCGATACGCCCTTAAAACGGGGAATTAGCTTTGCGAAAATTCGGGGATTCAAAGTTGCTGATTACAATCCTCGTCTGGCGCCCCGTCCGTGGAACCTCCGCCGACGCGTGGAACATCGCCGTGCGCACCAGGGGCGTTTTCACTCACCGCGATGATTTTCAGAAGCCCGCGTGCGCAGAAAGGGCCTGGTGCGCACGGCACCAATCATATCTGAATCAGCGGTCGCCTGGACATTTCTGGTGATAACCCCGGCAACAGTCGGGCGCGAGGAGAGCCTTTCGTGAACTCCCCGCAGCGCCCGAGCTGTCGCCGCCGGAGACCGTACATTCCGGCGACGGTGCACGCCCCAATGGTTCAGTTTGATGGTTTTCGACAATCCTGATATTACTGTTCACGGCATGTTCCAGTGGAAATTACCACTCGCGGAGAGACCGACTTTTCTCCGGCAGAGCCATTCGAGCGGTGGCAGACAAGCAGATGACGGTTTTGCCTGTCGCATATCGGGGATAGGCAAAACCTTTAATCGATTCTGTGTCAAGATGTTATCTGTCACCGCAAACTGCACTGTGGAACTTCCGTCGTACCAAATCGCTCTGCGGAGGTGTCCCGTACGGCAGGAGGCCTGATTCTGTACGGCACGGTCTTGCGA